>NZ_CP109199.1:0-1313500 GCF_036250065.1 Micromonospora sp. NBC_01699 | reverse complement strand
CGACGGGGTGCGCCGTGCCCTGGGCCGGGAGCCCCGCGACTTCGCCGAGTACGCGAAGGAGGCCGCCGCCACCGGGGCCTGGTCCGAGCGGGCGGCGGCGCAACCGTCATGACCGGCACCCTGGCGGCCTGGTCGGCGGCGGTGACGCTGGCGGTGACCGGGGCGATCACCGGCCTGTACTACGCGTACTCGGTGTCGGTGATGCCCGGCCTGAACGCGATCGGCGGGGGCTCCGCGATCCGGGCCATGAACAGCATCAACGTGAAGATCCAGAATCCGCTCTTCTTCGTCACGTTCTTCGGCCCGGTGGTCACGGCGACGCTGACCGGCGTGCTGCTGCTGGTGCTCGGGCATCGGCCGGCGGCGGTGCTGTTCCTGCTCGCCGCGGCCGTCTACCTGTTCGGCGCGTTCCTGCTGACCGTGGCGGTCAACGTGCCGCTGAACGATTTGCTCGCCGCGACGGCGGTGCCGGCCGATCCGGCGGAGGCGGCACGGGTCTGGGCGGACTACTCGTCCCGCTGGACCGGCTGGAACACGGTACGCGCCGCCGCCAGCCTGGTCAGCCTGCTCCTGATCGGCCTCGGCATCTACCAGTGGCACCGCCAGCGGTAGCCCAGGAAACGGGGGAAACGGGGGAAACGGGGGAAACGGGGGAAACGGGGGAAACGGGGGAAACGGGGGAAACGGGGGAAACGGGGGAACGGGGGAAACGGGGGAACGGGGGGTGTCCGGCGGGTCCGGGTCAGTGGGGCTTGCGGGCCTCGACCAGGATCCGCCGGGCGTACGCGACGAACGGGCCGTCCGCCTCGATCCGCCGGTGCAGCGCGGCGAGCTCGTCACGGTAGCGCTCGACGGTGAAGCCGGGCACGATCCAGATCACCTTGCGCAGGAAGTGGACCACCGCGCCGATGTCGTGGAAAACCGTACGCAGGGCTTCTTCGCGCAGGTCAAGCAGCTCCAGGCCGGCGGCCCCGGCCTCGGCGGCGATCCACGCCGTGCCCCGGCGGGGGTTGGCCGGCAGCGGGCCGGCGATGACCTCGGCGAGTTCGCCGACGGTGCCGGGGCCGATCTGCTGGGAGAGGAGGGTGCCGCCGGGGCGCAGCAGCCGGGCCACCTCCGGCCAGTGGGTGTCCACCGGGTGCCGACTGGCCACCAGGTCGAAGGCGCCGGTGCGGAACGGCAGCTCGGACCGGTCGGCGGCGGCAACCACGCGCCCCCCGAGCGGGGCCAGGTTGCGCCGGGCGACATCGACGTTCGGCGGCCAGGACTCGGTCGCCACCAGCAGCGGCGGCGGCTCGGGAATGGTGGCGAGCACCTCACCACCGCCAGTTTGCAGATCGACGGCGGCCGTTGCCCGGGACATCCGGTCGCCGAGCAACCGGGAGTAGCCCCAGGAGGGGCGTTCCTCGGTGGCCCGGCCAACGAACCAGGAGAAGTCCCAGCCGTCCACCGGCACTGCGACGCCCTCGGCGACAAGCTCGTCGAAGGTCGGTGGGGTCGCGCTCATCCGGGCAGTCTCGACCGCGCCGGCCCGCGCCGCAACGGAAAATCCCTTCCGGGTACGGCGGTCGCCACTTCACGCCACGGGCGGGGGACGTGCACCTCGCCGCACTCGCGCTCCAGCCGCTGTCTCGCGTACCTCCGGTGGGCGCGCCCGTGATCGCGAAGAGTTTGGCTCGCTATGACCGGCCAAACTCTCCCTGATCACGAAAGGCAACGCGATCACGAGAGGTAGACAGCACGGGCGCGACAGGATCTGCGATACAGAATCCGGAGTGGATAAAAAGAAGCCCCCGGCCGCGAGGTGGGGGCTTCTTTCGCTTCGGTCGGTCGCGTCAGACCTGCTTGGCCAGGGTGACGAAGCCGCGCCACGCCGCTGATCCGAAGGCGAGCACGGGGCCAGACTGGTCCTTGCTGTCCCGGACGAGGACGCGACCGGACAGGTTGTCGGCAACCTCCACGCAGTCCCCACCGGACTGGTTGCTGCGGCTGGACTTCCGCCAGTTCGGGGATTCGGTCGTCATCTCTCATCCACCAACTTCAGGATCAGGTCTCTCGACTGATCGCACGGGAGTGCGACCGCCGCTATAGCCTGCCACGTCCGATCGAGGCCGTCTACGCGAGTTGGCTCGTCGATGACTCGGCCTTCGTAGAAGTCCTCCAGGTAGCCAACCATCCCTCCGCCGAGCATCGTGCCCAGGGCGAACGACCCTGACCGGCCTACATACAGTCCGGCCGCATCGGGAACCACGTGGACGAAGAGGTTGGCGCGGTCGCTCGCGTCGGCCAGGTACTTCAACTGATCCTTGGCGATCTCGGGCCGCCCGCACCGCAGCGCGGATTCATCCAGTATGAAGACGCAGAACGGCGGCTGATCTCGGTCGAGGATGGCGCTCTGTCGCTCCATCCGGTAGGCAACCCTCGACGCAACCTCGTCAGCGGTCAGTGTTCCCGATGCGGCGAACACCGCATGTGCGTACGCCTCGGTTTGAAGCAGACCTGGAATCAGGGTGGCCTGGAAGTAACGGAGCATGGACGCGGAGTCTTCAACCTCCCGCCACGGCCGGAACCAGGTCGGTGTCGGGCGGCGGTTTTTTCGGGCCTCGATCGATGCCTTTTGGATCTCGTCGCCGGTGCCGAAGTACGCGTCCAGGGTCGCGGCCGTGTCGGGCTTCGGGACCAGCCGGTTCGTCTCGAAGGCCGCGATCAAGGAATCGCTGACCTGGATCGCTTCGGCCACCTGATCCTGGGTGACCGCGCGCTCTGCGCGTAGCCGCTTGAATCGCGCCGGAAGATCACTCACACCTATTCCCCTTGTGGAAGGCCGCAGCTCTCGGAAGAAGGCACACCCGGGACTATCCATCCTTGGCGCCCTGCGAATAGCTTCCGTCACTGCGCGTCATCGGTCCAGGGTGGAGGCGGGACCGATCGGCGTTTCGGCCGGTATGCGGTGCGCCGGCACACCCGTGGGCGCGGGTGTGCCGGCGACTTCTCCGTGGTGCCGTACGGTCAGTTGGGGTTGCCCGCGTGGGTCAGGGTTTCCCAGGCGACGAAGAGGTTGTTGGTGCCGGCCGGGCGCTGCTGTTCGGTGAGCCGCTGGGTGTTGGTCATCGCGATGCCCATCCGGTTGTTCAGCGCGTTGAAGCCGACCTCGGTGATCGGGCCGAGGCCCTTGGTCAGGCTGCCGCCGCAGAGCCAGCTCGGGATGGCCTCGCCGAGCTGGTACTTGGCGTGGAAGCCGAGCGCGTGCCGGAGCCGGTCCTGCAACTCCGGGTAGAGGTCCTGGCCCTGGTGCCGGGTGGTCTCGGCGACGTGGGCGATGGCGGACAGGCCGTACCCGGTGTGGGTGAAGTCCCGGCAGGTCTCCTGGGACAGACCGTCCACGAAAGTGTTCTGGCCCTGCCAGTAGCTGGCCACCTCGGACCGGGTGTCGATGGTGCTGCCGGCCGGGCCCTTCGGGAAGGCGCCGTCGCTGGTGATGTAGATGAAGGCGGGCACCCGGGCGCGGAACTTGGCCAGCGCCCGGTCGTAGACGCCCCGGTCCTCCAGGAAGACCGAGATGCCGATGGACGCCTCCATCATGCTCAGTTCCCAGTTGCCGTTGCTGTACGTGTTGCCGTTGATGATCTCCGGCAGGTAGACGTTGCGCAGCATGTTGCCGAACCGGGTGATGTTCGCCGACGACCAGCCGCTGTACGTGTAGCGGATGATCTCGGCTGCCCGGGGCCAGGAGGAGCCCGCCCAGGCGGTCTGCAACGGGGCATTGCTGTTGGTGTGGTCCTGGATCACCGCCGACCAGGCGTCCATGATCTGGATGGCCTTGGCGGCATACCGGCTGTCCTGGGTGATGTACCAGGCCAGCGACAGGGTGTACGCGGCCAGCGCGTCCTCGCGTTCGTCGGTGCAGCCGTTGTTCGGGTTCGAGTACGACCCGCACTCGACCACGGCTCGCGGCTTCGCGGTCCGGGTCAGGGACGCGTACCGGCTGGCCATCATCTGGTCGTAGGCGGCGCGCCAGGGTTGGGCGTTGGCGTTGACCCGGCCCCGGATGAAGTCGAGCTGTGGCCGGCTGACCAGTACGCCGGGGTGGGTGAAGGTGGCCGGTGCGGCGACGACCACGTCGGCGGCGGTGGAGGTGGCCGACCCGTCGGTGGTGGTGCCGGCCCGCGCACTGGCGGCCGGGGCGGCGGTCAGCAGCAGGGCGAGAGTCGCGGTGACCGCGAACGCCCGTCTACCGTGCCGGAGTGGTTGGGACATCAGGTCCTCCTGGTGGGAGTGGCCGACCGGCTCGGTCGGGGCAGGGCCGACCGGCTCGGGGTGACCGAGCGACCGGGTGGCCGACACCGAACTGTAAAGAGTGTTAACTACTTCGATATGACCATCCCGGTCGATACGTTGTCAACCCACCGCAGCCCGGCCCCACGCGACGGATCCCGCCGGAGGGCATCCATCGATATCGCTACCAGCGGCGATTACTCGGAGCGAAAGACCCCGTACGACGTCCAGCCCCGGTCCGGGAAACCCGCCGCGCCGGCCACCCGCGCCGAGGCGTGGTTGTCGGGCGCGTGCAGGTAGGTCGGCACCGCGCCCTCGTCGAGCACCCGCCGGGCGGCCTGCGCCACCAGCCGCCGGGCCAACCCCCGGCCCCGGGCTGCCGGCGTGGTGCCGACCGACAGCTCGTGGCCGTACCGGTCGTGGCGCTTGACGCCCACCCCGGCCAGGTACTCGCCGTCGCCGTCGCGGGCCACCAGCACGTCGGCGAACGGACGCAGCCAGGTGGGCAGCGTCGGATCGTCGGCGGCGCCCCACTCCCCCGCGTCCGGCAGCGATGCCGGTGCCAGCGAATAACGAAAAATCGCCGGATACGACTGCCAACCCGGAAAACCCACGGCGTACGGCAGCTCGGCGAGCAGCGTGTCGAACGGCTTGCCGGCCAGTTCGCGTACGGCCGCCACCCGGTCCGGCGGCACCGACAGCACCAGGGCACCGGGCTCGCCGACACCGACCACCGGATGCACCTGCCCGTCCCAGGCCGGCCGGATCCGCCGCTCCGAGCCCACCACCTGCAACGGCTGCCGGGTAGGCCACTGACCCAGCCAGCTCACCAGATGGTGGAACAGGCGTGTGTCGAGCATTCGACTCCTCGCACTGCGGCCGGCGCCGGGGACGTCTGGTCGGAGCCGGTGGCTCTTGATATTCCGCAGCGTACGCCGAAGCGGCCGGCGCCGGTCGCGCACTCGGACAGCCGGCCCGGACCGGCGGAGCATCGACGGCGGGACCAAAGCGGACCGGGGCGAGCACTACCATCAGTACTCATGGCCGTCACTGCCCGCGCGCATCACCGCGTGGTCGGGTACGCCCGCCAGGTCGCGACGGTCCTGCGTACCCTGTCCGGTACCGACCTGGTCGGGCTCTACCTGCACGGATCCGCCGTGCTGGGCGGTTTCTCCCCGGCGCACAGCGACGTGGACCTGCTCGCCGTGGTGGCCCGGCCCGCCGGGGAGGCGGGCCAGTACCGGACCGGCACCGCGGTCGGCCGGACCATCGACCGCTGCCCCGGACGGGGGCTGGAGCTGACCGTCGTCACCGCCGCCACCGCCCGTTCGCTCGGCGCCTGCCCGTTCGAGGTACGCGTCGCCGGCAGCCCCGACGGCAGCCCGCACGTCATCCCCGGCACCGGGCATCCCGGCGACCCGGACCTGGTGCTGCACGCCGAGGTCTGCCGCCGGTACGGGCTGGCGGTCGCCGGCCCACCACCGGACCGGATCTTCGCCCCGGTGCCGGCGGGTCGGCTGCGGGAGGCGATCTGCCGGCAACTGGAGTGGGCGCTGGTGCAGGGCGCGCAGGGGCCCGCCGTACTGAACGCCTGCCGGGCGCTGCGGTTCCTCGCCGAGGGCAGCCTCTGCGCCAAGGTGGAGGCGGGGCGGTGGTATCTGTCCAAGTCCCCGCATCACCCACTGGTCGCCGAGGCGCTGGTCCTGCACCAGAGCGGCGACCGGCGGGAGCTGTCCGGGGCCGGGGCGCGGTTCGTCGCCGAGGCACGCGACCTGCTGCTCGCCGCCGACGGCTGACCGACAAGGTGAACCGTGTGCCGGTCGTCGCGGTGGCGCCGGTCACCGACACCCGTCGGTCGGCGGTCACTCGCCAGCCTGCCACCACGGCGGGTAGCAACCGGCAGCGCCGCTCAGCGCAGGTGGGAGGCGCCGTTGAGGTCGAGCACCGCGCCGCTGGCCCAACTCGACTCCGGTCCGGCGAGCCAGGCGACCGCCGCCGCTATCTCGGCCGGCTCGGCGACCCGGCCGAACGGGCTCTGCGCCCGGATCGAATCGCCGGCGGGCCCGTCGAGCAAGCCGGCCACCATCTCGGTACGGATGAAGCCCGGCGCGACCGCCGCCACGCCGATGCCGTGCGGGGCGAGGTCGACGGCGAGGGACTGGGTCAGCGAGTGCACCCCGGCCTTGCTGGCACCGTACGCGGGTGCGTTCGGCTCGCCCCGGTAGGCGCCCCGCGAGCCGACGTTGACGATCCGACCGCCAGCCGGGCCCTCGGGACGTTCGAGCAGGTGGTGCACCACGCACCAGGTGACGTTGGCGGTGCCGTGCAGGTTGACGTCGAGGATCTCCCGCCAGTTCGCCTGCCAGTCCTCGTAGGAGGTCTCGGTGATCGGGCGTTCGACGTACCGTCCGGCGTTGTTGACCAGCAGGTCCACCCCGCCGAGCGCCTCGACCGCGGCGGCGACCACCGACTGCGCCCGGTCCGGGTCGGCGAGGTCACCGGCGACGACGGCGTGCCCGAGGCCGGGCAGCGCGGCGGCCACCGCGTCGGCCTCGGTGGTGTCCGCCCGGCAGTGCACGGCGACGGTGTAGCCGGCCTGCGCGAGCGCGGTGGCGACGGCGGCTCCGACGCCGCGCGATCCGCCGGTGACCAGTGCCCGTTGTCGGTTGCTCATCGGCGCACCCTAACCGGCACGATCCGCCCCGACGACGGCTGGTGGGTCGGGGGAACCGATCCGAGCGGTGTCGGCCCGGTGCAGATCTCGATCGATAGCCGGTACAGATCTCGATAAAGATCGACCTGCCGCCGGCGCTTCCTTCGCGGCATGATGGACACGGGACGCCGCTGCGCCGGCGCCTACCCCGACCCTCCGGGGGTTCGAGAGTTGTGCACCGGGGACGGGACGGTGTGTGGCAGGGACCCAGGTCAACCGGCCGGTAGCGGGATCGGGCGGCGAGCCGAACGAGCCAGTATTGCATACGATATTCAGGCTACAGTATTGTAAACACGGTGGCGGTCGGTGACGTGGAGGTGGGATGACAGTGGATGGTCCTGATGCCTCGGTGAAGGATCGGGTGCGCGCGCTGGTCGCGGCACACCGAGGGGATCGAGGGGCACTGCTGCCGATCCTGCACCGGATCCAGGCCGAGTTCGGCTGGATCGACCCGGACGTGGTGCCGGTGCTGGCAGTCGAGCTGAACCTCTCCCGTGCCGACGTACACGGCGTCGTCACCTTCTACACCGACTTTCGCTCCGAACCCGCCGGCCGTACCACGGTGAAGCTCTGCCGGGCCGAAGCCTGCCAGTCGGTCGGTGCCGAGAAGGTGGTCGCGCACGCCGAACAGGTGCTCGGCATCAAGGTCGGACAGACCACACCCGACGGCTCGGTCACCCTGGAACAGGTGTTCTGCCTGGGCAACTGCGCACTCGGCCCGGCCGCCCAGATCAACGGCCGCGTCGTCGGTCGACTCGACCCGCGACGACTCGACGCCCTCTTGGTAACGGAAACGGTGAACTCATGACGACCGTCCACGGAAACGGGGAGCGCATGACGACCGGCCAAGAAAAGACAACGCCGGTCACCGTCTATGTTCCCCGCGACTCGGCCGCCCTGTCCGTCGGCGCCGACCAGGTGGCCGCCGCCATCCAGCGCGAGGCAGCGCTCGCCGGCCGACCGGTCGAACTCGTACGCAACGGATCGCGCGGCATGCTCTGGCTCGAACCCCTGGTCGAGGTGGAAACCGACCGGGGCCGGATCGGCTACGGACCGGTCGACCCGGACGCGGTCGGCGAACTTGTCGCCGCCGGCCTGCTCGACGGCGCCGACCACGAACTCAACCAGGGGATCGTCGAGGAACTGCCCTGGCTGCGCGACCAGACCCGGCTCTGCTTCGCCCGCGTCGGGGTCACCGACCCGCTCTCGCCACGGGACTACGTCGCCCACGGCGGCCTGGCCGGGCTGCGCCGGGCGCTCGACCTCAGCCCGGCCGAGGTGGTCGCCGAGGTCACCGAGTCCGGGCTGCGCGGCCGGGGCGGCGCCGGCTTCCCCGCCGGCATCAAGTGGAAGACCGTGCTCGACACCCCCGGTGCGCTCAAGTTCATCTGCTGCAACGCCGACGAGGGCGACAGCGGCACCTTCGCCGACCGGATGCTGATGGAGTGTGACCCGTTCACCCTGATCGAGGGCATGACCATCGCCGCCCACGCGGTCGGCGCCAGCGAGGGCTACCTCTACGTCCGCTCCGAATACCCCGACGCGGTCCGTACGCTGCGCCAGGCCATCGACATCGCCCGTACGGAGGGCTGGCTGGGCGAGCGGGTGCTCGGCTCCGACCTCAGCTTCGACCTGTTCGTCCGGGTCGGCGCCGGGGCGTACATCTGCGGCGAGGAAACCGCGATGCTGGAGAGCCTGGAGGGCAAGCGCGGCATGGTCCGGGCCAAGCCGCCGATCCCGGCGATCACCGGGCTGTTCGGCAAACCGACGGTGGTGAACAACGTCCTCACGCTGGGGTCGGTGCCGGCGATCCTGGCCGACGGGGCGGCGGCGTACCGGGACCTCGGGGTGGAGCGCTCGCGCGGCACCCAGGTGTTCCAGCTCGCCGGCAACATCGCCCGGGGTGGGGTGTTCGAGACCGCCTTCGGCATCACCCTGAGCGATCTGATCCACACCTACGGCGGCGGCACCCGGTCCGGCCGCCCGCTGCGGGCGGTGCAGGTCGGCGGCCCGCTCGGGCAGTACATCCCCGCGTCCAACCTGGACCTGCCGATGGACTACGAGGCGTTCGCCGCCGCCGACGCCATGCTCGGCCACGGCGGCATAGTGGTCTTCGACGACACCGTGGACATGGCCTCGATGGCCCGGTTCGCGATGGAGTTCTGCGCCGAGGAGTCCTGCGGCAAGTGCACCCCCTGCCGGGTCGGTGCCGTACGCGGGGTGGAAGTGATCGACCGCATTGTCGCGGGTGAGGACCCGGACGGGAACCTGGCCCTGCTGGGTGATCTCTGTGAGCTGATGACCGAGGGATCACTGTGCGCCATGGGTGGGCTGACGCCGAACCCCGTACGCAGCGCGCTGCTGCATTTCCCCGACGACTTCACCGCCCGCTACCAGGAGGCCAAGCCATGAGCCTGTTGAAGGAACCCGACCTCGGGACCCCGGCGAAGGCCGGACCCGCCACGGTGTCGATCGAGGTCGACGGCCTACCGGTGACGGTGGCCGAGGGCACCTCCGTCATGCGCGCCGCCGCGCTGACCGGCATCGACATCCCGAAACTCTGCGCCACCGACAGCCTGGAGGCGTTCGGCTCCTGCCGGCTCTGCCTGGTCGAGATCGACGGCCGGCGCGGCAGCCCCGCCTCGTGCACCACCCCGGTCGCCGCCGGCATGAAGGTACGCACCCAGACGCCGAAGCTGGAGAAGCTGCGCCAGGGCGTGATGGAGCTGTACATCTCCGACCACCCGCTGGACTGCCTGACCTGCTCCGCCAACGGCGACTGCGAGTTGCAGGACATGTCCGGTGCGGTCGGGCTGCGCCAGGTCCGGTACGGCTACGAGGGCGCCAACCACCTGGACGCGCCGAAGGACACCAGCAACCCGTACTTCGACTTCGAGTCGTCCAAGTGCATCGCCTGTTCCCGCTGCGTACGGGCCTGTGGCGAGGTGCAGGGCACGTTCGCGCTGACCATCGAGGGGCGTGGTTTCGGGTCGAAGGTCAGCGCCGGTGCGGGCGAGCTGTTCATGGAGTCCGAGTGCGTGTCGTGCGGTGCCTGCGTACAGGCGTGCCCGACGGCGACACTCCAGGAGAAGTCGGTGGTGCAGCTCGGCATGCCGAGCCGGAGCGTCGTCACCACCTGCGCGTACTGCGGGGTCGGCTGTTCGTTCAAGGCCGAGCTGCGCGGCGACGAGCTGGTCCGGATGGTGCCGTACAAGGACGGTGGGGCCAACGAGGGCCACTCCTGCGTGAAGGGCCGGTTCGCCTTCGGTTACGCCACCCACCCCGACCGGCAGATGTCGCCGATGATCCGGGAGAAGATCACCGACGAGTGGCAGAAGGTCGACTGGGACACCGCGATCAACCACGTGGCCACCAGGATGCTCGACATCCAGGCCCGGCACGGGGTCGGCGCGATCGGCGGCATCACCTCCTCGCGTACCACCAACGAGGAGGTGTACGTGGTGCAGAAGATGATCCGGGCGGCGTTCGGCAACAACAACGTCGACACCTGCGCCCGGGTCTGCCACTCCCCCACCGGCTATGGGCTGAAGCAGACCTTCGGCACCTCGGCCGGCACCCAGGACTTCCGCTCGGTCGCGAAGGCCGACGTGATCCTGGTGATCGGCGCGAACCCGACCGACGGGCACCCGGTCTTCGCCTCCCGGATGAAGCGCCGGCTCCGCGAGGGCGCGAGGCTCGTGGTCATCGACCCGCGCCGGATCGACCTGGTCCGGTCGCCGCACATCGAGGCGACCCACCACCTCCAGCTCGCCCCCGGCAGCAACGTCGCCATCGTCAACGCGCTGGCCCACGTGGTGCTCACCGAGGGCCTCTACGACCGCGCGTTCGTCGACGAGCGGTGCGAGGACTTCGACGGCTGGGCCGAGTTCATCTCCCGTCTCGACAACAGCCCGGAGGCGGTCGAGGAGATCACCGGCGTTCCGGCCGAGGAGGTACGGGCGGCAGCGAGGCTGTACGCCACCGGCGGCAACGCCGCCATCTACTACGGTCTCGGTGTCACCGAGCACAGCCAGGGCTCGACCATGGTGATGGGGATGGCGAACCTGGCCATGGTCACCGGCAACATCGGCCGCGAGGGCGTCGGGGTCAACCCGCTGCGCGGGCAGAACAACGTGCAGGGTTCCTGCGACATGGGTTCGTTCCCGCACGAGTTGCCCGGTTACCGACACGTCTCCGACGACGCGGTACGCGCGGTGTTCGAGAACATGTGGGGTCGGCCGCTGATGTCGGAGCCGGGGCTGCGGATCCCGAACATGTTCGACGCTGCCGTCGACGGCAGCTTCCGGGCGCTCTTCGTGCAGGGCGAGGACATCGCCCAGTCCGACCCGAACACCAAGCACGTCTTCGCCGCGCTGGGCGCGCTGGAACTGGTGGTGGTGCAGGACCTGTTCCTGAACGAGACGGCCAAGTTCGCGCACGTGTTCCTGCCCGGCACGTCGTTCCTGGAGAAGGACGGCACGTTCACCAACGCCGAGCGCCGGATCAACCGGGTACGCCCGGTGATGGCGCCGAAGACCGGCAAGCACGAGTGGCAGATCGTCTGCGAGATCGCCGAGGCGATGGGCTACCCGATGAGCTACAGCCACCCGCGCGAGATCATGGACGAGATCGCCGCGCTCACCCCGACCTTCTCCGGCGTCTCGTTCGAGGTGCTGGACAAGCTCGGCAGTGTGCAGTGGCCGTGCAACGAGAACGCGCCCGAGGGCACGCCGACGATGCACGTCGACGGTTTCGTACGTGGCAAGGGCCGGTTCGTACCGACCCCGTTCGTGGCGACGAAGGAACGCAGCACCCGCAAGTACCCGCTGATCCTGACCACCGGCCGGATCCTGAGCCAGTACAACGTCGGCGCGCAGACCCGGCGTACGGCGAACGTGGCGTGGCACCGGGAGGACGTACTCGAACTGCACCCGCACGACGCCGAGGTACGCGGCATCAACGACGGTGACGAGGTGACCCTGGCCAGCCGGGTCGGTGCCACCTCGCTGCGGGCCGTGCTCTCCGACCGGATGCCGGTCGGCGTGGTCTACACCACCTTCCACCACCCGGTGACCGGCGCGAACGTGGTCACCACGGAGAACTCCGACTGGGCCACAAACTGCCCGGAGTACAAGGTCACCGCGGTCCAGGTGGGGTTGAAGCACTCCAGGCCGCCGGCTCGGGCGGCACAGGACGAGGTGCTCCTGCCGGCGTTGGCGGACTGACGTGTCGGGTCAGGGTGCCGCGCCGTCGGTCCGGCTGGTCAACGAGATCGCGCTGCACTTCCACCACCTGCCGGCGGAGGTGGCGGCGAAGGAGATCGCCGAGCACGTCCGGTTGTTCTGGGATCCGCGGATGCGGGCCGAGTTGGATCGCCGGGTCGAGTCCGAGCCGGACGAGCTCGACCCGCTGGCGCTCGCGGCGGCCCGGTTGTTGAGCGAGAGGTAGCCGGGGCGGTCACCCGTACGCGGGGAGGCGTATCGGGTGACCGCCCCGGCCTGCGGCGGTCCGGTTGTTACCGGGCGCCGGCGGGGACGAGTTCCGGCTCGGTGACCGGGTCGTCGCCGCCGTCCGGGCCGAGATCGCGGGCGAGTCGCTCGCCCTCGACGTCGACCACGGGCAGGATCCGGGCCAGCCAGCGGGGCAACCACCAGGCCGACCGGTCGAGCAGCGACATCACCGCCGGCACGATCGTCATCCGTACGACGAACGCGTCCACCAGCACCCCGAAGGCCAGGGCGAACCCGATCGACTGGATGAGCACCTGGTCGCCGAAGATGAACCCGCCGAAGACGCTGATCATGATGATCGCGGCGGCGGTCACCACCCTGGCCCCGTGGCGGAACCCGGTGACGATCGCCTCCTGCGCCGTACGGCCGTGCACGTAGTCCTCGCGCATCCTGGTCACCAGGAAGACCTGGTAGTCCATGGCGAGTCCGAACAGGATGCCGATCAGCAGCACCGGCACTATCGGTGCGATCGGCGAGGCTTCCTCGACGCCGAACACCGAGCCGAGCCAGCCCCACTGGAAGACGGCGACCATGGCACCGAAGGTGGCCCCGACGCTGAGCAGGAAGCCGAGCGTCGCCTTCAGCGGCACCAGGATCGAGCGGAACATCAGCAGCAGGATCAGGAACGCCAGCCCCACGACCAGCCCGAGGTAGGGCAGGAACGCGTCGTTGACCCGGCTGGAGGCGTCGATGTTGACCGCGGTCGAGCCGGTGACGGAGACTTCGGCGCCGGTGGCCGTACGCAGGTCGGACTGCCGGTCGCGGATGTCGGTGACCAGGTCGGTGGTGGCCGGGTCGTTGGGTCCGGTGGCCGGGGTGACGGTGAGCAGTGCGGTACTGCCGTCCGGGCTGATCACCGGCGGGCTGATCGAGACGACGTTGGGCAGGCTCCTGATCGTGCCGGTCGCCTCGGTGGCCGCCGCGCCGACGTCACCGCCGTCGCCGTCCACCACGACGGTGAGCGGGCCGTTGAAGCCGGGCCCGAACCCGAGACTGAGCATCTCGTACGCCTTGTGCTGGGTGGTCTCGGCGGCCGCCGTACCGTCGTCGGGGAAGCCCAGCCGCAGGTCGGCGGCGGGGATCGCGAGCACGCCCAGCCCGAGTACGGCCGCCACCAGCACCGGCACCCGGCGGCGGGTGACGAACCGGGCCCACCGCTCGCCCATCGGCGCTCTGCCCCGGTCGGACTCCGGGTCGCGGGCGCGTCGGCCACCGGTGATCCGCTTACCCGCGAAGCCGAGCAGCGCGGGCAGCAGGGTGAGCGCGACCAGTACGGCGATGGCGACGGTCGCGGCGGCGGCCAGGCCCATCGAGCGCAGCACCGGGATGCCGACCACGGAGAGCCCGGCCAGCGCGATGATCACGGTCAGGCCGGCGAAGGCGACCGCGGATCCGGCGGTGCCGACGGCCCGGCCGGCGGCTTCGAGCGGGTCCCTGCGGACGGCCAGTTCGTGCCGGAAGCGGGAGACGATGAACAGGGCGTAGTCGATGCCGACGGCGATGCCGAGCATCAGCGCGAGGATGGTGCTGTTGGCGTTGATGTCGACGAAGCCGGAGACGGCGGTGATGCCGGCGAGCCCGACCATGACTCCGACCAGCGCGGTGAGCAGCGGCAGGCCGGCGGCGACCAGCGAGCCGAAGGTGAGCGCGAGCACGACCGCGGCGATCACGATGCCGATGACCTCGGTGATTCCGGTTTCCGGCGAGGACTGGAGGGCGTCGCCGCCGATCTCCACGGTCAGCCCGGCCGCCCGGCCGACGTCGGCGGTCCGCACCAGCGCGTCGCGGTCCGCCGTTTCCAGGGCCGGTCCCTGTACGGAGTAGCGGGCCTGGGCGATGCCGTACCGCCCGTCGGGTGAGATGGCGTTGGCCTGGTACGGGTCGACCACGCCGACCACCTTCGGGGCGGCGGTCAGGGCGTTGACGACGTCGCCGACCGCTGCCCGGTTGGCCGGGTCGGTGAGTGTCTGCCCGTCCGGTGCCTCGAACACCACCCGTGCGGTGGCGCCGCTGGCGTTTGCCTGGGGGAAGCGTTCGGCGAGATGGTCGATGGCCCGCTGTGCCTCGGTGCCGGGGACGCTGAACGAGTTGGACATGGTGCCGGAGGTGGTGGCCGCTCCCACGCCAACCAGGGCGAGCAGCAGCACCCACAGTCCGGTCACCAGCCATCGGCGACGGTACGAGAACCGGCCTATCCGGTAGAGAAACGTTGCCACGAGATCCGCTCCAGGACAGATAGGGGGACGTCATCCTTGCGCCGTCGCGGCGTCAAGGCGTTGGGGCATGATCGACAAACACCAGGTGAAGACACCTGCACGGTGTTCCCGATAAGCTCTGAAGCTAGCCGATCGACAAGGCGAGCACTAGCCGATCGGCAAGTGACACACCTAACGATCGACTAGCTGGCGCCTTGCCGATCGGCAGGCTATCGTCCAGCCGATCGGCAAGGTAAGGACCTGCCGACCGGCTAGCCCTTTCCCTGCCGGTCGACAAGCTGAAAACCTGCTGGACGGCGGGATAGGCTTGACCTCAGTCCGCAGCCCGCCCAGCCGGTACGCGAAGGAGGAGATGTGACCGCGAGCCCGCTCAGCGAGACAGTCGCCACCGAGAGCACCCGCGTCCGGCTGCTCGACACCGCACTGGAGTTGTTCTGCCACCGGGGCTTCGCCGGGACCTCGCTCCAGATGATCGCCGACCAGCTCGGCATCACGAAGGCGGCCGTCTACCACCACTTCAAGACCAGGGACGAGATCCTCGCCGCGGTCATCCGGCCCGCCGTCGAGGACGTGGCGGCCGTACTCGCCGCCGCCTCGGCACAGCGCACCCCCACCGCGCGGGCGGAACGGATGCTGGTCGGCTGGGTGGACCTCGCGCTGCGGCACCGGTCCCTGATCGCCCTGCTCCAGGTCGACCCCGGGGTCAAGCCGCTGCTGAAGGACCAGGAAAACGCGTCGATCCTGCTCGAACAGCCCTGCGGCCTGCTCGCCGGTCACCTTCCCCGAGGCCAGGGCGGGATCAGCGCCCAGGTGGCCCTGTTCGGCATCGCCGCCGCGGCCTCGAAGCCGACCGCACGCGATCTGGACGACACGGAACTGCGGGAGGTCCTGCTCGACGTCGGCCGCCGGGTCCTCGGTCTGCGCCGTCCCCGGACGACCTGAACAGGGACCGAGGTAACGATCATGGATATCGACCGCAGCGCGCCGGTGATCGTCGAGTTGGCCACCATCGTCGACGCCCCGCTGGAGACGATCTGGGAGCTGCACACCGCCGTGGACGAGTGGACGGTCTGGCACCCTGAGATCACCCGCGCCCGGCTCACCGGCCCGCTGGCGGTGGGCGGCTCGTTCGAGTGGGAGACCGCCGGGCTCGCCATCACCTCCGTCGTCGGCGAACTCGAACCGCTGCGCCGGATCGCCTGGAGCGGACCGGCACACGGCATCGACGGAGTGCACGTCTGGACGTTCGAGCAGAACACCGACGGGGTCGCCGTACACACGGCCGAGTCGTGGGCCGGCGAACCCGTGCTGGCCGACCCGACCGGTCTCCAGGCCGCCCTGACCGCCTCGCTCACCGCCTGGCTGGCCGCGCTCAAGGCCACCGCCGAGTCGATCCGCTGAGGTAGGCGGGACCGATCCCGTTGTTAGGCTTCCGCACCATGACCACGCAGGAGGCGCAGCACTGGGTGCGTCCCGGACCGACCGCGTCACAGCGCCGGCACGACTGGCAACTCGGGGCGCTGCTGGTCGGCTGCGGACTGCTCAGCGTGCTGCTGCTCAACAGCGCCGGGATGTTCGCGTTCGGCCCACCACCGCCGTGGCCGGAACAGCTGGCCTGGATCGTCGGGATCACCGCACCGATGGCCTGGCGGCGACGCTGGCCCGAGGTGACCACCCTGCTGACCGCCGCACTGTTCATCGGCGCCCAGACCAGGGCGAACGTCGACAACGTGGTCTCGTCGGTCGCCCTGTTCATCGCCATCTACACGCTCGGTGCCTGGGGACGCGACCGTCGGCGGGCCGCCGTGGTCCGGATCCTGGTGATCGTCGCCATGTTCGCCTGGCTGATCATCAGCGTCGTGACGTCGATGGCGGACATCCCACCGGACGCGTTCGCGGGTGCCGCCGGCCCGCTACCGCCCCTGCTCGCGGTGCTGCTCAACTCGCTGGTGTTCAACCTGGTGTACTTCGTCTTCGCGTACCTGTTCGGGAACACCGCCTGGCTGTCGGGCCGGCGGCAGCACGAGGTGCAGGTGCAGACCGAGGCGCTGCGCCGGTCCCAGGCCGAGCTCGCCGAGCGCGCGGTGATCCAGGAACGGGTACGCATCGCCCGCGAGCTGCACGACGTCGTCGCCCACCACGTCGCCGTGATGGGCGTACAGGCCGCCGCCGCGCGGCGGGTGATGGACCAGAACCCGCCGAAGGCAAAGACCGCGCTCGCCGCCGTCGAGCAGACCGCCCGGACCGCCATCGACGAGCTGCGCCGGCTGCTCGGCGTGCTGCGACAGGCCGAGCAGCCGGCGCAGCACGTCGATGGCCCGCTCGACGGGCAGCCGACCGGACACCGGCTGGACCAGGTCGAGACGTTGCTCAGCGGGGCGCGGGAGGCCGGGTTGACGGTCGACTTCCGTACCTTCGGCGAACCGGTGCCGTTGACCGACTCGCTCTCCCTGGCGATCTACCGAATCATGCAGGAGGCCCTGACGAACACCATCAAGCACGCCCGCGCCAGCCTGGTCGACGTACGGATCCGCTACCTGCGACAGGAGATCGAGGTGGACGTGGCCGACGACGGTCGCACCCGGACGGAGAACGCCGCCCGTCGCCCGGAAGGCAGCGGACTCGGGCTGATCGGCATGCGGGAGCGGGTCGCGGCGCACGGCGGCGTGCTGGAGGTCGGTGCCCGCGACGGCGGCGGATTCCGGGTACGCGCCCGACTCCCCCTGCACGACGAGAGCCGACCGGCCGAAACCGTGGACGCCGGATGAACCCGGAGTCCGATCCCCCGCCCGCCCCGATCCGGGTGCTGCTCGTCGACGACCAGCGACTGCTTCGCGCCGGCTTCCGGGTCATCCTGGAGATCGAGGACGACATCGAGGTGGTGGACGAGGCCGCCGACGGCGCCGAAGCGGTCGAACTGGCCGCCCGGCACCGCCCCGACGTGGTGCTGATGGACGTCGAGATGCCGGTCCTCGACGGGCTGGAGGCCACCCGGCGGATCGTCGCCGCCTCGGCGACCGGCGGCGCGGCGGTGCTGATTCTGACCACCTTCGACCGGGACGACTACCTCTTCGCCGCGTTGCAGGCCGGCGCGAGCGGCTTCCTGCTCAAGAACGGCACCCCGGAGGACCTGGTCGAGGCGGTACGCGTGGTCGCCCGCGGTGACGCCCTGCTCGCCCCGCAGCTCACCAAACGGGTCATCGCCACCTTCACCGCGCCCGTACCCACCGCGGTGCCGACACCGGATCCGGCATCGGCACCGGGCACACCCGGGCAACGCTCCGGCCGGGGCGACGGGCCGCTGGCCGGGCTGACCGAACGGGAGCACGAGGTGCTGGTGCTGCTGGCCGGCGGCGCCTCGAACGCCGAGATCGCCGGCCAGTTGCTGCTCGGCGAGGCGACGGTCAAGACCCACGTGTCCCGGGTGCTGACCAAACTGCACCTGCGCGACCGTACGCAGGCGGTGGTCTTCGCGTACGAACACGGCGTGGTGACCCCACGTACGGCCGAGGGCTGACCGCCCGCTCCACCGCGAGTCGGACGGCGGACCCCGCCGGAGCACCGGGGTCCGTCGCGCGGCGGACCCCACCGGGTCCGTCGGGCGCCGGACGTCAACGCCGGTGAATCCCTCTACGCTCGAACGCGGATCGCCCGAGCCGACCGGCCGGGAATCACGTCCAAGCAGAGGGAGACCGCATGCTCCGCGTCGCGTCCGTGAGCCGGACGTTCGGTGACCGCCGGGTGCTGCACGACATCTCGTTCGAGATCGGCGCCGGCCGGATGACCGGCTTCGTCGGCGCCAACGGTGCCGGCAAGACCACCTCGATGCGCATCATCCTCGGGGTGCTCGCCGCCGACTCGGGCGACGTCAGCTGGGACGGGGACCCGCTCACCCACACGCTGCGGCGCAGCTTCGGTTACATGCCCGAGGAACGCGGCCTGTACCCGAAGATGAAGGTCCGCGAACAGCTCGTCTACCTGGGGCGGCTGCACGGGATGACCGCCCCGGCGGCCCGGCGCAGCAGCGACGACCTGCTCGAACAGATCGGGCTGGGCGAACGGGCCGACGACGCGCTGGACACGCTGTCGCTGGGCAACCAGCAGCGGGCGCAGATCGCCGCCGCGCTCGTACACGATCCGATCGCGCTGGTGCTCGACGAGCCGTTCTCCGGGCTCGACCCGATGGCCGTCGACGTCATCGTCCGGGTGCTGCGGGAACGCGCCGCGCGCGGCGTACCGGTGCTGTTCTCCAGCCACCAGCTCGATGTGGTGGAACGGCTCTGCGACGACCTGGTGATCATCGCCGACGGTACGATCCGCGCCGCCGGCAGTCGCGCCGACCTGCGCCGCAAGCACGCCTCGCCGCGCTACGAGCTGGTTGTCGACACCGACGCCGGCTGGGTACGCGACCTGCCCGGCGTCACCGTGGTCGACCTCGACGGGGCGCGGGCGGTCATCGACATCCACTCGCCCAGCGACGACCAGGAGGTGCTGCGGCGGGTCCTGGAACGGGAACCCGTACGCGCCTTCCGCCCGATCGTTCCGTCGCTCGCCGAAATCTTCCGGGAGATCGCACGATGACGCTCACCAGCCAGACCCAGCCGACCGGCACCGGCACCGCTGCCGCCGCCCCGACCCGGCACACGAACTCGTTCTGGCAGTCGGTCGGCCTGGTCGCCGGACGCGAGATCGGGACCAAGCTGCGGGACAAGGCGTTCCTGTTCAGCACCGTGTTCTTCCTGCTGCTCACGGTCGCCTCGACCGTGCTGCCGGCGATGCTGTCCGGCGGACCGTCCAGCGTCGCCGTGGTCGGATCCGAGGCCGCCGAGGTGCTCGACCGGGCCGGGCTGGAGGTGCGGACCGTCGCCGACGAGCAGGCGGCCCGCGACCTGGTCCTGTCCGAGGACGTCGACTCGGCCGTGGTCGTCGGCCCGAACGGGGTCCGGGTGCTGGCACTGGACGAGGCGCCGAGCGACGTGGTGGGCGCACTCAGCACCGCTCCCCCGGTCGAGCTGCTCGCCCCGAACGCGGTGGACCCGGTGGTCAGGCTGCTGGTGCCGCTGGTGTTCGGCATGGTCTTCTTCTTCACCTCGATCACCTTCGGCATCCAGATCGCGCAGAGCGTCACCGAGGAGAAGCAGACCCGGATCGTGGAGATCCTGGTCGCCACCGTGCCCGTACGCGCCCTGCTGGCCGGCAAGGTGATCGCCGCCAGCGCACTGGCGATCGGGCAGATCGTGCTGATCGCGATAGCCGCCGTGGTCGGCATGACGGTCACCGACAGCGGCGCGATCATGGATCAGCTCGCCCCGGCGATCGGCTGGTTCATCCCGTTCTTCCTGGTGGGATTCGTGCTGCTGGCGGCGATCTGGGCGGTGACCGGCGCGCTGGTCAGCCGGCAGGAGGACATCGGCTCGGTGTCGATGCCGGTGCAGCTGCTGGTGCTGGTGCCGTTCTTCGCGGTGATCTTCGGCAGCGACAACAACAGCCTGATGACCGTGCTGTCGTACGTGCCGTTCTCCGCCCCGACCGCCATGCCGGTACGGCTGTTCCTCGGCGAGGCCGCCGGCTGGGAGCCGGTACTGGCGCTGCTGCTCCTGCTCGGCGCCGCGGTGGCCGTACTGCTGTTCGCCGCCCGCCTGTACGAGGGGTCGCTGCTGCGTACGAACGGACGGACCACGCTGGCCGCCGCCTGGCGGAACCGGGGCAACTGACGCCACCGGCAGCAACGGGGGGTGGGCGGGGGGTCGATCGTCGGCCCCCCGCCCACGTTGTTGCCACGGCTACGGGCGTCAGCCCCGGCTGATGTGGTGGTGCCCGACCAGGAAGGCGGCCGCACCCGGGGTGTAGGCGGCGGCGAACTGCTCGGCGAAGGACGGTGGCGCGTCCTCGGTGCTCAGGCTCTGTTCGTCCGCGTACTTCGCGGCCGCCGCCACGATCGACGCCAGTAGCGCCCGCTGCCGGGGCGGCAGGTCGAGCCCGTCCAGCGCCGCCGCGAGGCCGTCGATGTCGGTCTGGTTGATCGGCGTTGCGGTCACTGTGGAGCCTCCAAGGGGCGTTACCCGGTGAGCACGACCTGATGCAGTACGGTGCCGCCTCGGACACGCTCAGTCAAGCGGAAAACCGGTGGCGGCCGCGCCGCCGGCCAGCTTGTCCAGCTTCGTACGGACCGGGTCGGCCTCGGGGTGCCCGAGCCCGTCGAGTACGTCCAGCGCGGCCCGCCAGGCGGCACCGGCCGAGTCGAGGTCACCGGCGGCGTGGTGGGCGTCGCCGAGGGCGGCCAGCCCGTGGGCCCGGTTGTAGCTGTAGTGGAAGTCCCGGTACAGCTCGATCGCCGACCGGTAGCAGGAGATCGCCTCGGCGTGCTCACCGAGCCGCATGTACGCGTGCCCGAGGCTGTCCCAGGTCTCGGCCTGACCGAGCCGGTCGTCCAGCTCACCCTGGATCCGCAGCGCCTGTCGGCAGTAGCCGAGCGCATCGGTGTGCCGGCCCAGCATGGTGTGGAACCAGCCGACCGCGTTCAGGGCCTTGGCCTGCCCGGCCCGGTGGTCGGCGGCCCGGAACGCGTCGAGGCCCCGCTCGGCGTGCGCCAGCGCCTCCTCGTGGCGGTCCTGCCGGTCGAGCATCCAGGAGTAGTGGTGGTGGGTGTTGCCCTCACCGATCCGGTCACCGGCGACCCGGTACAGCTCCAGCGCCGCGTCGAACCGGGTCCGGGCGGCCTCGTGGCGACCGAGCCAGACGTGGGCGCAGCCGAGGAAGCAGTGCGCGAACGCCTGCCGGCCCGGATCGTCGAGCCGGCGCGCGGCGGCCAACGCGGCCGAGAGCGCGTCGATCGAGTCCTGCCAGTGCCCCTGGTACGCGAGGAAGCGCCGCAGCATCCAGGCCAGCTGCCAGACCTCCACGTCGAACCCGGTGACCTGCCGGATCGCCGCGAGCAGTACCGGACGTTCGGCATCGAACCAGGCCAGCGCCGCCCCGTGGTCGGCCAGCCGGTCCACGGTGACCCCGGTCGGTGGCACGGACAGCACCGGGGGGTCGAGCCGGTGCGGGTTGAGCAGCAGGTCCGCCACGTCGGCACCGTGCAGGTAGTGGGCCAGCACCCGGCGCAGCACGGCTCGCCGTTCGTCGTCCGGCTCGACCAGGTGTGCCTGCTCGCTGGCGTACGCGCGAAGCAGGTCGTGGCAGACGTACCGGCCGGGGGTGTGCCGGGCGAGCAGGTGTGCGCGGGCCAGCTCGTCCAGCAGCGGACGGGCCCGTACGACCGGCAGCCCGGCCAGGCTCGCCGCGGCGGCCGTGCCGATGTCGGGTCCCGGATGCAGCCCCAGCAGCCGGAACATCCGTGCCGCGGCGGGGCTCAGTTGCAGGTACGACCAGGAGAAGACGGCCCGCGCGTCGGTGGCCGGGTCGGCCCCGGCGAACTCGTCCAGCCCGCCCCGGGCCCGGCCCAGCTCGTCGGCGAGTACGGCGAGCCCGAAATCCGGATGGGTGGCGGCTCGGGCGGCCAGTACGGCCAGGGCCAGCGGCAGCCGGGCGCAGCGGGCCACGATCTCGGCGACCGCTGCGGGTTCGGCCGCCACCCGCTCGGGGCCGAGCCGGCGGGCCAGCAGTTCGCGGGCGTCGGTGTCGTCGAGCAGGCCCAGCGTCAGCGGCCGGGCGCCCTCGGCGACCAGGCCGGTGAGTTCGTTGCGGCTGGTCACCACGACCAGGCAACCGGGTGCGCCGGGCAGCAGCGGGCGGATCTGCTCGGCGTCGCGGGCGTTGTCCAGCAGCAGCAGGACCCGGCGTCCGGTCAGCAGGCTGCGGTACCGGCCGACCTGTGCTTCGAGGCCGGTCGGGGTTCGGTCGGTCGGCATGCCGAGGGCGTCGAGGAAGCCGCGTACCGCCTCGGCGGGCGCGACCGGCGTACCGGTGGGGTCGAACCCGCGCAGGTTCAGGTAGAGCTGCCCGTCGGGGAACCGGTCCCGGACCAGGTGTGCCCAGTGCACCGCGAGCGTGGTCTTGCCGACGCCCGCGGTGCCCGACACCGCGACGATCGGCAGTGCGGTGGGCTGGTCACCGGCGGCGGCCAACACGGCATCCAGTTGACGCAGCTCGCGGTCGCGCCCGGCGAAGCCGTACCCGTCGGGGGGTAGCTGCGCCGGTGGGGTCACCGTCCGCGCGGCCGTGACCACCCGTTCCGGTACGGCGGCAGCCGGCGCCTCGCCGCGCAGGATGGCCCGGTGCAGCGCACGCAGTTCCGGGCCGGGGTCGGTGCCGAGTTCGTCGGCGAGCCGCTGCCGGGTGGCGGTGTAGCGGTCGACGGCTTCGGCGTTCCGCCCGGCCAGGTGCAGGGCCCGCATGAGCAGCACCTCGATCGGTTCCACCAGGGGGTACTCGGCGGCGAGCGCCGACCCGGTGGTGATCACGATGCCGGGGTGGCCGAGCCGGAGTTCGATCCGGCCCCACTGCACGAGGGCATCCAGCCGGCGCTGGTGCCAGGTGGCGCGTACCTGTTCGGCCCAGACGCCGGGGACACCGGCGAGCGGTGTCCCGCGCCAGAGGGCGAGCGCGTCGGCGAGCGCGGTGGCCCGCTCGGCGTCGGGTCGGAGCGGGTCGTGACCCTGCTGTACGAGACGACCGAAGCGGTGCAGGTCCACCCGGTCCGGTTCGACGGTCAACACGTACCCGGCGTGCCGCCGCTCGATCCGCGCCCCCGCCGCCGCTGTCGCCCCTGCCGTCCCCGGCTGCGCCGTGCCCGGCGGCGCCGGCTGGGCCGCGGTGAGCAGGCGGCGGATCCGGCTCAGGTGCGAGTAGAGCACGTTACGGGCGGCCACCGGCGGGGCGTCGCCCCAGACCCGGTCGACCAGCGTCCCGATGTCGACCGGCCGGGGCGACTCCACCGCCAGTACGGCCAGCACCGCCTGCTGCCTCGGGGTGCCCGGGTCGAGCAGTTCGCCGCCGGCCCGTACCTGCACCTCACCGAGCAGCCGGAACTCCATACCCGCTCCCGGTGATCAACGTTGCCAGTGGTCGTCCCCGCTGTCGATGCTGCGCGGTCCGCAAGATTGTCGCAAGGTTCGCGACCAGGGTCCGACACCACTGTGGATACACCGGCCCGGTTGAGCCGGTGCCGACCACCCCGACCGAGGAGAACCCCGTGCGAATCCGCACCCTGGCATCCGTGACCATCGCCATGGCGGCGTTGGGACTCGCGTTCGTCGCGACCCCTGCCCAGGCCGCCGCACAGCCACTGCACTGCGTGGTCGACCTGGCGGCGAAGAGCGCCGCGCCGGCGTGTTACACCAGCTTCACCCGGGCCATCGCCGAAGCCACCGACGGCCGGGTCACCAACGCCCCCGCCGACGCCGGCGCGGCCCTGCGGGACAGGGACCTGACCGCACGGCTGGGCGCCACCGGCGCCACCAAGGACCGCGCCTCAATCGCGGTCGACGTCCTGATCGGCATCGAGTACTGGGACAGCGGCTTCAGCGGCTCCACGTACACCTTCACCGCACCGTGGGGCTGCACCGGCACGACCGGCGACGTCGACTGGGAGTTCGCCGCCCTGCCGTCGAACTGGAACGACGAGATCGGCTCGTACCGGGGCTTCTCGAACTGCTGGACGAAGCACTACGAGCACAGCTACTTCGGCGGGATCTCGACCGCGTACGACGGCGGGCTGTCCGACATGGGGTGGATGGACGACGAGACCAGCTCGCTGCGCTGGTCCTGAACCAACCGACACCGGCGGTGGTGCGACCGCACCACCGCCGGAGGGCGGCCCGGCCTCGTCCGGGTCGCCCGCACGCGTCAGCCGGGCGCGGCCAGGGTGGCCGGTGACTCCGCCGAGGAAACCGGTGGCACCCCGGCCGATCCGGCCGGCGGCGAGCACCGTACGCAACCGGATCCGACCGTCGGGTCCGCTCTCGCGGTTCGACTCGCGCAGCCCGTGGCGCAGGCCGAGCACCAGCGCGGGCACCACCCGGGCCAGGTCGGCGGCCGGCGGCAGGACCAGCACCCGGCTTGCGCCGTCGCCCGCGCTGCCGCCGGAGCCGGCGACGCGTCGTACGCGGGCTCTGAGGCAGGCGAACTGGATGATGCGCAGCAGCCGGTCCGGTCCATTCGCCGGTTGTGCCGCCGTACGATCGCCGAGGTCCGGTACGTACGCGTCGGTTCCCCGGTCATCCTCGATCATCAGCGCCTCACCGACTCCGAATGATCGTTGCGTGCTGAGTGCGAGTAGTGCGGACCGATCGGCCGGTTGGAGGTCGTGCAGCAGGGTCCCGCGCGACCACCGGACATTTTCAAATCGCGACGAGCCGTCTACAGCCGCCATTGTCGACACGCTCCGAGACTCCGACCCGCTCCGCCGTGGTTGTCTCCAACTGGCCGTCACTCTAAGCGCCGGAATCCTTTGTCAAATCCACCTTCCCGCCAGTGCGCGCGTCTCGTCGGCCTCAATTCCAGCACTGCTCGGATCGGCAAACCCCATCCTCTGATGGGAAGCACGGGTACCGACGTTCATAGCATCTTCGGTGACCGTCGGTCAGGTCCGGAGTGGCTCCACCGAGCGCGGGCCATCGGCAGGGAGGCCGTCGTGAACGAAATACTCCGGGTACGGCATGACGTGCTGGCGCAGTTCGCCCGGATCATCCCGGTCCGGTACGGCCACCGCCGCTCGGCCTGTCGAAGATCCAGTCCGCGCGACGGACAGCCGAGCGCGATCTCGACAACCAGCAGCGGGACCTGTCCGCGTACCTGGGTGAGGCACTGGCCGCCCGGCACCGGGCCGAACTGGAGGTCCTCGGCGAGCGGGGCAGGGGCCTGCGCGACGCCCCGCGCGAGCGCGAGCAGCGACGCGACGCGGCACTGGTCGACCTGGAGACGATCCTGGAGCACTACACCCGTCTGCTGGAGGAGTGCGACGCGCTCCGCGACCGGGTGGAGGCGGTCGGCCAGCCGAGCATCGGGCGTATGGGTTGAGGACGCCGGCAGGGTCACCACCCGCGCCGGCAGGGTCACCACTCGCGTCCCGATCCGTTGACGAGAGTGTGCGGCGACGACAGCCGCCCCGACGAGTCGGAAAACTATCGTTGAGCCTCGATCCAGGGCGGGATATCGTGCAACCGTGCTCCGACGGCGACGCGCCACCCGCCCCGCCCCGGCGCGGACGCCGTGACGTGTGGGGTCTGGGCCGGCTCGCGCTGATCAGCGTCACGGCTGGTCTCGGGTGGTTGTTCGCCGCCCAGGCCGACCTCGAACCGTTGCGGGGCTCCGCCGGCTACCTGACCATCGCCACCGTCCTGCTGGTCGTCGGCCTCTACAGCAGCACCTACGGCATCTCCGTGGACGAACTCCGGGTCGGTGTCCGTACGGTCGTGCTGGCCGTGACGGTCGGCGTACTGGCGAAGGCGGCGCTGGTGGCCGGGGTGATGTACCTGGTCTACCGGGAGCCGAGGTTCGCCGTACTGGGGCTCGCGGTCGCCCAGATCGACCCGCTGGCGGTCGCGGCGATGAACGAGGGCTCGCGGATGTCGGCCCGGGCCCGGGGACTGCTCGCCGCCTGGGCGTCGTTCGACGACCCGATCACCGTGGTACTGACCATCTACGGCGCGGCCTGGCTGCTCGAACGGGGTCCGGACGGCCACGGCCCGCTCGCACCCGGCGGCGCCACCAGCGACTCGTTCGGGCTCGGCATCGTGCAGAACCTCGCCCTGGCCGCGCTCGGGCTGGGCCTCTGGGCGCTCGGCCGACTCGTCCGCGCCCGCGTCGCGACCCCGGCCGGTGGACCGGGCCGGTACCGCCGCATCCTCGACGTGTTCGAGGTGGTCACCCTGGTCGCGCTGCTCGGGGTTGCCGTCGCGTACTCGCTGGCGCTGGCGGTGGCGCTGCTCGGCCTCTACTTCCGGCCCCACCTCGGCCGGCTGCTGAACGGCCTGACCCAGACCGCCTTCGTGTCGGCCTGTTTCCTGCTCGGCCTCGCCCTGGCCGACGGCGTACAACTGGTCGCCGGCCTGCTCCTCGGCGTCGCCGCGTTCGGGGCCCAGATCGTGGTCGGGTTGCTGATCCCGGCCCGGATCGGCCGGCGCGACCGGGTCTACCTCGCGTTCGGCCAGCAGAACGGCATCACCGCGATCATCCTGGCGCTGCTGCTGGAGCCGAGTTTTCCCGGCACCGTCGGCATCGTGGCGCCCGCCATCTTCGTCGTGGCGGTGCTGCACGCGGCGAGCAACGGTCTGCTCGACAGCGGCCGGGGTCCGACCACCGGTGACGGACACCGGTCCATGCTCGGCCGTCGACCGCCGGTGCCGGGCCAGACCCGACCGGCGCAGTCGCCGACTACGTCCGAACCCGGATAGTCGTCCGACCGGTGCCCGTGCCGGCGTCGGCCCCGGCCCGACCGGCCCGCCCGGACGGATCGGCCTCGGCGGCAGCGGCGCCGTCCGCGCCGTGCCGGCTGGCGGCCAGCCGCGCCGCGATCGACACCGCGCGACGCGGCACCTCGTCGGCGTACCAGCCGTCAAGGCGCCGCCGTACGCCGGTGACGAGCCGACGACCGGTGTCGGTCAACCGCCCGGTGCCGAGCAGGAGTTCGGCCACCTCGCGGCAGCCGTCGCGCCACCGGGCGAATTCCACCGCCGCCCACAGCGCCGCCTCGGGGTCGTGCTCGTGGTGCCGCTGCTCGCGCCAGAAGCCGGTCACCCCGAGGTGCGCGTACATCCCCTGGAGCAGCCCGTCGAGCGGACGGTCGTCGCTGCGCCACGGCGCCGGGAAGCGCGTGTCCGGACCCGGGGTGATCAGCGGGAAGAGGTTCATCAGCCCGGACAGCTTGGTGTGTTGGGTCTCGTGCACCAGCGTCACGGCGGCGGACCGACCGTCGACGGGACGGGACATGGCGATGCAGCCCGGCGCGTGCCGGAAGGTGCCGCTGCGTTGGCCCCGCTCCGGTCCGGTCATCGGCGAGATCATGCGGATGCCGCCGGCCACCTCCTCGGCCAGGTGCCGGTGGTGGTCCACCAGGATCCGCCAGGCGACCACGAGGTGCTCGTACCATTCGTCGTCCACCCGGTCGTCGGCGGACTCCTCGGCACCGGCGCAGCCGCAGTCGCAGAACCGCCCGATGCCGTCCAGACAGACGGTGAGCGAGAGACCGGCGTGGCTGGTCGACAGGCGCCGGACGGCCTGCCACCGCACCTCATCCGGGGCACCGTCCAGTGTGGCCGGACCATCGGTGGAGGTCCGGATCGTCAGCGGGCCGGGTCGGTCCCGGCCGAGGTGCACCCGGTACAGCGACGGGAGCGTCACGCCGCCGGCCACCCGGGCGGCCTCGGGCAGTTCGAGCACGAGCGGGAACCGGGCACGCAGGGCGGCCGTGGCGGTGACCGCGGCGATCCGGCCCGGCCGCGCCTCGGCCGCGCGTCCCCCGGCCAGCAGGGCCACCGTGCCGGCCAACCACGCGCTGACCGACGGGTACGTCAGCACCTCGGCGGTCGGCACCGGAGCGGCGGCGCGCACCTCGTGCAGCAGCCGGACGGCCCGGCGTACGGCCACCAGGTCGGGGTGCCGGTGCTCTGTCATCAACTCGACTAAAGCTTGAATCAGCAGCAGATTTTTACTGTATTGAGCGACCGAGAGCACCCGCATGGCCTCGACCCCGCCGGCACCCGAGGCAATGGCCGCGAAGAGATGGGCTGGTAGCTGATGAAATGGCGGATCCACGCCGACTCCCACGGTCGTTGGGCACCGCCCAGCATATGCCATCGTAACGGCGTACCGCACCGCTCGATATTGGACCGGGACGATCAACGATCGACAACGGTTAAGATGGCGATCCCCCCCGGTGGCGGTGCTCGTAGGTCGGCCCGTCTCCCAGCCAGCCGAAAGCGTGGCGCGCATGGTCGAACAGGTGAATCGCGACGAACAAATCCACACCTCGGACCTGATAAACGCCGCCAACCTGGGCATCGAGGAACTGGAGGCGTTGCCGCCGTCGGTGCTGCACGCGTCACTTCGGCGGCTCATCGAAGAGGTGGGCAGCCGGTCGACGGGCTACGCCGGTTTCCAGAATTACCTGGACGCGCAGAGGTACGTCAATCCGGCCACCGATGCTAGCTTGACCGATATTGACGCGGATCCGCACGAGGACGGCATGCTCACGTGACGGCAGGGACGTACCAGGACGCGGGCGGGCAGGACGGCGCGTCGACAGCGTGGATCGTGTCCTTCGTGGCCACCGGCGCCAACGCCGGCCGGACCAGTGTGGTCGCCAACCTCGCCTGGATGCTGTCCAGCGCCGGGCGGCGGGTGCTGGTGATCGACCTCGACCCGCAGGAGCGGCGGGTGCAGGGCTACCTTCCGACCTACCCCACCCGGACCGGGCCGGTCGACCTCCTGCTCCCGGCGGACCTCGGCCACACCCTGGCGACCCTGCTGGCCCATCCGGTCGACGCCTCCTGGTCCGGGCGGGCCACGGCCGGGCTCGGCCCCGAGGGTCGACAGCAGCCGGCCGACCTGCACGCCCCACACGCGCATCCGGCACTGCGACTGGAGCGGTACGTACCCTTCGGCGTGCCGACCGGCGGTGTGCTGGACCTGGTCTGGCGCCCCGGTGGCAAACCGGGCCCCGACGACTTCACCGCGCCGGGGCACGCCGAGGTGCTGTCGATGAGCCAGCTCCGCCGCAACCTGCGCGCGTCCGGCTACGACTACGTCCTGGTGGACGAGCCGCCCGCGCCGGACGACACGGTGGGCGCTCGCATCGCCGCGGTGTCCGACGCGGTCACCGTCTGCCTGACCTACCAGCGCCAGCGGCTGGAGGACGCGACCGACATCGCCCGGCGGATCAGCGGGCAGGTCCCCGGCGGCCTACAGACGATCGTTGTCACGGCCCGTTTCGACGACCCGGACAGCCTCGCCGGCCTGCGCAACCGGCAGCACATCCAGCAGGCGTTCCGGACCGCGCTGTACGACGTGGAGCACAGGGTCACGGCCGCGCGTCCGGCCGGCGACGCCGCCAACGCCGGCCCGGCCGCAGACCTGCTCTTCTTCGAGCTGCCCCACGTCGACCAGGACCGCACACTGATCACCCTGGCCGAGGACGGCCCCGTCCGGCGGGCGATGCTCGCCGGCTACCAGCCCCTGCTCAACGCGCTCCTGCACCGCACGACCGGACCGGTGCCGCTGGTGTCGGACGTCGCGCGGCGCCGGTACCGACGCAGTCGGGGCCTACAGTCGGCGGTGGCCCCCGAACGGATCCACCTGGTCCACAGCCTCCGGGACCGGCCCTGGGCCGACTGGATCCGGGTCCAGCTCCGGGGTGTCGGCCTACCCGCCCCGCGCCTGGTGCTCGGCTCCGACCCGGACGGCGTACCGGCGGGGGGCACGGTGCTGGTGATCGGTTCGGACACCCGCTCCGCCGCGCTGACCCGGCTGCTGGCCCGGCTCGGCCCGGCGCCCGAGGCCGGCGGCGGGCCGGAGATCCTGGTGGCGCTGACCGCACCCGCCGCGTCCACCGGCGGGCAACCCGGCGGGATCCCGGCCGACGACGGGCCACCGGGTGTCCGGACCGCACAGCTGACCGGCCGCGGCACCGAGCCGGAGGAGGGCGCCAGGGAACGGCTGTTCGCCCTGCTCGGCCTGGCCCGGGACACCCGCCCCGGCGCGCTGTCCGGTTGGCCGCCCCGGTTCCCGGTACGGCCGTCGATCCCCAGTCCGCTGCGGCTGGGCCTGCCCCGTCCGGTACGCCCGTTCGTCGGCCGCCAGCGGGAGATCGAAGCCGTACGCGACCTGCTGCTCGGGTCCCGCAACGCCCGTCCGGTCTGCGTCGAGGGGCCACCCGCGGTGGGCAAGAGCGGCATCGCGCGGGCGTACGTGAACCTGTTCGGCGGCGACTACGACATCGTCGTGTGGCTGCCGGCCCACGACGAGCGGGAGATCCGGGCCCGGCTGACCCAGCTCGCGGTACGGCTGGGCGTGCCGCCCAAGCGGGACCCGGTCGCCGAGGTCCTGCACAGCCTGCGGACCTGGCCGTCCCCCTGGCTGCTGGTGTACGACGGGGCGACCGACGCCCTCGACGCCAGCCTGCTGCCCTCCGAGGGCCCCGGTCACGTACTGGTGACCTGGACGACGGCCGCGTTGCCGCTGGCGGCGGCCGGCACGGTCGAGGTGGCGGGGCTGGACCGGTCCGACGGGGTGGCCCTGTTGCGCTCGCCGGCGCGGGACATCTCCGACGAGCACGCCGGGCTGCTGCTCGGGCGGCTGGGCAGCATGCCGCTCACCCTGCGACTCGCCGCCGGGGTCCTCTGGCAGGCCGGTTTCGTACTCAGCGGCGAACAGGGGGTGGCACACTCGCGGGCCGCCGACGCGGCGGTGCCCGCGTTCCTGGAGGCGCTCGGTCCCGTACCCGATTCGGCGACGTCGGCGGACCGGTTGTCCGACGTGCTCGCCGCGGCGCTGCGGCTCCTGTCCGACGACGTGACCGGCCGGCGGGCGATCGTGCTCGCCCAGTTCTGCGCCTTCGTCTCGCCCGACGGGATCGCGCTGCGGGTGCTGCGTTCGCGCCCGGTGGTCGAGCAGCTCGCGGCGGCACTGGCCGAGGAGTCCGGTGCGACGTCGGAGGAGACGGCGGCGCTGCGGGACCAGGCCGCGGCGCTGCGGCAGGACGCCTGGGAACTGGAGCACGCGCTCGCCGCCGGGACCCGGTACGGCCTGTTCGACGTCGACTGGGGCAGCGGCGCCCGGTTGTACACGCACCCCGCGTTGCAGGCCGCGATGCGCGAGGCGATGGGCGACGACCTGGCTCGGCGGCGACAGGCCCGGTTGCAGCTTGGCCTGGCCGGATTCGCTCCCGGCGACGGCATGGTCGACCCCGACGACCGGGTACGGGCCGACCTCGCCGAGTTGCAGACCCACCTGGCCGGCTCCGGTGCCCTGACCGCCGACGGCCCGCCGGAGGTGCGCCTGTGGGTGGTCACCCAGCTCGGCTACCTCAGCCGCTCACCGGAGCTCGAACACCAGTCGGAGGGGCTGCGGATCGGGCGGTCGGTGCTGGCCCGCTGGCGTACGGCCATCGACGCGCCGGACCGGCTGACCCTGCGCCTGGCGACGCACCTCGCCGACCTGGAACGGGCCGCCGGTCGGCCGGACAGCGCCCTCGCGCTCGACACCCAGGCGATCGCCGAGGGTGCCCGGATCCTCGGCGCCGACCATCCCCGGGTGCTGGTGAACCGGCGCGGGCGGGCCGGTGACCAGCGCGGGCTGGGCCAGTTCCAGGCCGCGCGGGCCGACGACCGGGTCACCTGGACCACGTTCCGGGACACCCTGGGCAGCGACCACCCGCAGACGCTGCGCGCCGCGCACAACTTCGGGCTCTCGTCCTACCTCGCCGGCTTCGTCGAGGACGCGCTCGCCCGGGAATCCGACGTACTGGCGCGGCGGCGCCGGCTGTTCGGTGACGACGACCCGCTCACCTGGTGGTCCGCGGCCGAGGTGGGGACCTACCAGCGCGAGCTGGGTCGGCTGGTGGAGGCCACCGAACTGCTGGTCGAGGCGCATCAGCAGCTACGCCGCATCCACCGGTCGAACGACCACCCGGACGTGCTGCGGATCGCCGCCCGGCTGGGCGTCACCCGCCGCCGCGCGGGTGCCGGCGACCCGGCCAAGGACCTGAACGGCGCCACGCTCGTGGCGCTGCGTCGCGTACTGGGTGAGTTCCATCCGCGTACGCGGGCCTGCCAGCTCAACGTCGCGGCCGACTACTACCTCGCGGGCGAGCCCCGGCCCGCGGTCGAGATCGCCCGGGACGCGCTCGGCGACTACGAGGAGCAGTACACCGGCGACCACCCGTTCACCGCGATCTGCCGGACGAACCTGGCGGTGTACCTCGCCCGCCTCGGACAGCACGAACAGTCGATCGCCCTCGGCCAGCAGGCCCTGGACGGGCTGCGCGACCGCCGCCGGGGCGAACGGACCCACCCGTGGACGCTCGGCGCCGCCCTGAACCAGGCCGGCAACCTGGCCGAGGCGGGCAGGTTCGTGGAGGCCGGGCAGTTGTTGTCGGAGACGCTCCCCCAGTGCCGACTGTTCCTCGGTACCGACCACCGGTACGTCGCGGTCGCCGAGCGGGGCCTCGCCCGGCTGGCGTCGGCGACTGATCCGGTCGGCGGCACGGTCCCGACCCGCGCGGTCGCCTACGTCGACATCGAGGTTCCCGAGACATGACCGGCGATCGAAGCCACTTCACGGTGACCGTGGACGAAGGGGAGACGCGATGAGCGGCGCCGAGAGTGCCGGTACGCCGGTGCGGATCATCCGCCGGCACGGGCTGCGCTACGGCCCGGCCCGCGAGGCCGACGTACGACGCTGCGAGGAGCTGCTGCTCGGCGGGCACGGGCTGACCCACATCGGCTACTACACCGGCGGCGCGTACGACTTCACGCTGTCGCTGGTGAGCGGACCGGTGGCCGGGGTCGACCCCGATCCGGCCGAAGAGGACGGCTGGGCGACGTACGACCGCGACGCGGACGACAACGAGGTGGAGGACCACGAGGCGGCCGGTGGTCACGTGGTGCACGACATGGCCGAACTCGACCAGGAGCTCCGGCCGGCGGACAGCGGGGACCTGATCCGGTTCGTCCTCCAGGGCCGGGACGCCGCGCTGTTCTGCCTGCGGGTGGCGCGCGGGCAGTTCCTGTTCGGCGTCGCGCCGACCCCGCCGCCGGAGCCGGGCGACCACCCGCCGCAGCCGGCGTGGGTCTCCGTCCAGGCCGCGGACCGGGCGATGTCGGCGCTCGCGAACGACCTGCGGGCCAGCTTCCACCAGCGCCAGATCGACTACGGCGGCTGGCTGTGGCTGACCGAACAGGGCCTGGAGTCGGCGACGCCGGACGACGCGCCGGTCGCGCCGGTCGACAACCTGGCCGAGTTGGACGCCCGGATGCACGACAGCCCGGAGCTGCCGCCAACCGACGATCCCGACCTGTACGCGGACCCGACCGGCGACGACCCCCGGGCGTACGAGGTGTGCCGGCGCTACCTCAGCGCCGACGACCTCCACTACACGGCGCTCTGCCGGGGCGGGCGGGTCATGCTCGCCGTCGACGTACTGGGCGCCGACCGGCTGGGCCACTTCTTCCGCGGCGTCGACGTGCCCGAGCGGCGACTGATGTACCGGGAGTTCGGCACCCGGGTCGAGGAACGCGTCCGCAACCTCACCCGGGGCGCCTACCTGACCATCGGCGAACGGCTCGCGCGGGCGGTGCTCGACGTGGAACAGGGCGCCGTGTTCTGCTACCCGCTGACGAACGGCGACTACCTGCTCGCGGTCACGCTCGACCAGGACAAGGTGCAGCTGGCCGAGGTCAAGGTCGCGCACCTGGCGGCCGAGCTGACCGCGTTGGGCGACGGTGCGCCGGTCAGCGGTCCCCGCCGTTGAACCCGGCCAGTACGGTCCTGCCGACCCGGCCACCGAACCCGCCGAGGGTGTCCTGCACCTGCGGTGGCCGGGGCGCGGTGATTCCCGGTACGCCGGCCTGCCGCGCCTGGCCGATCAACTCGGCGACCGGATCCAGCCGGTACACCGACAGGTTCTCGTAGGCCGCGTCGAAGACCTGGCCGAGGGTGACGATGTTCTCGCGTTCGGCAAACGACAGCGTCCCGTCGTCCCCGAGCGCCCGGTACCAGCCCGCGACGGCGTCACCGAAGGCACGGACCAGGATGGTCAGCAACGCGGCGACACCGGCGCCGAGTTGGACGCCGTCGGTCGGCAGCCCGGCCCGCACCACCATCCGTACGTTGTCGGTGGCGGCGGAGAGGTCGAACGCGGCTCGCAGCACGGTTTCCATCGGGGCGGCGATGTCGACGGAGGTCAGCGCGTCGGTGAAGAGTTCGGCCACCGGAGCGGGCAGGGCGGCGGGCAACCCTGCCGGCCCCGGTTGCCCGTCGGCGGTCGAGGTCGGCAGCCCGGCCGGCTCGGTGCCGCGTACGGGGGCCGACCGGATCCGGGCCAGTTCGCCGAGCGCCCGTTCGACCTGGCCGGTCAACTGGGCGAGGGTGTGCTGGGTACGCGTCTGGTGCCGGCTGAAACGCTCAAGATACTGCTGTAGGGCACCCGGCAGCTGGTCGTCGACCGGCACGCTCAGGTTCGCCGCGATGCTCTTGAGTTCGACCAGGAACCGGTCGACGAACGAGCGCCGGTCGTACCGGAGGGGCTCGCGGTGGTACGCCTCGGTGAGTCGGCGTTGGTACCGCTCCGGTAGCTGTCGCCCGAGCACTACCAGCACCACCTCGCACTGGTGCAGCCGCTCGACCAGTTGGGCCCGCTCGACCAGCCGGTCCACGTCGGCGTCGGTGAACAGCGACTCGGTGAGCAGGATCGCGCAGCCGCTCTCCTGACCGCCCATGAACACCCAGAAGTCGACCCGGCTCTCCGGGGTGTCGCCGACCTGGAAGTCCGGGATGAACTCCCAGCCGTGGCCGCGCAGCACCTGGATGATGTCGCTCGACGCCCGCTCCCCGTCGGCGACGTCGTAGATGGTCCGGGCCACCTCGTGCACCATGGTCGGGGTCACCGGTTTGCCGGTGCCCGACGCGCGCCGCCAGAGGTGGAAGAGCAGGGTCACCACGCCGCGCGGGGAGCCGTCGACCGTGTCGACCACGAACCGTACGGTCTCCTCGTCGAACGGCGCCAAACCGCCACCCTGCCGGGCCCGTACGTATTCCAGCGCGTCCGCCGTGGTCAGCTTCCACATCCGTACCGGGGTCCCGAACCGGTCGACCACGTCCCGACGCAGCACGTCCAGCAGGTCCGGCAGACCGGCCAGGACCAGGAAGGTGCCGGACTTGGCGAACACCCGGAGCAGTTCCTTGAACGCCTCGATCGCGTCGGCCCGGCGGCCCGCAGCGGTGATCAACTGGTCGAGTTCGTCGATCACCACCACGAAGCGGTTGGTCCCGTGCCCGATGAGCAGCGCGAACACAGCCATCGCTTCGAGCGCCTTCGTCTCGCTGCCCATCAGCGAGGTGGTGATGCCGCGCTCCCGGAGCACCTCGGACGGCTCGCCCCCGGAGAACCACGCCCACACCGCCTCGTCGAAGCCGCCCCGCAGCAGCAGGGTCAGCGCCACGCTGAAGGCCGCGTCGTCGGTGATGGCCCGCAGTCGTTCCTGCAACTGCTGGAGGAACACGTTCTCCGGCAGCCGGAACTCGCGTACGACCCCGACGGGGTCGACCTGGCCGGCGGCCAGTCTGTCGGCGAGGCCGGCGGTCACCGCGGAGGACCGCAGCGCCTGTGCCACCACGTCCGCGTAGTACTGCCGCAGCCGCGTGTCGACTATGCCCCGGCGCTCCTGGAGCTTGTTCACGAACGTGCGGTACAGGTCGACGAAGGTCTCCGGCGGCGCGGTCAGGTGCAGCGTCTGGGCGGCACCCCCGGTCCGCTCCTCGGCATAGCGCAGCAGGTACGCCGCCAGGTGGGTTTTGCCGCTGCCGTAGTCGCCGACGATCGCCAGCACCTGTCCGGGCGGGGCGGGATCGCTCGGGTCGGCGCGTTCCCGGTGGTTGAGGTATTCGTCGAGCGCCGCGATGGCCTGCCGGATCGGCGGGGTGACGATGGTGAACTGGCTGGACCCGAAGGCCGCGAGTTGCGCGACCGCACTCGGCGGGTACGGGTTGCGGTCCGCCATCCGGGTGGCCGTGCCGCCGCTCATGGGGACACCATGTTGAGGCGCGGGGCGTGCCTGATGTAGTAACGGCCGATGTGGTCGATTGTCACTTCTCCGATCGACCCGGGCGGCTGGTGCCGGAACTCATCGTACAAGCCGTAGAATAGCGTCTGAAGCTCACCAATGGACATACTTCGGTCCTTGGTCAACGCGTCCAGCGTCTCCCTTCCGACCCTGGGCAGCGAATCCCGGTGTTGCGATTCGTCCAACCGACGCGTGGTGAACTCCAGGGCGTGATCCACCGTGATGGTGCCCAGCTGGAGATGGATCGGCGGAGCGAGATTCCGCCGGGTGAAGTCGCGGTGCCGCTGCTGGTCCCAGTCCACCGAGGTCTCCCCGAAGAAGATCACTTTTCCGGGGGCGCTGAGCGCGTATTCCATCAGTTCGGACGCCAGGTCGGTCGAGGGCAACAGCACCAGCGCGACCACCCGTTTGTCCATCAGCGCGGCGAGGTGCCGCATCGGATCGAGGCCCGAACTGAACACGTTCGGCGCCTCCGCACTGATGAGTCCCTGGTCGGCCCAGAGCGCGGTGGCCAGCGCGGCGATCACGGTCTGCCGACGCGAGGAGGCGGACTGCACCTGCTCACCGTCGTCACCCGACCAGGCGACGTACTGTAGATCGACGATCTTCGGTTGGAAGTTCGCCGCTCTCAGCTTCCTCGCCAGATCGTTGACGCACCTGTTGATCAGTGCCGACTTGCCGGTGCTCGAACTGCCGGTGACGACGATGAGCCGGCCGCGCTGTGACAACTGACGCGGATCACCGATCGACCCGGCGAATTCGGAGTACGCGATTCCGGTGTTGTCGACGTCGACGTACAGTTTCTCCTGCTCGGGATGTTCCACCGGGTTGAGTGGTGCGTCCGCGGCCGGGAGACCCGGAATGGCGAACGGGTTCGTCGGGCCGATCGGGTCGGGCTCCGGCACGTCGTCTCCCTGCACGGTGGTCTCGGTGGTGGTCACTCCCGCCACATCCCCGGATGCGGTCGGGCCGGGGTCTGCAACGCCTGGGCCACCCGTTCTATCTCGCTGCCGAGCCGGGACAGGTCCGTGACGAGCTGGTCCCGGCGCCGCTCGGTCTCGTCGTCCTCCCACCAGCCCTGCGTCATCGCCGGCCCGAACCTCGGCCCGTCCAGCGACGCGCGCAGCTGTCTCGGCCGACGCCAGAACCATCGGCCGCCCGCCTGGTCGAGAGCGTTCGCGAGCGCGTTGCGGCACTGGTGCACCTCGTCGTCCGGAGGCGGGGCGCCGGGGCGCTTGCCGGCCAGCAGGCGGACGAGCCGCTGGCTGGCACCGACGAAGGCGATCGACGCGAGACGCAGGTTCTCCGCCTCCAGTCGGCGGGCACCCGCACCGGCGAGCAGGGCTCCGAAGAACCAGCCGAGGAAACCGGTGACGAGTGCCGTTCCGATGATCGACCACCACGACGTACCGCCGCCGGACGCGGCCGCACCGGTGTCGTGCTGACGGGCGGCGATCAACGCCTCGCAGGCCCGGTCGAACTGATCGCGATGGGCGGTTCGCCATTCCTCCACCGATTGGTCCCGGCCGTCGGCGAGAATGCGGTCCGGGGTCGCTCCCCGCTGTGCCAGACCGAGTACCGCGACCGCGGCCACCAGGTCCGCCCGTCGCGCCGGTGAGGTGCAGTAGACGAGGCTGACGTCGGTGGTGTTCGGGGCGGCGAGCACCGGTGTGCCGGACAGCATCAGGGCGGTCCCCGTCCCGACAATCACCGCGGCGATCCGGCGGCCACCACGTCGTCGCCGCCGCAGTGACCACCGTCGCATAGACGCGAACTGTAGCCCTGTTCGCGTCTCCGAAGGCACCCCTGGTCATCTATCCGATCGGGACCGACCGGTCCGGTCGTATCCACGATCGCCGTGGTCGCTCGACCGATTGTCGGCGGGACCGCCGACCGGCTACCGCCCGGCCAGGTGGGCCCGGAACCGGACCAGCGACATCAGGTGCAGTACGAGCAGGAAGGGCACCGCGAACGTGGGAATGAGACTCAACGGCAACTCGGCCATGGGCGGGGTGATCAGTGTGCCGTCCGGCAGCGCTTCCCGCGCGCCGATGCCGTTCATGATGCCGAGCCCGATCGCTACGACGAAGTCCGCAATTCCGAAGAAGGTGAAACCGAGGAAAATCGGCCGGGCGGCCCGTCCCCGGCGCAGTACGTAGATCGCCACGAACGGCGCCGCCAACCCGACCACTATGTCCCCGAGACCGGCCGGCAGGGCGAAACTGGCCGGCAGCAGATCCTGTGCGTACAGCGCGAGGAACGCGAAACCGGCGACCCGCCAGCACTGGAGATTGATCAGTACGGCCAGGTCCAGCGTCTCGACCCAGGCCCGGAACCGGGGCATGAGCAGGGCCAGTCCCACCAGCACGACCGGCAACCCGGCGGCGAGGCCGATCCGCAGCGGTGGCTCGTCCGGATCGCGTACGACCAGACCGGCCCAGGCCGCGATCACGGCCAGGGTCAACCAGACCGTACCGACGACAATCAGCACGACCGTGCTGCGCGTCCGAGCCGGCGACGGCGCGACCATGGTGCCTCCACTGTGTTCGGAGCCGGGGTGGCCGCCATAACATAGACCAACCTCACTTAAATGACCATGGTCCACGGCGGTCGGACCCGACCGACGTACGGCTCACCGGCCCACGTGGGTGAAGCCGGCCCAGGCGATCGGCTTGGCGAAGCGGGCCCGGTCGGCGAGGTTCCGCAGCCCCGGTGTCATGCTCGCCGGTGCCGCCCGGTCCGGGTCCAGCATCCACAGCTGCGCCGCGCGCAGCGCCGCCGCCGGCGACAGTCCCCGCTCCCGCAGGTGGTGGTGCACCATGTACATGAGCAGCGCGGTCGCGTCGTCGGGCACCGGCCAGCAGGATCCGATCACCGACCGGGCCCCGGCGACCAGGAACGAGGTCGAGAGACTGAACGCCTCGTCGTAGTCCTCACCGGTCACGTTCGTCTCGCAGGCCGAGAGCAGGACCAGGTCCACCAGCGTCGAACCATCGGGTACGAGGTCCAGCAACTCGCCCGCGGTGAGCTTCTGTCCCCCGGCCAGGGTCAGCTCGGACAGCCAGGGCTGTGCCGGTGACGCGAGACCGTGGCATCCCAGGTGCAGTACGCCCCGGTGACCGGATCTGGTCCGTCCGGCGAGCCAGCCGCGTACCCGGTCCGCGGTCGCGTCGCCGGCGAGGTAGCGGCCACGGGGGTAGAACGCGTCCCGGATCGCCCGCGCCTCCTCGGCCGCCCCCCTCAGCGACTCGTCGGGGTTGCCGACGATCAGGGCGTCCTCGCCGATCGTCGCCGGTGCGGCGGCGACCTCGCACAGCAGCCGCGCCGACGGCACGTACGACAGCTGGAGGTCCTGGACCGCGTACCGGGTGCGGCCGCGCCGGGTACGACTGGCGGCGTGCCACGGCACCGCACCCAACACGCCCATCGGGACCAGCCCGATCCTCGGCTCCCGCCCCAGCCGCCAGCCGCGCAGATGGTCGAGCAACGGCTCGATCGCCGCCGGCCAGGCCCACTCGCCCAGCCGGTCGAGCGCGTCCCGCCACCGCGCCTCGACCTCGATCCGCCGCTCGGTGGCGGCCTGCCGGTCCCGCGTGGCGCGCAGGTAGTCGACGACGGCCGGTGCCGTACGGGGGGTCAGCGTCGGGGCGGGCAGCACGGCCGTCGGCCTGGTCGCGGAGACGACCACTATCGCGCCGGCCCGGCCCGGCGCGCCCGGCACCAGGTAGACCAGCGCGTCGAGCCCGATCGTGGTCAGTGCCGCCCGGATCTGGTCCAGCTCCGGTGGATCGAGCAGGCGGGTCGATCCGGTGCCGGTGGTGGTCACCCGGGTGGCGGCGGTCGCCGAGCGCAGCCCGGTCAGCACCAGCAGGGCGCGGTGCCGCAGGTCGTCCGGGACGTAGCCGGTCCGGGGTCCGGCCCCGTCGGCCGCGGACCATTCGTCGGCCAGGTCCGGACGGCCGGCGCCGCGCAGGAGTTCCGGCACCGAACGCGATGCCGTGGCGGCGTACAGCACCAGGCCCCGGCCGGCGTCGAGGGCCCGGACCCCGTCGTCGTACGCCCGGTCGTCGAAGCAGTTCGCGGCGACCCTGGCGGCCGTGGCGGCGGCCCGGGTGGCGGCGGCCACCGCGTGCCGCGTACCCGACTGGAGCATGGTCTGCCAGGCGTGGCCGCGCAGGCTCGCCAGATCCAGGTCACGGGCCCGTCGGCGATCGGCGCCGGCACCGCCATCACGCAGGCGCAGCGCCTCGGCCAGGTACCGGGCCACCTGTTCCCACCTGGGGCGGTCCGGCCCGCCGACCATCCGTACGGTCTGTTCGCCCCGATCCACCGCGGCCCGTACGTCGGACGGCGCGCGGGTGAGTCGGGCCACCCGGAGCCGGATCATCGTGATCGTCTCAAGGGTCCAGGCACTCAACCTGGTACCCAGGCCCGCCTCGGCGAGCATCGGCTCCAGTTCGTCGGCGAGCCCGCGCAGCCTGAGCGCGTCGGCCCCCGCCTCGTTGGCTCGGGCCAACGTGGTGACCAGGCGTCCCAGCCGCACGACGGCCACCGGCAGCCCGGCCGAGGCGGGCGGTCGCAGCAGTTCCTCGGGCACCGGTCGCGCCGCCGCACCCGGCTGCGCGGCGTACGTCATGAGCGGCAGCAGCCAGGCGACCGACCGCATCAACTCGTCGTCGGGAAAATCGCGGGCCAGCCGGCTCGCCGATGCCGTCAGCTCGGCGCGCAACCGTGGATCACCGGTCCGGTCGACCTCCTTCGCGAGCCGGGCCATCCGGGCCAGCCGTCCGGTGGGCCCGCCGACGTCACCCGCCCCCTCGAACAGGTCGAGCAGTGCGACCAGGGCGCTCTCCTGCGCCGCGCGGTCCCCGATGTCGAGGGCCCGGTCGGCCCCGAGGGCGGGTAGCGCCTTCCTGACCAGCGCGAGCAGTTCCCGGCCCAGCTCGTCGGTGTCGCCGTCCAGCCCACCGACGGCGGTCGCGATCTCCTTGACGTCGGCGTAGGCGCTCTCCCCCGGCGGGAGGTTGCCCAGGGCGGCCAGGACCGCCTTCGAGCCGGCCAGCTGGGCCCGGACCCGGTTGCGGACCTCGTCCGGCAGGCCGGGGGCCCGGATGCCGGTCTCGTACATGACGCGCAGGACCGGCGGGGGAATCGGAAACCGGCCGGACTCCCAGAGCAGGGACGCGGCGAGCGCCAGGGCCAGCGACAACCGGTCCCGGCTGTCCGATCCCGACACCGACCGCCACGCGGCGTACGCCTGGTCGACCAGTGCCGGTTCGGTGCTCAGCCGTTGTGCCCCGTCCGGTCCGGCCAGCACCGCCAGGAGCCGGAGGAAGTGCAACTCCAACGGCATCTCCGGGGGCGCCGGCACCGCCAGTCCGGCCGTGGCGAACGTGATCGACGCCGCTCTGAGCTCGGCGAACGGCCCGGTGTCCCAGTGCAGCTGGCACAGCTTCGCCAGCAGCAGCCAGAACTGCCACCGCTCGGACGGATCGACCAGTTCGGCCGCCCGGACGGCCGCCTCGGTGACTCGGGGCGCGTCCGCCGGCAGACCGGCGAGCACGATCGCCTGCGCCAGCCGCATGGCGGCGCCGGCCAGCCAGGGTTCCTCCGGCGGGAGCCGCCGTACCGGACCGGCCAGCAGTCCGATGGCGGCCCGCTGGTCGTCCACCTCGTCGGACTGGGTCAGCGCGAGGCCGACGTACAGGGCGACGAGGTCCCGGTCGGGTCCGGGTGCCATCGCCGCGTACTCGGCCCGCAGCTCGACCAGCCCGGTGAGCAGTTCCTCCGCCTCGTCCGCGTGCTCGGGCAGGTCGGGCAGCTCCCAGTAACGGGTCCACCGGGCGGCGAGATCAGCCGGATCGGACACGTCGGCAACCTCCCGTGGTCACGGTGTGACGCCCGCCGTCGGCGTGGGAGAGGGTACGGGCGCGGCCTCGTCGGCGCTGGCGAGTGCCAGGACGACAACCGCCGTCGCCAGCACACCGAGCAGCGCGACGATCAGCACCACCCGGCCGGCCCAGTACCCGCCGGGGACCGGATGTCTGGTTGGGGTCTCCTGGTCGGTCATGTCGAACACTCCTCAGCCGGTCAGGGCGAACTTTTCCTGCTTCAGCAGCCAGGCGAACGGGGCCAGCGCGTTGTGCCGGTCGCTCTCCTTGGCCGAGATGGCGAAGTACTCGACCGCGCCGAAGTCCCGCTCGGCGGCGAGCAGCAGGTTCTCCAGGCGACGGTCGGTGAGCCAGCGCCGTACGGCGTCCGAGGCGGACCGACCCACGGTGAGCCCGCCGCCGATCGGCATCTGGGTGACCAGGTCGACCTTGGTCACCACGAACGCGACCCGCTGCCGGTTGGTCCGGACGCCGTACTGCCGCAGCCGGTTGACGGTGCCGTTGTACGAGTCCTCGGGCGCGTCCCGGGCCACGTTGGCCTGTTGCGCCAGGTGCGGGTACGCCGACGTCATCTCGTCCCGAACATCCGGGATGCTGAACGGGTCGAGTACGAACAGCAGCGTCCTGGCCGTGTCCAGGTACGAGTAGTCAGCGTTGCCGCTGGCCCGCGACAGCGCCTCGCCGGCGGCGTCGAAGACGTGCATCAGCACCTGCCGGTTGCGCCGCCGCAGCGACACCGCGACCCCGACCGGTTTCTCGGTGCCGGTCTTGGTCGGCAGCACGTCGGTGCCGACGACCTGACGGTAGGTCCGCAGATGGGTGTCGCCGTCGTCGCTGGCCATCTTGATCACCAGGTTCCGTTTCCCGCTCAGGTCTACCAACCCGACCACCCCGCTGGAGATGAGCTGGGTCTTGCCGGCCGAGGGGGCGCCGAAGACCGGAATCCGCACGTCGGTGACGGCCGCCGCGCCCCTGGGCAACGGCTGGTCGCACTTCTGGCAGACCGCGACGAGGGTGCGGCCGGCCCGTCCCCGGCTGGTCGGCAACCGGGTGCCGCAGACGCAGCGTCGCCACAGCAGGCCCAGCCGGCCCGGCCGGAGGTCCCGGTGCAGGTTCTTGCCGTCGGGGTGGTCGCCGGGGCAGCGGTACGCCGGCAGCGGGGAGATGTGGTAGCACTTGGCGCAGATCGGCTGGGACCTGCGCAGCCGCTGCCGTACGGATCCGGCCGCCCGGAGCACGCCGACGGCGGCGAAGCCGTACCCGAGCAGCACGACCGTGACCAGAGCGTTGATCACGACGGCCAGGACCAGTCCGAGCAGCAGACCGACCGACAACCCGATCATGGCGAACAGCAGGAACAGCGGCCAGAGCATCAGGAATGACTTCAGCCGGTCCCGGGACAGGTACCCGGCGGCCCGCTGCCCGACCCACCGCAGGTCCTGGAACACCCACCGCGCCGCCGCCCACTGGTCGTGGCGGACCTGGCCGAGAAAGTAGCTCGGCCAGGCGACGTCGACCCTGAACTCGGGGTCGCGCTCGATCCGTTTCGCGTACCTGGCCGCCTCGTCGGCCGGCGTGACGATCCGGGCCTTCGGTGCCCGCCCGGCCAGCGTGCTCACCACCCGGAGCACCGCGAACGCCACTCCGGCCAGCACGGTCAACGGTACGGCGATCACCGCGAGCGAGGTGAACAAGTAGAAGAGCACGGGCAGGCAGAGGAAGACGTACCCGCCGATCAGCACGAGCGGCCACAGCAGGTTGTACTGACCGCCGTGATCGCCCTCGTCGTGGTAGTTATAGGTGTAGGACATGGCTCACCTGCTCCGATGCCAGAGCCGGCCCAGCCAGCCCCGTTCCTTGGCGGTCGTGACGTGTTCCTCCCACCGGGCGGTCAACTCCCGGCGTTCCAGGTCCCGGACCAGTTCGGTGGCGGCGGCGACCTGTCGCTCGTTGGCCCGCGCCAGCCAGCGCTGCCCGGCCCGGCCGAGTTCCGACCGTTTCGCCCGGCCGAGTTTCGGCAGCGTCCGGGCGTCCGTGCCGATCAGGAACGCGGTGACCGCGTGCCACACCTGACCCGGTCTGCGGGTCGACTCGCAGAGCTGGTCGAGGTACGCCGGAACGAGTCCGGGCAGCTCGGCCAGGAGATCCACCACCACGTCCGGCCGCCGGTTGTCCAGCAACGCGGTGCGCAGGTCGTCCGCGTACGTCCGCACCACGTTCGGCGGCAGGACGGCCAGCGTGGCCGACAGGATCCTGTTCCGGCGGGTGGCGCGGGCGAGTTCACGGGTCAGGTCGGGCAGCGACTCGACCGCGTCGAGCAGTTGCGCCAGCGGTTGGTCCGGTACGAACAGACCCCGTTTCCGCAGCTGCCGGCACATTTTCAGCTCCCGCTGCGGCAACAGGTCGGCGTCGAGCAGCGCGGCCCGCAGTGAGCGGAAGACGTCCGGCGGCAGCGGTGTCCGGGGCGGAACCTCCTGGAGCAGCAGTTCCCACTCGTCGGGGTTCGCCGGGCTGCGGGCGAAGAGCACACCGACCAGCCCGGCGCTCGACCTGGCGTCGACCAGCGCGCCCCGAAGGAACTGGTGGACCAGCTCACGCCGGCGCGGTGCCGGCAGGTGCAGCACCGCCGCCGACAGCACCGCCCGGTCCAGGTCGGTCTCGACCGTCTGCAACCGGGGTTCGAGGATCGGCCACCAGGCGTCGGCGATCGTCTGCGCGGCCTGCGGGCTGCCGGCGGCCCGGTGCCGCAGTTCGTCGCGGCAGAGGTCGGCGAGGATGCCGTCGTCGGGCCAGAGCGCGGGGTCGTACCCGTGCTCGGGGTGGTCGGCCCAGTCCAGGACGAACGCCCTGGCCGCCGCCGGCACGTCCCGGATCGGCGCGGCCAACTCGAACCGCCGGGCGACCCGCAGGGCCGCCTCGAAGCCCGAGGGCGCGGCCGACGCCAGCGTCTCGGCCAGCCGTCGCTGGCCCTCCCGCCGGTGCCGGGCGGTCCACAGCGGTTCCGGCAGCCGCGGCACCCGATCCGAGCCGGATGCACCGCCGGTGACCGCCACGTGCAGTTCGGCGGCGAGCAGCGCCTGCCGGATCGCGGCGACCCGGTCCGCGCCCCACACCGGCGAGCCGGGATCGGTACGGTGACCAGCCAGCGCGACCTCGTCCAGCACACCGAGCGCGGCGGCCGGCAGGCCGGTCACGTCCCGGGTGAGCAGGTCGGCGACGCCCCCGCCGTAGCTGCGCAGTTGTTCCGCCGGCCCGTCCCGCAGCCAGCGGACCAGCGGCAGCACATGCTCCGGCTCCGGCTGTCGGCCCAGTACGGCGGCCGCGACCACCGGCACCGTCTGCTCGTCGGGCAGTCCCAGCGTCACCCCGACCTCCACGGCGTCCACCACGTCGTACGGGTCGCCGGTGCAGAACAGGCCGGCCCAGAGCGACGCCGAGGCGGTGGGCGCCACCGGGGTCCACTCGTTGCGGGTCAGGTCGATCACGACGTACCCCTGGTCGTTCGCCACCGTCGGGTGCTGGCGGTTCCAGTCCGGGTGGACGGCGAGCACCTGCGCGACGGCGTACGACGGGCGGGTGGTGAAGACCTTGAAGCTGACGCCGAGCGCCTGCCGTTGCGGCAGCAGCAGCGTGCCGGCGGTGATCCAGCCCAGCACCGGCAGCGGGTCGTCGCAGACGAACAGCACCCGTGGGGCGTTCGGCTCGGGCAGCCGCTGCAACGCCGAGAGCAGGGCGGTGAGCAGGTCACGCCCGCCCGGCGTGGTGCGTACGAGTTCCTGGACCCGGGACGCGTCGAGCGGCCCCGGTTCCCAGTCGTCGTCGCCGAGCGGGTCGCAGTGGGTGGTGGGGGCCGGTTCGGTGGTCCAGAACGGTGCCCCGAAGAGCTGCGCCGGGCGGACCGCACCGTACGCGTCCGGGTCGGTGGTGACGACGGCGTGGGTGAGCTGGTTGCCCTCACGGGCGCCGTTCGCCTCCCGGCCGAGGTACACCCCGGCGCCGGTCGCGTAGTAGCGGTCCACGACGTGGGCCAGGGAACGCGGGTACGACCCGACCGGCCGCCCCTGCCCCATCCAGCTCGTCGGCGACTCGTAGAGCAGGGTGGACTGGACCAGCTTCATCGCCTCCGGATCGGCGTCCGGCGACCGGGCCTGGAACTGGAGGCCGGGTGACCCCTGGAGGCCCTGGCCCGGACGGCAGTCGGTGTAGATCAGGGTTTCGAATCCGTCGCTCATTTCCGCTCCCGGGACGGGACGACCCCGAAGCGGCTCAGCAGCCACAGCAGCGGCTCGTCCACCCGGAACGGCCGTACGCCGCCGGACTCGACCGCCGCCCCCCGGTAGTCCGGCTGCGCGCCCAGTGCCGACACGGCGAAGTAGCGGAAGTCGCGGTAGTGCGCGGTCAGGTGGGTGTCGACGGCGTCCGCGCCGAAGTCGTCGAGCAGCGCGCGTACGTCCTCGTGGGTGTCCCGGCCGGCGGTCTCGTCGTAGTAGCCGGTGCTGCTGTCCGGCGGGTTGAGCAGCCGATGGTCGCTGCCGAGCGCTTCGAAGAACGCGTCTATCTTGGCGAAGACGACGGCGACCGGCAGGTCGATCCGCCTGTTCCCGATCCGGCGGCTCTCCCGCAGCGTGTCGGTGACGTTGCCGAGCACCTCCATGATCGGCTGGCCGTTGATCGCCTCCTTCGGTACGTGCAGGCGGTCACGGGCCTGCGGCAGCATGAACGGGTCGAGCAGCACGATCAGGGCCTCGGCGGCGTCGAGGTACTTCAGTTCGACCGTGTTGGCCCGGCTGCTCAAGTCCTCGCCCGCGGTGTCGTAGAACGACAGGTAGGTGGTCCGGAGGTGGGTGCCGGCGAGCCGGCGGCGGCGGGCCTGGCGCCACTCGAAGACCAGCGCGTCCCGCCGGCCGTCGTTCTCCGCGGCCGACCTGGTGAAGTCCAACAGCGTACGTTTGTGGTAGAGCAGCTCGATCTGCTTGTCCAGCCGCTGGAGTGACGACTCCTGGTCGTCCTGGAGGTCGGCGGTGAGCCGGACGTCGGCCTGGAACCGCCGACGCAGACTGGTCCGCAGCTCGTTGGCGAGCACGGTGAGATAGACCGTCTTGCCGGTGTTCTTCGCCCCGATCATGGCGATCAGCGGGCTGCGCGAGTCCTCGAAGCCCGGTGGCAGCGGCGTGTGGCAGTTCGGGCAGACCCGGATCCCGCTGACGCCGCCGCAGTCCGGGCAGGTCCCCTGCCGGGGCGCCCTGGTGGGGCGGAACCTCGGCGGACCGTACGACGGGCGCAGCTTGGCGGTGTACTTGAACTCCCTCGCCCGCGCCTCGTCGGACGACTCGGCCCGGCAACCCTCCCGTTTGTTCGATCCTCGTCCGTTGCACTGGTACCACAGCTTCCGCAGCGGAATCCGGTGGTAGCAGTAGGGGCAGAAACTCTTTCCGCGCATCGGTCACACCCTCAAGTGGTCGACCGGCGGATCCACCAGGGTCACACCGGTTGGCGGTTCGACAAAACAACGGATCCAGTACGGGCGGGGCAGGTCCGGCGGGAGTTCGAACTCGATCTGCCGGCTCTGCCCCGCGCTGAAGTCCAGCCCGGAGGCGCGGACGATCTCCGTACCCTGGGCCGGGCGCACCGGCATGACCGGTCCGGGCCGGGCCACCACGATCAGCTCCTCGACGCTGCACTGGGCCTCCGCCGTGACCGTGACGACCCGGCGGCGGGACAGGCGGTTGCGCAGCCCGGCCGGCCGGGCGATGGTGTAGCGCAGGCGCGCGGCCCGCCCCGGCACGTCGACCACCACCGCGGGCGAGCGGGCCTCGCCGTTCGCACCCGCGGTGATGCCCACCACCGTGACCCGACCGGGCCGGGCGTCCGCGCTCAGCCGGCAGCCGTTCTCCTGGACGTACTGGTTGCGGGTCACCCGGGTCACCGACGACGAGCGGCCGTCCCGCTCCCAGCTCACCTCCGCGATGCTCACCTGCTCCGGCCAGACCCAGGAGACCGCCACCCGGTCGCCGACCCGTTCGACCCGGAGCTGGTCGACCGGGTTGGCGAGCCCCTGGGCGACGGACCGGCCGGCGAGCACGCCCTCACCGCCGACGGCGAACGGCACGTAGATGTGGAAGCCGAGCGGGACGTCCGCCTCCATCGAGGAGCGCTCGCCGACGTCGACGACCGGCCCGGTCACCTCGGTGCCGTACCCGTCGATCGCCGAGATCGACAGCCGGCTGCCCGGCTGCCAGGTCGGCCTGGTCGCCGCGCGCCGGACGCGTACCTCGATCGCGGGCTGACGGACCCAGCTGAGCCGTACCCGGGCCCGGTTTCCGTCCACCCGGACCGGCTCGACGGTGAGCGTCTCCACCGCGCTCGCCGTCGGTCGCGGCGCCGCCGAGACGGTGACCATGGTCGAGGCGACCTCGCGGGAATCCTCGTCCCGGTACACCGCGACCAGGCTGTAGAAGTACTCGACCCCCTCCCGGACGTCGTCGTCGGTCAACCCGTCCGGTGCGGCCTCGACGACGACACCGTCCGTCGCCGACGTGGGACGCCGGCCCTCGGTACGCCGCACCCGAACCGCCACCACCGCCGGATGCGTACGCCAGGCCGCGCTCACCCGCTGGCGGGTGGCCCGGATGGTCACCTCCCCCACCGGTGGCGCGACCGTGACCGTCGCCGCCACCGGGCGGGACCAGGTCCCGGTGCCGCTGGCGACGAAGACCGCGTACCCGGACGGCCGGGCCACCAACGGGTCGGTGTCGACGGCCGTGACCTCGGCGGTCTCCGCCACGAGCGTGCCGTCGCCGGGGGTGGCCGGTGGACCGCCCGCGCCCCGGACCACCCGGTACCGCAGGTCCGGCAGCCCCGTGGTCGGTCCGGTCCAGCGCAGCGCCGTCCGGGCCGCCGGCTCGATCCGCAGGTCCTCGGGCGGCGGCGGACGTAGCCGGCGCAGCCGCCCGGCCGTCTGCTCGTCGTCGGAGGCCGTCGCCGCGGCCCGGCGCAGCAACTGCTCGGCCAGTTCCTCCCGGTCGTCCGCCGCCGCCCGGTCCGCCTCGGCCAGCAGCTCGGTCAGCCGGCGCTCGGCGTCGGCGATCTCCTGCCGGATCGCCTCCCGGTCCGGATCGCCGGCCGGCACCGCCGTCAGCCGCTGCGCCGCCGTCCGCAGCTCGCCCCGGCCCAGCAGCTCCCGCACCTGGCCGGCGGCGCTGACCGGGGTGCCGCTGACCGCCGGCAGGCTCAGCACCAGCAGTTCGGCGTCCTCGGCGGCCAGGCCGAGTTCGACCGCGCCGCGCACCAGCATCCGGTCGGCCAGGCCGTTCGCCCTGCCCTGCCGCAGCTGCTCGACCACCTGGTAGAGCGCGAGCGTGGTCAGGTCCCGCCCCTGCTTCGCCGCGGTACGCAGCGCCACCAGGGCGTTCTTGCGGGCCTGGACGGTGGAGGAGAAGGCGGCGGTGTTCGACGCCGTCGTCTGCTGGTCGACGGTGGCCGCGTCCAGCCTCAGTTCGGTCCGCCCCGGCACGGCAAAGCCGTGGGCGAGGCGGAACGGCTGGCGCAGGTCAGGGTGGAGCAGTTGGACGATGGTCGGCACCCCGGCGATGGCCAGGTTCTCGCTCAGACTGCGGTACGCGGTCCGGTCGATCCCGCTCTCCTGCGGCAGTTCGACCGGATCCACCACGGCGAGCCTGGCCTGCTGCACCGCGCTGTCGATCTGTCCCTGGCGCAGCGACGCCTGGTGGTGGGTGACGATGGCGGCGAGCTGTTGACGGGTGATCCGACCGGTGCCCCCGTACGAGTCACGCAGGTCGCGGACCAGGTCGGTCACGGCGGCCTTCGCCCGTTCGCCGTGCTCCGCGGCCTGCTGCTGCCACCACGTCGGGTCGAGCATCCGGGCACCGGCGCTCCGGACGATCTCCTCGTCGGCGGCGAGCAGCCGCTGACAGACCCGGGTGGCGGCCTGGGCGGCCGGGCCGGTCGCCTTCTGGTTCCAGTACATCCGTACCTTGCGCAGCCGCTCCTCGATCGCGGACCGGTCCATGCCCGGTTCGATCGCGTAGCGGACCCGCAGGTCGCCGGGAGGCAATCGGCCGTGCCGGCCGCGGAGCGGGCCGATGACCTCCCGGTCGTAGCGGGCGGTGTCGAAGGTGGACAAGTCAGGACCTGACCGCGATCGCCGACACCATCGCCCGCAACTGCGGGATCTCCTCCTCGGTGAGGGTGCTCACCCGGACCTCGATGGTCAGGTCCCGGCCGGAGCCGGGCTCGACCGCGTGCACGGTGAGCAGGCCGTCCTCGTTCACCGTCATGGTGATCAGCAGCGGCGAGTGCCTCGGTAGCCGAGGTAGCCCGCTGATCAGCCCGGCACCCTTGTCCACCGGCTTGTTCGCGAACAGGTCCGGGCTCTCCACCGTGCCCGCCTGCTCGTACACCACCACCTCGACGGCCTGCTGGTTGTCGACCAGGGTGAGCGCGTCCAGCCGGTGCGGGCCGCTGGGCAGCGGGTCGTCCGCGTGCACCATGTGCGCGATGTAGAAGGACGCCTCCGGGTTGGACTCGTCGTAGTCCGGCTTCGAGGCGTCGACCAGCCGTACCCCGAACGCCTTCGGCAGCACGGTGGTGATCCGCTTCTCCGACACCTGGGCGATCGCCTCCGGCGCCAGGCCGGTCAGGCCGGCGAGGGTGTTGATCCGCTCGGCGCGCTCGCTGGCGCTCGGCGGCGTACTGTCCGCCCCGGCGGTGTCGTCGGAACGCCAGACCGCGCGGCTGAGCGCGTACCTCGCCGCTCCCTTGGCGACCGCGAGGTCGGGGTCGTGCAGGTGCGGGCGCCAGCCGTACGTCTCGGTCAGCCGGGCGGACACCGCCGGCATCTTGGTCGATCCGCCGACGAGCAGGACCTCGTCGATCAGGTCCTTGGGGCTGCCGCTGCCGCTCTTGTCGCCCAGTTTCCCGAGGGTGCGGTCGGTGATCGCGATGGTGTTGTCGAGCAGGTCCCGGGTGATCTCCTCGAACGTCTCGCGGGTCACCGTGACCACGGCCGAGGCGCCGGCGAACCGGAGCGGGACCGGTCGCGACGACACCTGTGACAGGGCCCGCTTGACCTGCTCGGCGGTGATGATCAGTTCCTGCATGAACTGCGCGTCCTCGGCCGGGTCCTCGGTCGGGTTCGCGGCGGCGGTGAACTCCTGCAACAGGTGCTGTACCAGCCGGTCGTCCCAGTCCGTGCCGCCGAGTTCCTGGTCGCCGTCGGTGCACAGGACCTCGATCGCCCCGGCGGTGACCCGGATGACGGTGGTGTCGAACGTACCGCCGCCGAGGTCGTAGACGAGCACGGTCTTCTCGGTGGCGTCGCCGATCATCTCGTACTGCAAAGCGGCGGCGACCGGCTCCGGGACGATGCCGATCACGTCCAGGCCGGCGATCGTCCCGGCGTTGCGGGTCGCGTCCCGCTCCAGCATGCCGAAGTACGCCGGGACGGTGATGACCACCTGCTTGACCTCGCGCTGGGTGTACTCCTGCGCGTAGTCGGCGAGCCGGCGCAGGATCAGCGCCGAGATGGACGCCGGATTCTGCGTCGTACCGAAGAACTCCCACTGGCGTTCCCGGCCCATCTGCCGCTTCACCCGCTCGACCACGTTCTCCGGGTCGATCCGGGCCATGTTGCGGGCGTTGGCGCCGATGATGACGTTGTCGGCGCTCTCGAAATAGACGACGGACGGCATCGTGTCGCTCTCGGCGATCACGTCCCGCACGACCGTCGGCCGTCCGGTCTCGTCAATGTACGAGATGGCCGAGTAGGTGGTTCCGAGGTCGATTCCAAAATAGGTGACCTGTTCCTGGGACATCAGCTCTCCTCATCCGAGCGTGATTCGGCCGGCTCGGCCGGGGGTCCGGTGAAACGGTGTACGGTGACCGACGCCGGCACGAGCGGTCGGGCCGCCGCCACGTCCAGGTATCCGTCGCTGACCAGTGCGGCGACGGTGCCGTCCCGATCCGGGTCGAGGGTGGGGACCACGCCGACCGCCCGGTGCGTACCGGGCTCGAACGGAACACCCGGCTCGGCCCGCAGCACCTGCACGCCGACCCGTTCCAGGGTCAGCTCGACGCTGAAGGCGAAGCTGGCCAGCAGGTTCGCGGCGGCCCGGGGGCTGACCGGCTCGGCCAGTCCGGCGCCCTGCCGGAGCAGGTCGTTGCGCAGGCTCTGTAGATCGGTCACGAGTGGCCGAACCAGAGCGCGGTACTCGCCCGCCCGGAGCCGCTGGTTCTCCTCGTGCAGACGGTCGATCACCCTTTCGCGGGCGACCGCGCGTTCGTTCCCCCGGACCAGTTCACCGCGGATCTCGGCGAGTACGGCAACGAGCTCGGCGAACCGGTCGGCATCGTCGCGCGTTTCGTCCGGCGTGACCGTGTCGTCCGTACGGGGGATGGGGACATGAAGGTCCTGCGACGAATTATCGATTGTGTCGTCCACTGTGTTCCGCCGATCCTGATTCAGGATGTCCATATCCAGCTCGGATGTGCCTGTGCGTGGTACACGGATCACTCCTTCATGGGCGTCCGGCGCGCCTGCTGTATCTCCCTGACGGACCACCGTCGGGCCAGCGACATGCCGACCCAGGTCAGGGCGAAGGCGACCACGACCGCGGCACCGGTCCACCACCAGTCGGCGACGCCGGGCCAGACCCGGTGGCTGGCCCAGGACAGGGCGGTCCACACCACCGCCGCCACGAGCGAGGCCAGGCCCAGCCGTTCGAGCGACACGGTCGTGCCGCCGCGACGGGCGAACGTCAGCCGGACCACGACCAGCGGGAGGGAGAAGGTGACGGCCCCGAGGGTGGCGATCACGGCGGGCTGTACGGGACCGGGCAGCGGCACCCGGTACTGGAACGCCTGGGTCGCCGTCAGCACCATCACCACCGCCCCGAGGACGGCGGTCTGCACCAGCACCAGGCGTTCCCGCCGCCGCGCCTCCCAGCGCTGCACGCTCTGGTCGAGCAGCGCGCCGACCGTGCCGGCCCGGTGCAGCGCCGCCTCCAGGTACTCGACGTCGTCGTCGAGCTGTTGCTCGAACCACACCGCCAGGTCACGATCGTCGGCGAACGGATCGAAGCCGCCGTACGCCGAACCGGGCTCCTCGGTCCGGACGGCCTGGGCCATGTTCGCCGAGGCGATCTGCACCGTACGGCGCATGCCGCGCAACTGGGCGGCGGCACCGACCAGGCCCGCCTCGTCCGCGACCAGCAGGTCCAGCCGGCGGGCGTACCCGTTCCACCGGCCGGGCGACCCGTCGGGCTCGGCGGCGAGCGCCGGCAGCAGTTCGCCGAGGGTCGCGTCGGCCCGGTGCCGCAGCTGCCGGAAGTGCTGTCCGGCGAGCCACACCCGCAGCTCGTACCGCAGGATCGCGGCGTGCATCAGGTAGCGGGCGAACGGCGCGGGTTCGGGGCGCCCGGCCGCCCAGGCCCAGGAGCCGAGCCGGTCGCCGTCACCGGGCGGCGCGGTCACGACCAGCCGGCGCCGGCTCCGGTCGTCCCCGGCCGGTGACAGCTCACGGACCGCCAGTCCATCGCCGGTGACCACGGCCGTGGCAGCCCGCCGACCCGGTCGCCGGCGCGCCGGAACCCGCCGGCCGAGCGGAACCCGGGTGGGGCCGCGCAGCCAGCGTGCCCGACCGCGTCGCTGCCCGAGCAGCAACCTCGCCTCACCCAGCGGTAGGTCGTCCGGTGCCCCGACAACCCGCGCCCAGTCCCGCTCCAACTCGCTCCAGCCCTCGTCCGGGCCCCGGGCCACGAGCATCGCCGACAGGCAGAGCAGGTCGTGTTCCCGGTAGACGAACGCCTGGCGGACCTCGGCGCCGGGCCGCTGCGCCGCGGCCACCGGACCGCTGCCGGGCGGCAGCAGGTCGGGCGTGGTCGGCAGGACGGCGGGCAGCCCGAGCGCCTCGATCGGCGTACCGATCCCCAGGATCTCCGCGCACCGGCGCCAGACCTCGGTGAGGTGGTCGTACCCCGGGCTCCGCTCCGGCCCGGTCAGCGCGACGAACAGGTGCCCGGCGAATTCGAGGCCGGTCAGGTCAGCGCTTTCCGGGGCGCTTCTTTCCGCCATCGTCCTCACCCCACTTTTGGTCGACCCGGTGGATCAGCGTGGAGATCCGCTCCCGGAGGCTGGCCGACACCGGCTCGGGAGGGCTGTCCAGTGGCCTCGCCCGACTGGGAACGACGGATTCGAGTACGGCCGTCTCGGTGGATATCGCCGACCACTCGGAGGTCGACAAAGCTGTGTTGATCACCGTGATGGAACGTTCGACCCGATCCCACGCCGACGGTGGTAGTTCGCACCGGACAAGATCGACCAGAATTTCCCGTAGATTGCGGAGCAACTGGTCGTGATTGGTGGCTTTCATCCGTGACATCGCCCCTTTCACTCGCCAATGGCCGCACCCGCCGGACAGGGTCCAGCAGACCATCGGACGAGCTTCCGGAAAAAGCCCCGACCCGCATCCCGTCCGCTTCCGGTCTGCTTCCGGTTTGCTTACGAAACCGGGCCTCCGTACGCTCGAATCGCGGTATTCGGGCCGGACGTGGGAGGGGTGCCGATGCGTTGCCGGATAACGATGTTCGGCCGCACCGTCGTCGAAATCGACGGGCACACCACGAGACTCGCGCCGATCACGACCTCGGTGCTGATCCGGCTCGTACTCGCCGAGGGACAGATGGTCACGGTGGACGAGCTGTTCCGCGACATCTGGCCGCCGTCGGTGCGGCCGGACCGGCGCAGGGAGCGGATCAGCGTACAGAAACGCATAGTGGAGCTACGGAAGCTGCTCGACCCGGAACATCCCGGCGAGAGCTCGGAGATACTGCGCACCGACCGTGGACACACCTCGGCGTACCAGCTCGTGCTGGACCCGGAACAGGTCGACGTGCTCCGTTACCGGCGGATCGTCGAGCAGGCACACGGCTCCGACCCCGCCACCGCACTGGGGCTGCTGCACACCGCGCGTGAGCTGTGGCGCGGACGTCCCCTGCTCGACGCCGAGCAGTACGCGTTCGCCGAGGGCCCGATCCGCCGACTGAGGCTGCTCCGCGCCTCCGCCGAACGGGCCCTGCTGCGGGCGTACCGCGACGTCGGTCAGTTCGACCGGGCGCTGGAGACCGGTCGCGCGCTGCTGGCCGAGGACCCGGCCGACGAGGAGATCGCCGAACTGGTCGCGGAGCTGCGCCGGCAGAAGCAGAATCGGCCGCGCAGCCTGACCCAGCGCGCGTTCCCGTCGCTGCGTACCCGGATCGTGGTGCTCGACGGTGACCTGTTCGCGCAGGAGGACGCCCACCTCGTGGTGGGCTTCAGCGACACCTTCGACACGGCGACCAACCGGGATGTGGTGATCAACAGCGCCAGCATCCAGGGCCAGCTGCTGCGCCGCCGGTACGGCGGCGACCGGCTCTGGCTCGACCGCGACCTGCGTTCGGCACTCGCCCAGGTGCCCAAGTCGGGCAGCGAGAGCCGAGCCACGAAACGACGCGGCAAGCTCACCCGCTACCCGATCGGCACCGTGGCGGTGCTCAACCAGTCCGGCAAGCGGATCTTCGGGCTCGCCTACAGCCACATGGGCAACGACCTGGTCGCCCGGTCCAGCCTCGCCGATCTGCGGGAGAGCCTGGACCGCCTCTGGGAGGCGGTCCATCGGCACGGGCAGCTCGGCGCGGTGGCGATGCCCCTGGTCGGCTCCGGACTGGCGAGGATCGGCCCGGTCGGGCGCGAGGACCTACTCAAGGAGATCGTGGACTCGTTCCTCACCCACTCCCGCAGCCGGATGTTCTGTCCCGAACTGCGGATCGTGATCCCGCCGGGCGAGATCGGGAAGATCGACGTACTGGACGTCGCCGCGCACCTGAACAGTCGTTGACCGCTACGGCTGCGGCCGCCGCCGGTAGGCGTCCAGATCGGCGAACCGACCCGGGGCCAACCAGTCCGAGCCCTCGTCGTTGACCGGACATCCGGCCTGCCGCAACCGTCCCGCGATCTTCCGTCGGCAGTCGGGGCTGTCGTTGAGCCGGATGAAGTTGAGACCGTTCAGGTCCGCGATCGGGCGCAGCTCGCCGACCTGGATCAACACCGTACGCCGGGGATAGGTGGCCAACGCCATGCCCATCTCCAGCAGCACGTTCGGTCGGGCCTGCATGCCCGGCCCGGACTCCTGCTCGGAGTCGCTCGCACTGCGCAGGCTCGGGTGCAGGCTCACCTGGTCGTCCGGGGTGAGTAGGACCACCGCCGCCTGGGCCAGGGAAACCGCCCGAGCGACCACGTCACCGAGGTAGGGGGCGGTGCTGTCCGACGCCGCCACCAGCGTCTCCCACTCCAGGGGACGCAGTTCCAGCGTACGGAGAAAGTCGAACATGCGGTCGCGTACGTTGCCGTCACGGCCGTGTACGACGAACACGCCACGGGTCCGGTCGATGTCGTGCCGCCCCTCCACCGCTCTGCCCACGGGCGCCGCCTGCTGCATCGGCACCAGCGCGCCGCTCCTCGCCTCGCCGCTCCTCGCCTCGCTGACCCTCGCCTCGCTGATCACCTCGGCGCTGATTGTGCCGATCTGCCGGGCCCGGCGGACCGTCTGCTCCAGGTAGTCCGCGTCGTCGGTCAACTGGCTCATGAACCACGCCGCGAGCGACCGGTCGTCGTCGAACGGACCCCGCCCGTCCCGGCGGCAGCCGTGGATACCGGGCACCGCGTCCATGTTCGCCGCCGCGATCTCTACCGTCCGGCGCATCTCCAGCAGGGCGGTGCCGGTCCGCACCGCCTCGATCTCCCCGCTGCGGAGCGCGCCGAGCCCCGAGGCGGCGGCCACGAGATCGGTCGAGGTGCCGACCCGTACGCCTGCCGGCTCCACATGGGAACCGGGTGTCAGCAGGGGGCGCAGGCGCTCGACCATCTGCTCCGTACCGGTGTGGTGGTCGTCCTGCGGGCGGTCGCGCTGCCACACCCGGATCTGGTACCGCACCTTGGCCGCGTGCAGCAGATACCGGGCGAGCGGGGGGATCACCAGGTCGCCCCGCGACCACAGCCACGCGCTCAGCTCGGCGTCGCGGTGCTCGTCGGCCACCACCACCATCCGGCGCAGGGTCCGGGCATCCTCGCGCGGGGACGTCTCCCAGACCGCGAACCCGTCGTCGGTGTCGCTGCCCCCGGTCCACCACCCGTCGCCGTCCGGGCCCGGTGCCAGCAGCACGCCCAGCCGGCGGCCCAGCTCGGCACCGGCGCCCGGCGCCTCCGGCTGGCCGGTCGGCCCGTGATGGCCGGTCGGCCCGTGATGGCCGGTCGGCCCGTGATGGCCGGTCGGCTCCGCTGCGGTGAGTTGCTGTCCCGTCGTGCCCGAGGGGGCCAGTAGGCCGACGTGGAGTCTGACCTCGCCGAGCGCGTCGCCGGTCAGCCGGTCGGCAGTCCTGCGCCACCGCCGCTCCAGCTCACTCCACCAGCGTGACGGTTCGACTGCCATCGCGGCATCGACGGTGACAACCGGGGCGCCGGAATCAACCCGTGGTGCGAGCGCGACGGAGAGGTTCAACACGTCGTGGTGTCGACGCAGCACCGCCTGGTATCCCGTACCGGGTCGCTCCTGGCCGGCGATCGCCGCGCCGTCGACCGGCGTGCTCGGCGACGTCAGCAGGTCGGCGATCGTATCGGGAAGATGAGCGGGCAGACCGGTGCCCGGAATGGGATCGGTCATGCCGAAAACGTGCCGGCAGCCGGCCCACAACTCATCCAGATCGCGGTACGCCCGGTCCGCCCGCGCCCCGCCGACGGGCCAGAAGACATGGATCACCAGTTGCTGGTCAACGATGTCCGGCGTGTCCATCGTCATCTTTTTCGGTCGGCGCACCGGCATCGGTTCCGGTCAGGCTGTGGATCAGACGATTGACCCGTTCGCGGACCCGTTCGGGCGGCGGCACCCGTGGCACCGACCCGATCCTGGTTATCCGCACCGACTCGGCCAGTTCCAGATCGGCTCCGGCCCGGCGAAGTGTTTCCGTGTCACGGGCGGCGACGGCGTTCTCGATCACGACGAGCAATTGATCGACTTCCTGCCACTGGTCGGCCGTGAGGGTCCACTTCCGGGTATCGCCGAGGGTCCTGACCATCTCCGTGACCAGAGCCGTGTCTCCGAAACCGGAAGGGGCATCGTCCCTTCGGCGGAAGAGTCTCATGACCGGATCCTAGTAGTACATCGTCACGTCGTACTGCCCCGCCGACGACATGGCACCTCCGGGGGAACCAACGTTTTTGACTCGTACATCGTCTTTTATGTACCCACGCCAAAAACGATGTACGCGATTGACGCTTTGTGCCCGCCGGGGGCGTCCCGATGGCATCAGTGGCCGGACGCGGCGGCAGGACCGGCGACCCAACCCGCAACAAACACCGCGAACCCACGGATGACCTCGGCCACCGGCATGGGAACGCGGCGGCGCCCGGCCCTTGCCACACATTGACCATCCGGGCGACGATGCGTGGCCAAATGCGGATCACTCCCGAAAGAAACGAGGAGACCGACCATGGTCGATACCTGGATAGCTCGGACACTGCGCCGCCGACCCACGGACCAACCCGCGCCGGCCCCACGGCCGCACTTCACCCGCTATGTCATGTACGACCGGCTGAAATCGGTCGTCACGGACACCATCGACCGCCGTGGCGGCGCCGGCCTGAACGTGCTGGCCATCAGCGGCTCGGTGCCATTCGCGGGTCATATCGGCCTGGCGGACGCCAGCATCGTCGAGGCGAACTATCCCGAGTTCGACATGCTGGCGCTGTCATTTCCGGACGACCATTTCGACGTGGTGCTCAGCGACCAGGTGCTCGAACACGTCGAGGGTGATCCGTTCGTCGCGTTCCGGGAGAGCGTACGGGTCACCCGGCCCGGCGGCTACGTCATCCACACCACCTGCTTCTTCAACGAGATCCACTGCGCGCCCCAGGACTTCTGGAGGTTCACCCCGCAGGCCCTTCGTCTGCTCTGCCGTGGCGTCGCCGACCCGGTCGAGGTCGGCGGTTGGGGCAACCTGGCGTTGCTCCCGCTGACCAGGCTCGGGCTGCGCTTCCGGCCGGTTCCGTCGGCCCGCTGGCACCCGCTGCACCGGCTCGCCGTCCGCGACAATCCGAAGTGGCCGATCACCACCTGGCTGGTCGCCCGCAAACCGGGCCGGGACCACCACGGGTAGCCGGGACTCAGCCCGCCGAGCGCACCCCCGCCACGGCACGCACCCCCGCCGGCATGCCGTCCAGCACCGTACGCACGGCCTGCCCGGTCCACCCCACGCCGTCGCCCCGTACGTGCGCGACCAACGATCCGTCGGTGTCCCTGCGGAACCTGAGCCCGAGGAAGGAGGTCTCGCCGGAGTCCCGCTCTCCGGCGGCGGCCGCCACCACGGCCGACGCCGGCCCGAACGGGATCGTGTCCGGGCGCAGCTGCGGAATCAGCTCGACGAACGGCACGAACGTCGCGAAGTTGACGGACCCGCGGGTCACCCGATCCAGGGTCCACGTCGGGTATCGGGAATACCGCACCGCCGCGCTCAACGCCAGCGCCACCGCGTGCGGGTCGGCGGTCGCGGTCAACGGCACCGCCACGTACGAGGGGGCCAGGCACGGGCCGGCCATGGTTCGCCACCGGGGCCCGTCCCGACGCTCGAACAGCGTGTTGAACAGCAGATGGTCACCCGTGCCCGCGACGACGTGCGCCGCCATCCGCTCGGTCAACACCGCGAGCAGGCCCGCGAACAGCGTGCTCCGCCGAGCGCGGGCCCACGCCTCCAACCGGGCGAGGTCGTCGCCGGACAGCACCGGCCGACGCACCGCGAACGGCGCGTCCCTGGCCGTGGCCGACGCAGTGGCGAGGGCGACATCGGCCAACGCGTCCCGCCACCACCGCCCCGCCTCGGCCTCGTACGCGCCGGCCACCGCCGCCTCGTGCGCCGCGTACTCGCCGTACTGTCCGGTCGGCGGCGGTGGCGACGGCGCCCCGCAGCGGGCGGCGTACAGGTCGCCGAGGTCCCGCAGGATGCGCCACAGCGTCACCGGGTCGCCGAACAGGTGGTGCAGGTGCGCCGCGAGCAGGTGCTCGTGGGATGACCGCCGCACCACGCGCAGCACGAGCGGCGAACTCCCGGTCGCGACGGGCACCGGATGGTGCAGCAACTCTTCGGCGGCACCCGACCATCCGTCAAGCAGTTCGACCGACGCGGGCAGCGAGTCCTCGACCACCTGCGTGCCCGTGTCGAGGTCGACCCGGGCACGCAGCAGGTCGTGCCGGGCGACCAGGTCGTCGGCGGCGGCGGCGAGGATCCGCAGGTCCAGCGCGCCCTCCACCAGCAGTACGGCGTTGACGGTGAACCACGGGTCCGTCGCCCTGCCGGGTCGCCTGCGTTCCCCGTTCACCATGAAGCGCTGCCAGACGGACAGTGGCCAGGTGGTGTTCATCGATCGTCCTCCCCTGCTCGGTGGGTCGGCTCGGCGACGGCGGTGACCATCAGCGGCTCGCCAGCAGCAGTTCGGTGAGGTCCGGTGCCCGTCGTGCCGCGCCGGACAGGGCCGTGTGCGCCCGCGCCAGCGCGTCGGCGGGGAACCCCCGGTCGCGCCAGTCTTCGAAGGTGATGCCGAATCCGAGCCGCTGCCACAGCTCGCTGTTGCGTCGTTCGTGGTCGCCGAACGGCTTGAGCAGCACCAGCGGGGTCGCCGACCACAGCGAGTCGAGCAGCGTGCCACCGCCCGGCTTGCTGACCACCGCCATCGACGTACGCGTCAGATCGAACGACGGATGGTGACCGGTCCCACGGACGAAGACGGGCGGGTTGTCGGGGCGCAACCGACCGAGTGGCGGGTAGCCGTCGTCGGCCCACGGATGCCAGTCGGGATCGACGAGGTGGTAACGCACCGCCGGGTCGTCGACCGTCGCGTCGGCCGGCTCGTGCGCGACGACGTCCAGCGAGTAGCCGGCGCCGACCAGCTCGGCAAGATGCTCGCGGTAGGTGCCCATCCCCCAACCACCACCGTGCAGCAGCAGGGTCCGGTCCCGCTCCGGCCACGGTACGGGCGGCGCGTGCGACACCGGGATCGTGGTCGGGATCGTGCCACGGTCGGCGTCCGCGAGCCAGACCCGAGTGCCCGCGTACGTCGTGGTGTCCCGAAACGACGGCGAGGCGACCGAGTCGACGTGGCACACGATCACGTCGACATCGCCGCAACCGTCGGCGTATCGGGCGACGATGGGCAGCCAGTACCCGGAGAACACCACGAACCGGCGTGGTCGCCGGGTCGACCAGTCGGCGAAGAGCTCGTCGAGCCGATCGTCCGGCACCGCGTCGAACGGGTTGGTCGCGATCCGCTGCCCGGTCAACGCGACCCGGAAATCCCGGTGGAAGGCGACCTTCATCGCCCTGGTGGTGGCCAGCTTGGCCGGTGGCAGCAACCGTTCCAGCACCGTCACCCGCGCCGGCATGCCCCGCTCCCGAAGCCGGTCGGCCAGCAGCAGGCCGGGTACGTGCACGCCGAGGGCGACCCCGGAGGTGAGCACCTCGATCACGACCCGGCCCCCGCCAGCCGGTCTACCGCCGCCCGCAGGTGCGTGGCCACCAGCCTGGCCAGCGCACGATCCGACGGGCCGGTAGCGCCGCGCGGAACCGTCTCGACGGTCATGATCAGGTACAGGTAGACGCGGTACAGCTCCAGTCGTCGCCGGGCCGCCGCCGTGAGTTCCAGGATCCCGCCCGCCGCCCGGTAGCCGACGACCAGGTCCGGGTCCTCCTCGGCCAGCCCGAACAGGCCGAGCGACGGCAGCTCGGCCAGCGGGTCGCCCCAGAACGCGCGTTCCCCGTCAACCACCCCGGTGACGGTTACCGGGTCCGGGTCGACCAGCACGTTGCCCGGCCACAGGTCGAAGTGGACCAGGGTGGGCACGGTGACCTCGGCGAGCGCGGGGCGCCCGTGCACCAGCCGTGCCCGCAGCGCCTCGGCGGGCACCGGCAGCTCGACGCCGTACCGGACGGCGTCGGCGAGAACCGCGTCGATCATGCCGGTGAACGCGGTCGGCCAGTCGGCGGCCAGCCCGAGCTGGGGGTACCCGAAGCCGGTTCCGGTGACCCGGTGCAGCCCCGCGACCGCCGTACCGAGTTGCCGGCGCAGCGACGCGCCCTGCCGGTCGTCGAGCCGGTGCCGGCCGGCGAACCAGTTGACGCCGGGCAGCTCGGTCATCAGCAGCCAGTCGGTGGGCAGCAGGTCGCGCTCGGTGTCGAGGTGCACGACCTCCGGCACGGCGAGTGCGCCCGCCGCCGCGCGGTAGAAGGCGGCCTCGGTGGCCGGCAACCCCCGCTCGTACGTCAGCCCCGCCGCCGCCGGCGGTGGAGCGATCTTGAGCACCAGCCGCCGCTCCCCCGCGACCACCCGGTACGCGCTGTTGAACGTCCCCCCGGCCAGGGGCTCGACCAGCGCGCCCGACGGGTCGGCCACCCCGGCCCGAGCCAACATCTCGGTCAGCCGCGCCCGGTCCGGCCGGACCCGCCGCCCGGTCACGTCGATCGTCATCTCGCCGGTCACCCCACCCTCCCCGCCTCGTCCCGCACGCCGTCATGCCGCACGCCGTCATGCCGCCCCGCCTCATACCGCGCGCCGTCATGCCGCTCGGCGTCGTCTCGGATCGCGGCCATCGCGGCGATCCGCTCCGCCGTGGCGGCCAGCTCGGCGGTACGCGCCGGCCCGTTGTCACCGACGAGTTCGGCGAACCGCCGCAGTTGCCGGTCGTAGTAGGCGATCGGCGGGAACGACTCGATGGCGGTGCCACCGTCGGCGTGCCGTACCGCGATGTTCAGCGGCATGGCGCCGACGGTCGGCCGGAGGAAGGCCCGCACCCGGACCCGCGCGTCGGCGAACCGGAACTCGTGCTCGGCCACCGTCCGTTGGCCGAACCGGCACGCCAGCTCGGCCCGTACGCCGCCACGTTCGAGGTGGGCGGCGAACTCGATGTCGACCCCGCTCGGCGCGACCCGGATTCGCCGGCCCCGGCCCCGCGCCCCGGACAGGCCGATGGTCGCCTGCACCGCCTGTAGCCAGTAGCTCGCCGCGTCCAGAAAGATGCCGCCGCCGAGTTCGGGACGCAGCCGGTACCCGCCGGCGGCCGGTGCGGTGAACTCGATGGTGGTCGCCATCACCCGCAGCGGACCGAAGCGGCCGTCGGCGATCATCGCCCGTACCGAGTCCTGCCACGGATGTCCGGCGGTCGGCACCGCCTCGCTGACGTGCACACCGGCGGTGCCGGCCGCGGTCACCAGCGCGGTTGCCTCGGCCACGGTCAGGCACATCGGTTTTTCCACCAGCACGTGCTTGCCCGCACGCGCGGCCGCCTCCGCCCACCGGGCGTGCGCGGAGGTGTGCAGCGAGACGTACACCGCGTTCAGCGCGGGATCAGCGATCAACGCGGCGTAGTCGCGGTGCACCCGTACCAGATCGTGTCGCCGCGCGAACGTCCGGGCCCGGTCCGGGTCGCTCGCCGCGACCGCGACCGCCGCCACCTCGGGGATCGACCCGCTCGGCGCGATCACCGCCCGCGCGGCGATCCCGGTGGCTCCGATGAGTCCCAGCTCAAGCCGCATGCGCCAGCCCCGGCTGACGCAGCCCGACCGACGCCAGCGACGCGAGCACGCGTTCCCGCAACGTCGACACCTCGCCGGGCAGACAGCGCAGGACGCAGTGCCACCGGATCACCGGCGCCGCCTGCCGTTCGGGACCGCCCTGGCCGGCAGCGGCGGGCACGCCGCCGAGTGGGACGCAGCCGGCCCGGTTTCCCGCCCCGAGCCGGTACAGCAGCCCGTCCCGGCGCAGCGCGTGCAGCAGCCGGCCGGTGGTGATCTCCGGCGGTGCGGTCAACTCGATCTGCCAGAGGTGGCAGCGCGCCGGCTCGTCGGGCTCACCGGCACAGGTACGGTCCACGTCGAGGGTCAGTCGGCCGAGCGAGACCCTGGCGTTGACCTCCAGCACCGGGACGAGGGTGCCGTCGGCGAGCACCATCGAGTCGATCGACAACGGCCCCCAGTAGCCCGCCGCGTACGCGCGTCGCGCGACCTCGTCGGCCACCGCACGCAGCGCCGGCTCCAGCGGCGCCACGTCGTCGTCCGCCGGGCCGGCGCCGGTGAAGCGAAAACCCCTATTGCGTACGGAGCAGAGCCCGAGCCAGCGCCAACCGCCGTCGTACGTCAGCTCGCCGTGTCCGGACACGTCGTGCCGCCTGACGTAGTGCGGCTGTACGAGCAGCTCCACCCGTTTGCCGTCGGCCACCTGCCGGTCGAGGGTCCGCGTGATCGCCCGCAGGACACCCGGCGACGGCACGGCCAACGCCCCGCTGCCGCTGACCCCGAACGGGTCCTTGACCACGGCCGGGAACCCCGCGTCCGCCACCGCCACGGCCAGCTCCCCGGTGGAGAACACCGACACGCCCGCGCCGGGCAGTCCGAGTTCACCCACCAGTTCGTTGGACCAGGTCTTCGAGTTGACCCGGGCCACGTCCACCACCGCCGGCAACCGGTACGGCGACCCGCCCGGCACCGCGTCGGCGAGCGCGGCGACCGGCCCGGTGACCGCGTACGGCGTGAGGCGGTGGACCCGCAGCAGGCGCGGTGCGGCGGGATCGGTGGCGAACAGCTCGACCACGCTGTCCGCCACCGGGTCCGGGGCCGCCTGTTCCGGGACGGCCTGCCGAGGGGCCGCCACCGCGTGGTTGGCGAAGCGCAGGCCGGCGTCGGCGAGCACCGAGAGCAGTTCCGCGTCCATCGGCCGCCGGGTGACCAGGGTGTCGCCGGGTGCGCACATGCCGGCGAGCACCTCGTCCATCGCCGCGACCCGCGTCCGCGCCGACGACGCCAGCTCGGTCATCTCGGGCAGCCGGGCGAGGTCCGCCGGTCGCCACGAACGCTCGGCGTCGAAGGTCCCGAGCCGGAGCGCCGCCGTCACCGCACCGTCACGCCGTCCAGCGCGACGATCCAGGCGCCGAACGTACGCACCGAGCGCAGCAGGTCGAGGCTCAGCGACTCGTAGTCCAGCTCGATGTCGAAGGCGTCCTCCACCCCGAGCAGGAAGGAGATCGCCTGCAACGAGTCCAGCCCGTACTCCTCCACCAGGTCGGCGTCGGTGGGGATGTCGGCCGCCTCGGTGCCGTTCGCGAGTACGCCCGCGAGCACGTTCTTGATCTTCGCGTACACCTCGTCCACCGGTCACACCCCGTTCAGGTATAGAAGGATGCACTTCGAGCAGACCGGCATCATGCCGCCGGCCGAAAGAATCTTGCGTACCTCGCGGAACGCCTCCCCGCCCCACAGTTCGACCACGCCGGTGTCGTGCAGGTTGCCGACCACGAACTCGGGGAAGAACTTGCACGAGCTGACGTTGCCGTCGGCATGCACCTCCAGCCGGTTGGACACCGCGAGGCACTTGCTGCGGCCCTGCGCGGGCCGTGAGGTGCCGAGGATGAAATCCTCCAACTCGTCAGGTTCCAACTGTGGTTGGTAGCGCACCCGCACCCCCCACCGGCGGGCGGCGAGCCGCGCCATCGACTCGCGCAGGTCCGGTAGCAGCTCGGGTGGTAGCCGGTAGGTGTAGGAGTGCCAGGTCGGCTTGCTGGTGCCGGTGTCGTTGTCCAGCCAGGCGAACGATTTCTCGTACAGCTCGTCCATGGCTCGGGCGACCTCGGGGCTGATGTACCAGGGAAACTGGAAGTAGACGGTGTTGACGCCCAGTTCCTCGGCCCACTCCATGAACTCGTACATCGTGCCCACCGTGACGTGGGAGACCATGCAGGACAGCGAGACCTCTCCGTCGAACTCACCGGCGCGCTTGAGTTCGAGCATGCGCCGGATGTTCTCGGTGGTCCGGGCGAAGGTGCCCCGGCCACGGATCGCGTCGTGCTCCTCGCCCAGCCCGTCGAGGCTGACCAGGAGGTTCAGGTTCGCACCGATGCGCAGCAGGTCGTCGAGCCGACGCGGGAACAGCAGGCCGTTGGTGCACATGTTCACCGTGCGCGGGTAGCGCTCCAACAGCTCGGCCACCTCGGCGAACCTGGTGTACATCAGCGGCTCGCCGCCCCACAGGAACAGCTTGGACCGGCTGGGCGCGGTGACCCGCAGCACCTCCTCCACCACCCCGATCTCCAGCTCCGTACGTTGCTTGACCGAGCTGAAGTCGCGGAAGAAGCCCTGTTCGTTCCACTGGTAGCAGTGCACGCAGCGCAGGTTGCACCGGTAGGTGAGCTGGAGGCTGATCTCCTGCGGCAGCGACGCCGCGTAGCCGGGGTCCTCCCGCGAGTGCCTTCGTGCCGCCGACCGCAGCGACACCGTGTGCTTGATGTCGGCGAACTCCTTGGCGTTCAGTGTCCTGGTGGTTTCGGGATACATGACCCCTCCCAACTGTCGAGGCGGTACGGACGGCGGCGGTCGTTGTGGTCCGGCAGCCGCGCGGGGAGCAGCAGAACCGAGCCGGCGATGCACAGCCCCCCGGCGGCGATCACCACGGCGAGCCCCGCCGACGAGCCGAGTACGCCACCGGCCAGGCTCGTGGCCATCGCGCCGGTGAGCGCGCCGAGCGGAATCGCCGAGGAGGTCAGTACGCGGGCGGTGGCGTGTACCGTCGCCTGCCGGTCGGCCGGGGTCACCCGCTGCCGCACACTGGTGACCACCACCCCCCAGGTCGGCATCCACAGCGCGGAGAACGCCCTGAGCGCGAACAGCAGGACAACCGGCGCCGACACCAGCAGGCACAGCGGCAGCGCGCACCAGGCCAGCCCCTCGGCGCAGGTCGCCACCAGCGCGCCCCGGGCGCCGAGCAGCCGGGTCAACGGCCCGGCGCAGACCACCCCGACCAGCGCGGCCCCGGCACCGACCGCGAGCAGCAGTCCGGTTGTCGCGCTGGACATGCCGAGTGCGCGGTAGGCGAACAGCAGCAGGACCGCGTCGACGGCACCGATCCCGAACGCCCGGAAGGCGGCGCTCGCGACCAGTGGCGCAAGCACGGGATGGTGGCGGGTGAAGCGCAGTCCGTCCCGCACTCTCGCCAGCACCGACGTCCGGTCGGGCCGGGGCGGTCGGGCGAGGCGGATCCGTGCCCGGCACAGCGCGGAGAGCAGGAACGGGACGGCCCCGACGAGCAACGCGGCGACGGCGCCGAGCCCACCGATGATCACCCCGCCGAGGGCGGGACCGACGAGCTTCGACGCGCTGTCCGAGCCCTGCTGCCGGGAGTTCGCGCCGACCAACCGGGTCGGCGGCACGAGTGCCGGCACCATGATCTGGCCGGACAGGTCGCTGAACACCGTGGCGACACCGGCGGCGGCCACCAGGGCGACGACGGGGCCGACGGAGGTGATCCAGCCGGCGACCACGGCCGTCGCCAGCAGCGCGAACACCCCGCAGCGGACAAGTTCGGCGTACACCGAGATCCGTAGCACGTTGGCCCGGACCAGCAGGGCACCGGCGAACAGGCCGACAATCGGGTACGCCAGCCAGCCCGCCGCCGCCACCAGCCCCACCTCGGCGTTGGACGCGTCGAGCAACAGAATGGCCATGGTCGGAACGGTGAAGCCGGTGATCCGGTCGCCGACGGCGCTGGCCGTCTGGGCCGCCCAGAACAGTCCGAAGTCCCGACTCACCACCACCGGGCGTGCCGGCCCCCCGTCGGTGGGGGCGGCCGGTGACGACTCGCCGCCGGCAGTGTCCGGATCCGCCCGGATATCGGCACCAACAACCAAGAGTCACCCCCACACCACGAACCGCAAGGCACTCAGGAAATCACATCCGTCGATCAAATAGCCAGGGTGGACGACCCTGGGAAACGGCCTCCACGCCCCGCGACGGAACCCGAGTCCCGGCCCGGAGCCTCACCAGGCCGAGCCCTGACAGGCGATGCGGTGGGATGATGTGCGTCGTGAGCGACGCGCTGTTGTTCGTCAACATGCTGTGCAGCCGTTCGAGCCAACCGTCGGTCATCCGCTTCGTCCGCCAGGAGCAGGGGTACGTCGCTGTCGGCGCATCGCGCCAGCGCCCCGGCAGCGTCATCCCCGGAGAGGATGGGACCACCCATGCCTCGTTCGGCGTCGCCGAGGGCTACACCGGATGCCCGCACTGCGGGGCGGCGAGTTTCGTACGGTGCGGCCGGTGTCGGAAACTCGGCTGCTGGGACGAGTCGTGGGAGGCGTTCCACTGTCGACGGTGCGGCAACTCGGGTCCGGTCGACGGCGTCATCGACAGTCTCCCCGGCCCCGGATCGGACTGATCCGCCCCGCAGGTATCGCCGATCGGTAGGGAGAGACCGTGAGCACACCCGCCGAGCAGTTCCGGGTGTTCCCGGTATTCCTGCTCGTTGACGTGAGTGCCTCCATGGCCGGTGGTCCGATCGAGGCCCTCAACACGGCGCTACCGGATCTGAAACTCGAAATGGAATCGAACCCGACCGTCGGGGAGATCGCCCGGATCGCACTCGTCACGTTCTCCGACGAGGTGCGGACGCAGCTGCCCCTGTGTCACCTGGCGGAGGTGGCGATCCCCGACGTACTCGTGGAGGGCGGCACCGACCTCGCCGAGGCGTTCCGCGGTCTGCGTGCCGCCATCGACCGGGACCTGGCCGAGTTGGCGAGGGGCACCCCGATCTACCGCCCGGAGGTGGTCAGCTTCGGCTTCGGCGACGCCAATCGCGAGACCCTGCGACGGATCGCCACCCGGTTCGCGTTCGAGGCGAAGCACGACGACCCGGCAGTCCAGGTACGCGAGATCATGAACACTCTCATCGGCAGCATCCGGGCCAGTTCGGCCAGCCTCGCGGACCCGTCCCAAGTGCAGGGTCTGCACATCGAGGCGCCCACCGAGCACTTCACCGCGCTGCCGGCACTGAGCACCTGAGCGGCCACCCCCGAAGCGGTGGCCGGACCGGTGGTCCCGGACGCGACGGCCGTCGTGGTCTGGTGGCCGGAGAACCGGGTCGTCAGTCCGGATCCACCACCAGGTCCGGCACGAGGTGTTCGCGCAGCATCAACCGCAGGCGACCGCCGTCGACCACCTCGATGCGACCGTCGCCGAGCGCGCGGGCCCGATCGGCCGTGCCGATGGGCCCCGCGCTGACCAGTACGCCCGCTCCGGCCGACCAGTTGTCCAGCGTGTCGACCAGGTCCTGCACCCCGGCCGCCCCGACACCGTGCCGCCACGCCTGCACCACCCGCACCCCGCCGCCGACCGGGTCGATCGCGAGCGCGTCGACGTCGGCACCCGACGACTCCCGCACGGTCCAGTCCGACCAGCCGAGCGCCTCGAAGAGGCAACGGATGACCTGCGCGTACTCAGCCGAGGGCAGGGTCCGCAGGTCCGGGCGCCCGGACAGGTCGACCGTCGGCCCGGTCTGCTCGACGAACCGGCAGTCCGACAGGTCGACATCGGCGACGGGCTCGACGGGCAGCGACGCGTACGGCTGTGGCGACACCCGCGCCCCCAGCCCGAGCCGCAGGCAGGTCACCGGGTCAGGCGCCGGGGCGTCCAGGTCGAGCCGCTCGAAGCTGTCCCGGATGGCGTCCGTACTGACCAGCAGGGTCCTGGTCGGGCCGGTGGTCCGGTAGCCGTTGAGGACTATCCGGTCCACCAGGGAGGCCGGCGTGGCGTCGAACGCGCCGGCCAGGACCCGCAGGGTGATCCGGGCCAGGAGGTACGCGTACCGGGTGCCGATCTCGGTGGCGGGACGGGGCTCGGGGCGTACCGGATCGCCGTGGTACCCGGTCGCCGCCGGGATCACGTCGGGCGGTGGGTACTCGTACTCCAGCAGCAGCCGGCCGTCCGGCGGGCAGATCCTGGCGGCGCACGCGCCGTGGCGCGTACCCGGGCTGTTCGACCCGGCGAGTTCGCGCAGCAACGCCCGGTCGAACGCCGTGGTGCCGCGCAGGCCGAGGGTGTCGGTCAGCCGGCGACGCACCCGGCGCAGGCCACGGTCCCGGTCGAGCAGCACCCGGTCGAGCAGCCGTATCCGGACCCGCACCGCCTCGCTACGCAGCACCGCCTCGCTACGCGCGCCGTCCGCCCCGGGGGATGCTTCGGTGATCGGATCGTCGGTGGTGGGCGATGACCTTCCTGACGCCATCGCGATCCTCCGTGGGCGCGATCGGTTCGGGCCGTGGACCGGCGGTGTCGCCGGGCCGGACGCCGACGAGCCCGGTCAGTCGAACGAGCGGTCCAGCTTCTCGCCCAGTTCCGCGATCTCCTCCTCGGTGATGACCAGCGGCGGCAGCAGCCGAAGCACGGCGCCGTGCCGGCCCCCGCTCTCGATCAGCAGCCCGTTGTCGAGGCAGCGGCGCTTCAGCTCGCGGGCCCGGACACCGTCCGGCGGCCGGCTGCCGAGCGCGTCGACGGGTCCGTCGGGGTCGACGATCTCCAGGCCCCACATCAGGCCGCGACCGCGTACGTCGCCGATCTCCGGACGCCGGGCGGCGATGGCACGCAGCAGTGAGCCGAGCAGTTCGCCCTTGACCGCCGCCTGCTCGACCAGGCCGTTCGACTCGATGAACGCCATGGTCGCGGCGCCGGCCACCATGCCGAGCTGGTTGCCCCGGAAGGTGCCGGCGTGCGATCCGGGCCGCCAGCCGTCGTACCGCTCGTGGTACGCCACCAGGGAGAGCGGGTACCCACCGCCGACCGCCTTGGACAGGAGCACGGCGTCCGGTTCGATGCCGGCGTGTTCGAAGGCGAACATGTGCCCCGTCCGGCCGAAGCCGGTCTGGATCTCGTCCACTATCAACGGGACGTCCAGCCGGGCGGTGATCTCGCGCAGGCCCCGCAGCCACTCGGGCGGCGCCGGGATGACCCCGCCCTCGCCCTGCACCGCCTCGATGATGATCGCCGCCGGCTTGGTGATCCCGCTCTCCGGATCGGTCAGGACGCTCTCGATGTAACGCAGCCCGGCCCGCGTCGCCTGGGCACCGCCGAGGCCGAACGGGCAGCGGTAGTCGTAGGGGTACGGCAGGAAGTGCACGTCCGGCATGAGCGACGCCACGCGTTCCTTGGCCCGCAGGTTGCCGGTCAGGCTCAGCGCGCCGGCCGTCATGCCGTGGTAGGCGCCGTGGAAGGCGAGCACTGTACGGCGTCCGGTGGCGGACTTGAACAGCTTGACCGCCGCCTCGGTCGCGTCCGCGCCGCTGGGACCGCAGAACTGCACCTTCGCGGTGGCGGCGAAACCCGCCGGCAGCAGCCGGTAGAGCGTACGCAGGAAGCGGTACTTGGCCGGTGTGGTCAGGTCCAGTGCCTGCTGCAACCCGCCCGAGTCGAGATACTCGCGCACGGCGGTGTCGACCGCCGGATGGTTGTGCCCGAGGGCGAGGGTGCCGGCCGCCGAGAGGCAGTCCAGGTAGACCCGACCGTCGGTGTCCTGCACCCGGGCCAGCCGGCCGTAGCCGAGCACCCGGTCGACGTCGTTGGCGTACGTCCGGGCGCTGGACTCACGAGCCCGGACGAAGGCGTACGCATCGTCGCCGATCACCAAGCCGTCGGTCCGGATCGGACTGTCCATCGGCACGTCATGGGTGCTCGCCACGGCACCGCCGCGAGCCGCCGCCTCATCGCTGTGAACTGCCACCTCTGCGCTCACGGCTACCGGTTTCCTGTCTGGGTACGGGCGTCCGCGACCAGCACCTGGCCGAGGGCGATCCCTCCGTCGTTGGTCGGCACCTGCCGGTGGCAGTGCACGGTCAGACCCTGCCGGGCGAGGTCGATCATACAATTGACCAGCAGGAACTCGTTCAGGTAGACACCACCGGAGAGGACTATCCGGTCGACCCCGGTGGTGTCGCGTACCGCCAGGCACTGCCTGGTCACGGCATCGACCACGGCCGTGTGGAACCGGCGGCTGATCCGGGGCAGGTCGATCCCGGCGGCCAGGTCGGCGGCGACCGCGCGGACCACCGGCCGGGGGTCGAGCTGGGTGACCCCGCCGGTGACCTCGGCGTCGAAGTGGTAGGCCCGGTCCGGTTTCAGGTCGCGCTCCAGCAGCCCTTCGAGCTCGATCGGCCCCTGTGCCTCGTACTCGGCCCGGACGCAGACGTCGAGCAGCGCGGCGATGCCGTCGAAGAGGCGACCCATGCTCGACGTCATCGGCGAGTTGATGCCACGGGCCGCCATCCGGCCGTAGACGTGCCGGTGCTGCTCGGAGAGGGTGGCGAGCACCGGGAACGCCGCCGTGACCAGGTCGGGGTCGTCGAGGGCGTCGAGGGCGAGGGCGAGCCCGGTCCGGATGGGCTCGCGCACCGCCTGGTCGCCGCCGACCAGCGCGAGTGGTCGCAAATGCGCCACCCGCCGTACGGACGCGTAGTCGCCGAGCAGGAACTCCCCGCCCCAGATCGTCCCGTCCTCGCCGTAGCCGGCCCCGTCGAAGACAACACCGAGCGTCGGGCCGGTGAGCCGGTGCTCGGCCATGCACGACGCCATGTGCGCGTGGTGGTGCTGCACGAACTCGGTCGCCGGTTCCTCGGCGTCACCGGCCGACGCCGACCTGGTGGAACGGAACTGCGGGTGCAGGTCGTACGCCCGCAGTTGTGGCCGGATCTCGTAGAGACCGGCCAGGTGTTCGGCGGCCCGGCGGTGCGACGCGTAGGTCTCGTCGTTCTTCAGGTCGCCGATATGCTGGCTCAGATAGACCCGGTTACCGCTGCTCAGCGCCACTGTCGTCTTCAACTCCGCGCCGTAGGCCACCACCGTGGCCAACGGCCGCCCGACGTCGACCGGGTACGGCGCGTAGCCCCGGGCCCGGCGCAGGAAGGTGAGCAGCGACCGCTCCAGTTCGGGGTGGGTGGAGAGCCGGACCACCGAGTCGTCCACCCGGATCTCGATGTCCCGGTCGTGGTAGAGCATCACGTCGGCGATCTCGAAGAGCTGCTCCAGCGCCTCCTCGTTCCGGTACGCGATCGGATAACCGGAGATGTTGCCGCTGGTCATTACGAGGGTGCCGAGTCCCGGCTCGTCGAGCAGCAGGTGGTGGTGCGGCGCCGAGGGCAGCATCACGCCGAGGTTGGGGTTGCGGGGCGCGACACTCTCCGGCAGGGAACCGGCCCGCTTGCGGGCGAGCAGGATCGGGCGGGCCGGCGAGCAGATCAGGTCCACCTCGGCCGGTTCGAGGTGGACCAGCCGGTGGGCGGTCGCGAGGTCCCGCGCCATCACCGCGAACGGTTTCGAGTCCCGACGCTTGCGCCGCCGCAGCCGGGCCACGGCCTCGGCGTTGCTGGCGTCGACGGCCAGGTGGAACCCGCCGACGCTCTTGATCGCCGCGATCCGCCCCTGGGCCAGCGCCTCGGCGCAGCGCCGCAGCGCGTCATCGCCGACCGCGACCTCGGGCGAGTCCGGCCCGGTCGCGTAGAGCAGCCTCGGCCCGCAGGCCGGGCAGGCGTTCGGCTGGGCGTGGTAGCGCCGGTCGAGCGGGTCGCGATACTCGGTCTCGCAGCGTACGCACATCCGGAAGGTCGCCATCGTGGTCTGCGTCCGGTCGTACGGCAGGTCCCGCACGATCGAGTAGCGCGGGCCGCAGTTCGTGCAGTTGATGAACGGGTAGCGGTACCGGTGGTCGGCGGGATCGCGCAGCTCGGCGAGGCAGTCGACGCAGACGTGGGTGTCGGCCGGCACCAGTGCCGTACGGCTGCCCGCCTGGCGGCTGGTGACGATGACGAACCGGCCGTCCGCGTCGGGGTCGGGCGGCAGGCCCCGGGTCACCCGTACGTCGTCGACCCTTGCCAGTTCGGGCGCCCCGCTGCTCAGCTCGGCCGCGAACCGGGTCAGCAGGTCGACCGGGCCGGCCGCCTCGACCAGCACCCCCTCCGGATCGTTGTAGACCCAGCCGGAGAGTGCGTACCGGTGGGCCAGCCGGTAGACGAACGGGCGGTAGCCGACGCCCTGCACGACACCGGTGACCCGGACCCGCCACACCTCCCCGGTGCCCGGTCCGACGCTCCCGCCGCCCTCGATCGCACCGCCCCCGGTCCCGCCGCCCTCGATCGCACCGCCCCCGGTCCCACCGCCCTCGATCTCGACGCTCATTTCGCCCTCAGCACAGTCGCGGGAGTTCGGCGCCCCGCAGCTCCTCGACCACGGACTCGCGGCCGTCCGCGTCCCGCATCACCACCTCGGTGCCGACCCGGTCGGTGACCACGCCCACGGTGACCGCGTGCGTCCCGTACGGATGAGCGGTCAGGGCGGCCAGCACGTCCTGCTCGGCGGCCGGGTCGACGATCAGGGCGACGCAGCCCTCGTTGGCGCAGTGGATCGGGTTGATGCCGAGCATGTCGGCGGCCATCGCGGTCTCGGGTTGGATCGGCAGTGCCGGTGCGTCGAAGGCGATGACCCGGCCGACGCGCTCGGCGTACTCGTGCAGTACGGCCGAGAGGCCGCCCCGGGTGACGTCGCGGATGGAGCGGACGACGCCCGGTGCGGTCTTGGCGAAGACCCCGTCGAGCATGTTGTTGAGCGGCGCGCAGTCGCTGCTCACCCGGGCCTCGAAGCCCAGCCCCTCGCGGATGGAGAGCAGGTGGATGGTGTGGTTGCCGAGCTGCCCGCTGAGGATGACCAGGTCGCCGGGGCGTACGTCGGACATCCGCAGGGGTTCGCGGGAGAAGACGCCGACACCCGCGGTGTTCAGGTAGATCTGGTCGGCCTCGCCGGCCCGGACCACCTTGGTGTCGCCGCCGACGATCTGCACACCGGCCTCGCGGGCGGTCTCCCGGATCGAGGTGAGAACCTGGACCAGCCGGGCGATCGGCAGCCCGGTCTCCAGGATCATCCCCAGGGTCAGGTAACGCGGGGTCGCGCCGGAGACGGCGAGGTCGTTGACCGTACCGCAGACGGCGATCTTGCCGATGTCGCCGTTGCCGAAGAAGGGCGGGTCGACGACGAACGAGTCGGTGGTCATCGCGAGCCGGGTGCTCTCGACCGTGAGGACGGCACTGTCCTCCATGACCCCGACGTAGACGTCACCCAGCGTCTCGGTGATGAGATCCAGCAGCTCGTGGCTCAGTTGCGCGCCAGTGCCGTGGTCCAGGACGATCCGGTCACCTGGGTCGGTGCTCGCGGTCACGGGGAGGTTCCTTTCGCCGGGCGGTCGACTGGGTCAGGGGGTCTTGATCGCCTTGCGGGGAAGCTCTCCCTCGCTGTCCAGCACCCGCAGCACCTCGTCGGAGGGGACGACGGTGGCGCAGTAGCCGGCCAGCCACTCCAGTGCGCGGTCGCGATCCTCGGGCCGGGCGGAGACCACGCAGTCGGACGGGACCCACACGTTGTATCCGCGGAAGAAGGCGTCGGCGGCGGTCGTCTGCACGCAGATCTGGGTCTGCATGCCGGTGACCAGTACGGTGTCCACGCCGAGGGCCTGCAACCGGTCGTGCAGGTCGGTCTCGTAGAACCCGCTGTCCTTGTTCTTCTCCACCACGGCGTCCTCCGGGGCGAGGAACTCCTCGATGACCTGGGCACCCCGGGTGCCCCGCTGCACCGGTAGGTACCCGTCGTAGCGCTCGGCGTTCGGGTCGTCCGGGTCGTTGATCAGCTGAAGGTGGAAGACGTGGTGCCCACGGCGCCGGATGCCGTCGAGGAAGGCGGCGAAGTGCGAGGTCGCGGCGGCGACCGCGGCGACCCGCTCGGGGTTCTTCTCCACGAGTTCGTACTGGAGGTCGTTGGTGAGCACGGCGATCTTCGACATGGCGGGGCCCTAACGGGAGGTGGGAGTGGACGGGGCGAGGGACGCGCGTCAGGCGGGCACGGACTCGGGCGTGTGCAGCCAGCTACCGGTCAGGCGGAAGTGCTCTTCGAGCTCGACCCGGCTGGCGTACATGAAGTGCCCGGTCACGGGTTCGCCGTTCTTGCGGGCGTAGTCGGGGAGCCGGCCGTACTCCTGGAAGCCCAGGCGGTGCCAGAGCTGCTTCGGGCCGTCGTCGCGGACTTCGAGTGTGATGACGTCGCAGCCCATCTCGGCCATCCGGCGAACGGCCTGCCCGAACCCCTCCAGCAGCAACTGCCCCCGGTGGGACGGTTTGATCACGCATCGACGCAGGTCCACCACGTGCCGCCGAGCGGGCAGCGGAGCACGGGCGAGGGTGAGCATGCCGACGATCTCACCGTCGTCGGTCCGTACGGCGAGCAGTTCGAGGGCGCCCCGGCGCAGGTCGGCGTCGAAGGCGCGCATGAGCGCGAGCCCGTCCTCGTCGTTCAGCGGCTCGGTGAAGCCCAGCGTCATCTCCTTGAGCGCCACCTCGTTCATCAGGCCGATCATCTCGCGCATGTCCTTTAGCGACAGCTCGGTTGGCCAGTCGTACTTCATAGACAACCTCCGAAAAAACGCGTACGGCAGTTGCACTGCGGGGCACGCGGGCAGGCGGCCCCGCAGCGGGCGGAGCCGCTTCGGGGTCGGTCAGATCGGCGAGGGTCGGGTGACCAGGTTGGTGCCGAGCGCCGCAGGGGGAACGGATCGCGTCGATCTCCTGGTCGGTCATGCCGACACGATGTGTCGCTCGTGCAGTTCGCGATGTGTCGCTCGTGCAGTTCGCGATCGAACCGGTGCTCTTGCTGCATTCCTTCGGCACCCTTGTCCCGGTCGCGGAAACCCCGTTTCGAATTTGAGCAGCAAATCATCGACGCGCTTGCGGAACTTTGGTCATCGGAGGGGCATAAGTGCCATAAGACCAACTACGAGGCATTTCTCCCCCAGCCAAGGTCGGCGAGGCGACGAACGCCCGTCGCACCGAGGTTGACCATCGCCGAAGAACACGCCACGTGATGCATGATCAACTTACCCCAGTCATAGACGCTAGCGGATCGCTAAGGCGAGAATATGATCGCCCGGCGGCAGCGAGACAGGCTAGGCAAACAGAGGGCGCATGTTTTTGCTGGCGGAAACATGAGGGGGAGCGACCATGACAAACCAGACTGAATCTCTACCTGCCGTACCGCAACTTGATAAAGATGCCCGTCTTGTCTACATAGATGCCCTGACTCGGCACCAAACCGACCAAATGACAGCATCGACAAGTCTGTCGATGGCGCCGGAAAAAATGGTTGCCGCCATTAACCGGCTGGTAAGAATTGGTCTCCTCCAACCGCACGAAACGGACCCCACCCACTTCAGCCCCATCTCACCCGATATAGCCCGAGCACGCGTCCTGAGCCCCCTGCAACGCCAGATCAACACCGTTCAGGATTCGGTCAGCCAGTTGCGCGGCGAACTGGACGCCCTGACCGAGGCGTACGAGCACAGCCTCCACCAGCGCCGCAGTCGGTACCAGACCCAGACGGTGCCCGACCTCACCCAGGTACGCGAGCTGATAAGCGGCTTCGCCGCCGAGGCGGAGGAGGAGGTCCTCACCTCGCAACCCGGTGGCGCCCGCCCCGAGGAGGTGCTCGCCGAGAGCCTCAGCCGAACCGACAACCTGCTCCGACGCGGCGTACGGATGCACACGCTGTACCAGCACACGGCCAGGTTCAGCCCGCCGACGGTCGCCTACGTCGAACACGTGACGGCGCTCGGCGGCGAGGTACGGACCACCGCCGACGGCTTCGCCCGCTGCCTGCTCTTCGACCGCCGGGTAGCCGTGATCGGCCTGCCGGGATCGCTGGACGGCGCCAGCGTCGTACGCGATCCCAGCTTCCTCACCTTCATGGTCGACAGCTTCCAGCGCTGTTGGAACGGGGCCACACCGCTGCCGACCCGGAACCACCGGCGGGACACGCTGGCCGCCGTGACCGGTGTCCGCAAGGCCATCGCCGCACTACTGATCAGCGGCCAGACCGACCACAAGATCGCCCAGCGGGTGGGGTTGTCGCTGCGTACCTGCCAGCGGCACATCGCCGACATCATGGGCAGCCTGGGCGCACAGAATCGCCTACAACTCGGCTACCTCCTCGCCAACGCCAGCCTGGACGAGGAACGTCCGATCGGAGAGCCGGCACGGATGCGCTGAACGCTCCTTCGACGCGGTACGAATCGTCCAGCAACTACCGGTACCCCTCACCGTCCTGTCCTCCGACGCCAACCGGGAAGGCACCCCCTCCAAGTCCAACCCGTACACCAACGCCTGGACCTCCGACCACGCCGGCGTCCTCACCGTCATTCGGCTCAACTGACCCCCGGGCGCCGTCACCATGGACAATCGATCAAGGACGGCTCGGGTCCGGCGACGAACCACCCCCGCATCTCGCCGGACCTGATGACCTCGACGGCGGGCTGGTCGTTGGCGCCGTCGTCACCCAGCTCGGCGGCGCGCTATGCGTCGGTTGCCCGGCAATCGGTATAGCTTCGCGCGCCTCCAGTCGGCAGCGCATCTTACTCACGCCCGAGACACTGCAAAGCTGCCCTTTTCGGCGCATCGGACCGCCCGAAGGAGGGATTGATCGGTCTTCTTTCGGGGCTTCGCGCTACACGATCGATCGGTAGCATCCGGTCATTGCCCTGCATCTCCGACTCATCAACAAGGCATTGCAGGCAGCACATGGCGCCTTTTACCCCATTTACAAGGAGGAGTTCGCCTGATGGAGTTCGATGAACGGGTCGCCGCGCTCGCCACGAAGGTCCGGAATCAGCGGGACGCGATTCAGACGGAAGAAGCTGCCAAGAATGCTTTCGTCATGCCGTTCATCTCGATGATCCTCGGCTACGACGTCTTCGATCCCCTGGAGGTCATCCCGGAGTTCACCGCCGACGTCGGGACCAAAAAGGGCGAGAAGGTCGACTACGCGATCATGCATGCCGGCGAGGTGCAGATCCTCATCGAATGCAAGCAGCCGCGCGACTCCCTGAAAATTGAACACGCGACTCAGCTTTATCGATACTTCTCGGTTACGAATGCACGGATCGCTGTCCTCACCAACGGACAGGTCTACCATTTCTACACCGATCTCGACGCCCCCAACAAGATGGATGCCAAGCCGTTCCTCGTGCTGGACTTGGAAGACATCGACGACACCCTGCTGCCGGAACTACGTAAGCTCACAAAGGAAGTATTCGATCTCGACTCCATCATCAACGCGGCCGAAGAGTTGAAGTATCTCGGTCAGATCAAGCGTTTGATGGCGGCGCAGTTCAAGGAGCCCGAGGATGAGTGGGTCAGGTTCTTCGCGACAAGAGTGTACGAGGGTTCGTTCACTCAGAAGAGGCGTGAACAGTTCAGGTCACTCGTTGCCAAGGCTGCCTCGCAGTTCGTCAGAGATCAAGTGAACGAACGCCTGAAGGGCGCACTTTACACAAGCCTTCCCAAGCAGGTCGCCGAGACGTCCGCCGAAGTGTTCGAGAGCGAAGAGGTCGCACTGAACGATGTCGCCCGTGACACAGAGGTGGAAACCACGCTTGAAGAACTGACCGGCTACCAGATCATCAAGGCGATCGCATGTAGCGAGGTCAAGCCCCAACGTATTGTGGGTCGTGACGCAAAGTCATACTTCGCAGTCATACTCGACGACAACAACCGTAAGCCCATCGCGCGGCTACATTTCAACGGAAAGGCCCGCAAGTACGTTGGCACGTTCGACGCCGACAAGACGGAGACTCGCCATCTGATCGACTCTATTGACGATATTTATCTTCACGCTGACGCAATCCGGTCTGCGGTGAAGGCTTTCATGGGCGAGGGCCACAAGAACCGTTAGAAACCTTGATGTGCCCTTTGGAACCTGCTTCAGCGCGCCGATCAGGGCGCAGGCGACGGTCAGCTCGTCAACGGGGATGCCTTGGTACTCCACCACCTCCCCGAGTTGGCGGTGACGCCCTGGTCGGCGCGGCTCGGGACGGTCTCGCCGTTGTTCTGGCGGGTACGACGACCCTAGCGACTGAGCGCGGCCACCGTCGCGGAAACCGCCGCGTCGAACACCGCCTCGTCCAGCGGCTCCGCGATGGCGGTCAACTGCACCACCACCAGGTTGTGACCGACCCGGACCAGGCCGAACAGAGTCGTACCGGTGATTTTGCTCGAATCACTGCCGAGCGAGAGGTCGTACCGTACCCGCCAGGACTCCTCGCCCACCCGAGGAGCCGGGTGGGCGCTCACGGTGAACCGCACCGGTGAGCCGCCGGGGACGGTGGCGGTGAATTGGGGGCACGCGGCGCGGGCTGTCTCGGCCTCGTCGAGAAGGATGTCGGGCACGGGTTGGGCGTACGAGGTGACAATCACGATGACGGTCGATTGCCTGATGCTGCCCGGCGACTTCCCGGTGGCAAAGCCGCGAATCTCGTCAACGCGTTCGTCGGACTCGATCCGGCGCAGATAGTCGTCCCGGGCCAACTCCCGACAGACCGCCGGCGCTACGACGGTATCGGGGTCCTCGGTTTCCCGCTCCTGCGGCTCCGGCTTCCAGAACGCCGGCAGTGCCGCACCGACGGCGCTGGCGGCGGCTCCGGCTTCCACGCCGGTGAGCAACCGGCCGGGATCCGAGCCGGTCCGCGCACCCGGCGAGGCGCTGGCGCTCGGCTCGACGGTGGTCGGTGACGGCACCGCCACGACCGCCGGTCCGGTGGTCGCCGGTGCCAATGTCGGCAGCAGCACCGGCCCACCGGGCAGGCCGATGACCGCCGCCGCCCCGACCAGGAGCACCGCCGTCACCGGAGCCACCACCGGCCACACCTGTGGTCGCGTGCCGGCCCGACGGGGTGGCCGCTCGGTCGGGCCGGCACGTTGTCCGAGCCGTCCGGCAAGAGCGGAGAGCCCGACCAGGACGGGCATCGTGAGCACCGCGAGGTAGAGCCACCAGATCACCGGCACACCGACATAGAGCCGGAACAGGGTCGCATCCCAGATATCACCGGAGAGCAGCTGGTGCACGAGCTGCGCGATGCCGGTCAGCGCCGCGACACCCGTCCCGGCCACGAGGGCCCTTCCCATGCCGTGGTCACCGCGCCCGATGGCGAGCACGACGAACGCCGCCCACCCGGCCAGGGCACAGATCCACCATCGCTGCTGGGCAAGGGAAAGGGCGGCGTCCAGCGTGGCCGGTGGGTGCCGTAGCGCCTGTGCCGATGCGAGGCTCCCACCGATCAGCACGGTCACCGCCACGACGACCAGGACGGCGCCGGTGGCGACCCGACGCCAACCGACCAGGGCCACGACCGCCGCCGGCAGGGCCAGGCCCAGCCACGGCCACGGCGCGTCGGGCAGCGCGTAGACCAGCCAGGCACGTACCGGCACCGGCCATTCCAAGACGCGGACCAGGGTCAGCAACGGCCAGAAGATCGCCGTGACGGTCGCGGAGGCCGCCAGATAGGTGAGCCCTCGCCGGAGTCGGGTGAACCGGTCCGAGCCCCGGCGGGCCGCCAACCCGGCCAGCATGGTGCAGGCGCTGACGGCGACCACGCCGGCCAGTGCGACCACGATCGCGGACCGCAGGCTGACACTCAGACTGGACGTGCCGGCCGGGAACGACGCACCGCCACCGGTCGTCCCGGTGGGAAAGAGGAAGCCGCCCACGCCAAGACCGGCAGCCGCCGCGACCACCGGGAGCCAACGCCGGGACGGCACCCCGGTGAGCGCCCTGCGATACAGCGCGGGGGTCAGCCCGAACCCGAGCAGCACACCGACCAGAGCGGCCGGCAGCGCGGAGAGATCCCGGTCAAACGCCAACGGGCCCACCGCCTGGGCCGCCGCCCCCACGACGATCGCCGTCACCGCCCCGGTCACCGCGGCCTGCATCGGGCCACCAGTCGACACCGGCTGCCCGCTACGGAGCGCGGCGGCCCGCCGCTGCGGCGTCGGGTGCTGGGCGAACAGCCGGCGCAGTCGCCCGGAGCGGTGCGGTCGGGTCGCGGCGGCGTCCAGCAGCCGGACCAGCGCGGTCGGGTCACCGGTCCGGTTGACCTGCTGATCCGCCTCGTGTTCGCGCAGTCGCAGCACCAGCGCCCGCAGCAGGGCGCTCAGCAACACCAGCACCAGCGCCCGACCGACCGTGACGACCGGAATCTCGGTGAGCCCCTCCCTATGGATCCAGGAAGCACTGACCACCACCACCGCCGGTACGACCAGCCACAGCAGACCACGCACGGCGGAGACCCATCGGACATCCCGGCCCTGCACGTGCGCCAGCTCGTGCTGGACGACCGGGTCGAACCGCGCCGGATCCCGGTGACCCACCGCCACCGCGGCGGGCAGCACCACGAGTGGCCGGCCGCCGGGCCGGACGGTGGTGAACGCCTGCCGCACCGACGGTCCCGCCACGAACAGCCTGGGCCGGTGCCGACCGTGCAGCCCCTGCCGGTCGCAGAGCTCGGCAAACCGCTGCTCGGCACCGGCGATGGTGCCCGGAAGTCGGTGGCGACTCAGCCGCCAGTGATCGACCGCCGGGGTCAGCGCGACGATCAGGACGAGCCCGACCATCAGCAGGACGCCGCCGGTGAGCATCACCAACCCGCGCACCCGAGCCGGGTCGGACATGCAGGTCAGGAACTGCATGGTCCGGGTGGCATCGAACTCGGCGGGAATGGTCGGGTCGACGTCATACATACGGGAACACCGGACCATCGCCTGCGCGTGGGGCTGCACCAGTGGACCGTGACTATGGAAGAACATGGTGCCCAGCGCGACGCCGACGCCACCCACCACCCCGACGACCTGGAGGTAGAGCCAGAGCAGTGGGGAGGGCGGTCCGTCCGGTCTTCGGGTCGCCGGAACAGCCGGCGGCGGCCCGTCGGTGCGGGTCACTCCGGTGCGGACGAGCGGACGTGCAGGGCGCCCACCGCCGCGTCGGCCAGCACGGCCGCCTGTTCCTCGGTGAGCCCGAGGGTGACCCCGTGGCGCCGGCACGCCTCGCGCAGAGCCTGTGCCTGCGCATCGGTCAGAGCCAGGCGGTCCCCGTCGATGACCGGCTGGGGCGCATCGCCGCCCGGTTGGAGCGTATCGCCGCCCGACTCGACCTCTGCCGGTGCCGTCGACCGACGTGGCCGGCGCCTGCTGCGCCACCAACCGGCACCGGCCGCGGTCGCGCCGGCCGCGAGAATCTCGCCCAGACCCGACGTGACGGCTTGCAGGGCGATCTCGCTGACCAGGACCGCGTCGATGCCGAACCCGATCGACCCGCCGGGTGCCGGTCGGCCCCGCAGCGACGACCCGTCCCGCCGCCACGCCTCGGCGACCGGGGCGAAGACCGCCAGTTCCTCGGGGGCGAGCCGGGCCACCCCGGCACGGGCGGCGGCCTCGATGAGGCCCGGCAACTGTGTGTACGTGTCGGCCATGCCCACCCTCCACTGAGTAGGCATCAGAATACGTATTGTTCGCCAGCCTCATCGGTCATGAAAGTGACCGACGGCGCACGCTCAGGATCATCGTGCGGCTCGGCCTGCTCGACTGGAAGGTCGAATAGGCCGAAGAGCCAAGCCGGCGGACGCGAGGCGAGACTCGACGGAGTCACGTCCAAGGTTCTTCAGGTGTGTTGAGGCGGCTATGGGGACGAATGATCGTCCTTCGGTATCCCCTGACCCCGAATGACGAAACGCGTCCCCTCTGAGGCGAGGGAACGCGCAAGTCAATCGTGGTGCGCCGCCAGGGACTCGAACCCCGAACCCGCGGATTAAGAGTCCGCTGCTCTGCCAGTTGAGCTAGCGGCGCTCTCTGACAACGGGGGAAACCCTAGCACGCACCCGCGAGCGGACTCCAATCAGATGGCCGGCGCCACCCGTACGGGCGGCGGAGGCGGCAAAGCGGCTCAAACTCCCGCGCCCTTCACCGCCGGGGCACCGAACCTTGGTGCGGATGGTGCACGATGTGCCGCAGGATGCGACCGAACGGGGTGGGGATGGGCAACGTCACGCGGGGCTGGGCGACGATCGCGGCCCTGGTCATGGTCATGCCATTGGCCTTGACGGGGTGCGGCGACGGCGGGAAACCGCAGTTCGTGGGCTCCACCGGGCAGCCCCCCACCAGCGCTGCGGCACCGGCCGAACCGGTTGCGCTCGCGATCACCCCGGCGGCCGGGGCGGCCAAGCAGCCGGTGAGCACCGAGATCGGCACCACGGTCACCGGCGGGAAGGTCACCGACGTGACGCTGACCACCGACGGGGCGAAGGTTGCCGGCAGCCTGCGTGAGGATGGCTCCTCCTGGGTGCCGGCCAGCCCGCTGAAGTACAGCAAGAAGTACGACGCCACGGTGACCGCCACCGGCACGTCGGGCGAGGTGCAGACGAAGACCACCTCCTTCACCACGATGGCCAAGCCGGGTTCGCAGATCGGTTCCGGGCTGTACCTGTTCGACGACATGATCTACGGCGTGGCGATGCCGGTGGTGGTGGAGTTCTCTCCCGGCATTCCGAAGAAGGACCGGGCGGCGGTGCAGCGGCGGATGTTCGTCGACACCGCGCCGGCGCAGCCGGGTGCCTGGCACTGGGTGGACAACGGCACCCAGGCGTACTACCGGGCGCCCGAGTATTGGCAGCCGGAGACGAAGCTGACCGTACGGATCGCGCTGGAGGGAATCCCGCTGAGCAACGGCCGGTACGGCAACGTCGACCGGAAGGCCAGCGTCAAGATCGGCAATCGGTTCGAGATGAAGGTCGACAACGCGACCAAGCAGATGACGGTCTTCGAGAACGGCAACCTGGTCCGGACGATGCCGGTCAGCCTGGGGAAGAAGAGCACCCCGTCGTCCAGCGGGACGATGGTGGTGATGGAGAAGAAGGAAACCACCGTCTTCGACACCAGTGACGACCCGAACCCGGCGAACCGCTACGTGACCGACATCGACTTCGCCCAGCGTCTCACCTGGGGTGGCGAGTACATCCACGCCGCGCCCTGGTCGGTGGCCCAGCAGGGGCGTACGAACGTGTCGCACGGCTGTGTGAATCTTTCCACCCCGAACGCGCGGTGGCTGTTCGAGAAGACGAAGACCGGCGACCCGGTGACGGTGCAGGGCACCGAGCGCAAGCTCGCCGACGGCAACGGCTGGACCGCGTGGAACATGAGCTGGGCCGAGTTCGTCAAGGGCAGCGCGCTGCCCGTACCGGATCTGCCTGCCGCCGGGGGCACGTCGGCCGGGCCGACGGCCGAGGCCACCCCCGGCGCCACGCCCGGTCCGTGACCGGCTCCCGTTAGGGTCCGCGCCCATCGGCGGCCCACCCAGGACGAACCGGGCAATATACCGACAACTCGCCCCGCTCGCCTGCGTTTCTCGCCACCTGGTGAAACCAAAATTTGCCGGTGAGCGTCTTTGGGAGAGGATGGTCGCGGGGACCAGGACTGTGAGGGAACAATGCGCGCGAGTCGAGACCAGTTGATGGGGCAGACCGCGAGGCGGCGCCGGGCAACCGTGCGCACGCTCGTGACGGTCGTGCTCACCGGGGCGCTCGCGCTCACCGCCGGCTGTAGCAGTGGCGGCGACTCGCCCTCCTGGCAGGGCGGTAACGGCGGCCAGGGCTCCGATGGCCCGAAGGCCAGTGCGACGATCACCAGCCCGGCGGCCGACGCGAAGGACGTGCCCGCGTCGACCGAGGTCGCCTTCACCAGCAAGGACGCGACCACGACGACGGTCGACCTGAAGGACGGCACCGGCAAGGCCGTCGAGGGCAAGGTGAGTGCCGACGGTACGACCTTCCTGCCCAACGGCGCGCTCGAATACGGTACGACGTACACCGCGACCGTGACGGCGACCGGCGACGACGGCAAGCCGGCGACCTCGAACAGCACGTTCACCACGATGGCGAAGCCGGCGAACCAGGTCCGGGTGACCAGCTTCCTCGGCGACGGTTCCGTGGTCGGCGTGGGTATGCCCGTGATCGTCAAGTTCTCCCGCGCGATCCCGGAGGACTTCCGGGACGACGTCCAGCGGCGGATGACCGTGACGGCCACCCCGACCCAGGAAGGCGCCTGGCGCTGGATCAGCCCGACCGAGGTGCACTACCGGCCGAAGACGTACTGGCAGGCCAACACCGAGCTGGACTACAAGATCCAGGCGGGCGGGCTGCCGATGGGCGAGGGCTGGTACGGCCGGGCCGACCTGACCATCGACGCCAAGGTCGGTTCGGCGGTGGTGATGACGGTCGACAACAAGACCAAGAAGATGACCGTCACCAAGGACGGCACGGCGATCCGGACCATCCCGATCAGCCTCGGGGCCCCGGTCACCCCCTCCTCCAGCGGCACGATGATCGTGATCGAGAAGCTGAAGAAGACGGTCTTCGACACGATGGACGACCCGGTTCCGACCAACCGCTACCGTACCGACATCGAGTTCGCCCAGCGCCTGACCTGGGGTGGCGAGTTCATCCACGCCGCACCGTGGTCGGTTGCCCAGCAGGGGCGGACGAACGTCTCGCACGGCTGCGTGAACATGTCCACGGCCAACGCCCAGTGGCTCTTCGACCAGACGAAGATCGGTGACCCGATCACGGTCAAGGGCACCGAGCGCAAGCTGGAGAACGGCAACGGCTGGACCGACTGGAACATGAGCTGGGACGAGTTCATCAAGGGCAGCGCGATCCCGTACGAGGCACCGGCCGCGCCCGCTCCCAGCGACGGGCCCGCCGCCGACCCGAGCGTCACCCCGACCACCTGATCGACTCCGCGACGCGACGCGGGTCGGACCACGGGAAGTCTCCCCGGTCCGGCCCGCGTTCCGCGTTACCGCGCCAGCCCGCACGACAGGTGCAACCAGCCCGGAAACGAAGCAAGCCCCCTCCGAAGAGGGGGCTTGACGTGGGGTGACTGACGGGAATTGAACCCGCGACCCCCGGGACCACAACCCGGTGCTCTGCCAACTGAGCTACAGCCACCACGTCCACCACCCCCGGATCTTCAACCTCCGGGCGGGGCGCCGACCAATAATAGCCACACCCACCCACCCCGCGTCGAGCGGGTTGGCACCCGGCCGGGACGAAGCCGGCCGGGGCGGGCGGATGTCCGTCAGAGCTGGGCGGCGATCGACTTCGCGGTTTCGATGTCCGGGCCGGGCAGCGGTACGAAGACGGTCCGCCGGTAGTACTCCAGCTCGCGGATGCTCTCCCGGACGTCGGCCAGCGCCCGGTGGGCCAGCCCCTTCGCCGGTTGACCGAAGTAGACCCGTGGGTACCAGCGCCGGCACAGCTCCTTGATCGACGACACGTCGATCATGCGGTAGTGCAGGTGGGCATCGAGCCGGGGCATGTCACGGGCCAGGAAACCCCGGTCGGTCGCGATCGAGTTGCCGCACAGCGGGGCGCTGCGCGGGTCCTTGACCAGGCTGGTCACGTACTCCATGACCAGGTCCTCGGCCTCGGCGAGACTGACCGCGGAGCGGCGTACCTCCTCGGTCAGGCCGGAGCGTTCATGCATTGCCCGTACTATCTCCGGCATCCCCGCCAGCGCCTGTTCGTCGGCGTGGATCACCACGTCGACACCTTCACCCAGAACGTTGAGGTCCGGATCGGTAACGAGAGCAGCGACCTCGATCAGCGCATCCTTGCCCAGATCGAGGCCGGTCATCTCACAGTCGATCCAGACAAGAAGATCAGCCACCGACACAGACTACGCGCAGCCCAGCAGCCCGCGCCTCAACGCGGCAGCCACAACCGACCGCTAGGGTTTTCCCGTGCCAGCCGATCCCGCCGCCTCATCCTCCACCGCCGCAGACGACCCGGGTGGCCGTACTGCGCGGTGGCTCGTCGCGGCCGTGGCGCTCGCTGCCGTGGTCCCGGTCATCTACCTGCTCGGCACGCCGCACAACTTCTTCGACCTCAAGATCTACATGAGCGCGATGCGCTGGTGGGCGGAGGGCAACCCGCTCTACGACTACGCCCAGGCGGACCGGGTCCAGGGCGAGCTGTACTTCACGTACCCGCCGTTCACCGCCCTGCTGATGCGGCCGTTCGCCGGCCTCACGCTGGGCGCCACGGTCACCATCTTCACGATCTTCACCGTGCTCGCGGTCATCGTGACCACCTGGTGGCTGGTCGCGCCGATCGCCGACCGGCGCGGAGTCCCGCGCTGGCTTGCCGCCGCGCTGGCCATCCCGCTCGTGTTCGCGGCGGAGAGCACCCGGGAGACGATCACCTTCGGTCAGATCAACATGCTGCTGGTGCTGCTGATCCTGGGTGACCTGCTGTTCGCCGTACCCCGGAACTCGCGCTGGGCCGGCGTCGGCGTCGGGCTGGCGACGGCGCTCAAGCTGTATCCGGGCATTTTCATCGTCTATTTTCTGACCACCCGGCGCTGGCGCGAGGCGGCCGTGGCGAGCGCGAGTGCCGCGGTGGCGACGCTGCTCGCGGCGGCGATCGCGCCCGGCGACTCGTGGCGGTTCTGGACCCACGAGCTGTGGGCGACCGACCGGGTGGGCCGCACCGACTACACCGGCAACCAGTCCCTGTTCGGCCTGCTGAGCCGGTTCACCGTGCCGGACAAGCCCGACCAGTTGCTCTGGCTGGCCCTGGTCGCCGTGGTGGCCGGCTACGGCCTCTGGCGGGCCAGCCGGGCCGCCCGGGGCGGCGACGAGCTGACCGGGCTCGCCCTGACCGGCCTGGTCGGTGCGCTGGTCAGCCCGATCAGCTGGACCCACCACGTGTACTGGTTCATCCCGGCGGTGCTGGTGCTGGCCGACGCGGGCCTGGCGCAGCCGCCCGGCTGGGAGCCGAGCGGGGTCGGTCGACGTAGGCGGCGGACCCTGCTGGTGCTGGCCGTCGTGATCTACGCCAGCGTGGTCTACGGCGTGGTCTCGTTCCACGACTGGGGGGTCAAGCCCGTACCGACCGACTCGCCGGTCGAGTTCGTGCTGCGCAACATGTACGTGCTGCTTGCCGTCCTGCTGATCGTCGTGCTGCCGACCCGGCACCTGATCCGGGAGGCGCCCACCAACAGCGTTCCCCGCAGCGGTGTCCCGGTCACGCACTGACTGTCCGGTAACGGCAAAAGTTGCGCCAATTGGACAGATCTCCCCTAGTCATGCCTGTTGGGGTTAATCTACTACCACCACCTAAAACGTTTCTTCAGTACACCGTTCCCCCGGTGAGGGTGGCCCTTCGTGTCGGCAGCACGGAGGGCCACTCGCTGTGTTCACCTTGCCGGGGCGGCCTCGGCGGCGTCCGCCGTTCCGTCGGCGCCGGCCACCGGCCCCGCCGACGTGCTGTTCGCCGTCGGCGGCTGGGCGTCGGCGTCCGGCTCCGGCTTGCACTTGCGGGACCTGGCCGTCGCGGCCTTGTCCGCCGGAACGGCCGCCCTGCTCCGGCGGGTCGAGCTGGTCGGGGCCGCCGCCGGCTTGGCCGCCGGCCCAGCCCCGACCACGGGTACGCCGGACGCCTGCGGAACCGGTACCGGGGTCGCCGCCGACGACGTGGCGGCGGCCGAAGCGCTCTGCCCAGCCGAAGTCCTCTGCCCAGCCGAAATGCTCTGCCCAGCCGAAATGCTCTGCCCAGCCGCAGCCTCGGCGGGCGGGTCCTCCCCGGCCGGCGGGACCAGCGTCGGCTCGGGTCGGCTCTGCTGCCCCCGCAGGCCCTTCCCCGGGTACGCCGGCACCTGGTTGATCCCCTGTCCCGCCCCCGCGTGCACCGGATCCAGGCCCTGCTCGGGCCGCTGGGCGTACGCCGGAGCCGACTCGGGCTGGGTGTGTGTTGACTCGGCGCGTACGACCTCGGGGTCGACCGGCGCGGCATGGCTTGACGGAACGGACTCGGCGTCGCCCGGAATGGTCCGGCTCGACGGAATCGGCTCGGGCTCGGCCGCCGGAGGCTGGACGGCTTCGAGCTGGTGCGGTTCGGTGTGAACGGGCTCGGGTGCCTCGGGCTGGACGGGCTCGGGCCGGGCCGGTCGGAACTGGGCGGTACGTAGCGGTGCGGTTCTGGCCGGGTAGGCCGGGGCCGGGTTCGCGGGCTGCTTCGACAGCGGTGCGGTCGTACCGGCGGCGCGCGGCGGCCAGTTCAGCACCAGTTTGGCGGGCGGCGGGTTGCTCGCCGGCCAGACGTGATCGAGGCTCCGCCCACTCGCCGACCCACCGTTCGCGCTCACCCCGTCCGCGGTGACCCCGTGCGTGGCCACGACCGGCTGGTCCGCAGCCGACTGCTCGGCGGCCGGCTGGTTCGCGGCCGGACCGGGCGGGTCGACCGGGCCGTTTCCCGCAGCATCGGTTCCCGGTGACGTCGCGGTGCCGGTGCGGGTGGAGCGGCCGGCGGGGTCGGGATCCTGCTCGGTGAGGACGTCCGCCAGCGTCTCCGGGCGGGACGGCGCCGAACCGGACCGGCGGGGCGGGAGCCCGTTCTCCGACCGGGGGCCGGTGGTGTCGACCGGGCGAGACGGGGCCGGCAGGTGGGAGTGGACCGGCCAGGCCGCCGGAGCGGCGGTGGCCGGAGTGGGCTGGACGGGAGTGGGCTGGGCCGGAGCGGCGGTGGCCGGAGTGGGCTGGACGGGAGTGGGCTGGGCCGGAGCGGCGGTGGCCGGAGTGGGCTGGACGGGAGTGGGCTGGACGGGAGTGGGCTGGGCCGGAGCGGCGGTGGCCGGAGCGGGCTGGGCCGGAGGGGCGGGGGCCGGCGAGCGGGCCGGACGCCGCGAGCGGGCCTTCCCGACGGTCGGTCGGCCCAGGTCGTCGAGGGCCCGTACGCCGAGCCGGGCGGTGAGCACCGGCAGTTGACCGGGTTCGACCACGAAGACCACCTCACGGGGTCGGGTCGGCCAGACCAGGATGGCGACTCCGAGCAGCGCGAACAGGGTGCCGCCGGCGAGCAGTCCCCAGGTTGTCGGTTCGAGCCAACCCACCCGCAGTTCGGCGCGGAGGTCGACGGCCACACCGGGCCCGGCGTCGGGGTACATGACCACGAGGCTGAGCCGCTGCCCGCGTAGGTCGTCCGGGGCGAGGTCGAGGGTGCGGGCTGACTGACGTACCCAGAATGCCTGTTCGCCCGGGGTCGGCGCGGCGGCGTCGGTCGGCGTCGCGACCCGCGAGACCGGGGTGAGCGCGACCGGCAGCGGACCTCGGGTGATCGCGACCCGGTCGACCAGGGTGTACGGCATCGCGGCCAGGTAGCGGCCGACCTCGGCGGTCGGGGCGAGCCCGAGGAACGCGGGTCGGGCCTCGCTTCCGGCGGTGATCCGCAGCCGGGTCTGGGCGGTACGGGTGAACGGGGCGTCCCGGCGCAGCAGCGCGTCCAGGTCGGGTACGACAACGGCGCGACCGGGCGTGGAGATCCGTTGCAGTGAGGCGGTGAACGCGTCACCGCCGTCCCGCCGGTCCGCCACAGTCCACAATGCACTGCCGACGAGCAGCACCGTCAGCCCGACCGTGAGCAGCAGCACCCCGGCGATGGTGCGTACGACGCGCATGGTCTTTCCCCCTGATCGAAGTATCTTCAAGACGATACCGACCGAAAGGGTGTTAATGCTCCTTATTGCGCAAAACGCCGCTGGCCCGCCGGATCAGCGGCGGGCCAGCGGATCAATGTCTCAGGCGCCCGACGGGGTCGACGGACGGCGGGTACGGGCGAACGCCAGCCCGCCCAGCACCAGGCCGGCCAGACCGGCCACCAGACCGGCGATGCCCAGCCCCACCCCGGCCGAGCCGTCCTCGTCGTCCTCGTCGTCGTCGGCCTGCGCGACCGCGGCCACCGACGGCGTAGCCCCGCCGGACGCCGGATCGGCCGCCTTGGCCAGCTTCAACACCGGCGCCGGGTGCTCCGGCTCCTCGGCACCGGCCGCCGCCGGCTCGTCGATCCAGCGCGAGATGTTGCCGTCCGAGTAGGTCTGGAGCACCTTGAAGACCAACTGGTCGACCTGGGGCAGCGGGCCCAGCGAGACCCCGAACTCCTGGAACTGCTCCGGCTTGACCTCCGCGCCCGCGCCCGCAGTCCAGGTGATCTTCGACACCGCCTCGGTGATCTGGCTGCCGTGCACCTCCAGCGGCGGGTCCACCTTGCGCTTCTCCAGCACCACCGTCCAGCCCGGCAGCGGGATGGTCGAGACCGACGCGACCGGCGCGTTCTCCGGCAGGTTGACCTCGATCTTCGTGGTCGACGCGGTGTCGCTCTCGTTCGGCACCCGGAAGGCCACCCGGCCGTAGCCGCCCTGGGTCGCCTCCTTCGGGTTCACCGTGACGTGCGCGGACGCCGGCAGGGCGAGGCCGAACACGCCGACGAGCGCGGCGCCGAGCACGAAAGCGGCCGCGGACGCGGTACGCCGGGGACGGATCATGGAAGTGCCTTCCTAGTTGATCGGCACGGTGGCGGTCACCGTGGCCTGGTCGATGTCGGATATTCGGACGGTGAAGCGCAGTTGCCAGTCGCCCGGTGTGGGCAGGCTGATCTCGCCGGTGGCGTGGTTGTCGGTCAGCGGCAGCAACGGGATCTCGATCGCCTCGACCCCCTTGGCCGGCAACGCGGCGGTCCCGGTCCATTCGACCACCGGCTGCGGCTTGTTGTCCGGGGTGTACGCGTACAGGTGGATGGTGTTGCTGCCGGTGCCGGCCGGGTCCACCTCCACCTCCACCGAGAGCAGGTCACTGGTGAGCCTGGTGGAGAAGAAGCCCGCTCCGGCGGCGCCGTCGTTCGCCTCGGCGGTCCGCCCCGGCGGGGTCTGCACGAGTACGGCGGAGATGGCCAGGATCAGCGCGGTGACGCCCAGCTCGGTCCAGACCGCCCGCCGCATCCGCCCCGGCCGCTCGGTGGCGATCCGGCGCTGGACCAGCCGCCGCGAGTACGCCGCGACGCCGATCACCAGCCCGAACAGGACCACCTTCGCGATGATCAGGCGGCCGTAGGTGGTGTCGATCAGGGCGCTCGGGGTGGCGACCTCGATCAGTGCCTGCACGATGCCGGCGAGCAGCAGCGCGGAGACGGCCACCGCCGCCCAGCGGGACCAGATCGGCAGGATCGCCCCGAGTTCCCGCTCGTCGGCCCGGCGCAGCAGGAACACGACCAGCATCAGCAGGCCACCGAGCCAGACCGCCATGCTGCCCACGTGCACCGCGTCGACCAGCACCGACACCGCCGGTACGGGTGACGCCGCCCCGTGCCCGGCCAGCGGCCAGGTGAACAACCCCGCCACCCCGAGTACGCCCAGCAGCAGGTGGTCGGCCCGGCCGGCACTGCCCCGCAGCAGCGGCCGGAGCAGGATCGCGGCGGCCACCAGGATGCCGAGCCGGACCAGCAGCACCGCGCCGAACGTACTGGCGAGCACGTCGCTCAGGGCGCTGCCGCTGATCGAGAACAGGGCCCCGCCGGTGGTGTAGGGGACCTGGAGCCAGATGCCGATCAGGGTCGCGGCGGTGACCAGGCCGAACCCGGTCCAGACCAGTCGGGCCGGACCGCGCCGGTCGAGCCGCTGCGGCCAGAGCAGGCTGAGCACCAGCACCGGGCCGACCAGCAGGACCAGCCCGGCGTAGCCGAGGTACTTGCCCACCGCCACGGCGGCGGTGATGGCCGGGTCGACGCTGTCGTTCTCGGTGTCGGTCGGCGGGGTGGACGGCGCCCCGACCGAGTACGTGTAGGCGCCCGCCACCGGGTGGCTGTCGGCCGAGATCACCCGGTAGCTGACCAGGTAGGTGCCCTGCGGTCCACCCGGGTCGACCGGGATGGTGACCACGGCGCCGTCGAAGACCGGGTCGCCCCGGTCCACCCGCGCGCCGTCCGGGCCGAGAATCCGGATTTTGTCCGGTACGTTCCGGACGCCCTCGCTGAACGTGAGCACCACCTCGGCGGGCGCGCTGGGCAGCACCGCGTCCGTGGCCGGGCTGCTGCTGACCAGCACCGCGTGGGCGCTGGCCGGGCTGGCCGGCCCGAGCAGCAGGGCGAATGTCGCCAGCAGGAGGCCGAGCATCGCGCCGGCCCGCGACACCCATGATCTTTGTGCGGCAGTCATGCGAGACATGCTCGCCCAGAAACCCACCACGGCGCGACCTCGGATCACCCGCGTCCCGCCACCGCCGGCGCGCGCAGCGGCGGATCGGTACGCCGGCTGACCCGCCCGAGCGCCCAGAGCAGTCCGGCCTGCACCACCGTGGCGAGGTGGCCGATCTCGTGCACCACGGCCGTGGTCGAGTTCACTATGTCGACCGCGCTGGTGCCGGCGAGGCAGACCGCGAGGACGAAGGCGACCGGCACGAACGCCTGCGCCCGTTCCGGCCGGTACGCGGCGAGCGCGAACCCGACCGCGAGGGCCACGTCGAACGAGGCCATCTCCCGGGTGGTGTGCAGGTCGACCTCGACGCCGAAGCCGGCGAGCAGGATGGGCAGCGCGATGGCGAGCTGGGCGACGGCGGCCACCGCGACCGCTACCCGCAGGATCTGGCGCCGACCGTACGCGGCCGAGGTGCGGCGGCGGGCGGCTGCCGCGATGACCGGGTCGGCGGCCACCGCCGCGAGTACGGTGGCGGTCAGGTCGGGCACCTCGACCGCCTGCGCACGTTGCATGACCCGGCCGAGTTCCTCCGCCCGGACCAGCCAGAGCTGGCAGCCGGGGCAGGTCACGGTGTGCGCGTCGAGCGCCTCCATCGGCGCCCGCGGGTCTTCCCCGTCCAGCCGCGCGGACAGCGCGACCCGTACCTCGTCGCAGGTCATGGGGAGGTAGTCGATGTCCGGCACGGAAAAGTTCCCGGCCGTGCGCAAGCACACCCAAGCGGGCCAAGGCCACCCCCGTACTCCGACGGCGCGCGTAACCTCGGATGTCGTGATCCCCGTCCCGCGCGAGTCCGCCCAGGTCAGCGCCACCGTCGAGCCACCGGCCCGGACGGAGGCGCCGGCATCGGCGACGGCGCGGGCGTTGGCACCGGAAGCGGCAGCGGCACCGGAAGCGGGACCGGGACCGGAAGCGGTGGAGCGGACGCAGGCGCTGGACGACGCGACCCACTGGGCGCTGCGCGCCCGCGACGGGGACCCGGCGGCGCAGGCGGCGTTCGTCCGGGCCACCCAGACCGAGGTGTGGCGGTTCACCGCGGCCCTGGTCGACCGGGACAGCGCGGACGACCTGCTCCAGGACACGTACCTGCGCGCGTTCCGGGCGCTGCCGGCGTTCGAGGGGCGGTCGAGTGCGCGTACGTGGTTGCTGGGCATCGCCCGGCGGGCCTGTGCCGACCATCTCCGTACGGTGGTTCGGCGGCGCCGGCTGGACGAGCGGTTGACCGGTCAGGCGTACACCGACCACCCGTACCCGGATCCGGCCGGGCAGTTCGGCGCGAACGACCTGCTCCGGCGGCTGCCCGCCGAGCGGCGTGGGGCGTTCGTCCTCACCCAGCTGCTCGGGCTGTCGTACGCCGAGGCGGCGGCGGTGGAGGGGGTGCCGGTCGGCACCATCCGGTCCCGGGTGGCGCGGGCGCGTACGGAACTGGTCGAGGCGGTCGGCGATGCGCTGGCGAGCTGAGGCGGCCGACGGGAGGCACGGCGGCTGGGAGGTTCCCGGGGTCCGCTGGGACTTGCCTGGGAAGCGGAACCCGCCGACGCGGGCCCGCGACTAAGGAGCCATGACCTTGGTGACATCGGCACGCCCACGGTGGGACCCGGTACAACCGTGGCTCGGGCTGGCCGTACGACTCGGGCTGGCCGCGGTGTGGTTCTGGGCCGGCAGCACGAAAGTCGGTGACCTGGCCGCCGCCGGCCGGGCCGTCAACGCGTACCAGATTTTTCCCTTCGACGTGGCCAGGGTGATCGGGGCGGCGCAGCCGTTCGTCGAGATCGCCCTCGGCGTACTCCTGCTCCTCGGGCTGGCCACCCGACTGGCCGCCGGCGTCTCCGCGCTGCTGCTGGTGCTGTTCATCGCCGGGATCGCCTCGGCCTGGGCCCGTGGCCTGGCGATCGACTGCGGCTGCTTCAGCGAGGGCGGGCCGCTGGCCGTCGGCCAGACCCCGAGTTACCTGCCCGAGATCCTCCGGGACATCGGGTTCCTGATCATGGCGGCGTTCCTGCTGCGCTGGCCGCGCAGCCCATTGTCGATCGACCGGTGGATGGCCGGCGGGCAGCGTCTGGAGGACGAGAATGGGTAGTCCACGGGGGCCGGGTCGCGCACGTGGCGGTCCGGGACGGAGGCCGGACAAGCCTCAACAGGGACCGCAGAAGGCACAGCCTCAGCAGGGACCACAGAAGGCGCAGAAGGGGCAGAACGCGGCGCAGAAGAAGAGTTCGGCCCGGGTTGTCCGGGAGCAACTGGCCCGCGAGCGCCGCCGCCGACGCACCCTGTGGACCTCGCTGATCGCGGTCGCGGTGCTGGTGATCGCCGGCCTGATCGGCTGGAGCGTCACCGCCAGCCAGCGCTCGACCAGCGACTTCACCGCGCCGGCCGGGGCGACCGCCGACGGCAACGCGATAGCGATCGGCACCGGCCCGGTCACCGTCGACATCTACGAGGATTTCATCTGCCCGTTCTGCGGCCAGTTCGAGAAGTCCACCGGCGCCACCCTGGACCAGTTGGTCAGCGAGAACAAGGTGACGGTGCGGTTCCACCCGGTCGCGTACCTCGACCGGGCCTCCTCGACCAACTACTCGACCCGGTCGTCCGCCGCCTCCGGCTGCGCGGCCGACGAGGGCAAATACCGGGAGTACGCCGAGGCGCTGTTCAACCGGCAGCCGGCCGAGGGCAGCGCCGGGCTCAGCGACGACGAGCTGATCAGTATCGGCACCGGCGTCGGGCTGGACGGGGCCAGGTTCGGCTCCTGCGTACGCGACGGTACGTTCAAGCCGTGGACCGCGCATGTGACCGAGGCGGCGAGTCGGGCGAACATCAACAGCACGCCGACCGTACTGGTCAACGGCAAGGGCGTGAACCCGAACACGGACGCCCTCAACGCGGCCGTGGCGGCGGCCACCAAGTGATCCGTCGACTGCTCACCGCGTGCGCCGCCGGCCTGCTCGGCGCGCTCGCGGTGGGCGCCCCGGCGCTCGCCCACGGTGCCGACGCGCCCGACGGCACCGACTACCGGACCGAGGTCACCGTGCTCACCCCGGCCCTGCCCGGCCTCACCGTACGGGCGGTCGAGGCGGGCGCCCGGCTGGAGCTGACCAACCGGACCGGCCGGACGATCGAGGTGCTCGGCTACGCCGGTGAGCCCTACCTGGAGGTACGCCCCGACGGGGTGTACGAGAACCGGAACTCCCCGGCGACGTACCTGAACGAGACACTGGACGGCGACACCGAGCCGCCGGCCGGCACCGACCCGACCCTGGCGCCGTCCTGGCAGCGGATCGGCGCCGAACCGGTGGCCCGCTGGCACGACCGGCGTACCCACTGGACCGACGAAACCCCACCGGAGCAGGTGCGGGCCGACCCGGACCGGGCGCACCGGATCCGGGACTGGACGGTGCCGCTGCGCGACGGTGTCACCCCGATCGACCTGCGCGGCACCCTGGACTGGTTGCCGCCGCCGAGCCCCGGCCCGTGGTGGCTGGCCAGCCTGGTCGGCGCGCTCGTCCTCGGCGCGCTCGGCCTGCTGCCCGCCGGTAGGCGTGCCGGGCGGGCGGTGACGGTGGCGCTGGCCGGGGGCTTCGCCCTGGCCGGGGCGGGTGCGGTCGCCTTCGCGGTGGCCCGTGAACTGGACGCCGGGGCGGACGGCTTCGGCGGGGTGGTGCAGGGCCTGCTCGCCGGGCAGATCTGGCCGCTGCTCACCGGGCTGGGCGCGCTGGCCGCCGGGGCGTACGCGTTGGCCCGACGGCCGGCGGCCGACTTCGCCCTGGCCCTGTCCGGGGCCTGCCTGGCGCTGTTCGCCGGGGTGGCGAACGCGGCCGTCTTCGGCCGGTCGGTGGCCCCGGTGCCGTGGCCGGCGACGTCGGCGCGGCTGCTGGTCGCGGCCATGATCGTGATCGGTGTCGGCGGGACGCTGGCCGGTGTGCTGCGGCTGCGCGCGGTGACGCCCGATCCTCTTCCCGCTGCCGGCGGCTCGGCGGACCTGCCCGATGACCGGCCGAGGGGTCAGCGTCGGGCGGCGGCCGCCACCGGGTCGAACCCGTAGGGCAGCTCCAGCCGGTGCCGGGCCAGCAGGTCGGCGTCGGCGAGCAGCTCGGCCGTGCCGCCGTCGGCGACGATCCGGCCACCGTCGAGGATCACCGCCCGGTCGCAGAGCTCCAACGCGTACGGCAGGTCGTGGGTGACCATCAGCAGGGTCACCGGCAGCCCGCGCAGGATCTCGGCGAGTTCCCGCCGGGCGGCCGGGTCGAGGTTCGACGACGGCTCGTCCAGCACCAGGATCTCCGGATGCATGGCGAGCACGGTGGCGACCGCTACCCGGCGGCGCTGGCCGAACGACAGGTGGTGCGGCGCCCGGTCCCGGTGCTCGCTCATCCCGACCGAGGCCAGCGCCTCGTCCACCCGGTTGGCGAGTTCGGCGCCGCGCAGCCCGAGGTTGGCCGGGCCGAACGCCACGTCCTCGGCGACGGTGGGCAGGAAGAGCTGGTCGTCGGGGTCCTGGAAGACGATGCCGACCCGGCGGCGGATCTCGGCCAGGGTGGCCCGGTCCCGGTTCACGGCGAGCCCGCCCACGGTGACCGTGCCCGCCGCCGCGGCGAGGATCCCGTTCAGGTGCAGCACCAGGGTGGTCTTGCCGGCGCCGTTCGGCCCGAGCAGCGCCACCCTGTTCCCCTTCGGCACGGTCAGGTCGACCCCGTGCAGGGCGACGTGACCGTCCGGGTAGGCGTAGCTGACGCCGCGTACGTCCAGCGAGGGGGCGGTTTCCACAGCATCGATCATGACAGCACCGGGGCGGTCGCTGCTCATCCGAGCACCAGCGCCGTGACGGCGATGCCGGCGGCGGTCAGCGGTACGGTCGCGCCGGCGACCCAGTGACCGGCGGTGGCGGCTCCGGCGGACTGCCACACCGCCGGCATCCTGCCCTCGTAGCCACGGGAGAGCATCGCCAGGTAGACCCGCTCGCCGCGCTCGAACGCGCGCAGGAACAGCGCGCCGATACCGGCGGCGAAGCCGCGCAGTTGCCAGAGGAAGCGCGGGTCGTCGCCCCGGGAGAGTCGGGCGACCCGCATCCGTCGGGCCTCACCGGCCAGCACGTCGAGGTAGCGCAGCATGAAGGTGGCGATCTGGGTGAGGATCTGTGGGCAGCGCAGCCGGTCCAGGCCGAGGATCAGGTCCCGCATGGTGGTGGTCCCGGCCAGCAGCAGCGAGGCGAGTACGCCGAGGGTGCCCTTGGCGAGGATGTTCCAGCCGCCGTACAGCCCGTCGACGGAGAGGCTCAGGCCGAGCCAGTCGACCCGTTCACCGGCGCCGAGGAACGGCAGCACGAAGGCGAACAGGACGAACGGCAGCTCGATCAGCGAACGCCTGAGCAGCCAGCCGGGGCCGATCCGGGCCAGCGCCGCCACCACGACCACGAGCAGGGCATACCCGCCGTACGCCCAGAACGTCTCCCTCGGGGTGGCGACCACGGCGATGCTGAAGGCCACCATCGCCGTGATCTTCACCTCGGGGGGCAGCCGGTGCACGGGCGAGGTGCCGGCCCGGTAGAGCACGTGCGCGTGCCCGGCGCCCATCTACTTCACCGTTTCCGCGCCGGCCGGGGCGGCGGTCACCGGCTCGTCCCGCCCGGCCGGGGCGGATCCGCCCGCGCCGGTGCCCCGGCGGCGGGCCAGCCAGAACAGGCCACCGCCGAGCGCGAACGTGATCAGCACCCCGGCCACCCCGGACAACCCGGTCGACAGGTACGCGTTCTCCACGCCCTTCACGCCGTAGTCGGCCAGCGGGCTGTCGGCCAGCTCGTGGTCCCTGGTCTCCTGCGCCGGGCAGCTCCCGCCGGTGATGTTGTCCTCGGCGTCGAAGGTGCAGCCCTTGCGCAGCGAGGAGTCCAGCCCGTCCGGGTGGGACGAGGCGAAGTTGCTCACCACCCCGGCGAGCAGCAGGGCGACCAGCAGGCCGCCGACGAGGAAGGCCCATTTCCGCTGCTTCATCGCGCACCTCCGGCGATCGGGTTGCCCAGCGCCGGTACGGGCCGCAGGCCGCGCAGGGCGTAGACGAGGTCGGGTCGTACCTTGGCGACGGTGACCACGGTGGTGGCGGTGATCAACCCTTCGCCGATGCCGATCAGCAGGTGGGCGCCGGCCATCGTGGCGGAGAGCCCACCGAGCGAGCCGCCGAGGTCGGTGGTGCCGCCGAGCCAGTACTGGAGGATGAAGCCCTGCGAGGCGACGACGACGCTGATCATGGCGGAGACGAATCCGGTCACCGCCAGCCCGGCCGGCGTACGCGGCAGGACCCGGAGCAGGAGCGCGATCAGCAGGTAGCCGGCGGCGGTGCCGAGGATCGCCATGTTGGTGATGTTCAGCCCGAGCATGGCCACCCCGCCGTCGCCGAAGACCAGCGCCTGGACCACGAGCACCACCGCCACGCAGAGCGCGCCGACCCACGGGCCGACCAGGATCGCGGCGAGCGCGCCGCCGAGCAGGTGTCCGCTCACCGCACCGGTGAAGATCGGAAAGTTGATCATCTGTACGGCGAAGATGAACGCGGCCACCAGGCCGGCCATCGGCGCCAGCCGGTCGTCCAGGTCGCGCCGGCCGCGGATCACGCAGAACGCGAGCACGACCAGCGCGAACGCCGCGAAGATCGCGGCCACGGGACCGTCGACGATCCCGTTCGCGATGTGCATGGCAACTGACTGCACTAATCCTCCCCATCTGCGATGCGGCGTTCCGCGTCAGCGAGAACTCGGCGTACTTGCCCAGGCACCCTTATTGCCATCATCTTGCAACAACCAGGGAGACCGATCAAGATCGTGCCTGCTGAGCGGGGTAATGTCACGCCCCATGACGGGTTCTCGCCTCGCGCCGGGCGATTTGGCGCCAGAATTCACGCTGCCGACCGACGACGGCAAGACGCTCGCCCTCAAGGAGCTACGCGGCCGGAAGGTCGTGCTCTACGCGTACCCGGCCGCGATGACGCCGGGCTGCACCAAGCAGGCGTGCGACTTCCGTGACTCGCTCGCCTCGCTCCAGGCCGCCGGCTACGAGGTGATCGGCATCTCCCCCGACCAGCCGGCCAAGCTGGCCAAGTTCCGCGAACGCGACGCGATCACCTTCCCGCTGGTTTCCGACGCCGACAAGGAGGTGCTGATCGCGTACGGCGCCTACGGCGAGAAGCAGCTCTACGGCAAGACGGTCACCGGCGTGATCCGCTCCACCTTCATCATCGACGCCGACGGGCGGATCGAGCGGGCCCTCTACAACGTGAAGGCAACCGGTCACGTCGCCAAGCTCCGCCGCGACCTGGGCCTGGACTGAGGCAACCGCCACCCGGACCGTCGCCACCTTCACGCGACGGTCCGAGCGGCCGATCCCGACCGCCGGACGTACGTGCGCGCGGCTGCCGTCGAGGCTCTAGACTCGTACCCGCCAGCGGGAGTGGTGTAATGGCAGCCACGCAGGATTTAGGTTCCTGTGCCTTCGGGCGTGGGGGTTCGAGTCCCCCCTCCCGCACCAGAACGTCCCGGCGCTCGGGATCCCCGAGTCGGGACGTTTTGTATTCCCCCCCAGACGGCGCCGATCTTGCACTTGTGGTGGCGAACAATCCGGATGAGGGCTCCAATCCGGGCGCCACAAGTGCAAGATCGTCGACGAGATCGGTGGTGGAGGCATCGGCGGAGGTTACGAGCTTCCCAGCCGTGGCGGCGGGGAGCTGTCCGCTCGGCACCTCCCGGGTCGCCGGGCGATGTTGTCTTCGGTGGTGGCCACAATGTTGCCGAGGTGACGGATTCACGACTCCGTAGCGCGAACGAACTCCCGTGTGGGTGCATCGAACTGTACGACAACAACCCAGTTGAACCACCCAGGAGTTAATGATGCGCGCTATGCCCTTGGTCGGAACCCTCACCTGCCTGCTGCTCGTCGCGGCGTGCTCGTCACCCGTCGAGCACCAGGCCGGCGACGCGGCACCGGCCGGATCGCCGGCGCCCACGACCGGCGCGCCCACCGCAACGACGCCCGCGTCGCCCGCACCGTCCGTGCCGTCCGCACCGTCCGCACCGGCGTCCAGCGGCGACACCACCGCACCGCTCGTCCTCGGGCCGAATGGGATCGGCTCGCTGAAGCTCGGCATGACCCGTCAGCAGGCCACCGCGACGGGGCTGCTGATCGCGGACGAAGACAACTCGAACGGCGAGGGTTGCGTGCCCTATCACCTGCGCGCCAACTCGACCGGCAACGGTGTCGTCAGCCTCTCGCGGAATCTGGGAATCGCCGCCATCGACGCGTACGGCAGCATCAAGACGCCCGAGGGAGTGCGCATTGGCATGTCGAGCGCGGACATGCTCCGGATCTACCCGGGTTGGACGGCTGCCGACGGGGACGCCACCAACGGTCGCGGCCACGCGAAGGCGCCCGGCAACGACAGTGCCGTCTACCGCATCGCGACGCAGAACGGCACCGTCATCGAGCTGACCCTTCAGTACGCGAAGCAGGACTGCTACGAGTAAGCCCGCCCGAGACGACCGGCCTGCGGTGCCAGCGAGCTGGACAACCGCAGGCCGGTCAGGATCTCGTCGGTCAGGTCGACGTCGCCGACCTGTTTGATCTGCACGTAGACACCGAAGCCGCGCTGCGGCAGGTCGAGCACCACCTCGCTGAACGAGACCGAGGCACCGCACGACGTCCACCGCCGTACCAGTGCGGGGTTGCCGCCCACGGTCACGGTCCGGTCGGGTTGTTGGACGCACGAGTTGTGGCTGGGCAACGCGGGCGCCGGGCCGCCGGCGAGCAGGGCCCTGCTCGCACCGACGAACACGCCGGGTGTCCCGCTCGCCGGATCCGGCCACAGCGTCAGGTTCGGGGCGACCACGAGACCGGGTGCGGGGCCGGCGGGAAGTCGCAGCACCGAAGGGTTCCAGGCGGCGTTCCTCAGCTGACCGGCCCACTCCGGCGGCACCGCGACCGACAGGGCGCCGGAGGCGTCGTGTACGCGTACCCAGCCGGATCGGGGCGGCAGCGTGGAGCCGGAACCCGTCGTCGCGAGTACCGCGGCGAGTGCGACCAGGGCGCCGACGAGCCGCCCCAGCCGCCGCAGGACCCGGCCGTGGTTCGTGGTCCGTTCCATCGACACGATGACCTGGTTCAGCGCCTCGATCATGGCCGTGGCGGACGCCCAGCGTTGCCGTGGGTCGGGGTGCAGCGCACGTCGCACCAAATCGTCCACCATGGACGGTACGTCGGGCCGCACCTGGGACGGCCGGGGCAACGACCGCCCGGTTCGGTCCGCGCGGCCGGATCCCGACCAGGCCCGCTCGGGCGGGTTGCCGGTCAGCATGTGGTAGAGGGTCGCGCCGATCGCGTACACGTCAGCGCGGATGTCCAGTCCGCCACCGGGGGTGGCCTGCTCGGGCGGCATGTAGCCGGGTGTGCCGGCGGCGATCGTGAAGCCGGACGCGTTCGCGAGAGCCTTGGCTAGGCCGAGGTCGGCGACGAGTACCCGATCCCGGCCCGTGGCCGGTTGGAACAGCACATTGGACGGTTTGAGGTCACGGTGCAGCACGCCGGCCTCGTGCAGCACCGCGACGGCGCCGGCGATGTCGGCCGCGACGAGCAGGGCCTCACGCACCGGCATCGGCCCCGCGACGAGCCGATCCGCGAGGGTGCCACCGGCCGCGTACGGCATCACCAGGTACGGCCGCCCGTCGGGCAGCTCACCGACGTCGAGCACCCGTACGAGCAGGCTGGAATCGGTCCGCCGCATGATCCGCGCTTCCTGCTCGAACCGCTCCCGCAGATCGGAGTGGTACGACCAGTTGTCCGCCAGCACCTTGATCGCCACGGACGCGTCCAGAGCATCGTCGGCGCCGAGCCACACCGTCGCGAAAGCTCCGGAACCGATCCGCTCCATGACGCGGTATCGGCCGATCTTGTCCGGTACTGACACGCCCGTAGTATGGCGTACAAAATACGGGGGAACGGGGCGCGAGCATGCCGGTCGATCTTGACGTCGAGGAACTTGCCGGTCGCGCCGCAACGGGCGACGCCGCTGCCCTCGACGCGTTGCTCGTCCGGATCGGCCCCCAGGTTCTGCGGCAGTGCCTGCGCTTCCTCCCGTGCCGGCAGGATGCCGAAGAGGCGTGCCAGGATGCCCTCCTACAGGTCGCACGCAACATCGGCGGCTTCGGTGGACGGTCGCGGTTCTCCACCTGGTTGTACGTCGTCACGGCCAACTGCGCCCGGCAGACGTACCGGAGCCTCAAGCGCCGGGCCGACGAGCAGCCCGTACCGCTGCTCCCGATCGATGCCGCCGACCCGCGCACCACGAGCGTGATCGCGGGTTCCCGGCTCGACCTGCTGGATGCGCTGGAGCAGCTGGAGGCCCACCGGCCCGAGCTGGTCGCCCCGTTGGTACTGCGTGACCTGTGCCAGTTGACCTACGACGAGATCGCCGTACACCTCGCCGTTCCGGTCGGCACCCTGAAGTCGCGCATCCACGACGCGCGACGGCATGTACGCGCCTCACTACAGGCCACCTGACCCGCCGGGAGCGGCATCGGCTCTCTCAGGCCCGCGTACGCAGCCCGTCGAGAAGCAGGTCGCAGACGGCTTCCAGCGCCTCGGCGATCCCCGGCTCGCCCCACTCGGCCGCGTGCGCGGGATGGTGCCAGCGGGCGGTCGCCGCAAGCACCGCCCGCGCCGTACGGTCCACGTCGGCGACGGTGAAGTCGCCGTCGGCCACCCCGTCACCGATGATCACGGCGAGTTGCCGGACCAGGTCCTCCACGTGCGCGGCCACCACCGTCGAAGCCTCGCCGACCAGCACCATGTAGGTGGCGAACAGCTCCGGATCGTCCAGCGCCTTGCCCCGCTTCTCGGCGGCGAGGGTGGTGAGCCAGGCGCGCAGCCGTTGCGGGGCGGGCAGGTCGGCGGTGGTCAGCGCCGGCAGCGGCGCGTGTGCCCGGTCCAGCCACCGTTCGGCGACCGCCTCGCGCAGCGCCGCCTTGCTGGCGAAATGCCGGTAGACGCTGCCGTGACTGACGCCGAGGACGCGAGCGACGTCGACCACTGTCGTCTTGGCGGGGCCGAAGCGGCGGAGGACGTCCTCCGCCGCTTCGAGGATCTGCCCGGAGGTCAGAGAGGTGTCGGCCATGGGCACCATCTCACCGTTCGCTGTCGAGGTGCACCATGTCGGGGGCGGCATAGCGGGTTCCGGCCGCCGAGTCGGCCGGCACCGCCCGCTCGATGGCGGCCAGGTCGTCCGGGGTCAGCTCCAGTTCCAGCGCGCCGAGCGACTCGGTCAGCCGGTCCCGCTGGCGGGCGCCGACCAGCGGCACGATGTCCTGCCCCTGGGCGAGCACCCAGGCGATGGCGACCTGGGCGACGGTCGCGCCACGGGCGTCGGCGATCTCCCGCAGCGACTCGACCAGGCGCAGGTTGGCGGCCAGGTTGTCGCCGGTGAATCGGGGTACGTAGCTGCGGAAGTCGTCGGGCGCGAGTTGCCGGTCGGCGGTCCAGCGCCCGCTGAGCAGGCCACGGGAGAGCACACCGTACGCGGTGATGCCGATGCCGAGTTCGCGTACGGTCGGCAGGATCTGCGCCTCGATGCCCCGTGAGATCAGCGAGTATTCGATCTGGAGGTCGCTGATCGGGTGCACCGCGTGGGCCCGGCGGATGGTGTCGGCGCCGGCCTCGGAGAGGCCGATGTGGCGTACGTGGCCCTTCTTCACCTGCTCGGCGATCTCGCCGATGGTCTCCTCGATCGGCACGTTCGGGTCGACCCGGGCCAGCCGGTAGGTGTCGATGTGGTCGGTGCCCAGCCGCCGCAGCGAGTACGCGAGGAAGTTGCGCACCGCCTCGGGGCGCCCGTCGATGCCGCGCCAGCCGAGGTCGGGGTCGCGCAGCCCGCCGAACTTGACGCTGATGTTGACCTCGTCGCGGTTCCGGTCGCGCAGTGCCCGGCCGATCAGCATCTCGTTGTGGCCCATGCCGTAGAAGTCGCCGGTGTCGAGCAGCGAGATGCCGGCGTCGAGGGCGGCGTGGATGGTGGCGATGCCCTCGGTCTCGTCGGCCGGGCCGTAGAGGTCGGACATGCCCATGGTGCCGAGGCCGAGTGCGGAGACCTGCGGGCCGTTCTTGCCGAGGGTGCGGATTTCCATGATCGGTTTTCTCCTCCGGAGGGATCGGCTCGGTTCGAACTCAAGTATGGGACGACAACTGACAGATTTCAAATTCTGTCAGCCCACCGCGACTGTTACCGTCGTCACCATGGTCGAACGCCGGCCGGTGACCCGGCACCGAACCGGCGAAGATGGCCGGCGTGACCCACCGCTTCGTGCTCGATCCCGAGCTGACCGCAGCGCTCCGGCAACAGCTCGTCACGCTCTGGACGGAGGTGACGAACGCCGGAGGCGCGGTCGGTTTTGTCGCCCCGGTCAGCGAGGATCAGGTCCGGCCGGTGGCCGACGCCGCCTTCGCCGGCATCGAGCACGGTCCGGACCGGCTGCTGGTCGGCTACGCCGAGGACGGTGCACCGGCGGCCTTCCTGATCTTCGCGGACAACCGGTTCGCGCTCAAGGACCACTGGTGCGTACTCAAGCGGGTGATGGTGCACCCCGACCGGCAGGGCGGCGGGCACGGCGCGGCACTGCTGGCCGAGGCCGAGCGGATCGGTCGCAAGCTGGGCCTGGAGGCACTCCAGGTGACCGTCCGGGGTGGACTGCACCTGGAACGGTTCTACCAGCGCTGCGGCTACCGCGAGGTCGGCCGGCTGCCCGGCGCGCTGCGCCTCGCCCCCGGCGACGACCGGGACGAGATCCTGATGTGGCTACCGCTGCTCTGACCGGGGTTGGCGGGCCGGTTCAGTGCGTACGGCACCCGCTCGGAGCACCGCCGCGACCCGGTGGAACGCGACGTCCGATCACCGCCAGCGCCGACCGGCGCCGCGTCGCAGAGTGGAACCCGGTCCGCGTACGGCAATCGCGGGTCGGCTCGTTCCGCTCCCGCGAAAGGCAGAGGATGCACGTCGTACCCGGGCTCAAGGTGTTGTATTTCGGCACTCCGGTGGTGCTGATCAGTTCCCGCAACCCCGACGGCACCGCCAACCTCGCACCGATGTCGTCGGCCTGGTGGCTGAACCAGTCGTGCCTGCTCGGGCTCGGCAACAGTGGCCAGACCACGGCCAACCTGCTCCGCGAACGGGAGTGCGTGCTCAACCTGCCGTCGGCGTCGATGGTGGACGCGGTTGACCGGATAGCGCTCACCACCGGTCGGCCGGACGTGCCGGAGCACAAGATCACAAAGGGCTACCGGTACGAGCCGGACAAGTTCGCCCTCGGCGGACTGACCGAACAAGCGGCCGACCTGGTCCGGGCGCCCCGGGTCGCGCAGTGCCCGATCCAGCTCGAATGCCGGGTCGTCGCGGCCCACCCGTTCGGCGGTCCCGATGGTGACTGCACCGCGTTCGAGGTCGAGGTGCTGCGCACCCACGTGGAGGAAAGCCTGCTCATCCCCGGTACGCCGTACGTGGACCCGATCGGCTGGGATCCGCTGGTCATGAAGTTCTGCGAGTTCTTCGGCGGTGGGGAGAACGTGCACCCGTCCCGGCTCGCCGACGGCTGGAACATGCCGCACCGGCTCGCCCCCACCGGCGGCTGACCCACGAAGGGGACCGCAGAAGAGGACCGTCGAAGAGGACCACCGAACGGGCCGCCGAACGGGACAGTCGATGCTAGTCGCGGCAAAGAGTTGCAAAGTGGTACTACCGTCGTCCCCGATCGTCAATCCGGGGAGGAAACATGCGGAAAGCACCACCGAAACTGTCCATGATCTCGGCCGGAGTGCTGGCGGTGGCCGTACTGGTCGCGGGTGGCGCCGGGCCGGCGACGGCCCGGCCGGCGGCCGACGGTCGGGGCGGGTCCGGCGGCCTGCCGACCGAGGCACTCGACGCGGCGCTGAGCGGGATCACCACGGCCGGCATGATCGGCGCCTTCGCCGAGGTACGCGACGGCCGGGCCACCTGGCGCGGCGCCACCGGCCTGGCCGACATCACCACCGGCCGGGAGGTACGGCCGGGCTACCAGCACCGGGTCGGCAGCATCAGCAAGAGTTTCACCGCGACCACCGTGCTCCAGCTGGTCGGTGAGGGCCGGATCTCGCTCGACGCACCGGTCCGGCGCTACCTGCCCGGCCTCGCCCCCGACGGGGTGACGGTACGGATGCTGCTCAACCACCGCAGCGGCATCGGCAGCTACGACCGGGTCATCTTCGCCACGCCCGAACTTGTCGAACAGCACCGCACCACCACGTTCACCCCGCGCGAACTGGCCCGGATCGGGCTGGACATGCCGGCGACGAACCCGCCCGGCGCCGCGTTCGCGTACTCCAACACCAATTACATCCTGGCCGGGATGATCGTGGAACGGGTCACCGGACGCCCCGCCGCCGAGGAGATCCGGCGCCGGATCCTGCGCCCGCTCGACCTGGACAACACCTACCTCCCCGGCACCGCGCCCCGGATCACCGGGCCGCACAGCCTGGGCTACGTCCCCTGGTACGCGGGCGAACTGCGGGACTTCAGCGTCTACAACATGTCCTGGGGTTGGACGGCGGGCGAGCTGGTCTCCACCACCACGGACCTGGACCGGTTCTTCCGGGCACTGTTCAGCGGGCGGCTGCTGCGCCCGGCCGAGCAGGCGCAACTGCTCGGGTTCCTGCCGACCGACCCGACCGACCCGGACGGGGTGCGGTACGGGTTGGGTGTGCTGGCCCTGCCGCTGTCCTGCGGGCAGGCGTGGGGGCACGACGGGGTGGTGTTCGGGTACAGCACGATCTCGCTGCACTCGCCGGACGGCCGCCGGCAGGTGACCGTCGCGCTGAACGCCTCCCACTACCAGACGCCCGGCGCACCGGACCCGATCGGTGCGGCGACGGCTCAGTTCATCAGCACCGCGCTCTGCGGGCCGGAGAGCGCCGATTCGGCCACGGCGCGTACCTCGGTGGATCGTGAACTGCGGCTCACCCCGGCGCCGGGGCTGGCCGCGTACGCGCCGGGCGGGCTGGGGTAACCACTGGCCGGGTACGTCCGCACCGCGCCGCGTCCGGAAAGGTTCAACAGCCGGGCGCGGCGCCGGGCGGCTCAACCAGTGCTTCGACCGTGCTCGCCGGCTCGTTCGGCTCGCTGACCGCAGCGGTCGGGGCCGCGCTCGGGGTGGGGCGGGTCGACGGTGAGCGGGCGGGAGTCGGCGTACGGGCACCGGCGGCCGGGGCAGCCGCCCCGGACATCGTCACCGTGCTGCGCTGGACCTGTTCGGGGGCCAGCCGGATGTTGGTGGCGGTCGCCTGGCGCCCGTACACGTCGGTCACCCTGATGCTGTACGGCCCGGCGCCGAGTCCCCCGTCGACGATCCAGTAGTTGTAGTTCTGCCGGCCGGCGGTCCGGAAGCCACCGCCGGTCCCCTTCGCCTCGACCGAGCGCAACGGGTTGCCGTGGTTGCCCACCTGTACGGCGAACCACCACTGCGAGGTGCCGTCCTTCATCCGGAAGGTGAGCGGGCCGGATGACGGCGGGTTGACCACCGCCCGGTAGCTCACCGGCACCACGCCCTGAACCGGGTCGGCGATCCTCGCGAACGCCTCCCTGGACAGGTCGATGTGGCCGGGCGCGCATTCGGGGCACTGGTCCATGATCACCACCCGTACCCTGCCCTTCGGCCCGGTGACGTCGAGATATCCGCCGCAGGCGGCTGCCGACGCGTATTCGGACGGGCCGAGCGCGACGTAGAGCCGGTCGGCCGGGGCGCTCGGAAACGAGCAGTTGCCGCCGGCTCCGGCCGAGTCGTAGAAGGTGGCTTTTCCACTGTGGACCGTGTTGCCGGTCGGCGGCGCGGCAAGCGCGGCGGCACAGGCCGGTTCGGCTCCGGAACGTACGGCCAGCACGATGCCGAGTACGGCGGCCACGCCGGTGATCCCGGCCGCCGTCAGCCAGCGGATCGGCGCACGGGTGGCCCGCCGATGACCACCCCGACGTCCGGTGCCGTCGTCGCCGAGCGGGTTGCCGTGGTCGGGAGCCGCATCCGGGTCAGTCACGCCGACCGATGCTGCCGCAGCGCCGGCCAACACGCAACAGCCGGCCGAATTCAACCGAGCAACTCCACCTCGTCACCGATGGTGAGCGTGCCGCAGTCGACCGCCCGGCCGACGGGGTCGGCGTCCGGGGGCAGTTCGACGGCGAGTTGCAGGCCGAAAAGCAGGCGGCGGCCGATGTTGCGCCGGACGGCGAGCGTACGCAGTGGTTCCTGTCCGCGTACGCCGGTGTCCTGGTCGGTCGCGGAGACCACGCACCGGCCACACTGGGTCAGGCCACGAAACACCGTCGCGCCGATCCGGACCCGTCGGTCGACCCACTCCCCCTCGGCCCACGGCGACCCGCCGGCGATCACCAGGTTGGCGCGGAAGCGACTCATCGGCAGCGGCCCCTCCGGGCTGCCCGACTCCAGCAGCCAGGCGTTGAACTCGTCCAGCGAGGCGGTGCTGGTCAGCAGCAGCGGCGTACCGTCGGCGAAGTTCACCGAGGTGCCGGCACCGTCGGGGACCGGCTGCATGACCGGATTGGCGGCCGGGTCACCGAGCCAGGCCAGCCGGACCGGCTGCCCGAGCAGTCGGCTGAGCCAGTCGTCGGCGGTCGGCCCGGCGGCCAACGCCGGGGTGGTCGGCCGACTCTCGAACACCCGTACCTCGATCGGCTCGCCGCCGTGCGGTTCGGCCAGGTCGAGCGCGGGCCGGCCGGGCGCGGCCAGTTCCAGCCCACCGGGCCGGGGCACCGCCCGCAGGGTGACCAGTTCCGGATGTTGGCGCTGGGTGACACCGACCCCGCCGTCGTCCACGATCAGCCAGCGCCGGTCGCCGGCCAGGCCCCACGGTTCGACCCGGGCCGCGTCGTGGTCCAGCCGGCGACACCCCTTGATCGGGTACGTGTGGATGGCGGCCAGTCGCATTCCGTCAGGATCGCACGCGGCTACCGGGGCCGAAATCCCCGAACGACGGGGACCCGCGGTGCCCGAAATCCCGAACGACGGGGCCTACCAGGCCACTCCGATGCCGTCGCCGGGGAACCAGTGTCGGGCCGGGGTCTCCCGGTAGACAAGGAACCGGCGGCCGGTGTGTTCGGCGTACTCGGCGAGCACGTTGGTCACCGTGGCGTTGTCGGTGAGCAGGCGGGCGCCGGGCGCCAGCTTCGGCTCGACCGCCTCGAACTCGTTGCGCTCGTGGGCGGCGCTGTGGTCGCTGTCGTGCAGGAACAGGTCGACCGGCCGATCGAGGTCCCGGATCGAGGCGATCGAGTCGCCGATCACCAGGTCGACCACCCCGGACCAGGGCTCGGCTCGGGCCAGGTAGCCGGCTTCGGGGTTGATGTCCAGGGAGGTGACCCGGCCGGGGTGTCCCTCGGCGGCGTTACGCAACAGCGCCGAGGCGAGTACGCAGGTGCCGAGCCCCTTGTCAACGCCGGTCTCGACGATGTGTGCCGGTCGGGTCGCGCGGACGATCGCGTACCAGCCGATCCGGCGGGCGTAGCGCACGTGCCGGTCGGCCAGTCCACGGCGGGCGGAGGCGGCGGTGGTCCGCTCGATGTGCCGGCGCAGGTCCTGGTCCGACTCGATCTCCGCCAGGTAGTCCCGGACCTGCTTGACCGGGGTGTCGCAGAGGACGCTGACGAACCAGGCGAGGTGTTCACGGCTGAGCCGGGTCAGGTCGTACGTGTAGTTGTGGTGCTCGCGGGAGGTGAACAGCCAACGGGCGGAGACTCGGACCACACGGGCGTCGTACCGGGCCACCTGGAGCAACCGTTTCGGAAAGGCCGCGACGGGTGCGAGCGGGGTACGGGCGATCCTGCGCCGGAACCTGGTTCCATCCACGATGTTGGTTGTATCACGTCTCCCGCGACCATGCCGGCGCTCCGCGGAAGGTTCAGTCGAGTCGGCGGGCGATCAGAAATGCCGCCTGCCGCCTCGGCTCCTGACGGACCGGCTCGTGCACGGTTGTCACCAGGACGTGGAAACCGGCCTCGGTCAGCATCGCCGCGACCGCCTCCGGACGGCGGTAATACAGGACCAGGTCGACCTCGTGGCCCCACGCCTCGGCGAAGTGCTTCGGGGCCTCGCCGACCTGGAAGACCAGCATCAGCGGGGCCCCCAGGGTCAGCACCCGGTGGAACTCGGCCAGCACGCCCGGCAGCTCCCGATCGGGGATGTGGATGGTCGAGAACCAGGCGTTGAGGCCCGACAGGCTCCCGTCGGGATGGTCGAGGCCGGTCATCGTGCCGACCTCGAACTCCAGCTCCGGAAAGTTGGCTCGGGCCTGTTCGACCATCCCCGGTGACAGGTCGATCCCGAACACGTCGACCCCCCGGGCGCGCAGGAACGCCGTTATCTGCCCCGGACCGCACCCCACGTCGGCGGTCCGCCCGATTGCCAGCTCGGCGAAGAGCGTCAGCATGCTCCGCAGTACCGGCTGTCGGGGCAGTTCGTCGATGAAGAGGTCGGAGTAGCCGGCGGCCACGGAGTCGTACGAGGAACGGGTCGAGTCGAGGAGTCGAGGTCGGTCATGACCGGAAAACCTATCGGTCACCGGGAACCCGACCGGCGGCGCGTCCGGCGTACGTCATTGCTTCCTGAATGATTCTATGCATAGAGTGCTCCCGTGAATGACGATTCACTTGTCCGAGATGTGGTAATGGTCGCCACGCCCCCGACGGACCAGGTCCTCGACCTGTTCCACGGCATCCGGCTGACCCCGACCCAACGCCGGATCGCGCACAGCCTGGTCCAGCACGCGGCCTCGGCGGCGTACCTGTCGGCGGCCGAGATCGCCGAACTCGCCCAGGTCAGCCAGCCCTCGGTGACCCGGTTCGCGATAGCGCTCGGCTACGACGGCTACCCCGCGCTGCGCCGCCGGCTGCGCGAGATCACCGCCGGCGAACGGGGCCGCCCGGCGTCGGACGTACCGGCCGGGAACGAACTGCAACGGGCGGTCAGCGCCGAGGTGGAGAACCTGCACCGGCTCGCCGAACAGCTCGGCGACCCGGACAGGGTCACCACCGCCGGGGCGCTGCTCGCCAACAGCCGTCCGCTGCCGGTGCTCGGGCTGCGTGCCGCCGCCCCGCTGGCCTCGTACTTCGCCTACTTCGCGGCCAAGGTGCACCCGGACGTACGGGTGCTCGACACCGGTGGCAGCCTGCTCGCCGACCGCCTCGACCAGTCCCGTACGGCCGGCGCGACCGCGCTGCTCGCCATCGTGCTGCCGCGCTACCCGCGCGAGTCCCTCGACGCGCTCCGCGAGGCGCGGCACGCCGGACTGTCCATCGTCGTGATCACCGACTCGGCGGTCAGCCCGGCCGCCGAGTACGCCGACATCGTGCTGCCCGCCGCGGTCGGCGCCCAGCTCGTGTTCGACCTGCACACCGCCCCGATGACCCTGGCCATGGTGCTGCTCCAGGCGATCTGCGACGCCGCACCCAGCCACACCCAGCGCCGGTTGGAGGAGTTCGAACAGTCCGCCGCCCGCCGCCAGGTGTTCCTCAGCTGAATCCGTCACCCACCGTTGCGCCAGGAGACCCCGATGTACCAGCCCGTTCGCGCCGCACGCGGCAGCACCCGTACCGCAGTCGGTTGGGCCCAGGAGGCGGCCATGCGGATGCTGATGAACAACCTCGACCCGGAGGTGGCCGAGCGCCCCGAGGACCTGGTCGTGTACGGCGGCACCGGCCGGGCCGCCCGCGACTGGCCGTCGTACCACGCGCTGATCCGGACGCTGACCGAACTGCGTGACGACGAGACGATGCTGGTGCAGTCCGGCCGCCCGGTCGGGGTGCTGCGTACGCACGAGTGGGCGCCGAGGGTGCTGCTGGCCAACTCCAACCTGGTCGGCGACTGGGCCAACTGGCCCGAGTTCCGCCGCCTGGAACAGCTCGGTCTGACCATGTATGGCCAGATGACGGCTGGCTCGTGGATCTATATCGGTACACAAGGTATTTTGCAGGGCACCTACGAGACGTTCGCCGCCGTCGCCGCGAAGCGGTTCGGCGACACCCTCGCCGGCACCCTCACGCTCACCGCCGGCTGCGGCGGCATGGGTGGCGCCCAGCCGCTCGCGGTGACCATGAACGGCGGCGCCTGCCTGATCGTCGACGTCGACCCGGAGCGGCTCGCCCGCCGGGTGCGGGACCGCTACCTGGACCGGGTAGCGGACACCCTGGACGAGGCGGTCGAGGCGGTGCTGGCCGCGAAGCGGGAGCGTCGGGCGCTGTCGGTCGGCGTGGTCGGCAACGCGGCCGTGGTCTTCCCCGAGCTGCTGGTACGCGGCGTCGAGATCGACATCGTGACCGACCAGACCAGCGCGCACGACCCACTGTCGTACCTGCCGGTGGGGGTCGAACTCGCCGACGCCGCCGAGTACGCCGCCGCCAAGCCGGCCGAGTTCACCGACCGCGCCCGCGCCTCGATGGCCCGACACGTGGCGGCGATGGTCGGCTTCCTCGACGCCGGTGCCGAGGTCTTCGACTACGGCAACTCGATCCGGGGCGAGGCCCAACTCGCCGGGTACGAGCGCGCCTTCGACTTCCCCGGCTTCGTGCCGGCGTACATCCGGCCGCTGTTCACCGAGGGCCGGGGACCGTTCCGCTGGGCGGCGCTCTCCGGCGACCCGGCCGACATCGCCGCCACCGACCGGGCCGTACTGGAACTGTTCCCGGAGAACGAGTCGCTGGCCCGGTGGATCCGGCTGGCCGGTGAGCGGGTCGCCTTCCAGGGCCTGCCGGCCCGGATCTGCTGGCTCGGGTACGGCGAACGGGACCGGGCCGGGGTCCGGTTCAACGACATGGTCGCCTCCGGCGAGCTGTCCGCCCCGGTGGTGATCGGGCGCGACCACCTGGACGCCGGGTCGGTCGCCTCGCCGTACCGGGAGACCGAGGCGATGGCCGACGGGTCCGACGCGATCGCCGACTGGCCGCTACTGAACGCCCTGGTCAACACGGCCAGCGGAGCGTCCTGGGTGTCCATCCACCACGGCGGCGGGGTGGGCATCGGTCGCTCGATCCACGCCGGGCAGGTCTGCGTCGCCGACGGCACGGCGCTCGCCGGCCAGAAGATCGAACGGGTGCTCACCAACGACCCGGCGATGGGCGTGCTCCGCCACGTCGACGCCGGCTACCCGAGCGCCGCCGAGGTGGCCGGACGCACCGGCCTGCCGATCCCGATGGACCGGGCATGACAGGGAACAGCCGGTCGGCAGACGCGGGGGTGGCCGCGTTCCGGGCGTTGTGGGACGAGATCGCGCCGATCGGGCGTGATCCGGTCAGCGGCGGCTACCTGCGGTACGCCTTCGGTGAGCCGGAGCTGCGGCTGCGGGACTGGTTCCGGCGGCAGGCCGCCGACCGGGACATGCCGGTCGAGCAGGACGGCAACGGCAACCTCTTCGCCTGGTGCGGCGACCCGGCACAGGGTGACGCGGTCCTGGTCGGCAGCCACTTCGACTCGGTGCCGCACGGCGGCGGCTACGACGGGCCGCTCGGCATCGTCAGCGCCTTCCTGGCCGTGGACCGGCTGCGCGCGGGCGGGCGGGTGCCGTACCGGCCGGTCGGGGTGGTCGCGTTCGCCGAGGAGGAGGGGGCCAGGTTCGGCGTACCGTGCCTGGGGTCCCGGCTGCTCACCGGCGAACTGCCGGTGGAGCGGGCGGCGGCGCTCACCGACTCCGACGGCACCACCCTGGTCGAGGCGCTCGGCGCCCGGCCGGTCGGTGCCCGCCCCGACCTGCTCGGTCGGATCGGCACCTTCGTCGAGTTGCACATCGAACAGGGCCGGGCCCTGGTCGACCTGGCCGCACCCGTCGGCGTGGCCAGCGGCATCTGGCCGCACGGGCGCTGGCGGATGGACTTCACCGGCGAGGCCAACCACGCCGGCACCACCAGGATGAGCGACCGGCGCGACCCGATGCTGACGTACGCCTTCACCGTGCTCGCCGCGAACAAGGAGGCCCGACGGTACGGGGCGCAGGCCACCGTCGGCCGGGTCGAGGTGGAACCGAACGCTACCAACGCGGTGCCGTCGCGGGTCCGAGGCTGGCTCGACGCCCGCGCCGCCGAGGTCGCCACCCTGGACTCGCTGGTCGAGGCCGTCGGGCAGAAGGCGGCCGAGCGGGCGGTCCGGGACGGGACCGGCGTACGGCTGACCCGTGAGTCGGTGACCCCGCTGGTCGAGTTCGACGGCGGTCTGATCGAGCTGTTCCGGAAGGTGCTGGACGACGGCGTACCGGTGCTGCCGACGGCTGCCGGGCATGACGCCGGGGTGCTCGCCGCGTACCTGCCCACCGCGATGCTGTTCGTCCGCAACCCGACCGGGGTGTCGCACTCGCCGGCCGAGTACGCCGGTGACGACGACTGCGCCGCCGGGGTGAGCCGGCTCGCCGACGTACTGACCGCCCTGGCCTGCGGACCGGTTCCGGAGACAACCGGCGATCCGGCGGAGGAAGCATGAGCAACGACCGGTTCCACGCCGAGTACGCCTGGCTGCCCGGCCACGAGGAGCCGCTGCCGGACGTGCTGATCGAGGTCGTCGACGGGCGGTTCGGCGAGGTCACCGCCGGGGTGGAGGCGCCGCCAGGCGTGACCCGACTGCCGGGGGTCACCCTGCCGGGGCTGGCGAACGCCCACTCGCACGCGTTCCACCGGGCGCTGCGCGGGCACACCCACACCGGCGGCGGCACGTTCTGGACCTGGCGGGACCGGATGTACGAGGTCGCCGCCCGACTCGACCCGGACACCTACCTCGCGCTGGCCCGCGCCACGTACGCCGAGATGGCCCTGTCCGGCATCACCTGCGTGGGCGAGTTCCACTACCTGCACCACGAGGCCGACGGCAGCCCGTACGCCGACCCGAACGCGATGGGTACGGCGCTGGTTGAGGCCGCCGCCGAGGCCGGGATCCGGCTCACCCTGCTGGACACGCTCTACCTCACCTCCACCGTGGACGGTCAGCCGTTGGCGGGGGTGCAGCGCCGGTTCGGCGACCGGGACCTCGACGCCTGGTCGGACCGGCACGACCGGCTGCCGACCACACCGCACCTGCGGATCGGGGCGGCCCTGCACTCGGTCCGGGCGGTGCCGCCGGGCGCACTGTCCGCCTTCGCCTACCGCAACAGCGGTGGCCCGCTGCACTTCCACCTCTCCGAGCAGCGGGCCGAGAACGACGCCTGCCTGGCCACCCACGGCTGCACGCCGGTCCAGCTCCTCGCCGACATGGGCGTACTCGGCTCGAACGCGACCGCGGTGCACGCCACCCACCTGACCGGGAACGGCGTGGCCCTGCTCGGCGAGGCCGGCACCGGCGCCTGCCTCTGCCCGACCACCGAACGGGACCTCGCCGACGGGATCGGACCGGCCCGTGCCCTGGTCGACGCCGGTAGCCCGCTCAGCCTCGGCTCGGACAGCCATGCCGTGATCGACCTGTTCGAGGAGGCGCGCGCGGTGGAACTCGACGAACGGCTGCGTACCGAGCGGCGCGGGCACTTCACGCCGGCCGAACTCACCCACGCCGCCACCGCCGCCGGGCACGCCGCGCTGGGCTGGTCCGACGCCGGCACGATCGCCGCAGGCTTCCGCGCCGACCTGGTCACCGTCGCGCTGGACAGCGTACGGACGGCGGCGGTGCCGCCCGCCGGGGTGTTCTTCGCCGCCACCGCCGCCGACGTCACCGATGTGCTGGTCGACGGGCGGGTGGTGGTCCGGGACGGCCGACACGTCCGCCTCGACGTGGCGGCCGAGCTGGGCCGGTCGATCGGGCAGGTGTGGCGGTGAACGCCCACTCCGGACCGAGCCTGCTGGTCGACAACATCGGTGAGCTGGTCACCAACGAGCCCTACGGCGACGGCGGCCCGCTCGGCATCCGGCGCCGGGCGGCGCTGCTGGTCGAGAACGGCCGGATCGTCTGGCTCGGGCCGGCGAAGTACGCCCCGGCCGCCGACGGGCGGATCGACGCCGACGGCGCGGCGGTGCTGCCCGGTTTCGTGGACAGCCACTCCCACCTGGTCTTCGCCGGTGACCGGGCGACCGAGTTCGCCGCCCGGATGGCCGGGCAGCCGTACACCGGTGGCGGGATCCGGACCACGGTCGGCGCCACCCGCGCCGCGAGCGACGACACGCTGCGCGCGAACGTGTCCCGGCTGCGGATCGAGGCGCTGCGCCAGGGCACCACCACTATCGAGATCAAGAGCGGGTACGGACTCAGCGTCGCCGACGAGGCCCGTGCGCTGCGGATCGCCGGTGAGTTCACCACCGAAACCACCTTCCTCGGCGCCCACGTCGTCCCACCCGAGTACGCCGACCGCCCGGACGACTACGTCGGGCTGGTCTGCGGGCCGATGCTGCGCGCCGCCCTGCCGTACGCCCGCTGGATCGACGTCTTCTGCGAGCGCGGCGCGTTCGACGCCGACCACGCACGCGCGATCCTGACCGTCGGTCAGGCCGCCGGTCTGGGCGTACGGCTGCACGCCAACCAGCTCGGACCCGGCCCCGGCGTTCAACTCGCGGTGGAACTCGGCGCCGCCAGCGCGGACCACTGCACCCACCTGTCCGACGCCGACATCGACGCGCTCGCCTCCAGCAGCGGCGTGTGGCTCTCCGAGCCGGTGCCGAACACCGTCGCCACCCTGCTGCCCGGTGCCGAGTTCTCCACCCGGTCGCCGTACCCGGACGCCCGGCGGCTGCTCGACGCCGGAGCCGTGGTCGCGCTCGCCACCGACTGCAACCCCGGCTCGTCGTACACCTCCTCGATGCCGTTCTGCATAGCGCTCGCCGTACGCGAAATGGGGATGACCCCGGCGGAGGCGGTCTGGGCCGCGACCGCCGGTGGGGCGCGGGCGCTGCGCCGCGACGACGTCGGCGTGCTGCGCAGGGGCGCGCGGGCCGACCTGACCATCCTCGACGCGCCCTCGTATCTGCACCTGGCCTACCGGCCAGGGGTACCGCTGGTCCGCCAGGTCCTGCACAACGGAGTACCGCAATGTCAGTAGTCACCGTCACCCCCGCCGGCGTCACCCCCGCCGACGTGCTCGCCGTCGCCCGCGGCTCGGCCACGGTCGTGCTCGACCCGGCCACCATCGAGGCGATGAAGACCAGCCGGGCGATCGTGGACCGGATCGAACAGGACGGCCGCCCGGTATACGGCGTCTCGACCGGCTTCGGCGCGCTCGCCAACACGTTCATCGCACCCGAACGCCGGGCGGAACTGCAACACGCCCTGATCCGCTCGCACGCCGCCGGGATCGGCGCCCCGATGCCACGCGAGGTCGTCCGGGCGATGATGCTGCTGCGCGTACGCTCGCTCGCCCTCGGCCGGTCCGGGGTCCGCCCGCTGGTCGCGCAGTCCCTGGTCGACCTGCTCAACCACGACGTCACCCCGTGGGTGCCGGAGCACGGGTCGCTCGGCGCCTCCGGTGACCTGGCCCCGCTGGCGCACTGCGCGCTGGCCCTGCTCGGCGAGGGCTGGACCCTCGGCAAGGGCGGTGCCCGCGAGGACGCCTCGGTGGCGCTGCACCGGGCCGGGCTGACCCCGATCGAGCTGGCCGCCAAGGAGGGCCTGGCCCTGATCAACGGCACCGACGGCATGCTCGGCATGCTGCTGCTGGCGATCGACGACGCGGAACACCTGTTCGCGATGGCGGACGTCACCGCCGCCCTGGCGATCGAGGCGATGCTCGGCACCGACCGGCCGTTCCAGCCCGAGTTGCACAGCATCCGCCCGCATCCGGGGCAGGCGGTCTCGGCGGCGAACATCCACCGGCTGCTCCAGGGCTCCGACATCATGGACTCGCACCGCGACGACCTGGTGCACGCGGTCCAGGACGCCTACTCGATGCGCTGCGCCCCGCAGGTCGCCGGCGCCGCCCGGGACACCCTCGGTTTTGTCAGCTCGGTCGCCGGCCGGGAACTCGTCTCGGTGGTCGACAACCCGGTGGTGCTGCCGGACGGCCGGGTCGAGTCGACCGGCAACTTCCACGGCGCCCCGCTCGGCTTCGCCGCCGACTTCCTCGCCATCGCCGCCGCCGAGGTCGGCGCGATCTCCGAGCGCCGGGTGGACCGGCTGCTCGACGTCACCCGCAACCGGGACCTGCCGGCGTTCCTCACCCCGGACGCCGGGGTCAACTCCGGGCTGATGATCGCTCAGTACACGGCGGCCGGCATCGTGGCGGAGAATCGCCGGCTGGCCGCACCGGCGTCGGTCGACTCGCTACCCACCAGCGGCATGCAGGAGGACCATGTCTCGATGGGCTGGGCCGCCACCCGCAAACTCCGTACGGTGCTGGACAACCTGACCAGCCTGCTCGCGGTGGAACTGCTGGCCGCCGTACGCGGCCTGCAACTGCGCGCCCCCCTCGCCCCGTCCCCCGCCGGCCGAGCGGCGGTCACCGCGGTGGCCCGCTTCGCCGGCGAACCCGGCCCCGACATCTTCCTGGCCCCCGTCCTGGAGTCCGCCCGCACCACCATCATCACCCGCCCCCTACGCACCACCATCGAATCCCACATCGGCCCCCTAACCTAACCCGCCCCCACCCCGCCCTCCCCGCCCTCCCCTCCCCCCTCCCCCGCCCCCGCTTCCTCCGGCGATCTTGCAGTTGTGGCCGTATACATACCAGGCGAAACGGGCAATCCCTGGCACCACAAGTGCAAGATCGGCGGGAGAGGCGGGGGGACGGGGACGCGGGGGGGTGGGGGGTGGGGGGTCAGGTTGGGAGTAGGGACTTGGCTATGACTTTGGATAGGGCGCGGAGGGCTTTGCCTCGGTGGCTTATTGCGTCTTTTTCGGTGGGGGTGAGTTCGGCGTTGGTGCGGTCCTGGCCGTCGCCGAGGAAGATCGGGTCGTAGCCGAAGCCGCCCTCGCCGCGCGGAGCGCGCAGCAGCCGACCGGGCTGCCGGCCGTCGACCAGGTGCTCCTTGCCGCCGGGCAGCACCAGCGCCACCGCGCAGACGAAGGCCGCGCCCCGGTGCTGGTCCGGTACGTCGCCGATCTGGCCCAGAACCAGTTCGAGGTTGGCCCGGTCGTCGCCGTGCCGGCCCGACCAGCGGGCGCTGAACACCCCCGGCATGCCGCCCAGCGCGTCCACGGCCAGGCCGGAGTCGTCGGCCACCGTCGGCAGACCGGTGTGCTTCACACCCTCGCGCGCCTTCAGCAGGGCGTTCTCGCCGAAGGTGAGCCCGGTCTCCGGCACCTCCTGGTACGCGGGCAGATCGGCCAGCCCGACCAGTTCGATCCGCTGTGGACCGAGCGCACCGTCCAGGATGCGCTGCAACTCAACCAGCTTCTTGGCGTTGCGGGTCGCCAGCAGCACCCGGATCATCGACTCTCCTCGTCCCACTGTCAGCCGGCCAGGGCCTTGCGTTGGGCGTCGGCCAGCTCCGCGCAGCCGAGCACCCCGAGGTCGAGCAGGGCGTCGAGCTGGTCCCGGCCGAACACGTTCGCCTCACCGGTCCCCTGCACCTCGACAAAGTCGCTCGTGCCGGTGCAGACGATGTTCATGTCCACCTCGGCGGCCACGTCCTCCAGGTAGTTCAGGTCGAGCCGGGGCTCACCGTCGACAATGCCGACACTGACCGCCGCCACCGACCGGTGCATCACCGAGGCCGGCTTACCGGCCAACGCCTTGCGGGCGGCCAGCCAGCCGACCGCGTCGTGCAGGGCCACGTACGCGCCGGTGACCGAGGCCGTACGCGTCCCACCGTCGGCCTGCAACACGTCACAGTCGAGCACGATCGAGTTCTCGCCCAGCGCCTTCAGGTCGATGCAGGCCCGCAGGCTGCGCCCGATCAGCCGGGAGATCTCCTGGGTACGGCCGCCGACCCGGCCCTTGACGCTCTCCCGGTCCGACCGGGTGGTGGTCGCCCGCGGCAGCATCGAGTATTCGGCGGTGACCCAGCCGAGCCCGGAGCCCTTGCGCCAGCGGGGCACCCCCTCGGTGACGCTCGCCGTGCAGAGCACTCGGGTCTGGCCGAACTCGACGAGCACGGACCCTTCCGGGTGCACGCTCCACTGCCGGGTCAGTGTCACCGGCCGGAGTTCATCGGGCTGCCGCCCGTCAGGTCGCGCCATGGGGGCAGCCTATGTGTTACACCGCAGCCCGCCGCCCCAGGGGCACCCCCGTACGCCGCGCCACCGGCCCGAGGGGCACCGGCGGCCGCGCCACCGAAGCCGAGCAGCGGCGGGCTGACGCGGTGCCGGCGGTGCCGTTCAGGCGGAGACGGGAACACCCACCGGGACGTCGTGCGCGCGGAGGAACCCCTCGACCGAGGCGGCCCAGCCGAACCGCTCCGCACGGGCGCGGGCCGCCGCCCGGCGTTCCGCCTCCGGCCTGGCCAGCAGGGTGGCGATCGCCTCGGCGAAGCCCTCGCCGGTGCCGTCGGCGCCCAGACCGGCCGAACCGACCACCTCCGGCAACGCGCTGGCGGCGTTCACGACGACCGGCGTACCGCAGGCGAGCGCCTCCAGCCCGGCGAGCCCGAACGTCTCCACCGGCCCCGGCGCGACCACCACGTCGGCGCTGGCCAGCAGCGCCGCGACCCGGTCCCGGTCGGGCAGGAAGCCGAGGAAGTGCACCGGCAGCCCGGCGGCCCGCTGGCCGAGCGCGGCCCGGCGGGGTCCGTCGCCGACCACCACCAGCGTCGCCGGCACGCCCGCCGCCCGCAGCGCCACCAACGCGTCGATCGCCAGGTCGGGCCGCTTCTCCGGCGACAGCCGGCTGCAATGCACCAGCAGCACCTCGTCGGCGGCCGCGTACTCGGCGCGTACGGCCGGGTTGTGCGCGTCGGGGTGGAACGAGTCCAGGTCGACGCCGAGCGGCACCTGGGTCAGGTTCGGCGCGCCGATCCGGCGGAACTCGGCCGCGGCCCAGTCGGTGGTGCAGACCACCCGGTCGTACGTCGCCACCGTCCGCCCGTTGACCACGTCGGCCAGCCGTTGCCCGACCCGCGCCGGCGCACCCCAGACGCCGAGTAGCCCGGTCAGGCTCTCGTGCGACACCATCAGCGACGGCACCCCGTGTGCCTTCGCCCAGGCGCCGGTCCAGCGCAGGGTCGACCGGTCGGACACCTCCAGCCGGTCCGGCTCCAGTTCCTCCAGGAGTTTGCGCAGCCGTCGGCGGCCGGTCAGCACCCGGTAGCCGCCGGTGCCGGGCAGCGCCGGTCCGGGCAGGGTGATCACCCGGTCCGGGCCGACCAGTTCGTCCCCGGCGCGCTCGCCGGGAATCACCAGTACGGGTTCGTGTCCGGCCGCCCGGTAGCCGGCGCCGAGGCAGCGCAGCGCGGTGCGCAGCCCACCGGAGCGCGGGGTGACGAAGTTCGCCAGCCGGACGATGCGCAGCCCCGTCACGCCGCGATCCGCCGCCCGGCCGGGACTCCGGCACCGGCCAGCACCGCACGGTAGTGCCCGATCAGCTCGTCGCCGACCGCCGCCCAGGTACGGTTGGCCACCCAGGTCCGGGCCGCGAGGCCGTATGCGCGGCGGCGCTGCGCGTCACCGGCCAGCTCGGCGACGGCGTCGGCGAGTGCGGCACCGTCCTCGGGCGGCACCAGGGTTCCGGTCACTCCGGGCTCGACCAGGTCGAGCGGGCCACCGGCGGCCGGTGCCACCACGGGCAGGCCGCTGGCCAGCGCCTCCTGGACGGTCTGGCCGAAGGTCTCGTACGGGCCGCTGTGCACGAAGATGTCCAGGCTGGCGTAGAGCCGGGCGAGTTCGTCGCCCTGCCGGGCGCCGAGGAAGGTGGCCTCGGGCAGGGCTCGTTCCAGGTCTCGCCGGGCCGGCCCGTCGCCGATGATCACCAGCCGTACGCCGGGCAGCCGGGAGGTGGCGGCCAGCAGTTCGACCCGCTTCTCCACCGCCAGCCGACCGACGTAGCCGACCAGCAGTTCCCCGCTCGGGGCGAGGGTGGCCCGCGTCTCGGCACTACGCAGCGCCGGGTCGAACCGAACGCTGTCGACCCCCCGCCGCCACAGCCAGACCCGCTGCACCCCGTGGGTGACCAGGTCGGCGGCGGACCGGGTGGACGGCGCGAGGGTACGGTCGGCGGCGTTGTGGATGTTGCGCAGCCAGCGCCAGGCGGCGGCCTCGCCCCAGCCGAGCCGGTAGTGGCGCGCGTACGCGGCCAGGTCGGTCTGGTAGACCGCCAGGGTCGGCAGGTCGAGTTGGCCGGCGACGGCCATGCCCCGGGCACCGAGCACGAACGGGCTCGCCAGGTGGACCACGTCCGGGGCGTGCTCGTTCAGTGCGTCGGCGAGCCGGGCGGACGGCAGCCCGAGCCGGAAGCTGCGGTAGCGCGGCACGGCCACGCTCGGCACCCGGATCACCGGGTACGGGTGGTCACCGGGGAAGCCACGGGTGGCTGACGACGGCGCCGGAGCGATCACGATCGGGGTGTGCCCCCGGTGGACCAGGTGCTCGGCGACGCGGACGACGGAGTGCGCCACACCGTTGACATCCGGCGGGAAGGACTCCGTGACGATCGCGATGCGCATGCGCTCACCGTGGAACCCGTGCTGGTGCGGCGGGCGACGGCTAGCTGACCGGTTGGCAAACAGTGCCGCACAAGATGTCGCCGTCGATGTCCGAACCGCGTCAGATGTCGTACCGGGCGCCGGGTCGGGCGATTTCCACCGGGCCGGCGAAGGCCGACGCGGCTGCCTCGTAGGTCAGTGCCTCGCTGCCCCAGGCGCTGACCAGGTGGGTCAGCACCAGCCGGCCGACCTCCGACTTGGTGGCGATCTCCCCGGCCTCGCGGCCGGTCAGGTGCAGGTCCGGGGGGTTGTCCACGCCGTCGAGGTAGCTCGCCTCGCAGAGGAAGACGTCGGCACCGTGAGCGAGTCGCAGCAGCGCCTCGCAGGGTGCGGTGTCCGAGGAGTACGCGAGCGACCGCCCGTTGTGCTCCAGCCGTACGCCGTAGGTTTCGACGGGGTGGTTGACCCGGTCGACGGTGACGGTGAACGGGCCGATCGGGAAGCTGCCCGGTTGGAGGCCGTAGAAGGTGTAGACATCGTCGACGCTCGTCTCGTCCTGGCTGTACGCACCGGCGAGCCGGTCCGGGGCGCCGGCCGGGGCGTACACCGGCAACGGCGGGTATGGCCCGTCGGGGGCGTACCGGCGCACCACGACGTAGGTGACGGCGTCGAGGATATGGTCACAGTGCAGGTGGGTGAGCAGAATCGCGTCGACCGCGTGCAGCCCGGCGTAGCGTTGCAGGGCGGTGAGTGAACCGGAGCCGAAGTCGACCAGCAGCCGGAATCCGTCAGCCTCGACCAGGTAGGCGGAACAGGCCGCCTCGGGACCGGGGAAGCTCCCGGCACAGCCCAGAACTGTCAGTCGCATCCGGTCGTCCTGAAGTTACCGATGGTCACGGACAGCCCGCCGACCAATGTATAGACGATCTCTGCCGGCGCCTCTGTCACGGTGCGCAGCCTACGCTTCGACACCGGGGGGCAAGAAAAAACTGCCGCTTGTTGTCGCCAAGGTGACACCGGCCCAACCACCGCCTCCCACTTGGGCCGAACGACTTCACCGGCCCCGCCGTTACGCCCTGTCACACCTGAGCGTTGCATCAGGTGACAAGGCCCGCCGGTGCCGGCGGGCGATGATCCGGACCAGGACGGTGCACCGTGCCCACCGAGGCTGATATGACGACCGGCGCCCCGCAGCGGGACACGGCCACGCCGACGGTCGTTCTCGGCACCGTACCGCTGGTGACGACCGGCGCGATCCGGCCGGCGACGCCCACCGGTCATCCGGTGGCCGCCGGCCCGCCGTGGACCGCGTACGCCACGGCGATCGCGACGGTGCGGCCCGCGTACGTCACGCCGGGCGACGGTTTCACCCCGTCACCACCGCCGGTGCCCTGGGCGGCGCCCACCGCGGACCACCCGATCTGCACCCGGCGCGCGGGTCCGCGTGGCACCAGCCGGCAGTTCCTCGGTGTGTGCGGCTGGGCGACCGCGCTGGGCCTGATCGGGCTCGCTACCGGGCTGCGGGGACTGGTGGCGATCGTCGCCGGGGTCGCTCCGGACTGGTACGAACCGATGATCGCCGGCGTCGGCCTGGGCGGCGTCGCGCTGACCATGGTCGCGTTCCTCTCCATCCGGCACCCTCGACTGCCCTGGATCATGCTGAGCCTGGCCACGCTACCGCTCGCCGTCAACCTGGCGGTGACCCTCGCCGCGCTGTAGGCGGCGCCGGTCGTCAGGCCCAGAGTTGCCCCTCCAGGGCCTCCTCCGCGTCGCCCAGGGTGCCGCCGTAGGCACCGGTCGAGAGGTACTTCCAGCCGCCGTCGGCGACCACGAACGCGACGTCGGCCCGGCGGCCGGCGCGTACCGCCTCGTGGGCGACGGCGAGCGCGGCGTGCAGGATGGCACCGGTGGAGAACCCGGCGAAGATGCCCTCGACCTCGACCAGTTGCCGGGTACGCAGCACCGCGTCCCGGGTCCCGACGGAGAACCGCCGGTTCAGTACGGTCGCGTCGTACAGCTCGGGCACGTAGCCCTCGTCGATGTTGCGCAGCCCGTAGACAAGCTCGCCGTACCTCGGCTCGGCGGCGACGATCTCGATGTCGTCGACCTTCTCCCGCAGGTAGCGGCCGGTGCCCATCAGGGTGCCGGTGGTGCCCAGCCCGGCGACGAAGTGGGTGATCGTCGGCAGGTCGTGCAGCAGTTCCGGCCCGGTGGTCTCGTAGTGCGCCCGCGCGTTGGCCTCGTTGCCGTACTGGAACAGCATCACCCAGTCCGGGTGCTCGGCCGCTATCTGCTTCGCGGTCGCCACCGCCTGGTTGGAGCCGCCCGCCGCCGGCGAGAAGATGATCTCGGCGCCGTACATCCGGAGCAGTTGGACCCGTTCGGCGGAGACGTTCTCCGGCATCACGCAGACCAGCCGGTAGCCGTGCAGCTTCGCCACCATGGCCAGCGCGATGCCGGTGTTTCCGCTGGTCGGTTCGAGGATGGTGTCACCGGGCCGAAGCCGACCGGCCGCCTCCGCCGCCCGGACCATGTACAGCGCCGGCCGGTCCTTGATGCTGCCGGTCGGGTTGCGGTCCTCAAGCTTGGCCCAGAGCCGCACCGGCGGTGCCCCTTCGGGCACCGTCGGCGAAAGACGCGGCAGACCCACCAGCGGCGTGCCGCCGGTGGCGTCGAGCAGGTTGTCGTACCGCGTCACGGCTGGTCGCCTCAGCGAGCGGTGACCGGTGCGCGGCGACCCGCTGCCGCGCTGTGCGGGCCGGTCGCCGCGGTGGCGGCGCCGTGCGACAGGATCGCCGCCGCCGCGGCGAAACCGAACGCGCCGCCGGCAACGGCCGGCAGGATGGTCACGGTGTCACCGTCGGCGACCTTCGCGTCCAGCGCGCCGAGGAAACGTACGTCCTCGTCGTTGACGTAGACGTTGACGAACCGGTGCAGCGCGCCCTCGTCGGTGACCAGCCGGCCGCGCAGGCCGGCGTGGTTGGAGTCCAGGTTGGACAGCAGCTCGGCCAGGGTGTCCCCGGCGCCTTCGACGATCTTCGCGCCGCCGGTGTAGCTGCGCAGGATGGTGGGGATGCGAACCTCGATGGCCATGGTGTTACTCCTAGAGATGCGACGGTTTCGGGGAAAGGAGGGACTACGGACAGGGCGCCACCCGCGAACGGGTCAGCGGCCGGAACACTCGTAGTCGACCGTCGTCGGGCTCTGCCCGAACATGTAGGACTGCACGGCGTGCGGGTCCACCCCGGCCTCGACGACCTGGACCGGCTCCTCGGTGACCACGCCGTCCACGATGCGGAACGAACGGATCTCCTCGGCGTCCGGGTCACGGGTGGAGACCAGCAGGTAGTGGGCACCCGGCTCACCGGCGAAGGAGACGTCGGTCCGGGACGGGTACGCCTCGGTCGCGGTGTGCGAGTGGTAGATCACCACCGGCTCCTCGTCCCGGTCGTCCATCTCCCGCCACACCCGCAGGTGCTCCATCGAGTCGAACTCGTAGAAGGTCATCGAGCGGGCGGCGTTGTCCATCGGGATGTGTCGGGTCGGCCGGTCGCTGCCGGCCGGGCCGGCGACCACACCGCAGGCCTCGTCGGGATGGTCCCGACGAGCATGCGCGACGATCGCGTCGCGGATCGCCCGGTCGATGCTCAGCACGGCACCAGCCTACCGCCTGTTTCCGCGCCCTCGCGGGGCCACCTCACCCGGTGGACCCCCCAACCGGGTTAACCCGGTCACTTGGAGGGAAGCTGTTGGTCGAGATGTGATCCAAGGAGGGCTCCGCACATGAAGAACCGCCGTATCGGTGCCGTCGAGGTGAGCGCGATCGGGCTCGGTGCCATGCCGATGTCGATCGAGGGCCGCCCGGAGGACGAGAGCCGGTCGATCCGGACCATCCACGCCGCGCTCGACGCCGGTGTCACCCTGATCGACACCGCGAACGCCTACCACCAGTACGCCGACGAGGTCGGCCACAACGAGTCGCTGATCGCCCGCGCGCTGTGCAGCTACGGTGGCGACACCTCGGACGTCCTCGTCGCCACGAAGGGCGGGATGTACCGGCCGGGCGACGGCAACTGGCTGACCAACGGCCGACCGGAGCACCTCCGGGCGGCCTGCGAGGCGTCGCTCAAGCGCCTCGGGGTCGACTCGATCGGCCTCTACCAGCACCACCGCCCCGACCCCTCGGTCCCGTACGCCGACTCGGTCGGTGCCGTACGCGACCTGCTGGACGAGGGCAAGATCCAGATGGCCGGCATCTCCAACGCCAACCCGGACCAGATCCGGCAGGCGCAGGAGATCCTCGGCGGCCGGCTGGTCTCGGTGCAGAACCAGTTCTCGCCCGCATTCCGCAGCTCCGAGCCGGAGCTGCTGCTCTGCGACGAGTTGGGCATCGCGTTCCTGCCCTGGTCGCCGCTGGGCGGAATCGCCCAGGCGGCCGAGCTGGGCAGCCGGTTCCAGCCGTTCGCCGACGTCGCCGCCTCGCGGGGCGTCAGCCCGCAGCAGATCTGCCTGGCCTGGCACCTGGCCCAGTCGCCGGTGGTCATCCCGATCCCCGGCGCGAGCCGGCCGGAGTCGATCCTCGACTCGGTGGCCGCCTCGGCGCTGACCCTGGACGACGACGAGCTGGCCGCTCTCACCTTCGGCTGAGCACGGTCACGCCGAAGGGCCCCGGGTTCCCGCCCGGAGCCCTTCGGCACGTGTCCCGCCTAGTCGACCAGGGCGTTGAGCAGGGACTCCTGGAGGTAGCCCAGGTAGGCGTAGACGGAGAGCTGGAACACCCGGCTCGATGTCGGGTCCTGGAGGATGGCCTGGTCGAGTTCGTCACCCAGGTCGGTGCCGTCCTTGATCTCCAGCCGTACGCCCATCGCCAGCCGGGCGTCGTTGAGGGCGCGCAGCCACGCCTCGGCCGCCTCGGCGTCCAGACGTACCTCACCGCCGGACTCCGGCGGCAGCCCGGCCAGGATTGCCCCGGCCTGGTCGATCTTGCCGGTCTTCAGGTCGCCCTCGGTGTAGCGGCGGAACTCGGCCGAGTTGGTCGGATCCTCGGGGTAGATGTCCGGGAAAAGCCGGCCGACCACCGGGTCGTCATGGTCGAAGCCGTCGGTGAGCAGGCCCACCACCTCGGCGGCGACCTTGCGCAGCACCCGTACCTCGTCTGCGGCGAACGTGGCCACGCAGTGTTCGCCGTACCGACGGAACATGCTCACTCCGATTCCCCGCTGCCCTCGTGCGCCCGGCCGACCCGATCCGCTCGTGCCCACTATTCACGATTGGTCGACCGTCGCCCACAGTCCGTACGCGTGCAACTGTGACGCGTCGTGCTCCATCCGCTCACGGGCGCCGCTGGACACCACCGCCCGGCCCTTGTGGTGTACGTCGAGCATGAGCTGCTCGGCCTTCTCGTGGCTGTAGCCGAAGAGTTTCTGCAACACCCAGGTGACGTACGACATCAGGTTCACCGGATCGTCCCAGACGATGGTGACCCAGGCCCGGTCGGCAACCGGCACCTCCTCGGTGGCCGGCGTCTCGACTGGTGCGATCTGGGGAGCCGCCATGCCCTCCATCGTGCCACTGCCCCACGGGAACTGTTGAACCGGAACGCCGCCGGTGTCCGGAAGTTGGCGCTCGGCCGGTCACGGGCCGACGACGGGACGCCGCTAGGCGAGCAGGATGCCGTGTTCGACGGCGTCGCCCAGCACCGTACCCAGGGACACCTGGACCGCCTCGAACCGCCGGGTCAGCTCGCGGGCCAGCTCCAGCTCGACCTCCCGCAGCGCCCGCTGGAGCCAGGACCGGGCCTTGGGCGTGTCGGCGTTCGCCGGGCCGCGCCAGTGCTGGTAGCAGCCGCCGGACAGGCCGGCGCCGATCGGCGGCAGGACCAGCCCACCGAGCTCACCGGGGTACACCGCCAGCGCCGACACCGCCTGTGCGCCGGTGACCGCGGCGACCCCGCCGGTGCTCGTGACGAGCAACACCCGGGCCAGTTCGCGCCCGCCGCGCTCCTCGGCGATACCCCACCGTACGGCGACCGCGACCCGCCGACGTACGGCCTCGTCCGGCTCCTCGCCGAAGACGCGGGTGAGGGTCTCGGTCAGGATCCGCTCCACGCCCCGGTCGGACTCGGCGACCGCGCGCAGCGACAGCGCGTGCAGTTCCCGGTCCAGCGCCGCCGGCAGGGCCCGGCAGCCGCCACCGAAGACGAGTTCCTGCACACACCGCAGGTGGATGTGGGCGAGTTCGAGCGCGAGGTGCTGGCGGAGCCGGTGGGCGCGGGTGTGCACCTCCCGGTCGAGCCAGTCGGCCCAGTCCGAGTCCGGCTCGGTCGGCGCGACCCGCACCGTACGGCCCGCGTTCGGGGGCACCGGCGGATTCGCCGCGATCCGTCGCATCGCCTCCCGCTCCGCCCAGACGGTCAGCGCGTCACGCAACTGTCCGGTGTACCCGCCCCGCGGGTCCAGGGCGAACCAGCCGGCGTCGGCCAGCACCGGCACGGCGGCCAGCAGGGCCGCCCGGTGGGCGTCGAGGATGATGCTCGTGGGGCTGGGACCGGCCGGGTCGAGCAGATAGCCGATCTCCGGCCCGAGGTCGTCGTCCGGGTGCGACGGGCCCGACCCGGCACCGCCGCCGACCTCCGGCCAGCCGTCCGCGCCGGGCGTCACCGCGAAGAAGACCCTCGCCTCGCCCTGTGCTACCTGGGTGAGCAGGTCCAGGTCGGCGACGCCCAGACACTGGTCGGCGGCGATCACGAAGAGCAGCGCACCGGCTCGTTCGACCACGTCGAGCAGGACCCGGTTGCCGGCCAGCCCGAGATCGCCGGTGTCCGGCACGTTGACCAGGTCGAAGCGGCGCAACAGTGGTTCGGGACGGGTCATTTCCACCCGGCGGGGCGGGCGAGCCAGGGCCGGACCGCCGTCGGTGGCGTAGCCGTGCGGGTCCCGGTAGCCGGGGACGTAGGCCGCGCCGGTGACCCGTCGGCCGTGGCGGACCACCAGGTAGCTGCCCTCCGGCACGCGCAGGTCGGTCTCGTCCGCGCCGAGCAGGGCGGCGATGACGGCGGCGCGACCGGCTCCGGCGGGACCGACGGCCACCACCGCCAGCGGTTCGTCGGGTGCGGCGTCGACCAGCGCCTCGTCGACCCGTGGCCGTCCGGGGCGGGTCGGCGCGGTGCCGGGCTCCGGGCGTACCGCTGCCGGGCCCGGCGTGTCCCGCGGCCGGTCCGGGCCGGTCGCGGAGCCGTCGAAGGTACGGACCGGGCGGCCGGAACCGGTGCTGCTGTACCGCGGGCCGGACTCCATGCGGCGGCCTCCCTGACCAATGGCGGGTCCGGCGGATCACGTCGGACAGGTACGAGTCCGGCATTCACACCGGCGGAGAGAACGCTACGTGTCGATACCCGCACGCTGCGAGGAACTTTGTTACTCATCGGTCAGCGTGGCCCTACTCAACTCCGGCGCGTCGCGGATCGCACCTGGAACGAGTCAGATCGATATGCTGCGTGGATGGCGATGCCTCTGTGGAACTTCGTCGGCCGCTCGGCTGAACTCGACCGCCTGACCGCCGCCGCCACCAATTCACGCGGTCGAGGGGTCATTCTCAGGGGCGACGCCGGGATCGGCAAGAGCAGACTCCTCCGGGAGGCCGTCAAACTCCTGCCGCAGGACCGGTACGCGGTCTGGCGGACCTCCGGCAACATCGCCACCAGCGGCCTGCCGTTCGGTGGGCTGGCCCAGGTGCTGCCCGCCGACCAACCGGCCGGACTCACCGGCGCGGGCGTACTGCGCTGGGCGCTCGACGCGCTGCACCAGCAGGCCGCCGGGCGGACCATTGTGCTCGCCATCGACGACGCCCACCTGCTCGACCAGTCCTCGGCCGCGCTGGTCTACCTGATCGCGCACGCGGAGAACGCCAAGGTGCTCTGCACGGTCCGCAGCGGCGAGGAGATCCCGTCGTCGATCCGGGCACTGTGGAGGGACGACCTGGTCGAGCACATCGACCTGCCCCCGATGGGGCTGCCCGAGGCGCACCGGCTGCTCAACGAGATGCTCGGCGGCCAACTCGACCGCATCTCCGCCGACCGGCTCTACCGGTACGCCCAGGGCAACGCGCTGATGCTGCGCGAACTGGTGCTCGCCGCGATGACCGGCAACGAGCTGGTGGAGAGCGAGTTCGGCACCTGGACCTGGACCCGGACCGCTCCGGTGGCGATGGCCCCGAGCCTGGAGCAGCTGATCGACACCCGGATCGGCGCGCTCAGTCCGGGCGTGGGCCGGGTCCTCGAACTGGTCGCCTTCGGCGAACCGATCGGGCTGAAGCTGCTCCAGAAGGCCACCGACGAGGCCGACGTGGACACGGCCATGGAGCGGGGCCTGATCCGCGAACGGCGCGACGACCGCCGCACCGACGTACGGCTGGCCCACCCGCTCTACGGCGACCTGGTCCGTAAGAAGTGCCCGGCGACGCGAGCCCGGCGACTCAAGGAAGAACTCGCCGACCTGTTCGAACAGGCCGGCAAGAAACGCCGCGACGACCTGCTGCGGCTGACCGTCTGGCGGCTCGACTCCGACACCCCGCAGGACGCCGTCCTGCTGATCCACGCGGCCGGGCAGGCGTTCGGCCGGTTCGACGTACCGCTCGCCTCCCGGCTGGCCCAGGCCGCGCTGGACAACGGCGGCGGGTTCGATGCCGCCGAACTGCTCGCCACCATCCTGATGTTCAACGACCAGCCGGACAAGGCGATCTCGATCCTCGACGTCGCCGCCGAGGAGATCGACTCCGACCAACGACGCGGCCGGTGGCTGACCGTACGCGGGATGGTGACCTACTGGGGGCTGAGCCAGCAGTCGACGGTGAAGGAGATATCGGCCGCCGCCGAGCAGCTCACCGACCCGCCGGCCCGCGCCCGGGTACGCGCATTCGAGGCGATCATGCGCCTGCACCAGCTCGACTTCGCCGAGGCGCTGCGGTTGAGCCGGGCCGTGCTGGACCGGCCGGCGGCCACCCTGGCCGCCCGTGGGCTGGCCCGGTGCACGATCGCGCACCTTCAGGCGGCCCGGGGTGAACTGCTGCACAGCGGTCGGGCGGTCGCCGGGGTGGAGGCGGAGGCCGCGCTGTGGCGTAACGACATGCCGTACCTGCAACTCGCGCTGGAACTGGCTCGGGGCACCCGGCTCGCGCTCGCCGGTGACCTGCACGGCATCGACGCGATAGTGGCCGCCGAGTTCGCCGACCTGGCGGTGGCCGGGGACTTCCGGCTCGGCTCCGGCTATCTGTCCATCCTGCGCGCCCAGGCGGCCCGACTGCGCGGCCGGACCGCGGAGGCGTTCCGGAGCAGCACGGACGCCTGCGCGGTGCTCGCCACCAGCCCGGTCTTCGCCGGTCTGGCGCACGCCGAACGGGCCCACGCGGCGGCCCTGTGCGGCGACACCGCCACGGCCATCGACGCGATGGGCGCGTCCGACCGGGCGCACACGCCCGGTATGGCGATCCTCTACCCGTGGCGGGAGCAGGCGCGGGCCGCGGTGCTGGCGGCGACCGGTGACCTCGACGGCGCCGCCGCCAACCTCGGCAAGCTGGTCGAGCAGCTGCGCGAGCACCGGCTCGGCGGGCACGAGGTGCTGGCCCTGCACGACCTGGTCCGGCTGGACCGGGCCGACCGGGAGATCGGTCGGGCCACCCGGGAGGGTCGACGGCAGACCGTGGCGAACCGGCTCACCGAGCTGACCGAGACTGTCGAGGGCGCGCTGCCGCCGCTGCTGGCCCGGCACGGCCGGGCGGTGGTGGCCCGCTCCGGCGACGACCTGCTCACGGTCGCGGCCAGCTTCGAGGAACTGGAGCTGACGCTGTTCGCCGCCGAGGCGACGGCGATGGCGGTGGCCCGGCTCCGCGAGGCCAAGTCGCCGCGCGCGCACGAGGCCACCGTACGGCTGAGCGCGCTGCTGGAGCGCTGCGAGGACGTACGCACTCCGGCGCTGACCGCCGAGCAGCCGGCGCTGACCGATCGGGAGCGGCAGATCGCCCGGCTGGCCGCCGGTGGCATACCGAGCCGCAACATCGCGGAGCAGCTCTACATCTCCACCCGCACGGTGGAGAACCATCTTCAGCGGGTCTACACCAAGCTCGGCGTCACCGGGCGCGGGGAACTGTGGCCGGCGTTGCGGGCCCTTCCGGACCACGACGGCAAGACCACTGGATGAACGCCTGTGGTCATGCCATCCCGCCCGAAACGGCACACCCTTAGTCTGGACCGGTGAGCAATCCCCATTCCTCGTTGCTGACCGACCACTACGAGCTGACCATGGTCAGTGCCGCTCTCAAGGACGGCACCGCCGACCGCCAGTGCGTCTTCGAGGTGTTCACCCGCCGGCTGCCCACCGGCCGTCGGTACGGCGTGGTCGCCGGCACGGCCCGCCTGGTGGAGCTGATCAGGGAGTTCCGCTTCGATGCCGCCGAGGTGGACTGGCTGCGTACGGCCGGGGTGGTGGACGAGCAGACCGCCGCCTGGCTGTCCCGGTTCCGCTTCACCGGCGACATCGAGGGGTACGCCGAGGGTGAGCTGTTCTTTCCCGGTTCGCCGATCCTGACCGTCTCGGGCACCTTCGCCGAGTGCGTGGTGCTGGAGACGCTGGCCCTGTCGGTGCTCAACCACGACTGTGCGATCGCCGCCGCGGCGGCCCGGATGGTGACCGCCGCCCGTGGCCGTACGGTGATCGAGATGGGTTCCCGGCGGGCGCACGAGGAGGCCGCGGTCGCCGCCGCCCGGTCGGCGTACCTGGCCGGTTTCGGCTTCACCTCCAACCTGGCCGCCGGCCGCCGTTACGGCATCCCGACGGCGGGCACCGCCGCGCACGCGTTCACACTGCTGCACGACGACGAGGCGGCGGCGTTCGCCTCCCAGGTGGCGGCCCAGGGCAAGGGCACGACGCTGCTGGTCGACACGTACGACATCGCGCAGGGCATCCGGAACGCGATAGCGGTCGCCGGGCCGGACCTGCGGGCGATCCGGATCGACTCGGGTGACCTGTCGGTGCTGGCGCACCACTCGCGGGAACTGCTCGACTCGCTCGGCGCCACCGAAACGAAGATCATCGTTTCCGGTGACCTGGACGAGTACGCCATCGCCGCGCTCGCCGCCGAACCGGTTGACATGTACGGCGCCGGGACCGCGGTGGTCACCGGCTCCGGCGCGCCCACCGCCGGGCTGGTCTACAAGCTGGTCGAGGTCGACGGTCGGCCGGTGGTGAAACGGTCGGAGAACAAGGCGACCGTCGGCGGCCGCAAGGTCGCTATCCGCCGGCACAAGCCGACCGGTACGGCGACCGAGGAGATAGTGGTCTCCCAGGGGGTGCCCGACCACCGGTCCAACGACCGGTTGCTTCAGCGCAGTTACGTGATCGCGGGCGATCCGGTGGACCTGCCCGGCCTGGTCGAGTCCCGCGAGCACCTGCGGCAGTGCCTCATCTCGATCCCCTGGGAGGGACTCAAGCTCTCCGCCGGCGACCCGACCATCCCGGTCACCGTGGTCCCCACGACCTGACCCGGAACCGACGCACAAGACCTGACCCGGAACCGACGCACAAGACGTGACCCGGAACCGACGCGAAGAGCGTGACCCGGAACCGACGCGAAGAGCGTGACCCGAAACCGACGCGAAAGGCGTAATCCAGACATGAGCAGAGCACTGATCGTCGTCGACGTGCAGAACGACTTCTGCGAGGGCGGGTCGCTCGCCGTCGGCGGCGGTGCCGGGGTGGCGGCGGGAATCTCCGATCTCCTCGCCGCCGAACCGGACCGGTGGCAGCACGTCGTGGCGACCAAGGACTACCACGTCGATCCCGGCGCCCACTTCGGCGATCCGGCGGACTACGTGGACTCCTGGCCGGAGCACTGCGTGGCCGGCACACCCGGTGCGGACTTCCACCCGAACCTGCGTACGGACCCGATCGAGGAGGTCTTCCGCAAGGGGGAACGGTCGGCGGCGTACTCCGGGTTCGAGGGGATGTCCGACGGCGGTGAGGGCCTGGCCGCCTGGTTGCGCGGGCGCGGGGTCGACGCGGTCGACGTGGTCGGCATCGCCACCGACCACTGCGTACGGGCGACCGCGCTGGACGCCGCCCGGGAGGGCTTCGACACCACGGTCCTGCTCGACCTGACCGCCGGGGTGGCCCCGCACACCACCCGGGAGACCGTCGCCGAGCTGGGCGAGGCGGGGATCACACTTCGGGGCGAACCGGTGCTCCGGGGCCGCTGAGCGGGGCCGCTCCGGCGAAACCCGGTGGCGCCGCGGTCCCACCCCTGGGCCAAGATGGTCCGGGAGGTACGGACCGTGTTGGATTTGAAGCCTTACCGCACTGTGCTCGCGCTGCCCGGACTCAGGCCGTTGCTGCTGGTGTCGATCCTGGCCAGGGTGCCGATCGCGGCCTCCGCCGTGGTGCTGACCCTGCACGTGGTCGGCCTGGGTTACGGCTATGCCGCCGCCGGGGCCGCCGGGGGTGTGATGACGATCGGCTCGGCCGTCGGCGCGCCCCTGCTGGGGCGGTTGGTCGACCGGCGCGGCCTGCGCCCGGTGCTGCTGCTGACCACCGTCGCGTCGGCGGTCTTCTGGGTCGCCGCACCGAGCCTGTCGTACCCGGTCCTGCTCGGCTCGGTGCTGTTCGGCGGCCTGCTCACGCTGCCGGTCTTCTCCGTGGTGAGGCAGTCGATCGCCGCGCTGGTCCCGCCGCCGCAGCGCCGGCAGGCGTACGCGCTGGACTCGATGTCGGTCGAGGTGTCCTTCATGACCGGGCCGGCGCTGGCCGTGCTGCTGGCCACCGCCGTCTCGCCGGAGATCACCATGTACGCCATCGGTGCCGGCATGGTCCTGTCCGGGGTGCTGCTGTTCCTGCTCGACCCGCCGACCCGGACCGAGGCGGAGGCGACCGCGCCACCCGTACGGATCGCCCGGCGGGAATGGCTCACCCCGCGCCTGATCGGGCTGCTGGCGCTCAGCGCGGCCGGCACACTGGTGCTCGGCGGTACGGATGTTTCCGTGGTGGCGATCCTGCGCGACTCCGACCAGGTCGGCTGGACCGGGGCGGTGCTCTCGGTGTGGGCCGCCTACTCACTGGTCGGCGGCTTCGCGTACGGTGCGCTGTCCCGCTCGGTGTCGCCGCTGCTGCTGACCGTTCTGCTCGGCCTGGCCACCATTCCGGTCGGCCTCGGCGGCAGCCACTGGTGGCTGCTCAGCCTCGTCCTGCTGCCGGCCGGTGCACTCTGCGCACCGACCCTGGCCGCCACCGCCGACGCGGTGAGCCGCCTCGCCCCGGCCGCCGTACGCGGCGAGGCGATGGGCCTGCACGGCTCGGCGATCACCGTCGGCGTAGCCCTCGGCGCCCCCCTGGCCGGTGCCGTGATCGACGCCTCCTCCCCCCTCTGGGGCTTCGCCGCCACCGGCCTCCTAGGCACCCTAACCGCCCTCCTGGTCCTCCCCCTCCACCGTTCCCCCCGCTCCCCCTCCCCCAAAGACGCGTTGATCATGAAGTTAGCGCGCTCTGAGCGCGAAAAATCGTCGCTAACTTCATGATCAACGCGAGAGGCGCCGGGGTGGGGGGATACGCGAAAGGCGCCGGTCCCGGTGGGGGCGGCGCCTTTCGGTGGGGTTGGGGTGTTAGGGGCGGTCTAGGTTGGTGGCGGTGTCTTCCTGGTAGCTGGCGCCGCCGTCGGACTCGCTGGTGAGGGGCTTGGCGCCGCCTTCGGGGGGGCCGGCCAGGGAGTGGCCGGCGGCCAGTTCCGGGAACTTGAGGTCGAATGCCGGGCGCTCGGAGCGGATCCGGGGCATCCGGTCGAAGTTACGCAGCGGCGGCGGCGAGCTGGTCGCCCACTCCAGCGAGTTGCCGTGACCCCACGGGTCGTCGACCTCGACCACCGGACCGGTCTTGTACGACTTCCAGACGTTGTAGATGAACGGCAACGTCGAGATACCGGTGATGAACGCGCCGATGGTGGAGATCGTGTTCAGCGTGGTGAAGCCGTCTCCGGGCAGGTAGTCGGCGTACCGCCGGGGCATGCCCTCGGCGCCGAGCCAGTGCTGCACCAGGAAGGTGGTGTGGAAGCCGACCATGGTGAGCCAGAAGTGCACCTTGCCCAGGCGCTCGTCCAGCATCCGGCCGAACATCTTCGGGAACCAGAAGTAGATGCCGGCGAAGACGGCGAACACGATGGTGCCGAACAGTACGTAGTGGAAGTGCGCCACCACGAAGTACGTGTCGGAGACGTGGAAGTCGACCGGCGGGCTGGCCAGCAGTACGCCGGAGAGGCCGCCGAAGAGGAACGTGACCAGGAAGCCGACCGCCCAGAGCATGGGCGCCTCGAAGCTGATCTGGCCCCGCCACATGGTGCCGATCCAGTTGAAGAACTTCATGCCGGTCGGTACGGCGATGAGGAAGCTCAGGAACGAGAAGAACGGCAGCAGCACCTGGCCGGTGGCGAACATGTGGTGCGCCCAGACGCTCATCGACAGCGCGGCGATAGCGATCATCGCGCCGACCATGCCCTTGTAGCCGAACATCGGCTTGCGGGAGAAGACCGGGATGACCTCGCTGATGATGCCGAAGAACGGTAGCGCGACGATGTAGACCTCGGGATGGCCGAAGAACCAGAAGAGGTGCTGCCAGAGCATCGGTCCGCCGGTGGCCGCGTCGAAGACGTGCGCGCCGAGGATGCGGTCCGCGGCGAGCGCGAACAGGGCCGCCGCGAGCAGCGGGAAGACCATGATCACCAGAAGGCTGGTGACCAGGATCGACCAACTGAAGATCGACATCCGGAACATCGTCATGCCGGGCGCACGCAGCGTGAGGATCGTAGTGATCATGTTCACGCCGCCGAGGATGGTGCCCAGACCGGAGATGGCCAGGCCGACGATCCACATGTTGGCGCCGACACCCGGCGAGTTCTCCACACTGCTCAGCGGCGCGTACGCGAACCAGCCGAAGTCGGCCGCGCCACCCGGGCTCGCGAAGCCGCCGAGCGCCATCGTCCCGCCGAACAGGTAGAGCCAGTAGGCGAAGCTGTTCAACCGGGGGAACGACACGTCCGGCGCGCCGATCTGCAACGGCACCACGTAGTTCGCGAACGCGAACACGATCGGCGTCGCGAAGAACAGCAGCATGATCGTGCCGTGCATGGTGAACAGCTGGTTGTACTGCTCGGCCGACAGGAACTGTAGGCCCGGTCGGGCCAGCTCGGCGCGCATGAGCAGCGCCATCAGGCCGCCGATCATGAAGAACGCGAAAGCCGTGATCATGTACATGATCCCGATCTGCTTCGCGTCCGTCGTACGCAGCAGCCGCGCGATGGCCGAACCCTTTACCGGCTGGCGGACCGGCCAGGGCCGGGTCACGATCGGCTTCGGTGCGACGGTGGTCACGAGTGGCCTCCGGTTCTCGTTAGTCCCACTGCGCCCACAGATCTGATCCGCACGCGCTGTTGATTCTCTGTTGGCCGTATCTCGGAGGCGAGAATAGTCCCCAGCAGCGGCGGCTCCGGCGCCGGGTGGCCGGACGCGCCGTCGGGGCGGTCCACCGGCCTGCACCGTTCGGCTGACGTCGCGGTGCGCGATTACGCGGGGTCGAGTAGTAACCGGTAGTGCTCGGCGAAGATCCGGGCGCCACGTCCGCGCAACAACGGATCGCGCAGCGGTGGCGGCACGTCCCTGGTCCGGTCCCGGTCGCGGGTCCGGTCCAGCACCCATTTCGTACGCGGGCGCCGACGACTCTCGTAGCGGTCCAGCGCCTCACCGACGGTGTCCGCCGCCACGAGTGCCCGAGCCAGCACCAGGGCGTCCTCCAGTGCCATCGCGGCCCCCTGGGCCAGGGTCGGCGCGGTGGCGTGAGCGGCGTCACCGACCAGCACGACCCGCCCGCGCGACCAGCGTCCCAACTCGACCTCGTCGCTCAACCCGACCCGAACCGAACGGATCGCGTCGAGTACCGCCGGCACCGGGCCGCCGTACTCGGCGAAGCGTTCCCGCAGCCGGGCGATCGGGTCGTCCGGCAGGTCGGCACAGGTCTCGTCGGCGTAGCAGTGCAGCCGACCGGCGCCCATCGGAACGACGACGAAGGCGCAGTGGTGGCCGAGCAGCACCGTCCAGTCGGTGACCCTGGGCCCACCGGTCACCACGCTGCGGTAGACAACCTGGCCGACCGGCCGGGCCGGACCGCCGAGGGCGGCCAGCGTCCGTACCGTCGAGTGCCGGCCGTCGGCCCCGATCACCAGGTCGTACTCGCACTGGCGGCCGTCGTCGAAGGTGACCGTGACGGCGTCGCGGATCAGCTCCAACGTGTTGATCGCGGTGCCGTACCGGACCTCGCCCCCGGCGGCGGTCAGCAGCACCTGGTGCAGTTCGGCCCGGGGCAGCGCCCGGCACTCCCCCACCCCGCCCCAGAGCAGCCCGAGGTCCACCTCACAGAGCCGCCGCCCGCGTACGTCAAGGAAGCGCTGCCGTGCGATCACCTGGCCCAGTGGTCGGACCGGGCTGTCCAGACCCAGCTCACGCAGGGCGCGGGCGGCATTACCCGGTAGGTAGATGCCGCCCGCGATGGCCATCGGCGTGGACTGCCACTCGGTCACCTCGGGCCGGAAACCGGCGAGCCGGAGGGCACGGGCGGTCGCCAGACCGGCAATGCCTCCGCCGACGATGAGGATGCGCAGGGTGGAACCGAGCATGTTGGTGACGCCTCCGGGAGGGGTCTCGGCACGCGTTGAAGCCAAGACGCTACTCCGCGCGATCGCTCACCGATAGCACCTCGTGCGGGTGGCGCCCCGCGTCCTACCGGTGGCGATCGTCAACGCTGTACGCGGGCCCCGGCACCCCGCATCAACGCCTCGACCTCCTTGCGACTGGCCATCGAGGTGTCGCCGGGGGTGGTCATGGCCAGAGCACCGTGGGCGGCACCGTACTCGACCGCGAGCGCGAGGTCACCGTGTTCCATCAGCCCGTACACCAGGCCGGAGGCGAAGCTGTCGCCGCCGCCGACCCGGTCCAGGATCTCCAGCCCCGCCCGGTGTGTCGCCTCGACGAATCCCGAGTCGGCGGACCAGGCCACCGCACCCCAGTCGTTGACCGTCGCGCTGCGTACGGTGCGCAGCGTGGTGGCGACCACCCGGAAGTTGTCGTACTCCTTGGTCACCGCCTCGATCATGCGGCGGAAGTTGGCCGCGTCCAGGTCGGCCAGGGACTCGTCGGTGCCGGGCACCTCGAAGCCGAGCGACGCGGTGAAGTCCTCCTCGTTGCCGATCATCACGTCGACGTACCGGGCCAGCCGGCGGTTGACCTCCTGCGCCCGCGCCTGCCCGCCGACCGCCTGCCAGAGGCTGGGCCGGTAGTTGAGGTCGTACGAGATGATCGTGCCGTGCCGGCGGGCGGCGGACATCGCCGCCTCGATGGTCTCCGGGGTGGTCTCGGACAGGGCGGCGTAGATGCCGCCGGTGTGCAGCCAACGCACGCCCAACGTGCCGAAGAGGTGGTCCCAGTCGACGTCGTCGGCGCGGAGCTGACTGGCGGCGGTGTGCCCCCGGTCCGAGGTGCCGATCGCGCCCCGTACGCCGAACCCCCGCTCGGTGAAGTTGAGTCCGTTGCGGACGGTGCGCCCGATCCCGTCGTACGGCATCCACTTGATCAACGCGGTGTCCACGCCGCCGGTCAGGACCAGGTCCTCCAGCAGCCGGCCGACCTCGTTGTCCGCGAACGCGGTGACCACCCCGGTACGCAGTCCGAAGCAGCGGCGCAGCCCACGGGCGACGTTGTACTCCCCGCCGCCCTCCCAGGCACGGAACCCCCGCGCGGTACGCACCCGGCCCTCACCCGGGTCGAGCCGCAGCATGATCTCGCCGAGCGACACCAGGTCGTAGCGGCACTGGTCGGCGGGACGAAGCTCGATCACGGTCACACCTGACTCCCGGTGGCGGCGTCGCCAGCAGCGGCGTTTGCGCTGGCAGCGGCTTGCGCGGCGGATACGGCGGCGGCGGTGAGCCGGGTGACCTCGTCCCACCGGCCGGCGGTGAGCAGGGCCGGGGCGACCATCCAGGTACCGCCGACCGCGAGCACCGCGGGATGAGCGAGGTAGTCGGACAGGTTGGCGGTGTTGACCCCGCCGGTCGGGATGAACCGGACCGAACGGAACGGCGCGGCTAGCGCCTTGATCATGTTGAGTCCACCGAGTTGCTCGGCCGGGAAGAACTTCACCGTGTCCAGCCCCGCGTCGAGGGCGAACTGGATCTCGGTCGCGGTGGCGGCACCGGGAAAGACCGGTACGCCCAGTTCCTGGCAGTGCCTGACCACGGCTGGCCCGAAGCCGGGGCTGACCACGAACCGGGCGCCCGCCTCCACCGCCCGGTCGACCTGCGCCGGAGTGAGTACGGTGCCGGCGCCGACCAGCAGGTCCGGCCGCTCGGACATGAGTGCGATGGCCTCGGCGGCGGCGGCGGTCCGGAAAGTCACCTCGACGGTGTGCAGTCCGCCGGCGGTCAGCGCGGCGGCGAGCGGAACGGCCGCCGCCGCGTCTTCGAGCACCACCACCGGCAGGATCCGCCCGGCCGCGATGGCCGACGGGACCGAGTGCCGCCCGTCAACGCCGGCCGTGGCCGTGGCTGTCGTCATGGCCGTGGCTCTCGTCGTGGCCGTGGCTCTCGTCGTGGCCGTGGCTCTCGTCGTGGCCGTGGCTCTCGTCGCCGTCAGATCCGATGATTGTTCAGAATGATGAACGCTAGTCACATACGTGACCCTACTGCGGCGGTCCGAGCTGTCAAGCGGGCTAGAGTGACCGCCATGACGAGCACCGCCGACGCAACCAGAAGCGAGGCGACCAGAAGCGACGTAACCAGAAGCGACGTAACCAGAAGCGACGTAACCAGGAGCGACGTAAGCAGGAGCGACGTAACCAGGAGCGACGCAACCGGGAGCAGCGCAATCGGGAGCAGCGCAATCGGGAGCGAGACGGCCAGGGACGACGCGGCAAAAACCAGGATGGCCAGGGACGACGTGGCAGAAACCGGGGTGGCCAGGGGCGAGGCGTTCCAGCCCGTGAAGTCCGCCGGGCGGACGCTGGACGTGCTGGAGGCGCTGGCCGACGGCGCCGGCCCCCGCTCCCTCGGCGAACTGGCCCGCGCGCTGTCCATCCCGAAGAGCAGCCTGCACGGCATCCTGCGCACCATGATCGGGCGCGGCTGGGTCGAGGCGGATCTCACCGGGACCCGCTTCGGGCTGGGCGTACGGTCCCTCCAGGTGGGTGCCGCGTACCTGGAGACGGACACCGTGACCGGGCTGCTCAGCGGGGTGCTCGACCAGCTTGCCGGCGAGTTCGGCGAGACGGTCCACCTCGGCCGGCTCGACGGTCCGTACGTCGTCTACCTGGCCAAACGCGAGTCGGTGCACCCGCTGCGGCTCTACAGCGCCATCGGTCGGCACCTACCGGCACACGCCACCGCACTGGGCAAGGTGCTGCTCGCCGAACGTACCGACGAGGCGGTCGACCGGCTGCTGCACTGGCCGCTCGCCGCCCTCACCCGGCAGACCATCACCGATCCGGGTGCCCTGCACGACGAGCTGGCCACCATCCGGTCCCGTGGATACGCCGTGGACCGGGAGGAGAACACCGACGGCATCGTCTGCTTCGCGATGGCCGTACCGCTTCAGGCCCCCGCCACCGACGCGATCAGCCTCTCCATCCCGGCCACCCGCCTGGACACCACCACCGAACCCCGAATCGTCACCGCCCTGACCACCGCCCTAACCCAAATCCGAGCCGCCCGCCCCCTCCTCCCCACCCTCTAACCCCCACCCCACCCCACCCCACCCACCCACCCCACCCCACCCCACCCCTCCCCCCGCGCCCCCTCTCTCCTCGTGGATCTAGGGCATATGGTGGCTTGTTGATCTCCAATCACCCCCATTTGCCCTAGATCGACGGGGAGAGGGGTGGCGCGGGGCGCGGGGCAGGGCAGGGGGAGGGAGAGGGGGAGGGAGAGGGGGAGGGAGGGGCGGGGAGGGGGTGGGGCTTTGACGGGGGTGAATGGGTTGGGGGATGATGGGAGCGCTCCCGGCGGAGTTGGCGGGGAGTGCGTTGGCAGTTGGGACACACTGCACGGCCACCCACCGTCCAAGGAGCATCCATGAGAACCGTCCGCGCCATCGCGGCGGCCGGCCTGCTCGTCGCGGGTTCGCTCGTCGCCATCGTGGCCGCCGGCCCCGCCCAGGCCGACACCCAGATCTGCGAGCAGTACGGCTCGACCACCATCCAGGGCCGCTACGTGGTCCAGAACAACCGCTGGGGCACCACCGCCCAGCAGTGCATCAACGTCACCTCGACCGGCTTCTCGGTGCTCAGCCAGCAGGGCTCGGCGCCGACCAACGGCGCTCCGGTGTCGTACCCGTCGGTGTATCTGGGGTGCCACTACGGCAACTGCTCGCCGGGCAGCAACCTGCCACTCCAGGTCAGCCGGATCAGCAGCGCCACCAGCAGCATCAACTACACGTACGTCGGCGGCGCGACGTACAACGCGTCCTATGACATCTGGTTGGATCCGGCGCCGAAGACCACCGGCGTGAACCAGATGGAGATCATGATCTGGTTCAACCGGCAGGGCTCGATCCAGCCGATCGGGTCGCGTACCGGCAGTGCGACCGTCGGCGGGCGCGGCTGGGAGGTGTGGACCGGCAACAACGGCGGCAACAACGTGATCTCCTACCTCGCGCCGTCGCCGATCACCGCCTGGAACTTCAGCGTGCTCGACTTCATCAACGACGTGCGCAACCGGGGCGCGATCACCAACTCCTGGTATCTGACCAGCATCCAGGCCGGTTTCGAGCCGTGGCAGGGCGGGGCCGGGCTCGGCGTCACCTCGTTCGCCGCGGCGGTCAACAGCGGCACGCCGCCGACGAACCCGCCGACCACGCCGCCGACCGCCGGGCCGCCGACCACACCGCCACCAAATCCGGGTACGGGCAGTTGCCGGGTCGGTTACACCTCGAACTCCTGGCAGAACGGGTTCACCGCCGACGTCAGCGTCACCAACACCGGCTCCGGACCGGTCAACGGCTGGACCCTGACCTACGACCTGCCCGCAGGGCAGCAGGTGACCAGCGCCTGGAACGCCACCGTGACGCAGAGCGGATCAGCGGTGACCGCCCGGAACATCGGTTGGAACGGCACCATCGCCCCCGGCGCCACGGTCACCTTCGGACACCAGGGCACCCACGGCGGTGGCTACACGACGCCGACCGCGTTCACCCTGAACGGCACCGCCTGCGCCCGGGGCTGACGAACGGCCACGGTTGACCGACGATCGACCCCTGGTCGCCCGGGACGCGTTCGCGGAACCCGGACGACCAGGGGCTCAGTAGTCGCGGCGGACCGGTGCGGCGCCGCCGTCGGGCGAGCCGAAGCCGGACCAGCCCTGCGGTGCCATCGCCTGCACCGGCTGCTGTAGCCGGGCGGGCGGCGGTGCGGTGATGTCCTTCGGCGGCAGGCCGGCACCGAGGTCCAGCGACCCGTACGGGTATCCGGCGTCGGCGAAGACGACCCGGCTCAGATCCTGGCCGGGCAGGTCGGCCGGCAGGTCGCGGGGTTGACCGGGCGGCAGCACCGGGGCCAGTGCCTGGAACACGGCCCGGACCCGGTCACCCCGGTAGTCGGCCGGCGAGTACGTGGCCCGCAGCAGCGCTCCGCCGTACGACAGCGGCACGACCTCGGCGAACGCGCCGGTGTCCCGCAGCGCGGCGACGCCACCCAGGCGGGCCAGCAGTTCCTCCGGGCAGAGCGTCACCCACTCGTAGCCGCGCAGGTAACCGCGGCTGGCCTGGGCCGACTCCTCCACCGGTCGGGCGAGCACCGAGTCGAGCAGGGTCGCCGGCGCGATGGTTCCGGCGTTGACGACGATCTCGCCGTACGAGGGGTTCGCCACGTCGCCGACCCGCCGGGTCAGTTCGAGCAGCGCCGGAACCACCTGTGCCAGCCGTCCGGGCCGTCCTTCGAAGCCCACCGACACCTGCAACTTCAGGTGCCGTCGGGGCGCGAACCGGAATACGTACAGTTCGAGTTCGGAGGCGACCGCCGCCGGGTCGACGTCGGCCCAGTGCGCCGAGAGCTGGTAAAGCCCCTCGGTCAGGCCGTCCACCCAGCGTTGCGGGCGGCGCCGCCGGGCCCGCCCGTCCGCGTGCTGTTCGTACGCGCTGAGCGACAGCCACGGTTCGGGTGCCCCCTCCGGCTGCACGAACGGCAGCAGCAGCCGGCATGCCTCGTCGTACCAGTGTTCGAGCAGTGCGAGGCTGCGGGACGGGTCGTCGCCGCAGTCCAGATAGAGCAGGCAGGTGGCGAAATCGGGCTCCGATTCGCTGTAGTGCCCCCACAGCGGCGGTACGGTGCCGCCGCGGTCCACGTCATTGTTCATCTGTGCGCCTCCCCATGGCTCCACCCCAGGTCCCTGTTCCCACCCTCCCGTTTCGCCCGGCCCGCTGTGCCACCGGTCAGGGCGCGGGTCGAGTGGTTCGGTCTGTGGGTGACGCCACTTTGCCCTAGAACGGCGAGAAAATCCACGGGCAACGCGGCGCGGCGTTACACATACTGGCTGTTAGTCACGGAATTGACAGTTCGGCCGTCCAGATTGGTAATACACCAGGTCAGGGCCGGGAGACAACATCGCTCAATGGGCCCGGTTACAACACTCTGCGTAGTCGAAGCGCCTCGTGGGCGACGATGGCGGGGCGGTACGGAGGCAGCGGCGGCGGTTGGTCCGGGATGTGCCCCGTGGTGGTCGGTTCCGGGGCGGTCGAGCCACTGTCCATTTCGGACTGGTCGGCGTACGGAATCGGTCCGGTCGGCGCGCGGACCGGTCAGGCCCGCTCCACCACGACGGTGGTCGACTTGATCACCGCGACCGCCGTCGACCCCACGTCGAGCCCGAGTTCGTCGACGGCCTCCCGGCTCATCAGCGACACCACCCGGAACGGCCCGGCCTGGATGTCGACCTGTGCCATCACCGAGTCCCGGCTCACCGCGGTCACGATCCCGCGCAGCCGGTTGCGCGCCGACGAGCGCCCGGTGCCGCCGTCGGGCGCCTCGGCCAGCGACTGGGCGAAAACGGCCAGGTCGGCACCGGCGATCGTCCGGTGGCCGTGCCCGTCCCGGGTAGCGGCGAGTCGGCCCGCGTCCACCCAGCGCCGGACCGTGTCCACGCTGACCCCGAGCAAGTCGGCCGCCTCACCAATCCGGTACGTCGCCACCCGCCCAGCCTAGAGCCGGGTGCCGGTCCAGGCCCCGGCACCGCCGGACGGGACCACCGGACGGAACCGGGCCCCGGAGGCGATTGCCCCGGGGCCCGGACCGGCCAGTCGTGGATCAGGTGGTGCGGTGGTGGATCAGGCGGTGAAGGAGAACCTCGCCCGGCGGCGGATCAGCGTCAGTGCGATCGCACCGGCCCCGATCAGTGCCACCGCGATGGCGAACAGGGTGCCCACCGGGGCACCGGTGATCGGCAGGCCGCCGTGGACGTACCGGAAGGTGATGCCGTTGGACGTACCGGCCGGGGTGGTCACGGTGACCGTGGTGTCACCCTTGCGGCAGGACGGGGTGACGAAGGTCAGCGACAGCCCGTTCGGCGCGACGGTGACCGCGCTGGCCTGGACCGTCCGGCCGCAGATCGTGACCGTGGTCTGGCCCGGCACGAAGCCGCTGCCGGTGACCGTCACCGTGGTACCGCCGGAGGTCGGCCCCTGGTTCGGGTTGATTCCGTTGACGGTCGGCGCGGCGATGACGTACGAGAAGCCGTTCGGCGCGGTGGCGTCCGGGCCGGGCAGCAGCACGACCACGTCGACCGGTCCGACCGGTCCGGGCGGGGTGGTGACGGTCAGCGAGGTGCCGTCCGGACTCACCACCACGTTGGTGCCGGGGATGCCGCCGAAGGTGACCCCGGTGGCGCCGCTGAAGCCGGTGCCGGTGATCGTCACGTTGGTGCCGCCCGAGGTCGGGCCCTGGTTCGGGTTGATGTTGGTGATCGTCGGCGCGAGGTAGGTGAAGTTCGGTGCCGTCGCGGTGCCGCCCGGGAAGACCAGGTTGACCGGGACCGCCCCGGCGGCGTGCTGCGGGGTCATCACGGTGATCGTGGTGCCCGCCGGGTTGACCGTGAAGCCGGTGCCCGGGGTGCCGTCGAAGGTCACCCCGGTGGCGCCCTGGAATCCGGTGCCGGTGATGGTGACCTGGGTGCCGCCGGCGGTCGGACCGGAGGTCGGGGTCAGGCTGGTGACGTTCGCGTCGCTGCCGTCGGCGAGATAGGTGTACGCCAGCGGTGCCGCCGATCCGCTCGGGGTGGTGACCACGACCGAGGCGGGTCCGACCGCACCGGCCGGGGTGGTCGCGACCAGCGTGTTGCCATCGGTCGCCACCACCACGGTGGTGGCCGGTACGCCGTCGAAGGTGACCGTGGTGTTGCCGGGGACGAAGTTCGTGCCGATGATGGTGATCTGCTGGCCGCCGGACTGCGGCCCGGAGTTCGGGTTGATCGACGCGGCGGTCGGTGCCGGCGGGGCCGCCGCCCGTTCGCAACTGGCCTCGGCGAGGATCACGCTACCGACGTTGACGTTGATCGGCAGGCCGAGCACCTGGCCGGTGATGGTCACGGCGGCGAGCAGGGCGGTCGCGGTGGCGCTGCCGGCGGCGACCGTCTCGACCCCGGTCAGGGTGACGTTGAGCGCGGCGCCGACCACGCCGGGGATGCCGACCGCGAGGCTGGCGTTGACTCCGGGGGTGTTGGGGACCACCACGACCGGCGTGCCGAACAGGTTCAGGCCGGCGATCGTGGTGTCGGCGGTCTGCGCACCGACGGCCGGGCAGGTCACCGCCGCGGTGATCGCGCTGGCGGTGACGACGCTGGCGCCGAGGATGCCCAGCGACAGGTTCTCGATCTCCGAGGTGGCGGACGAGATGCCCGGATCCCGGCTGGCGCTGACGTTCACGGTGCCGCTGGCGGTCACACCGAGCGCACCGGGCAGGCTGATCGCCAGTGCGGTGTCCGAGTCGGTGCCGCCGCCGGGCGGGGCGCTGACGTCGCCGATGGTGGCGTTCGCCGTGATGATCGGGATGCCGGCGACGGAGGCGTCGAGGTCGACCACCACCCCTCGGGCCCGCGCGTCGCCGGGCGCCGCGAGGGCGGGCGTGGCGGGACCCATGACCGCCGCTCCGGCGACCGCGAGGGTCAGTACCGCTGTGGACGTGTTTCGCCAGAAAGGACGCACCGTTGCCTCGTCTCAGATCACGCCAGAGTCTTCTCGCGGAACGAGAAGGAGCTACTCAAACCTGATCTCAGTAACGACGGCATTTAGTGGCAGTTACTACCAAAAGGGGCCTATCCCCCTCAAGGCGTACAAGCCTGGCAAAGTACACAAAAGGTCGAAGGCGATGGGCTAGCCGGCGAGGGCGTCGATGCGGCGCAGTTCGTCCTCGTCGAGCGAGAAGCCGAACACGTCGAAGTTGGCCCGGATCCGGTCCGCCGTCACCGACTTGGGGATCACCACCACGCCGTGGTCGACGTGCCAGCGGAGCACCACCTGGCTGGTGGTGACGTCGTGCGCGCGGGCGATGTCGACCAGCACCGGGTGGTTCAGGTCGGTGGTCTTGAACGGGCTGTACCCCTCCAGCGCCACCCCGCGCTGCCGGTTCTCGGCCAGCCGGTCCGGGTCGTACAGGGTCGGGCCCCAGCGGATCTGGTTCACCGCCGGCGGCTCCTCGGTGGCCTGGATCAGCACGTCGAGCTGGGTGGTGCCGTAGTTGCTCACGCCGACCGCACGGGCCAGCCCCTCGGTGCGTACGGCCAGGAACTCCCGCCAGACGTCGAGTCCGCCACCCCGCTGCGGCGGCCAGTGGATCAGCCACAGGTCGACGTAGTCGGTGCCGAGGGCGGCCAGGCTGGCGGCCAACGTACGCCGTTCGTGGCCGGCGTGTTCGGGCGGCAGTTTGGTGGTGAGGAAGACCTCCTCGCGCGGCACCCCGCTGTCCCGCAGGGCCCGCCCCACCTCGTCCTCGTTGCCGTACGCGGTGGCGGTGTCGATGTGCCGGTAGCCGGCCTCCAGTGCGGCCCGTACCGCCTCGTAACCGGCCCGACCGGTGGCCTGCCAGGTGCCGAACCCGACCAGTGGCATCGCCACCTCGCCGGGGAGGGCGACCGTCGGTTGGTCCACAGATGAGGTCATGGCGTCTCCTACCCGCAGTGGCCGGGACCATGCACGGGGTCGCCGGGTCGGGGGGACAATACGCGTGCCGGTGACGGCTCCGGACGTCTGCGCGGGATCGCCCAGCCGACCGGCGTACAGTTTCTGATCTTCGGACGGTGCCCCGGCGCGCGGACGCCCGCTCCGAGTCGTTCCGCCGCACGGACCCGAGGAGAACGGTGTACCTGACCCACCTGGAGTGCCCGCGCTGCGGCGAGACCGCCGAAGCCGACCGGCCGCAGAACCTCTGCTCCTGCGGCTCTCCCCTGCTGGCCCGGTACGACCTGGACGCGGTGGCCGCCGCGGTCAAGCCGACCGAGATCGCCGGCCGCCCGGCCGACCTGTGGCGCTACCGGGAGTTGCTGCCGGTGGCCGACGACGCGAACGTGACCACGCTGGGCGAGGGTTGGACGCCGATGGTGAAGGCGCCCCGCTACGGCGCCGGGATCGGCCTGCCCGGCCTGTTGATCAAGGATGAGGGGCTGATCCCCACCGGTTCGTTCAAGGCGCGCGGCGCGGCCGTCGGGGTCAGCCGGGCCAGGGAACTCGGGATCCGCCGGGTGGCGATGCCGACCAACGGCAACGCGGGCGCCGCCTGGGCCACCTACGCCGCCCGTGCCGGCATGGGCGCGACCATCGCGATGCCGGTCGCGGCGCCGACCATCACCCGGCGCGAGGTCATCGCCGCCGGTGGCGACCTGCACCTGATCGACGGCCTGATCAACGACGCCGGCCGCTACATCGCCGGTCTGATCGCCGCGTCGGCGGACTCGCCCGAGGGCCCGATCTTCGACGCGAGCACGCTCAAGGAGCCATACCGGCTCGAAGGCAAGAAGACCATGGGGTACGAGATCGTCGAGCAGCTCGGCTGGCAGGTGCCGGACGTCATCCTCTACCCGACCGGCGGCGGGGTCGGGCTGATCGGCATCCACAAGGCGCTGCACGAGATGCGCCAGCTCGGCTGGATCGGTGACCGCTTCCCCCGGCTGGTGGCGGTCCAGTCCACCGGCTGCGCGCCGATCGTGCGCGCCTTCGGCTCCGGCGCCCGACGGGCGCAGCCGTGGGCGGACGCGCAGACGGTGGCGTTCGGCATCACCGTGCCGGCGCCGCTGGGCGACGAGCTGATCCTGGACGCGCTGCGGGACACCGGCGGCACCGCGATCGCCGTACGGGACGAGGACATCCTGGCCGACCTGCGCGAGTTCGGGGCCCGTGAGGGGCTGCTGCTCTGCCCCGAGGGCGCGGCCTGCCTGACCGCCGCGAAGCAGTTGCGGGCCGGTGGCTGGATCCGGGGCGACGAGCGGGTGGTGGTGCTCAACACCGGTGCCGGCCTGAAGTACCCGGAGACGGTCGACGCCGACAACCTGCCGGTGCTGCCCCGACCGTAACAACGCCGAACCGCCCCGACCTCCACACCACTGAACTGCCCCGAAACCGCCCGAGCCGCGCCTGGTCAGCGCAGAATCGCGGTAAGCACGCAGTCTGGACCGATTCCGGACAGACTGCGCGTACCGCCTGCCTCGGGAGGATCCGCGATGACCACGCGACCGCACTCCGAACCCACCGCCAAGTCTCGGCAGCTGGCCGCCGCGCAGGTCGATCCGCTGACCGGGTACCTGACCACCGACCAGGGCATCCGGGTGTCGGACACGGACAACTCGCTGCGGGCCGGCGCCCGTGGGCCGAGCCTGCTCGAAGACTTCCACCTGCGCGAGAAGATCATGCGCTTCGACCACGAGCGGATCCCGGAGCGGGTGGTCCACGCACGCGGGTCGGGCGCGCACGGTTACTTCCAGGTGTACGAGTCGCTGGCCGACCGTACCGCCGCCAGCTTCCTGCACGACCCGTCGGCGCGTACGCCGGTGTTCGTCCGGTTCTCCACCGTGCAGGGATCCCGTGGCTCGGCGGACACCCCGCGCGACGTACGCGGTTTCGCCACGAAGTTCTACACCGAGCAGGGCAACTTCGACCTGGTCGGCAACAACATGCCGGTCTTCTTCATCCAGGACGGGATCAAGTTCCCGGACCTGGTGCACGCGCTCAAGCCGGAGCCGCAGCACGAGATGCCGCAGGCCGCCTCCGCGCACGACACGTTCTGGGACTTCGTGTCGCTGCAACCGGAGACGATGCACCACGTCATCTGGCTGATGTCCGACCGGGCGATCCCGCGCAGCTTCCGCACCATGCAGGGCTTCGGCGTACACACGTTCCGGCTGGTGAACGCGGCCGGTCGGGCGACGTTCGTGAAGTTCCACTGGACGCCGGTGCTCGGCACCCACTCGCTGGTCTGGGACGAGGCGCAGAAGATCGCCGGCAAGGACCCGGACTTCAACCGCCGGGACCTGTGGGAGGCGATCGACGCCGGCCACTTCCCGGAGTACGAACTCGGCATGCAGTTCATCCCGGAGGACCAGGAGTACGCCTTCGACGACATCGACCTGCTCGACCCGACGAAGATCATCCCGGAGGAGGTGGTGCCGGTGACGCCGGTCGGGCGGATGGTGCTCGACCGCAACCCGGAGAACTTCTTCGCCGAGACCGAACAGGTGGCGTTCTGCATCGGCAACGTGGTGCCGGGCATCGACTTCACCGACGACCCGCTGTTGCAGGCCCGGCTCTTCTCCTACCTCGACACCCAGCTCACCCGCCTCGGCGGCCCGAACTTCGCCCAGCTCCCGATCAACCAGCCGGTCGCACCGGTGGCCAACCACCAGCAGGACGGCTTCCACCAGCAGACGATCCGACGCGGACCGGCCAACTACCACCCGCACTCGATCGGCGACGACGGTCCGCTGATCGCCGGGCCGGACGCGCAGCCGTACGTCCACTACCCGGAACGGGTGGACGGGCCGAAGGAACGCCGCCGCAGCGCCACCTTCGCCGACCACTACGGCCAGGCCACCCTGTTCTGGAACAGCATGTCCGACTGGGAGCGGGAACACATAGTGGCCGCGTACCGGTTCGAGCTGGGCAAGGTCACCCGGCCCCGGATCCGCGCGCTGATGGTGTCGCACCTCAACCGGATCGACCACCGGCTGGCCACCGCCGTCGCGGCCGGGATCGGGGTGCCCGCACCGGAACCGGAGGGTGAGAACCACGGCCGCCGCTCCCCCGCGCTGAGCCAGGCCGACACGGCCCGGGAGACGATCCTCGGCCGGAAGATCGCGGTCCTGGTCACCGACGGGGTGGACCGGCAGAGCGTCACCGTGCTGGAGCAGGCGCTGACCCGGCTGGGCGCCACCGTCGAGTTGCTCGCCCCGGTCGACGGAAACGTGACCACCGCCGACGGCGGCGCCCTGCCGGTCACCAGGGCGATGACCACCGTCGCCTCGGTCCTCTACGACGCGGTGCTGCTGCCGGCCGGCGAGGACGCCGCGGTGGCGCTGGCCGGTGACGGGTACGCGGTCCACTTCGTCGCCGAGGCGTACAAGCACGCCAAGCCGATCGGCATCCTCGGCCACGGGCTGACGGTGTTCAACCAGGCCGGGCTGACCACCCCGGCACCGGACCGCAGCGGCGTGGGCCGGGCCGCCGGAGTGGTCGTCCAGTCAGCGGCCGGGGCGGCGGGTGACGACTTCGTCGCCAGCTTCGTCGAGGCAGTGGCCCGGCACCGACACTTCGACCGGGCACTGGACGTGGTCCCGGCCTGACCTTCGGGCAGGTCGGGCGGACTCAGCCCCGGAAGACCGGGTTTGGCTGGGTGAGTTGCCAGGCGGCGTTGATCAGGCCGACGTGGGAGAGTGCCTGCGGCGTGTTGCCGAGATGCTGGCCGCTGGCCGGGTCGATCTGCTCGGCGAAGAGTCCCAGGTCGTTGCTGCGGGCCAGGGTACGTTCGAACAGCGCCTCGGCGCGTTCCCGCTTACCGATCATGTCCAGGCACTCGACCAGCCAGAACGTGCAGAGTACGAACGCCGCCGGGTCACCCGACCAGCGCCGGATCAGCCCGTCGCTGCCCAGCCGGCTCTCGATCACCTCGATCGTCGACCGCATCCTCGGCTCGGCCGCCGGCAGGAACCCCGTCAGCGGCATGATCAGTGCCGAGGCGTCCAGTTCGTCGGTGCCGATCACCCCGACGTACGCGCCGAGGCGCTCGTTCCAGCCCTCCGCCAGCACCATCGCCCGGACCTCGTCCCGCGCCGAGGACCAGCGGCTCACCCGCGCCTGTCCGTGCGTACCGAGCTTGGGTGCCAACTGCACCGCGCGGTCCAGCGCCAACCAGGCCATCACCTTCGACGACAGGAACTGCCGCTCGGTGCCCCGCTCCTCCCACATGCCGCAGTCCGGCTCCCGCCAGCTGCCCGCCACCCCGTCGGCGAGGTCGATCAGCATCGCCCGCAACTCGTCGTCGAAGGCGCCGAGCTGGTCGCTGAGCCGCTTCGTGGCGGCGAAGATCTCGCCCGGTACGTCGAGCTGGCGCTGCCCCCAGGCGTCGTTGCCGACCCGGACCGGGCGGCTGTTCGCGTAGCCGCGCAGGTGCGCCAACGAGTGCTCGGTCAGGTCCCGTTCACCCTCCACGCCGTACATGATCTGGATCGGGTCGGAGCCGATCCGACCGGCCGAACGGGCCGCCCAGGCGAACAGGCGGGACGTCTCGTCCGGGCAGGCGGCCACCCAGAGCGCCTGCATGGTGAACGCGAAGTCGCGCAGCCAGGCGTACCGGTAGTCGTAGTTCCGGCTGCCGCCGGGGTCCTCCGGCAGCGAGGTCGTGGCGGCGGCCACCAGGGTCCCGCTCGGCACGTACGTCAGCCCCTGCAACACCAGTGCGCTGCGCCGCACCTGGGCGGCGTACCGCCCCCGGTAACTGTGCACCGACCCGAGCGAGCGCCACGCCTGCGCGGTGTCGGCGACACTCGCCCGCCGGGCGGGATCGTCGCCCGGCACCGCCGGGCCGTACGCCGGCGCGTACGCGAGCTCGAACTCGACCACCTGTCCGGCGGCGACGTCGAACTCGGCGGTGGCGTCGCCCCGCTCGCAGTGCAGCGACACCGGTGCGCTCAGGGTCAGCGTCGCCGGCCCGGCCGCCGCCACCACCCGGCCCCGCTCGTGGTGCACGTACGGCGCCAGCAGGCCGTACTCGGGGCGGGGTACGAACTCGGTCCGCATCCGTACGCTGCCCGTCAGCCCCTCGACGACGCGCAGCAGCACCGCCGGCGAACGCCGGCCCAGGTCGTGCCCGCGCGCCCCCGGTTCGATGGCGAGCGCGTCGGTGACCGCCACGCTCCCGCTGTCGGTGTGGTGCACGGTACGCAGCACCAGTGTGCCCGGCAGGTAGTCCCGTTCGGTCCGGTAACCGTGGTGCCCCTGCGCGGTCGGGGCCAGGCGCCAGTGCCCGGCGTCCGGGTCGAGCAGCCGGCCGAAGACCGACGGGCTGTCGAACCGGGCCGGGCACCACCAGTCGACCGAGCCGCCCCGGCCGACCAGCGCCGCCGATCGGCAGTCGGAGAGAAAGCCGTAGTCGGAGATCGGGGCGTCGGTGTTCACCGGTACGGACACCGCCCCCGGATACCCCGATCCCCACCGCTCAGCCTCGGGAGGTCGGCGCGATCGTCGGGCTCAGGAGGTCGGCGGCTCGTCCTGGCCGGCTTCCTCGGCGGCGTCGGCCTCGTCCTTGGTCTTGTGCACCGCCTGGTCGGCGTGCTCCGGCGGGCCGTAGACGGTGTAGAGCACCAGCGGGTTGGGGCCGGTGTTCACGAAGTTGTGCTTCGTCCCCGCCGGCACCACCACCAGGTCACCCTGGGCCACCGCCTTGGTCTTGCCGGCCACCCGGGCCTCGCCGGTGCCGCTGACGAAGGTGAGGATCTGGTCGGTGTCCTCGTGGACCTCCTCGCCGATCTCACCGTCGGCCGGAATGGTCATGATGACGAGTTGGGTGTGCTCGCCGGTCCAGAGCACCCGACGGAAATCCGGACTCTTCTCGGCGACGGTCGCGATAGTGAAATGCTCCATGTCCGCCTACTTACCCGGACGGCGACCGGATGACGCGCGACCGGGCGGATCAGGTGTCGGGTCCGGGCATCGACAATCGATGCGGCGGTGAAGGTTTGCCACCCACCGGGGCGGGAACGTCATTGACTGATCGGCGCTACGGGCACCCCGGGGCCGGTCGAGCCAGGTCCTCGCTGGCGTACTGCCGAAGGGCTGCGACGGTGGGAGACGGCCAGAGCGCGGCGACGCCCGGCACACGTCGGGCGGCGCCGCGCGCTCGTGTACCCACCGGGCACACTCCCCACCCGTTGCTGCGAGACGTGGCAGGTGACCCGTGACCCGTGACACCAGTGGTCCCCGGAACCTGAGCCGGTTCCGGGGACCGCTGGTCGGGGTGTCAGGAAAGCACAGCGAGGTGGAACGAACGGTCGGCGAGTACGCCGGTGGAGCTGAAGGTCTGGACGAAGACGCCGTTGACGACGCCGGTCCGGCCGACCACGGCGATCTCACCCGGGGGCGACTGGCCGTCGCTGCCGGTCAGCCCGATCGTGCCCAGGTAGGCCGAGCCGGTGAGGTCGTGGTTGAAGATCACCTGGTACATGCCGACGCTCAGGCGGGCGGCGGAGAGCACGCCGTATCCGCGTACGACCGCGCCGTTGCCGCCGTTGACGACGGCGAAGAGGGTCTGGGCGGTGGGCGGCAGCCCGGCGGTGGTGGACGGGACGAACTCGGCGTGGGCTCCGGCCGCTTCGGCGGTGGCGGACGGCTGGGCGGTTGGCTTGCTCTTGCTGGTGGCGGCTTCGGCCATGGCGGTGCTCCTTGGTGGGGCGGGCTGACGGCAGCCCGCGAGAATGGAGGAAACGGCATGGATAGTCTGATCAGGGAACAAAGGTGGAATTACGCCTGATCAATGCCAATTACCCCTCTAAGGCTAGGCGCGACTACCGCCAGTGACCAGCTCGTACACCTGTACAATCAACGACAGCCCCCCATATACGCGAGCAAGGTTCGCAAATCGCCGGGCGGCACCTCTCCACTGTGGACGACGGTTGAACCTCCAGGCTGCTCCGCACGGATGGAAGGCCACCCGGCTGGACCATCAGCCGACGGCCACCGGACGCAGCAGACGCCGAACCTCGCGTACGGCCGCTCGCCCGGCCCGGTTCGCGCCGATGGTGCTCGCCGACGGACCGTAACCAACCAGCTGGATCCGCGGATCGGCGACCACCCGGGTGCCGTCCATGACGATCCCGCCGCCCGGTGCCCGCAGCCGCAGCGGAGCGAGGTGGTCCAGGGCGGCCCGGAACCCGGTGCACCAGAGGATCACGTCGGCGCGGACCACACTGCCGTCGGCCCAGGCGACCCCGTCCGGGGTGATCCGGTCGAACATCGGCAACCGCCGCAGCACACCGCGTTCCCGCAGCTCGCGCACCCTGGGCGTGTCGACCAGCCCGGTCACGCCGACCACGCTGCCCGGTGGGCGACCGGCCCGTACCGCCTGGTCGACCAGGGCGACGGCGGCCCGGCCGTGCTCCTCACGGGTGAACTCACCCTGCCGGAACACCGGCGGCCGGCGGGTGACCCAGGTGGTCCGGGCCACCTCGGAGATCTCGCCGAGCAGTTGTACCGCCGAGGTGCCGCCACCGACCACGACCACGTGCCGCCCGGCAAAGTCGGCCGGATCCCGGTAGTCGGCGGTGTGCAACTGCCGGCCCCGGAACAGCTCCTGGCCGGGATAGTGCGGCCAGAACGGCCTGGTCCAGGTACCGGTCGCGTTGACCAACGCGCGGGCGGTCCAGGTGACGGTGGCGGCCTCCGAACCGGCACCGACCCGCGCACCGAACCGGCCGTCCCGCTGGTCATGGACCGCGTCGACCCGCGTGGCGACCACGTCGAGCCGGCCGTCGGGCCGATCGTGGACCGCGTCGACCCGGATCGGGCGGTGCACCGGCAACCCGAACTCGCGCTCGTACGCCCCGAAGTACTCGGCCACCACGTCGGCCGCGCGGCGGGTCGGGTCGGCCGGCCCGAGCGCCAGTCCGGGCAGATCATGGATCCCGTGTACGCCGTCCAGCCGCAGCGTCCGCCACCGGTGCCGCCACGCGCCGCCCGGCCCGTCGTCGCCGTCGAGCAGCACGAAACCGGTCTCGGGTGTGAACCCGGCCCGGTGCAGGAAGTATCCGACGGAGAGCCCGGCCTGACCGGCTCCGATCACCACCACGTCGACATCACGGCCGCCCACGGCTCGTACAACCGGTTCGGCGGCGGAATCCGTACCGCGAGCGGGCGTCGGTCGGCTCACATCGTCGGCACTGTCCGAGCACTCCGGTCCAGACCATGCGGGCCTATTCAGCATGAAATGTCGCCGTAATGGGCGAAAAGTTCCTATCCTGGCGACATGGACAACACCAAACGCTACGGCGCGGAGTTTCTCGGCACCCTGCTGCTGGTCTTCTTCGGCGTCGGCAGCGTCATCGCCGCCCGGGTCGAGGGCGGCGTGGTCGTGGTGGCCCTGACCTTCGGCTTCATCCTGCTCGTGCTGACCTACATGCTCCTGCCGCTCTCCGGCTGCCACGTCAACCCGGCCGTGACGCTCGGCGCCCTGCTCACCGGCCGGATCACCCTGGCCGGGGCGATCGGCTACTGGATCTCCCAACTGGTCGGCTCGGTGATCGGCGCACTCCTGCTCTGGATCCTGGTCAAGGGCGGCGACGTGGTCGACCAGAGCGGCGCGCTGGGCACCAACGGGTACGGCGCCAACATCAACCTCGGCGGTACGTTCCTGCTGGAGATCGTGCTCACCTTCCTGCTGGTCCTGGTCATCCTCACGGTGACCAGCAGGTACGAGCAGCGCGCGATCGCCGCGATCGCCATCGGCCTCGCCATCGCCGCCTGTCACCTGGTCGGCGTGGCGCTGGACGGTACCTCGGTCAACCCGGCGCGGTCGTTCGGCCCGGCCCTGTTCGAGGGCGGCGCGGCCCTGTCCCAACTCTGGGTCTTCATCGTGGCGCCGCTCATCGGCGGCATCCTCGCCGCGCTGGCCCTGCCACTCACCCTGGGGCCCGACTGGCGCAGCCCGGCCCAGGCGCCCAGCCCCGGCCCCGGCGGCCCCGTCCCCGCACCCGAATAACCGGCACCCCCGAGCCCACCTCGCCACAGGTGGAACACGGAGATCATCCTCGATACACTGACACCCGGTCGATGGCGCCCGGATCGCCATCACGGTCCACGACAGGGCGGTCGGGATGGCGTACGGACACCTGCGACGCGCACTCCCCCTCCTGTTGCTCGGCGCGCTGCTCGGGTTGACCGGCTGCACCGGGGTCGGTGTCGGTGACGCACCGGACTCCGGTTCCGCGACCTACCACGTCTGGGGGCTGAACGAGGCGTCCAGCGAACTCGCCGGGGCGAACCGGAGCGTGGTGCTCAACGGCGATCTCGACAATGACAGCAAGGCGTTCTTCGCCGTCGAGGGTAGCTGGGACGCGGACCGGTTCACCCTCGACGATGCCAGCAGCGGCAAGGTTCGCGAGCTGGCCGGCAGCGTGCCCGAACGTACCGGCGACCCGAACTGCGTACGGCTGGTCCTGGTCGACGGCGGACTGGTCACCGACCGCGCGGTCGCCGCCATCGCGGTCGCCGACCTGCCCGAAACCGGCCCGGTAACCGCCACCGCGCTCGACTGAGCAGGGAAATCCGTCCGCGTCGGCAGGGGTTAGAGTCGGGGCCGCGACCGTTGATCGACTCCGGGCGTACGGTCCGGAGCGCTGGGAGGAGTGCCGGATGAGTCTGCCCGACGGCGTCGAGATCAACGGCCCGCTGCACGACCGCTACGACGAGATCCTCACCCCGGAGGCGCTCGGCCTCCTGGCCGAACTGCACCGCACCTTCGAGCCCCGGCGCCGGGACCTGCTGGCCCGCCGGGCCACGCGGGAGGCGGCGCTGGCGCGGGGCGAGCTGTTCGACTTCCTGCCCGACACGGCGCACATCCGCGAGGGCGACTGGCGGGTCGCCGAGCCCGCACCCGGACTGGTCGACCGCCGGGTCGAGATCACCGGGCCGACCGACGCGAAGATGACCATCAACGCGCTGAACTCCGGGGCGAGGGTCTGGCTCGCCGACCTGGAGGACGCGAACACGCCGGCCTGGGAAAACGTCATCGGCGGTCAACTCAACCTGCGGGACGCGATCGACCGTACGCTCGAACTCACCGCACCCACCGGCAAGCGTTACACGCTGCACGACGGCGACCTGGCCACCATCGTCGTACGGCCACGCGGCTGGCACCTGACCGAGAAGCACCTGCTGGTCGACGGCGAACGGCTGGCCGGGGCACTGGTCGACTTCGGTCTCTACTTCTTCCACTGTGCCCGCCGGCAACTCGACCGCGGCGCCGGGCCGTACTTCTACCTGCCCAAACTGGAGAGTCACCACGAGGCGCGGCTGTGGAACGACGTCTTCGTCCTCGCCCAGCAGCGGCTCGGCATCCCGCACGGCACGATCCGGGCGACCGTCCTGATCGAGACCTTCCCGGCCGCGTTCGAGATGGAGGAGATCCTGCACGAGTTGCGCGATCACTGCGCCGGGCTCAACGCCGGCCGCTGGGACTACATGTTCAGCGTGGTCAAGAAGTTCCGGAGCCGGGGCGCGGACTTCCTGCTGCCCGACCGGAACACGGTGACGATGACCGCGCCGTTCATCCGGGCGTACACCGAACTGCTCGTCCGGACCTGCCACAAGCGCGGCGCCCACGCCATCGGCGGCATGGCCGCGTTCATCCCGAGCCGGCGCGACCCGCAGGTCAACGAAACCGCGCTGGCCAAGGTACGCGAGGACAAGACCCGCGAGGCGGGCGACGGCTTCGACGGCTCGTGGGTGGCACACCCGGATCTGGTGCAACTCTGCCGGGAAATCTTCGACGCCCAACTCGGCGACCGGCCGCACCAGGTGGACCGGGTCCGCGCCGACGTCACCGTCACCGCCGCGCAACTGCTGGACGTACGGCACACGCCCGGCTCGCGTACGGAGGCGGGGCTGCGCAACAACATCAGCGTCGGCATCCAGTACCTGGCGAGTTGGCTGGCCGGCACCGGTGCGGTGGCGATCAACAACCTGATGGAGGACGCCGCCACCGCCGAGATCTCCCGTTCGCAGGTGTGGCAGTGGCTGCACACCGGAGTGACCCTGGACGCCGGCAGCGACACCGCCGGCCCCGGCCCGTTGGTCACCCGGGAACTGGTCGAACGGATCGCCGACGAGGAGATCGCGAAACTGGGCGGCGATCCCGGCGACTACGACGCGGCCCGTTCACTCTTCCTCGACGTGGCCGTCTCGGACGAGTTCGTCGACTTCCTCACCGTGCCGGCGTACGAGCGGATGCCCTGACCGGGCCGGTGTTGCCGGTATGCCCTGACCGGGGACTGCTGCCGGTCAGGGCGCTGTGGTGGCGTCGCGCTCGGCGTACGCGGCCAGGCCCTCGGCGGTCTGCCGGATGAACCGACCGAGGAACCAGCGGTAGAACCAGCCGGTGCCGGGCAGCTTTGCGTGGAAGGTCGAGCGCCAGCGGATGATGGTGCCCTCGGGCGTCGGGGTCAGGTCGACGTCGGCCCGGTAGTCGCGCAACGGCAACCCGGACAGCAATATGTAACTGAGTCGCCGGTCCGGCACCAGATCCACGATCTGTTCCCGGCTGGTCATCGGCCCGGTACGGAACACCCGGATCGCCCCCACCCCCTCGTCCGCCCCCGCCCCGCTGTCCCCAGTGGCTACGGGTACGGCCCGCTCCAACTCGAACGAACCCAGCCCCGACCAGGTCGGCCAGGTAACGCCCGCCCGCAACAACTCGTACACCGCCCCCACCTGCGCCCCCGACCGAACCGTCACATCAATATCCCGCCGCCCCATCCCACTCCCCCGTCCCACCATCGCCCCGCCGCCCCGCCCCGCCCGCCCCGCGCCGCGCCGCCCGCCCGCCCCAGTCTCGTCGATCTAGGGTAAATGGTGGCTAGTTGATCTCCAATCACCACCATTTGCCCTAGATCGACGGGGGGGAGAGTGGGCGGGAGGGAGGAGGGGGGAGTTAGGAGCGGGTGGTGGGGAAGATGCGGCGGTTGTTGTGGGGGCGGTGTCGGGGTGCATTTCTCCTTTGGGGCCGGCGGACCAGGTGTCGGTGAGCCAGCGGGAGATGGTGCTGTCGTTGTTGTCCTCGGACGAGGGTGAGCTGACGCCGAGGCGGTAGACGCGGGACTCACCGGCGGCGAGGAAACCCTTGTCGCACTTTGAACCGGCCGGGTAGCCGTCCTGACGGGACCGGAGTGTGTCGCAGCCGGACCAGTCGCCGCCGTCGGCGGACACGCTCGCCGGCAGTTCGACGGTGAACATCAGCCGGGAAACTGGGAACCGTCCGTTGTTCCGGATGGTCAGCACCAGTTCGCCGTGGCGTACCCCGTTGACCGGGCGGCCGAGGGTGAGCCCGTCAGTCAGCGCTTCCAGGTCGGTGAGGTCCCGCGCCGGGTCGAACCCGGCCGGCGGTCGTGCGCCGGTGGCGGCCGGGCGGCTCGGGGCACGGGTCGCAGGCTTGGATGGCGAGACAGGCGAGACAGGCGAGACAGGCGGGATCGGCGGGACGAGCGGGCCGGTCGGGGCGGACGAAGCGAGCGCGCCGGAGGGGGCGGGCGGGGCGGCCACGGTGGTCGGCGCGCTTCCGTTGGCGTCGGTGCCGGCGGTTGTCGGTTCGGGCAGGCGCTCGCAGGCGGCTACGGCCAGCAGCAGTCCACCGCCCAGTACGGCCACCGCCATCGCGGCCCGTCCTCGGCCGCCAGTCCTCCGCGCTCCACACATCGCTACTCCTCGTCAGGGGCTGAAACCCGACTCGTCGGGGGCTGAAACCCAACCGCACCCCGTACGCCCGCGACCCCTTCCTTAGCCCAGTTAGTTACCACTATTAGCGCATTTAGTCGGATATTCGACTGCGGTCGGCGAGTACGGGGCGCACGGTGGAGGTGCACCGGTTGTCTCGGATATCGGCCCTGAGCTGGGCAAACGGGCTTCCGGAGCCGATCATCGGAGATGTTGCCATGCCGCTCGTGCGATTCGACACCGATCCGGTCCAGCGCCCCTCCGGGCTCGTCCCCCCGATCCCCGACCTCACCGGGGTCACCGAACTACGGCTGCACGGCGTCGGCGGAACCACCCCGCAGGACCTGCTCGGCGACGACGCCCCGTTGCAGGTCTCCGGTGACCGGATCGCCGGCTTCTACCGGACCGCCGACGTCGCCGGGCGGCACGTGGAGGCGTATTCGTGGGGTGGGATCACGTCGCGGGCCGGGTCACGGGTGCTGTGGCTGCTGCTGTTCCCGTTCGCGCTGGCGAACGTGGCCGGCTGGATGTGCTCGCCGCGCACCCTGGCGTCCCGGTGGCGGTTCCGGCTGCATCGGACGGCGGCCCGCTGGGCGGCGCTCTGTCTCACCGTCAACCTGCTGCTCATCGCCGTGATCACGGCGCTGGAACTGCTCGCGTACCAGTGTGGTGGGCAGGCCCGGTGTGCCGACGAGAGCTGGCTGCTGCGTCCGCTGCGCGACCCGCTGCTGGCCGGTTTTCCGGGTCGACGGCTGCTGCTCGGCGCGCTGGTGCCGCTCGCCCTGGTGGCCCTGCTCGCGGTGCTGACCCTGCGCTCGATCAGCAGGTACGAGGCGGTCAGCCCGCCGCTGCGGGTCAGCGCCCCGGAGTCGACGCGCAGCGCCGCCCAGCCCGGCGTGGGGCTGTCCGACCCGAGCTTCTGGGCGGGCCGGCGCAGCACTCTCGACCTGGGTTTCGTGCATCTCGGGGCGGGACTCGGGTTCGTCGCGCTCAGCCTCGCGCACACCGTGCACGCAACCGCGTCGGCGGTCGGGGCGCCGGTGAGCGCCGGTTGGCTGTACCTGGTTGTCGTGCTGGTCGGCGGCGCGCTGATGGTGGCCGTACTGGTCCTCACCGCGCTCGACGCGTGTCCGCCCGGCAGTGCGCGGGCGGCGCTCGCGGTGGGCGGGGTCGCGCTGGTCGGCGCCGGCTGGTTCGCCGCGATCCAACCCGGGTACGCCCAACCGTTCGGTTACCTGCCGGGCATCCCCCGGGTGGCCGACCTGACCCTCGGCAGTGTTTTCGTCAGCCTGCTGCTGGTGCTGGTGGCGGCCCTGGTCGGCGGCTGGCGGCGGGGGACGTTCGTCATCTTCGGTCCGTTCGTCGCGCTGGTGCTGGGTGTCTTCGCGCTCAACGTCGTCCTGCTCGGGGCGATGTCCCGGTTCGCCGACCTGGTGGCCGAGGTGTCGTCCCGGACCACGCTGCCACCGGCGCCGATCACCGGCTCCGAGGTGTACGTCTACCCGATCATCGGCAAGCTGGTGCACTACCTGACCCTGGTGCCGCTGGCATTGATCCTGCTCTTCGCCCTGTACGAGCTGGTCGCCTACTGGCGGGCGGGAACGGACCGGTTGACGGTGGCCCGGATCGTCGAGTGGTACCGGGGCAACGCGCCCGAGCCGACCGACGAGCGCCGCTGGCAGTACAACGCGGCCGGCAGCAATTCGTCCACGTCGGACGTACCGGGGTCGGTGGCGGGCTCGTGGGCCTGGGGCGCGCGGGTGGCGCGGGCCCGGCGGGTCGCCCGGATGGCGCACGACCTGGACAAGCTCATGACGACGATGGCGGTGGTCGGCACGGTGGTGCTGGTCGCGATCCAGGTACGTTTCTGGGTCTTCGGCAAGCTGCCCTGGGGCACCCAGTGGGCCTTCACGCTGGGCAGTTACCTGGCGGCCGGCATCCCGCTGGCGCTGATCCTGCTGCTGCGCCGGGGCTGGCGCAACCTGGAGAGTCGACGCCGGATCGGCGTGGTGTGGGACGTGATGACGTTCTGGCCGCGCGCGTACCATCCGCTGGCGCCGCCGTCGTACGCGGAACGGGCGGTGCCGGAGGTGCAGCGACGGCTGTGGCGGATCCACGACCGGGGCGGCCGGGTGGTCCTGACCGCGCACAGCCAGGGCACCATCATCGCGGCGGCGGCGCTGTTGCAGCCGGACAGCCGGCCGGACGACGACGTGGTGGCGTTCGTGACCTTCGGGTCGCCGTTGCGCACCCTCTACGGCTGGGCGTTCCCGGCCTACTTCGACGACGCGGTGCTGCATCGACTCGACCCGTCGGACGGCACGTCAACGGCGGCCGTACGCGAATGGCGCAACTTCTACTACCTGACCGACTACATAGGCGGCCCGGTCCTGGCCCCGACTCCCACCATCGGCACCGGCACCACCACCGGCAGCGCGCGGCCGGTGGACGTGGAGCTGCCGGACCCGCAGACGAGTTGGTACATCTACGGCCAGCCGGAGCCGGTCGCCGGGCGGCACTCCGGTTACTGGGCCGACCCGACGGTGTGGCTGACCGTGGACCGGCTGGCCGGCGAGGTGGCGACCGCGACCGCCGTACCCCGGCCCCGGATCGGCCCGGGTGACCCGCTCGGCGCCGACGGTCCGGGCGGCGGGACGGTCAGCGGCTCCGGGCGGCGGAGTTGACCAGTAGCCGGTCCCACTGCTGGTCGAGGCTGGCCAGGAAGGTGGGCAGGGCCCGGTAGCGGTGTACGGCGTCCGGGTCGGGACGGGTTCGCTGGTAGCGCAGGTAGCGGTGGAAGGCGACGCAGAGCCCGGCGTAGTGGGCGGCGGGGCGGAGGTGGGCGTACTCGCCGTCGGTCAGTTCCCTGGTCCGCCGGTAGCCGCCGAGTACGGCCGCCGCGCGGTCGGCGTCGAACCGGCCGTCGATGGCGCAGAGCCGGACCAGCGCCATACCGAGGTCGAGCAGCAGCAGGTCGTGGCTTGCCGTCTCCCAGTCCAGTACGGCCAGCCGCCCGTCCTCGCCGATCACCAGGTTCCGGGCCACGTACTCGCCGTGCACCAGCCCGTACGGGCCGGCCAGGGTCTCCACCCCGGCGGCGTCGACCCACCGTTCGCGCAGCCAGTCGGCGAACCGACGGTCGGCGAACGTGTCCACCTGGGCCAGCCAGCCGGTGGGCAGTCGGCGTACCCGGCGGGGTAGCCAGTTCGGTACCGGCACGGTGTGCACCCGGCCGAGCAGCGCCCCGGCGGCGGCGCAGGCGTGCCGGGGCAGCGGTGCCCGGCAGTCGCCGCGCAGGTACTGCTTGACCAGCACGGGCCGGCCCCGGAAGGTGGTCAGTTCGGCTCCGTCGCGGCCGCGCAGCGGGCGGCTGGTCGGCACCCCGTGCCGGATCAGGTGGTCGAGCAGGGCGGTGAGCCGGCGGGCGGAGGTCTCGTCGTGGTCCTCCAGCACCGTCAGCACGTACGAGGCGGTCCGGCCCCGGATCAGGTAGCTGCTGTTCGTTGTCCCGTCGGGCGACGGTACGACGTCGGGTGCGGCTATGTCGTACCGGGCGAGGAGGGTGGCCAACTGGGGTTGGTCGAGCCTGCTGTCCGGCATGTCGATCCGCCTTCCAACCCTCGGTGACTACCTATCGTCACCAACCAGATACTCGACGTTCATTTTGGGGACAATATCGACCTACGTCAGCATCCGTACGGAGAAGTGCGGTCATCTGGAAAAGACACGGAACGGACAAAAGCCGCCTCCGGTCGCCCCAATCGGCTCAGACCAGTTCCGCGTCGTGCACCAACAGAGCCACCTGCACCCGGTTGTTCAGATCGAGCTTCGCCAGCAACCGGGACACGTACGCCTTGACGGTGGCCACGCTCATGTAGAGCTCGGCCGAGATCTCCGCGTTCGAGCAGCCCCGGCCGAGCGCCAGCGCCACCTCGCGTTCCCGCTCGCTGAGTCCGGCGAGCTGCCGCAGCGCCCGGTCCCGCCGACCGTCCGCCCCGGACCGCCCACCACCGGCGGTACGGGCACCCTCGGCGACCGGGCCGGGTCCGGTCGCGTACGCGATCAGCCGGCGGGTGACGGCCGGCGACAGGGTGGCCTCGCCGGCCGCCACCCGGCGTACCGCCCGGACGATCTCGGCCGGCGGAGTGTCCTTGAGCAGGAAGCCGCTGGCACCGGCGCGCAACGCCCGGAGCACGTGCTCGTCGGCGTCGAAGGTGGTCAGCACCAGCACCTCGGGCGGCGCCGGTGCCTGCCGCAGCGCCTCGGTCGCGGCCAGCCCGTCGACCCGGGGCATCCGGATGTCCATCAGCACCACGTCCGGCGCGTACGCGGCCACCGCGGCGGCGACCTCAGCACCGTCGGCCACCTCACCGACCACCCGCAGGTCGTCGGCCCCGCCGAGGATCATCGACAACCCGGCCCGGACCAGCGCGTCGTCGTCGACCAGCAGCACCCGGATCGGCCCGCCCCCACCCGCACCGCTCTCTCCGGTCGCCCCGGCCGGAGCATCGTTCACGCCGACCACGGTAGCCAGGCCGCCAGGCGGAAGTCGCCGGTGTCGGTCCGGCCGTGCTCCAGCCGCCCGCCGGCCAGGCTGGTCCGCTCGGCGAGCCCGACCAGCCCGGTGCCGGTACCGGGGATCCGCTGCGCGGGCGGTTGCCCGACCGGCCACCGGTTGGAAACCTCGACGCTGAGCCCGGTGCCGGGGCCGCCGGCCACGGTGACCGTCACCGCCGCGCCGACGGCGTGCTTGCGGGCGTTGGTCAGCCCCTCCTGCACAATTCGGTACGCGCTGCGCCCGACCCCGGTCGGCACCGCCTCCGCGTGGTCGACCCGTTCCCGGACGCTGACCCGCATCCCGGCCCGGCGGGACTCCTCGGCCAGCACGGCCAGGTCCGCCAGGGTCGGCTGGGGCCGCTCGGGCCCCTCGCCGGCGCCCTCCTCGCGCAGCACCCCGATCACCTCGCGCAGGTCCTGTAGGGCCAGGTGGGCGTTGTCCCGGATCACCCCGGCGGCGCGGGCCACCTCGCCCGGGGCCGCGTCGGGGCGGAACTCCAGCGCCCCGGCGTGCAGGCTGAGCAGCGAGATCCGGTGGGCGAGCACATCGTGCATCTCCCGGGCGATCCGGGTCCGTTCCAGGTGCCGGGCCTGGGCGATGCGCAACTGCTGCTCCGCCTCGGCCCGGTGCGCCCGGTCCCGCAGCGACACGACGAGCTGCCGCCGGGCCCGTACGACCATCGCCCAGAGCACGATCGAGATCATGATCGCGACGGTCAGGACCATCGCCACCAGCATGCTCATGGACGGGTCGGGGCGCAGCCAGCAGAAGACGAGCGCGGCGAGGAGGTGCAGGCCGATCACCGGACCGGCGACCCGGAGCGGCCGGTGCAGCACCACCGTGAAGAGCAGGATCAGCACCACCATGCCGGACGGGGTGGAGATCAGGCTCAGTGGCAGTGCGGCCAGCGCGAGTTGGACCGGCCAGCGGCGGCGTACCCAGAGCACGCCGCAGAGCGCGACGCTGATCCAGCCGTCGAGGGTGAGCACCCACTCCGGGATGGTGCCCAGCGGACTCGGCTGGTCCCGCTGGTGCAGATCCCAGGAGACCAGGATCACGAAGCCGAACGCGATCAGGAAGCAGAGCGAGTCGACTATCCAGTCGCGGGTGGTCCGGCGCGGCTGGCGTCCGGCCCGGCCCGGCTCGGCGGTCAGGGCGGACGGCAGCAGCCAGGCGTTCTCCGAAGCCACGGTACCGGTCACGCACCCATGTTACGTACCGTCACCGCCCACCGACAGCGACCAAAGTCGAGGTCCAGCCGTAGACCAAGGTTGCGCGAACGCGACCGACGGCCGCAGCGGCGGGTGGCAACCGACCGTCACGCTGGTCACATGATTGCGGTCAACCATCTGAGCAAACGGTACGGGGCACACCCGGCCGTCGACGACGTGACGTTCCACTGCGAACCGGGCACCGTCACCGGGTTCCTCGGCCCGAACGGTGCCGGCAAGTCCACCACCATGCGGATGATCTGCGGGCTGACCCCGCCCTCGGCCGGCACCGCCACCATCAACGGGGTCCGTTACCGGGACCTGCCGAACCCGGGGCGGGAGATCGGCATCCTGCTGGACGCCTCCGCCCAGCACGCCGGGCGTACCGGCCGGGAGGCACTGGCCCTGGCCGCGATGACCATGGGCGTCGACCGGCGGCGGGTCGGCGAGACCCTGGAGCGGGTCGGGCTGAACGCGGTGGCGGCGAAGCGCCGGGTCGGGAAGTACTCGCTCGGCATGCGGCAGCGGCTCGGCCTGGCGCAGGCGCTGCTGGGCGAGCCACGGGTGCTGATCCTGGACGAGCCGGCCAACGGGCTGGACCCGGAGGGCATCTTCTGGATGCGCGGCCTGCTGCGCGACTTCGCCGACCGCGGCGGGACGGTGCTGCTCTCCTCGCACCTGCTGCGGGAGGTGGAGGCGGTGGCGGACCGGCTGGTGGTGATCGGGGGTGGCCGGGTCGTCGCCCAGGGCAGCAAGGACGAGTTGCTCGCCGGGACCGGCACCCTGGTCCGGGCGGTCGACCCGCAGACGCTGCGTACGGCGCTGCAACGGGCCGGACTGAGCGCCACCACCGGCACCGACGGTGGACTGCTGGTCCAGGCCGAGCCGGTGGCGGTGGGACGGGTCGCGGCCGACGTCGGCGCCGTACTGATCGAACTGCGGTCGGCCGAGAGCAACGGCCTGGAACAGATCTTCCTCACCCTGACCGCCGGCGACTCCGTACGGGAGGCAGTCAAATGACCACGACGACCATCAGCCCGACCACCTCGCCGGCCGGTCCGGCGGCCCATCCCACGCTGCGCCGCCCCGGCCTGGCCCGGCTCACCGGTGTCGAGTTGCGCAAGCTCACCGACACCCGCGCCGGCTACTGGCTGCTGATCGTGATCGCGCTGGCCGCGGCGGCGATCGTCACCGTCCAGCTCTTCGTCATGCCGGACGCGGACCAGACCTTCGAGAACTTCTTCGTCCCGTCGCTGCTGCCGGTCGGCATCCTGCTGCCGGTGCTCGGCATCCTGCTGGTGACCGGCGAGTGGTCGCAGCGCACCGCGATGACCACCTTCGCGCTGGTGCCGCAGCGATCGCGGGTGCTGGTGGCGAAGCTGCTCGCGGCGGCCATCGCCGCGCTCGCCTCGGTGCTGGCCAGCCTGGCGGTGGCCGCGATCGGCACCGCACTGGCCGGGGCGCTCGGCGGGGCCGGCACCTGGTCGGTCGAACCCCAGATCTTCGGGTACGCGGCCGTGTTCCAGGTGATCAACGTGGTGATGGGCGTGGCGTTCGGCATGCTGTTCCTGAACACGCCGCTGGCGATCGTGCTCTACCTGGTGCTGCCGACCGTCTGGTCGATCCTGAGCGAAATGATCAGCGGGCTGCGCCGGGCGGCCGAGTGGCTCGACCTCAGCGTCACCACCATGCCGCTGACCACGTCCGACGTGACCGCCGGACAGTGGGGCCGGATCGCTGTCTCGGTGGCGCTCTGGGTGCTGTTGCCGCTGGTAGCCGGCCTGGTACGGATCGTCCGCCGCGAGGTGTCGTAGATGCCCCCGGCCGAGCCCGAGCCGTCGCCCGAGCCCACACCCGCACCCGCGCCTGATCCCGCGCCCGCGCCGCCACCCGCAGTGTCACCGGACGAGCGGGTGGTGGCCGAGCCCGGCTGGGTGCGGCTGCTGATCTGGGTCCTCTTCCCGCTGCTGGGCGCGGGCGCGATCGGCGGGCTGTACGCGCTCACCGACTGGATGTTGAAGGTGCCGTGGGCGCCGGTGAAGCTCGCGGCCAAGTTCGTCGACGACCTGCCCGACCCGGCGGCCACCATCGGCGCCCTCGCGATCGGCGCGGTCGCCGGGCTGACGATCGCGTTCATCGCGGTGTACGAGCAGCTCGCGGTGACCGTCGCCGCCGACCGGGTCATCCTCGCCCGACGTGACGGCACGGTACGTCGACTCGACGGGCCGGCGGTGGCCGTGGTCTTCCTCGACGGCAAGCACCTGGTGCTGCTCGACGCGTACGGCGCCGAACTGGCCCGGGAAAAGTCGGACCTGCACGCCGACCACCTACGCGAGGCATTCGAAGCACACAACTACAACTGGCTACCCGAGGACCCGCACCAATCCACCTACCGCCTCTGGGTAGCCCCAACCCCCGACCTCCCCGACAACATCAACGTCCTACTAACCGCCCGCCAAAAAGCCCTGAAAGACGGCAAGTCCACCTACGCCGCCCGAATCCGCACAGAACTCACCACCCTAAACGTCATCCTCCGCGACGACAAAACCCACCAACACTGGCGCCGCCCCACCCCCCCACCCCCCACCCACCCCACCCACGCGCGTTGATCATGAAGTTAACGACACGATCCGAGCCGATCCAGGTAGTTAACTTCATGATCAACACGGGCCGGTCCAGGTGGACCGGGTGGCGGGGATGGGGTGGGGGGTGGGGGTGGGGGTGGGGGTGGGGGTTATGTGCCATGGGAGGGGGGTGCCGGAGAGGCGGGTGGCGGTGAGGGTGGAGGCTGTGCGGGTGACGGTGAAGCGGGCGGCTTCGGTGCCGTCGGGGGCGGGGATGCTCACGCTCACCTCCGCGCCGTCGGGGAGCTGGTAGACGGCCAGGGTCACACCATCGGCGTACGGGTAGTCGGGGCGATCCCGCACGGCGCCGAGCGGCAGTACCGTACCCGGGCGGACCAGGACCGGCACGCGGTCGAAGCCGACCGACTCCCGGACCCAGCGCGGACCGACGATCTCCGCCCCGGTGATCAGATCGGTCCAGGTGCCGGCCGGCACGTAATAGTCCACCGTGCCGTCCGGTGAGAACACCGGGGCGATCAGCAGACTGTCGCCGAGCAGGTACTGCCGGTCCAGGTACGCGACCGCCGGATCCTCCGGGAACTCCGCCACCATCGGCCGCAGCACCGGCATCCCCTCCCGGTGCGCCACCACGGCCTGCCCGAACAGGTACGGCATCAGCCGCGCCTTGAGCCGGGTGAAGATCCGCAGTACGTCAACCGCCTCCTCGTCGAACTCCCACGGCACCCGGTAGCTCTGGCTGCCGTGCAGCCGACTGTGCGTGGAGAGCAGTCCGAACGGCACCCAGCGCTTGAACAGGGCCGGATCGGGCTTTCCCTCGAAGCCGCCGATGTCATGGCTCCAGTAACCGAAACCGGACATGGCCAGCGACAACCCGCCGCGCAGCGTCTCCGCCATGGATTCGAACGTGGACTCGCTGTCGCCGCCCCAGTGCACCGGGAACTGCTGCCCACCGGCGGTGGCCGAACGGGCGAACAGGACCGCCTCCCCCTCGCCCCGGTGATCGCGCAGCAGGTCGAAGACCACCCGGTTGTAGAGCTGGGTGTAGTAGTTGTGCATCCGCTCCGGGTCGGAGCCGTCGTGCCAGACCACGTCGGTCGGGATCCGCTCGCCGAAGTCGGTCTTGAACGCGTCCACCCCCATGTCCAGCAGGACACGCAGCTTGTCGGCGTACCAGCGGCGGGCGTCGGGGTTGGTGAAGTCGACCAGGGCCATGCCGGCCTGCCACTGGTCCCACTGCCACACGTCCCCGTCGGCGGTCTTTACCAGATAGCCGTGTTCCATTCCCTCGGCGAACAGCGCCGAACGCTGGGCGATGTACGGATTCAGCCAGACGCAGATCCGCAGGTTGCGTTCACGCAGCCGCTTCAGCATGCCGACCGGATCCGGGAAGACCCGCGGATCCCACTCGAAGTCGGACCAGTGGAACTCGCGCATCCAGAAGCAGTCGAAGTGGAAGACCGACAGCGGCAGGTCCCGGTCGGCCATTGCGCTGACGAACCCGTTCACCGTCTCCTCGTCGTACGAGGTGGTGAAGGAGGTGCTCAGCCAGAGGCCGAAGGACCACGCCGGCGGCAGGGCCGGGCGGCCGGTGAGCGCGGTGTACCTGCGCAGGATGTCGCGCGGGGTGGGACCGTAGATGACCAGGTACTCCATCGACTGGCCGGCGACACTGAACGACACCTTCGAGACGACCTCGGCGGCCACCTCGAACGAGACCCGGCCGGGGTGGTTGACGAAGATGCCGTAGCCGCCGGTGGTCAGGTAGAACGGCACGTTCTTGTACGCGTGCTCGCTGCTGGTGCCGCCGTCCTCCTGCCAGATGTCGACCGTCTGGCCGTTCTTCACCAGTGGACCGAAGCGCTCGCCGAGGCCGTACACCGTTTCACCGACGCCGAGCAGGAGCTGTTCGCGGACGTACGAGCCGTCGGGGGTGTCGATCGCGGCCATGCTCTTGTAACCACTGCTGGTGAGCACGTGACCGGCAGCGACGAAGTCGAGGCGCCAGTCGTCGCCCCGGTGGAAGCGGGCGGTCAGCGCACCGGAGGTGATGGTGGCGAGGTCGGCACCGTCGTGCGTCCGTACCTCGGTCGACGGGTCGGTGGCGAGGTGGAACTCGGGGCGCACGGGACGTCCGCCGAGCAGATGCCCGACCCTCACCGCGATGACGTCGGGCGCCGGCGAGGTGCACCGTACGGTGATCAGCGGCTGGTTGAGCGTGTCGCCCCGGTTCAGGATCTTCTTTGTCGGGGCGTACACGGTGAGCGCGTCGGGTTCCACCGTGACGTCGCGCACCTGCATGGGGTAGAGCGGTTGTACGCCGTCGCGCATCCGCCAGTAGCCGTTGCTGAACTTCATCCCAGTCCTATCGGTCGATGCGTCGCCTGACCGCGCCGGCCACCACCGCCGGTTGTCGTCGTCGGAGATCGGGAAGAGCCGCCAGTCGAAGCGATTCGACTGACGGCCTCGACTGGAAGCTATGAGCGCGTAGGGGCCGTGTCAATGGCGTGACCGGGGTGAGATCGAAGCGCTCGAAACACGACGCGTGGGTCCGGTGGGGTGTCAGGCCCTACTCATCCGGGTTCCAGGCCAGGAGCAGGTCGAAGAGACGCCGGCCGCCGTCGACCTTCAGGGAGTCCACCGGAATACGGCCGTAGAGGACCAGAACCAGCTCACCGGCGGTGCCCCGAGCGAGGCGTCGGCCGGGTCCGGGTCTTCGCCGGCAGCGCTGGCGGGCGTGGGAAGGCGGGTGCTGCGTACGCCGTCGGCTGCGAGCCAAGAGGCGCCAGGATCGGCCCTCGGTGGCCTGGTAGTCGACGGCAGCGGGCTCGTGCGGCCAGGCGTACGCCCCCGCGCAGCAGGTGGACAGGAACTCCTCGACACCGTCGAGTGCCACCTCGTCCGGCAGATGTCCGTCGGGGTGTTGCGAGGGGTCGGTTGCCGGGTAAGGGGCCGCTCGGTCGGTGCCGGACCCCGGGCGTTGCTAGGGTCGGTGTAGTTGATCAGGACAGGCCGTGGTGACGCGGCCGCTTCGGACGCTGGAGGAGTCCAGGCGTGTTCACCCTCGTACCGGCCACGGTGCTCGACGAATGGAAACGTCTCGCGGCACAGGTACGTGACGTGCTGTCCGAGGCGGGCCTGTCGGTCGCCGCCGAGGGCGACGACGACTACTTCGCCGGGGTGACGGTGGACGTGGATCCGGGCGACGACGAGGCGGGCGGCGTCTTCGTGCTCTGGCGACCGCACCGGCGCCTGGGCAACGCGGTGGTGGCGTGCGTGGCCGAGCAACGAATGGACGACCCGGTGCTGCGGCATTTCGGTGCGGTCGCCGAGGCGATGCGCCAGGCGATCTGGTCCATTCTCGACTCGGCCGGCTTCACCGTGACCGACCCGCACACCGACTACCGGCCGCTGCAACTACAGGTGGTCAGCGGCCCGGCCGACCAGACCGCCGCAACCGACTCGCCACGGTAGCCCTCCGACCTGCCGGCGGGACCGGTCACGCGAGCAGGCGCAGGGACGCCTCCCAGAGCCGGTCGGCGTTGGCGAGGTCGAGCACGTACGGCGCCACGCCGCTCAGGTCCGGGCTGCGCCGGGTCAGCACCGGCGCCTCGTTGCAGTTCTCGAAGTAGCGGCCACCGATGCCGTCGAGCAGCGGCGAGGTGGCCAGCAGCACCGAGGTCGCGGCGCCCTGCTCGGGCGTCTTGATCAGGTTGGCCGGGGTGCTCATCCGGCCACCGACGTGGCGCTGGAGGTTGGTCTCGATCGCGCCGGGGTTCAGGGCGTTCGCGCTGATACCGGCCCCACCCCAGCGCCCGGTGACACCGACCGCGAACAGGACGTTCGCCGACTTGGACTGCCCGTACGCCAGCCAGGGGTCGTACGTGCGGAAGGCGAACTGGAGGTCGTCGAAGATCACCGGTGAGAGCATGTGCGCGCTGGACGACACCGAGACGATCCGCGCGCCACCGGCCGACGCCAACGCGTCGTGGAGCCCGGCGGCGAGGGCGAAGTGGCCCAGGTGGTTGGTGGCGAACTGGATCTCCCACCCCTCGGACGTGCGCTGCTCCGGGGAAGCCATCAGGCCGGCGTTGTTGACCAGCACGTGCAGCGGCCCGGTCCAGCCGTCGACGAAGGCGGCGATCGAGGCGCGGTCGGCCAGGTCGAGCACGGCCACCCGTACGGCCTTGTTGCCGGTCGTGCCGGTGATGTCGGCCGCGGTCCGCGCCCCCGCGTCGGTGTTGCGTACGGCCAGGGTGACCTCGGCGCCGATGCCGGCCAGTGCCCGCGCGGTCTCCACCCCGATGCCGGACGCACCGCCGGTGACGACCACCCTGCGGCCGGACAGGTCGATCCCCTCCGCCACCTCCGCGGCGGTGGACGAAAAGCCGAAGGGCGTCTCGACACGGGTCATCTCCGTATGCTGCCCCAGCCGCTCCGGGGCTGCGGCGGAACGGACGGATCAGTCGTCGGCGAGCCGGGGTGGGAAACCACCGGTGGCGAGCGGGCCCCAGCCCTCGACGGTCACCCGGATCAACGACTTGCCCTGCGTACGCATCGCCTGGCGGTACTCGTCCCAGTCCGGGTGCTCCCCGGAGATGCACCGGAAGTAGTCGACCAGCGGCTCCAGCGCCTCTGGCAGGTCGAGCACCTCGGCGGTGCCGTCGACCTGCACCCAGGGCCCGTTCCAGTCGTCGGAGAGGACGCAGACCGACACCCGGGGGTCACGACGGATGTTCGTCACCTTGGCCCGCTCGGGATAGGTGGAGACGACGATCCGGCCGGACGTGTCGACGCCGCAGGTCACCGGCGACGACTGCGGGCGGCCGTCGGCCCGGGTGGTGAGCAGGATGGCCCGGTGGCGGTCGGCGAGGAACTCGGTCAGGCGTTCGCGGTCGACCCGGGTGTTGGTCGCGATGCTGCGGGGCATGGCACCCACCATAGGTCGCCACCGGCGGCGGACCGCCGGCTGGCCCCCGTACCGGATCGGTGCGGGCCGGGACCGCCCGCCGTGGGATCACCGGCCCGGGAGGACGGCACCGGTGATCCACGGCGGGCTCGGCCAGGTACCCGGCTCTGCCGTGCCCCCCGTACGCGGGCATCGCCGGGCCTGACCGTCGCCGCCTGGAGAGCTGCCCCCCGTTGTGCAGCTCTCCCGGCTGGCGACACGTTGACAATGCGTCAGCCCGAGTCGGTCGAGCAAGAACGCCCCACCAATCCCTTGCATGATCGCGCAATGCCAGCCGGACCCACTTCCCGTCGCGTTGACGCGATGGTGTGCTGTGTACGGGGCGAGCGGGGGGCCGCTCCATGACGGTCAACGGGAGGATCGGGTGCCCGAAGCCACCGAGACGATTCCGCGCCTCACCCGATGGGGGGTGTCACCGGACGCGGATCTCATCTTTCGCGCGCTGACCATGATGGGGGGTCGCAAGGACACCGAGCTGAGCCGGGAACTCGGCCTACCCCGGTCACGCGTGGTCGCCGCGCTGGACGAACTGGCCGCTATGCGGGCGGCCCAACCGACCCGGTCACCCGAAATCCGATCCGGAACCCAGGTCGCCCGACGCTGGGACCCGTGCCCGGTGTCCCAGGTGCTGCGGCAGCTGCGCCGGCCGGTCGTGCCCGGCAGTCAGCGGGACCGCTGGCGAGAACACTTCGGCACGCTCGACGGGCTGGACCTGCCGGCCCTCGACGATTCCCGGATCCGGCACTGGGGCAGCCGCCCGCTCGCCCGCCGCCGGATCGCCCACCTCGCCGCCGCCGAACGGTACGAGCACCTGGCCATCAACACCGAGGAGGTCATCACCGCGGACGCGACCGCCGCCGCGCTCCCGGCCGACCGGGCCCTGGTCGACCGGGGCATCCAGATCCGCATCCTCGGCCGACCACCCGGTGACGGCGACCGCTCCACCGCGCACCTGGCCCAGCTGGGTAGCGGCGGCGGGATCTACCGGGAACTGCCCGATCTGCCCATCAAACTTCTCGTCTTCGACCGACGCGTCGCGCTCTTTCCGGCCGACCCGCTGAACTTCGAAACCGGCGTCGTGGAGATCGACGACGCACCGGTGGTACAGGCGCTCTGCGGACTCTTCGACCGGCTGTGGACGCAGGGGCGCGATCCACACCGACAGGGGGTTCCGCCCATCACACTCACGCCCCGGGAGCAGGCGCTCGTCGCACTCCTATCCGCCGGACACACCGACGTGTCCGCCGCGAAAGAGCTGAAACTGAGCGTACGGACGGTGGCGTACACCATGCGAGAGCTGATGGACCGGCTCGGTGTGGAGAACCGGTTCCAACTTGCCCTCCTGCTCGGCGCCGCCGGTGCCGCTCCCCTTCCGACGTACCGTACCGCCGAACCCGCCGAACCCTCAGATCGGAAAGAAGAATGATTCGTACGCCAGTCCGCCTCGTACCGACCCTGATCGCGCTCGTGGCCGGTGTCACACTCGCCGTCGCCGGTGCCGTGACCGCACCCGGTCCGGACCTCGACCTGGCCGGAACACCGATCGGTGCCTGCGCCACCTGTTTCACCGACCCCAACGAGCGTCCCCCGGTCCCGGGACCGGACCGGCCCGTAGCGCCCTGATCACATTCCCTTTCCGGGGAGACGCGGCCGGCGCAACACGCCGGTATCGGCGAACCGACTCCGGTCCCGGCCCGGCCACGTGTCGGGCCGGGATCAGCCGGCGCTCACCGGGCGCCACCGGGTGGCCGGTCGGACCGGGCGGGACACATCGCGGACCGAGGTGCCGGGAGTGCTGCCCGGTCCGCCGCCCGGCGGCAACAGGTGCGACGCCGCTCGGGCCCGCTCGGCCGCCGCGAACGCCTCGTCCCGCAGGCTCCGGGCGGCCACCGCGGCGGCCTCGGCCGTACGCCAGGTCGCCCGCTCGCGTTCCGCCGCTCTCCGTTGGGCGGCGAGCCGGCCGTCGCGTACGGCCCGGCGCAGGATGACCTCCTGCTCGACCGGGTGCCGTCGGGGGTCCCAACCGTTGCGGTGCGCCAGAGCGTCGCCCAGCTCCAGAACGGACAGTTCCCGTCGGCCGCAGGCGCTCAACGCGGCCCGGTGCAGGTAACGCTCCCGGTCGGCGTACTCGGCCGGGGTGCGCGGCGTACGCGGAACCGGCAGGTAGGTCGTCGCGGCCACCCGGCGGGCGTCGGCATCGGCCGACTCGTACGCCTGCCAGGCCGTTTCGGCGTCGTCCTGCGCGGCCAACCACTCCTCGCGGCGACGGCGGGCCGTCTCGGCCGCCCGGCCAGCGGCGACGGCCACCTCGTCGGCGTACCGGGCCAACTCCTCCGCCTCGGCGGTGAGCCGGGCCCGACCGGCGACCGCCGCCCGGATCGGACCGCCTTTCCGACCGGATTCCGGGACGGCGCCGTCGGTCAACTCGGGGCCGGGCCGGCGGGCGATCAGGACGGCCATGGCGACCAGTGCCACCACGATCAGGGCCGACCAGATCACCGCGGCCCGGGGAACGTCGAGCAGGAAAAAGTACATGAGATTATCCATAACCAGCACACCTCGCCGATAAACGATCGCGTTGGGGGTTCCGATCAGGGCCCACGCGATTCCGTCCGTCGTCGTTCCCGCATCGTCCCGCCGAGGACCTGGGAATACGCGTCGCGGATCGCGGGGACACGCTCGCCGGCCAGAGCGGCCGGCCGGGGTGTCACCGCAGCGGCGGAGCCCTCGGTCCGGCGGGAAGCCCGTATCCGGTGGCGACCGGCAGGCTCGATCGCGCCGGGGTGCGCGACACCGACCGCTGGTCCGGCCGACCCGGGCCGGCCGTAAGCGGGGCGGCGGCCGGGGCGCGGTCCGTGGCGTCGTCGGAGTCCGCCCGCTCGCCGGCATTGACGACCGACGTGCCGGTGGTCGCTGCCCGCATGGCGTCGGTCGTCGTCGGTGTGGCGGCCGGCGGGATCTCGATGAACGGCGGGTCCTGGTCCGGCGCGCCGGTGACCGCCTGCGTCGCGGCGGCGGCCGGTGCGGGCGGCGGTGCCGGGGCGGCCTCGGCGATGCCGGCGCTCAGGCCGAGCACGAGCGCCATCAGGATCAGACCGGTCAGCAACCGCAGTGACCGTCGGGCCACCCACCACAGGGGGCGGGAAAGCGTCACGGCGGTCACGGGGGCGAGCTTACCGTCCCCGCGTCCGGTTTGGGTTGATCATGAGCGCCATCACGCCGGTACGGTCAGGCCCGGTCGCGGTCGGGAATCAGCGGCTCGGCCGCCCCACGGGTCGGGGTCAGCGGCTCGGCCCCGTACAGCTCGTCGGTCAGCTCCGTCTCCCGGATGACCGGGTCGTCGGCCGGACCGGCGGCGGCCGTCCGTGGGGCGAACAGCGAGGCCGCCGCGCCGACCAGCGCCATCGCGATGGCGAGCCAGAACACGATCCCGAGTCCATGGTGGAACGGTCCGGCGATCAGGTGTGGAAAGAACTCCCGACCGGTCAACGTGTCCGCGTTCACGGTCGGCAGGGCACCCAGCACGTCCGGGCCGAGCAGCTGCTGGATCGGGTTGTAGCCGAGGAACGCGGCGAAGAGCGTACCGACCGGCGGTAGCTCGGCGACGGTGTGCGCGGCGGCGGCCGGTACGCCCTGCGCGGTCAGTCCGGAGTCGAGCGTCTGCGGCAGCGAGCCGGCCAGCCCGGCCACCATCAGCGAGAAGAAGACGCCGATGGAGAGCCGTTGAAGATCGCGGGCAGCGAGATCAGCACGACCGACGAGTTGATCGTGGCGAGCAGCATGCCCAGGGTGGTGTTGGACAGGGCGATCCACCGGTAGCGCGGGTGGTCGGCGCCGCCGCCGTTCGGGCCGCGCCGTCCGGTGCCCCCGTTCGATCCCGTCACGTCAGTCGTTCCCTGCTCGTAGTGGGGTTGTCCGGGCGGCGAGTCGGTCGAGCACCCGGAGGGAGGTGACCACCGCCGCGCGTTCGTCGGCCGAGAGGTCGGCGAGCAGTTCGGCGAGCTTCCCGGCCCGGGTCGCCCGGCGGCGCAGCACCAGTTCCCGTCCGGCCGGGGTGATGTCGACGACCACCACCCGGCGGTCGGCGGGGTCGCTGCGGCGCTCGGCCAGCCCGTCGCGTTGCAGCCGGGAGACGAGCTGGGTCATACCGGGCTGGGTGACCCCCTCGGCGATCGCCAGGTCGGAGAGGCGGTGGGCGCCGAACTCGTCCAGCCGGTAGAGCGTGGAGGCGGCGGTCAGGCTGAGCCCGTCCGGCGTGGTGAGCCGCCGGAGCAGCCGCACCACCCGGTCGAAGCTGTGCACCGTACGGAGCAGGTCGGGGTCGCCGTCGGCGGGTCCGTTCACCACGGCACACCCCATAAACCCGGGCTAGCCGGCGAGCACCCGGGAGCCCTCCAGCACGGACATCATCGACTGGTTGGCCTCCCAGCCGTCCGGGAACTTCACCGGCACGTTGAGATGCACCGGTTCGGTCGACGGGTGGGCGTCGAGCAGGTCGGCGATGCCGGCACGGGCCACCACCACGCAGGCGTGCCGGTGCCGGGAGGTGAGCACGCAGAGCCGCCCCGACTCCAGGTGGAACGCGGTGGCGTCGCGCCGACCGGACAGCGGGTGCAGCACCACGGTCAGGTCGTACTCGCGGCCCTGAAGGCGGTTGGCGGTGTCGACCGTGATGTCCGCGCCGGCCGGGCCGAGCATCGACCGGATCACCGCCACCTGGTCCCGGTGGGCGGCGCCGATCGCGATCCGGGACGCGTCGACCGGGGCACCCGACCCGGACCGCTCGGAGATCGCCACCGCACCCCGTTCCAGCACCCGGCGGGCCAGCCCGGCGCAGGCCGCCGCCGCCTCGGTGTCCGTACGCGGGGTGTGCCGGGCGGGTAGCTGGTAGAGCGCCCAGCCGGTGGCGGCGGCCAGGTCCACCGCCGCGTCGACCGGGTCACCGGGCCCCGGCCGGGTCAGCGACAGCGAGCGGTCCGGCGCGACGGTGCCGGCCCGGAACCCGGTGAACGGGTAGAACGCCGCCGCCACCACCGGCGCGGCGGAGGCCGGCAGCCGCCAGGAGACCGGCAGCCGGTGCACCGGCAACTCCGGGTTGTGCCGCAGCAGCACCGCCACCGCACTCTGCATCGGATCCCAGGTCAAGCCGGTCCAGCGGACGGTGTCCACGGTGGAGAAGGGATCGAGCTGACCGGGGTCGCCGACGAACAGCGCCCGCTCGAACCGGGCGGCGACGCGCAGCAGGGCGTCCGAGCGCATCTGGTACGCCTCGTCCACGATCGCCCACGGCCAGGAACCCTCGCCGATCATCGCCCACTTGGCGGCCGTACCGATGATGACGGCCGGACCACCGAGGTCGGCGACCTTGGCCGCGACCCGGACCCCGTCATGCCTGGCGACCCGCTCGGACGGCACGTAGTCGGCGGCCGAGAGGCGGCCGATCGACATCGCGGGTGCGGCCACCGCCAGCCGATCGGTCAGGTCGTCCACCTGCTCGTTCGTCTGGGCGATCACGATCAGTGGCTCCCCGGCGGCGGCCAGCTCGACCGCGGCCCGGACCACCAGCGTCGACTTGCCGGCACCGGGGGGCGAGTCGACCACCACCCCCCGGTGTCCGCCGGTACGCAGGTCGGCCAGGACCGCGTCGACCACCCGTCCCGCCTCGACCGACGGCGGCAACACCAACCCCGTGACCATGCGCCGCCCCACTCTCCACCCGAGGAGTGTCCGACACATTACCGGCCCGACGCGGTCGCGCCCCAGCCGCCGGGCCGACCCCGGACAGGGCATTGACGATCCCCGAGGACCCGACCAACGTCGGCTGACACGGCGCCGCCCATGCCGTCCGTCCGGCCGGTACCTTCGGAGGTTCCCTACGCCGGTCTTCGTCCATAGTGTGGCGTCCCGTGCTTCGACAGCAGAAAAGGTGACGTCAGGTGTACGCCGTCATTGACGTGGAAACCACCGGTTTCAACCCGGCCATGCACGATCGGATCTGCGAGATCGCGGTGGTGCACGTGGACGGTCGGGGACGGATCACCGATCGGTGGGCCAGCCTGGTCAACCCGGAGCGTGACCTCGGTCCGCAGCACATCCACGGCATCCGCGCGGCCGACGTACGACGCGCACCGACGTTCCGGCAACTCGCCGGTGAGATCGCGCACCGCCTGCGGCATCGTCTCGTCGTGGCGCACAACCTCACGTTCGACGCCCGGTTCGTGGCCGCGGAATACGCCCGGATCGGGGCGACCGTTCCCGTGCACCACGCGGACGGCCTGTGCACCATGCGCCTGGCACCGCGCTTCCTCCCGCTGGCCAGCCGCAGCCTCGCCGACTGCTGTCTCGCCGCCGCCATCCCCCAGCAGCAGGCCCACTCGGCGCTGGACGACGCGCTGGCGGCCGCCCGTCTGCTGCGCCACTACCTCGACGCGGCGGGGCAGCCGCCACCGTGGCAGGACTCGATCCGGCTCGCGGGCAAGCAGGTGTGGCCGGAGCTGACCACCGGTGGCGGGGTCGGGGCGCTGACCCGGAGCGCCGCCGCCGCGGCGAAACCGCAACACTTCCTGGCCCGACTGATCGACCGGTTGCCGCGCGTACCCGATCCGCCGCAGGCCGACGCGTACCTGGCCCTGCTCGACCGGGCCCTGCTCGACCGGTACCTGTCGGCGACCGAGACGGATTCGCTGGTGGAAACCGCTACCGCGCTCAACCTCAGCCGCCGCCACGTGGTCAGCCTGCACCGGCAGTACCTGCGCTCGCTGGCGACCGAGGCCGCCGACGACGGGATCGTCACGGCGGAGGAACTGCGGGACCTGCGGGCCGTGGCGGTACTGCTGGACCTGCCGGCGAGCGAGGTGCAGGACGCGATCGGCGCGGCGATGTCCGGCGCCCGGAGCACGCCGGTGGCACCGCTCGTCGCGCAGCGGTTCGCCCTGTCGGCCGGCGACATAGTGGTCTTCACCGGGCAGATGGACGAACCCCGCGACGTGTGGGAGGCCAGGGCGGTCGGCGCCGGCTACGGGGTGGGCCGGGCCGTGACGAAGAAAACGTCGCTGCTGGTGGCCGCCGATCCGGACAGCCTCTCCGGCAAGGCACGGCAGGCCCGGAAGTACGGCATACCCGTCGTACGGCCGGCGGCCTTCCTCACCATCGTGAACCGTGACTAGCCGGCGGTGGCGTACATCACTTTCTTGCGCAAACTAAAAGATTGCATGGACTGCAAGTTCGTTCGTACCGTTGCCGGGTGACCATCACCGAGGACGCCAGACCGGGGCGCCGGGACCGCAAGAAGCGGCAGACCCGGGACGCCCTGGTCGACGCGGCGTTGCGCCTGGTCGCCGAACGCGGACTCGACCACGTCACCGTCGAGGAGATCAGCGAGGCCGCCGACGTCTCCACGCGTACGTTCTTCAACTACTTCTCGTCCAAGGACGAGGCACTCGTCGCCGACCAGGCCGGCGACAGCGCACGGGTGCTGGCGGTGCTGGCGACCGTGCCGCCGGAGGTGCCCGCGCTGGAGGCCGTCCGGCGGGCACTCACCTCCCTGCTCGACGAGATGCAGGCCGACGCCGCGCTCTGGTTCCTCCGGATGCGGGTCGTGGCCCAGAATCCGGTACTGCTGCCCCGGCTGGTCGCCAGCGGCGCCGAAACCGAGCGGGCGATCACCGAGGCGCTCGCCGCGCGTACCGGGGTCGAACCGGACCACGGATATCCGGCCCTGGTCACGGCCGTGACCGGGGCGGCCTTCCGGGTTGCCATGGTCCGCTGGGCAGGCAGCGCCGGTAGCCTGCCGCTGGCCGACCTGGTGGACGAGGCGTTCGCCGGGGTCGCCGCCGGCCTGCCCGACCCCCGCTCCGCCGCCTGACCCGATAACCACCGACTCCCCTTGCCCCGGCCCATCGGCGCCGGGGCTACCACCCCTGCTCGCCAGAAGGAAGCCTCGATGACCACAACCGCCGCGCCACCCGAACCCACCGAGGTCGGCTCGGGGCGCATGTCCCGCCGGGAAGTCCTCCAGGCACTCTCCGGCCTGATGGTCGGTATGTTCGTGTCGATCCTGGCCTCCACGGTGGTGGCGAACGCGCTGCCACGCATCATCGCCGACCTGGATGGCAGCCAGACCGTCTACACCTGGATCGTCACCAGCGAACTGCTGGCCATGACCGCCACCGTCCCGCTCTGGGGCAAGATGGCCGACCTCTACAGCAAGAAACTGCTGATCCAGCTCTCCCTCGGGCTGTTCGTGGTCGGCTCGCTGATCGCCGGCTTCACCCCGAACGTCGAGGTGCTGCTGGTCAGCCGGGTCGTGCAGGGCATCGGCGCGGGCGGCATGAGCGCGCTCGCCCTGATCGTCATGGCGGCGATGATCCCGCCGCGCGAACTGGGCCGCTACGCCGGCATCTTCGGCGCGGTGTTCGGCGTCGGCACCATCGCCGGCCCGCTGATCGGCGGTGTCCTGGTCGACACCTCCTGGCTCGGCTGGCGCTGGTGCTTCCTGATCGGCGTACCGTTCACCCTGCTGTCGATCTTCCTGCTCCAGCGCACCCTGCACCTGCCGGTCGTACGCCGGAAGGTCAACATCGACTGGGTCGGCGCCGCGCTCATCACCGCGGGCGTCTCCACCCTGCTGGTCTGGTCCTCGCTCGCCGGGCACAGGTTCGCCTGGGGTTCCGGCTGGACCGCGCTGATGGTCGGCGGCGGCCTGGTGCTGCTGGCACTGGCGATCTGGGTCGAGTCGCGGGTAGCGGAACCGATCATCCCGCTCGGCATCTTCCGCAACCGCACCGTCTCACTGGCCACGGTGGCGAGCGTGCTGGTCGGCGTCGCCATGTTCGGCGGCACCGTGTTCCTGTCGCAGTACTTCCAGATCGCGTTGGGCAAGTCGCCGACCGTGGCCGGCCTGATGAGCCTGCCGATGATCTTCGGTCTGCTGGTGTCGTCCACCGTCGCCGGCCAGCTCATCACGAAGTACGGCCGGTGGAAAATCTACCTGGTCGCCGGCGGCGCCATCATGACCGCCGGGATGGTGCTGCTCGGCACCATCGACGCCCAAACCAGCGTGCCGGTGCTCTCGATCTACATGGCGGTGCTCGGCGTCGGCGTCGGCATGCTGATGCAGAACCTTGTCCTCGCCGCGCAGAACGACGTACCCGCGCACGAACTCGGCGCCACCACCTCGGTGCTCACCTTCTTCCGCAGTATGGGCGGTGCCATCGGCGTCAGCGCCCTCGGCGCGGTGCTGGCCAACCGGGTCACCTCGCTGCTGACCGAGAACCTCGGGGCGGCGGCCGGCGGCGGCAGCGGCACCGCGGCCGTACCCGACCTCGCCACCCTGCCCGCACCGGTGCTGCGGATCGTGCAGGACGCGTACGGCACCGCCACCGCCGACCTGTTCCTGGTCGGCGCACCGATCGCGCTGCTCGCGTTCATCGCGGTGATCTTCATCAGGGAGAAGCCGCTGAGCACCCTCAGCGGCACCGAGCGGCTCGAACAGGAAGAACAGGCGGCGGCCGGCGGCACGCCCGTACCGCCGATGCACTGAGCCATCCAACCGCGAGCCCGTACCCCGATCCCGGGGTGCGGGCTCGCGGCGCTCACGGCGTTGGTTTTCTCGCGGGCGGGAGGCTCAGCGGCTGAGGGTGCCGATCAGGTCGGCGGCGTCGAGCAGGTCGACCGTGCCGGCATCGAGCCCGGACCGGTACAGGGCGTACGCGCCCGCGCCGTCGGCCAGCGGCACATCGCCACGGACCAGCGCCGCGAAGTTGGCCGGCGGCACGTCGTCCCCGGTCACGTCCCGGTCGGGCGGGCCGAGGGCGGCCAGGCGGGCGGCGTACGTCGGGACCGGTTCGCCGTCGTCCCGCCGGTAGCCGACAACCGTGCCGTCGCGGTGCCGTACCAGCACGGTGGCCGCGCGGGCCGCCGCGTGCCAGCAGGCCACCTCCCAGAGGCTGACCCGCCGGCCGGCGGCGAAGTGGCGGTCCGCCGCCACGGTGAGCCGGCCGAGCGTGGACGAGTAACGGGCCACCGAATGCTCACCGCCGGTGCCACCCATCGCGGCGTCGACCCAGCGCAGCCGGTGCTCCTCCAGGTCGACCAGGAGCGGGGTGGCGACCTTGACCGAACCGGTCAGGTCGAACCGCTGCTCGACCGCCTTCGACTGGAACGGCGAACCGCCCTGGCCGGGGTCGCCCATGAACCCGGCGAACGCGTCCGTCATCGCGTCGAACGGCACGTCGTTGTAGCTGAACACCACCATCGTCAGGTAACGGATCCCCTGCCGGCGCAACGCGGCGACGTTCAGGTCGACGAACTCGCTCGCGCCGAGCGGCGCCGGTGCCGAGGTCAGGTCGCCGGAGTGCAGGGCCAGGCGGTCGCCGTACCGCAGCCGGGTGTAGTCGCACCAGCCGACAAAACCACCGTCACCGTTGTACATGGCCACCGACAGGTCCAGATCGACCCGGGTGCCGGCCGGCTCGGTCCAGTGCAGGAACAGCCGTACGACCCGCCCGTCCGGCAGCGGCTGGCTGCTGCCGCGCGGCAGGCGTACCAGGGCTGCCGACGCGGTCCGCTCGGTGAACGGCGCGACCAGGTCGGCCAGGCCGGCGTCCAGCAGGGCGACCTCGACCGGCGGCAGCCCGGCGGCGCGGTCCAGCAGTTCCCCGCTGAGTATCGCGTCGAGCGCGGCACCGAGGTTCGCGTCGAGTCGCGGCCGGTGATCCGGTTGCGCCCACAGCCGGGCGCTGCCGCCGCGCGGGAAGAACAGCCGGGTGCCGGCCGGCCAGGTGGCCGCCCGGACCGCGCCCAGCGCGGCGAGCAGCACCCCGGGCGACACCGTACGCAGCGCGGTGCCGGCCGTCGCGACCAGCGCCTCCGGCTCGTCCGTACGCGAGGCGAGCTCCACCAGCCGCCGGGCCAGTACGCCCGGACGCCGGGCGAGCAGGTCGAGCGCGGTGCCGATGTCCCAGGCTTCGAGGGCCTGCTCGACCCGCGCCGCCCAGCCCGAGGTGCGCAGCCGACCCCGGTCGTGTTCCAGAATCGTCGGGTGTGCGGCGGCCACCCCGGCGAGCAGCCGGCCGAACCCGGTGGCGAGGTCGACCGGGGTGCCGCGCAGCACGGCGAACGCCGCCGCGGCGTTGGGGTGGTGGTCGGCCCGCTCGAACGGGTGCAGGTTCTCCGCCATCCGCTGCCAGGCCGGACCGTGCCGGTGCAGGTCCTCGACCAGCGCGGCGAGCGGCAGCGCGGCCAGCCGGGCGAGCAGCAGCCGGCGCAGCCGGCGGGGCAGCGAGCGGCGCCGCGTCGGCGCGGTGACCAGTCCGGCGTCGCCGCCGTGCAGCACGTAGAGCAGGCGCAACGCGTCGGTGGCCGTACCGATGTGGGTGGTGAACAGGTCGGGGAGCCGGTCGGCGAGCGCCGGATCGGCGACCAGCCGGGCCAGCACCAGCGCGCGGGTCTCCCGGATCGGGATCTCGTCCGGCAGCCAGCCCAGGTCGCCGGGTCCGACCCGGTCGAGCAGCGCGCCGAGGTCGCCCTTGTCCTGCGGGGTGAGCGGCGTACGCCGGGCCAGCATCACCTCCACCGTCCGGTACACCGAGCGGTTCAGGTCGTCGACGAGTTCGAGCGCCGCGACCCGCCGGGGCAGCGGGAGCTGACCGGTGGGACCCGCCGCACGGGTCGGGTGCAGGAACGGTCCGGCCGGATCGATCCGCTGGTGGCAGATCGGGCAGCCGGCGTAGTCGCCCATGTCCCAGCAGCCGGTGCAGACCAGGTGCGCGCACGGCGCCACCGCAGACACCGTCTCGACCTGTCCACACAGCACGCACGGCTGGTACGGATCCTGGAGCAGCAGCGTGAACACCCGCCGCACCCACAGCGCGTACGTGTCGTCGGGCACGCTGCGCGGGAAGTTGCGGAACAGGGGCACGTGCGGCTTGTTGGCGCCGACGATCGACTCCAGCGCGCCGATGAGGCCGAGGCCGATCGCGGCGAGCCGCTCGGTCTCCTGCTCCGCGAGGTGGGCGCGCAGCCGTGGTCCGATCAGGTAGCCCAGCGCCAGCACGTCGGCTTCCAGTGCGAGCAGACCGGGTCCGACCGGCACCGATTGGCGCCCCGGCCGCTTGACCTTCCGGCCGCCGGCGAGCAGTCCCGGCACGACCAGCCCGGACCGGCGCAGCAGCACGATCGCGACCGGGTCCGGGGTGGCCCGCTTCGTGCCCGTACCGAGTGCGATCGCCACGGCCGACACCGCCCTCTCCACAGTGGATGGACGGCGAGGGCGGAGATCGGGCGCGCTAGTGCCTTTTTCAGAAGAAGATAGAAGGAAGCACGCCCAGGAGCCGCCCTCGCCGCAGACCGGAACGTTACCGCCGCCGACGCGCCGACCGCACGCGGGTTTGCGCCGCCCGGTCCGGTGGGCGTGGAGATGATCGCGCTGCCCTACGAGTCGGCGCCGGAGAGATGGGCGAGCGGGCTTCGGGGTGGACGCCATTCGAGGAACATCGCCGTCGCGTCGTCCTGGAGTTCGTCGTCCTGGTGCGCGACGACGGCGCGTACCAGGCGGCGCATCGTCTCGGGCGTCGGCAATTGGTCGTTGAGTGCCCGGTTGACGAAGTCGACGAGCCGGTCAACCCCGAACCGCTCGCCGTCGAGACTGCGCGCGTCGGTAACACCGTCGGTGTACGCGAGCACCCGGTCACCCGGATGCAGGTCCTCCTCGTGCACCTGCGGCCGTCGTGCGGACATGTGGCCGAGGCCGAGTGGCAGCGCGGTCGGGCCGGGCAGTTCCCTGATGGCCTTGCCGTCGCGCAGCAGCAGTGCACCGGGATGCCCGGCGTTGATCATGCGTAGCCGACCGGTGTCGCGTTGGAGTTCGGCGAGCAGCGCGGTGGAGAAGAGGTTCGGGTGCTCGGAGCGGATCCACTTGTCGATACTGAGCGCGGTGTCTACAAGATCCAGGCCGCAGCGGCGCGCGTTGCGGTAGACGTTGACCACGAGCGAGGCCAGCGTGCTCGCCTTGATGCCGTGCCCGCACGTGTCGAACAGTCCGACGCTGAGTACGTTGTCGTTGAGCGCGTAGTCGAAGACGTCACCACCGACGTCGTAACACGGTTCGAGGATGGCGGTGACCATCATGTCGTCGGTGGCGAACGTCAGCGGCGGCAGCAGCCCCCAGACGATCTCGGCGGCGACCTGCATCGGGAAGCGTCGCCGCATCCGCTCGACCACGTCGCCGTACGGCCGACGGTTGACCAGGACCTGGGCGACGCTGACGGCGAGTTCCCGCGCGGCGCCCTCCATGCCCGGGTCCCCGGCGGCCGGCGTGACAACCTCCAGTACGCCCATCCGCTCGCACCCGACCAGTAGCGGCACCCACATCCGGTCTCCGCCGTCGACCGTCACCTGCACGTCGAGCCCGCTGAACGCGCGCCCGGCGAGCGTCGCCTCGATCGACAGGACCTCCCGGTCCTTCAGGCCGTTGGCGAGCAGCGGAACGAGCTGGGTCTGGCCGTAGTCGGCCAGGTAGACGACGATCTCACTGGCACCGATCGTCTGCGCCGCCCGTGCGATCAGACCAGACAGGTCGTCCGGCCCGCCACGGGGAGCGTTCAGTTGCAACCAGCGCACGGCCTCGCCCGCGTCGACCACGCGCATCCTCCAAGTGTCGCCCCCACCGTAGGAGCCCGCCGCCGATCCCGCCACCTGGGGGTGACCCGACCACGGGTAGCCGGCGGGGCGGTGGCGTGCCGCCGCCAACGGCACGCCACCGCTCTCGATCAGGACCGGGTCGCTCCCCTCGATCGGGATCGGCTCGGGATCAGCCGAGTTCCTTGAGTGCGGCGGCGACGGCGTCGGCGAGCGACGTGGTCGGCCGGCCGAGCAGGCGCGACAGGTCACCGCTGTCGGTGAACAGCTCACCCCGGAGTACGCCGACCCGCGTGTCCGCCAACACCTCCGCCATCGGGCGCGGCACACCGACACCGGCCAGGAACTCGGTGTACTCGGCCGGGGTGAGATCGTTGTAGACCACCGTACGGCCGGTCTGGCGACTCAGTTCGGCGGCCAGGGCGGGCACCGTGAAGGCCCAGTCGCTACCCAGCTCGTACGCCTTGTTCTCGTGTCCCTCGGTGGTGAGCACGGCGGCAGCCGCGGCGGCAAAATCGGCCCGGGTGGCGACGGACATCTTGCCGTCGCCGGAGGCGTCGACGATCGCGCCGTGTTCGAGATTCTGGGCGAAGCCCTCGGTGTAGAGGTCGAGGTAGAAGCCGTTGCGCAGGAGCACGAACGGCACACCCGACTCGCGGATGATCGCCTCGGTCGCCTGGTGGTCGGCGGCGAGCACGAGCTTGGTCGTGTCGGCGTTCAGAATGCTGGTGTAGGCGAGCAGCTTGACACCGGCCGCGCGGGCGGCCTCGACCGCGTTGCGGTGCTGGGGAACCCGCTGCCCGACATCGGTGCCGGAGACGAGCAGCACCCTGTCTGCACCGGCGAACGCGCTGGCCAGGCTCTCCGGGTCGTCGTAGTCGGCCCGGCGCACCCGCACGCCGCGCTCGGCGAGCCCGGCCGCCTTCTCCGGGGTGCGTACGGCGGCAACGATCTCCTCGGCGGGCACACCGCGCGCCAGCAGTTCCTCGATGACAATGGGGCCGAGATGCCCGGTGGCCCCGGTGACGACGATCATGTCCAGCTCCTTCGGCGGCTCAACTGACGGCTTGCCTCCCAGAAGGATGTACTAACTTTTCGAAAGCGCCGAGGAAAAGTGAGCACCTTCACTAACCTCAGTGCCCAGCTCACGGCTACCGTAGGGACCATGGTTGACTCCACCCCCGCCGCAGACGGGTACGACGGCGACGACGCGATGGTCGCCGACGTCTTCGCCCGCGACTGCGGCTCCCGGCGGATAGTGGAGAACCTGGCCGGCAAGTGGGGCCTGCTCGCCCTCGCCGCGTTACACGAGGGGTCGTACCGCTTCAACGCACTGCGCCGCCGGGTCGACGGGGTCAGCGAGAAGATGCTCGCCCAGACCCTTCAGGGACTCGAACGCGACGGCCTGGTGCTGCGCGACGTACAGGCCACCATCCCGCCACACGTCGAATACAGCCTCACCCCGTTCGGCGTACGCGTCGCCGCCAAGATCGTGGACCTGGTGGAACTGGTCCAGACCGAGGTGAACGGCACCAACGCGAGCCGCTAGGTTCCGGGGGGGGCATCGCGCCCCGGTTCAGTCGTCGATCGAACCGGAGAGCTGTAGTTAGGTTCCCGTCACGCCGGTCGTCGCACCCGCGCGATGACAACACCCGGTGGAAAGCTGTCGGAGGAACCACGATGAGCGCCGAAGCGGCCCTACCAGCGGCAACGGATGACACCACCCACCAGGACGACTCCCCCCGCCAGCACTGACCGGCAGGACATGTCCTGGCGGGAGGTCAAGCAGCAACGTTGGGAAGATCGCTGGCCGGAGTACAGCGCCGGCTACGGCATCGAGGCCGGCGAGCTCGGCCCCGACGCCGACGGTTACCTCTCCTTCACGGCCATGTCCCACTGGGACACCGATGACGAGCGGTCGACCAGCATCCTGATCGATCTGCACCAGTCCGACGCGACCCGGACGGACCCGGCTGGGGCCAGGTCATGCTTCCCCTACAGCAGGCCCACCTGCTGCATCAGCGCCTGGGGCGACTGCTCTACCAGGCTACGTACGGCGGGGAGCTCGAATGACGCGGACGGCGAGCATGCTTTGCCGAGCCGCCGTCGGCGGTGTAAATGGGTTCCGGTTGTCGAAGCGAGGGTGGTAGACACCCCTCGTGGCAAAGACCCTGGAGTTCCCCGCGCTGCTGCGGCTGATCGACGAACGCGCGACCGCCTTCCGCGCCGCGATTCTGTCCGCACCCAGCCTGGATCTACCGGTGCCGACCTGCCCCGACTGGACGCTGCTGGATCTGGTGGAACACCTGGGCAAGGGCCAGCGCAAATGGACCGCCGTTGTCCACGCCGGTCCGGCCGCCACTCCCCCGGCGGAGTTCGCGCCGGACGGCCTCGATCCCGCGCCTCGGGAGCGCGAAGCCCTGCTGACCTGGTGGGACGACTCCACCGCGCGGCTACTGAACGCGCTGCGCGAGGCCGGTCCGGATCGCGGCTGCTGGACGTGGTGGGGCGGGTCGGAGTCGCCGCAGACCGCCGGTGCCGTCGCCCGGCACCGGGTCCAGGAGGTCGCGGTCCACACCTACGACGCCCAGATCACCCAGGACGCCCCGCACCCGCTGCCGGAAGACGTGGCGCTCGACGGTGTGGACGAGTTCCTGACCACCTGCTGCGCGACCACGATCGCCTGGCCGCACAAGCCCGCCGACCTCGACTTCCACGCCATCGAGGGCCACTCCTGGCGACTCTCGCTCGACGCAGAGGGTGCACGGACCACCCGCCTCCCCAGCGCCACCGCCGCCGGCGAGGGCCCGGACGCGCCCACCGCCTCCGCTCGGGCCACGGCCAGTGACGTGGTCCTCTGGCTCTACAACCGCATCCCGCTCGACTCCCTGAGGCTGCACGGCGACGGACGCGTCTTCGACCTGCTCCGCGACTGGAACCCGGACGAGTAGGACGCCCGTTCAGCGCGACAGGCGGCGGGCGCAGGGGCCGTCGTGGTCGGCGCGGAGCAGGCAGCGCCGGCCCGCACCCAGCAACCGGTCACAGAAAACCCGATGATGTACGCGCTGCTCGTCCTCGTACGACACGGTGATCTCGCCCGGGTCGACGTACGGCAGGATCCGCATCGTCCGGCCCATGACCCGGGCGAGGCGCTGGGCGCCAGCAAGGTCACGGGCAAGCACCGGTAGGCGTACGACAAAACGCTCCCGGTCGGCCATCAGTAGCGCTCCGAGACGTTCGCCGTACGGGATTGGCGCGACTGCCACTGACGCAGCGCCGCCTTGACCCGGATTGTCTCGTCCCGACTCTTTGCCAGCTCGTCGTAGAGGCTGGTCAGGTCGGTGGCGACCCGGTCCAGGAACTCCTGCACCTCGTCCGGGTCGAGCCCGCGCCGCCCGAACCAGCCGACCCTGCGGAACCGCCGCCCGCGCACCTGCCACGGCCGCAACGGCGCGTACGCCCTGGACCGGTAGTGGGCTCCCCTGCTCTCCCGTTCGCCCCTGCGGAACCGTGCCAAGAAGTTGCGCATCCTGTGCCTGCCTTCCGGTTCGGATCGGGTCTGGAAGGGGTGGCCCACCCGTCCGCCGCGAACGGGCGGACCACCCCGCCCCACCACCGCAGCCTCGGTCCAGCAGTACGGCAGCGGGGCTGCTCAGTGGCCATGCCAATCGAGCCCGAGCGCAGGGGCAGTAATCCGAATTCGCCCATGAGCGGGGTTCGATCCTGCGACTATACGGACAGGGGCTCAGGGGCACAACCAGCCCGGCCCACGGGGGAACAAGACTTGTGCGGTATGAGCATCGATCCGCGCTCGCACACGCCGGTCTATGTGCAGCTCGCTGACCTGATCCGCGAGCGCATCGAGTCCGGCGAACTGGCGCCCGGCACAACGCTGGCGAGCGAGGCGCGACTGACCCAGGAGTACGGCATCGGCCGCGAAGCCGTACGGATGGCCGTCTCCCTGCTCCGCTCCGAGGGCCTGGTCAGCACCATCCGAGGCCACGGCACCCGCGTACGCGAGTCTCCGGAGCGTACGAAGGCGGAGTTGCCAGCCGGCGGGTCGGTAATCGCGCGGATGCCAACCGGTAGCGAGCGACGGGACATGCAACTCGACGAGGGTGTGCCAGTGCTCGAGATCCGCCACCCGAAGGGCGAGGTGGAGGTCCAGCCAGGTGATCAGGTCGAACTAACCCGCCCGAAGCCGGTTTGAACCAAACCGCCAGCTCCCTATCGCCCTAACACAATACGGCGACAGCAACCACGTCGCATGGATCGGGCCGCAATTGCAGCACCGGGCCCACCCGCCCACGCGCCGCCAAGGCCGGCTCCGTTCAGACGCTACCGGCGGGCCATCTAGCGTGGTACTACGGGTGATGCCACTCGCTGCCCACGCGTATCTCAACGTGGTTGCCGAAACGTTCGTGGCCCTGGATCTCCGCCGAGAGGCCGTCCAGCCCCGGCCAACACCCTCTAGATCGACAGACACAATGCGCCTACCGCCACAGACGGACGCAGAAGGACTTAGCTGCGAACCGTCGATGAGGGACAAGCGGAGTGCCGGACGAACCGGCTCGTTGGGGTCGCACTATGACCGAGCGTCACAGGCTCACGTCAGAGCGCGCAACGGCAACACCTGCATGGAGTGTTGCCACCAACCGCCGGGACGTAGTGGCCATAGGTGGCAGCAAGGATGCATGCAATCCCCTTGCATCCACAGGAACCGCTGGACCAGCAATAACCGCTCCATCGAGATCAATAACACAGGCCGGACATTTCCGACCCAAGAGATGCTGCGCCGCACATCGTAGGCCGGAGAGTCCGGTACAAGCCCAACGTCGGGTCGCGACAGAGGCATCGGGCTGGTAAAGTCGCCCTCTCTCCAGTTCGAGGTGCTCACCTGGCGACGACCGATCGCCCGACTCTGAGGAATGAGGACTAGCCCAATGGGGCAGACCCCCGCAGAGTGGCTTGAAAGCCAAGCCGACAGGACCTTTGCACGACAACGAGCCCAAGTTGACACCGCAAAACTCTTGGCGACATTCGCCTCGGCGACCGCAGCCACGCTTGTCGCATCCGCATTACAGGTAGGAAAAGTAAACACCCTGGAGCTGCTTGCCACGATCTTCCTGGGTGTCTCATTTATTGCAGTAATATTAATCATTCTCCTCGACCGGATTACAGAAGCAGATCAGGCGAGGGTTCTCGAACTATCCCACCTACACGGGTGGGACGAACACAAACTCCTTACTGAACTACGTGCAGCGACGCTCAAGGCAGCGAACGCCAATGTGGCCGTGGTACGCGCAGTACAATGGATGCTGGGTATACAGATCGCGTTCGCTGCCACCACAGGCGCGGTAGCCGCCGTTTCGTTGCTAAGTCCAGGAGCACCTAACTAGATGTAGGGTGGACAGATGGGCGATGAAGCACCGATTCGCGTCGTTGGATGGGGTTTTATACCTGTTCCGGGCGAGCAACGCCGCTGGAGGCGTGCCGAGAATGCCGCACGGCAACTCCTGGAATTCGCAGATGCCGCCACAAAGAAGAAAAGGCCACCAAATCGCCAGGATCAAAATGAACCGGACAGCCTTGATGAGCCGGCGCCGGCGGATATACCAGACCCGCCAGTCACCCTCTCCACACCTCAGGTGCATCTAAACCAGAACATTTCTGAGCGCCAGGAAGATAGAGCACGAGAACAGGACCATGAAGGTCAAGAGCTAGTTCTGGCAATTTCGGCCAAAGAAGTACAGCGACTCAAATTCATCTACAATTTACCTGCTATGGAGCAAGGCGCACGGAAACCCGAACCGACGGCCAATGTTATATCGCCAGAATCTATACCGAAGGCAGAGGTTGGCACAGGAACAGTTGGTTCGGAAATTGACGTCGGGGATTCCATCGATCAGACAATAGCCAGAGACAGCAATGAAGAAAGCGCGCGTCGTTTAGTGCACGAAGCACAAAGTGAGGCCCAAAAAGGCGCTCCGACCCGCGCGCTTCAACTCTTCGAAGAAGCCATCGCGACCAATCCTTCAAGCAGTCACGCACTGAGCAGCTACGCCGAATTCCTCCAGAATGAGATGAAAGACTCCGATCGCGCTCGCGAGATCTACGAGAGAGCCATCGAGCTCAATCCGCTTGACCCGGATTTGCTTGGCAGCTTCGCAATCTTCGCCGAAACCAAGCTTCACGATACCGCGTTCGCTAACCGCCTATACACCCGCGCGCTCGCAATCGAGCCGCAGCACACAATAAATCTTGCAAACTTCGCTGATATGCTCGCGCAGGAGCAGGACTATGCTAAAGCTCAAGAACTTTTTGAGAGGGCAATCCAAACAGACGAACGCAACAGCTGGGCCCTTGAGGGATACGCTCGCTTCCTCGCCGAACATTTGAGAGAATTCGCACACGCTCGCGAATTGTACGAACGAGCAGTTGAGGTTGACCCGGTCGATCCCGATCTAGTCGGCAGCTTCGCCAATTTTGCAGCTACCAGACTCCGGGACGCCAGTCTTACCGAAAGACTTTACGCCCAAGCATTCGACATTGACCCTAGCCATGCCATTAATCTTGCGGGTTTCGCCGAATACCTGGCGAGCAAAGGGGATCAGGATCGCGCACGCGAATTGTTCGAACGCGCCATCCTGGCGAATCCTTTCAGCGGTTGGGTACTTGAAAGCTACGCACGTTTCCTCAGTGGCAAAGCGCGAGATTTCGTTCGAGCCAAAGAGGTGTACGAGAAGGCGATTGAAGTCGACCCGGACGACGAAGGACTAATAGGCAACTTCGCCATCTTCGCTGAGACCATCCTTCGTGATGCCGATCTAGCCAGGTCACTATACACGCGAGCACTTGAGATAGATCCAGGACACGCTAATAACCTCGTCAATTTCGCGCGATTCAACGCGCGTATAGGCCAGCTCGAACGGGCTACCGAACTGTTTGAGCGCGCACTCATGGAGCATCCTCACAGCAGCCTAGTACTGGCACGGTATGCTGAAATACTAGGCTCATATACAACGCAATTCACCCGAGCACGCGAAATGTACGAGAAAGCAGTTCGTGTCGACACCACTAACCCTGATCTTCTTGGCGATTTTGCAGCCTTCACCGAAGCATATTTTCGTGACACCGACTTGACAGGCGATCTCTACCAACGCGCCCTGATGATAGACGGCGCACATTTGCGGAACCTGCTCAACTTCGCGGATTTCCTTTCACGTGAGGGCCGCGTACAGGATGCGCGGTTGATTTTCGACCAAGCAATGACAGCTGATCCGGGCAACATCCTTATGCTGTCAAGGTACGCCCGGTTCTTAGCTGATCAACAAGGAGAGGAAGGCCGTGCTCGCGAAATTTTCGAGAGCGCGATTGCAACTAACCCCAACGACGTCAGCCTCATCAGTAACTTTGCCATTTTCGCCGAACTAACACTCCGCGACTTCGATCTCGCTGAGCGACTCTTCACACAGGCACTCGAGATCAATCCAGAAAACTTCGAATTGCTCTCTGCGTTCGCCGGCTTCCAATCGGATCGTGGACGACGAGGCGAAGCGCGCGAACTGCTTGATCGTGCAATGTCGCTCTCGCCCACCAATAGCTGGGTGTTAGAGCGTTACGCACGGTTCATGTCCAGCGAAGTTGGTGGGATCAATCGTGCACGGGAGCTATTCGAGCAGGCTCTTCAGGTCGATCCCACGGGTCATGCTCTAATCGCGAACTTTGCGATCTTCGCCGAGACAAAACTTCGCGATCTCGACCTTGCCAAGCGCCTCTATCTGCGCGCATTGGAGCTCGTTCCTGCAAATACTGTTACGCTGACAAGACTCGCTAACCTAGAGGCACAGCTCGGCAATCTTGACGGCGCGCAGGAACTATTTAGACGAGCAACCGAGAGCGGGCCCACGGACGGCTCAGTTCTTGTTAGCTACGCTCGATTCACGGCCGACCAAAAGAGAGACCTGAATCAGGCCCACGAGCTATTCGAAAAGGCTATTGAAGTCGATCCTCGTAATCCAAACACAATCGGCAGTTTCGCAGTGTTTGCGGAGACAAAACTTCAAAATGATGACCTTGCCAGGACGCTCTACACACGAGCATTAAAAGTAGACCCAAACCATGCAAGTAACCTGGCCGACTTCGCAGACTTCCTTGGCAAACACGGTGCCCATGACGAAGCACGGGCATTCTTCAACAGGGCCGTGGCGTCAGATCCTTTCAACAGTTGGGCAGCCGCCAGCTATGCCCGCTACCTCAGCAGCATTCCGGGTGAGATAGATTCCGCCCTCGAGCTTTACGAAAATGCGGTCGAGGCCAATCCAAGCGACGCCAACCTAATCGGTAATTTCGCCATCTTCGCCGAAACAACAATAGGTGACCCCGGACTTGCAGAGAGGCTATACACCCGCGCCCTAGAAATCGATCCAGGGCATGTCAACAACCTCGCGAACTTTGCCGAACTGCTCGCTGTGCGAGGAGAAATGGACCGGGCGCATGCTCTTTTCGGGCGGGCGTTGGCGGAACGTGCAGCTAGTCCAGATATCCTTGGTCGGTTTGGTCTTTTCTTACATCACCACGAAGGGCAACTGGAGGCCGCTCTCGAAGTTCTTGAGCAGGCGTGCAGCTTTTCTCCCGCAGATCCCAACAATATTGTCAATCTCGCGCAAATACTATTTGTAATGGAAAAGGACCTTGAGGCAACTGCCCTAGTGGCGGACCTGTTGACACAAGATATCGACGCAAACATACGTCTGGAAAGTGAGTTCTACTGGTTTGCACACGTCGAGCGAGGCCCCGGTCGCGCCTTGAAGGTTGTCAAACGACTACTCTCGCAAGGAGTACTTTCCGAGGGCTGGCCACTCAAACGCAACGTAGAGGTCGCCATAGCAACCGGCCATCGGTCTCCACACCTATTGCAGAAGATAGCAAGCGTGATTGCTGGTAGCGAACCAATAGTTATCCTTGAGGAATTTAGCGAATGGACCGACATAGCTATCGATTCGGATCACGAGACTGTATGAGCGCTACGTTCATATGAACATCGACGCTTCACTGCCAGCTGCGGCAGCTCGCCCCGTGGTTTGTTCTTTACCTCGCCGGACTGCGAGTATAGGTTTACTCTAGTGACTGAGTTGGGGCGGGGGATTTACGAGCACCTGATCACGTACGGGCTGGATGCTCGGCTGGGTGTGATCGGGTCTGAGCTGGTGGAACGTGCGGATCTGGATCCGGTGGACGCGCATGAGGTGTTGGGGCGGCATATTGCCGCGTTGACCACGCGGGCGTTGCGTGCGGTCGGTGGCTCGGACAGGGAAGGTCTGGCTCGGCAGGTGGCGATGGCGAACCAGATCGCCGAGACGATCGCGGCGATCGAGCCACGGGCCGTTGACGGCGCCGACCAGGTGGCCGACGTACACAAGCTGTTGACCGCCATCGCGGATCCGCCCACACCGCCGGAGGAGCCAAGGTTCCCCGTACGGCCGAGCACTCCACTGTCGAGTGGGGCGCTGCTGGTCAACGGGCGGAATCAGCCGCGCATCGGGCACGAGGTGGCTACCGAGATGGCGTCGGCCGACGAGGTCGACCTGCTCTGTGCGTTCATCAAGTGGTACGGGCTGCGTCTGGTCGAGCGCCCCATCCGGGAGCTGATCGAACGCGGTGGCCGGGTCAGGGTCATCACCACCACCTACCTCGGTGCGACGGACCAACGGGCGCTGGACCGGCTGGTCGAGTTGGGTGCCGAGGTCAAGGTCTCCTACGAGACCAGAACCACCCGCCTGCACGCCAAGGCCTGGCTGTTCCGCCGCCACAACGGGGCCAGCACCGCGTACGTCGGGTCTTCGAATCTTTCGAAGGCGGCGCTGGTTGACGGCCTGGAGTGGAACATCCGGGTCTCCAACCTCGAACAGCCGTCGGTCATCAACACGTTCGAGGCCACCTTTACCGACTACTGGAGCGACCCGGCGTTCGAGCCATACGACCCGGCCGAGGATGGCGAGCGGCTGCGCCGGGCACTGCGGTACGAACACACCGGCAACGGCACGGTCAGCGATCCCGATGTCGAGATCACCAACATCGACGTCCGGCCGTACGGATACCAGCGGGAGATCCTGGCCGACCTCGCCGCCGAGCGGATTGTGCACGGGCGATACCGCAATCTGGTGGTGATGGCAACCGGCACCGGCAAGACCGTCGTCGCCGCGCTCGACTACCGCGAACTACGTCGGACCAAAACCGTCGAGTCGCTGCTGTTCGTCGCGCACCGGGAGGAGATTCTGCGGCAGAGCCGGTCGGTTTTCCGGCACGTGCTGCGCGACGGCAGTTTCGGGGAAATCCTGGTCGGCGGCGAGCGGCCGACCGAGTGGCGGCACGTTTTCGCCTCGATCCAGTCGCTGCAACACCCGGACTTCGACCCGAGCCGGTACGACATGGTGATCGTGGACGAGTTCCACCATGCCGCCGCGCCGACGTACACGAAGCTGCTGGAGCACGTGCTGCCGCGCGTACTCCTGGGGCTGACCGCGACCCCGGACCGGGCTGACGGCGAAGACGTGCGGCTGTGGTTCGGCGGACATGCGGCCGTTGAGCTGCACCTGTGGGAGGCGCTGGAGCGGCAACTGCTCGCGCCGTTCCAGTATTTCGGGCTGCACGACGATGTTGACCTGTCGACGCTGACATGGAAACGCGGGCAGGGTTACGAGATTACCGACCTCAATCGGCTCTACACCGGGAACGATGCCCGCGCCCGTTTCATCCTGCAAGCCGTGCGGGACAAGGTCGATGTCGGCAGCATGCGGGCGCTCGGGTTCTGCGTCAGCATCGGGCACGCCGAGTTCATGGCGGAGGCGTTCACCAGGGCCGGTGTGCCGGCACGGGCGGTGACCTCGAAGGACACCACCGGCCGCCGCGCGCTGATCGACGCTTTCAAAACCCGAGAGGTACGGGTGCTGTTCACCGTTGACCTGTTCAACGAGGGTGTCGACCTGCCGATGGTCGACACGATCCTGATGCTGCGGCCGACCGAGAGCGCCACCATTTTCCTTCAGCAGCTCGGCCGTGGGCTGCGCCTGGACGACAACAAAGCGTGCCTGACGGTTCTCGACTTCATCGGTGGGCAGCACGCCAATTTTCGCTTCGACCTGCGTTGGCGAGCACTGACCGGGGTCAGCCGGCGGGCGATCGAGACCGCCGTACGCGAAGATTTTCCCACCCTGCCCAGTGGCTGCCACGTGGAGCTGGACCGGGTTGCCAAGGAGATCGTGCTGGCGAACCTGAAAAGCGCGCTGCCCAGCTCGACCAAGAACCTCACCGCCGAGCTGCGCCAGCTCGGTGACGTCAGCCTGGCCGAGTACCTGCGTGAGACCGGGCTGGAGGTCGAGGATCTCTACCGGCGCAAGAGCATCGGTGGCTGGGCGGGGCTGCGTCGACTCGCCGGGTTGGACACCAAACCGGCCGGTCCGGACGATCGGAACCTCGGGCCGGCGATCGGGCGGATGCTGCACCTGGACGATCCGGACCGGCTCGGCCTGCTGCGGCAGATCGCCTCCGGTGAGGCGCCGGCTCCCGGGCGGCTGGTCGACCTGATGTACCTCAACCTGTGGGGGCCGAAGGTCGCGGCCGACGAACGGGAGCAGCGGCTGATCCGGCTCTGGTCGGAACACCCTGACCGGCGGGCCGAGTTGGGGCAGCTCTACGAGGTGCTGCGGGAACGGATGCATCGGGTGGTCGGACCGCCAGCGTCGCCGACTGTGCCGCTGCGGGTGCACGCGCGGTACAGCCGGAACGAGGTGTTGGCGGGGTTCGGCGTACCGGATCCGGCGTCGATGCGGGAGGGGGTGAAGTGGGTGGAGGCGGAGCAGGCCGACATCTTCTTCGTCACCCTGGTCAAATCAGAGCGGCACTACTCCCCCACCACCATGTACGCCGACCGTTCGGTCACCCCCGAGCTGTTCCAGTGGGAGTCACAGAGCACCACCTCGTCAGCTTCACCGACCGGCCAGCGGTACATCAACCACCGGCAGCGTGGGTCGAGCGTGCACCTGTTCGTCCGCGAGACCAAGGAACGCGACGGTGACCTGGGTGTGCCGCCCTACCTCTACGCAGGCCCGATGACGTACGAGTCGCACACCGGTGACCGCCCGATGCGGATCCTCTGGCGGCTCCACCACGAACTCCCGGCCACCGTCTTCCACGCCGCCCGCATCACCGCCGCCTAACCCCTCCCCCCTCCCCCTCCCCCCCGCTCCCTCTCTTCGCCGATCTAGGGCAAATGGTGGTGATCGGAGATCAACTAGCACGTATTTGCCCTAGATCGGCGAGAAAAGAGAAGGGGGAGGGGGTTAGGACCAGGCGCCGGTTGTGGCTGCCCGAGCGGCGTACGTGTTGAAGGTGGTCGGGGGGCGGCGGAGCAGGCGGCGTACGGTGTCGGTCGGGTTGGCTAGGTGTCCGGCGCGCATTCCGGCGAACATGACGTTCAGGGCGGCGGCGGTCTCCTCCGGGTAGCCCTGGGCGAGCAGTTCGGTCCGGTACTGGTCGGGCGTCAGCTGGTCGTACCGGATGGAGCGTCCGGCGGCCTCGGCTATTGTCGCCACCACCGTGGCGAAGGTGAGCGCTTCGGGGCCGGTCAGGTCGTACACCTGCCCGTGATGACTGTCGGAAGGTGTGGTCAACAGGAGCGCGGCGACGTCGGCGACGTCCTGGGCGTCGACGAACGGTTCCGGTGTGACGCCGATCGGCAGACCCAGTCGGCCGTCGCGCAGCGGCTGCCGCCACAGGTCCTCGTCGAAGTTCTGGTTGAAGTTGTTCGGCCGGATGATTGTCCATTCGACGCCGGAGTCGCGTACGGCCTGCTCGGCGGCGAGCATGCCCGGCGAGAAGTCGCCCTCGATCTGGTCGATTCCGCGTCCGGACAGCGCCACGAACCGACTGACGCCGGATTCTGTCGCGAGCGTGACGAAGTCGTCGGCATCCTTCGGGTCCTCCGGGGCCATCAGGTAGACCGCCGAGATGCCCTCCACCGCCGGTAACCAGGTGCTCGGTTCCGACCAGTCGAAGCGTCTCTCACCGGAGCGGGAGGCCGCGCGGACCGGTCGGCCCGAGGCCCGGAGCGTACGGACCAGCCGGCGGCCGATCTTGCCGGTGCCGCCGATGACGAGGATGTCCTTCACGTCTGTTGTCATGCAGACCAGTCAATCGGCGGGGCGGCGGGCCGGACATGGTCTGCCGTACGACAAGCATGTGCGATCGTCCGCGACCTATGGTGAGTTGATGGACCCGTTCGACGATTTACTGCGCGGCGTACGCGCGGACGGTGCGGCCTTCGGCCGTTCGGTGTTGACGCCACCGGCGGCGCTGCGCTTTGTCGACGGCGCACCGCTGACGCTGTGCGTACCACTGCGCGGTGAGGGTTGGATCACCCGGGCGGGAGGCGAGAAGCCGCTTCAGGTACGGGTCGGCGAGGCCGTTGTCGTACGTGGACCGGAGCCGTTTGTCTTCTCCACCGAGCCCCGGTCGGAGTTCCGGCCGGGTGAACTTCGTGACGTGCACTGTGGGCAGTCGCGGGTGACCGAGCCCGCTCCGGACGCGGATCCGGCCGAGCGGACGGTGCTGCTGGCCGGGGCGTACCACGTGCAGGGGCGGGCGCCGCAGCGGCTGTTGGGGGTGTTACCGCCCGTGCTGGTGGCGACGGACGACCATGACTGCGCGTCGCTGCGTGACTATCTTGATTCGCAGCTCGGCAGCTGTCGTCCCGGTCGGCAGATAGTGCTGGACCGGATGCTGGACTGGTTGCTGGTCTGCACGCTGCGGGACTGGTTCGACCAGCCGGGCGCCGAGCCGCCGGACTGGTATCGCGCGCTGGGTGACGACACGGTGGGGCCGGTGCTGCGGGCCATGCACGACGCACCGAACCAACCGTGGACGATCGCCTCGCTGGCCGCCAGGGCCGGGGTGTCGCGTACGACGCTGGCAAAGCGGTTCACCGAACTGGTGGGTGAGCCGCCGTTGACGTACCTGACCGACTGGCGGATGACGCTGGCGGCGGATCTGCTGACCGGGTCGACCGCGACGGTGGCGGCCGTCGCGCGTCAGCTCGGCTACGCGGACGGGTTCGGTTTCAGCGCGGCCTTCAAACGGGTGCACGGGGTGAGCCCGAGTGAGCACCGTCGGTTGGCGCATTCGGTGCCCGAACACCGTGGCGCCACCCCGGTCACGTCGGTCACGTGACGGGGTGGCGTCCGGTCGGGCCGCTGGTCAGGCGTTGGCGCGGCGGGTCTTGATCGCGCTGTCGACGATGTCCCAAAAGACGACGATGGCGGTGATGACGACGCTGAGGGTGGCGACGTTGCTCAGGTTGTCGTCGTTGCCGAGCCAGTCGAAGCGGTCCACCAGGGCCGGGTTGAGCAGCCGGTCGGTGTGCAGCAGCCAGATCACCGGGAGGGTGAACGCCAGGTCGAGCAGGACCTTGACCCCGAACAGCGGCCAGGTCCGGCGCCCGACCCGATACTTCACGATCTCGAAGGCCACGCTGGCGACCAGGACGGCGATCAGGGCCGGGAGCCAGGACGTCCACAGCGCCGGGTCGATGATCGGGATGTTGGTGCCGTCGGCGGCCTGCACCCAGGAGCGGAAGTGCTGCCAGGGCAGGTAGGCGAGAAGCAGGGTGATCGTGACGACGGCCGCGACGGTGTCGGTGCGGCTCACCTGACGGTCGACCGGGGCGTCGGGAAGCTGGTCGACGGTCCAGTCGGGCAGGTCGAGTTTGGTCTTGCTGCGTTCGGCGATGGCGAAGGCGAGGGTGACCCAGAAGGCGATCTGGACCGCGACCTCGATGGCGGCGCCGATCCCGGAGCCGATCACGTCGCCGACCGATCCGCCGTCGGCGGCGTCGATCACGGCGACGACGGTGCCGACGATGGCCGGTACGAAGCTGAGCAGTAGCCGCATCAGCCGGGCCCAGACCAGGTAGTAGGTGGGGCCGATGAGTTGCAGTCGCCGGTCGGCGTAGCGGGCGGCGAGGCGTTCCGGGTTGCCGAGTTCGGTGAGCACGTCCCGTTCGGCGGTGGCGGGGTCCTGGCCGTTGCCGGCCCGGTCCTCGATCATGTCCTCGATCGAGCCGCGGAGTTCGGCGGCGATCTCGTCGCGCCGCTGCGCGGGTACGGAGGTCAGGGTCGCGGCGAGGTAGCGGTCGGTCAGGGTGTTCATCGGTCGGCTCCTTCGATCAGCCCGGTCATCGAGGTCTGGATGGCGGCGAGGTCGGCAAGGAGTCGACCCAGGATGGTCTCCCCGTCCGCGCTGGTGCGGTAGAACTTGCGCGGCCGGCTCTCGTCGGTGTTCCACTCACTGGTCAGCAGGCCCTGTTCCTCAAGGCGGCGCAGCAGCGGGTAGAGGGTGTTCGCGTCGACCGGGAAGCCGTGGTCGGTCAGGCGTTGGAGCAGGGCGTAGCCGTAGCCGGGTTGGCGGAGCGCCACCAGGCTCGCCGCGACCACCGTGCCCCGTCGGAGTTCCTGGAGGTGCGTCCGGAGGATGTCATCACTCGGCATGCGTCAAACTATAGTGTGTGCCACACACTGTTGTCTAGGACGACAACATTGGCCGGCGACGGGATATTGGGTCAGCCCCGGACCACGGCCCCCACCTGCGGCAACTCGCGCTGGCGGGTGCGGGTCAGGCCGACGCCGACGAGCACGACCGCCATACCGACGAGGATCCGCGGGCTGAGCTGTTCGTCGAGGACGAGCGCGCCCAGGGCCACCGAGACGACCGGCAGCAGGTAGCCGACGGTGGCGGCGGTGACCGGGCCCTCGGTGGCGATGAGCCGGGCGTTGAGGTGGAAGGTGACCCCCGTACCCAGGGTGCCGAGCACGACGACCGCGACGATCGCGGTCGGGGTGGGCGCCCACGGCCCGGCCGATCCGACCGGCAGCGCCAACGTGGTCAGGCCGGTCGCGGTGATCAGCTGGGCGGCGGACAGGGCGAGCGGGCCGGTCGGCCGCCCGCTCAGGTGACGGGCCATGTAGGCGAAGGCGACCGCGTAGCTGGCCGCCGCGGCGAGCAGCAGCAGGGCACCCCAACTGGTCAGGCCCGTCTCCTGCCAGGGCGCGAAGATGAGCAGGGTGCCGGCGAAGCCGAGCGCGAGGCCGGTCAGCCGGAGCGGGTGCGGGTGGCGCTCGGCACGCAGGGCGAGGGCGATCAGCAGGGACCACAGCGGGGTGGTGGCGTTCAGGACCCCGGCCACGCCGGAGTCGACCGTCTGTTCGCCGACGCTGAACAGGAAGAACGGCAGGGCGTTGCAGAAAAACGCGGCCACGACGAGATGCAGCCAGGTCCGCCGGTCGCGCGGGAGGCGCTGGCGCGCGGCGTACGCGAGTGCAAGCAGGACGGCCGCGCCGAGGGCACAGCGGATGACGGTGATCTGGAGCGGGGTCAGACCGCCACCGAGGGCGACCTTGATCCAGAGGAAGCCCGATCCCCAGAGCAGGGCGAGGACCGCCATGCGTACGAGGGTTCCGCGCGAGCCGCTGAGCACCGTTGCCTCCTGAGGGTGGACTGACGTTCACCGTGTCCCGGAAGCAGGTGTAAGACAAGCGAAAAGATCTGCATGGAGCGTTAAGGTGAGCTACATGCTTGACGTACGGCGAATGCAGTTGCTCCGGGCGGTCGTGACCAGCGGTTCGGTCACCGCGGCCGCCCGCGACCTCGGCTACACCCCCTCGGCGGTCAGCCAACAGATCACCGTGCTGGAAAGGGAGGCCGGGCTCGCGCTGCTGGAGCGGACCGGGCGCGGCGTACGGCCGACCGACGCCGGCCGGCTGCTCAACGACTACGCCGCCGCCATCGGTGAACAGGTCGCCGAGGCGGAGACCGCACTGGCCGACCTGCGGGCCGGGCGGACCGGACGGCTGGCGGTGCGCTACTTCGCCACCGCCGGGGCGAGCCTGGTGGCACCGGCGGTGGCCCGGTTCCGCCGCGCCCACCCCGACGTCCGGGTCGAGCTGCGGTTGGGTGAACCCGAGCAGTCGCTGCCGGAACTGAAGCAGGGCGGGGCGGACCTGGCCATAGTGGTCCGGTCCCCCGACCGGTTGACCGGCGACGGGATCCGGTTCACCCACCTGCTCGACGACCGGTACGCCGCCGTACTGCCCCGGGGGCACCGGCTCGCCGCGAAACGGGTGCTCGAACTGGCCGACCTGGCCGATGAAGCATGGGTCGGCAGCGAATGGCCCGGACCCTGCCTCGACGCGGTTCTCGACGCCTGCGCGTCGGCCGGCTTCCGACCGGAGTTCGGAGTGCAGAGCGAGGACTACGCCACCGCGCAGGGCTTTGTCGCCGCCGGACTCGGCGTGAGCCTGGTGCCGGAGATGGGACTGGGCAACCGCCACCCGGCCGTTGTCGTACGCCGGGTCCGCAACCCCGTTCCGGTGCGCGTCATCTACGCCGCCGTGCGGGAGTCGTCACCGGCCCAGCCGGCGCTGCACGGCCTGCTCGGAGCGCTGCGGGAGACGGCGGACAGCCAGCCCTCCGGGCGTTGACCAGGGCCGGGCCGCCAGCCGCCGGTACGCCACCGGCAACCGTTTTTCGGGAACAATTCGCGGAATTGCGAGTGCGCGGCGGATGTCGAGACTCGGCGTACACCCGCGTTTTTCGACCGTAGGGCAAATTGCCCGATCGGTGTTCTTCCAGCTTGCCGGATCTGCCATTCCGGAAATCGCGCGGGCGGGTCATCGTGCGCGAATGGAGACTCCGCATGCACAGAGAAGACAGCGTGGGTCGGCCGAGGCGAAGCTTGATCGGACTGCATCGATGGAGCGGTCGGCGTGCTCATCGCCCGAGCCGGACCGCGCGGGTGACCGGGCGGGCCGGTGCCGCGGCGGGCCCGGTCCGTCCCCCGGCGAACCGGACACCAGCCGACCGAGTGAGAGGAGACACGCGTGACAACACCGGAGAACGTGATCCCCGCCTTGATCGCCGACGGGAACGACATCGACGGTCTGGTGGCGAACATCGACGAGAGCCAGTGGAGTCTGCCCACCCCGGCGGATGGCTGGACGGTCGCCCACCAGGTCGCCCACCTCGCCGCGACCTTCCGGATGGCGACCCTGGCCGCCGCCCGCCCGGACGAGTTCACGGCGATGACGAGCCGGCTCAGCAATGACTTCAACGCCAACGTCGCCGGGGCGATGGCACCGTTCCTGGCCGCGCCGCCGAAGGTGCTGCTGGGCCTCTGGCGTACCGAGCGGGCGAACGCCGAGCAGGCGCTGGCGTCGGTCCCGGCCGGCAAGCTCGTACCGTGGCTGGTCCGCCCGCTGCCCGCGCCGGTGCTCGCCGCCGCCGGGATGATGGAGTTGTTCGGGCACGGCCAGGACATCGCCGACGCGCTCGGCGTACGGCGGGAATTCACCGACCGGATCGCGCACCTGGTCGGATTCGCGGTCCGGACCTGGGACTTCGGTTACCTGGCCCGGGATCTGACCCCGCCGGAGGTGGAGTTCCGGTTCGAACTGACCCTGCCGTCGGGGGCACCGTTCGTCAGCGGCCCGGAGGACGCCGAGCAGCGGATCACCGGCCCGGCCGCCGACTTCTGCCTGCTCGTCACCAGGCGGCGGCACCGCGACGACCTGGCCCTGGTCGCCACCGGGCCGGACGCCGAGCAGTGGCTCAACATCGCCCAGGCCTACCGTGGCCCGGCCGGGCCGGGCCGCAAGCCGGGGCAGTTCGCCGCCGCGCAGCGTTCCTGACCCTCGACACACCGAACGCCGGCCGGTGCGAACCGGCCGGCGTTCGGCGTTCCCCCAGGAGTGACGACTATCGGTGCCCGGCGGTCACCCCGTCCGGCCGGTGCGCCGGCACCCGGTCCGACCGGACCCGCCGGCTCATCAAAATGGCGAGCAGACTGCCGAACAGCAGCGCGCCGGCGACCACGGCCAGCGTCGGACGGGCCGCGGCGAGCAGCGCGTCGCCGAACGCGTCGGCCGCCGAACGCTCGACCCGTTCGGCCACGTCCGCCGGAAGCTGGTCCGGGACGGTGAAACCGCCCTGCTGACCGCTGCCCAGCCGCAACCCGTCCTCGGTGGCGTCGGCGATGCCGGCCAGGAAACCCGGCCGTTCCGCCGGTGGCAGCCCGGCCGCCTGCTGGCGCGCGGTCTGCTCCAGGGCGGACACCAGCCGGTTCTGTAGCACCGCGCCGATCACCGCGGCACCGAGCACCGCGCCCAGTTGGCGGGCCGTGTTGAGCACCCCGGAGGCGGCCCCGGCCTGCGCCGGGGCGACACTGCGCATCGCCTCGGTGGTCGTCGGTGCGATCGCCGCACCCATCCCGATGCCGATCAGGACCAGGGGCGCGACGAAGACCCACACGGACGAGTCCCGGGTCGGCAGGAACGCCATGCCCAGCACCCCGGCCGCGAACGCCGCCAGCCCGATCACGAGCAGGATCCGGCCACCGACCCGATCGGCGAGCCGGCCCGCCACCGGGGCAACCGCGCTGAGCGTGATCGTCCACGGCAGCGCGACGAGGCCGGACTCCAGCGGCGTCATGCCGTACAGGGTCTGGGTTTCGATGACGAACAGGAGCAGGAAACCGTAGAGGGCGAACGAGGTGATCAGGGTGATGACGGTGGCGATCGTGTAGTCCCGGTTGCGCAGCAGCCCGAGCGGGATCAACGGTTCGGGCTGGCGGCGTTCCCAGAGCACGAACAGCCCGAGCAGCAGGCCGGCGGCGAGCAGGATCATCGGGATCGTCACCGGGCCGGCGACACTGCCCCAGTGGTGCCGCTCCCCCTCGACCAGCGCGTACACCAGGCCGCTGAGGCCGAGGGTGGCCAGCACCAGACCCACCGGGTCGAAGCTCTTCGGTCGCGGCTGGCGCAGGTCCGGGACCAGCCGCAGCGCCAGCGCGATGCCGGCGAGGCAGAGCGGCACGTTGACGTAGAAGATCCACTGCCAGCCGAGGTGGGTGACGATCAGGCCGCCGACGGTCGGGCCACTGACCGCCGCGATGCCGGCGACGGCGGTGAAAATGCCGAACGCCGCACCCCGGCGAGCCGGCGGGAAGATGGCCGAGACCAGCACCAGCGCCTGCGGCAGCAGTGCCGCGGCGCCGATGCCCTGGAGCACCCGGGCGGCGATGAGCTGGCCGGGGCTCTGCGCCGCGCCGCAGAACGCCGAGGCGAGCGCGAACACGGCGAGCCCGCCGACGAACACCGCGCGCGGACCGACCAGGTCACCGAGCCGACCGAAGACGATCAGCAGGGTGGACAGGGCCAGCAGGTACCCGTTGAGCACCCACAGCACGGTGCCGATGCCGGTGTCGAGCGAGCTCATCATCACCGGCGCGGCGGTGTTGACGATGCTGGTGTCGAGCAGGATCAGGAAGTTGCCCAGGCAGAGCACGGCAAGGGCGGCCCACGGGTTGACCGGCCTGGTCGTGGTCATGCTTCTAGGTGCGGCAGGGCCGGGGGCACGGGCGTACCGGCACCGGTCAGGGTCGCGGCGATCTGTCGGGCCGCGGCCAGGCTGGCCCACGCGGTGAAGGCGATCAGCGTGTCGTCGCCGGGGTGGGCCCGCCGGAAGTCGTCGACCAGGTCCGTGCCGACCTGGGCGGACGCGAACGCGGTCACCAGACCGAGCCGAGCGGCCGGGCGTTGCTCCGCCGGCAGGTCCGCGACGGCCGCGTCGGCCCAGGCGCGGGCGCTGAGCCCCGGCGGTTGCGCGGTCGGGTCGGCCAGACGTTCCCGGATCAGCGTACGGACCGCCGCCGGCACCGTCGGGGCACCGGCGTCGATGGCCGCGTACGCACGGGCGAAGGCATCGGCGACGACCGGGTTACCGGCGGCCCAGTGCAGGTCCGCCGGGGGCGGGGCCGCCGGCAGCAACGGCAACGAGTCCCCCGGTTCGACCGTACGGCGGGCCAGCGAGCCCATCAGCCAGGCGGCCATCCGGCGTACGCCGGACCGGGCCGGACCGGGAATGCCGGCCGGCAACGGCGAGTCGGCGAGGAAGATGTTGACCATGCGGTTCACGTAGTGGAACGTCACCGCGACCCCGATCAGCTCGGGCGCCTCCGCCGCGCTGAACGGCACCGGGGCGGAGGCCGGGGCGGACCCGGCGGCGCCCGGTCCGGATCCGCCGGCCCACTGCGCGATGGCCCGCAGCTTCGGATCGGTCACCTCGTCCCAGCGCTGCTCGGCCACGGCCAACGCCGACTCGCCGCGCAGCAGTCCGCGCAGCGTGGCGCCGTGCACCTCGACGCAGTACGGGCACCGGTTCGCGACCGACACGGCGGCGGCGACGGCCTCCTTGGCCTCGCGGGTCGCCGCCCCCTTGGCGACGAGCGCCTCGCGCAGCATCAGCCAGGACGCGGCGAGTGCCGCCGGTGCCGGCGAGTGCAGGCTGACCGGGGGTGCGAGCATGCCGAAGTCCCGTTCGACCTGCTGGTACACCTGGGCAACCAACCCGGTCGCGGCCGGCGGCGGGACCGCCTGGACGTGTCGTACGTGTGCGGTGGCCGGGCGGCGCGTCGCCCGTTCGAGCAACCCACTCATGCGGGTTCCCTTCCGATCAGGAGCGGGTGGGGGGATCGGCCGCCCGGCCGGTTCCCGGTGTCGCCCGGAAACCGGCCGCGACGGCGGCCGCACAGCATGCCGGCACCGTCCCCGCCTGCGGGGGACGGTGCCGACGGGATCAGACGAGATCCAGGCTCGGGGTACGGGTCGCCTGACCGGCGTCCGCGCCCGGCAGCGAACCGACGTACGTGACCGCCACCCCGCGTTCCCGGGCGGCCCGGACGATGCCCGGCATGGCCCGCTCGGCCAGGGCGGCGATGGTCAGCGCCGGATTCACCGTCAGCGCACCCGGCACCGCCGAGCCGTCGGTGACGAAGATGCCGGGGTGGTTGCGCAGCTCGTGCCGCTCGTCCAGGGCCGAGGTCTCCGGGTCGTCACCGATCCGGCAGGACGACAGCGGGTGCACCGTGTACGCACCGACCACGTCGTTCGTCCACGGCATGACCCGGGACAGACCGTCCTTCTCCAGGATCTCCCTGACCTCGGCGTCGGAGAGGTCCCAGCCGCGTCGGGTGTTCTTCGTCGGCCGGTACGTCAACGCGCCCTGGCCCAGCATCTGCTGCGAGATCCGGTTGGCGTTGCCGGTCGGCGGCGGCGGCCCGAAGACGCCCTCGTTGTCGTCCTCGGACATGGTGAAGATGGTCAGCCAGGACGGCCACTGCCGCATCAGCTCCTTCTTCTCCACCCCGAACCAGCTCGGGCCCTCGGCGTCGGGGACCTGGGCGAGGATCGTGCCGAGACCCGGCGGGAAGTAGAGCTGCTCCAGCGAGAAGCGCTCGTACTCGGGCAGGTTCGCGTCCAGGTGGTCCCAGGTGGCCACGACCGGGCCGCGGCCGATCTGGTTCGCGGCGTACGCGAGACCGTTCTCCCGGCTCAGGCCGAGCACGTCGCGTACCCGGTCCTCGTTCATCACGGCGGTGTTGAGGCGTTCGCCGTTGCCGGAGAAGTAGCGGCCGACGGCGTGCGGCATCGCACCGAGGGTCTCCTCGGAACGTTGCAGGATGACCGGGGTCGCACCGGCGCCGGCGGCCAGGATGACGATCTTCGCGTCGATCGTGCCGCTGGTGTGGTGCACCCGGTAGTCGACCTCGTCAACGGTCGAGTAGTGCACCCGGTAGCCGCCGTCGTCGTTGCGCGACAGGTACTGCACCTCGTGCAGCGGGCGGATCTCGGCGCCGTGCGAGATGGCCCCCGGCAGGTAGTTGAGCAGCAGGGACCGCTTCGCGTCGAACTTGCAGCCGGCCATCATCCAGTTGCAGTTGGTGCACATGGAGACGTCGACCGCCGAGGGCACCGGGTTCGCCGTACGGCCGGCGTGGTTGCACGCGGCGGCCCACAGCCCACCGGCGTATGGGACCTCGTCCCAGCTCGTCATCGTCACCGGCAGCGCCTCGCTGACCCGGTCGTACCAGGGGTCGAGGCTTTCCCGGGTGACCGACGCCGGCCACATCCGGCGGCCGATGCTGCCCTGGCGTTCGAAGACGAACTTCGGCGCCCTCGGCATGGTGGCGAAGTAGACGACACTGCCGCCGCCGACGCAGTTGCCGCTGAGCAGGCTCATGCCCTCACCGAGGGTGAAGTCGAAGATCCGGGTGAACGACTTCCCGATCTCGAAGTCCTGGTCGAACTCGTCCGCCGTCAGCCACGGTCCACGTTCGAGGACGACCACCTTCGCACCACCGGCGGCCAGGTGGTATGCGGCGATGGCGCCGCCGAAGCCGCTGCCGATCACCAGGACGTCGGTCTGTTCCGTACTCGTCATGCGGGACTCCCGGTGGCGGTGGTGTGTGGGTGGAGCTGGGACAGGGCGCGGCCGTACGAGAAGCGCGGGAACCGCCAGACGCCGTCCGGCTCGGGCTTGAGGTAGCCGATCGTGAGCAGTCCGGGGTGGCCGGCGGCGAGGGCGTCGAGGGTGGGCATGTGGGCGGCGCTGTCGAAGGCCATGTTGCTGAACATCGCCAGGCCGATCCAGACGCCCTTCTCCGGGTGGTCCTGCGCGGTCAGCCGCACCACCAGGGCGGTACGGTCGGGGAACGGCAGCGCGACGAAGGCGGGAACCGACTCGTCGAGGGTGAGCGACTGCTCGGCGGCGTACTCCTCGGCGTGGCCGTTGAGCATCGCCATGAAGCCTTCGAGCATCTCACCGAGACCGCTGCCCGGCAGTTCGAGCAGCTCCACCGCGCCGGAGGCGACCGCGCCGCCGCCCACCGACACCCCGGCGATGGCCCGGTCGTCCGGCGTTCGCCGCTCGCCCGGAACGATCGTGTCGGCGTACGCCTCCAGCGTCATCTTCCATTGGTTCGTTTCTGTGGTACCGGGTTGCACGGGTCGCCTCCTGCGCTGAATAGTCACCCCACATCGAAACCGGGACCGGGTGGATAATTGCGCCCCGGCCCGATGGGCGAATGCGGAAGGATTAGCTGGAATGGTGCCTCGGGTATCGTGCGGTGAATCGATATCGATCCGCCACGTCTCATGGTCCGATTGGCACCGATGGCAGCGCATCTCCTGACGTGCGGCAGGTGCCGACGTACACCCTGCCGCGCACGTCGGGCCGGCGGACGGCCTTCTCGCAGCGTGCTCATTGTGGTCGGAGGCCGTTGCGGCGCCGGTCGGGGCGCCAATACTGACATCGATGAGCGCGACCGCGTCCCGGTCCTCCCGGCGACCTCGTCGCGCATCACGGCAGGGGAGGCCAACATGGTCGTCAAGCGGATAGCGGCGTCAGTGGTTCAACGTCAGGTCAAGTACGTCACTCCGGTTCCGGTGGCAGCCGCCAGGGGAACCCTCGGCGAGGTGTACGCGCAGGTGTCGGAGGAGATGGGGCTCGTCGTCCCACCGGTGCAGTTGCACTCGCCGGTGCCGGACCTGGCCGCCGCGTACTGGATGCTCATGCGCGAGACGCTGCTACCGGTCGGAGCGGTGGATCGGCAGACCAAGGAGGCGGTGGCGACCGCGGTGTCGGTGGCCAACATCTGCCCGTACTGCGTGGACATGCACAGCCTCGGCATGTACGAGCTGGGCACCGAGCACGACGCGGAGGCGCTGGTCGCCGACAAGGTCGAGGAGCTCGACGACGAGCACACCCGGTTGGTGGCGACGTGGGCCCGGGTGGCGCACCAACCCGAGGCGGCCCTGGCCGGCGTGTTGCCGTTCGGGCCGGCGGAGCGGGCCGAGCTGGTCGGCGTGGTGGTGGCGATGCACTACCTGAGCCGGATGGTGAACGTGTTCCTGTCCAGCTTCCTCATTCCGCCCCGGCTCAACGCCGCCGGCCGCCGCCGGTTCAAGCGCGGCGCCAGCATCATGCTGCGCTCGACCCTGCGCGCCGAACGTCTGCCCGGACGGTCGGTGGAGCTGCTGCCGTCGGCCCCGCTGCCGTCCGGGGCGGAGTGGGCGGCCGGGGATCCGGCGATCGCGTCGGCGGTCGGTCGCGCCGACGCCACGTTCGAGGCGGCCGGCGTCCGGTCGCTCACCCCGACCGTACGGGACCTGGTCCGGCGTCGGCTGGGGCAGTGGCGCGGCGAGGAGACCGGGTTGAGCCGTCGCTGGTGTGAGCGGCTGGTCGAGGAGATGCCGCCGGCGGAACAGGTCGCCGCCCGGCTGGCCCTGCTGACCGCGTTCGCGTCCTACCAGGTCGACGAGCACGTGGTGCGGGAGTTCCGTACCTGGCACCCGGACGACACGGCGCTACTCGACGTCACGGCGTGGGCGAGCTACGTCGCCGCCCGCCAGGTGGGCACCTGGTACGCCCCGGCGACCCTGGCCGCGGGCCCGGTGGAGCCGTCGCCGGGCCGGTGAGAACGCGGCTCGGCCCCTCGCAAGACAGCAATTACGAATAACTCGGCGCGCGGACAACCTGACAACCTGTAACGGTCGGCGATCCCTGTCGTCGTGCAGGCAAACAGCGACCCCCGCACCATCCCCGCTGGAGGAGAAATGACGGCCTACACCGCCCCGGCTGGCGGTTCCGCAGCCGGCCTGATCGATCGGTTGAACGGCGCCCGTCATCGGGCGGCACTGAACGTGTTCATGCTCATCGTGCTCGCCCACTGGGCCGAGCACCTGACCCAGGCGTTCCAGATCTGGGTCCTCGACCGGCCGGTGAAGCAGTCCCGTGGCGTACTCGGCCAGTGGTTCCCGTGGCTGGTCAGCTCCGAGTGGCTGCACTACGGGTACGCCCTGGTGATGCTCACCGGACTGTGGCTGCTGCGCAAGGGTTTCGTCGGGCGCGCCCGTACCTGGTGGATGGTGGCGTTCGCCATCCAGTTCTGGCACCACATCGAGCACCTGCTGCTGTTCATCCAGGCACAGGCCGGCGTGCTCTTCTTCGGCAAGGCGGTGCCGACCAGCGTGGCCCAACTGGTGTTCCCCCGGGTGGAGCTGCACCTGCTCTACAACACCATCGTGTTCCTGCCCATGGTCGTCGCGATGTACTACCACCTGCGGCCGAGCCCGGCGGAGCGGGCGCAGGCGGACTGCAACTGCGCCCCGGACCGGGAACTCGTTTCGTCGGGCCACCGGTAGTCGTGCTCGACGCGGTATCAGCGGCCGGCGAGACGGAACCCGCCTCGCCGGCCCGGCCACGTCGGTGGCGGACCCGACTCGGCACGGTGCTGGTGGTTTTCGCGGCACTGGCGATCGGCGTACCGGCGGTCGTGGGTGGACCGGAGGTCGAGCTGACCGGGATCAGCCCGGCCGACGGCGCGACGGTGCCCGGACCGCCGGTCGAGGTGGCGCTGGACTTCACCGGGCCGGTCGTCTCCGACGACTTCCACGTCACGGTCGCGAACCTGCGCGGCGCGGTGGTGAGCAGTGGCGCGGCGCGACTGGATGGTCAACGGGTAGTGGTGCCGGTCGGTCTGCTGCCGGCCGGCGGCTACCGGGTGGCGTACCACGTGGCGCTCGCCGACGGGCGGGAGCTGGACGGGGTGACCGACTTCACCGTCGCGGGCGGCTCGGAACGCTGGGTCGCACCGGCGCCGGAGGCCGCTCCGACCGGCGCCCACGGCCACGGCGGCGCCGACCCGCTGAGCATCGTGTTGACCTGCGTCGCCCTCCTGCTCATCGGCGCGCTCCTGAACCTTCTGCTCCGCCGCCCCCGCCCGCGTTGAGCGGTGGCGAAAAGGGGCCTCGGTACGCCGGGGCCCCTTTGCCGTAGCCGGGTGTCGCCGCCGCTGGGAGGTGCGGTGAACAGGGCACGAGAGGAGACGTGGCGCCTCGGTCGAGCACCCACGATGGAGTTGTCGCCGTCGATGGCCACGCCACAACCCCGGCGCAGGAGGAAATCATGGCCGCCCACTCCGACCACCTACCCGAATACGAAGTCTGGCGCACGAAAATACGGGAGTCGGTCAGTTCGCCCTCGGAGCCGCACTGAGCGGTCCCGTCGGGAACCGGGTCGACCATTTTCGTGTACAGTTCCCCGACGGATGCCACCCGTGGGCAGGGAAGCATCCGGAGGAACTCAGGCGTGCGTCCACCGCCGACCCTTCCGAACACCGGCGCCGCCTGACCCAGCCGACGGGTCGAGGCAATACGCCCACTTACTTCCATTAAGCGTTATTTGTAATGACTCACATCAATTAAAACGTTCGAACTCCCGGTTGACCGTCCGGGATCGACGGGCCACCGGCCGACAAGCGGTGCGCCGGATCACTTCGACGACAAGGAATGCCTGGTCAGGTGGTCCGATGGCGGTCGGTAGGGAGGCTTGCGGCGCTCGATCAGGTATGGCAGCATTCATGAGCGAACCCCACAAAACCCTGGAGTTCGATGAAAATTTCGACACTGAGCAGGCAGAGTGGGGTCTCGGTTGCGACGATCAAGTTCTATCTCAGAGAACAACTACTACCGCCGGGTACACCCACTGCACGAAATCAAGCCGAATATAACCAAGACCATCTTACGCGATTAAAACTGATCCGCGTGTTCACCGGCATAGGAATGATGAGCCTTGCCTGTGTCCGCGAGGTACTGACGGCGATCGACGACAAAGGTCTCACAGCGCAGGGCCTGGCGAGGGTTATCACCAGGGCGCTGCTCGCGGACCACACGCCGGAGGAGTCCGAACCCGACCCCAGGGATTCGTCGCAGTCCCGCATCGACGAGTTCGTCGACAATGTCGGCTGGCAGGTCGAGCCCGACGCGCCGGCCCGGAGCACCCTGGCGCAGGTCTTCACCGCGTTGCAGTACCTCGGCTGGGACGGCGAGGCAGAGGTCTTCGAGCTGTACGCCTCCACCGCCGAATCCCTGGCCAGGCGGGAGGTGGTGGCCGCTCCGCCGCAGGAGAGCGCGGCCGCCCTGGTCGCGCGCACCGTGCTCTACGAGGTTGCCTTCGCCGCCATGCGCCGGATGGCGTACGAGCACCATCTCGCGCTTCGCGCCGGGAACGGCCCCGCACCCGACCCGGACGAGCCGGCCGACTGAGCGATCACCAACGGTAGTCATGGTCAGCGGGACGCGACGTGGTCCTCGTACTCGTCGTGGAGTCGCCACCACTGGTAGGGCGGCGACTGCGGCCATCCGGCGGGCGAGTCCTCCCAGTCCTCCTGCCGGCCGAGCGGGGTCATGTCCAGCAGGTTGAAGTCGATCCGGAGCCGGTCGGCTCCCCGGCGGGTGGTGAAGTAGCTGCGGAACACGCTGTCGCCGTCGCGGAGGAAGACACTCAGCCCGAACCCCCCGTCGATGCCACAGTCGGCGTTGAAGTCGCTGCCGTACGACGAGTACCAGGGCACCGTCCAACCCATCCGCGACTGGTACGGCCCGATCTCGGACTGGGGCGCGGGGGCCACCAGCACCAGGTTGGTGTCCCGGGCCCGCAGATGGGCCAGGTGCCCGATGTTGTCGGTGAAACTGGCGCAGCCGGGACAGCGGTGGTCGGAGCCCGCGGCCAGCATGAAGTGGTAGACGATGAGCTGGCGACGCCCGTCGAAGAGATCGAGCAGGCTCGCCTTGCCGCCTTCGGGGGTCTCGAACACGTACTCCTTCGGGAACGCGACCATCGGCAGCCTGCGCCGCTCGGCGGCCAGCGCGTCCTGGGCGCGGGTGGCTTCCTTCTCCTTGACGAGCAACGCGTCTCGGGCAGCCTGCCACTCGTCCGGTGACACGATCCGCGGGAGGTTCATGGCATCTCCTGGTCAGGGATTGTCGGGTGGTGGGCTTTCGCGCCGCCCTCGGGCGCGATTCCGGAGTCCGCCGTCCGGACTCGGGCTCATGCCACACATCGTCGTACGTCATTCTCACCGTAGCACTTACTCCTGAAAATGAAGTAGCTGTCTTCTTGATCGGAAGTAGTGGCATACATTGGTGGACGTGGTGGGCAAACGCAGATACGACGACGGATGCGGGGTCGCGCACGCGTTGGACCTGGTGGGCGAGCGCTGGGCCCTGTTGATCGTCCGCGACCTGCTGCTCGGCCCGAAGCGGTTCACCGACCTACAGGCCGGTCTGCCGGGGGCCGGGCCGAACGTGTTGTCGCAACGTCTGCGCGACCTACAGCACATCGGCGTGGTCCGCCGGCGCACCCTGCCGCCGCCCGCCGGTTCGCAGGTCTACGAGCTGACCGACTGGGGTGCCGAGCTCGAACCGATCGTCACCGCGATGGGGTTCTGGGGCGCCCGCTCACCCGTCGTACCCCGGACCGGGGAGGTCCGCGCCGACTCGACCATGCTCCTGTTGCGCAGCCACTTCCGTCCGCAACCGGCGCGCACCTGGACCGCGAGCTACGAGTTCCGGCTGGGCCGCGACATCTTCGCCGTACGGGTGGTCGACGGTCGGCTCGCCGAGCTGAGCCGGGGACAGGCGTACGACCGGCCGGACGCGGTCGTCGAGACCGACTCCATGACCCTGGGCGCGCTGCTGGGCGGGCAACAGCGGGTGGCAGCGGCGGTCACCACCGGGAAACTGAGGCTCACCGGGGACCCGGCGTCGGTCCGGCGGCTCTTCGACGCCTGCACCGCGGCGGTCCGCCCGGCCGCCACGACGGCTCCGGGCACCGGCACCGGCTGAACCGGTCGGCCCGACTTACGTCGAGGCGGAATGGATCTGTTTATCGGATCGGCACCCGCGTCCCGACTGCCGCTCGGAATCCCCCGACGACCCCGCCGGGACACCGGAATTCGGGGGTCCGGAGTTCGGCAACCAGGAAGATGCGATCTGTCCCGGTGGTGGCCAGGATTGTGGTGTTAGTGGTGACGGCGGTGGGACCGGGCAACCGGCCCGGAACCTGCCGACAGTCCCATTGGTGCCGTACGAATGGAGTCCCTGTCATGTCCACAAGCACCGTCAGCAAGGAAGACCAACTCAGCGCCTATTACGGCCCGTTCACCAGCGCGCAGGAAAAAGAGGTGCTCAGTGTGCCGCTGCGGCTGGTCGGGGCGTGGGCGCATAACGACGCCGACGGCGTGGCCGACGTGTTCACCGATGACGGCATCCTGATCCTGCCGGGTGACGTGTACAAGAAGGGCCGGGAAGAGGTCCGGGTCTTCATGGCGGCCGCGTACGCGGGTCCGTTCAAGGGCACCGGCGTGACCGGCAACCCGGTCGACGTGCGCTTCGTCTCCGACGACGTCGCGCTGCTGCGCACCCACGGCGGAATCCTGGCCCCGGGGGCGACCGACATCGACCCCCAGCTCGCCGTGCGTTCCACCTGGGTGTGTGTGAAGAAGGACGGCCAGTGGCAGCTCGCTGGCTACCAGAACAGCCCGCGGGGCGAAGGCGCCACCCTCCGCTGGTGACCACCTGACCGACGACAACACCGAGAGGGCATCATGACCAACGAGGCCGCCGCGCTTGTCGCGGGCGCCAAGCAATGGGCCAGTTACTACGGTGACTTCCCCAACGGGGAGGAAGGCGCGGTCCTGACCGCTCCACTGCGCATCCGGGCCGCCTGGGCGGCCAACGACGCGGACGCGTTCGCCGACATGTTCGTCGAGAACGGCAGCATGCTCGTCGGCGACCGGCAACTGATGAACCGCGAGGAGATCCGGTCGTACATGGCCGAGGCGTTCGCCGGAGGTTACGGCGGGTCGCGGCTGACCGAGGAACCGCGCGAGATCCGTCTGCTGACCGACTCGGTCGCCGTCGCCATCACCGAGGGCGGCGTCATTCGGAACGGGGACGAGAACCTCGCTCCCACCGACGAGGTCCGGACCATGTGGGTGCTCGTCAAGCACGACGGCTACTGGCGCGTTGCCTCGCACCAGACCAGCCCGATCAAGGGCTGAGTCGCGCATCTCGGAGCGTAACGGCGGGCGGGGGCGCAGGCCCCCGCCGGTCGCGCCCACCCACTACGACAAGGGAGATCAGCATGACTGCGCCGAAATCGTGGGGGGACGCGTCGGCGATTCTCGCTGCGGCAGGCGTCAAGGAGGACCCCTCCTACTACCGCGAGTTCACCGGGGATGACGAGAAGGCCGTACTCACGGTGGCCAAGCGGATTCAGGCGGCCTGGAAGACCAATGACGCGGACACGTTCGCCGATGTGTTCACCGAAAATGGCAGCCTGTTGATGCGGGACAACCAGTTGAAGAGCCGCGAGGAAATTCGGTCGTACATGGCCGAGGGTTTCAACGGCCCGCTCAAGGGTGCCTACGTGAAGGGTTGGCCGATCGAGATCAAGTTCTTCACCGACGACGTCGCCATGGTCATCACCGAGGGCGGGATCCTGTTCCCCGGCGATGCCGAGATCGCGGCCGAGAACTTCATCCGGGCCACCTGGATTATCGCCAAGCAGCCCGATGGTCAACTGAACCTCGTTTCTCACCAGAGCAGCCCCGTCAAGGGCTGACACGATAGGCCGTTCGGCGCGGGTTCGACCAGCGATGACCGGCGCGATAGCGGCTGGGGTGACGGTACGGATAACGACGTCACCTCAGCCTTGTCGCGCCCGGCGTGCGGCACGTACCCGATGCCCGTCCCACAAAACGCGCGCGGAACAAGCCGTGCCGCCGTTCACAGACCCGTGACCGCGACCGCTGGAGGGAAGATGAGCAGCACGACAAAGGCACCGCCGAGGGAAGAGCTGGTTCGGCGTGCCACGGAACTGGTGCCACTACTACGGAAGCACGCCGAGTGGACCGAGGAGAACCGGCGGCTGCACGACGAGACCATCGAGGGCCTCGCCGCCGCCGGTATCTTCCGGATGCGGACCCCGGCCCGGTACGGCGGTTACGAGTCGGACAGCCAGACCCTGAACGACGTCATGGTGCAGCTCGGCCGGGGCGACGGTGCGGTGGGCTGGACGGCGTCGGTGTGGGCCATTCCGGGGTGGATGGTCGGCATGTTCCCGGACGCGGTGCAGGACGAGGTGTACTCGACCCCGGACGTCCGGGTCTGCGGAACGCTCAGTCCGTCCGGCATGGCCACGCCGAAGGACGGCGGCATGGTGATCAACGGGCGGTGGAGCTTCATCAGTGGCGCCCTGCACAGCCACTGGCAGGAGATCATCGCCATGGCGCCGGCACCGGACGGGGTCAACATGTGGCCGGTCATGGCGCTGGTCCCGATGTCGGATCTCCAGGTCATCGACGACTGGTACGCCTCGGGCCTGAAGGGTTCCGGGAGCGTCACCACGGTCGCCAACGATCTCTTCGTCCCGCAGGAGCGCATCCTGCCGATGCCCGTGGTGCTCCAGGGGCAGACCGTCTCGGCGCTCAACGCCGGGATCCCGATGTACCGCAACCCGCTGATCGGCGTCGCCAACGCCAGTTCGGTCGGTACGGCGATCGGTCTGGCCGAGGCCGCCCGGGAGCTGTTCTTCGAGCGCCTCGGTGACCGCAAGATCACGTACACCAGCTACGACCACCAGGCCGAGGCGCCGATCACCCACTACAAGGTGACCGACGCGACGATGAAGATCGACCAGGCCAAGTTCCACGCCGACCGGATCACCCGACTGGTGGACACCAAGGGCGCCAGCGGCGATCAGTGGACGCTGGAGGAGCGGGCGCGTACGCGCGCCGACGTCGGCATGGTCTCCGCGCTGACCAAGGCGGCGGTGGACGTGTTGAGCCTGGCCAGCGGGGGATCGTCGGTCTACAGCAAGGTACCCATGCAGCGGATCACCCGGGACATCCACGCGTTCAACCTGCACGCGCTCCTCGCGCCGGAGCCGAACTTCGAGATCTACGGGCGGGTGCTCTGCGGGCTCGAACCCAACACGCTCTACATCTGAGAACGCGCCCGGCGACACCATCCGGTCCGGACCGGCGGCACGGCTCGTTACCGGCCGGACCGGATGGCGTCGCCGGCGGCACGTCGATCATCACTAGACTCGCAGGAGAGATCATGACTGTCGCGGTGGAGCGCACCGGTGTGACCACCTTCCGGGGTAGGCCCATCACGCTTCTCGGTACGGAGATCACGGTAGGCAGCAGGGCACCGGACTTCACGATTCTGGCCAACGACTTCTCACCGCTGACCCTGGCCTCGTCCGCCGGGTCCGTACGGATCTTCTCCGTGGTGCCGTCACTGGACACGGACGTCTGCGACCAGCAGACCCGCCGGTTCAACCAGGAAGCCGCGGCGATCGGTGGGGTTCGCGTCCTGACCGTCTCCGTCGACCTTCCGTTCGCACAGGGCCGGTGGTGCGGCGCGGCCGGCATCGACGGGGTCGAGACGGGATCCGATCACCGCGACCTCTCCTTCGGGCTGGCGTACGGTGTCGCCATCTCGGAGTTCCGGTTGCTCGCCCGAGCCGTCTTCGTGGTGGACGCCGACGACCAGGTGGTGCACGTCGAGTACGTGCCCGAGGTCGGCCAGCACCCGGACTACGCCGCGGCACTCGAAGCGGCGGGTAAAGCCGCGAGCTGAAGACGGTCACGGTGGACCGGCCCGCAGTCCGGGGCCGGTCCACCGTCGTGTGTGGAGCACAGCGTCGGGCATCGTGCTCATCCGTGTCGGCGCACCGCCGATCTGGGCACTGCCGACAATGCCGACGCACCGGCCAGGATTGCTCTGACCGGGTCAGACGGGCAACAACGCACACCAAGAGACGTAGGCGCGGCCCGGCCGGTTCACGATGGAGTTGCCGCCGTCGGTGGCCACGCCACACCCCAGCACAGGAGGAAATCATGGCCACCGCCCTGGGTTCGCTCCGCAATCTCCTCATGACACCGACACTCGCCGAAGTCAGCTTCCACGGGCGAGGCTTCCCCACCACCCCGAGCGACGTCACCCGCAAACTCGAAACAATCCCACAAACAGTGGTCTGCGGCTTCGAATGGGGCATTGACGCCCGCAACCTCTGGGAGATCGAACGTCGGGTCAACCTCGTCGAACCCGAACTGCACGGCTTCGCGTACGAGGGCGTCACCATGGCCTACACCATTCGCGACGCCATGAGTGGCCGACGCAACAAACTCACCGAAAAACTGCTCCGCGGCCCCGCCCAGCCCCACATCTTCCTCACCTATATCGGCATTGGCTTCGCCATGGCCAAACTCCCCCGCCCCCTCTGGAAAAACATCCTGCCCGACCTCACCGGCGTCCCCTACCACCCCACCATGAGCTGGCTCGCGATCGACGGCCTCGGCTTCGACCGCGCCTACTTCGACACCACGACCTGGATCACCGAACAGAAACAACCCACCCCCTACCCCTGGGACGGCTGGCCCGACTACTTTCCCCGCGCCTTCGACCAGGGCATCGGCCGTGCTCTCTGGTTCATCCACGGCGCCAACGTCACCGACGTCACCACCGCCGTCAACAACTTCCCCACCAGCCGACAAGCCGACCTGTGGAGCGGCGTCGGACTCGCCGCCACCTTCGCCGGTGGTTGCACCGCCCACGACCTCGGCACCCTCCGCCACAACGCCGGCGCACACGCCCCACACCTCGCCCAGGGGGCAATCTTCGCCGCCAAGGCGCGGACGTTCTCCGGCTACCAACCGCCACAGACCGAAACCGCCATCACGGCCCTGACCGATCTCACCGTCAGCACCGCCTCCACCCTCGCCGACGACGTCGCCGTCGGCGGACTCCACTCCGACGTGGTACCGGAATACGAGGTATGGCGCACGAAAATACGGGAGTCGGTCGGCACCCTCGAACGACACTGAACCGCTGACCACAGCGCACCCGGCTCGCCGCCCAGTTGCTCAGGTGGCGAGCCCCTGTCATTTTTTCTCTCGATTTGATCGGCATTCGCTCCGGTGGTGGTCTGGGCAATTCTGAAGAAGAAATGCCAGCCAACTACTGCGAGGATTGATTAGCGTCGAAGAATAGATGTTTGGGGAGCGTTCATGAAATCGTACCGGGCGCTGAGGCGCCGAATCCTGACACCGGACATCTCCGAGACCAAGCTCGAAGTCCGCGGTTTCCACGTCAAGGACAACGAGTCGAAAGAGATGCTGGAGACCGTCGGCCGGTCATTCCTGACCGGTTACGCGTACGCGGCCGAGGCGGCCACCGTCGCGGAAGCGGAGGAGCGGCTCGAAGGAGTGCCGACCCGCTTCCGCGGATTCGCTTACGAGGGTGCCGCGATGGGCTTCGCCGTACGCGAGGGACTGCCGATCGGTGGCCGGGGAATGGTCAGCGAGTTCCTCGCCGGCCGGGGCGACGACCACGTCTACATGGCGTACGTCGGTGTGGGTTGGGCGATGGCCCGGCTGCCGAGGTTCCGCTGGTCGTCCCTGACCGCCCCGGACCCGTTGCTGCGTTGGCTGGTGCTCGACGGCTACGGCTTCCACCAGGCGTACTTCAAGACCGAGCAGTACGTCTACCAGACGTACCAGGAGGAGAACTTCCCCTGGCCGGCCGGACCCACCCGCTGGTACGCGAACCGCGCCATCGACCAGGGCATCGGTCGGGCGCTGTGGTTCGTCGGCGGGACCGAGGCGGAGGTGGTCGCCGGACTGATCGACCGGTTCCCCGAACACCGCCGCTCGGACCTGTACAGCGGGGCGGGACTCGCGGCCACGTACGCCGGTGGCGGTGACGACACCGAGCTGCGCTGGTTCGCCAAGCACGCCGGGCCGTACCAGCGGCAGGTGGCGCAGGGTTCCGCGTTCGCCGCCGGTGCCCGGGTACGGGCCGGACTCGTGGTGCCGCACAACCGGATCGCCACCGAGATCTTCTGTGGCATGTCTCCGGAAGAGGCCCAGCAGGTGACCGACAACGCCCTGGTCGACCTGCCGGCCGACGGGGACGTCCCGGCCTGGGAGGTGTGGCGGCATCGGATCGCCGCCCACTTCGACTCCCTCGACACCGCCCCCTAGTCGTTTCCCGCACACCGCCGGTCGCGGACTGCGCGCAACAGCTGGCGTCCGCAGGAGAAGAGGTCGTGTCCATGTCCAAAATAGCCATCGTGGGAATGGCGTGCCGGTATCCGGACGCCACCTCACCGAGAGAACTGTGGGAGAACGCGGTCGCCGGTCGGCGCGCGTTCCGCCGGTTGCCCGACGTACGGATGCGGCTCGACGACTACTGGGACCCGGATCCCAAGGCGCCGGACCGCTTCTACGCCCGCAACGCCGCGGTCATCGAGGGGTACGAGTTCGACCGGATCGCGTACAAGGTCGCCGGCAGCACGTACCGCTCGACGGACCTCACCCACTGGTTGGCGCTCGACACCGCCGCCCTGGCGCTCGCCGACGCGGGCTTCCCGATGGCCGAGGGCGTGCCGCACGAGCGGACCGGTGTGGTGGTCGGGAACACCCTGACCGGCGAGTTCTCCCGCGCCAACCAGCTCCGCCTGCGCTGGCCGTACGTGCGGCGGATGGTCGCGGCGGCGCTGAAGGAGCAGGACTGGGACGACGACCAGCTCGGCTCGTTCCTGGAGGACTTCGAGGCCACGTTCAAGAGCCCGTTCCCGGAGATCGACGAGGACACCCTGGCCGGTGGCCTGTCGAACACCATCTCGGGGCGGATCTGCAACCACTTCGACCTCAAGGGCGGCGGGTACACCGTCGACGGTGCCTGCTCGTCGTCGCTGCTGTCGGTGGCCACGGCATGCAAGGCCCTGCTCGACGGCGACCTCGACGTGATGGTCGCCGGCGGGGTGGACCTCTCGATCGACCCGTTCGAGATCATCGGTTTCGCCAAGACCGGCGCGCTCGCCACCGGTGAGATGCGCGTCTACGACCGCCACTCGAACGGCTTCTGGCCGGGCGAGGGCTGCGGCATGGTCGTGCTGATGCGCGAGGACGAGGCCCGCCGGGCCGGTCACCGCATCTACGCCTCGATCGCCGGCTGGGGCATCTCCTCCGACGGCAAGGGCAGCATCACCCGACCGGAGGTCAGCGGCTACCGGCTGGCGTTGCGTCGGGCGTACGAGCGGGCCGGTTTCGGGATCGAGACGGTCAGCATGTTCGAGGGCCACGGCACCGGCACCAAGGTCGGCGACACCAACGAGCTGACCGCCCTGACCCAGGCCCGGCGGGAGGCCGACCCGAACGCGCGGCCGGCGGCGCTCAGCTCGGTCAAGGGCATGATCGGGCACACCAAGGCCGCGGCCGGGGTGGCCGGTCTGATCAAGGCCGCGATGGCGGTGCACCACGAGGTGATCCCGCCGACGATCGGCTGTGTCGACCCGCACGAGCTGCTCGACGGCAAGGGCGCCGCGCTGCGGGCGCTGCGCAAGGCGGAGCCGTGGGCGGGCGACGCCCCGGTCCGGGCCGGCATCACCGCGATGGGCTTCGGTGGCATCAACACCCACATCGTGCTGGAGAACGACCAGCCGCGCCGGCGGGTGCGGTTCGACACCCGTACGAAGGCTCTGGCCTCCTCGTCGCAGGACGCCGAGTTGCTGCTGATCGACGCGGGTTCGCCGACCGAGCTGCGGGAGCGGGTGCAGCGGCTGATCGACTTCGTGCCGGAGGTGGCGTACGCCCAGCTCGGTGACCTGGCCGCGACCCTGCACCGGGAGCTGCGCGAGCTGCCGTACCGGGCGGCGATCGTGGTCTCCTCCCCGGAGGAGGCCGAGGCGCGGCTGCGCCGGGTGGCCGACGCGCTGGACGCGGGCGAGACCCAGCTCTTCGCCGCCGACGGCGGCATCCTGCTCGGGCACGTACGCGGGCCCGGCCGGATCGGTTACCTCTTCCCCGGTCAGGGTTCGGGTCGGGGCACCAGCGGTGGCGCGCTGCGCCGCCGGTTCGCCGAGGCCGCCGAGGTGTACGACCAGGCCGCGTTGCCGACCTCGGGTGACATGGTGGCGACGTCGGTGGCCCAGCCCCGGATCGTGACCGGCTCGATGGCCGGCGTCCGGGTGCTGTCGACCCTCGGTCTGGAAGCGGTCGTCGGGGTCGGGCACAGCCTGGGCGAGATCTCCGCGTTGCAGTGGGCCGGTGCCATGGACGAGGAGACGCTGCTGCGGGTCGCCGCACTGCGCGGTCAGACCATGGCCGAGAACAGCGCCACCGGTACGATGGCCGGCCTCGCCGCGTCGCCGGCCGTGACCGCCGACCTGACCGCCGGTCTGCCGGTGGTCATCGCGGGTTACAACGGCCCGCAGCAGACCGTCATCGCCGGTCCGGTGGACGCCGTCGAGGAGACCTGCGCACGGGCGCGGGCGGCGGGACTCACCGCCACCCGACTGTCGGTGTCGCACGCGTTCCACTCGCCGCTGGTGGCGCCGGCGGCGGCGGCGTTCGCCGCGACGCTGGCCGACCAGAACTTCGGCCGGGTCGAGCGGCGGGTGATCTCGACCGTGACCGGCGAGACGCTGGCCGCGCAGACCGACCTGCCGGCGCTGCTGCACCGGCAGATCACCGACCCGGTGCTGTTCAGCCAGGCGATCGCCGTCGCGGCCAAGGAGGTCGACCTGTTCGTCGAGGTCGGGCCCGGCCGGGTGCTCAGCGGCCTGGTCGGTACGGCGGAGGTGCCCGCGGTCGCGCTGGACACCGACGACGAGTCGATCTCCGGCCTGCTCCGGGTGGTCGGCGCGGCGTACGTGGTCGGTGCGAGCCCGGTCGACTCGGCCCTGTTCCACGGTCGGCTGATCCGGCCGTTGCAGGTCGGCACCGAGTTCAGGTTCTTCGCCAGCCCCTGCGAGGCGGCCCCGCCGCTGGACATCGCCACCCGGCGACGGGTGCCCACCGCGCCGGCCGCGCCGGCCGGCGCCACCGAGCCGGTGGCCGGGCAGGCCGGCGAGTCGACCGCCCACCTGATCCGTCGGCTGGCGGCCGAACGCGCCGAACTGCCGCTGGAACTGGTCCACGACTCCAGCCGGCTCCTCGACGACCTGCATCTGAGTTCGATCACCGTGGGACAGGTCGTCAGCCAGGTCGCCACCCAGCTGGGCATGCCGGCCGCGCAGGCGCCGACCAACCTGGCCACCGCGACCGTACGCGAGCTCGCCGACGCGTTGGAGGCGCTGGCCGCGACCGCGCACAGCGGTGACCTGGCCCAGACGCAGTTGGTGGCCGGTGCCGCCGCCTGGGCTCGGCCGTGGACGCTGGACCTGGACGAGATGCCGTTGCCGGCCCGACCGACCGGTGGTGCCACGCCGGGCGGCGAGTGGCAGCTGTTCACCAACCCCGACAACCCGCTCGCCGAACCGCTGCGGTACGCGTTGCAGCGGGCGAACCTCGGCTCCGGGGTGCTGGTCTGCCTGCCCGAGGGCTGCACCGAGGAGCAGCTCGAATTCGCGCTGCGGGGTGCCCAGACGGTGCTCGCCGGCACGGCCGGTGACCGGTTCGTGCTGGTCCAGCACGACCGGGGCGCGGCCGGGCTGGCCAAGACGCTGCACCTGGAGTCGCCGAAGGTGCGTACGACGATCGTCCACCTGCCGGTGACGGCGGCGGCGGTCGACCAGGTGGTGGCCGAGGTCGCCGCGACCGCGGACTACGCCGAGGCGTACTACGACGAGGCCGGCGTACGGCGGGTGCCGACGCTGCGGGTGATGCCGGTCGAACCGACGCACACGGTGGCACCGCTGGACAGCACCGACGTGCTGCTGGTCACCGGTGGCGGCAAGGGCATCACGGCCGAGTGCGCGCTGGCCATGGTGCAGGACAGCGGGGCGAGCCTCGCCGTCCTGGGCCGCTCCGACCCGGCCGCCGACGAGGAACTGGCGGCCAACCTGAAGCGGATGGCCGACCTCGGGGTGAACGTACGTTACGCGCGGGCCGACGTGACGAACCCGGAGCAGGTGGCCACGGCGGTCGCGGAACTGGCCGGACAACTGGGTCCGATCACCGCGCTGCTGCACGGCGCGGGGCGCAACGAGCCGGCCGGGCTGACCAGTCTCGACATGGCGGCGTTCCGGCAGACGTTCGCACCGAAGCTGGACGGGCTCCGGGTGGTGCTCGACGCGGTCGGGCCGGAGCGGCTGCGCCTGCTGGTGACGCTGGGCAGCATCATCGGCCGGGCCGGTCTGCGCGGCGAGGCGCACTACGCCACCGCCAACGAGTGGCTGGCCGACCTGACCCGCGAGGTCGGGCGGTCGTACCCGGACTGCCGCAGCATCTGCCTGGAGTGGTCGGTCTGGTCCGGCGTGGGCATGGGCGAGCGGCTGTCGGTGGTGGAGTCGCTGACCCGCGACGGCATCACCCCGGTCACCCCCGACCAGGGCATCGCGATCCTGCGGCGGCTGCTGGCCGACCCGGAGACGCCCGAGGTCGTGGTGATCAGCGGGCGTACCGAGGGTATCGGGACCGTCCGCTACGACCTGCCGACGCTGCCGCTGCTGCGCTTCGTCGACCGGCCGCTGGTCCGCTACCACGGGGTCGAGCTGGTCACCGAGGTCGACCTCAACGGCGGCACCGACCTGTACCTGCCCGATCACCTGCTCGACGGCAACCTGCTGATGCCGGCGGTGTTCGGGATGGAGGCGATGGCCCAGGTGACGTCCGCGGTGACCGGCTGGACCGAGGTGCCGGTGATCGAGAACGCGCAGTTCCTGCGGCCGATAGTGGTGCCCCCGGAGGGCAGCACCCGGATCCGGATCGCCGCGGTGGTCACCGGTACCGACACGGTGGACGTGGTGATCCAGAGCGCGGAGACGGCGTTCGCCGCCGAGCACTTCCGGGCCCGGCTGCGCCGGGGCGACGGGGCGATCCCGGACGGGCCGCCGGAGCAGGTCCCGGCGGGGCTGCCGGTGGTGGCACTGGAGCCGGACCGGGACCTGTACGGCGACGTCCTGTTCCAGGGCCCCCGGTTCCAGCGGGTACGCCGCTACCACCGCTCCGCCGCCCGCGACGTCGACGCTGACCTGGCCGCCGACGCGTCGGTGGACTGGTTCGCCGGCTACCTGCCGGGTGAGCTGCTGCTCGGTGACCCCGGCGTACGGGACGCGCTGATGCACGGCAACCAGGTGTGCGTACCCGACGCGACCCTGCTGCCGGCCGGCATCGAGCGGGTCTACCCGGCGGGGGCACGGATGTCGGGCACCGAGGAGTTGCGGTACTGCGCCACCGAGCGCAGCCGCGACGGCGACACCTACGTGTACGACATCGTGCTGCGGGACCGGACCGGCGAGGTTGTCGAGCGCTGGGAGGGTCTGTCGCTGCGGGCCGTACGCAAGAACGACGCGCGTGGTCCGTGGGCGGCGCCGCTGCTCGGGTCGTACCTGGAACGGGCCATCGGTGATCTGCTCGGCGCCCAGGTGGCGGTGGCGGTCGAGCCGGACCCGGCCGGCGCCCCGCAGGGCGACGGTGACCTGGTCGCGACCCGGCGGGCGCACACCGCGCTCGGCGCCGGTCGGGCCTTCGGGCGGCCGGTGGAGATCCGCTACCGCCCCGACGGCCGTCCGGAGGTCGACGGCGACCGGGCCCTGTCCAGCGCCCACGGCGCCGGGCTCACCCTCTGCGTCGCCGGCACCGGTCCGATCGGTTGCGACGTGGAGGAGGCCACGGCCCGACCGGCGTCGGTCTGGCAGAGCCTGCTCGGCCCGCACCACGAACTGGCCGTCCTCATCGGGGAGATGACCGGGGAGAGCGCGGACATCGCGGCGACCCGGGTCTGGGCGGCGATCGAGTGCCTACAGAAGGCGGGGCGCACGATCCACGCTCCGCTGTCGCTGCTGCCGTCGGAGCGGGCCGGCTGGACCGTGCTTGTCTCCGGTGAGCTGCGGGTCGCGGTGTTCGTCACCAATGTCCGGGACGTCGCCGGCCCCGTGGCATTCGCCATCCTGACCGAAGGGCGTTGAGCGTGATGGAGATGCACTACGAGTACCGGCACACGGTGGGTTTCGAGGAAACCAACATCGTCGGGAACGTGTACTACGTCAACTACCTGCGGTGGCAGGGGCGGTGCCGGGAGATGTTCCTGAAGGAGCGGGCCCCGGAGGTGCTGGACGACCTGCGCGACGACCTGAAGCTGTTCACGCTGAAGGTGGACTGCGAGTTCTTCGCCGAGATCACCGCGTTCGACGAGCTGTCGATCCGGATGCGGCTGGTCGAGCTGGCCCAGACCCAGGTCCAGTTCGGGTTCGACTATGTCCGGCTGGATCCGGGCGGGGGCGAGACCCTGATCGCCCGGGGCAACCAACGGGTGGCGTGCATGCGTGGCCCGAACACCCGTACTCTCCCGGCCCGAGTGCCGGAATCCCTGGTCCGAGCGCTGGAGCCGTACGTGCTCGCGGCGTCTCGGGCCTGACCGGACGGCACTGGAGGACGACTGTGGATGTTCAGGCAAAACCGTCCTCGACGGCCGAGACCCAACTGCTCCGCAGTTGCTTCAGCGCGTACGCCACCGGCGTCACGGTGGTGACCGTCGGTGGCGACGCGCCGCACGGCATGACCGCCAACTCGTTCACGACGGTGTCGCTGGACCCGCCGCTGGTGCTCGTGTGCGTGGGTCGGCAGGCCATCATGCACGGGCTGCTCGCCGAGACCGGCACGTTCGCGATCTCGGTCCTTGCCGCGGAGCAGGAGGGGGTGGCGCGGTTCTTCGCCGACAAGCGCCGCCCCCTGGGCGCGGAGCAGTTCGAGGCGGTGGACTGGGTACCCGGCCAGATCACCGGCGCGCCGCTGATCCGCGGCGCGCTGGCGCACTTCGAGTGCAAGCTGCGGGCAGGTTACGACGGTGGCGACCACACCATCTTCGTCGGCGAACTGCTGTCGCTGGACCGGCATCTGGACGACAAGGCCCTGCTGTTCCACCTGGGCAGGTTCCATCAGTTCGACTCCGAGTGAGGTGACGTGGCGACATGACAACCCTGGATCGAGCACGGCGGGTTCCGCCCGGGCCACCGCGCAGTTCCGCGATGCGGATGCTCGCGGTGATGAACCGGGACCGGCTGGGCATGATGACCGACGCGGCCGCGGCCTACGGCGACGCGGTCCGCATACCGGTCGGACCGAAGTCCCTCTACTTCTTCAACCACCCCGAGTACGCCAAACACGTGCTCGCCGACAACAGTGCTAACTACCACAAGGGCATCGGTCTGGTGCACGCCCGGCGGGCGCTCGGCGACGGGCTGCTGACCAGCGAGGGTGCGCTCTGGCGCAAGCAGCGTTCGGTGATCCAGCCGGCGTTCCAGAGCAAGCGGATCGCCGCCCAGGCCGGGGCGATCGGGCTGGAGGCCGCGGCCCTCGTCGAACGCCTGCGGGCGTACGAGGGCCGCGGGCCGGTCGACGTGGTCAAGGAGATGACCGGACTGACCCTGGGGGTGCTCGGGCGTACGTTGCTCGACGCCGACCTGGGTGCGTTCAGCGAAATCGGCGCCTCGTTCGGCACGGTCCAGGACCAGGCCATGTTCGAGCTGGCGACGCTGAGCGCGGTGCCGACCTGGATCCCGCTGCCGACCCAGCTCCGGTTCCGTAAGGCGCGGCGGGAGCTGCAACGGATCGTCGACCAGTTGGTCGACGAACGCCGGGCGAGCACCGAGGACCGCGACGACGTCCTGTCCCGGCTGATCATCTCGGCCGGGCAGGAGGTCGACCCCCGGGTCGGTCGGGAGCGGCTGCGCGACGAGCTGGTTACCCTGCTGCTCGCCGGGCACGAGACGACGGCGAGCACGTTGACCTGGAGTCTCTACCTGATCGACAAGCATCCGCAGGTGTGGGAGCGGATGCACGCCGAGGCGGTCGCGGTGCTCGGCGACCGGCCGCCGACCTACGAGGACCTGCGGGGGCTGACGTACACGGCGATGGTGGTGGAGGAGGTCATGCGCCTCTACCCGCCGGTCTGGCTGCTGCCGCGCAAGGCGTTGCAGGACGACGAGGTCGGCGGGTTCCATGTGCCGGCCGGGGCGGATGTGCTGGTGTGTACGTACACGCTGCACCGCCACCCCGAGTTCTGGGAGTCGCCGGAGAAGTTCGACCCGGAGCGGTTCGACCCGGCCCGGTCCGGGGACCGACCGCGGTACGCGTACATCCCGTTCGGCGCCGGGCCCCGGTTCTGCGTCGGCAACCACCTGGGCATGATGGAGGCGGCCTTCGTACTCGCCATGCTGGCCCGGGACCTGCGACTGGTGAAGGCTCCGGAGCACGAGGTGGTGGCCGAGCCGATGCTGTCGCTGCGGATGCGCGACGGACTGCCGATGACGGTACGTAGCGTGCGCTGAGTCAGCTCGACACCGTACGGAATGTAGTTACTGCCCGCCGGCGTTCGCGCCGGCGGGCAGTTCCGGCGAGCGCGGCCGGTTCAACGGCTCGCGCTCGCCGGTTCACACTGTCAGGCCGCGGCAAACGGCCCGTAGGAGTTGCTGGTACGGGCACCGGCCCGGATCAGCGCGTCCTTGCGTACGTCGAACAGCGCCAGCAGCACCGGCGGATCCATCGTCCGCATCGGCTTGAGCTGTAGGTCGACGGACTCGATGGTGCTGTCCCGGCGCATCTCGATCGGCCCCACGATGCCCACCGACAGGTCGTCGTAGTTCAGGCCGGCGCCGTCGGGTGAGTCCTCCGTGCCGGCCGGAACCGCGTGCGCCAGCAGGTACCAAGCCCCCTTGGGTACCCGCTCCAGTGCGTACTGGCCGGCGCGGTCCAGGATGGCGCAGCTCACCGGCCGGCCTTCCGGGATCCGGTCGGGGAACAGGCCGACGAAGGTGACCTGACGCACCGTTGTGGGATGGGCGTGGATGACGCCCCTGACCGTGCCGTACGCGGCCTCGGTGCCGCTGTCCGGACGGATCTGCGGGGTGTACCCACCGAGCCTTCGGTAGGTGGTCGGTGACAGCCCGACGCTTCGCGAGAAGCGGGAGCTGAACGTGCCGACGCTGGTGTAGCCCACCCGCATGCTGATGTCCGCGACGTTCAGCGACGTCGAGACCAACAGTTGCTTGGCTCGTTGCAGCCGCAGAGCGGACAGGAAACGTCCCGGCGACAGGCCAGTTGCGCGCTGGAACATCCGTGAGAAGTGGAACTTGCTGAACATGGCCACCCGGGCCATGTCGTCGATCGTGAGAGGCTCGCTCAGATTGTCGAGCATCGTGGCGATTACCCGTTCGACAGCTTGTTCGGCGGTATCGTGCATCGCGATTCTCCCCCGGATCTTAACCGTTACCCGACAGGTTGCACACAGGGACAAAGGCGCATCCTCATTGACGTCGCACGATCGGAATGGGAGCGGCCCCTCGCTCGCCATTCGTTTCGGCCCACTGACAACGCATCCCCGAAGTCGCTATCGCTTGAAAGCGTGCGGTTCGCGGAATTGCCCACTCCGGTGGCCGTACGCATCACAAGCGATAGTTGTCGATGCTAGACCATTCCGTAACGATCAGCAATGCCCGCCTCAACGGAGCGTGTTTACGCAGGTGACATACCCTTTACGATCCCCACCTACGGGCCCCTGGCCTGGGAAGACACGTTCTGTACGGTCTGGACCGGTTCGAACTGAGCAACAATTTGGAAAGAAGATGGTGGTGATTCCCGATATCCATCGACAGGAGTCACGGACGGGTGATGCGTCCGCTTTCGCCACTGATCGAGGTGATTCAATAGCTGATCTTGCGGAATACCACCTTTGCTCGCACCTCGTACCGATCCCGCAGGACGGCCCCGACGCCCCCCGGACCCCCGTCCCGCCCCGTTCAGCTCGTCACAAAACCCCTGGTCAGAGCCGCTTTTGCCGGCCCTCGCCAAGGCTTGCGGTACTCGATCATGTGTGGCAACATGCATTGAGCGGACCCCACAAACCTCTGGAGTTCGATGAAAATTTCGGTACTCAGCCGGCAGAGCGGGGTCCCGGTTGCGACGATCAAGTTCTACCTGAGAGAGCAGCTGCTGCCACCAGGTACACCTACCGCCCGGAACCAGGCCGAGTACGACGAAGAGCATCTTATACGGCTAAAACTAATTCGGGTCCTGACCGGCATAGGAATGATGAGCATCGCCTCGGTCCGCGAGGTACTGGCAGCGATCGACGACAATTTCCTCTCACCTCGGGCGGTGGCCAAGGTGGTCACCAAGGCACTGCTCACGGAGTACCCCTCGGACGACTCGGAGCCCGGCGCCCTGGAGGCGGCACGGTCGCGTATTGACGAATTTGTCCGCGATGTCGGTTGGCGGGTTGATCCTGACGCACCGGCCAGGGCCACCCTGGCGCAGGTCTTCGTGGCGCTGCGGTACCTCGGCTGGAACGGCGACATCGACGCCTTCGCGCTGTACGCCTCCGCCGCCGACGCCCTGGCCAGGCGCGAGCTGGACGAGTCGCCGCAGGAGAACACCGCCTCGGCGGTAGCCCGCACCGTGCTGTACGAGGTGGCGTTCGCCGCCATGCGCCGGATGGCGTACGAGCACTATCTCGCCCTGCGTGCGGCCGGCGCCGGGGCCCCCGAACAGGCCCCGCCGGTCGACTGAGCGGGCGTCCGTCGCCCCCGCCCAGCGGGGGCGAATCCACTTTCGCCACTGCCGTGACTATTCCCGGACGAGGCCGCTGCTCTTCTCCCAAATTGCGCAGGTCAGGCGGAACGCGACCTTAGAGCACTTCTTGAGAAGACACCGGGTGAAGGCGACGCGAGGATATCGATGGTCGGAAGGTAATTGGTCCGGGCGTGACGGAATAATCAAAGGAAGGAAGGACGCTCGCTCGTCGCGCAGTGAGCGCCCAGGCGCAGTCCATAACTCGCCGGGCGCCGGCCGTACATCCACCCGGCTCCACGGGCCACAGCCCCGCCCAGCAAGCACTCACACCACAACCGTGCATCGCCGGACGCGATCCCCGGTTGTCGAGCGCTGCCCTGTGCCGTCTATTTCGAGGGGAAAACGATGCCATCGAAACCCGGCGTCCTTCGCCGGTTAACCCCGGCCCTGTTCGTGCTCGTCCTGACGGGCACCCTGTTCGTGGCCGCTCAACTACCGGAGGCGTCGGCCGAAGATCGTGCGTCGATGGCCTCGCGGTTCCGGTTCGTCGAGTTGCCCATCGCACTGCCCGAAGGGCTGCCGCAGCGCCATGTCCGCGAGGTGAACCCCGAATACGAGCACATCAAGTCCTGGATCTCCTCGGTCGGCGCGGCCATCTCGGTCAACGACCTCGACGGGGGCGGGGTCGCCAACGACCTGTGCCTGGTAGACACGCGCAGTGACGCGGTGATCGTCACTCCGGCGCCGGAGAGCGGCGGCACCTACCCGCCGTTCGTGCTCGACCCGGCCCCGTTGCCGATGAACGCGACGATGGCGCCGATGGGCTGTGCCCCCGGTGACTTCAACCAGGACGGCTGGACCGACCTGCTGGTCTACTTCTGGGGTCGGACGCCCGTGCTGTACATGCAGCGCGGCACGTCCGCGCCGCTGAGCCTGGCCACCTACCGCCCGATGGAGCTGATCCAGTACGGCACCGCGCCGGACGGGCTTTACCACGGGCCGCAGTGGAACACCAATGCGGTGAACATCGCCGACTTCGACGGCGACGGGCACCCCGACATCGGGGTGTTCAACTACTTCCCGGACACGGCCGTGCTGGACCCGCAGGGGCTCAAGGGCGTGACGATGAACCACTCCATGTCGCGGGCCCAGAACGCCGGCGGCGCGCACATGATGCGCTGGAAGTCCGCCACGGTCGGCGCCGAGCCGTCGGTGACGTACGAGGAGCAGCGGTCCATCGACCCGGACCTGGCCACCGGCTGGACCCTCGGTGCCGGCTCGGCCGACCTGGACGGCGATCTGCTGCCCGAGCTGTACATCGCCAACGACTTCGGCAACGACCGGTTCTTCCACAATGTCTCCACCCCGGGCAACATCAAGTTCACCGTCGCCGAGGGCCGTCGGGGCGCTTTCACCCCGAAGTCGCTGGTTGTCGGGCACGACTCCTTCAAGGGCATGTCGATCGAGTTCGGCGACCTGAACTCGACCGGCCGGTTCGACATGTTCGTCAGCAACATCACCGCGAGCTGGGGCATCGAGGAGAGCAACTTCCTCTGGAAGAACACCGCGGACAACGTCGAAGAGGCGCGGGACAAGCTCAGCCGCGGCATCGCCCCGTTCGACAACAAGGCCGCCGAGGCGAACATCGCCTGGGTCGGCTGGGGCTGGGACTCCAAGATGGCCGACTTCGACAACAGCGGCCAGCTCACCGTCGTCCAGACCACCGGCTTCGTGAAGGGCCACATCAACCGTTGGAACTGGCTCCAGGAACTCGCCATGGCCAACGACCTCATGCTGGCCGAACCGCACATGTGGCCGAACGCGGAACCCGGTGACGACATCGCCGGCTCGTCCCCGTTCGCCTTCTGGGTGCGAGAGGACAACGGTCGGTACGTCGACCTCGCCCCGGACCTCGGGATGACCGACACCACGCCGTCGCGCGGGGTCGCCGTCGCCGACGTCAACGCCGACGGCAGCCAGGACTTCGCCGTCGCCCGACAGTGGGGACCGCCGGCGTACTTCCGCAACACCAAGCCCGCCGACGGCAACTTCCTCGGCCTTCGGCTGCACCGGCCGGTGGCCGGCGCCACACCGGGCGCGACCGGTCCGATCGGCACCCCGGCGTACGGGGCGCTGGTGAAGATCGTGACCAAGTCCGGGCGTACGCAGGTGGCCCAGCTCGACGGCGGCGGTGGCCACTCCGGCAAGCGCAGCTTCGACATCTTCTTCGGGCTCGGCGACGAGGCGAACCAGCCGGTCTCCGCCGAGATCTGCTGGCGTGACCTCAACGGCACGATGCACAAGCAGACGCTCGACCTGAGCCCCGGTTGGCACGACTTCATGCTTACCAGCCAGGCCCAGGAGGTGGCGGGCTCATGACCCACGTCGAACGCATCAGCACCACCGGTGTCGGCGTCCGTCCCCCGGCCGCCACCGCGCCGGCCCGGACCGACCAGGCGGTCACCGCCTCGACCGGGGCACCCGCCCGGACGAACCGGATCGACCCGACCGACCCGCGCTACCTGGCGCTGCGGAACTTCGCCATCTCGATGAGCATCTTCAACATCCTCGGCTACTCGGTCTTCGGATTCGAGCAGCCGTGGACGTGGCCGCTGTTCGCCCTCGCGATCGGCTACACCACCGAGTTCGTCTGCGAGACGATCGCGGCCTGGGCCGGAAAGCGGCCCGCGGAGTACGCCGGCAACGGGGCCTGGGGGCTCTACACCTTCCTGCTGCCCGCCCACATCACCTCGCTCGCGGCGAACATGCTGCTCTACGCGAACAACATCTTCTGGCCGATCGCCTTCGCCGTCGTGGTCTCGGTGGGTCAGAAGTACGTCCTGCGGGCGCCGATCAAGGGCCGGTTCCGGCACTTCATGAACCCGTCCAACTTCGGCATCACGATCACCCTGCTGGCGTTCTCCTGGGTGAACATCGCGCCGCCGTACCACTTCACGGAAAACGTGCCGGACGTGATCCGGATCGTGATCCCGGTGGTCATCCTCGCGGCCGGTACGGTGCTCAACGCCGCCCTGACCAAGAAGGTCGGCCTGATCATGGGCTGGGGCGGTGGTTTCGTGCTCCAGGCCCTGGTCCGGCACTGGATCTGGGACGTGTCGCTATGGGGTGCGCTGGTGCCGATGACCGGGGTGGCCTTCATCCTGTTCACCAACTACATGGTCACCGACCCCGGCACCACCCCGAGCCGGTTCCGGGACCAGTTCATGTTCGGTGCCAGCGTGGCCACGGTCTACGGCATTCTGATGGCATTCAACATCGTCTATACTCTGTTCTTCGCGGTCACCCTCGTCTGCCTGGCCCGCGGAACGTGGTGGTGGATGCGGTGGCTCGGTGAGCGTCGGCGCGAACGTGCGGCCGCTCCGGTAACGGTGGTGGCACAACCGGCAACCGCCTGACCACAGGGCTGGTACGGGTCCCGGCGAGCCGGGGCCCGTACCGGTCCGTGTGCACCTGACGTCCTCCGACATCGCCGTCGGAGGTCGTTCTCGTACCCGTGCAGTCGTCGGAGCCCGTTCTCGTCCCGTGCAGTCGTCGGAGCCCGTACTCGTTCCCGCGAAGAGGAGTTCCCGTGAGCGTCTCACCCCAACTCGTCACGGCGCCGCCCACCGCGACCCGACCGCGAACCGGTCGGATCGTCGTCCTCAGCGCGTTGGCCGGCGTACTGCTGGCCCTGGTCTGGTCCTACCACTTCGTCGACGCGGTGATCGGCGACAACGTCGCCAACGCCCTGCTCGGCCACGACGCCAAGGCCACCGCCATCGCGGGGACCGCGGCCGGACTGCTGTTCGCCTTCGTCTCCGGGCTCGCCGGCACGTTCACCGCCTGCAACATCGCGATGGCCGCGGCGATCGGACCGATGAGCCAGGCCGGCGCGACCGACGGCACCAGCGGCACCCTGCGTACGATGCTGCGGCCGGTGGGCTGGCTGACGCTCGGCATGGTCTCCGTGTCGGCGGTCTACGGGTTCGTCGGCGTCCTGCTCGGCGACCGCCTGCCGCAACTGTCCACCGAATCCATCGGCGACATGCCGGTACGGCTCCTCCAGTCGTCGGTGGTCTTCGGAGTGATCGGACTGGCGCTGACCTACCTCGGGCTCGCCGCGCTCGGCGTACTGCCCGACCCGTTCGCGACCCGCCCCGTGGCCCGCGTCGTCGTGCTCGGCGCACTGGTCGGCGGTTTCCTCATCGGACGCCCGTACCCGCTGTTCAACAAGCTGTTCCACTGGGCGGTCGACTCCGGCAACCCGTTGTACGGCGCCGCCGCGTTCGTACTCCAGTCACTGGGCAACATCGTCATCGTCACGATCCTGTTCGCCCTCGTCATCGCCGCCACCCGGGGTCGTTTCCTGGCCTGGATGGCCCGCAACCCGGTCCGGATGGCCATCATCACCGGAAGCCTCCTCATCGCCCTGGGCGTCTTCACCGTCGTCTACTGGGACGTCCGGCTGCCCGCGATGTTCGGCTTCGGCTGGTTCCCCACCCTCCCCTACAACAACTAACCCCCCACACCCCCTCCCCCCTCCCTCCCCCCTCCCTCCTCCCCCCGCACCCCAAACCCCTCGCCGATCTAGGGCAAATACGTGTGATTGGAGATCAACTAGCACGTATTTGCCCTAGATCAACGCGAATCCTCGCCCCGCGCTCGTCCGGTGAGACGGGGAAGGGGTTTTTCTGTGGATTAGTGCGGGGGCTGGGGGGTGGGGCGGTACGGGTGGAAGGAGGTCCGGAGGTCGGCGACGAGGAGGTCGGGGACTTCCATGGCGGCGAAGTGGCCGCCGCGGTCGTACTCGGTCCAGCGGACGATCCTGTGGTTGGTCTCGGCGAGGCGGCGTACCGGGGCGCCGATGTCGCGGGGCAGCACGGCGACCGCCGTGGGTACGCTCGACGGTGGCTCCGGCTCACCCCAGTTGGAGGTCTCCTCCTTGTAGTACCGGGCCGACGAGCCGGCGGTGGCGTTCAGCCAGTAGATCATCACGTTGGTCAGCATCGCGTCCCGGTCGACCGCGTCCTCGGGTACATCGGTGGAGTCGGTCCAGTCCTTGAACCGCTCCACGATCCAGGCGAGCTGCCCCACCGGCGAGTCGGTCAGCCCGTACGCGAGACTCTGCGGGCGGGTGGCCTGGAGCAGCGCGTACGCGCCGATCTCGTAGTCGAAGCGGGCCGCGTTCCCGACCGCCTGCTGCTCGGCCGGATCGGACGGGTCGGCGTTCTCGGCGGTCAGCGACGCCGACGGGATCAGGGTCAGGTGCACCGCCGCCAGATGATCCGGGTCGATCAGCCCGAGTTGCCGGGAGATCAGCGCCCCGGTGTCGCCGCCGTGCGCGACGTACCGGGAGTAGCCGAGCCGGCGCATCAGCTCGGCCCAGGCGGGCGCGGCCCGCTGTACCGACCAGCCGGCGGCCTGGCCGGAGAGGCCGAACCCCGGCACGGTCGGGATGATCACGTGGAACGCGTCGGCCGGGTCGCTGCCGTACCCGGCCGGGTCGGTCAGCGGACCGATCACGTCGAGGAACTCGACCACCGAACCGGGCCAGCCGTGAGTGAGCAGCAGCGGCAGCGCGTCGGCCCGCGCCGAGCGCACGTGCAGGAAATGTACGTCGTGCCCGTCGATCTCCGTACGGAACTGCGGGTACGAGTTCAGCCGCGCCTCCCAGGCCCGCCAGTCGTACGTCGTGCGCCAGTATTCGGCCAGCTCTCGGGTGTAGCCGAGCGGTATGCCGTAGGTCCAGCCGACGCCGGGCGCCTCGTCCGGCCACCGGGTCTGCTCCAGCCGGCGGGTGAGATCGTCAAGCTGCGCCTGCAATACTTCGATGCGAAAAGGCCGGATCTCTTCGTTGTTCATGTGATTGACGCTATCGACGGTGCCGGCCGGATCCTGTCCGCCTTTCCTGCCACGATCAACGAATGTTGGCGAACGCGTCCCGGCTGCTGCGACTGCTCACCCTGCTCCAGAGCCGGCGGGACTGGTCCGGTGCCGAACTCGCCGACCGGCTCGGCATCAGCGCCCGTACGCTCCGCCGCGACGTCGACAAGCTGCGCGAACTCGACTATCCGGTGTGGGCCGGCATCGGGCCCGGTGCCCGTTATCGGCTCGGCTCGGGCGCCGCGCTGCCACCGCTGGTGCTCGACGACGACGAGGCGATAGCGGTCGCGGTGGCGTTGCGTACGGTCGCCGGTGGCGGCGTGACCGACATCGGCGAAACCGCCCTGCGGGCGCTGATGAAACTCGAACAGGTGCTGCCCTCGCGGCTGCGGCACCGGGTCGGGGCGATGCAGATCGACACCGTGCCGGTGGCGGCGGACGGGCCGGCGGTGGACACCGACCTGCTCACCCTGGTCGCGACCGCCTGCCGGGACCGGCAACTGCTGCGTTTCGACTACCGCTCCTACGACGACACGGAATCCGTACGCCGGACCGAGCCGTACCGGCTGGTGTCGTGGGGACGGCGGTGGTACCTGGTCGCCTGGGACCTCGACCGGGAGGGCTGGCGCAGTTTCCGGCTCGACCGGCTGCGGCCGTACACCCCGGTCGGGCCCCGGTTCGCCGGCACCCGGCAGCCGCCCGACAACGGCGACGCGGCGGCGTTCCTGTCGCGGTCGGTCGCGGAGGTCTGGCCGATCCAGGCGTCGGTCCTGCTCCATGCGCCGGCCGAGACGATCCGGGACCGGATCTGGCCGCTGCACGGGCGACTGGAGGCGGTCGACGGGCACACCTGCCGGCTGCACCTCGGCGCGGACACACCACGGATGCTGGCCTATCTGCTCAGCGTGCTCGACGTCGACTTCACCGTCGAGTCACCGCCGGAGATGGTGGCCCACCTGCACGCGGTCTCGGCCCGCTTCGACCGCGCCGCCATCTCCTCCTCGGCCTACTCCGATCTGAGCTTTGACTCCGGCCACCGGCAGACCCAACCAATCATCCATTGAGCCTAATCACGGTCGACCCGACGGTCACGCACCTGGGACAGTAGGCGACGCAGGGTCACGAGACGACCAATTTCTGGCTATGGTATCGATCTCGAATCCCTCGAATCACTTAGGACGACAGGTGGGCGCTCCCAAGGAGATGCAGCACGCGCATGTGCGCCAGGTTCGCGCACGACTGTACGGCGAGGCCCAGGTTGCGCAGGCAGCGGCCGAGAACCCAGACGATCAGCCTTTGAGCCGGTGACCGACCCGATCCGTCCACCGAGGCGGGCACTGATCATGCATTTCACACACATCAGCAATCTTCCGTCGATTCTTTCCGCTGGAAGGCTTGTCGCCGACAACGCGGTCAGCTCACGATTGATCACGGACGTCGGTGCGGCCGATATCAAGACAAGCCGTCGCAGGCGAGTGGTCCCCTGCGCGCCCGGTGGAGTCGTGGCTGACTACGTGCCGTTCTACTTCGCCCCCCGCTCGCCGATGATGTACAGGATTGCGTGTGAGCACCGCGACGGAAAGCCGGACTGTTACCCAGGCGGAGACGATCCTTTGATCTACCTGGTCAGCTCGGTCGACAGGGTAGCCGGGTCCGGGGTGCCCTGGGTTGCCAGCGACGGCAACTGCGCCGCCCATCTCACCCGATTCTCGCCCTTGATCCATGATCTGGAAGATTTGGTCGATTGGCCCCTTATGCGAGAACGAATCTGGCGAGATGTGCCAGAGGATCAAGATCGCGTCAGGCGCAGGATGGCAGAGTTCCTGGTCCATCGTGAGATCCCGCTCAGCCTGATCACGGGCTACGCCGTTCGGACGACGGCCCGGAAGGCCGAGCTTGAGCAGGTCCTACGCTCGGCTGACATCATCGACCGGTACGTTGCTGTCAGACCGGACTGGTACTACGGATATCCGCGAGGGGAGGTGCGAGAGTGATCGTCATCAGCCATGGCAACCTCCTGACAGCGGATGCCGAAGCCCTGGTCAACACCGTCAACACGGTTGGTGTGATGGGCAAGGGTATCGCGTTGCAGTTCAAGCGCGCCTATCCGCCGAACTACGCGGCCTATCGGATGGCGTGCGCAGCAGGGCAAGTCAAACTAGGCGAAATGTTTGTTTTCGACTCCGGACGACTCGGCCTCCGCCGCTATGTGATCAACTTCCCCACCAAGGGGCACTGGCGCGCCCGGTCCAAGCTGGTCGACATCCGCAGAGGTCTCGCGGACCTCGTCCGGGTGGTTCACGAACACAAGATCAGCTCCGTAGCGGTGCCCGCCCTCGGCTGCGGGAATGGCGGCCTCGACTGGGAGGAGATCCGCCCCGAGATCACACGGGCCTTCGCCGAACTGCCGGACGTACAGGTGCTGCTCTTCCCACCGGAAGGAGCCCCCGACCCTGGCGACATGCCAGTCGCCACCAAGAAGCCACCCCTGACCCCCGGACGAGCCGCCCTGCTCCGTGCGGTCGACCACTATCTGGAGCGCTCGAAGGCGTTGGAACCCAGGGACGGGGTAACCACGCTCGAAATCCAGAAGATCGCCTACTTCCTACAGACCTTGGGCGAACCGCTGCGCCTCGACTTCGACCGAGGCCGGTACGGGCCGTACGCCGAGCGCTTGAACCAGGTTCTCGACCGTCTGGAAGGGCACTACCTTCTCGGCTACGGGGATCGATCGGCACGGGTCGAGGAACTGCGTCCGATCAATCTGACGCCTGGGACGGCCGAGGCCGTGTCGGCCTGGTTCGAATCCAACGGCAACGCCGCCGAAGCATCCCTCACCCGACTGGCCCATCTCGTTGACGGCTTCGAGACTCCATACAGTCTCGAATTGCTCGCCACCGTGCACTACGCCGCCGATCTGGATCCACCCACGAACGATCTCGGTCAGTTGATCGAGCGGGTTCAGACTTGGAGCGGCCGCAAGGCCCGGCTCTTCACGCCCGCTCACGTAACGATGGCGTACGACCGGCTGCGATCCGCCGGCCTGCTGCCGCTGGTGACCGCTTAGCGTCAGTGCTGGCTGCCGGCCTCATCCGTGGGTGGGCCGCCGTGGGTCCAGGGGGTGTCCTCGCGGGACGGGAAGGCGCCGGGCGGGACGTAGCCGTCGGTCAGGGTGGTGTAGCAGAGCCGCTCCCCCACCTCCGGGACGGTGCCCGGTGGCGCGGTCAGGCCCCGCCCCATCCCGCCGGACAGTTCCAACACCACCTCGGTCTTCGACCCGTCGCCGGTCCGGGTGACGAAGACGACCCGGGCCTTCTGCGCCGGCCGGGTCGGCGAGCAGAGCGTGGCGCCGGGTTGGACCAGCACGGGGTCGGTGGTGACGACCATGATCCGGGGACGCAGCACCGGCCGTTTGCCGGTGTCGTCGACCCGCGCCGGGTCGGCCAGGGTCACCTCACCGACGAACGCCTCCCCGGTCAGCCGGTGGTCGGCCATCACCAGCGGGTCGTCGTAGGCGCGCTGGACCGCGTACGAGCTGAGCGCGCGTTCGAGCCGGTGCAGGCGCTGTGCGGCGGCGACCGCCCCGTCGCGGCGGGGCTGCGGCTGGCCGCCCTCGTCGGTGTAGCCGGCGTAGTCGGTGAACACGTCCCGGTCGGCGTCCCAGCGTCCCGCCACCCGTGCCCCGGCCGGCAACGTGCGCAGCCGCGCCAGGCCCCGCCACATCAGCCGCCAGGTCGGCTCCAACTGGCCGTGCAACGCCTCCGCCATGGTCGCGTACGCCCGCCGCCTGGCCGGCTCGTCGTCGGCCGCGACCGCCGCCTGGTGCGCCGCCATCGCCGGGGCGAGTACGTCGTTGTCGAACCCGGGGTCGGTGGCCGGTCCGGCCGGCGGCCAGATCGACGGGTCCTCCGCCTCGGCGGCGGCCACCGGGCCGGGCACGCCCGGTGGCGGGTCGATCCAGCCGAGCTGTGCGGCCAGGTTCAGGTCCTCCACCGAGCTCTGCCCGGTCGCCCAGTGCAGACCGAGCGCGTCGGTCAGCGCCACCAGCAGCGACGAGCCGGGGTGCTCGGCCCGCTCGGCGAGGAAGGTCAGCCACCGCCCCACCAGCGGCACCGACGCGTCGACCGGATAGTCCCCGTCGGTACGCCGGAACCGGGTGTTGCGGCCGAGTAGGCGCAGGAAGGTGATCCCGCCGGAGTTGGGTACGAGCAGTTGCGGCGCCTCGACGTACCGGTAGCGCACGTCCCGTCCCCGGTCGATCGGCACCGACTCCGACACGCCCCGGTGGCTGCCCAGGTACGGCAGCAGCACGGTGCCGAGCGCGGTGACGAAGTCGAGCCGCTGATCCCGGTTGCGCGGCTGCGGCACCACCAGCAGCCGGGGCCGCTCCGGTGCCGTGCCGACCAGCATCGCCAGCGGGGCGTTCGCCTCGCCGGCCATGGTCAGCGGCACCAGGACCAGTGGCCGCTCGGCGAGGTGCAGGTGTCGCACGGTGGCGGTCGGTTGGGCCACCCCGGCGGCGAGCGCCTGCGCGCGGGCGAGGGCGGTGAGCGTACTCATGACAGGGCCTCGGCCCGCAGCCGTGCGGCGGCCTGGAGCATCGCGGCGGCCTCGGCCTGCCCGTCGGCCGGGGCCAGTTCACCGCTGGCGAGGGCGAGCACGGTCGGCACCCGTTCGACGCCGCCGAGTTCCTCGCGGACCGATTTGCCGAGGCTGCCGGTCTGGCCGCGCGCCTCGTGCCGGCAGAAGAAGGCGAGTTCGCAGCTTGCCATGCACTCCGGCGCGTAGCGCGCCTCGACCACGCTCAGCGCGGTGGTCAGGGCTTCCGGCGGCCGGGTCGGTCGGCCGGCGCGGTCGGGGGCTAGGTCGAAACTCAGATCCGCGGGCAACGCGGCCACCAGCTCTTCGACCCGCGCCATCCGGGCCAGTTGCCGACGCAGGGTCGACAACTGCTTGCGTACGTCGATCAGCGCGGCCACCGGTTCGTTGGTGAAGTCGCGCGGGCAGACCAGCAGCACGTCATGCGACACGATCGCCGGGTCGTGCCCGCCCTCGGTCAACAGTTGCCGCATCGCGAGTACGTAGACCGCCGCCTGGACCGCCGCGGCGGATACCTTGCTCGGGTCGGCCTGCCCGTCGATCACCGGAAACGACTTGATCTCCACGACGTGGAACCGGCCGTCGACCCGGAACGCGATCAGGTCCGGTTCCAGGTAGACGCGCTGGCCGGCGACCTCCAGCCGGAGCAGCGGATGGTCGAAGATCAGGGCGTCGCCGGACGCGGGTGCGCCGGCCGCCGCGCCGATCAGTTGCCGGGACCGCTCGTACCGTTCCTCATTGCTCTCGACCGGTCGCATCGGTTCGACATCGATGTCGGTGTCGGTGTCCCTGTCGGCGTCCCTGTCGGCGTCTTTCTCGGCGTCTTTGTCGGTGTCGGTCGGGTCGGCGGTCGGGTCCGGGGTGCCGCCGTCGAGGTCGGTGTATTCCGCGTCCGGGATCGGCAGGCCGAGCCGCTCACGCAGCAGCCGGAGCAACTCGACCCCGCCGTCCGCCTTGACCTGCCGTTCGAACGAGTTGCCACGGGTGATGGCGAAGCGGGACTGGCCGTAGCGGGCCGGGAAGCCGACGTGCTCGGCCAGCCGGGGCTTGTCGACCCCGGCCGCGTCCAGCACCGCCCGCCGGTGACAGCCCGGATTGCCGGTCAAGGCGGCGATCGTACGGGCGTTGTGCCGGCGGGGTGCGACCGCGCCACGCAGCCGCTCCAACCAGCGCTCGGTGGAATCCCGTATCAAGCTGGAATCCGGCATCGACGCAGCGTACAAGCTCACGGTCGGATCGCCGCCGATCGCCACCCACGTTCACCGCTCGCACCCGGTCGGCCGATCGTCCTGGTCCTGCCTGTCGGACCCGGCGACCAACGCCATCGGGATATCCCAGGCGGACGCATAACACGTTTTTCTCGTACACCATCTTTGATGTACGCACGCAAAAGATGGTGTACGAACTAAAAGCATGAGTTTCCCTGGCGGCGCCCTCCCGCCGCCCGGCCACAGTTGGTAGTGCTTTATCGCCCGATTTGCGGTCAGATCGCCCGTAGTCGGCGGCGTACCGGTGGGTCGTGGACCCAGCCGACGAACCGAGCTTCGGCCTGTTTGGGGGTCAGGTCGGGCAGGGTTGCCGTTGCCTTGTCGCGGAAGCCGCCCATCACTTCGGCGAGTCGGGGCCGGTTTCCCTGGTAAAGGGACCACATGCGGCGGCGGAACACCTGGCAGGGCCACTCCTCGGCGTCGTCCTTGCACCGCCAGTCGTCGCCCGGCCGGTGCGGGGCGCCCATCGGGACGCCAGCGTCCGGGTCGTTTTCCACGCTTCCTCCTTTCAGAGCAGGTGAACCCGCTCGGTGCCGCCATCGGGGTTCCGCACCGTGAGGCTTCCCCCGCCCCGTTCCGTCAGATCAAGAACCAGGTCGAAGACCACCAGCGCCCGGTTGATCGTGTCGGTCTTCGTGTCCCGTGACCGGGCGCACGCCGAGCCGAGCGCGTCGACCGCGCGCGGCATCAGGTTGACTGTGATCTTCGTGAGCGTCGACCGGTCCGGGTCAGCCACGACGACGCTTACCGATCTCGATCATCGGTATCGTCGGGGCCGGCGGCCGGGTCTTACGCGACCAGCACGGGCAGGAGCACGGCGCCCACGGCAGCCACGACTTCGACCACGGCTTGACCCACCCCCGGCACCGGTCGCACTTGGCGCTGTCGCTGCCGCAGTTCATGCAGAGCGGCCCGTCCGCCGCCGGGGCATGCGGCCCGTCCGTCACGGGGGTAAGCGGCTCATCCGTCACCGGGCCACCGATGCCACCGATGCCACTGTTTGGCGTTCGCGTTGCGCCCAGGCCAACTGCGCGCACCCATCCGCCCGACACTGCGGACACCGCCGCCCATTGACATGACCCTGAAGCGTCATCCCGGCGGCCCACCAGATCCCGGCCCTCGTCAACGGCTCATCCTGCCTACTCATAATTCACCTTTCCCTGCACGGTCCTGCGTACCGGTGCTCACGTCACGCGCGAGAGCCTGGAGAAACTCGATCGCACGATCCATATACGGGCACCCGTACTGGGTGCAATGGAGGCAGACCGGCCGCCAGAGGCGCGAATTACGGTGCCGCATGACCTCACTCCGAGCGATCCACTTCAACGTCTCAATACTCAATTCCCCACCCATCAGTCACACGACGGGATTCCGCCGGACGCGCCCGGCCCCTCACCGGAGATCTCCGGAGCGGCGGTCGGGTTCGTCTCGTCATCGCTCACAGATGCGCCTCCATCTCGAACAGCCGGGTGAACATCGCGCAACAGGCGCGGTAGTACGCAGGGACCGGCACATCGTCGCCTCATGACCACCGACTCGGGTCGCTCGCGGTCGGACACCGCACACACCCGAACGGACACGGAGGCCGGCGGTAACCCGGAAGCGCAGTGGTCCGCACGACACCAACCCAACCCGCCACCCGCTCACCGTCCGGGCCCAACTCCACCCCCACCAGGGCAACCCAATCCGTACGACCCAACTCCACGTCCACCGGGTAATGCGTCACCCGCAGACGCAGGTCCTGCCAACCCTCCGGCCACTCAAACGGCCCATGACCGAGCAGGTACGACGTCGGATCGATCGTGAACACGTCACCAACCTTGACCAACGGCTCATCGGGCATGCCGGCCCCCGTTCCGACGACCCACCCGATAGCCCATCCGCTGCCCGAACATGAGCAGCGGCCCCAGGTTCGCCGTCGGCTCGTCCGTCCACGCCGGCCAGGCCGGCGGTGGGGGCGCCGGGGACGGGGGCGGGGGCGGGGCGAGCAATCGAAGAACGGAATCCCACCAGACCTGAACGACGAACATCGCACACCCCCTCGGTAGCGCAACTCCCGCTCGTCCTTGCAAATTGCGGTTCCCGATTGGATTCGAGCGAAAGTGCTGTGCCTCCACCCTGGACTGCCGACATGGGATGGCGGAAGATACTCGCAGAGCATTTACGGCGGATAGCCCTGGCTGCGTTGCCGTACGAGCGGGCGTGGACTTTATAAGAGGGGATAAGTGTGAATAACCTTCCGGCGCAACTCAAACAGCTTCGCGCGAAGCGTGCAGTTACCCAGGACCAGGTAGCCGACGCGATCCAGGTGAGTGGTTCCTTGATCGCAGCCTTCGAGACGAATCGGTTGATCCCCAAGCCCGACACCGCCAAGGCCCTCGACGGATACTTCGAGACCGGGGAGGAGGTACAGAAGGCGGCGTCCGAGGCCCGGAAGAACCGGCGCCCGGCGCCGAGCTGGTTCCTCCCCTGGGAAAAGGTGGAGGAGACGGCCTCGACCCTGCGCTACTTCCAAGGAACCCTGATCCCCGGCCTGCTACAGACGGAGGCTTACGCGAGAGAGGTGTTCGCCCGCACGGGTCTGCACACGGATGAGAAGGTGGCGAGTGAGGTCGCCCTCAGGATGGAGCGGCAAGCCGCGATCCTCGACCGAGAGGATCGACCCACATTCATCTTCATCCTGGATGCCGCCACCCTCCACTGCGGCCCTCCCGAGATCGCCAAGGAGCAACTGTTACACCTGGCCGACGTGGGCGCCCGGCCGAATATCTTCATACACGTCGTCCCCGCCTACGCCGCGTTGCACGGGGGCCGCAGCGGTTCCATCTCTCTGGCAAACATCGAGGGCGGGAGCATGGTTGGCCTGCTGGAGGACTTCTTTGAAGACAGGGTAGAGGTGGAGCCGGCCCGCGTATCCAGCATGGATCGTTTGTGGCACGCTATAGCGGCGGTCGCGCTCCCTTGCGACCAGTCAAGAGACCTTATCCTGAGGTTGGTGGATGATCATGACGACTCAGCGGCCGACCTGGCGTAAGTCCAGCCGTAGCGGCCAGAGCGGCGGGAACTGTGTCGAGGTTGCCGACAACCTGCCCGGTCGCGTCCTCGTTCGCGACAGCAAGGATCAGTCCGGCCCGGCGTTGACCTTCGGCCCGACGGCGTGGCAGGCGTTCGTCGGGCTCGCCAAGCAGCACTGACAACAGCCCCGACGCTCCCCGCGCCCAGAGACACGCGCGGGGAGCACTGTCGTATCCAGCGCCGAACGCCCCCCCGACCGCGACCAGCCTCAACCGGATGCAACAGGCCATGAGCCTCCTCCTCCCCCGCCGCACACACCGAACGGCGCGACGATCTTGCACTTGTGGTGGCGAACAAATCCGGACAAGGGTCCTAATCCGGGCGCCACAAGTGCAAGATCGTCGACGAAGTTGGTACGCATTGCGGGGAGTCGATGGATTGCGTCGCGATGTCGGGGTGATCTCGGTTGCGATCCGAGGGTTCTGCCGAGCAGTGCCGGCCTTTTACCGGGGCGATGACCTGGACGAGTTGTGGCGACACGCCAACCTCAGCCCCGGATCCTGGGAGCGCCTCCAATGATCAAGTATCGCCGGTTCACCGCCGGCCTACGCCCCACTCAAATCCACTCGACGCCGTCTGGGCCGCGACCGCCACAAGAGCCGGTCACCAGGGGGGCGATGGTCATCATGGCCCGTGCCAGCGGCAACACCGTTCGGTGATCGCCCGCCTGGTCCAAGACGACGAAGACGGCTGCGCTGGGCATGAAAAAGTTACGCCTTTACCACTCCGTTACCACGTGCCCACTCAGCAGAAACATTGATCTTAATAACATTGATGCATGCGCATGTTTGCAAACATGCAACGTGCTCTCGGGGTCACGCTCAGCGCGGCATTCGCGCTGGTGCTGATCCTCACCCTGGCCAGCCCGGCCCAAGCGATCGAGGCCAACCGGTGGGGGTGGCTACGCCACCAACCGACCTGGAACAACCTCATCTACGCCGACTACAGAGGACCACACGCCGCCCGCACCGCCACTACCGCCAACGACGAGTCCGAGCATCGGTTCATCCCCAAGGAGGGCGGTGCCTTCGAGATCGTCCAGTCCACGGCGACCTGGACCTGCCTGGACAGCAACCACGCGCGCAACGCCTACGGACTCCGCTGCAACGGCGGCGACTACCAGCGCTGGTGGGTGAACGCCGTCGGCACCGGGACCTGGGGATTCACCGTTTACGAGATCCGGAACAAGGCGACCGGCCTCTGCCTAGACGGCAATAACGCCGGCGCTGTCTACACCCACCCCTGCAACCGCGGCGTCTTCCAGCAGTGGGCCTACCAACCTTTCTAGTGCTGTCACCGTGAAGGTTGACCGGGTTGGGTCAGGCTGCCCAAGTGGTGGCCTGGCCCCATCGGCCGGTCTCGTCGTCGCCCTTCGGTTGCAGCCCGCAGCGCCACACGGATCGAACGACATCGCTCGCCACTGTTCACCTACTCACGGAGGCAGAAGCATGGAAATCCGGTTCGTCCATCTCACCCGGCTTGGAGCAGCGACACTGACAGCAACGCTGATGCTGTCGGTACTACAAGCGCCCCCGGCTCATGCCAGCAACCATGCCACACCGGTGGCCGAAACAACGATCGTCACCGACGGTGAGACGTGGTCCATCCAGCTACCCGACTCCTCGGACGAGGATCCCACCGTGGCGTATCCCGTCTCTTACTGTAGCGGCACCTTCACCGGTCCACGGAGGATCAACAGCACTTTGGAATGGGGTGGGCAGCAAACCTGCGAAGATCCCCAAAACCGCCCGCACTGGATCTTCGTACGACTGGAAAGTACCTGCGACGGCATCCTGTGCGTCATCTTCACCCAACACGACAGGCTGCGCAGCCCTTTCTCCCAAGACCTCACACGGGTAGCGACCGTTCAAGCCGGTGAGGGTTGCGACAACACCAACCGCCGCAAGTTCCGCTTGGTCGCTGAGATCTATGCCCGGGGAGCACATCAGGGCAACGTGTTCTCGGACGAGATCACCATCGCTTGCAGTGTGTGAACCTCCACCGATGACGTACCCAGACCGGTAGGTTCGGGCCGTGACCAGTGAGTTTCCGCGACCGCGCCTGGTGAGCGCCCCCGAGGTCCTGCACGACAGCGACGGCTGGGTGCTGTGGCACTCGGGTGTTACCGACGGGCCCCACGGGTTGCAGACCGTTGTCGAGGTTATCGACACCAGTGGGCGCGACCGAGTTACGGGACCGGCGTGGAACGTCGGGGAGAGGGATCGGTGGCCTATCGAGGTGACCGCCACCGAGGGCGCCACAGACCCGGTGACACCGAAGGCGTTCTCAGAGGAAAGCACCCCTCGCTCGTACCGGCTGTTCGTATCGTTCGGACGCTACGGCAAACGCCTCGGCCCGCGACCCGACACGGACGAACCCGTCCTGCTGACCTTCACTGTGCCGCCCCTTGATGTACGGGTCGAACGCGCGCTGACGTGAATCGCCCGAGCCCTGTCGTCCGGTCAGGTGGTGCCGGTGAGTTTGCCGATCGTGTCGCGGTTGACCAGGGCACGGTTCGGGGTGGCCAGGCGGGCCTGCTCCGGGTCCAGGAAGTCGATCAGGGCGATCAGCTCGTGCTGCATTTTCACCAGGCGCTCGTTCCCGTCGTAGTCGGCGGTGGCGATCACGTCCACGTCGGCCCGGATCCGGGTGAACCAGGACGCGAACCGGGGATCGATGTCGAGCCGTTCGCAAAATTCGGCGTAGCCCATCGACTCGTACCGGGTGCCGGTGCTGTCTTCGACGCGTACGAGCAGTAGTTCGCCGATCGCGCGCTGTTGGCCCCGGAAGAGGCGCAGTGGTGGTGGGGTGTCCAGCGCGGCGACGATCTGCGTCATCCGGTCGAGAAAGCCGAAGAACGCTTTGTTCCGCTCGACGTCGCCGAGGTCGAGGAACTGCTGGTCCCGTCGGATGATTTCCACCCAGCAGAGATACTCGGCCAGCACGTACACGGTGTAGTCGCGGGTGTACCGCTCGTCGTCCGGGTCGCCGCAGTGCAGGTAGGTGGAGAGAAAACCCGGCCGTACGGCGTTGAACATCCGGCCCTGCAAAGCGTGCGCGGACCAGAGCAGCGGTTCCCGGTAACGGCTGAGCAACTGCTCGGCCAGTTCCGCCTTGCTCTGCCGTTGCCGCTGCTCCTCCAACCGGTACTGCAACACCGTCACCCGGCGCGCGGAGAGGGTGGTGAACAGGACACTGAGGAGGGAGACGACCGCCGATCCGATCGCGATGAAGACCTCGGGTTGCACGGCCGACAGCCTGCCCGATCGGGGCCCGTTGTGTCGACCCGCCTACTCTCCGACAGTGCCGTGAACTTTCCCACCACACGATGTCGGCCGGCGCGGTTTTGCCGGCAACGAATCGAAGTCGGTCTAGTCTGTGCGATTCACGGCTTGCTCGCAGGCGCGCTCGGCGTACCCGATATTGCGGCTCTGACCTGGGCAAACGTCGCGGGTTCCGGGCGGCGGGATCGAACCGGAACGGTTCGGTCGGTGGTGGTGGAGAGGCGCAGGCCGAACGGAGTGGATCTTGGCCCGAAAGATGGGGCTCGACACGATCCGGAAAACGGGTAATCCTGGCCCGATGTCGCTTTGGTTGCACGAGCTGTCGGAGGCGGAGCACCGCATCCTCAACCCGTTCACCCACGAGAAGTTGATGCTGCTCGGGGCGGCCAGTCGGGTCGGCCCGCAGACCAAGGTCCTCGACCTCGCCTGCGGCAAGGGCGAACTGCTCTGCCGCTGGGCCCAGGGCTATGGCATCCGTGGGCACGGTGTGGACATCAGTGAGGTGTTCCTGACCGCCGCCAGCAAACGCGCGGCCGAACTGGGGGTCAGTGACAAAATCAGCTTCCAGTACGGCGACGCCGCCGACTACCGGGCCGAGCCCAGCGGCTACGACGTCGTCTCCTGTCTCGGCGCGACCTGGATCGGCGGCGGGCTGGCCGGCACCATCGAGCTGATGCGGCGCGCGGTACGCCCGAACGGGCTGCTGCTGGTCGGCGAGCCGTACTGGATCGACCCGCCGCCGCCGGGAGCATATTCGGCGTACGGGTTCGGGCTGGACGACTTCACCTCGCTCGGCGGCACCCTGGACCGGTTCGAGGCGGCCGGCACCGACCTGGTCGAGGTGGTGCTCGCCGACGCCGACAGCTGGGACCGGTACGTGGCCCAGCAGTGGTGGACGCTGACCGAGTGGCTGCGGGCGTACCCGCACGACCCGCGCGCCCAACAGGTACGCGAGTTCCGCGACCTGTCCCGCCGCTGGCACCTGGAGTACGGCCGCCGCTACTTCGGCTGGGGCGTCTTCGTGCTCCGCCCGACCCTCGCCCCCGGCCGGTGAACCCCGACCCAGGGTGACGCGTCACTCTTCGTGTTTGGACGGGTAGGACGGCAGACATCCCGGCAACGCACATCCGACGTGCCGCGCGTGATCTTTACCGCTCGGGCTGACCTTCAGCCAACGCCGACGGCGGATAGTTGACCCGGCGAGTGCAATTTGCGCCGCAGTGCACGCCTGGTCGGCGACGCCTGCCGCGATTCTGCCTCCGATGACCTGCTGCACGTCGGCACCACGTCGCAGCACGGGCGGTGGCCGGCACCGGGCAACCGGTACCGGCCACCGCAGCCCGAATCCCGACCCCGTCCTCCTGCCGTACGGCCACCGCGCCGGCTCAGCCGAGCATGAGATAGCGGGTGACCACGTTCGCGGCGGCGGTGACCGCCTCGCGTACGGTCGCGGCCGCGTCGACTATGCCGGCGTCCCGGGCCACCACGTACCGCCCGCCGACCACGTCGAAGGTGACACCCGGCCCCCGGCACCACAGGTCCTCGGGCACCCCGCCCGGGTCCCGGCCGGCGAGACGCTGCAACTCCTCGAACGGCGCCGGCAAGGCGCCCACGACCAGCGCGTACCCGAGCGCCTCGTCGTCCCCCCGCTGCCTCGGCACCGGCCCGGTACGCCGACCGGCCAGCCGGGCGTGCACCCCGAGCAGCGCCGCGCCGCCGCCGGCCACGAGTCCCCACTCGACCGCCGCCCTGGCGTTGCGTACCGCGTTGTCGATCTGGCGTCGCCGGACCCGCTGCTGCTCCGGGGTCGACTCGCCCACCTTGATCACCGCTGTTCCACCGCCCACCCCGGCCAGCACCACCGACAGTTCGAGGCCGAACAGGTTGCTCGCCTCGACCCGGATCACGCCGTCGCGGCCGATCCGGTCCACCGCCTCGGCCACCAGGTCACCGACCAGTTCGTCGCCGGAGGCGATCGTCGCCAGCGCGCGCAGGTCCGCCCTGGTGCGTACCGGCACCGCGAGGCCGGCGAGTTCGACGGCGACGTCCCGTACGGCGGTCGCGACGCCGCGCCGCAGCGCCACCGGGTTCGCCCCCGCCCGCAGCGCGACCGAGGCGCCGTCCAGCATCGACTGGGCCAGCACGACTCCGGTGGTGGCGCCGTCACCGACCCGGTGCCGGATCCCCTCGACCAGTTCCCGCAGGTAGCCGGTGCCGAGCCCGGCGCGGGTGTCGCCAGCGGCCAGCAGCGTCACGATGCCGGCCGCGTCGGCCACCTCGTGGTACCCACCATGGTCGTCCTCCACCAGCATCCGCCGACCGAACGGCCCGTAGGTGCGCCGGACCAGGTCCGCACCGGTACGGAACCCGCGCGCCACGATCGCCTGGTGCTGGTTGTAGGTGGCCGCCGGACGGTCGATCGCCCCACCCGACCCGATGCCGGCGGTTGCGGCGGTCTGCGGCACGGTGGCCAGGTAGATGTGCGGCTCGGCGTTGTACGCGCTGTACTTCGGCTGCTGCCCCGACCGGCGGCGGACCACCCCGTCGTGCACGTAGCGGAACAGCTCGTCGACGCTGACCCGGCCGTCACCGTCGAGGTCGGCCGCGCCGCCGACCAACCCCTCGATCAGTACGTCGGTGAAGACCGAACCACGCGGCGCGGCGGTCACCAGTTCGTCGGACTCGAACGCGTACTCGTAGCTGTCGCAGGCGCTCAGCACGACGTACCCCCGACCCACCTGGCAGTCCAGCGCGCCCTGCGGCGCACCCTTGAAGCCCTCGGCGAACGCACCGGCGAAGCAGCAGTCCAGGATCAGCACCCTGGCCGCCGCCCGGCACGCCTCGAACTGCTCGTTGACGAACGAACGGGAGATGGCCGTGCTCGCCGGCCGGGTCCGGACGGTGTCACCGGCCGCGAAATAGAGCCGGTGGTACGGGTCGACTATGCCGTGACACGAGAAGTAGAGCAGCACGAGATCGCTGTCGACCCTGTCGGTGAGCAGGTCCTCGATCGCGGCGCGGATCTCCCGCTCCGGGGCGTTCCGCAGCGTACGCACGTGGAAGTTGCCGACCGCCGGATCCGCGAGTACGTCAGCCAGCCGGGCGACGTCCTGCTCCGGGGCGCGCAGCCGGTGCAGCGAGGGGTCGGCGTACTCGCCGGTCGCGATCAGCAGCGCGTACCGGCCGACCGGTGGTCTAGTCGACACCGGAGCCGACCCCCCGCCGCGCCTGCGGCACCGGGACCGTGTCGGGCAGGTGGGCCGTCGGGTTCGGGCCGGGCGGCTCGGTGGCGCCGAGCCAGCGCGCCACCGCCCGCTCGGTACGTTCCGACGGGTCGACGATGGTCAGGGTCCGGTCGCCGTCGCGCAGCACTATCCGCCGGGCGGCGCCCCGCCGAACGAAGGCGACGACGATCCGGGTGAGTGCGGCGAGCGTGGTGGCCGAGAAGGCGCCGGTGATGGCGAGTTCGGCCAGCGACACGACTTCTCCCGCCTTGCGGCCCGCCGGCCCGCCCGTGCTTTCAACGAGCCGGTCGACCCCGAGACCCGCCCCCGTACTCAGTTCCCGGAGCAGGGCGGTGGTGGCCGCCGCGTCGGCCCGTTGGTTGTCCGCCATCGGGCCGCTGACCTGTAGGAACAGCTTCCGATCCCCCGACATGTTCCACATACAGTAACTATCTCGTAACTATCCGTGATCCGATAGGGGGCAAATCCGAGCCGTGGCCGACCGGCGACCGCCGGCCTACGCTGGAACACGTGCCGAAAGCCTTGTGGAACAACCAGGTCATCGCAGAGAGCACCGACACCGTGGTCGTCGAGGGCAACCACTACTTCCCGCGCAGCGCGTTGCGCGACGACGTGATCCGCGAATCCGACACCCACACCATCTGTCCCTGGAAGGGACAGGCCAGCTACTACTCCCTGGCACTGGACGGCGACGAGAGCCAGGACGCGGTCTGGTACTACCCCGATCCGCTCCCGGCCGCCGAACAGGTCCGCGACCGGGTCGCCTTCTGGAAAGACGTCAAGGTCGTCGACTGAACGACGAAGGGTCGACTGGCCGACGAAGGTGGGCGCCGCGCCTCACTCCGTACCGGAAATGCGGGGTGAGGTGCGGCGGGCCGATGGTCGCGGACCCGTCGACTGGGTCACTATCGCTAGATGGCCACCTCCGATCCGCAACGCCGACCGCCGGGCGGCACCGTCTACGGCTCGCCCACCCCGGTCCGCCCCGGCCGTGACCGACTGATGACGGCGGCGGTCGCGACCGGCGGCATCGGCGTACTGATCGGGGCGATCTTCGCCACCGGCATCTTCGCCGGTGGCGGCGACCCGGCGGGCGTGCCCGCCCCGGTGGCCGCCTCCGTACCGCCCGCGCCCAGCGGCGCGGCGGCGGGCAGCACCGACCCCGCTCCTCCCCCGCCCAGCCCGACCCCGGCGCAGATCCCGGCCCGGAGCTTCCGCTCCGTCGCCTCCTCGTTCTGCCTCGCCTTCGGCCAGGACGGCGCCGAGGTGCAGCAACGGGTCTGCTCCGGCGACCCGAGCCAGCAGTGGCGACCCACCCCCGTGGTCGGCGACCAGTTCACCCTGGTCAATGCCGCGACCGGCGGCTGCCTGGAGGTGGCCGACGGCAGCAAGGACGACGGGGCCAGACTGCACCCGGCCGTCTGTGACGGCAGCCCCGAACAGCGGTGGCGGCTGGCCGGCGTCGGCGACGGGCAACTGTCGCTGGTCAACCTCAACAGCGGCCGCTGCGCCGACGTGCCCAGCAACACCCTCTCCAGCCCCGACACCGGCCTCCAGCAGTGGGGCTGCCACGGCGGCACCAACCAACAGTGGTCAGCCGGGTAAGTGCGCCCGCCGACCCGCTACCCGTCGGTCGGACGCAGGCGCCAGGCGCGCGACCCGCCCACCGCCGACTCCGGCACCGGCTCGACTACCGGCTCCGGCACCGGCTCCCGTCGGCGCAGCAGCAACGAGAGCACCGCCGCCCCGAGCGCCAGCAGACCGGCCACGTACCAGGCCATGGTGTACTCGCCGAGCCGGTCCCGGACCAGGCCCGCACCGGTGGCCGCGATCGCCGCGCCGATCTGGTGCGAGGCGAACACCCAGCCGAACACCACCGGGCCCCGGTCACCGAAGTGCTCCCGGCACAGGGCCACCGTCGGCGGCACCGTGGCCACCCAGTCGAGCCCGTAGAAGACGATGAACACCAGCATGGTCGGCCCGGTGGTGTCGGCGAAGAGGCTCGGCAGCACCAGCAGGGAGAGCCCGCGCAGCGCGTAGTAGCCGGCCAGCAGCAGTCGGCTGTCCACCCGGTCGGTCAGCCAACCGGACGCGATCGTGCCGACGATGTCGAAGAGACCGACCAGGGCGAGCAGGCTCGCGGCGGTCGTCTCGGCCACCCCGTGATCGTGCGCGGCCGGGATGAAGTGGGTGCCGACCAGACCGTTGGTGGTCGCCCCGCAGATCGCGAACCCACCCGCGAGCAGCCAGAACGCGCGGGTCCGGGCGGCCGTGCGCAACCCGGTCAGCGCCCGCGCCGCCGCACCCCCGGCACCGCCCGGCAGCGGCCGTGGCCGGACCACGTCGGTGCCGCCGTACAACGGCAGCCCCAGGTCCGCCGGGTGCTCGCGCAGAAAGAAAACCACCAACGGTACGACCAGCAGCGCCGCCGCCGACACCACCAGTGCCGCCATTTTCCAGTCGTACGCCGACACCAGGTTGGCCAGCACCGGCAGGAAGACGAGCTGCCCGGCCGCCCCACCGGCGGTGAGCACCCCGGTCACCAGTCCCCGGCGCTTGACGAACCAGCGCCCGGTCACCGTGGCCACGAAGGCGAGCGCCATCGACCCGGTCCCCAACCCCACCAGTACGCCCCAGCAGGCGATGAGCTGCCAGCTCGCGTTCATGAACACGGTCAGGCCGCTGCCGGTGGCCACCAGCAGCAGGGCCGCCACCACCACCCGGCGAATGCCGAAGCGTTCCATCAGCGCGGCGGCGAACGGCGCGGTGAGGCCGTACAGGATCAGGTTGACCGAGACGGCGGCGGAGATGGTGGCCAACGGCCAGCCGAACTCCTCGTGCAACGGGTGCAGCAGGACCGACGGGGTGGCCCGGAAACCGGCCGCGCCGACCAGCGCCACGAAGGCGACGGCGGCGACGGCCCAGGCCGGGTGGAACAGGCGCGCAGTCTTCACGACCGAAAGTGTCGGCCACGCTCACCCGGCGGACGAGTGGCCGGAGAGCCATCATGCGCAACAATCGGGCCATGACGCCACGCCCGCACCGGATCGCCGTACTCGCCCTGGACCAGGTGGTCGGCCTCGATCTTGGCACCCCGTCACAGATCTTCAGCACCGCCCGCAACGCCGACAACGAGCACTTCTACACCGTCGAGGTCTGCACCCCCGGCGCCCGACCGACCCGCAGTAGCGCCGGCTTCCGGATCGTGCCCGATCACGGGCTGGAGCTGCTCGACCGCGCCGACACCGTGATCGTGCCCGGCATCCACGGGGCGTCGCTGGACCGGGAACTGCTCGAACCGGCGGTGCACGCGGCGCTGACCTCGGCGTACGAGCGGGGTGCGCGGATCATGTCCATCTGCACCGGCGCCTTCGTGCTCGCCGCCGCCGGTCTGCTCGACGGCCGCCCGGCAACGACCCACTGGGCGTACGCGGACCGGTTCCGGCGGCGTTACCCGGACGTCCGACTCGATCCCGGAGTGCTCTTCGTCGACGACGGTAACGTGCTCACCTCGGCCGGGGTGGCCGCCGGCATCGACCTGTGCCTGCACGTTATCCGTACCGACCACGGCAGCGCGGTGGCGAACCGGTCGGCCCGCCGGTGCGTGGTCCCGCCGTGGCGCGACGGCGGTCAGGCGCAGTACATCGAGCGCCCCGTCCCCCGCCCCACCGACGCCAGCACCGCGGCGACCCGACAGTGGGCCCAGCACCGCCTGCACGAGCCGCTGACCCTGCGGCAGCTCGCCGGCCACGCCAGCATGAGCGTACGGACGTTCACGAGACGGTTCCGCGCCGAGACCGGCGTCAGCCCGGCCCGCTGGCTGCTGCAACACCGTACCGACCACGCCCGCCAACTCCTGGAAACCACCGATCTGCCGGTGGACCAGGTCGCCCAACGTTCCGGCTTCGGCACCCCCGCCGCCCTACGCCAACAACTCCACCAAAGCATCGGCGTCTCCCCCACCGCCTACCGCCGCACCTTCCGCCACCCCTCCACCCCCTCCCCGGTCGACCGCGCTGATACGGAGAAAGAGTGGCTATCCGAGGCGGAATAACCACTCTTTCTCCGTATTAGTGATTCGGGGTGAGGCAGGGAGGTCAGGCGCAGGGGGTGTTGTTGAGGGTGAAGGTGGTGGGGGCTGGGTTGGGGCCGGTGGTGCTGCCGAGGAAGCCGAAGGTCAGTGAGGTGCCGGGTGGGATCGTGGGGTTCCAGGCGGCGTTGCGGGCGGTTACGGTGGCGCCCTGCTGGGTGCCGACGGAGTTCCAGAAGGTGCCGGCGCGCTGGGTGCCGGGGAAGGTCCAGCCGACCGTCCAGCCGTTGATCGGCTCGGTGCCGGTGTTGGTCAGGGTCAGGGTGGCGGTGAAGCCGGTCCCCCACTGGGAGTCCACCCGGTAGCCGACCGTGCAGCCGGCCGGCGGCGGAAGGGCCGCGAAGGCCACCCGGTGCAGTTGGCCGGGCAGGTCGTTGGCAAGGTAGATCTCGCCGGCGGCGTCCACCCCGAGGGTGGTCGGCTGGATGGTCAGCTCACCGAGCGCCCGGGTGGCGTACGTGCCGCCGCTCGGCCGGATCGCGAAGCCGGTGCCGGAGCAGTAGTCGGTGGCGAGGTAGGTCCCGGCCGCGATGTCAGCGTACTGCCGGCCCCGGTAGACGTGCCCGCCGATGATGGCGCAACCGTCGACCGAGGTGCGGTAGGTGAAGACCGGTTCGACGAAGGTCGCCCCTGCCGGGCAGCGCGCCTGGTTGAACACCTGGGTGCCCTCCCGGCAGGACCAGCCGAGGTTCGCCCCGGCCCGGCCGGCGGGCAGGTGGTCGACCTCCTCGAAGGTGCCCTGGCCGACGTCGGCGATCCAGAGCGAGCCGTCGGCCGGGTCGAACGAGAACCGCCACGGGTTGCGCAGCCCGTACGCCCAGATTTCCGGCCGGGCGTTCGCGACGCCGACGAACGGGTTGCCCGCTGGTACGCAGTACGCCAGCGGCGCGCAGGCGCGGCCGACGTCCAGCCGGAGGATCTTGCCGAGCAGGGTGGTCAAATTCTGACCGCTGTTGAGTACGTCGTCCGCGCCGCCGCCGTCGCCGAGGCTCCAGTAGAGGTAGCCGTCCGGGCCGAAGGCGAGTTGCCCGCCGTTGTGGTTGCCGAACTCGGCGTGCGGCTGGGTCAGCAGGATCTGCTCGCGGTTGGCCGGGATCGGCTGCTGGTTGGCCTGGTCGAGGGGGAACCGGGACAGTGTCAGGGTGCCCGACGGGAGGCTGGTGTAGGCGACGTACAACGCGCGGCTGGTGGCGAAGTTGGCCGAGGTGACGATGCCGAGCAGGCCGCGTTCGTTGCCGGCGGTGGAAACCCGGTCGGTGATGTCGAGCAGCGGGGCCTCGGCGAGTCCGGTGGTGGGGTGGTAGACCCGGACGATGCCGGCCTTCTCGGTGATCAGCAGCCGGCCGCTACCGTCGTCCGGGGCGAAGATCGCGGTCGGCCGTTGCAGCCCGGACGCGACCTGGGTGGTGCTGACGGTGAGCCGGTCCAGCGGTACGGCGGCCGCCTGGATGGTGGCCGGCGCGACTGTCGCGGACGATCCGGTCCGGGCCTGGTGGTCGGCGGTGGCGGGCGCCCCGGTGAGGGCCAGCGGCACGAGTACGGCGATGGTCGCGGCCGCGCCGAACCGGCCAAGTGATTGACGTCGCAACATATTTACTCCCATCGGTTAACAGGAACGTAATGCCACGGCGGCAGCCCGAGCCGAACGTCCCAGAACATGGGAACGCTCCCATGATGTTGGCGGGATGCCCGATCATGTCCGGTTGGCGGCGAACTGTCCGATCGGCGCGGACAGGTGCGACATGCCGCCTCGGCCGAGGTGACGCCATCGGCGTACGACAATGAATAGCCCGGAGCGCCACCAGTTTCCCGACTAATTTTCGTCGTTGTCACGACACTTTGTTGTATTGATAACAATAATTTGATCGCTAAGCTCTCGGCAAAGGTCGTCGCAGCGGGAAGGTGAACGATGAGCGACACACCATTTGGACTCTCCCGCCGGGGACTGCTGGTCACCGCGGCAACCGCCTCGGCGGTCACCGTCGCCGGCCCGACCGCCGCACTCGCCGCCCGACCCGAAACGGCCGCGACCGGCCCGACGGACGCGGCGGCCACGGTCAGCCGGGACCGCATCGCCACCGCCGTCATCAGGTCGCCGGGCGGTGCCCTGACCGCCCAACCGTTCCAGCTGGACCTGCACGACCGGCTGGGTTCGTGGCTGGCGTTCTGGTCGGCGAACTCACCGTCGAGCTGGCAGGAGCCGGTCCAGGTGACCGGCCACACCGATCCCGCCGGTGCCGTGTTCACCCTGGCCGGGCTGCGGTACCGCCGCGACGACCGGGTGCACGACGGGTTCGTCGCCGGGCGTACCGATCGGGCCCACTGGGCCACGCTGGCCAGCCTGCACCACCACTTCGCGCTCGTCGAGCCGACCGCCGACGGCGTCCTCGTCACCGGCGGGCCCGCGGGCTTCACCGGGTCACCCGAGCAGGTCGCGTTCGCCGTGTCGGCGTGCCGCGAACTGTGGGGGTACCGCACCGCCTCCGCCGCCGACTGGCGGGCCGCCGCGAACCGGGCACTGCGCCGGGCCGGGCAGCCGGCCGACGTCGGCTCCCGGGCGGGTTGGGCGGCATTCACCAGGACAAGCCTGCGGCTCGGGTTGGACACCGAGTCGTACTAGCCGAAGGAGGCAGGAATGGCACGCAGCGAATTCCGGTTCGTCGTCGACGGGGTCGAACTGGACGAGACACAGAAGGCGCGCATCGCCGGCGAGATACAGAAAGCCGGACTGAACGCGCTGCACACCGTATCGGCGAAACTGTCCAATCCGCTCACCGTCGGTCACGGAAACATCAAACTGCGTCCCGAGTGGTACGGCCTCTGGGTGGTGGACGGCCCGCTGGCCGACGACCTCGGCACGAAGATCAACGATATCGGTTTCTGGATCCAACGGTGACCGAGGTTCCCGTACGGCCGGACTCGTCGGAGCGGATGTGCCCGAGCACGCCGAAGGCCAACGCCACGGTGTTCCTGGGCATGATCACTCCGGCGGGGCGGGTCGCCTACGTCACCCCGGCGATGCCGGCCGAGGTGGCCCTGTCCGGGCTGCCGGACCCGGCCGCACCGGCGGAGTCGCAATATCGGCTGGCCGGGCCGTGCGTCACCTCGTCCTGCGGGTTCTGGACCGGGGAGCACTGCGGCCTCGGTGCCCGCCTGGTCGAGTCGTACCGGGAGACGGCCGTACCGGACGAGGCGTCGCTGCCCCGCTGCGCGATCCGGCGCACCTGCCGCTGGTACGCCGAGCAGGGACCGGCCGCCTGCCCCGCCTGCTCGCACGTGGTCACCGACTCCCGCTGACCCGAGCGACGCAGTCAGCTCGGCGACGGCGGATCGTGCAGGGCTCGCAGGTCGTCGGTGTGGGCGGGCAGGTGGACCCGGCGGTGGATGTCCAGGGCCCGGCCCCACGGCAGGGCCTCGTCGATGTCGATCCGGACACCCTCCCGGATCCGGGTCTGCACCAGCGCGTCGGTCTTGTCCAGCAGTTGCCCGGTCAGCCCGCAGAGCTGCCCGCTGGTGGTCCGCAACCGGCTCGCCAGGCCGTCGAGGCCGCCGTACCGGTCGATCAGGTCGTCGAGTTGCGGGCGATGGATGGTGTCCAGCTCGTAGTACGCGTACGGCGAGCCGGCGAGCACCGCCTCGGTGGCCGCGATCAGCAGCTCGTCGTTGGCCACCAGGTGGGCGAGCACCTGTTCGGCGCTCAGCTCGTCGCCGACCGGTGCCCGGAACGGCCCACCGTCGACCTCGGCGAACAGCGCCGCGTACGCGCCCCGCAACCCGTCCACCTCCATCCCCCGACCCTAAGCCCGCCCCGCCGCGCCGATCCCGAAGTTGGCGCAGCCGGGCCGTGGCCACCGACGCGGACGGCCACGGCCCGGCTACGTCCGGGTCAGCCGCGGGCGGGTTCGTCCCCGTGCTGCCGGTGCGGGTGGGGCAGGTGGAGTTCGACGGGCTCGGGCGGCAGGTCGTCGATGCCGGCGGCGACGGCCTGCTGGCGGCGGTGGCGGGCCGAGGGCAGGGCGAGCGCGGCGAACACGGCGAGTACGGCCACGCCCGCGCAGGCCCAGAAGCCGGCGGTGAACGCGGCGTCGGTGGGCAGGCCCTGGGGCGTGCTGTGCGAGCTGATGACGGCCGCGACGACGGCGGTGCCGATGCTGCTGCCGATGGTCCGGGCGATGGTGTTGACACCGCTGGCCTCACCGGTCTGAGCCGCCGGAACGCTCTCGATGATGGCGTTGGACATCGCCGCGAAGGCCAGACCGATACCGGCTCCGGTGAGGATTCCGGAGACCAGCACCTGCCAGACCGCACCGTGGGCGAGCGCGGGCAGCACGAACGCGACGACAACCGAGACCGCGCCGAGGAACATCGGCACCTTCGGGCCGTAGCGGCGGTTGAGCAGACCGGCGAGCGGGCCGAAGACGATCATCGTCAGGACGGTGGGCAGCAGGAACAGACCCGCCTGCGACACCGACTTGCCGAAGCCGTACCCGGTGGCGGCGGGCAGTTGCAGCAGCGTCGGGACGAGCACGAACGTACCGAACATCGCGAAGCCGAGGATCAGGGCGACCAGGTCGGTGGCCCACACGCCGCGTACGGCCATCAGCCGCAGATCGATCAGGGGCTCCCGGACCCGCAGTTCGACCAGGACGAACACGGCCAGCGCGAGCGCGCCGAGCAGGAGCAGGCCGAGGGTCTTCGGGTCGCCCCAGCCCCACGCCTGTCCCTTGCTGATCGCCAGCAACAGCGACACCAGTGACACCGACAGGATCGTCGCGCCGAGCGTGTCGAGGCGTCCCGGCGTACGCACCGCCGACTCCCGCATCCCGAAGATCGCGCCGAACAGTGCGACGACGATGAGCACCAGCGGCAGCCAGAACAGCCAGTGCCAGGAGAGGTGTTCCACGATCGGACCGGCGGCCACGATCCCGACCCCGGCGCCGACACCGAAGATCGCCGACAGCAGGCCGACGGTGACGCCGACCCGCTCCCGGGGCAGTTCGTCGCGGACGATGCCGATCGACAGCGGCAGGATCGCCCCGGCGGCGCCCTGGAGCACCCGGGCGACGATCAGCACGGTCAGGTTCGGGGCGAGGGCGGCCAGCAGGGCCCCCACGCCCAGTACGGCCAGCACGCCGATGAGCACCCGGCGCTTGCCGACCATGTCACCGAGGCGGCCGAGAATGGGCGTCAGGACCGACGCGGCCAGCAGGTACGCCGTGAGAATCCAGCTGATGTCCCCGGTCGAGACGTTCAGGTCCTGCCCGATGGTCGACATCGCCGGCGCCACCAGCGACTGGAGTACGGCGAACGCCAGTCCGCCCAACGACAGGTACACCACCAGGAGGGCGTTGTTCGCGGGTCGACCGGCACGCCGGCCCACGCCCGTGGCGGGGTCGAGCTGGCTCGGCCCCTCGATGGTCTGCGTCATGAGTTCCCCGAAGCTAGATGTAAACAGTTGCTGACTTGCCCAGTATGCCCTCCGAGCAGCCAGAGTCAACAATTGTTTACATCACATGTCGAGACGATTACCCTGGTAACAGACCGAGAGGAAGCCATGACAGCGCACGCTCCCCACCCCGCGCGGCGCCGTGACGCGGCCGGCACCCGACACCTTCTGCTCGACGCCGCCCGACAGCGCTTCGCCAGGGACGGATACGCCGCCACCACCGTGCGCGACATCGCCGACGACGCCGGCGTCAACGTCGCGCTGATCAACCGCTACTTCACGTCCAAGGAAGGACTCTTCAAAGCCTGCCTGGTCGGCGCGGTCGACGAACTCGGCCGTACCGTCTCCGTGGACGTGACGCTTGAAGAGGTGCCGCGGGCCATCGCCAGGCACCTCACCGACACGCCCAACGGCAAACACCCCAACCGGCTGCTGATCCTGCTGCGCAAATCCGGCGACGAACGGGCCGAGCAGATCCGGCTCGACATCCTGCGCTCGTTCGCCGAACGCCTGGCGGCGGCCGCCGGTCGGCAACCCGACCACCCCGACACCGATCGGCTCCTGCTCCGCGCCCAGGTCACCCTCGCCGCCGCCTTCGGGATCGCCCTGCTGCGCGCCTCGACGGCGCTGGAGCCGCTCGGCTCAGCAACCGAACAGGACCTCGTCGGGCCACTGCACGACCTGCTCGGCGCGCTGCTGACACCGCCACCGAGCCGGCCGGACGAGCCACACCCGACGGCCTGACCCGGCGGTCGACGGGTGCACCACCGCCGGCCAGCGGGACCGATCCGTACCCGTCAGCGGCGGCGGCCCCGGCGGGCGCGCAGGTAGTCGGCGACGACGTACCGGCCCAGGTCGTCGGCGGACGGGGTGAAGACCCGGCCACCGGAGCGCTTGGCCACCGCGTCGACGAACCGGCGCAGACCCGGATCCTCGCCCAGCATGAACAGGTTCATCGTGGCGCCGTACCGGGTCAGCGCGTCGACCTCGACCACGGTGGCCTCGATCGTCTCCCGCAGCGGCGGCCAGTTGAACACCCCCACACCGTCCACCGGGTCCAGGTGCGCGGTCGGCTCGCCGTCGGTCACCACCAGCACCACCGGCTCACTGCCGGCGTGCCGCCGCAGGTGCCGACCGGCCAACCGCAGCGCGTGCTGAAGGTTGGTGCCCTGCACCATCTCCGGCTCGACCGCCGCCAACTCCTCCCGGGACAGCGCGGCGGCCTCCCGGCCGAAGCCGATGATCTGCAACGCGTCCTGCGGGAACCTGGTCGCGACCAGATGCGACAGGGCCAGCGCGGTCTGCTTCATCGGACCCCACCGCCCCTCGGAGACCATCGAGAAGGACAGGTCCACGCAGAGCGCCACCGCCGCCGAGGCACGCCGCTCGGTCTCCACCACCTCGAAGTCCTCGACCGCCAGCGCCACCGGCACCCCGCCACCGCCCCGGCGTACCGCGCGGGCGACCGTGCGCACCACGTCGAGCGGCTGCTCGTCGCCGTACTCCCAGGGTCTGGACGCCCCGGTGACCTCGCCGGCCGCGCCGGCCGCGCGCAGGTCGTGCTCCCCGCGCCGGCCGGACCCCAGATCCGCGAAGACCCGGCGCAACGCGGTCCCGCCGAGCCGGCGCAGCGCCTTCGGACTCAACGTCAGGCCGTCGCCACCCCGGGTCACCCAACCCTGCCGGCGCAGCTCCCGCTCCAGGTCACGCAACCGGCGTACGTCGTCAGCGGCGTCCCGGCCCAGATTGCGCCGGACCGCCTCCACGTCCACCTCGTCCAGGGTCGCCCCCGGATGCTCCTGGCCGAGCTGGTCGAGCAGGTCGTCCAGCTCGGCGATCTCGGACAACGCACCGGTCGCCTGGCCGTAGTCCAGCGGCTGCTCGCCCCGGACCCGCTCGCGCCGATCCCAGGCCAGGTCCGGGCGCAGCCCGCGCAGGTTGCCGTCGAGAGCGGCCATCTCCGCCGCCAGCTCGGGGCCGAGCGCCGACTCCATCAACTGGGACAGCTCCGCCCGCTGCCGGTCCGACAGCGACCGCATCAGCCGCTCCCCGGCGGCGGCCCGCCGGGCGAGCACGTCCACCAGCTCGTCGGTCGAACCGGGCTGCTCCGGGAAGAACTCCCCGTGCCGGCGCATGAACTCGGCGAACGCGTCCGTGGTGTCCTCACCCCGGCCGTGCCGGGCGAGCAGGTCGTTCAGATCGTGCATCATCGCGGCCAGCCGCTGCCGGGCGGCCGGGTCGGCGGCCGACGAGCGCAGCGCGTCGCGCAGCCCGGAGAACCGCTGCTCCAACACGTCGCGGCGGAGCCCGTCCAGAATCTGCTGGTACGCCTGCCGGGCCTCGTCGCTGGTCCACTCGTACCCGCCCAGCTCCTCGACCGCGCGGGCGGTGGAGTTCGGCAGGTTGTCCAACACCGTCTCGGCGAACCGGGCCCCGTCGTCGTCCCGCCCGCGCAGCTCGTCCCGCTCGGCGGCGAGCGCCTGGTCCAGCAGTGCCTGGGCGCGGGTGACCGCACCGTCGAGGTTGCCCCGGCGCATCGCCTCCCGGCGCATCCGCCGGGCCCGCGCGAGCAGGTCGTCCAGGCCGGCGCCACCGGCCGGGCCCTGCCGCAGCAACGCCCGCAGCGCGTCCCGGAGACTGCCCCCGGCCAGCACCTCGGCACCGACCGAGTCGACCGCGGCACGCACGTCGTACGGCGGGGCGAGCGGGTCCGGGCCACCGCGCCAGGAGCCGTACCGGAACCGGTTTCCGCCGGGTACGTCCGTCGGGCTCATTGGTTAGCCCCGCCCACCGGCCGAGCGGCCGCCCTCCGGGTTGTGCCCGCCGTAGCGGGTCCGACCGTCCTCGGTCACGTCCTTGGCCAGCCGGCGGGTCAGGTGCAGCCCCTCCAGCACGAACTCGATCCCGGCGGCGGCCTCGCCCGGCGTGGGCGCGTCGCCGAGCCCGAGCCGGTCCAACGCCTTGGCCAGCCCCGGTACGGTGCCCACCTGGCGCAGCAGGTCGGCCGCGCCGACCAGTTCGCCGGTCTCGATCACCGAACCCTCGGCGACCAGGTTGATGAACCCGGAGAGGTCCAGCCCGGCGAGCCGGTCCCGGAACGTCTCGGCGGTGGCGGCCCGCAGCAGGTGGCCGAGGATCTCCACCTCCCGGCCCTCCTCGCCGCTCTCGAACTCGACCTTGCCGCGCAGGGTGCTGGTCACCGAGACGGCGTCACCGACCCGGGCGACCGGTACGCCGGGCCCGTCGGCCTGCTCGCCGAGCAGACTGCCCCGACGCAGCGCGGCGGCGGCCACGGTCTCCGCGGCGGCGATAGCGAACCGGGCCGAGACACCCGAGCGCGGGTCGACCGACGGCGACTCCCGTACGGCGCGGGCGAACCGGGCGAGCACCTCCAGCACGTGTTCCGGCACGACGGCGACCAGGTCCGCCTCCTGCCGGATCAGCTCCAGCTCCAGCTCCAGTTCGAGCGGGTAGTGGGTACGGACCTCGGCACCGAACCGGTCCTTGAGCGGGGTGATGATCCGGCCCCGGTTGGTGTAGTCCTCCGGGTTGGCGCTGGCCACCAGGAGCAGGTCCAGCGGCAGCCGCAGCTGGTAGCCGCGAACCTGGATGTCCCGCTCCTCCAGCACGTTGAGCAGCGAGACCTGGATCCGTTCGGCCAGGTCGGGCAGTTCGTTGACGGCGAAGATGCCCAGGTTCGTCCGTGGCACCAACCCGAAGTGGATCGTCTCCGGGTCACCGAGGGTGCGGCCTTCGGCGATCCGGATCGGGTCCACGTCGCCGATCAGGTCGCCGACGCTGGTGTCCGGGGTGGCGAGCTTCTCGCCGTACCGCAGGGAGCGGTGCAGCCAGGCGACCGGCAGGTCGTCGCCGGCCTCGGCGGCGAGCCGGCGGGCGGCCGGGGTCAGCGGGTGCATCGGGTGCTCGTTGAGGGCGGAGCCGGGTAGCACCGGGGTCCACTCGTCGAGGAGCTGGACGAGTCCCCGGATCAGCCGGGTCTTGCCCTGCCCGCGCTCGCCGAGCAGCACCAGGTCATGGCCGGCGAGCAGGGCCCGCTCGACCTCGGGTAGCACGGTGTCCTGGTAGCCGACGATGCCGGGGAAGCGGTCCTCGCCGGCCCGCATCCGGGCCAGCAGGTTCTCCCGCAGCTCCTGCTTCACGGTGCGGTAGCGGTGGCCCGCCGCGCGCAGCTCTCCGAGCGTGCGCGGCAGGTCGGCCGGCGGGTTTGGCGGCAACTGGGATATCTCCGTCACCTGGAACACGCTAGCTCGCTGCGACGCCAGCCGTCAGGGCCACGGTTGCTGACCTCGTGAGCGGTGCCGGCTCTGGTGGGCGGTGCCGGCTCTGGTGGGCGGTGCCGGCTCTGGTGGGCGGTGCCGGCTCTGGTGGGCGGTGCCGGCTCTGGTGGGCGGTGCCGGCCGAACCGGCCGGCGATGTGGTCAGCGGTGCGCCTGGATGTACTGCTTGGGGTCCTTGTCGCGGAACATGAGGCCCTTGCCGCCGGGGTGCTCGCCGTAGAAGGTGAGCCAGCGGGCGCCGAGCTGGGCCCGCAGTTCGGTGTCGGCGTGCCGCCGGAAGTCGGCCAGCGCCCCGTCCTCCTCCTCGGCCAGGTGCTCGCTGTTCTCCCGGCGCGCCCGCCAGACCGCCGCCCACCACTCGTCGGTGCCGAGCACGTACCGCTTGGCCTCGGCGATCGCGTCCCGGATCTTGTTGTGGTCGTCGATCGCGTCGTCGGTCTCGTCCGCGCCGTCGTCACCGTGCCGGACCAGGTACGGGTAGAGGATCGACTCCTCCGCCTCGGCGTGGATGTCCAGGTGCAGGGCGAGCGCCTCCCAGACGGCCCGGATCTCCGTCTCGTCGCGGGCGTCGTCGAGCCGGGCGAAGCCACGTCGGAAGGCGGCGTGGTCGTCCAGGATGAGGGCGGTGATGTCGTCCATGACGGTCGTCCTTCACGGGGTTACTGGTCGGCGGCCGGTGGCCGGTCGGCCGCCCCGACTCGTGGCCGGGCGCGGCGCGCGCGCAATCACGCTAACCCGGTCCGGCGCCGCCCGCTCGGTTACGCCCGACGCCGGCCCGCTCGGGTTACGCCCGTACCCGCAGGTCGGCTATTGCGCCGCCGACCAGGCCGACCTGGCGGTCCACCCAGCCGGCGACCAGGGCGTCGATGTCGGTGAGCTGGGTTTCCAGGGCGGCGAGCGGTTCGGCGGGCAGGGTGGCGCCGAGTTCGGCCAGCAGGTCGGTCAGGCTGTTGGTCACCGCGCGCAGGTGGGCGTCCGAGGCCGCGATGGTCACCGGTACGGCCACCACACCGGCCAGCCCCCGGTGGCCGAACTGGTCCAGGAAGATCTTCAGCAGTCCGGTGTAGCTGCCCTTGTAGGTGGGGGTGGCGACGATCACCAGCCGGGCCGACCGGACCACCTCGAACGGGTCGGCGACCTCGGCGGAGCCGCGCGCCGGCTCGGCGTCGAAGCTGACCCCGACGAGGGTGGCCAGTTCCAGCACCCGTACGCCGTGCAGTCCGGTCGCGGACCGGGCCAGGCCGGCGACCAGCGACTCGGTCGCCGCCTCGGCCAGCGCGCGGCTGCGGGAACCCGGACGCGGGTTGCCGACCAGCACCACGACCTCGGCTGCGGCATCGGCTTCGGTGGGCGGCGTGGTGGCGGCCGGGTCGGGTTGCGCCGGGATGGCGGGGGTGGCGGTCATCGGCGTACTCCTCGTATTACCTCTAATTCCGATCGGGTTGGTAGCTTAACCCGGACCGCGCCGGTTCAGAGGATCGGCGGTACGTCGGCGGTGATCGGCACCGCCAGTACGGTCGGACCGCTCGCGCCGAGCGCCGCCCGGAACGCGTCGACGAAGTCGTCCAACCCGGTCAGCCGGGGCGCGTGGCAGCCGAAGCCGGTCGCCACCGTGGGGATGTCGAGACCGGGCAGGTCCAGACCGGGCACCCCGGCGGTCTCCTTGAACTCGGCGAACGCCTTGAGGATGCCGTACTGCCGGTTCACCGGGACCACGAACACGACCGGCAGCCGCTGCTGGGCGGCGGTCCAGAGCGCCTGCACCGAATACTGGAACGAGCCGTCGCCGATCACCGCGACCACCGGCCGCAGCTGGCCGTTGGCCCGCTGGGCGAGCGCCACCCCGACCGCCGCCGGCAGCCCGAAGCCGAGCCCGCCGCTGGCCGTCGTGAAGTACGAGCCGGGACGGGTGATCGGCAGGTGGCGGCGCAGGATGGTCAGGTTCGACGGTGTCTCGGTGACCAGGATCCCGTCCGGCGGCCAGTGCCGGGCCAGTACGGCGAACAGCGCCGCCGGGGCGAGCGGGTTGCCTACCTCGGGCTCCGGTGGCGCCGGTCGGGGTGCCGGCGGCGGCCGGTCCGCCACCGGTATCAGCGCCGCCAGTGCCGCACAGGCCAGGCCGGGGTCACCGAGCAGGCTCTCCCCCACCGGGGCGCGGGCCGCCTCGCCCGGATCGTCGGTGATGTGCAGCAACCGCGTACCGGCGGGCAGGTAGTCGCCGGGCACGTGCGGGTAGTAGCGGAAGATCGGGGCGCCGATCACCAGGACGGTGTCGTGGCCGCGCAGCCGCTCGCCGAGCGGGCCGATGGCGAACGGCAGGACGCCCTGGAACTGCGGATGGTCCTCCGGGAAGCCGACCCGCTCCGGTGCGGGCGCGGACCAGACCGGAGCGCGGGTCCGCTCGGCCAACGCCACCGCCGCCGGCCAGCCGCCGCTGCGGTCGACCCCGCCGCCGAACACCAGGACCGGATTGGCACTCTCGGCCAGCAGGTCGGCGAAGTGGGCCAGCCGCTGCGGGTCGGCGGCGAACCGGCGGCTGACCTCCCGCAGCTGCGGTGCCGGGTCGGCCGGCTGGTGCCAGTCGTCGAGCGGCAGGGAGAGGTAGACCGGCCCGGCCGGCGGCTGCACCGCCGTGCTGTACGCCCGCATCAGCGCCGCCGGGATGTCCTGGGCCCGGACCGGCTCGTAGCTCCACTTCACGTACGGCTGCGCCAGTTCGACCGCGCGTACGTTGGTCAGCCGGGGCTCGATCAGCAGCATCTCGCGGGCCTGCTGACCGGCGGTGACGATCAGCGGGGTCTTGTTGTACCAGGCGGTGATCAAATTGCCCATGGCGTTGCCGGTGCCGGGGGCGGTGTGCAGGTTGACGTGTGCCGGTTGGCCGGTCGACTGGGCGTACCCGTCGGCCATCGCCACCGCGGACGCCTCCTGGAGCGCGAGCACGTAGCTGAAGTCGGCCGGAAAATGGCCGAGGAAGGGCTCCTCGGTCGAACCGGGGTTGCCGAAGACGGTGGTCAGCCCGAGTTGGCGCAGCAGGTCGTACGTCACGTCCCGGACCGTCGCCATGGACAAACTCCCCCCGTCTGACCGGGTCTACCCACGAGCACGCCGTTTATCCGGCCGGCCGCCCCCGGCCGGAATCGCGCCTACCCGTCGGAGGCCGGGCTCAGGACCCGGGCGAGCCAGTCGCCGCGCGTGCGGCGCGCCGCGGCCGAGACCCGGGTACGGGGGAACAGCGCGTCGAATCCGTGGAAGCCGCCCGCCCAGATGTGCAACTCGGCCTGGCCACCGGCCGCCCAGATCCGGCTGGCGTACTCGACGTCCTCGTCGCGGAACACCTCGGCGGTGCCGGCGTCGATGTAGGTGGTCGGCAGGCCGGAGAGGTCTTCGGCGACCGCGGGTGAGACGTACCCGGACACCTGGTCGTCCGTGAGGTCGCCGAGAACCGCTCGCCAGCCGAACTCGTTCATCTCGCGGGTCCAGACGCCCTGCCCGCCGGAGTACTGCCGGCTTGAGGTGGTGATGTTGCGGTGATCGAGCATCGGGTAGATCAACATCTGGGCGGCGATCGCCGGGGTGCCGAGGTCACGGGCCATCAGGGTGACCCCGGCGGCCAGACCGCCGCCGGCACTGGTGCCCGCGACGACGATGCGGGCCGGATCGATGCCCAGTTCGTCGGCGTGCGCCGCGACCCAGAGCAGACCGGCGTAACAGTCGTCGACCAGGGTCGTACCGGTGGACTCCGGCGCCAGCCGGTAGTCGACGGAGATCACCACGGCACCGAACCGGTCGAGCCACTCCAGCGGGATGTCGATCTGCGAGAACCGGTCACCCATGATCATCCCGCCGCCGTGAACCCAGTAGACACAGGGCGCCGCCGTGGAGCGGTCGGCCGGGCTGAAGATCGACAGCGGGATCCGCGTGCCGTCCGGGCCGGGAACGGCGACCTCGCGGTGCTCGGCCGTGCGACCGTCGAGCAGGGTGTCGACCGGGGTCGACGGGAGTCGGCGCAGTTTCGCCAGCAGTTCGAGGCTGAGCGGGGGCATGGGCTGAATCTCGGCGAGGAGCGCGCTCAGTTCGGGGTCGGTGTCGGGGCGGGTCAGGCTCACGTCGGGTTCCTTCGTCAGGGGTTCGGTGGAGGGGATTCGGGTAGGGAGGGTCGGTCAGCGGTTCGGTCAGCGGTTCGGGAAGGCGGCCTTGCCGCCGACCGGCACCGCGTCGGCGTACTGGGACTCGCCGTCGAGCAGCGGCTGGAGCCGGGCGACCAGTGCCTGTGCCGGCTCGGTCGCGAAGAACGCGGCGTGCGCCTCCGGGCTGGTCCAGCCCTCGATGACGTGGACGACGTCCCGGTTGCCGGCCGAGCGACTGACCAGGAAGACGACGCAATTCTCGTTCGGCAGGGACGGCGCGTCGAGCAGCAGCTCGACCAGCTCGTCACCCTTGCCGGGCCGGGCGGTCATGGTGGCGTGGAAACCGTGGTTGACGCTCATCCGGGAAGCACCTCTTCGATCGTGGAGCCGTTGTGAACTCCTGGGATATCGACCAACCCATCAAAGCATCGTGAGCAGGAGAAACGTTAGAACGATGCTCCTTACCTCTTGCCTGATCCTACCGTTGCAGCGAGTATCGATTCATGCTTCAATCGGCCCATGGACCTCGATGAGCTGCGTACGCTGCTGGCCCGCCATGCCCGGCCCGACATGACCACCGCCATCGACGGCGTCCTGATCTCCAAGGTCGAGCAGCCGCATCCGCCGTCGCCGGCGATGTCCGGCACGGTGCTGGCACTGATCGTGCAGGGCGCGAAACGCATAGCGCTGGGCGACCGCGTCTACGAGTACCGGGCCGGGCAGTACCTCGTCGCGTCGGTCGACCTGCCGATCACCGGCCATTTCACCGAGGCCAGCCCCGAGCGGCCGGCACTGGGCTTCGGCCTGACCCTGCACCCGGCCAGCGTTGCCGAGTTGCTGCTACAGGCGGGCCCCGGAGACCTTCCCCCCGCTGGCGCCGGCGCGCCGTCCGGCATGGCGGTCAGCGACGCACCCGACGACTTCGTCGACGCGGTGGTCAGGCTGCTGCGCCTGCTCGACCAGCCACGCCACCTGACGGTGCTCGCACCGCTGATCAAGCGGGAGATCCTCTGGCGGCTGATCATCGGCGAGCAGGGCGCCGTCGTACGCCAGCTCGGCCTCGCCGACAGCAGCCTCACCCACATCGCCCGCGCCGTCCGCTGGATCCGTGACCACTACACGCAGTCCTTCCGGGTCGAGGACGTGGCGCAGCTCGCCGGGATGAGCGCGTCCGCCTTCTACCGCAACTTCCAGTCGGTCACCGCGATGAGCCCGATCCAGTTCCAGAAACAGATCCGGCTCCAGGAGGCCCGGCTCCTGCTCGCCACCCACCCCGGCGACGTCACCGGCGTCGGCAGTCGGGTCGGTTACGACAGCCCGTCACAGTTCAGCCGCGAGTACCGCCGCCAGTTCGGCGCACCGCCCAGCGAGGACGCCGCCCGACTGCGCGGCCTACCGCGCGACACCGCACCCGCCCTGGTGTAATCGCCACCCCCGGGTCGAGTGTGGACGAAACAGACAGGCACCACGCGTCGTCGTCGCTGAGCGATAATTCAGGCACAAGCAACCAACCGAGGGATGTGTGGTGCCTGTGTCATGTAAGCGTCGATTCCGGTCAATATGGCTCACCGCGGCCGCGTTGGCCGCCGCGCTGAGCATCGTCTCCGCGGCACCGGCCCACGCCGTCGCCAACGGCGTCGACGTACCGAACGGGAGATACCAGTTCGCGGTCAAGCTGACCATGACCGGCATCCCCACCGCCGACGGCGGACGCCGCAACAGCGCCTGCTCCGGCGCGCTGATCCACCGCCAGTGGATCGTCACCGCCGGTCACTGCTTCCGGGACCTGGCCGGCGTACGGGTGGAGCGCACCGTCGCCGACCAGACGCTCGCCACCATCGGGCGGGCCAACATGTCCTCCCCGATCGGCGAGCAGGCGCAGGTTGTCGCGGTGCGCCAACGCCCCGACCGGGACCTGGCACTGGTCAAACTCGACCGTCCGATCACCACCATCGGATCGGTCCCGCTGAGCCACCGGCTGCCCCAGGCCGGCGACGTGGTCCGGCTCGCCGGGTTCGGCTCCACCCAGGGCACCAACCCGGTTCCGTCCGACCAGTTGCGGACCGGCCAGTTCACCGTCACCTCGGTCGTCGAGCCGACGGTCGGCATGACCGGCCTGGCCCCGTTCCCCGACACCAGCGCCTGCGCGTACGACTCGGGCGCCCCCTACTTCAGCGAGGACCGGCGACTCAAGCCCACCCTCGTCTCGATCGAGAGCGGCGGCCCGACCTGCCCGCACGCGCTGGAGGAGACCACCGTCCGGATCGACAACATCACCGACTGGATCCGGAACATCACCGGCCACGAATACAGCTGAGCACCCGATCCCGCTGATCGCCGGTTGTCCGGTCGGATCGATCGCCGGATGGATCGGATCCGGGCAACCAGCGGTCGGGGTCAGAAGTAGGTCGGGTAGAGGTTCCCGGTCGGCCAGGCGGTCACCTTGGCCGAGGCGGCCCAGAGCAGGGAATCGATGTCGTCGTAGGACAGGGCCGACGCGTCGTCGCGCTGGTTGAACAGCACCGCCCAACTCCGCCCCTGGTACGTCCGGACCACCAGCGAGTACGTCCCCGGCAGGCTGCCGGTGTGCCAGGTGTTGCGGCCGGTGCCGCCGGTGGTGACCGGGCGGACCCGCCAGCCCAGCCCGTAGTACCAGCCGGACGGGTTGACCCCGATCCCGGCGGGCGTCGCCCAGACCCGCCCCAGCGAGGTGCTGTTGAGCACCGGACCGGCGGCGTCGAAGGCCGACGCCCAGCGCACCAGGTCCACCGCCGAGGCGATCCAGCCGCCGTTGGCGTCCTGCAACCGCATGCTGAATGTCCCGTACGGCGCGGCGACGGTGGCGCCGGTTCCGTTCAGCACCGTCGGGCCGGTGTACTGGGAGCGGTAGTGCACCTCACCGCTGTGCGGGGCGATGCTCCAGCCCTGTGCCATCCGGCTGATGCCGAGCGGGGCGAACAGCTTCTGCTGCACGTACGTGGCGTAGGGCAGACCGCTGACCGCCTCGATCACCCGTCCGGCCAACTGGTAGCCGAAGTTGCTGTAGGCGACGGTCGTACCGGGGTCGTGTTGCAGCGGCTGGCCGGACATGTAGCGGATCACGTCGGCCGGGTACAACTCCATCGGTACGCCCAGCGCCTGCGAGATCGTCCGGTCGGCGAAGTTCGGGTCGAACGCCAGCGTTCGGTCCCACCCGCCGGTGTGCTGGAGCAGGTGCCAGAGCGTCACCCTCGACAGCCGGGGATCGGCGGTCCGCCCGGCCGGCGGGGTGAGGTCGAGCAGCGAGGCGACCGGGGTGCCCAGCGCCACGGCACCGTCCTGGGCCAGCCGGGCCAGGGCGGCGGCGGTCACCGACTTCGACAGGCTGGCGATCCGGAACAGCGAGGTCGGCGCGACGGTCTGGGCCGGGTCGTCGCTGTAGCTGTAGCCGCGGGCGAGCACCAGGCGCCCCTGGTGGGTGACGGCCAACTGGCCGGCGGAGATGTTCCGCGCCTGCATGAAGCTCTTCATCGTGTCGTCGAAGCTCTTCAGCGCGGTCACCGTCGTACCGCTGGTCTTCCAGGTCGGTGCGGCGGCCCGGACGGGCGCCGCGGCCAGGGCCCCGCCGGTCAGCGTCCCGGCACCTGCCGCTCCGATCAGCCGGCCGAAGGTCCGCCGGTCCACCCGTGTACCCCGCATGCCCGTCCTCCCCGTGAACGTCGAGCCCTGAACGTCGCGCCGTGGTCATCGGGCCGCGATCGTCGCGCCGCAACCATCGACCAGGGTCAGGGTAACGGAGAGACGAATTTTCGTCCGCCGGGCCGGGGACTACGGTGTGGGCCGTGGATCTCACCGTCATCCTCGGCCCGATGAAGAGCGGAAAGTCGCTCGAACTGGTCAGTCTGCTCTCGCCGTTGCAGTACACCAACGTCCGGCACCGGATCTACCAGAGCGCCCGGCACGTGCGCGACGTCGGTGTCGTCTCCCGCAGCGGCGCCGCGCTGGCCACGGTGAAGACCACCTCGCTCACCGCCGCGCTGGCCGAGGAGGTGGAGGTGGTCGGCATCGACGAGGTGCACATGTTCACCCTCGCCGACATGACCGTGGTCCGGACCCTGCTGGGGCGCGGCACCCGGGTCGTGGCGGCCGGCATCGACCTGGACCACCGGGGGGAGATGTTCGCCCCCGTACGGGCGCTGCTCGAACTCGGTCCGGCGACGGTGACCTACCGGCGGGCGGTGTGTGACATCTGCCGGCACTTCACCGCCGTCTACACGCAGGTGCTCGAACACGGCGAGCCGATGATCCGGGTGCTCCCGCCGTCCACCGCCCTGCCCGACGACGGGACCTACACCTACGAGGCACGCTGCCGGGACTGTGTCGTACTGCCGGTCGGTGTCGCGGTCCCGACCGCCGCCTGACGGCCGACGGGCACCCGCACCGACCCTGGTCCGTCTACGGTAGACACCTTCCGACTCGCCGCCCGGCGTCCGGCGCGGCGCATCCGACCGGCACCGGCAACGCATCGGCAACGATGATTGCCGGTTCATGGCATGGTGGTTACTGTCGCGCCCACCACCGGAGGTGAGGTCCACGTTACGGCTGCACGAACTCGTCGTCGCGCCGCACACCACACCGGTCTCGGTCCGGGTCGAACCCGGCGGGCTCGTGGCCGTGGTCGCGCCGCCGCCGATCGGCACCGCGCTGGCCCGGGTGGTGGCGGGCCTGGCCGCACCGCTGGACGGGCGGATCTGGGTCGGCACGCGAGACGTCACCGACCTGCCGCCGGCCCGGCGCCAGATCGGGTACGTGCCGGCCGGCTCGGCGCTGCTGCCGCACCTCACTGTCCGGCGCAACATCGAGTACGGCCAGCTCCGCCGGGTACGGGTACGCGCCGTCGCCGACGACTGGGTGGCGACCGTGATCGACCGGCTGGAACTGCGCCCCACCCTGGACCTGCTGCCGCACCTGCTCTCCGACGCGCAACGGTTCCGGGTGGCGACCGCCCGTGCCGCCGCCTGCCTGCCCGAGGTGCTGGTGATCGACCTGCCCGGCCCGGCCGGCGGCACCGACCGACTCGGTGAACTGCTGCCCCGGCTGTCCGCGCCGACCGACCGGGGCTTCGCCACCCTGGTCTGCTCCGCCGACCCGGCCGTACTCGACGAGATCCCGGACCGGGTGACCGTCGGGGTGACCGGGGCACCGGCACCGGCGACCGGATGACCGGGACCGGGCGGTTGACCCGCCGTACGCTGCTGCGCGCCGGCGCGGCCACCGTCACCGCGACCGCCGCCACCGGCTGTGCCGAGCCGGACCGGGCGATCCAGGTGGCGGTGGTGTGGAACGCCGAGGAGCTGGACCACTTCCGCGAGGTACTGGCCGGCTACCCGCGTCCGGTCCAGCTGATCAGCGCCGGGGACGACCTCGACGCCTTCCTCCGGGCCCGGCACCTCGCCGGCACCAGCCCGGACGTGGCGATCCTGCCCCGACCCGGACTCGTCCGCGAGTACGCCCGGCTCGGCTGGCTGGCCGCCCTCGACGCGCACGGCCCCACCACCCCGCCCGCCGGTACCCCGCCGAACCTGCACGACCGGCTGCGCGACGACAACCGGCAGTACGGCGTCTGGGTGAAGCTCGCCCACAAGTCGCTGTTCTGGCACCTGCCCGAGCCGGCCTTCGACCCGCCGGAAACCTGGGAGAAGCTGGTGGAGCTGACCACGGGGCTCGGCCGGGAGGCGATCCGCTCCGGCGGTCCGGCGCCCCTGGCGATCGGCGCCGCCGACGGTTGGGTGCTCACCGACTGGTTCGAGAACGTACTGGCCGACATCGCCTCCGGCGCCACGTACGACGCGCTGGCCGGCGACACCCCGAACTGGCGTGGCCCCGAGGTACGCGAGGCGCTGGATCGGCTGGCCGGGCTGTGGAGCATCCCCGGCGCGTTCCCCGGTGGCGGCCGGCGGGCCCTGCTCACCCAGTTCGCCGAATCCGTGATCCAGGTGATGACCACCCGGAAGGCGCTGCTGGTGTTCGAGTCCGACTTCGTCGAGGGGGTGGCCACGACGTTCCGGCCGGACGTGACCCCCGCCTGGATCCCGTTCCCACGCGGACCGAACCGGACCACCCACCCGCTGGTCGTCGGCGGCGACGCCGCGGTGGTGTTCAAGGCGTCCCGGTACGGCGACGAACTGGTGCGCTGGCTGGTCGAGCCGAACAGCTTCGCGCCCTGGCTCGACCGGGGCGGCTACCTCTCCCCCAACCTCGACCTCGCGCCCGACCCCGGCCGCGACCAGCTCCGGCGCAAGCTCGCCGCCCAGATCTCCGCCGCCCGCGACAACCTGCGCTTCGACCTGTCCGACCAGTTGCCCGGCTCGTTCACCGGCTCCGACGGCGTCGGCATCTGGCGGATCATGCAGGACTTCTTCAGCGACGTCACCGGCGACCGGCTCGAAGGCGCCGTGGGCCGGGCCACCGACGCGCTCGCCGGCGCCGCCCGGACAGCCAGGATCGGCCGATGAGCGAACCCCGGATCCTCGGCGAGATCGCCGTACTCGACGACGTCGGGCCACCCCGGCGCGGCCGGGCGTACCCGACCGCCGGCGGTACCTCGGCGCTGCTGCTGGCCCCGGCGGTGCTGCTGCTCGGCGCACTGGTGGTCTGGCCGGTGCTGCGAACCGTGCAGGGCAGCCTCTACGCCGCCGACGGCCGGTTCGTCGGGCTGGACCACTACCGCACCGCGCTCGGCGGGCCCGATGCCTGGCCGGTGGTCGGCCGTACGGTGCTCTGGGCGCTGGTGGTGCCGGCGGTGGTCACCGCCCTGGGCTACCTGCTGGCCGCCGCGTCCCGCCGCTCCCAGGAGGGTCGCCTGGCCGGGCTCATCCTGGTGCTGCCGATCGCGATCCCGCTGGTCGTGACCGGGGTGACGTTCCGGCTCCTCTACGACCCCGAGCCGGACCGTGGCATGGCCACCCTGCTCGCCGCCCGGCTGCTCGGCCGCAGCGCCGACGAGGCACCACAGTTCCTCGGCCCGACCCTGGCGACGATCGCGCTGATGTCGGCCTTCGTCTGGGCCTGGGTGGGGCTCGCCGTGCTGGTCTTCCGGGCCGCACTGGACGCCGTACCGCCGAGCCTGGCCGACGCCGTACGCGCCTACGGCGGCAACCGCCGGCACGTGTTCTGGGACGCCCAGTGGCGCCCGCTGCTGCTGCGTACGGTCGCGGTGGTCTTCGCCCTGGTCGCGCTCGGCACGGCCCGTACCTTCGACCTGATCCTGGTCATGCTCCCCGGCTCGGTACGCGACGACGCGTCCGTGCTCGCGGTCCAGGTCTGGCAGACCTCGCTCGGTACGACCAGCGGCCCCGGCGCCGCCCTCGGGGTGGTGTGGCTGGTCTCGGTGGCGATCGGCATGTTCGTCGCCGCCGGATTCGTCCGGCAGTCCTGGCCGCCACCGCGCCGCTCCGACCGGCCCGAACCCGCCGCGCCCCCGGCCCCGTCCGGACGCCTGTTCCGGCTGGTGGCCGTCGGTGCCGCGATCGCCTGGCTGGTGCCGCCGGTGGTACTGGTCGCGACCTCGCTGCACGACCAGGTCGACGCCGCCACCCGGGGCTGGTGGGCCGCACCGGTGCGCTGGGGCTCGTACCGGGACCTGTTGGGCAGTGCCGAACTGCACCGTGCGCTCGGCTTCACCCTGGTCCTGGCGACCGTGGTGACCCTGGCGGTGCTGGTGATCGGGCTGCTGGCCGCGTACCCGTTGGCCTGGCTGACCGGGCCGAGCGCCCAGCTCACCGGCCTGCTGCTGATGGCCGCCGCGATCGTACCGGTCCAGGTGATCTCCGGGCCGATCAACGAGGTGCTCGGCTTGGCGCTGTCCACCGGCACCACCCGGGGGCTGGCGCTGGTGCACATCGCCCTCGGCCTGCCATTCGCGATACTGGTGCTGCGCAACGCGTTCGCCGACCTCCCCGCCGACGAACTGCGCCGGGTCCGGGTCGGCGGCCGGCGCTGGTGGCACATGCTGTGGCGGCTGACCCGGCTCAACCTCCCCGCGGTGGTCGCGATCGGCGTGCTGGAGTTCGTCCAGGTCTGGAACGACCTGGTGGTCGGCCTGCTGTTCAGTGGCCCGGACGCGGCACCGCTGGGCATGTTCCTGCACGGCCAGACCCGGCAGTTCCTGTCGAACAGCGGCACCCTGGCCGCCGGCTCGGTGATCACCTCGATCCTGCCCGTGCTGCTGGTCGTCCTCAGCCGCCGCCACCTGGTCGCGGGACTGGTCTCCGGCGGTGTCCGGTGACACCGCCCGCCTCGCCCGAGGGTGGCCCCGGCCGTCCGGCCCGCTGGCCGGCGCTGCTCGCCATCGGCACCCTGGTCGGCGGTGTGCTGGTCAACATCGCCAGTAACGAACTGTCCGTCCTGGCCCGACAGGTGCTCGGTCCGGCGAGCATCGCGGTCACGGCGGTGGCCGCCGTCGCCTTCGTACTGTTCGAGGTTCGTCGGCGGCGGGCCGAACGGCTGGTCGGCCCCGACACCGGCGCCGGTTCGTCGGGCGGGGCACCGACGCTGCCGTATCTGACCGGGTTCACCGGACGGGCCGAACAGGTCGGTGCGATCGTCGGCGCGGTCAAGCGGGAACACGCCGTCGCGGTGGTGGGCCGGCGGGCGGTCGGCACCTCCTTCTGCGCCGTCCAGGCGGCGAACGTGTTTCGGGACGACTACCCCGACGGCCAGTTCTACCTGGACCTGCGGGCCGGCGGCCGGCGCCGGACGACCCGGAGCACGCTGACCGCGCTGGCCCGGATCCTCGGCACCACCGCACCTCGGTCGGGTCGGCCGGGCGACCTGCTCCGGGCCGCCGACGCGCTGCGCGGCCACCTCGACGGCAAGCGGATCCTGCTGGTGCTCGACAACGTGGACGATCCGGCGCAGGTGTGGCCGCTGCTGCCGCCGACCGCGCGGACCTGCCGGCTGCTGCTGGTCGGGGCACCGGCGCTGGCCAATCTCGGCGGGGTGGTCGCGCACCGGCTCACCGAACCGGACCCCGACGACGCGGTGGCGCTGTTCGCCGCCGCCGCCGGGAACACACACGGGCCGCGGGCCCGCCGACCCGATCCGCGTACGGACCTCGCCGTCCGGGAGATCGTCGAACTCTGCGGCCGGCAGCCGCGAACCATCTGGACGCTCGGCTCCCAGGCGGCCCGACACGGTTGGCCCTCCACCGAACTGCTGAAGACACTGCGCCGGGCCGCCGAGGCACCGCCGCACCAGCATCTGCCGTACTCACCGGCAGTGAGCCTGCTGACCGAGCGGGACACCGCGTACGCGGCCCTGTCCGGTGGGGCCAGGCGGCTGTACCGGCTGATGTCGCTCAGCCCGGTGGCCCTGGACCGGCCGACGATCGCGGCGCTGGCCCGGCGCGGCCGGCACCGGGTCGCCGCCCTGCTCGACGAGCTGGCCGGCGGGTTCGTGGTGGGTGCGCCCGGCGACCGGTACGAGATCCGCCCCCTGCTCACCGGCTACGCCCGACTGCACCTGCGCAACAGCGAACCGGGCTGGCGGCGTACCACCGCCCAGGCCCGGCTGGCCCGACACCTGGCCCGCCGCGCGGAACGGCACGCCGCGAGCCTGGCCGTGACCTCCTCGCTGGCCGGTCGGGACCAGCCGCTGCCGCTGGACGACCCGGCCGGCTGGTTCGAGCTGAACCAGGAACTGCTGCTGGCGACCGTACGGGTGCCGGCCGGTGCGGCACAGACCCTGCCCCGCTGGGTACGCCGCTGGTGGTTCCGGGTAGCGGTCGCCCTCTGCGGCTGGTACGCCCACGAGGAACGGCTCGACGAGTGGGCCGCCGTGTGCCGGATGGTGCTGGACACCCCGACCGCCGACGACCGGCCGGAAATCGCCGGGTGGGCGCACAACGAGCTCGGGGTGCTCCGGCGCCGCCAGCACGACCCGCAGGGTGCCGCCGTCGCCCTCACCCTCGCGGTCGCCGAACGCGGCCGGCGCGGCACCGCCCAGGCCCGGATGAACCTGGGACTGGCCCTGCTCGACCTGGGTCAGCTCGACGACGCGATCGAACACCTCGAACTGTCCCGGCGGCACCGCTCGACCGTCGACCGAGCCGGACACGCGCTCACCGACCTCGGGCTCGGTGCCGCCCACCTGGCCCGGGACGAGCCGGAAACCGCGCACCACCACCTGGTCCGCGCCGCCAACACGTTCCGGTCGATCGGCGAGATGCGCGGGTACGCCGCCGCCCTGACCAACCTCGTCCTGGTCCACGGCCGGCTCGGCGAACATCTCGACGCGGCCCAGGCGTGGCGGGCGGCGCTGCGCGAGTACGACACCACCACCACCGACCTCGGCGCCCGCGCCACCGCCCTGCTCAACGCGGGTGCCACCCTGATGACCACCACCCCGGCGCGGGCCGGTCAGGCGTACGAACTGCTCGGCGAGAGCCGGCGGTTGCGCGAACAGTGGCGTCCCACCGCCGGGCTCGGCCGGACCCTGCTCTACCTCGGCGACGCGGCGTACGCCCTCGGTCGCACCGACGAGGCGCGCCGGCACTGGGCCGACGCGGCGGGGGTGTGCGAGGCGGTCGACGATCCCGCCGGGCTGGCCGCGGCCGACGCCCGCCCGCTCGTCGGAGGACCGCCGTAGCCCGGTTCGACAACTCAGGTGGCTGCGTTGATCAGGGGTGCGGGTCGGACCCGGCTCGCAGCGCGGTCACGAAGCCGGACCAGGCCGACCCACCGAAGGCGAGCACCGGCCCACCGCGGTCCTTGGTGTCCCGTACGTCCACGACACCGTCGACGAACCGCACCTCGACGCAGCTCGCGTTGTCCGAGCTGTAGGAAGACTTGAACCAGTCCTGGCCAGGGGCATCGTCGCTGGAAGTCATGTCATCTCCTTGGCGATTTGCCGAATCAAGGCGAGCGAGTCACCCGAGCTTAGCGTCCGCTCCAGCGTCTCCGCGAAGGTCACCGCGTAGTCCGTGACGCGCACGGACTGGTCGATGATGTCGATAGAGGTCAGGATCTCCTGCCAGACCAGGTCGGTGAGTCGAGGTGACGGGAAGGACAACACCTGGAACGGGCCACCGAGTGCGGGATGTGCGCCGGCGGAGAACGGCATGATCCTGACCTGGATTTGTTTCGGCCTCTCGCTGATCAGCCGCGCCAGGTAGTCGAGCTGCTCGCGCATCACTGTCGGTCCACCCACTTGCTGGCGGAGCACACCTTCACTCAACACGGCAGTGATACGGATTGCCGGATCGGTGTCGAGGCGAGCCCGACGTGCCATCCTCGCGGCGACCCGCCGCTCCACCTCGGTGAGACGGATAACCGTTGTACCGCCCCGGATGACCGCCCGCGCGTACTCCTCGGTTTGCAGCAGACCGGGCACGACCTCCGTGCTGTAACACCGGATGTGGTCGGCGCCGGATTCGTAGCCGAGGAAGCGGAGGAACTCGGCGGGGAAGAGTTGTGAGTAGTCGTGCCACCAGCCTCGTCGGGTGGCACCCACCCGCAGCTTCTCCAGCTCGGCGGCATCGTCGGCCTCCAGCTCGTAGACCTCGACGAGTTGCGCCAGACGATGAGCCGGCAGTTTGACCCGGCCCGCCTCCACTCCCGACACGTACGCCTGGATGATACCGACGGCGCGGCCAGCCGCGACCGCGGTCAAGCCGATCTCCTCGCGGCGCTGGCGCAGACGCATGCCCAGCTCCCAGGCATCGACTATGGGCGACGACTCGGCTTTCAACGGTGATCTACGCGTCTTTGATGACCTTGGCGAAGCGACCGGCACGACAATGACCCTCCAGCTCCTGGCTTTCGACCGACACGACGAGTATCTATTGCGATTGGGTTGATATCAAGCTCTTTGGCCGCCATTCTGTAGGCGTTGAACCAATAACATGATCAATTGGGGAGCAGCAATGCTTGGTGATGGGAAGTGGACCTACCAGGAGCCCGACGTACGGCATGCGTTCTCCCCGTGCCGGGTGGTCGAGGCCGGGACGGCCGACGAGCGGTACGACCTGCTCGGCGTGATCGAGGTCAGGCCCGACCGTCGCGATCCGGAGAAGTTGGGCGAGCGGTTGCGCCACTGGGCGCTGACCACCCTCACGGCGGGCGGGTACGGATTCGGTCGTTACTACGCCGCATTGGGCACCCTGGACGAGCATGGCGAACCACACCTGGCCACCACACACGTGGACATCGACTGGTCGGGCAGCGCGGTCCTGGTCCCCGCGTCGATTCAGCCCACCGCCAGCGACAGCGACTGAACCGGCATCGGCCCAGTCGCCACGGGCGCCCCGAGAGGCTCCAGCCACAGCCACGATCGATTCCACCACCGTCCGGTGTGGACATTCGGAATTCAGCCTTGCTTCGGGTAAATTCCCGCCCCGACGTACTACGGGTCCATCCGGCCGGACGGACCCGTAGAAACACGGATTTTCAACGCATGGCGGAACCGTCGGCGTCGACGCACCCGCCCGGTACGGTCGGCGCCGGCCAGCCTTCATCCCGTAGGTTTGATCGATCATGCCGATCGAGAGATCACTCTCTCGACAGGTGGCGAATCACTATCGACATTGCTATCGATCGATGTCTGGTAGGAGAAGTAGCGTATTGTGGATCGACGGCTCACACTCGGTCAACGGGGAGACACTGAATGAGTCTGCGACTCCTTGGTCCGGTGGAACTGATAAGTGGTGACCGGTCGGTGAACCTGGGAGGAGCGCGCCAGCGCATCGTCCTGGCGGTGCTGGGTCTCAACGCCAACCGCGTGGTCCCGGTGGACCAGCTCATCGACGCGGTCTGGGGCGCGGTCCCGCCCACCACCGCCCGCAGCCAGATCCAGATCTGCATCTCCATCCTGCGCCGTCTGTTCGACGAAGCCGGTCGTCCCAAAGCGATCAGCACCCGCCCGCCGGGCTACCTCCTCCAGTCCGACAGCGCGGAAGTGGACAGCCTCCGCTTCGCCGCGCTGGTCGCCGAGGCCCGACGACAGGTTGACGCGGGCGCGAAAGCCGAGGCCGCCGACACCCTGCGCACGGCGCTCGCCCTGTGGCGCGGCGCCGCCCTCGCCGGCGTGCCCAGCGAGCAGGTCCAGCGGGCCGCCACCGTACTGGAGGACCAGCGACTCGCGGCCATCGAGGAGCGCATCCAGCTCGACCTGGAACTGGGCGCGCACCAGAAGGTGGTCAGCGAGTTACAGGGCCTGGTCGGAGAACACCCGCTCCGCGAGCGACTGCACGCCTTCCTCATGCTCGCGCTCTACCGGTGCGGCCGGCAGGCCGACGCGCTCAAGGCGGCACGCCAGGCCCGGGAGGTGCTCACCGAGGAACTCGGGCTGGACCCGGGTGAGGAACTCCAACGCCTGGAGCGGGCCATCCTGCAACGCGATCCAGCACTCGGTGTCACCGACGAACGACCGCCGGCAGCCCCACCGCCGGCGGCTCCGAAGTGGAGCCCGCCACAGCCGCGTACGTCGATGGTGGTCCTCCCCCACCAGCTTCCGGCGAGCATCACCGACTTCGTCGGCCGGGAGCAGCAGCTCGACCAGATCCGCCGGCTGCTCGGCCCAGAGCCAGACGGCGACCAGGCGTTCCGGGGCATGCCGATCGTGGTCATCTCCGGCATGGGCGGAGTCGGCAAGTCCAGCCTCGCCGTCCGCGCCGCCCACGAACTCAGCGCCCGCTACCCCGATGGGCAGCTCTACGCCGACATGCGCTCCTGGGACCGGCAGGACCACACCGCCAAGCTGCTCGCCCGGTTTCTCCGCGCCCTCGGCGTGACCGGGTCGGCCATCCCCGACGGAATCGAGGAACGCGGCGAGCTGTACCGCAGCATGCTCTCCGGCAAACGACTGCTCTTGGTCCTCGACGACGTCCCGCCCGATGTGCAGGTGCTGCCCCTGCTGCCGGGCAGCTCCTCCTGCGCGGTCGTGATCACCAGCCGGGTACGCCTCACCGGCCTGCCCGGCGCGCGCCAGGTCGACCTGGACGTCTTCGACCTGTCGCAGTCGCTGGAGATGCTGACCGCGATGATCGGACGGGACCGGATCGACGCCGGCCAGGACGACGCCGCCGAACTGGCGAACCTGTGCGGCGGCCTGCCGCTGGCACTGCGGATCACCGGCGCCCGGCTGACCTCCCGACCGCACTGGCGGCTCGGTGGGCTGGTGCACCGGCTACGGGACGAGGCGCGTCGACTGGACGAGTTCGCCCACCACGGGCTGGAACTGCGCTCCAACATCGAGCTGGCGTACCAGGCCCTGGACGACGCGGCGCAACGACTGTTCCGGCTCTGCTCGGTAATGCGGGCCCCGGACTTCCCGAGCTGGACCGCGGCGGCCCTGCTGGACAGCAGCGCGCTTGAGGCCGAGGACATCCTGGAAAGCCTGGTCGACGCCCAGCTCGTCGACATCGTGCAGTACCCGGACGCCTCGCCGCGCTACCGCCTGCACGACCTGATCCGGGTGTACGCGGCCGAGAAGCTGCACGAGGTGGAGCCGGAGCGGGAGCACCTCGCGGCGCTGAACCGGGTCCTGAGCGGCTGGTTGGCCCTCGCCGAGGAGGCGCACCGCAGCGATTACGGCGGCAACTACACCACCCTGCACGGCACCGCGCCCCGGTGGACCATGGACCCGGCCGACGCCCGCAGGCACATCGGCGACCCGGCGGACTGGTGGGAGGCCGAACGGCGGGCGCTGATCGTCGCCGTCCGGCAGTCCGCCGACGCCGGCCTGGCGGAACTCTGCTGGGATCTCGCGCTGACCGCGGTCAGCCTCTTCGAATCCAAGGGGTACTTCGACGACTGGCAGGAGTGCGCCAACACGGCGTACGCCGCCGCCGAGCGGGCCGGCAACCGGCTCGGCCTGGCGGCGATGCGCTACTCGCTGGGCACCCTGCACATGTTCCAGACCCGACTCGCCGAGGCCGACGACTGCTTCTCCACCGCGCTGAGGATCTTCGCCGAGGTGGGGAGCGAGCACGGCCGTGCCCTGGTGCTGCGCAACGCGGCGCACATCGACAGCCTGCGCGGGGACACCCCGTCGATGCTGACGAAGTACGGCCAGTCGCTGGAGATCATGCGCCGGGTCGGCGACCGGATCGGCGAGGCGCACATCATGCGCAGCCTGGCCCGGCACCGGATGGACGACGGTGACCACCACGGGGCGATCGAACTGCTCGACCAGGCCCTGACCATCTGCCGGGAGACCGGCTGCCTACGGGTCGAGGCCCAGGTGGTGCACCGGTTCGCCGAGGTCTACCTGGCCACCGACCAGATCGATCTGGCCCGACAGTCGCTGCACCGGGTGCTGCGCATCGTCCGGGACACCGGCGACCGGATCGGCGAGACCCACGCCCTGTACGGCCTGGGCATGCTCCGGTACCGCGAGGGACGGCCGGAAAACGCCGAGATGATCCTCGTCCACACCCTGGACCGGTCCCGCCGGCTCGGCGAGCGGCTGATCGAGGCACGGTCCCGGTACTCCCTCGGCGAGATCGCCCTGGCGACCGGCCGGATCACCGTCGGGGTGGGCCACCTGCGCGAGGCCCGCGAGCTGTTCCGGCAGCTCGGCTCGACCGTCTGGCACGAGCGGGCCAGTTCGCTGCTGGCCGAGGCGGATCTGCTCTCCGCCGGCCCGATCCCCGAAGACGGCACCGGCACCGGCCGTCAGGTCCCGCTCCCGGCCTAGCCGCACGGCAACCCTCCGCCCCGCGGTGGGGCGGGCGCACCGGCACCGCCCCCCACCCGGAACACGACGCGGTCCCGGCGTCACCCCCCGTCGGGGTGACGCCGGGACCGAAGGGCCGAGGCCGGGTCGTCAGGGGGTGTCGCGGACGCAGACCCCCAGCGTGACGCTCCAGTGCGTATCCGCGGGGCACACCACGGTGGCCAGCGTGAGGTCCTGCCCCGCGCCGCCGGCGATGGCGGCGCCGATGCTGACGGTCGCGGCGAGCACGGCCGCGGCGAGCACGGACTTGACGGCGGTGGCGGCGGTGAGCTTGCGGGTGACGGACATCTTTGTTCCCTCCGTGGTGTGTTCTCCGCTGTGGCGGTGTGCCATCACCAGACCGTCCGGCGCTATCGAGCCGGCCTCCGATCGCCTTCCGAGATCCGGTGCGGGTCGATAGCCCTTCAAAGGCGGCCCGATAGGGACGGCGGCCATCGTCTGGATCGCAGACGAACAGGACCACCGGAGGGAACGTCCCATGGACAGCGTCACGCCCCGCTCATGCACCGACCACTTCTGGAACACCGACGCGGTGGACCCGGTCGACACGGTGGCCGAGCGGCTGATGACCAGCGGGACATCCACCCTGCCGGCGGAGATCTGGGACCTGGTCGGGTGCCTGCGGGCCACCGACCCGATGGCCCGGGACCGGGCGGTGTACCGGGCCGCGGTGCTGGCCGCCCTGGCGGCCCGCTACCTGCTCGGTCCGGGGGTGGTCACCGCCTCGGTGATCGGCACCGGGCTCGCCGCCCAGTTGCAAACCGTGATCTTCGCCCGGCACGTGCCGTGCGTCAGCCACGTCTCGGTGTTCCTCACCGACACCCCGACAGCGCCCGCAGCGGCGCCGGAAACGGCACCAGAAAGGGCGATGGGGACGGTGTCGGGGACGACGGGACGACGGCGGGACGACGGCGGGACGGACCTGTTCCGGCCGGTCTTCGACCCGCGGGTGGTTGACGAACTGGACCTGGCCGGCATCGTACTGGTCGGTGCCGCCTCGCCCGCGGAGTCTGCCTTCGGGGCGAACCTCGTGGTCGTCGGACCGGCCGGGTCTGCCGCCGGGTCGGACAGCGGGGTCCGCCGGCCGGGCGCACCGATCCACCTCGCGAAGGGCGCGTTGCTGGTCAACGCCTCCGGCCGCGACCTGCCACCGGCCCTGGCCGACCAGGTCGGTCAGGTGTTCGTCGACGACCTCACCCTGGTCGAGACGGCCGCCGACCACGGCCTGGCGCGACCGGCGAACGCCCGCCTCCAGCCGCAGCCCCGCTACCGGCTCGTCGGCGACCTGCGTGAGGTGGTGCTCGGTAGGCACGTCGGACGGACCGACCAGGAGCAGGTGCTGCTCGTCGAGCTACTGAGCAGCGCCGTGCCGGCACGCTGCTGACCGGCATTCGTACCTCGCTGCCCAGCACGCGGACCAGGGCAGCGCCAGCACCGCGGTGACCCGCCACGGTGATCCACCCCTGCAACCGCCGCCCGGCTGTACTGCCGGCGGCTTGAGAGAAGGGAACCCACATGGCCCACGAGGCCGAGATCCGGCAGTTCATCGTCACCGCGTTCGCCCCCGACATTCCCGCCGACCAGCTCCCGGACCACCTGGACCTGCTCGACAGCGGGGTCGTCGACAGCCTCGGGCTGTTGCGCCTCATCGCCTGGGTCGGCGACCGCTACGACATCCCGGTCGAGGACCAGAACATCTCGCCCGTCCAGTTCAGCTCGGTGGCCGCGATCGCCGCCTTCGTCCGGGACACGCACAGCCTCGTCTGATCCGCCACCCCGCGCCCACCACGCCGCATGTCCCGTCCCGGATACGCAGCAACGCAGAACTCCGTGACCAAGCCAGCAGGCTACAGAAGGGAAACGATCATGATCGTCAAGACCAGGTCCCAGGTTCCCGCCGTCGACTGGGGCAACGGCACCAGCTTCCGGCTACTCGTCGAGGGCGACAACATGGGCTTCGCCATCGCCCACACCGTCGTCGCCGCCGGCTCCAAGTCGCCGCTGCACTACCGCAACCACCTTGAGGCCTGCTACTGCGTCTCCGGCCGCGGTCAGGTGATCGCCGGTGGCGTCACCCACGCCATCGAGCCCGGCGTCCTCTACGCCCTCGACCAGCACGACGAGCACTTCCTGATCGCCGATCCGGAACAGGACATGGAGCTGATCAGCGTGTTCAACCCGCCGCTGCGCGGCGACGAGCGGCACAACTTCGACGCGAACGGGTTCTCCGAGTACTAAACCGCCTCCGGCGCGGGCGGGTGCCCACCCCGCCCGCGCCGGAGGGGCCCGCCCCTCCCGTCCGGCACGCAGTCAAAGGGAGCACGACATGAACGAGTACTTCTCACTTTCCGCCGAGGTCGCCGACGCGCTGGCGTCCGGTCGACCCGTGGTGGCCCTGGAATCCTCGGGCGTCGTCCACGGCCTGAGCTACCCGCTCAACCTGGAGACCGCTCTGGACATGGACAAGGCGATCCGGGCCAACGGCGCGGTACCGGCCCGGACCGGAATCGTCGACGGTCGGTTCGTCGTCGGCATGTCCGAGGAGCAGGTAGCGCTGTTCGCCACCACGAAGGACATCCCGAAGGTCAGCACCCGGGACATCGGCCCGGCCCTGGCCGGCCGCGGTCACGGCGGGACCACCGTCTCGGCCAGCATGGTCGCCGCCGACCAGGTCGGCATCGACGTGTTCGCGGTGGCCGGGATCGGCGGTGTGCACTTCGGCGCCGAGCGGAGCTTCGACATCTCGGCGGACCTGGTCGAGTTCACCCGGCACCGGATCGCCGTCGTCTGCGCCGGCGCGAAGTCACTGCTGGACCCGGCGCTGACCATGGAGTACCTGGAAACCCTCGGCGTGCCGGTGGTCGGCTACCGGTGCGACGACTTCCCGGCGTACTACAGCGTCTCCAGCGGCGTACGCAACCCGCGTCGGCTCGATGACCTGGGCGAGCTGGCCGAGGCGATCCGACTGCACTGGGCGCTCGGCAACGACGGCGGGTTCCTGGTCACCCACCCGATCGACGAGCTGGACGCGCTGCCCTCGGAGGAGATCTACGCGCTGGTCCGCGAGGTCCAGGCCGAGGCGGAGGCGGCCGGGGTGCAGGGGCCGGCGATGACCCCGTACATCCTGAGTCGGGTGTCGGTGGCGACCTCGGGTCGGACCGCCGCAGCGAACCGGTCGGTGCTCCTGTCCACCAGCGCCCTCGCCGCCGAGGTCGCCGTCGCGCTGCGGGAGCCGTCGTGACCACCGCGATCCTCTTCGACGTCGACGGCACCCTGGTCGACACGCCGGGCGGGATGACCACGGTGCTGCGCATGGTCGTCGCCGAGCACGGCCGCAGCGCCACCGACAACCAACTACGCCGTACGGTCGGTCGCCCGCTGACCGCGTCGTTCGCCACCCTGCTCGGGTTGCCCGTCGACCACCGCGAGGTGGACCGGGCCGCGAACCGGGCCCGTGAGCTGTTCACCGAGACGGTCATCCCGTCCGCCAGCCGCCTGGTCTTCCCCGGCGTACCCGAACTGCTCGCCGCCCTGCGCGACCACGGTCATCCGCTGGCGGTGGTCACCAGCAAGGTACGCCCCAGCGCCATCGAGCTGCTGACCGCGACCGGGCTGCTCGACGCGTTCGACACGCTCGCCTGCCACGGCATGGCCGAGCGCGGCAAGCCGCACCCCGACCTGGCGCTGCTGGCCGCCGACGCGCTCGGCGTGCCGCCCGCCCACTGCGTCGTCGTCGGCGACGCGCTGGACGACATCCGGATGGCCAACGCCGCCGGTATGACCTCGTTCGGTGTCACCACCGGCGTGTCCAGCCGGGCCGAACTCCTGCTCGCCGGTGCCCGCGCGGTCTACGGCGGACCGGCCACGCTCGGCCCGGCGCTGCTCCCAGACGAACCCGCTTTCCGTCCCGTCCCGCTCGACCTCGGCCAAAGGTGATCCGACCATGACCAACCCCACCCGATCCACACCGGCACCCGGCAGGTCGGCGTCCCCCGCCGCCACCCTGACCATTCTCGCGATCGCCCAGTTCCTGATCGCCCTCGACTACTCCATCGTCTACATCGCCCTGCCTCGCATCGGCGCCGAGTTCGACCTGACCGAGAGCTCCATCCAGTGGGTGGTGAGCGGGTACGCGGTGTTCTTCGCGGGCTTCCTCGTCGTCGGCGGGCGGGCCTCCGACCGGTTCGGGCCCCGGAACCTGTTCATCGTGGCGATGGCGGCGTTCGGGATCGCCGCGCTCGCCGGCGGCCTGGCCACCGCCCCCGCATTGCTGCTGGTGGCCCGCGCGTTGCAGGGCATCGCCGCCGCCGCCCTCCAGCCGGCGGTCATCTCCCTGATCAACACCTCGTTCGCCGCCGGTCCGGCCCGCAACCGGGCGCTCGGCGTCTGGGGTACGGTCGGCGCGTCCGGCCTGGCCGCCGGGGTGGTCGTCGGCGGGCTGCTGAGCACCGCTTCCTGGCGCTGGGTCTTCCTGATCAACCTGCCGCTCGCGCTGATCTGCGCGATGGGCGCGCCCCGGCTGCTGCCCCGGATGCGTCCGCCGACCACCGGACACGGTCAGCTCAACGTGCCCAGCGCGATCCTGTGCACCGGCACCGTGCTCTCCACCGCGCTCGCCCTGACCTGGGCATCCAGCCACGGCTGGACGGACGGCGGCACGCTGGCCGCGTTCGCCACCGCCGCCGCCCTGCTGATCGGCTTCGTCCTGCGGGAACGGCACAGCACCCAGCCGCTGGTCGACCCGCTGCTGCGACGTACCCGGTCACTCCTGGTCGGCTGCGGGGCCACCGCGCTGTACATGGCCAGTGTCGGTAACCAGTTCTTCGTGCTCACCCTGCTGCTCCAGCAGCTTCGCGGGTACGGCCCGATCGCGGCCGGCATGGCGTTCCTGCCGATGGCGGTGGCGATCGCGGTCGCGAACTCGGTGGCGGCCCGGATCGTCGCCGCGCTCGGCGTCCGGCTGGCCCTGACCCTGGCCTTCGTCGGCAACGCGGCCGGTCTGCTGTTGCTGGCCATTCAGGTCCAGGGCGACAACTACGTGCTGCACCTGCTGCCCGGCCTGCTGATCACCGGTTTCGCGCACGGCGTCACGTACGTGTCGATGTTCATCGCCGGCACCGCCGACGTGGAGGACCGCAACCAGGGTGTCGGCAGCGCCCTGATGACCACTGCCCAGTACATGGCCGGCGCCCTCGGGATCGCCGTGCTGGTGCTGGTACTCGGCACCGACCCGGACGCGGGCAGCTTCGGCGCCGCCTTCGTCGCCACCGCCCTGGCCGCCGCCGCCGGCGCGGTCCTGGTCTGGTTCGGCCTGCACCGGCGCGGCAGCACCGGCAGCACCGGCAGCACCCCGGCAACCGGCGACACACCGGCGACCGGCAGCACCCAGACGATCGGCGGCACCCCGGCGACCGGCGACACACCGGCGACGGGCAACACGCCGGATCGGTCGGGCGCGGCCGATCGACGCGGTGCCGGGACGCTCGACCGGCCGGCGCACGTCGTGGCCGCCGGCCCCGAGCGGAGCCGATCGTGAGGGCCTCGGCCTGGGTCGCCCAGCTCGGCGTACTGGTGGTGCACAACGACCCGGTGGTGGAGGCGGAACTGTGGAGCCGAGCCCCGGCCGGGGTCACCGTGCACACCGCCCGGTTCGAGAGCCCGACCAGCGCCGGCGAGGAGTACACCGAGGAGACCTGGCAGCGCCTGATCGCCCAGCCGGACATTCGGCGCGGCCTGGTCCAGCTCGGCCAGATGGATCTGACCGCGATCTGCCTCTGCTTCGCCTCGGCGAGCTTCTTCGGCGGCCTGGAGTTCGACGCCGGTTTTGTCGCCGCCGCGACCGAGCTGGCCGACGGCACCCCGGTCTACACCGCCGGGCAGGCGATCCGGACCGGGCTGACCGAGATGGGCGTACGCCGCCCGCTGGTGCTGGTGCCGCCGTGGTTCACCGCGCCGACCTTCGCCGCCACCCAGCGGTACCTGGCCTCGGGCGGGTTCGAGGTCGCCGGCCTGCTGCACTACCGGCTCGACACCGACTGGGACTCGGTGGAGCGGCACCGGATCTTCGACCGGGGTGGGCGGTGGATGGTCGACCCGGACGAGGTGTGCCGGCAGGTCGCCGCCCGCTTCCCGGCGGACGCCGACGGGGTGCTGATTCCCGGCAGCGGCTTCCGCTCCTGGGACGCGGTGGCCCCGCTGGAGCGGCGGCTCGGTGTTCCGGTGGTCACCTCCAACCAGGCCTGCCTGCGCCGGCTGCTCACCGTCGCCGGTCTCGACGAGACGGTGCCGGGCGGCGGTCGCCTGGTCGACGCCGGCACCTGACTCCACCCGCCCCACGCTCTGATCCCACCCGATCCACGCTCTGATCCCCCCGACCCACGCTCTGATCCCCCCGACCCACGCGCTGGGCCCTCCCCGAGCCCCCGCGCGCTCGACTCTGCCCGCATTTCACCGTCGCGACACGAACGGCAGGAGAGACATCGTGCCCACCAGATCGTTCTGCACCGACTTCACCGAACAGTCCCTTATGAGACCCGACGCCCCGGCCCTGTCCTGGGCTGGCCGGGAGGTCAGCTACCGGGAGCTGGCGGACCGGGTACGGGACGCCGGGGAGGCGCTCGCCGCCCTCGCACCCGACCCGGAACTGCCGCTCTGCATCCCCGCGGTCAAGTCCCCGGAGACCATCGCACTACTGATCGCCGCGTTCGCGGCGGACCGCCGGGTACTGCTGCCCTCGTCGTCCCTGGGCGCGGACGCGCTCGCCCGGCTCTGCGCCGAGGTTGGCTGCGCCCAGGTGCTGGCCGCCTCCGCCGACGGCGTGACGGTACGGGCCAGCGGGGCGCAGGGCCGCCCCCTGCCCGGTGCCGGCCTGCTGCTCACCACCTCCGGCTCGACCGGCACGCCGAAGGTGGTCGACCTGACCGCCGAGGGTGTGGACGCGTTCCTGACCTGGGCGGCGCAGACCTTCGGCATCGGGCCCGACGCCCGGGTGCTCAACTACGCACCGCTGAACTTCGACCTGTGCCTGCTGGACGTCTGGGCCGCACTGGCCGCCGGGGCCTGCGTCGAGCTGCCGGACCCGGAGCGGGCCGTCGAGGGGGCCTGGCTGGCGGCGCTCTGCCGGGACCGGACGCCGACCGTGATCCAGGCCGTCCCGCTTTTCTTCCGGTTGGTCACCGAGACCGGCGGCCGGTTCCCGGGGGTTCGCGACGTCCTGTTCACCGGGGACGTGGTACCGCTGTCCCTGCTGGAGCGAGTGATCGAGGCGTTCCCGAACGCCCGGCTCTGGAACGTCTACGGCTGCACCGAGACCAACGACAGTTTCCTCTACCGGGTCGAACCGGCCGAGGTGTACGCGGAAGGCGTCATCCCGATCGGCCGCCCGATCGACGGCGTGGCGGTGTCCATGGTGGACCCCGACGGCGCCGAGGTGACCGGCGCGGGAGCCGGCGAGCTGGTGGTCCGTACCCCGTTTCGGGCCAGGGGCTACCTGGACTCCCGGCTGGACGACCAGCGCTGGCGGGACGGCTGGTTCCGCACCGGCGACCTGGTCCGGCGGGACGCCTCCGGACTGTTCTTCCTCACCGGCCGCAACGACCACCAGGTCAAGGTCCGCGGGGTCCGGACCAACCTGCAAGAGGTGGAGCAGGTGGTGCTCGCCCACCCGGAGGTGCTGGAGGCGGCCGTGGTCGCCGTTGCGGACCCGAACGCCGGCAACGTCCTGCACGCGGTGGTCCGCCGCGCGGCGGCTTCCGAGATCAACGGGCTGCACCTGCGGCTGCACTGCGCCGCCGCGCTGCCCCGCACCGCCATCCCCGGCGCGTTCGAGCTGGTCGACGAGGCGCTGCCGCGTACGTCCACCGGGAAGGTCGACCGCAACGCGCTACGCGAGCGCCGCAGCCTGGCCCTGGCCGCCTCGACCGAGCGGAGTTGACACCATGATCACTTGGAGCGAGGAACAGCGTGAGCTGCGCGCCCTGGCCGAGGAGTTGGGCCTGGCGGCGGGCGAGGGGCATCTCGAACGTGACGCGGACCGCGAGTTCGGCAGCGCGGCATGGAAGCTGATCCGGGAGACCGGGCTGCTCGGCCTGCCGTTCGACGAGCGCTGGGGCGGTCTCGGCCGCGACCTGCTCACCACCATGTACGTCCTTGAGGGGCTCGGCTACGCCTGCCGCGACGGCGGATTCAGCTTCTCCGTCTCGACCCACATCGTGAGCACCGGCGTCCCCCTGCAACGCTTCGGCTCGGCATCGCTCAAGGACCGCTACCTGAGCCGGGTCAGCGACGGCTCGATCATCGGGGCGCACGCGATCAGCGAGCCGTCCGGCGGCTCGGACGTGATGGCGATGCGCACCACCGCCGTACGCGACGGCGACGAGTACGTGCTCAACGGCAGCAAGGCGTTCGTCACCAACGGACCGATCGCCGACGTGATCGTGGTCTACGCGCTGACCGGCAAGCGGGGCAGCCCGGCCGCCCTGACCGCGTTCCTGGTGGACCGGGACACCCCCGGGCTGGTGGTGGGGCCGCCGGTGTCGAAGATGGGGCTGAGCACCTCCCCCTTCTCCGAGCTGTTCTTCGACGACTGCCGGGTTCCGGCGGCGAACGTCGTCGGCTCGCCCGGCGCTGGTTTCCTGGTCATGGACCACGTCATGAAGTGGGAGATCCTCTGCTCGTTCGTGATCAACCTCGGTGAGATGCAGCACCGGTTGGCGCGCTCGATCGACTACGCCCGGTCGCGGGTGCAGTTCGGCCAGAAGATCGGCGCCTTCCAGTCGGTGTCGAACCGGATCGCCGACATGCACATCGCGGTGGAGACCGCCCGCAAGTGGCTCTACGACACCGCGCAGCGACACAGCAGCGGCGAGAACGTCACGATCGACATCGCCGCCAGCAAGCTGATCACCAGCGAAAGCAACATCAACACCGCGCTGGCCGCCGTCCAGATCTTCGGCGGGTACGGCTACACCAGCGAGTACGGCCTGGAAAAGGACCTGCGCAACGCGGTCGCCGGAACCATCTACTCCGGCACGTCCGACGTCCAGCGCCAGCGAATCGCCAAAATGCTCGGCCTCTGACCCTCGCCCCCAACCCCTCCGGAGGACACCCCATGTCTGCGCGCGTCATCGACAGCACCCTGCTCGACCCCACCGAGTTCCTCGACCACGACTCCGACATCGTCCGCGACTTCGTCGCCCGGACGCTGCCCGACGGCGGTGCGGGAATGACCCCGACCGAGCGGGCGATCGCCCTCTACTACGCCGTCCGCGACGGCATCCACTACGAGGTGTACGGGGCGGACCTGTCCCGCCACGGCCTGAAGGCCAGCTCGACGATCACTCGGGGAATGGGCTTCTGCGTGCACAAGTCCATCGTGTACGCGGCCGCGGTGCGCGCGGTGGGCGTACCGAGCCGGATCTACTACGGCGACGTACGCAATCACCTCGCCTCGCCACGGCTGGAAGAGCTGATGGGCGGCCAGATCTTCACCTTCCACAGCCTGACCACGGTTTTCCTGGAGGACAGGTGGGTCCGGGCGACCCCGGTCTTCAACAAGATGCTCTGCCGGCTCTACAAGATCAAACCGTTGGAGTTCGACGGGCGGACCGACTCGATGTACCACCCGTACGACGACGAGGGTCAGCGGCACATGGAGTTCCTCCGGGAGCACGGCGATTTCGACGACGTCCCGTACGACATGGTCGTCGACGGCATCCGCGCCAACCACCCGAAGCTCTTCGCCAGCCAGCACACCACCGCTCGGGGATCCCTGGTGACCGACGCGACGCCCCAGGGAGGTGTGTGATGAGCCCACTGACCCCACCGAGCCCGACACCCCTCGGCCGGTACGTCCCGATCCGTCTGGGCGAAGTCGACCTGGAGTTGGTCGTACCGGCGTTCAACGAGGCCGCCCGGCTGCCCGCCACCCTCGCCGAGGTGACCGAGTTCCTGGCCGCGCAGCGCTGGCGGTCCCGGGTGGTGGTGGTCGACAACGGCAGTGCCGACGACACCGCCACCATCGTCGACGCGCGGGACTGGAACGCCGAGGTGGTCGTCGTCGGGTGCTCCCGGCCCGGCAAGGGCGCGGCGGTCCGCCGGGGCATCGCCGGCAGCATGGCCCGGTTCGTCGGATTCATCGACGCCGACCTGTCCACCCCGGTGCCGACGCTGACCCGCGCGATGGCCGAGCTGGAGGCGGGCGCGGCGGCGGCGATAGCGTCCCGGCACGCTCCCGGTGCCGAACTGGCCCACCCGCAGCCGGCCACCCGCCGGCTCGGCGGCGCGGTGTTCCGGGCGCTCGCCCGGCAACTTGTCCCCGGCGTGCACGACACCCAGTGCGGCTTCAAGATTTTCAATCGGGTCACCGTGCAGTGGGCACTGGAGCACTGCCAGGTCAACGGGTTCGCCTTCGACGTGGAGCTGCTGCGGCAGATCCGCCGGGCCGGGGGACGGATCGCCGAGGTCCCGGTCACCTGGACCGACGACGAACGGTCCACGTTCCGCCCTCTGCGCGACGGCCGGGCCGCCTTCGTCGACCTGTTCCGCCTGTACCGGGCCGACCTGCTCGCCGCCAGGGCGGGTACCCGGTGAGCGCGCCCCGGCCGGTCCCGACCGGTCGCCGGGTCCTGGTGGTCAGCCGGTACGACGTGGGGCATCCCCGGGCCGGCGACCCGGAACGGTACCTGCACGAGATCACCCGCCGGTGGGTGGCCGACGGTGCCGAGGTCACCTGGGTGGCGACCCGATCCCCGGACGCACCCGCCGACGAAACCCTCGACGGGGTACGGCTCCGGCGCGGCGGCAGTGCGCTCGGCACCGCCGCCCGGTTGGTCCGCGGCGGTCATCGCTTCGACGCGGTGCTGGACGCCACCGGCGGATCGACCATCGCGCTTCCGCTGCTCACCGGACGGCCCGTGCCGGTGGTCGAGGTGGTGCACCGGGTACCGCAACGGACCGCCGGCCGGCGCAGCCGGCTGCTCGCCGCGGCGGCACGCGGGTGGAGCCGGTCGAACCGGTCAGTGGTGGCACTTTCCCCCTCGGCCCGGCACGACCTGCGTCGCCGCCACCGTCTCCAGGGACCGATCTTCATAGTTCCGCCCGGCGCGCCGACACCCGTACCGGTCGAGGCCGGGCAACGGGCCGACGCACCGACCATCGTGGTCGACGTCGACCTGGTCGCCGAGGAGCGGACCGAGCTGTTGCTCGGGGCGCTGCCGGCGGTCGTCGCCGCCCTGCCCGACCTACGCGTCGAGATCCTCGGCGACGGGCCGGAACTGGCCCGGCTACGTCGGCTCGCCGACACCGCGCGACTGGCCGGGACGGTAACCCTGCACGGCCGGGTCACCGACGACGACCGGGACCGATGGCTGCGCCGCGCCTGGCTGACCGTTGCCACCGCCGACGGGCCGGGGTGCCGGACCCGGCTGCTCAACGCCGCCGCGTACGGGATACCGAGTGTGGTGCTACAGGCACCCGGCGCGCGGGAGTTCCTGCGCACCGGCCACACCGGACACCTCGTCGAAACTCCCGACCACCTGCCCGCCATGCTGGTCGGTCAGCTGACCGCGCTGGGCGACGACGAGGTCGCCCGGCGGGTCGCCCGAGCGTGCCGGAGCTGGGCCGACCGGTTCACCTGGGAGCGCAGTGCCGCGCTGCTCGCCGGCGTGGTCGAGCATCAGATCCGGGCGGTCGGGTACGACCCGGCCCGACGCCGGTCGGCCCGATCCGACATCGCCACCCTGGTCCGGTTGCCGGCTGGCGGGTCGGTACCGGCCGGCGCACTGCGCCCGACCGACGAGGTGGTGGCGGCGAACGGGCAGGTCAACCTCCTGCTCAACGGCTGCGACGAGTTCGACGCGCTCGGCGTACTGGCCCGCCTCGGCGTGACCGGGGCCCAGCTGCACCTGGCCGGACACGACGACCTGCTGATCGGCCCGCACCCGCTCCCACCGGTCCTGACCGGCCTACCCACCCGCCGCGCACTCGCACTCGCACTCGACAGGAGCTGAACCATGCAGACAGCAGATATCCGAGCCGAGCGCCCGAGCCGCAGACTCACCATCGCCACGGTGGCGGCGGTGGTGGTCAGCGCGTTGGCGTTGGCCGTGCTCGCCGAGGCGATCTTCACTCGGGATCCGTACTGGGCGCTGCGCTGGACCGTGGACCTCAAGGTCTACCTGGCCAGCGGCGAGGCGATCCGCGACGGTACCTCGCTCTACGACGTGGCGATCCAGAACCCGATGTACGGGCCGATGCCCTATCTCTACCCACCGTTGACCGCGATCCTGTTCTTCGTACCCCTGTCTCTGCTGCCGATCGGTGCGGCGAGCCTGGTGTGGAACACCGCGTCACTGATCGCCCTGGGCGCGGTCGCCTGGCTGTCGCTGGGCATCGCCGGGGTCCGTACCCCCCGTACGCGCGCCGTCCTGACCCTGGTCGTCCTGCTCCTGGCCACCTGGCTACTACCGGTCCGGATCCAGCTCATCGCCGGCCAGATCAACATGTTCCTGCTGCTGCTGGTGCTGCTGGACTTCCGCGGCTACACCGGCCGCTGGCGCGGGGTGGGCATCGGTATCGCCGCCGGCCTGAAGGTCACCCCGCTGATCTTCATCGGCTACCTGGTGGTGACCCGGCAATGGCGGACGGCCGGCACCGCGCTGGCCGCCTTCCTCGGCACTGTGCTCGCCGGGTTCGTCCTGATGCCGGCGGACGCGGTGCGGTACTGGGGTGGCCTGGTGCTGCACTCGTCGCGGGCCGGCGGGGTCTGGGACACCCCGAACCAGTCCGTTGCCGGGGCCCTGTCCCGAGGGGTGTCCGGTACCCAGTTCGCGTCCTGGTGGCTGGTGGTGTTGGCGGTCCTGGCCCTGTTCGGCCTGGCGGTGGCCCACCACGTGCACCGACACGGCTCGGACTTTCTCGGCTTCTCGGCAGCCGCCATCACCGGCCTGCTGGTCTCGCCGGTGAGCTGGGAGCACCACTGGGTGTACGTGATCCCGTTGCTGGTCTTCCTGGCCGTCCGGGCGTACCAGACCCGCTCCGCCGGTCTGGCGGTGGCGACGGCGGTGCTGGTCACGGTGTTCTCGGTGCGGATCTTCTCACTGCTGGGCATCGAAGAGTCGCCGCCGTCCCCGATGGCCCTGGCCGGCTGGGAGCAGGTGATCGCCGCGCTGTTCCCGCTGACCGGGCTGCTGCTGCTCCTGGCCGCCCCACTCTGGGTACGTCGCAACGCCCCGGTCCCGGCAACGCGGCCCGCCACCCGGCTGCCGCTGCGCGAGCCGGTGCACGCCCTGGCGGACTGAGCCGGTACGAAGGTGCGGGGGACGACGCGTCCGGCGTCGTCCCCCGCACCACGCCGTCCGTACGCGTGGGGCGGGGCCGGCGCCGGTCGCATTCCCCCGGGTGACCGGTCATCCCGATGTGGAGGAGGCGCCGGGTCGGGCCGGACCGGTGCTCAGCCGGCCGGCGGTGGCGCGGTGCTGTCCCGAACGACCAGCTCGGTGGGGAGCAGAATGTGCTCCGCGGTGGCCGACCGGCCGCGACGGGTCTCCTCGACAGACCGGCTGAGCGCCGCCGCCGCCACCCGCCCCTTGGCCTGGACATCCTGCCGGACGGTGGTCAGGGCGGGTCGGATCTGCGTCGCCAGCGGATTGTCGTCGAAGCCGACCACCGACAGCTCGTCGGGGACGCGGATACCGAGGTCCTCGGCGGCCTGGATGGTGCCGTAGGCCACCGCGTCGGAGAAGCAGAGTATCGCGGTGGGGCGGTCCGGACGGTCGAGCAGCAGTCGGGCACCAGCCTTCGCCTGCTCCAGGTTGGCCCCGCCCTGGCGGGCCATCAGTGGGGTGATGCCGGCCGCGTCGAGTGCGTCACGCCAGCCGAGCAGCCGCTCTTTCGAGGCGTGCCCGTCGACCTTGACGTCCTCCGGAGCGATGAGCCCGTGCGTGCCGTGCAGGCCGGACAGCAACAGCCCGATCTTCCGGTGACCGAGGTCGACGAGGTGCTGGGCGGCGGCGCGGGCGCCGGAGCGGTCGTCCACATTGACCGCCGGGATGCCCGCGACCGGTTCCTGGTCGACATAGACCAGCGGGAGCCGGCGGCGGGAGAGGTACTGGACCGCGGTTGACGTCGGGTCACAGGAATAGATCAGCGCACCGTCGATCGCGACATCACGGGCGGGAATGACCTCGCCGTCGTCGGACGAGGTCAGCAGGGTCAGCGCGAGCCCGGTCGGGCCGAGCTCCTCGGCTATCGCGCCGAGGAAGCTGGTGGCGACGAGGTCGGTGAAGGCGAAGCGGAGCGAGGAGGTCAACACGATCCCGACGGCACCGGTGGTGCCCCTGGCCAGTGCCCGGCCGGCGGGATCGGGGCCGACATAGCCAATTTCCTGGGCGGCGGCAAGAATGCGCTCGCGAAGTGCCGCGGAAAGTTGGTCGGGCTTGGAGAAGGCATTCGACACGGTCATTCGACTCACCCCGACGCGGTCGGCGATCGTCTGCAATGTCACCCGTGGTGCCACGTAACCACCAGTCGCTAGATCTGCTTCCGCCGCCGGCGACCCGGAGGGCGGGGCACCGGCGGCGGTCGGGTCGGATCAGGCAAGGCGTGGGCCGACCAGGGCGGCGGACGCCGGTTGCTCATCGAGTGCTCCAGCGTATCAAACGGCGGGCCGGGCCGGCCTGATCACGTGGGCGGCGCGGGTGAGGCCCTTGGTCAGCGCCGCACGGACGACCCGGGTGCGCTGCGGCTTCTCGACGTGCGGAACGACCGGGGCGTTCGGCCGGGCGCTGTTGAACTCGTAGTCGACGCCATTGACGGCGCTCACGAAGGCGGCGGGCATTTCCATGGCGATCTCCTGACTGTCCGGTGCTTTCTTCTGTACCGATACAGTAGCGAGAACCTTCTGTACCGGTCAAGAGGTTTCCTTGACCGGTACAGAAGATTTTTTCCACGCCCCGAGCACAGCGTCGCCGCAGGCCGTTACGACCGGCCCGCCGCCCCATGGCCGACACCCGGCCGGTGGCCACCCCGCCGCGTGGGTGCCACCGGACGTTCAGTGGAATCACGTGCGCCAGATGTCAGCGGCGGAGAGTTGGGCGGAGGCGAACTCACACCCGTCGAGGACGCCACTGAACAGCTCCGCCCTGCGCGCCTTCAACACCATGACCTTCTCCTCGATGGTGTCCCCGCCAACCATCCGCGGTACGCCATTCACGTTGCGGGTCTGGCCGATCCGGTGGACCCGTCGACGGCCTGGGCCTCGGTTGCCGGGTCCCACCACGGGTTGAGCAGGATGCAGTAGAGCGGTCACGGGTGGACCCGTCGAGATAGGACCATCGGACGCGATGTGGTGCGGGGCCGCGCCAGCGACCTCGTTCGGGGTGCGGCGAGCAGCCATCCTGTGGGAGGTTGTGATACAAAACAGGCCGGTTGCCTGGTCGAAGATCACTTGACCAGGCTGCCGGCCTGCCGTACGTAGGGTGGAGCCGAGGGGACTCGAACCCCTGACCCCCACACTGCCAGTGTGGTGCGCTACCAGCTGCGCCACGGCCCCCTACTTGCCGGCCCGATCTCTCGGGCACTCGCGATATATTACACACGCCCGGCCGCCAGGTCATATCCGAGGGGGTCGCCGCCGAGAACCCGCCCCCGACCAGCTAGTTCAGCGCCACGTCCGGCGGGAAGTGGGCCACCGCGGCCATCATGCCGCCCTGGCGGCGCAGCACCATCGGCCACAGATCGTCCGGCCGGTCCACGAACGCGTCGCCGGGCAGGGCGTCCAGGACGAACCAGGAGCCGCTCTCGATCTCCGCCTCCAGTTGTCCCGGCGACCAGCCGGAGTAGCCGGCGAAGACCCGGATGCCGGAGACCGCGTCGCCGATCCGCTCCGGGTCGACCGAGAGGTCCACCGTGCCGACCGCGCCGGAAACCTGGTGGAAGCCCTTCACACGGCGTACCGGGGTGCGCATCCGGGCCAGGCAGATCGCCGACTCCGGTTGCACCGGCCCACCCTCGAACAGAACGGCCGGTTCGCCGGCCAGGCTGCCCCAGGCGCCGAGCACGTCGGCGACCGGGACCTCGGTGGCGCGGTTGAGCACCACCCCGAGGGCGCCGCCGGGCTCGTGCGCGACCAGCAACACCACCGTACGGTCGAAGTTGGGATCCTTCAGTGACGGGGTCGCGACCAGCAGTTGCCCGGTCATCGACGCCATGGCGCGCCCCCCGATCGCCTGGCCCTCACCCTGTACGCCGGACATCTGCTACTCGGGGGCGCAGTCACGGGAGGGACCGAACACCGTCGGCCATACCGGATCCACACCGTCAAACGCGACCATGCGCGCAGTCAACGCCATGCCTCGCACCATAGCTTGCACGACTGTCGCTGGCTAAGGTCTGGACGGCCAGTGCGAGTTGAGCAATTGGCAATATGCCAGGCCGTCCGGATCATCCAAGTACGCCCGGCTCCCCTGTCGACAGCCGGGAACCGGTGGGCGGCCGGGGCTACCGGACGGCGGGGCGGCCGGGGATGGCAGGGTAGGCCCCGTGAGTGCACACGCAGAGCTTGCCGTCATCGGAGGCTCCGGCCTCTACGCCCTCCTCGACGGGGCTACCGAGCACACCGTGCAGACCCCGTACGGCGCTCCCTCCGACCCGATCACGATTGCCGAGATAGCCGGCCGACCGGTGGCCTTCCTGCCCCGGCACGGGCGCGATCACCGGCATCCGCCGCACCGGATCCCGTACCGGGCCAACCTGTGGGCGCTGCGCTCGCTCGGCGTACGGCAGATCCTCGCCCCATGCGCGGTCGGCGGCCTGCGGCCGGAACTGGGACCGGGTGCGTTCGTGGTCCCGGACCAGCTCGTCGACCGGACCAGCGGCCGGGAGCAGACGTTCTACGACACCGGTGCGGTGCACGTGTCGTTCGCCGACCCGTACTGCCCGGACGGGCGGCGGACGGTGCTGACCACGGCGCAGCGGCAGGGCATCGAGGTGGGTGACGGCGGCACGATGGTGGTGGTCGAGGGTCCGCGCTTCTCGACCCGGGCCGAGTCGCGCTGGTATACCTCCATCGGCGGCTCGGTGATCAACATGACCGGGCATCCGGAGGCCGTACTCGCCCGTGAGCTGGCCCTCTGCTACACCTCGATCGCCCTGGTCACCGATCTGGACGCCGGGGTGGAGGGCGGCGGGGGCGTGACCCAGGAGGAGGTGTTCCGGGTCTTCGGGGAGAACACCGAACGGTTGCGGGAACTGCTGCTCGACGCGGTCGCCACCCTGCCGCTGGAGCGCTCCTGCGCCTGCGCGCACAGCCTGGACGGGATCACCCTACCGATCGAACTGCCCTGATCCGCCGGCGGCAGGGAGACCGCCGGCGGATCAGGACGCGCCGCGCGAGCGCGGCTGCCCGGACCGGGCCGCCGAGGAGGATCAGCGGGCCGTGGTCAGGATCAGCGGCCGCCCGGAGACGGCGTCGAGCACGGTACGGGCGGCCAGCGGTGCCTCCAGGGTCACCGTGACCGGTTGCAGCAGCAGTTGTTCGGTGCACATGCCGTCGGAGCGGACCGCCGTACCGCCGACCAGCACCAGGTCGCCCTGTTCCCGTACGAGTGGGGTGATCTCTTTGTCGCAGGCGCCGACGCCGAGCCGGTAGGTGAGCCCGAGCCCGTCGACCCCGACCATGTCCTGCGCGCCCACCAGACCCTCGGCCGGGGTGCCCGCCGGTACGGCCGGTTCCGGTACGGCCCCGGTCGCGCTCGGCGCGACGGCCACCCGGGCGATCCGGGCGCCGATCTCGTCGACCGTGAACAGCCAGGCCGGCACCGTCGCCTCGCCCCGGCTGGTCCGGATGGTGGTGGTGCCCGGTTCGACCCTGGTGACGGTGAGCGGGGTGCAGGCGGTCGTCGCCGGCCCGCTGACCGACCCGTCCGGCCCGGTTCCGGCCGGGGCCGGCGGCGGTTGCGCCGGCTGGTCGGGGCACGGCGGCGGGTCGCCCTGGTCGAGCTGGCGGTACGCGTCGGCGGCACTCACCAGCGGCACGGTGAGCGTGCCGTCCGGGAAGGTGATCGTCCCGTCCGCCGGTACGGCCGCCGGCAGCGCGACCCGCTCCCGGTACCAGCCGGCGGCGAACGCCTGTTTCGTGTCGTCACCGAACCTGGCCCCGGCCGGTACCACGGTCGGATCCTGCAACGGGACGTACCCGCCGCGCCAGTCCGGGGCCGACTGCGTCTGCCAGGCCGTCGCGACCTCGGTCGCCCGCTGCTGGAACGCGTCCTCCCGGCTTTCGGGCGGCGCGGAACCGGTGGACGGGTCCGACTGCGCGCACGCGGCGAGGGTCACCATCATCGCCAGGCCCAGCGGGGCGGAGGAACGTCGCATATCGATCAGACGTCGCCGGACACTGTCGGGTTCCGTACACCGGGTCCCCGGCCGGCGCCGGATCGGTCAGTTCGGGCGGCCGATGTCGGTGCCGTACGCCCGGTAGACCAGGTCCGCTCCGCGCTGCCGGTGCCGGGACAACCGGCCCAGCAGGTCCCCGGCCGAACCGCGCAGCTCCTCGGTGGTCGCCTCCGGCAGTGCTGCCCGCCGCTGCAACGCGGCGAGTACGGCGGCCACGTCGGCATGCTCGCGCAGCAACGCGTGTACGGTCCGGGCCAGCCGGGGTGCCCGGTCGAGCAGTTCGGCGTAGAGCCCGGACCGGCCCTCGGTCAGCCTGACGTGCTCGGTGAACTCGCCGCGCAGCCCGTCGAGCCGCAGACCGAAGCGCGGTCGCCACTGCGGGTCGCCGGCCGGACCGGCCAGGGCCTGTTCGAAGGCGTGGATCTCGCGCAGCAGCGTGACCCGGTGCCGTCGCGCCGCCCGCAGGGCGGCCGGGTCGTCGATCGGGAACGCCGCCACCGGGTGCTGGATCGGGCCGGTCACCATGACGCACCTCCGTGAGCGCCTACCGCCTGAGCTGATGGTGAGTCCAGGACCCCGCCGGTGTCCAGCCCCAAAGTTGCCCTATCCGCCCCAACCCGGACCGGATCAGGCGGGCAGGCAGGTGGGTGGGCAGGCAGGTGGGTGGGCAGGCAGGTGGGTGGGCGGAAACGACTCTGCGCCCCGGTCCGGGGACCGGGGCGCAGATCGCTGGTGGAGGTGCCGGGAATCGAACCCGGGTCCTTCGTCGGATTGTCAGGACTTCTCCGAGCGCAGCTCGCTATGCCTCTACTCGGCCCCACCGATCACGCGAGCGAGTTGGTGTGACGGGCCCAGTCGCTGATTAATCTCGCCGCACGAACCCCGCGACCGGGTTCGCTTGGCCAGCCTTCTAGCTGATGCCGGCAGACTGGGACGAAGGCACTCCCAGGCCGACAGACTTGCTACTCGCCTCAGGCGGCGAGAGCGAAGTCAGCGCGATTTTGCTTGGCGCTTATTGGTTTCCGACGACCGATTCTCGAGACGACGTCGGCTTCCTCGGCTCGCTTCCCCTGACGCAGCGTACGAAGTCGAAACCAGTCACCCCCTAGACGGGGCCACCTGACGTGGCAGCCACACCAACCTTAACGCCTCGCGCCAGCGAGTTGATTCCGGATCCCCGCCCCGGCGCGTCTGCCCAGGTCAGGTCAGTCCATGCCCTTGCCACGGCGACCGGCCACCTTCGCGATCTCGCGGTCGGCGTCCCGCTTGGCCAGGTCCTGGCGCTTGTCGTACGACTTCTTACCCCGGGCGAGGCCGATCTCCACCTTCGCCCAGCCGTCGTTGAAGTAGACCGACAGCGGGACCAGGGTCAGGCCGGTCTCCTTCAGCTTGCCGAGCAGCCGGTTGATCTCGATCCGGTTGAGCAGCAGCTTGCGGGTCCGGCGCGGCTCGTGGTTGGTCCAGGTGCCCTGGGTGTACTCCGGGATGTGCATCCCGTGCAGGAACAGCTCGCCGCTGCGTTCCTGGGCGAAGGCGTCGACCAGCGACGCACGTCCCGCCCGCAGCGACTTGACCTCGGTGCCGGTCAACGCCATGCCCGCCTCGTACGTGTCGAGGATGGCATAGTCGTGGCGCGCCTTCCGGTTGGAGGCGACAACCTTGCGCCCCTTCTCCCGTGGCATCCGCGCCACCCCTTTCCGCTGTTCGACGGCCGCCGGACTGGCGTTGACGACCGCGCAGAATGCTACCCCGTGCACGAGGGCCCCCGGTTAGCGCTTTTCGCGCCACCGGGAGCCCTCGTGTCCGACTGTCCGACTCGTACCCGGAACCGACGGATCCGCCGCCGATCGCCGTACCGGAAGTTAGACCCGCAGGTAGAAGCGGAGGGTGACCCAGGCGGTGACCGCGCTGATCAGCGACCCGGCGCCGGCCATCAGCGGCAGCATCAGCAGCACCCGGCTCCACTCGATCGGGGTGAGCAGGTCGGTCAGGTCCCGCAGCGAGCCGTCCAGCAGGAAGACCTTGCCCAGGACCAGCGCGCCGAAGCCGATGAGGGAGCCGATGAGACCGGCCACCACCGCCTCAAGCACGAACGGTGCCTGGATGAACCAGTTGGAGGCACCGACGAGCTTCATGACCGCGACCTCACGCCGCTTGCTGTACGCGGCGACCTGGATCGTGTTCCCGACCAGGAGCAGCGCGGCGATCGCCATGATCGTGGCGGCCACCAGGCCCATCTTCTGCACCGCGCTGAGGATGTTGAAGATCTTGTCGAGAAGTCGCCGCTGGTCGACGATCTCGTCGACCCCCTCGGTGTCCTTGTACTTCTCGTAGACCGCCTGGTATTCCTCCGGGTTCTTCAGCTTCACCCGGAACGACTCGGGAAGCTGTTCCGGCTTGACCGCGTTCACCAGGTCCGGTGCGTCCTGGAACATGGTCCGGAACTTGTTGTAGGCGTCCTCACCCGACTCGAAGATGACCTCCTCCACGAGCGGGTCGCTCTTCAACTCGCCCTCAAGGCCCAGCCGCTGCTCGTCCGGGACGTCGACCTTCAGGAAGATCGCGACTTCGATCTTGTCGTAGTAGAAGTTCTTCATGGTGTCGACCTGGAGGTACATCAGGCCACTGGCGCCCAGCATCGTCAACGACACGGCCATCGTAATGATCATCGCGATGGTCATCGTCACGTTGCGCCACAGTCCGACCAACACCTCGGACAGGACGTATTTCACGCGCATCGGGGGTTCCTTCCGGATCTCCGCAGAGGGTCGTTCGTCGTCAGGTCAGGGCCGGTACGGCCGTCCGAGCGCCGGGGCTCAGCCGTAGACGCCACGGGCCTGGTCGCGCACGATGCGACCACTCTCGATCTCGATAACGCGGCGGCGCATCTGGTTGACGATGTTGGAGTCGTGGGTGACCATCACGACCGTGGTACCGGTGCGGTTGATCCGGTCCAGCAGACGCATGATCTCGATGGACGTGTCCGGGTCGAGGTTTCCGGTGGGCTCGTCGGCCAGCAGGATCAACGGCCGGTTCACGAACGCCCGCGCCACCGCCACCCGCTGCTGCTCGCCACCGGACAGTTCGTGCGGGTAGCGGTGCTCCTTGCCGCCGAGGCCGACCAGTTCCAACACCTCGGGCACGACCCGACGGGCGACCGCCTTGGTCTTGCCGATGACCTCAAGGGCGAAGGCCACGTTCTCGTACGCGGTGCGGTTGGGCAGCAGCCGGAAATCCTGGAAGACGCAGCCGATCGAGCGCCGGAAGTTCGGGATCTTCCAGGAGCGCATCCCGGTGACGTCGCGGCTGTTGACCACGACCTTCCCCTTACTGGGAGTCACCTCGTGCAGCAGCAGCTTGATGATCGTCGACTTGCCGGATCCGGAGGGACCGATGAAGAAGACGAACTCACCCTTCTCGATCGAGACCGACACGTCGTCGAGCGATGGCCGGGACGCCTTCGGGTACGTCTTCGTCACTTGCTCAAGCTGAATCACGGGTCGTGAGTCTACGCGGTGTAACGAAAAGTCCAAGCCCCACGGGCCCTCAATCGGCCCGCAATGTCGGAAAGGAGTGGCCCGCCGCCGACGCGCCGTGCGTCTCGGCGGGCCATCGCTCAGGCCGCCTCGCCGGCCAGCTGACGCTGCTTGCGCCAGCGGATCCCGGCTTCGATGAAGCCGTCCAGCTCGCCGTCGAAGACCGCGGTCGGATTGCCGGTCTCCTGCTCAGTTCGCAGATCCTTCACCATCTGATAAGGGTGCAGCACGTAGGAGCGCATCTGGTCGCCCCAGGAGCCGGCCGCGTCGGTCTTCAGACCGGCCAGTCGAGCCTGCTCCTCCTGGCGCTTGCGCTCCAGTAGCCGTGACTGCAAGACCCGCATCGCGGAGGCCTTGTTCTGGAGTTGGGACTTCTCGTTCTGACACGTGACCACGATGCCGGTGGGGATGTGTGTGATCCGTACCGCAGAGTCGGTCGTGTTCACGCTCTGTCCACCTGGCCCGGACGACCGGTACACGTCGACCCGGATCTCGTTCTCCGCGATGTCGATGTGGTCGGTCTGCTCGGTCACCGGTAGCACCTCGACACCGGCGAAGCTGGTCTGCCGCCGCCCCTGGTTGTCGAACGGGCTGATTCGGACCAGTCGATGGGTGCCCGACTCAACACTCAGAGTGCCGTACGCGTACGGGAACTTGACCGCGAAGGTGGCCGACTTCAGCCCCGCCTCCTCGGCGTACGAGGTTTCGTAGACCTCGGTCGGGTACCCGTGCCGCTCCGCCCAACGCAGATACATGCGCAGCAGCATCTCGGCGAAGTCGGCCGCGTCCACCCCGCCCGCACCGGCCCGGATCGCGACCAGCGCCTGACGCGAGTCGTACTCACCGGAGAGCAGGGTGCGGACCTCCATCTCCTGGATGGCCTTGCCGAGCCCGCCGATCTCGGTCTCGACCTCGCCGAGCACACCGGGGTCGTCCTCCGCCTCGGCCAGCTCCAGCAGGACGTAGGCGTCGTCGAGGCGGCTGCGCAGGCTGCCCAGCCGCTCGATCTCGCTGTTGACGTAGGAGAGCTGGGAGGTGACCTCCTGGGCCTTGACCTGGTCGTCCCACAGGTCGGGCGCGGAGGCCGCCTCTTCGAGCTTGACCTTGTCCTGGCGCAGCCGGTCGACATCGAGGACTGCCTCGATGCTGCGGAGCGTGGCATCGAGGTCTTTGAGCTGGTCGGCGTAATCGGCAGCGGTCACAACCGTCAACAATAGCGACCGTCAGCGCAACCGGCCCACTCCCAGGGCAACCGCTTCCCGTACGAGATCAACTGGCCGGTGCCGTCTTCAGCCAGGACAGGGCCGCCTTGTGGTATTGGACGGCGAACTCCAGCGCCGCGGCGCCGTACGAGTCACCGGCCTTCTTGGCGTCCTTGGCCTGCTCCCTGGCCATCGCGAGGGCTTCGGTGTGGTACTCGTTCGCCCCGCTGTAGAGGTTGCGCAGCTGGTTCGCCGAGTGCTGCTCGCCGAAGGCGACCCGCAGCGCGGTCGGGTTGCGCACCGTGTCGCGCCCCGGCACGTCGGTCAGCCAGCGGGAGAAGGTGCGCTTTCCGGCCGCCGTGATCGCGTACGGCTGGCTGGAGCGCGGTCCGGGCTTGCCGAGCCGGACGAGTCCCTGGTCAGCGAGGACCGGCAGCTCCCGGTAGACCTGGCTCCGGGTCATCGACCAGTACGGCATCAGCCGTCGTTCGGCGGCGGCCATCAACTGGCCGCCGGTCATTGGTCCTTCGTGGAGCAGCCCGAGCAGGGCTGCCGCCGTTGGGTTGATTCCTGAATCCGCCATGCCCTTTACGCTGCCACTTTGGCGCCGTCGCGTCTAGGATTTGGCATGATCTGCGGCAGGTTGTACTCCACTGTGCACTGTCCGTGGCAGACTGTCCAGTGAGGATGCTCGATATCCTCACCGATTCGCACCCCCTCACGCACCCCACCACCCCACACGCCCCACCACTCCGCCGGCACCCCACCCACCCGAGCACCCACGCTGCCGCGTAGAGTACGCCACAATTCCGGCATTCCGCACAATCTTCCAACAACTCCCCGAAAGACCTCCTCCCCCTCCTCCCTCTCCCTCCCCCTCTCCCCCTCCCTCCCCCCTCACCCCTCTCCCGCGCCGATCTAGGGCAAATACGTGTGATTGGAGATCAACAAGCACGTATTTGCCCTAGATCGCGGACGGGAGGGGCGGGAGGGGGGCGGGGTATCAGGGGGGAGGGAGGGAGGGAGGGAGGGTTTAGTGCATGTGGGGGTAGCGGTGGTCGGTGGCGGGGACGAAGGTTTCCTTGATGGTGCGGGGGGAGATCCAGCGGGCCAGGTTGAGCCAGGAGCCGGCCTTGTCGTTGGTGCCGCTGGCGCGGGCGCCGCCGAAGGGCTGCTGGCCGACGACGGCACCGGTCGGCTTGTCGTTGAGGTAGAAGTTGCCGGCGGCGTACCGCAGCGCCTCGCTGGCCCAGTCCAGCACCCGGCGGTCGGTGGCGAAGATCGAACCCGTCAACGCGTACGGGGCGACCGACTCGGCCTGGGCCACCACGTCCTCGAACCGGGCGTCGTCGAACACGTGCACGCCGAGGATCGGGCCGAAGTACTCGGTGGTGAAGACCTCGTGCCCCGGATCGTCGCACTCCAGCAGGGTGGGGCGGACGAAGTAGCCGACCGAGTCGTCGGCCGTGCCACCGGCCAGCACCCGGCAACTGTCGGCATTGGAGATCATGTCCAGGGCGGTGGTGTGCCGGGCGAACGCCTTCGCGTCGATCACCGCGCCGCCGAAGTTGGCGAAGTCGGTGACGTCGCCGTACGTCAGTGACTCGACCGTGGCCGCGAGCCGGTCCCGCAGGCCGCCGTCCCACAGCGACCGGGGCACGTACGCCCGCGACGCCGCCGAGCACTTCTGCCCCTGGTACTCGTAGGCGCCCCGGACCAGCGCGGTGTGCAGGGCGTCGACGTCAGCGCTGCTGTGCGCGATGACGAAGTCCTTGCCGCCGGTCTCGCCGACCAGTCGCGGGTAGCCTCGGTAGCCGGCGAGGTTCTCCCCCACCGTCTTCCAGAGCTGCTGGAAGACCTTGGTCGAGCCGGTGAAGTGGATGCCGGCGAGGTCCGGGTCGGCGAGGACCACCTCGGAGACCTCGACACCGTGCCCGGTGACCAGGTTGATCACGCCCGGCGGCAGGCCGGCGGCCTCGAACAGTTGCATGGTGAAGTGGGCCGCGAACTGCTGGGTCGGCGCCGGCTTCCAGACCACCGTGTTGCCGAGCAGCGCCGGGGCGGCCGGCAGGTTCGCCGCGATCGCGGTGAAGTTGAACGGGGTGACCGCGTAGACGAAGCCCTCCAGCGGCCGGTGGTCGAACTGGTTCCACACCCCGGCCGACGAGTTCGGCTGCTCGGCCAGGAGGTTGCGGGCGAAGTGCACGTTGAACCGGAGGAAGTCGATCAGCTCACAGGCGGCGTCGATCTCGGCCTGGATCGCCGTCTTCGACTGGCCCAGCATGGTCGCGGCGTTGAGCGTGTCCCGCCACGGCCCGGCGAGCAGGTCGGCTGCCCGGAGAAACACCGCAGCCCGGTCGGCAAAGGACAAACCGCGCCACATCGGGGCAGCTTCCTTGGCGGCCGTCACCGCCGCCTGAGCATCCGCGTTGGTTGCGTTGTGGGTGACCCCCAGCACATGCTGGTGCCGGTGCGGCTGTACGACGTCGATCGCGGCACCCGCAGCCATCCGTTGCCGACCGCCGATGGTCATCGGCAGGTCCAGCCGCTCCGCGGCCAGTTCGCCGAGCCGCCGTTGCAGGCTGTCCCGCTCGGCGCTCCCCGGCGCGTAGTCACGGACCGGCTCGTTACGCGGCTCGGGTACGGAAAGTACGGCGTCCATCGCATGCTCCTGAACGATCTCGACAACGACGGCGAAATCGGACCCACCTGTTCCGGCCGGTCGGCCGGTCGCCGTGGCCCGTTCGCCGGTGGTGCCGGTTGTCCGGGGGTGGGACCTGCGCCAATCCTCCCACGCACCCCGAGCGAAGACGATCACGGCACGACCGGGACGGCCGCCGGCGGGGACGGGCCACGCAGGTGGCGCGCGGCCCGCACCGGCGCGCCACGTACGCTGAGAGGCCCGGCGACCCAGCCACGCCGCGCCCCCTCCCGCCGTTGTACCGGCGCGGCGGGCGGGTACCCGTTGAAGGGGAGACGATGAGCACACAGTCCGGCAGCACCGCGGTCTCGCCCCCGGACCGGTCGGCCACCGACGCGGCCGAGTCGGACCCGGCCGGCGGCACGGCGGCGCCCGCGTACGCGCCGGCGGCACTCGGCCTCGGCGTGCTGGCGCTCGGCTGGCTCGCCGCGATGCTCTGGATCGGCCAGGCCGAGATCACCTCCTCGGACATCAACTCGATAGTGATCGCGATGGCCGCGCTCGCCCTGCCCGGGTTGATCTCGGCCAGCATGGTCGGCGGCGCCGCGGCGGCGGTCGTGGTGGCCAACCTGCTGACCCGGCGCGGGGTACACCGCAGCACCCCCCGGTTCGCCGCCTCGGTCGGTGCCGGGCTGCTCGTCGGGCTGCTGGCCGCGCTCACCGTGACCCTGAGCTATGGCAACGGGGATTCGATCACGGTGTTGGCCGGCACCGTCGCCGCCGCGGCCACCGTCGGCGGGATCGCCGGTGGCGTACGGGCGGTGCCGGTGGTCGGTGCCGTGGTCGCCGCCGGGCTGACCGTTTTCGTGATCAACACGGTTCTGAACATCTTCAAGGACCCGCTGCTCTCGCTCTACGGCTACGGCGACACCGACCAGTCGCAGACCAGCGCCCTGGAGTGGTTCTCCCGCACCGGTTCGATCGGCGGCGGGCTCGTCGCCGGCCTGCTGGTTTTCTTCTACCTGGGCCTGGCCCGGCGCCGCACCATCGCGCTCGATCCCGACGCCAGCCTGCCCCGCTGGCCCGCCTACCTGCTCGCGGGCGCCGGACCCGGCCTGCTGCTGCTCGCGGCGGAACTGCTCACCCAGACCGCCGGCGCCCGGCTGCTGGCCGCCGCCGGATCGCTGAGCGACGTCGACCGCGGCCTCCAGGACCAGCTCAGCGAGTACCGCTCGAACCAGGCCCTGTGGGTGCTCTTCGTCGGCGCGCTCACCGCCCTCATCGCGTTCGGCCGCACCCTGCGCCCGGCCACCGCCGAGCCGGAAGACGAGACGGACGCCGAGTTCAGCGACGACGAAGAGTTCACCGACGAGGTGGCGGGGTCCGTCGGGGGCGACGGGCCGGATGCTGCCGAGGGTGGGCGGCCCGAGGGTGGGCGGCCGGACTCGGCGGACGACGACGAGATCGGATGGGACGAGGGCGGGACCGACAGGCGCCCCGCCGACCGCCGACCGGAGCCGGACACCGCCCGCTCCTGACCATCGCCACCAGCCTGACCATCGCCACCGGGCGCGCCCGCCCCGACCCGAGGGCCGCCGGCGGGGTCAGCCGAGGACTGCCGACGGGTCAGCCGAGGTCGTCCAGCTCGGAGATGTCGTACCAGGCAAGCTCGTGGTCCTCGACGCCGTCGACGGTGAACTGGGCGTCCGGGTCGCCGGCGAGCGCCTCGGACACCACCGCGACCGCCAAGCCCACGTCCTCGACCGCCTCGTCGTCGTCGAGGTGAATCGCGGCGACCGCCGCCACCGGGACCGGCCCGTCCAGGCGTACGGTGCTGGAGCCCAGCTCGACCTCGGTCCGCTGCACTGTGGCGGCCGGCAGGTCGGCGGAGACCACCACCCGGCGGCGCGGGGCGGCGGGATCCTCACGGAGCAACCGCAGCGCGTCCTGCGCGGCCCGGGTGAAGGCGACGTACTCCAGTTCCTCCTCGTCGCCCTCGGCGTACCACTCGCGCAGGGTCGGGGTGACCGCGTGCGCCTCGCCGGCCGGCAGCTCACCCTGCTTGCGCAGGAGGGCCAGCATCGGCACGGTAGCCGGGAGGTACACCCGGACCAGTTCTGCGCGCACGGTTCTCGTCTCCCCCACTCGGCGACGCCACCGGCGTCGCTGACCCGCAGGACACCGGCTCGTCCGGCGCCGTCCCTGTCATACACCCCGCCGCCCCGGACCGGAAGCGTGCCCCTCCCGGCTGTGTCCGATCAGCAACCCGCCCCGGTCGACCCGGTCCCGGCGGTACGGCTGGCGACCGGGGCGGAACCGTGGTCGAGCGGGACCGGCAGTCGATGGCAAACTGAGTCAAACACGACCCACCACCGGGAGTCGCTCGTGGAGCCCAGGTTCCTGCTGCTGTCCGACGTAGCCGCCGAGCTGAACGTCTCGGACTCGCAGGTCTACCACATGGTGCGCAGCGGCGAACTTCCGGCGATCAAGATCGGTGGCCGGGGCCAGTGGCGGGTCGAGCGGGCCCAGCTCGAACAGTACATCCAGCACAAGTACGCCGAGACCGCCGACTGGGTACGCAGCAACCCGCTGGTCGAACGCGACCCGGAGTAGTCCGGATCTGCCGCCGCGCCCCCTCGACCCGGTGCCATCCCCCACGGTGACGCCCGCCCGCTTCGTGCTGCCCGCGACACCTTGACGCCACATCCATCGTTCGCTACTAATGTAACCGGTCGGAGGCAAACGAAAGCAAACGCAAGATCAAGAGAGGACCCAAATGCCCGCCGTACGGACCAGGCCACTCGCCCGCCCCGCCGTACGGTTGCGCCCGGTGCCGCCGCTCGACCCACCGTTCGACGACGAGTTGGCCGGGCCGGCCTGGGCGACGGGACTCGACGGGCAGCTCTCGCTGCCACTGGGCGTCCCGCTACCGCCACGATCCGGGTCCCGCGGCACCGAGCGGGGCCGACCGACACCGGCGGACCGGGCTCCGGCCGCCCTGCCACCGGAGGCGTTGGCCACCGCCTCGGCCGAGGCCCGGCAGGCGGCCCGCCGGTTTCTGGGGACCTGCCTGGAGATCCTGAACGGCTACCGGCCGGCCGCACACGTCCGACCGCTGTCGGTCGGCGCCGACGCCACGGCGATCACCGAGCAACTCGTCGCCGCCACCCGACGACTGGCCGAGCAACGCGCCCGGCGTCCGGGCCTACGCCCACGGGAAGCGGCCCCGGCCGGCGGCGGGACGAGCGGGGTGCGTCTGCGGCTGCTGCGGGTCAGCGAGCCGCACGAGGGGATCGCCGAGGCGGCGGCCGTACTCGGGTGGGGCGAGCGGAGTTGGGCGCTCGCGTTCCGGCTGGAGCGGCGGCGCGGCAGTTGGCTCGCCACTGTCGCCCGGGTGCTCTGAACGACCACCGCTGCCCGAGAGCCGTTCGAACGGGACCGGGCCCGGTCCCGGCCACCTGTCGGTGATCGGGGCCGGGCCCGGAACGGCTGTTGCCCACCGGCCACCACCGCTGGCGGCGGCCGGTGGTCGGTCAGGAACCGGTCGGAGAGCCGTGGCAGCGCTTGTACTTGCGGCCGGAGCCGCACGGGCAGGGGGCGTTGCGGGAGGGACCCTCACCGCCGACCGACTGGCCCGGTGCCGGCGTACGCCGGGCGGCCGACGGCGGCGGCGGACCCTGCCGGCCGACACCGAGGGCCGGTGCCTGCGGCTGCGGCTCCTGGCGCTCCAGGACCACACCGCCGGCGCCCGCCTCACCGTCGATGGTCGGCGCGGAGTATTGCAGGCCCTGCCGACGCGGCGGGCGAGCCAGGCCCTTGGCCCGTATCTCCACCGGTGCCTGGTCGAGCACCACCTCGGGGGTCGAGGCGGCCGGCGGGGTCTCCTGCTCGACCTGGACCTCCAGGTTGAACAGGAAGCCGACCGTCTCCTCCTTGATGCCGTCCATCATGGTGGCGAACATGTCGAAGCCCTCGCGCTGGTATTCCACCACCGGGTCGCGCTGGGCGTAGGCCCGCAGGTTGATGCCCTCCCGCAGGTAGTCCATCTCGTAGAGGTGCTCGCGCCACTTGCGGTCGATGACCTGGAGCAGCACCATCCGCTCCAGCTGGCGCATCGCCTCGCTGCCCAGTTCCTCCTCGCGCCGGGCGTACGCGGCCTGCGCGTCCTCCTGGATCTTGCTGAGCAGGAAGTCGCCGTCGAGGTTGTTGCGCTCGCCACCGGCCTCGTCGATCAGGTCGTCGACGGTGACACCGACCGGGTAGAGCTGCTTGAGGCTGGACCAGAGCTGGTCGAGGTCCCAGTCCTCGGCGTAGCCGTCGGCGGTAGCGCCGGTCACGTACGCGGTGACGGTGTCCTGGATCATGTGCTGGACCTGGTCGCTCAGGTCCTCACCGTTGAGCACCCGCAGTCGCTCGGCGTACACCACCTGGCGCTGCTTGTTCATCACGTCGTCGTACTTCAGGACGTCCTTGCGGACCTCGGCGTTCTGGCCCTCGATCTGGGCCTGCGCGCTCTTGATCTGCCGGGTCACCATCTTCGACTCGATCGGCACGTCCTCGGGGATGTTGAAGCGCTCCATCACCGCTTCGACCGCCCCGGCCCGGAACCGCCGCATCAACTCGTCCTGGAGCGAGAGGTAGAACCGCGACTCGCCGGGGTCACCCTGCCGGCCGGCCCGACCGCGCAACTGGTTGTCGATCCGGCGCGACTCGTGCCGCTCGGTGCCGAGCACGTACAGGCCGCCGGCGTCGGTGACCTCCTCGGCCTCCTCGTCGCACGCCTGCTTCCAGCGCGGGAGGATCTCCTCCAGCGCCTTGGCGTACTCCTCGTCGTGCTCCACCGGGTCGAGGCCGCGCTGGCGCAGCTCGTTGGCGGCGAGGTATTCCGGGTTCCCGCCGAGCAGGATGTCCGTACCACGGCCAGCCATGTTGGTCGCGACGGTGACCCCGCCCTTGCGACCGGCCTGCGCGATGATCTCGGCTTCCCGGGCGTGGAACTTGGCGTTCAGGACCGCGTGCGGGATGCCCCGGCGGCGCAGCAGCTGCGACAGGATCTCGGAGTTCTCCACCGAGACGGTGCCGACCAGCACCGGCTGACCGATCGCGTGCCGCTCGGCGATGTCCTCGACGACGGCGTTGAACTTGGCCTTCTCGGTCTTGTAGATGACGTCCGGTTTGTCCATCCGGACCATCGCGCGGTGGGTCGGGATGGACACCACGCCGACGTTGTAGACCTTCTGGAACTCGCCGGCCTCGGTCTGGGCGGTACCGGTCATCCCGGACAGCTTGGTGTAGAGGCGGAAGTAGTTCTGGAGGGTGACCGTGGCAAGAGTCTGGTTCTCCTGCTTGATCTCCACGCCTTCCTTCGCCTCGATGGCCTGGTGCATGCCCTCGTTGTACCGGCGGCCGTGCAGGATGCGACCGGTGAACTCGTCGACGATCAGGACCTCGCCGTCGCTGACGATGTAGTCCTTGTCCTTCTTGAAGAGTTCCTTGGCCTTGATCGCGTTGTTCAGGTAACCGACGAGCGGGGTGTTCACCGACTCGTAGAGGTTGTCGATGCCGAGCCGGTCCTCGACCTTGCCGACGCCCCGCTCGGTGACCGCGATGGTCCGCTTGGCGTAGTCGACCTCGTAGTCGCCCTCGCCGTCCTTGCCGGACTGGAGCCGGGCCACCACGCCCGCGAACTCGCCGTACCAGCGGGCGGAGTGCTCGGCCGGACCGGAGATGATCAACGGCGTACGGGCCTCGTCGATCAGGATCGAGTCGACCTCGTCGACGATCGCGAAGTTGTGCCCGCGCTGGACCAGCTCCTCCTGTGACCAGGACATGTTGTCCCGCAGGTAGTCGAAGCCGAACTCGTTGTTGGTGCCGTACGTGATGTCGGCCGCGTACGCCGCCCGGTGCTCGCTGGCCGGCCGGTTCGGCAGGATCACGCCCACCGTCAGCCCGAGGAACTCGTGCACCCGGCCCATCCAGGCGGCGTCACGTTCGGCGAGGTAGTCGTTCACCGTGACGATGTGCACGCCCTTGCCGGACAGCGCGTTCAGGTACGCCGGCAGCACCGAGGTGAGGGTTTTGCCCTCACCTGTCTTCATCTCGGCGATGTTGCCGAAGTGAAGTGCGGCGCCGCCCATCACCTGGACGTCGTAGTGACGCTGGCCGAGCACCCGGGCGGCGGCCTCGCGGGCGGTGGCGAAGGCCTCCGGCAGCAGGTCGTTGAGGGACTCGCCATCGGCGATGCGCTGGCGGTACTGGTCGGTCAGGCCCCGCAGCTCCTCGTCGGTGAGATCGACATAGTCGTCCTCGATCGAGTTGATGGCATTCGCGACGGCCTTCAGCCGCCGCACCATGCGGCCTTCGCCGGCGCGGAGGAACTTTTCGAGAATCGACACGGATCAACGCTCCCCTAGACGGTCTGCCGAACCATCGTAGGCGCACCGTCGGGGCAATCGGGAGCCGCGTTGACGACCGGTCCCATCGAACCGGACAATTCACCCTATAGGTTCGAGCAGACGCGCCGAATCCGGTTACGCCCAGGGCGAACTCTCCGGCAAGATGGCCGGCGTGAAGCCCGTGGAGATCATCGAGAACGGCCTCTTGCTCCGCCCCTGGGAGGCGGCGGACGCGAGCGCCGTACACCGGGCCTGCCAGGATCCGGACATCCAGCGGTGGACCACCGTTGCAGCCCCGTACCTGCCAGAACACGCGGAAGGCTTCGTCACCGCCGTCGCACCGGCCGGCTGGGCGGCCGGCACCGCGGCCCCGTTCGCGGTCTGCCACGCCGGCACCGGCGAACTACTCGGCTCCTGCGGCCTGGTGACGATCGACCAGACCCTGCGCTCCGGCGAGGTGGGCTACTGGACGGCTCCCTGGGCGCGCGGTCGCGCCGTCGCGGTCCGGGCCACCCGCGCCGTCGCCCGGTGGGCGTTGCGGGACCTCGGCCTGCGCCGGCTGATCTGGCAGGCCGAGGTCGGCAACCACGCCTCCCGGCTGGTCGCGCTCCGGGCCGGGTTCCGGGTCGAGGGCCAGCTCCGACTGGCCCAGCCGCACCCGCACGGCGGACCCGACGGCTGGATCGGCTCACTGCTCCCCGACGACCTGGTCGAGCCGGACACCGACCCGACCGGGGCCGGCGGTCCGGCCGGGCCGGGTTCGCTCGTCGCCCGCCGGGCGGCGGTCTTCGGCCGCCCGCAACCGGTGCTGTTCGCCACCGCCGCCGACGGGGAGATCCGGCTGCGTCGGCCGGAGCAGCGGGACCTGGATCCGATCGTGACCGCCTGCCGCGACCCGTTGGCGCGGCGCTGGCTCGGCCTGCCGGATCCGTACCAGCGCTCCGACGCGGAGTTCTTCGTCCACCGGCACGCGGCGGGGCGGTGGGGGCGCGGCGACGGGGCGGTGTTCGTCATCGCCGACCCGGACGACAACTTCGCCGGCACCATGGAACTCCGACTCAACCGCGACGATCCGGCGGTGGCCGACGTCGGTTACCTGGTCGCACCGCACGCCCGAGGGCGGGGCTACTGCCCGGCCGCACTCGCCGCCGTCTGCGCCTGGGGTTTCGCCAGCCTCGGCCCGGCCCGGATCGAATGGCGGGCCCACGTCGGCAACGACGCCTCCCGGCGGGCCGCCGAGAAGGCCGGGTTCGTGGTCGAGGGCATCAACCGGCAGGGCATCGCGCACCGGTCCGGCCGGGTGGACGTCTGGGTCGGGGCACTGCTGGCCGGAGACGGTCCGGGCGGCGTACGCGGCGCGGGCGCGGCATGAACCGGGAGACCATCGAGGCGGCGGGCGTACGGCTGCGGCTGTTCCGCGATGCCGACCTCGACGACCTGATGGCCGGCTGCTCGGACCCGCTGACCAGGCGATTCCTCCCGCACCTGCCCGTTCCGTACACCGGGGCCGACGCCCACTGGTGGATCAGCGAGGGTACGGCGACGGTCTGGACCCGCGGCGGTGCGGCGTACGCGATCGCCGACCCGACCACCGACCGCCTGCTCGGCGGAATCGGCATCGACCACGTCGCGCCGTCGCGGCACCAGGGCGAGGTCGGCTACTGGGTGGGTCCCTGGGCCCGTGGTCGTGGGGTGGCCACCGCCGCCGCGACCCTGCTCGCCGGCCGGGCGCTGACCCACGGCTTCGCCCGGCTGGAACTGCTCACCGAACCGGAGAACGTGGCCAGTCAACGGGTGGCCCTGGGCAGCGGGTTCAGCCGGGAGGGGATCCGGCGCAGCGCCGGGAACACCCCGGACGGCGGCCGGCACGACCTGGTGGCCTGGGCCCGGCTGGCCACCGACCCGCCGGGTCCGGCGGCCCGGCTGCTGCCGGACCTGCCCGGCGGCACGCTGACCGACGGGGTGGTCACGCTGCGCCCGCTGACCGCCGCCCACACCGGATTCGTCCACCGGTTGCAGAGCCTGCCGGACGTGGTCGCGTCCAGCGTGCCGCCGGTCGCCCCGAACCGGGCCGAGGTGGCGGCGCGGTGCGCCGGGGCGCCGGGGCGTTGGCTGGCCGGCGAACGCGCCGACCTGGTCATCCTGGACACCACCAGCGGTACGCCGACCGGCGAGATCGGCCTCTACTACCAGGAACCGCAGACCGGACAGGCGATGATCGGGTACGCGATGAGCCCGGCCTGGCGGGGCCGGGGCTACCCGACCCGGGCCGTCCGGCTGCTGGCCCGCTGGGCGTTCGCCGACGCCGGCATCGAGCGGTTGATCGCCGGCGCGTTGCCGGACAACGCCGGCTCGCGGCGGGTGCTGGAGAAGGCCGGCTTCCGGCGGGAGGGCGAGTTGCGGGGCCGGCTGCCCGGTCCGGCCGGACAGCGCCTCGACGACCTGCTCTACGGCCTGCTGCCGGAGGATCTGGACCGGTGACCGGCGGTCCCGGCCGAGCGGTACGGCGTCCGGCGGATCCGGGCCGGCCGGCGGGGCGAACTGGCGCTGCGCCCCGCGCGGCCGGCCCACGCCCTACTCGGTGAGCGCGATGATCCCGTAGTCGTAGCCCTTGCGCCGGTAGACGACGCTGGACCGCCCCGTTTCCTTGTCCAGGAACAGGTAGAAGTCGTGCCCGACGAGTTCCATCTGGAACAGTGCGTCATCGACGGTCATCGGCTCGGCCGGGTGTAGTTTCGCTCGGGCGATGTGCCCCGGTTCGTGAACCTCGTAGTCGTACGGGTCGTCGGCGAACTCGGGCTCGTCCCGCGTTTCGGGCTCGGCGGTCAGGGTGGCCACGGCGGAGTCGCCGAAGGGCGCCACCGGCAGGCCGGCTGTCGCGGCGGCAACGGATATCGGCGCGTGCCTGCCCCGGTGCACCCGGCGGCGGTCGGCGGCCCGGCGCAGCCGGGTGTCGAGCTTGGCTATCGCCACATCCAGGGCGCTGTAGAAGTCCTTGGCGCACGCCTCGGCGCGCACTACTGGCCCACGAGAGACGCAGGTAATCTCTACTCGCTGACAGTTGTCAGCCTGTCGCGGATTGCGTTCGTGGGACAACTCGACGTCGACTCGAATGAGCTTGTGATCGTAACGCTCGATCTTCGCGAGCTTGTCGGCTACATGAACCCGGTAGTGTTCCGGGACTTCGACGTTACGGCCCTTGACCACGACATCCATGCGTGACCTCCTGTGTTCGGACGGTCCGGAAACCAGAAAACCCGGTCAGCCTGCCCCCAGGAATCGCCCTTCGGCACCGACCGGTCGAGAATGACGCCGCCTCCCTCCTTTGCCCGGGGCGGGTGAGTCCCTCATACCCCCGGTGAACAAAACGCTAACTCCTGTCTCGTCTATAGTCACCCCTCGCTACCAAGAACCTTTAGAAACCATCGCTTGTGGCACGATCGTGTGAAATCGCCTGCACGGACCGTTACCGTCGACCGCGTCGGGTCGTTGCCGCGAGAACCGCGGCGGCATCCACCCGTACCCCGTGGGCGCGCAGCGAGCGGGTCACCGCGGCCAGGGTCACCCCGGTCGTGACGATGTCGTCGAGCACCACCACGAACCGGCCGGCGGCGCGGCGGCGTACGGCCGGCAGCCGCCCCGCCCGTACGGTGAAGGCGTGCTCCGCCGCCGCGGCCCGGCCGGCGGTGTCCAACGTGGCCGAATCGGGCCGGGGCAGGGCCCGCAGCGGCGCCCCGAGCGCCACCGGCCAGCCCGCCGCCCGCAACCGGTGCCCGGCGTACCGGGCCAGCCGGCGCAGGTGGTCACCGTGCCGCTCGCGGACCGCCCGCGCGGTGGTCGGCACCGGGATCAGCAGCACCGGCCGCGGTGCGCCGGCGGCCTCCGCGACCACCTCGGCCAGCAACCGGCCCAGCGGCCGGGCCAACGAGTGCCGGCCCCGTTCCTTGTACGCCAACAGCATCTCCCGCAGCTCACCCTGGTACGCCCCGAGCGCCACGCAGCCCGGCAGGCCCGGTGGAGCCGGGGTGGGTCGCGCCGGGGCGGGACGCAGCGCGCCGAGCGCCTCAACACAGGCCGGACAGACCCCGTGCCGCAGCGCGGTCCCGGTGAGCCGGCAACCGGCGCACTCGGCCGGCAGCACCAGGTCGGCCAGCTCGGCCCAGACACCGGTCACGTACGCCGCCCGTCCCGTACTCAGTAGCGGAAGAACGGCGCGCTGGGCTTGCTCGACGGGTTCGTCGAGGGCGGTAGGCCGGGGTTCGGTGCTACCTGCTCCCGGCCGATCAACCGGTTCGACGACGAGGCGGCGCCGTTGGTCTCGTACATCACCCCGAGCTGGGTCCGGCTCAGCGGGTTGTCCGGGTACGCGGCCAGGTGCAGGACGTCGCCGCGGGTGTTGTCCACCAGCAGATTCTCCAGCACCCCGTCGACCCCGATGTTCTCGATCACCGAGCGCCGGTCCGGCTGCGCCCCGGCCACCGCGAGCCCGCTCTCGCCGCTCCAGTCCACCGCGGTCACCGTGGCCAGGGAGGTGACCAGCCGGCGGGCCCGGCCGACGGAGACCGTACCGCCGTCGGTGCTCAGCGCGGCGACGTAGAGCGCACCGTCGGCGATGACCGCTATCCGGTGCCCGTCCGGCGCGGCGCCGACCCCGGTCACCCGGCCCGGCACACCCGGCAGGCTGATCCTGACCAGTTGGGCGTTGGAGTCGAACCGGTAGAGGTTCCCGTCCGCCACCACCAGCCCGATCGGTGCCCGCGGGTCGGTGCCCTTCAACCAGATCGGCCGCTCCATGCTCGGGTACGAGGCACTGGCGGCGAAGATCCGCAACGGTTCGGCACCGGTGGCCACCCGCAGCCGCCACCGGTCCCCGTCCGCACTGACCAGCGCGGCGCCGACCTGGTTTCCGTTGCGCGACAGCGCGGCCGACCGGATGTTGCGGTTCTCCTCCGGCTCGATCGGGACCGACTCGACCGCCTCCTCACCGTCGCGCAACTGGTGCACCGCGCCCTCGAAGACACAGAACCGGATCGGACTGTCGGTCAGCGCGTACGGCTGGTTGGCCCGCCGGTACTCGTCGACGTCGGCCACCTTCCGCCGCTGGCTCTGGATCTTCAGCTCCAGTTCCCCGTCGTCGCCGCCGACGCCCTCCGGGTTCGGTGGAAGCAGGGACCAGGCGAGCTGGGTGAAGAGGCGGTCCAGGTCGACGTTGTCGTTCACCTCGCTGGCGGGCATGGAGAGGTTGACCTCCAGCCGACCGCCGGACATCGGCGCGTTGCCGATCCGGCTGGTCCCCTCCGGCAGCGGTACGGCGGCCGGCGACAGCCATGGCGCCGGGCCGCCGATCAACCAGCCGAGCAACTCGGTGGCCTGCGACTCCTTCGGCACCGACCGGGGCAGGTAGCGCAGGTCCGGCACCAGCGCGGTCCGGCCGGCGTTCCAGAAGTAGATGGTCCGCTGGCTGTAGTAGCTGAACAGGGCACTGGTGCTCATCAGCAGCACCGGCGGCGGGTTGACCACCCACATCCCACCGGCCGGCTGAGCCTGGCCGCCGGTGGTGCTGGCGAGGGCCGGGCCGACCTCGAAGACGTAGCTGCGCTCGGTCAGCTCGGGCTCGCCGACCGAGCCGTCCATCCGCAGCACGCCGACCTGCTGCACCTGGATGGTCACCAGGAAGCTGGCGGTGCCCTCGACGCCCTTCGCCTGCGGTTGGCCGATCAGCCGGACCAGGTTGATCGCCGGTTCGCTGCCGACCTTCAGCTTGAGCTTGCCGCCGCCCTCCGGGATGTAGCTGTTCACCCGCTGGTAGATCTCGTTGGTCTCACCACCGGCGGCGGCCGTCAGGTAGTTCGCGGCGACCTGCTCGGGGAGGTCGCTGTCCTGCCGCTGCGGCAGCCGCTGGGTGAGATCACCGCCCGAGTCCTGGCCGGACTGGGGTCCCTTGCCGTCGACCCGTACCTCGCTCTCGCCGGGGATGCCGCAGCCGACCAACCCGACACAGAGCAACAGGGCCACCGTCGCGGTGGGCAGGACTCTGCGACTCACGTGGTCACCTCCGTACGCTGCGCGCCGACCCCCGGCGCGGCCGGGTCCACCGGCCCGTCTCCGGCGGCCACCAGCGGCGCCGCACCCGAACCGATCGCCAACCGCGCCCCGGCCGGCACCGGCACCAGCCCCCCGACCTCGACGTCACCGGGCACCAGGCGCAGCGGCGCGGAGGTGAGCCGGTCACCGGCCCGCACCGGCAGGGTGAGCCGGAACTGGGCGCCCTGACCCGGCGCACCCCACGCCTCCAGCCAGCCGCCGTGCAGCCGGGCGTCCTCCAGGCTGATCGACAGGCCCAGGCCGGTGCCGCCGGTCTGCCGGGCCCGGGACGGGTCGGCCCGCCAGAACCGGTTGAAGACGAGCTTCTCCTCGCCGGGTTTGAGCCCCACCCCGTGGTCCCGCACGGTGATCGCCACCGCCTGCTCGTCCACGCCCAGCACCACCTCGACCGGACGACCCTCGCCGTGCTCTACCGCGTTGCCGACCAGGTTGCGCAGGATCCGCTCGACCCGGCGCGGGTCCACCTCGGCGATCACCGGCAGGTCGGGCGCGCTCAGTCGCAGCGGCACACCGAGCCGGGCGGCCAGCCCGTCGAGCCGATCGACCACCCGGTGCACCACCGGCACCAGGTCGGTCGGCTCGGCGTCGAGCATGGCGAAGCCGGCGTCGAACCGGCTGATCTCCAGCAGGTCGGTGAGCAGGCCCTCGAAGCGGTCGAGTTCGGCCTGGAGCAGCTCGGCGCTGCGGGCCACCGCCGGGTCGAACTCGTCCCGCTCGGCGAAGATCAGGTCGGCGGCCATCCGTACGGTGGTCAGCGGCGTACGCAGCTCGTGCGAGACGTCGGAGGTGAACCGCCGCTGCAACCGGGACATCTCCTCCAGCCGGACGATCTGGCGCTGGAGGTTGGTCGCCATCTGGTTGAACGAGGCGGCGAGCAGGGCCAGGTCGTCCTCCCCGTTGACCACCATCCGCTGGTCGAGCAGGCCGGCGGAGAGCCGCTGGGCGGTCCGGGCGGCCACCCGTACCGGGTTGACCACCAGTCGGGTCACCAGTGCGGAGAGCAGCCCGAGCAGCAGCACCAGGGTGATGCCGGTGGCCACGACGGTCGAGCGCGCCTCGTCGGCGATCTTGTCCCAGCGGGTCAGCGGTACGAAGTAGTAGAGCTCCACCTGGCCGAACTTGGTCGGCACCGGGGAGCCGTAGACGAGGTACTTGGCCATCCCACCGTCGAGGTTGCCGGTCCTGAACTGGTGTGCGACCTCGCCGCCGGCCACCCTGGCCCGCAACTGGTCGCTGATCATCGGGCTCACGTCCACCCCGACCGGCGAGGTGGCGGGCTCGATCGTCCGGTACCCGTCCGCCTGGAGCGCCACCACCACCCCGGCGACCTGCTCGGGGTCGTTGCCGGCGAGGTAGCGGACGGTGGTCTCGAAGGTGGCGCTGAGCTTCGGCGCGTACGACACGGTGTAGACGTTGATCTGGTCCTCGGCGTAGTCCCGGCCGTTCTCCAGTCGCTGCTTGACGTCGGCGGTGGCGTTGTCGAGCAGGATGTTGGTGATCCGCTCGGCGACCAGCACGGCGAAGCCGCCGACCAGCAGGCTCGACGCGACCAGGGTGATGCTGACCACGCGCAGTTGCAGCGACCGGCGCCAGGTCTGGTGCAGGCCGGCGGCGAACGCCCGGGACCGGGCGAACGCCGCGCGCCGGAGCACCCGGGCCGAGGTACGGGCACGGGTCAGTACGGGGGGAAGCGCCGGGTGAGCCACAGTGAGCCCCAGGCTATCCGGTGCCCGCCTTGTAGCCCACGCCCCGCACGGTCAGGATGATTTCGGGTCGCTCCGGATCTGGTTCGATCTTGGCCCGCAGCCGCTGTACGTGCACGTTCACCAGCCGGGTGTCGGCCGCGTGCCGGTAGCCCCAGACCTGTTCGAGCAGGACCTCACGGGTGAACACCTGGCGGGGCTTGCGGGCCAGGGCGACCAGCAGGTCGAACTCCAGCGGGGTCAGCTTGACCTCTTCGCCGTCCCGGCTGACGGTGTGCGCCGGTACGTCGATGTTGATCTGGTTGCCGGGCGGACCGATGGTCAGCATCTCCGGCGCGGCGTCCTCGCCCCGGCGCAGCCGGGCCCGCATCCGGGCCACCAGCTCCTTGGGCTTGAACGGCTTGACCACGTAGTCGTCGGCCCCCGACTCCAGGCCGAGCACGACGTCCACGGTGTCGCTCTTCGCGGTCAGCATGACGATCGGCACGCCCGACTCGGCCCGGATCGACCGGGCCACGTCGATGCCGCTCATCCCCGGCAGCATCAGGTCGAGCAGGACGATGTCGGGCCGGCTGTCGCGGAACGCGGCCAGTGCCCGCTCTCCGTCTGCGACAAAGGAGGGCAGGAATCCCTCGCTGCGCAGGACGATGCCGAGCATCTCGGCCAGCGCGGGGTCGTCGTCGACCACCAGTACCCGGGCTCTCATGGCACCAATATTCCATCCCTGTTCATACTCATGGGACCGGCACCACCCGGACGATCAGGCAAAGAGTACGCGACCCCAGAAATCACCCTGGTCGCGTACGCCGGGCGGGCAGGCAAAGAGCCCACTGGATACGTGACGTAGGTACTCGTTCAACACATCGTGACGAGCGAGCCGGGTCTGGATCGGCACGAACTGCTTGCGCGGGTCCCGCTGGTACGCGATGAAGAATAGTCCGGCGTCGAGCCGACCGAGCCCGTCCGAGCCGTCGACGAAGTTGTAGCCGCGCCGCAGCAGCCGGGCCCCGTTGTTCAGGTCGGGGTGGGCCAGCCGGACGTGTGCCGTCTCGCCGATCGCCGGCCTGCCGTCCGGGCCGGTCGTGTCGAAGTCGATCTCCTCGAACTCGTCGTGCTGCCCGAGCGGCGCCCCGCTGCCCTTGGTTCGGCCGACCAGTTCCTCCTGCTCACCCAGGGAGGTCCGGTCCCAGGTCTCGATGATCATGCGGATCTTGCGGGTGACCAGGTACGAGCCGCCGGTCATCCAGTCCGGTCCGTCGCCCGGCTGGACCCACAGGTGGTCCCGCAGCAGCTCGGTCTCCTCGGCCTTCAGGTTGGCCGTGCCGTCCTTGAACCCGAACAGGTTGCGCGGGGTGGCCTGCTCCCGCGAGGTCGACGAGGTACGCCCGAAGCCGAGCTGCGACCAGCGCACGCTGACCACGCCCATGCCGATCCGGGCCAGGTTGCGGATCGCGTGCACCGCCACCTGCGGGTCGTTGGCGCACGCCTGCACGCAGAGGTCGCCACCGGAGATCTCCGGTTGCAGGGCGTCACCGGGAAAACGGGGCAGTTCGGCCAGCGCGGCCGGGCGGCGGTCGGCGATGCCGAACCGGTCCCGGCCGTCCGCGTCGCGGAACAGTGTCGGGCCGAACCCGACGGTCAGGGTCAGCCCGGACGGCGGCAGGCCGAGCGCCTCGCCGGTGTCGTCCGGTGGCGCCTCCGGCATCCCGTTGACCGCGCCGACCACCCCGGCGTCCTGGCCGGCGGTCATCCGGGCGGCCGCCACGGTCCAGTCCCGGAGCAGCTCGACCAGCCGGGCCCGGTCCTTGGTGATCACGTCGAAGGCGACGAAGTGCAGCCGGTCGGGCACTTCGGTGGTGATGCCCGCCTGGTGCTCGCCGCGGAACGGCACCGCCCCGGAGGCGGCGGAGGCCGCCGTCGGCTGCGGGTCGAGCACGCCCCGCAGCAGCGCACCCGCGCCGGCGGCGACCCCGACACCCGCGGCGCCGGCCGCCCCGGCGAGCCCGATCGCCCGCCGACGCGACACTCGATTGTCCGTCACACCCAACCCCCAACCCACCGGTACGACCGACCGCTCACCGTTCCCGCCGGGCCGGGCGCCGCCGAGAGCGGCACCGGGCCCGGCCGGTCAATGGTTCGACCGTTACTTGGCGACGACCGCCGCGACCTTACTGATCGGCTCGGCGAGCGCGTTGATCGCGTCCGAGAGCTCCTTCAGGTCGGCCGGGCTCAGCTCGGTGTGCAGTTTCCAGCCGTCGCCGGCCCGGTGCTTCGCCAGCGTGGTGTCGACCGTGGCGAACCCGGCGTCAAGCGAGGTGACCAGGTCGGGGGCGCGCTCGGTGAGCACCGGGCGGAGCGCGGCGATGGCCGCCTTCGAGCCCTCGACGTTGGCGTTGAAGTCCCACAGGTCGGTGTGCGAGTAGCGGTCCTCCTCGCCGGTGATCTTGCCGGTGGCGACCTCGTCGAGCAGTTCCTTGGCGCCGTTGGCCAGGTTCAGCGGGGAGAGCTTCTCGGCGTTCGCCTTGGCCACGATCTCCTTGACGTCGGTCAGCAGCCGGTCCGCGATCGGGCCGTCCTGGCTGATGTCGCCGGTGGTCCAGAGGTCCTTCTCCAGGCGGTGGAAGCCGGTGAACTCCATGCCCTCCTCAAGCACCTCCTCCCGGCCGTCGATCTTCGGGTCGAGGTCGCCGAAGATCTCCGCGACCGGTTCGATCCGCTCCCAGTAGGTGCGGGCCACCGGGAAGAGCGCCTTGGCGCCCGCCACGTCGCCGGCCTTGACCGCGTTGACGAACTCCGTGGTCTTGTCCAGCAGCGCACCGGTCTGGCTGCGCACGTACCGCTGGTAGCTCTCGGTCGCGCTGGCCAGGGCGGCGTCCTCGGTGAGCGGCGCGGCGGAGCCGCTGACCGTCAGCCCGCCCCGGATGCCCTTGCCGATCATGCCCGGCTTGCAGGCCGTCTCGTACGTGCCGGCGGGCAGTTCGACGTGCAGCTCGCGACTGAGGCCGGGTACGACGTTCTCGACCTCGCCCATCACCCGGTCACCGGCGGCGTAGACGTAGAACTCGGTGACCTTGGCACCGGAGTTCGTCACCTTGAACACGACCGTGCCGGCGCCGACCTCGGTCGAGCCGACCTCGCAGGCGGTGTCGGTGGCCTTGACCGCGATCGGACCGCCGGCGGCGGCGTCACCGGCGCTGTCGTCCTTGGCGCCACAGCCGGCCAGGCCGGCACCGGCGAGCGCGCCGACGGCGGCCAGCACCAGGAAGCGGGTGGTACGCATTCGGGTTCTCCTTGCGGTTCGGGTGATCCGGCGCGGTCAGGCCGACTGGGCCGCGGACGCCGGTGCGGCGGGCGCGGTGGTCCCGGACGCGCGGCGTCCGGGCAGCAGGAAGAGGATCAAAACCGGGATCGCGTACGCGGCCCAGGCGACCACCTCCAGCACGGTCGACTCGGCGGTGACGTTGAACATGCCGCTGAGCAGGGTGCCGTACCAGGTGGACGGGTCGAACAGGCCGGAGTACGCCAGGTTCCGGATGCCGGGCAGGACGCCGGCCTCCTGGAAGTCGTGGGTGCCGTACTTGAAGATGCCGGCGGCGACCAGGATGAGCAGCACGCCGGTCCAGGTGAAGAAGCGGGTCAGGTTGATCCGGACCGCGCTGGCGTAGATCAGGTAGCCGATCGCTATCGCGGTGGCGATCCCGCCGATCAGCGCGTACAGCGGGCCGCCGTTGACGTCGGCGCCCTGCACGGCGGAGTAGAAGATGAGGGCCGTCTCCAGTCCCTCCCGGACCACCGCGAGGAAGGCCATCAGGGCGACGGCGAGGGAGCCGACGGCGAGCGCGTCGGTGAGCTTTCCGCGCAGTTCGCCGCTGAGCGAGCGGGCCGCCCGGCGCATCCAGAAGATCATCGCGGTGACGAAGGCGACCGCGGCCACCGAGGTCACCGCCTCGAACAGCTCCCGGTCCGACGACCGGGCCAGCAGGGTGGTGCTGGTGTATTCGAGCAGCCAGCCGAAGACGACGGAGAGTACGACCGCGAGTGCCACCCCGCCCCACACCTGCGGTAGCCGGTCCCGGCGCTCGGACTTGACCAGGAACGCGACCAGGATGCTGACCACCAGGGTGGCTTCCAGGCCCTCGCGCAGACCGATCAGGTAGGTGGCGAACATCAGGACTCCGGGTCACTCGGTTAGGCGTCCCTAAGTTAGGACAGCCTACCTTGCGCCTAACTTCTACTGCTTGTCAATGTGGCACCGCACACCGGCTCTCTGGTCCAATGGCCGGATGAAGGCCCTCGTACCGTGGTTCGTCGTACTCGCGGTCATCTTCGCGCTGAGCGCCCTGAAACTGCGCCCGCTCGCCACCGCCGTGGCGCTCGGCTGGCTCGGCTACTGCGTCTGGACCTGGGTACGCGCCGCCCGCACCCGGTAACGGCAACGGCCGGGTCGGCTGGCGCTGCGCGCCAGCCGACCCGGCCGTTGAATACGGCGGGACTCAGTACCGGTAGTGGTCTGACTTGTACGGACCCTCGACCGGAATGCCCAGGTAGGAAGCCTGCTCCTTGGTCAGCTCGGTGAGCCGAACCCCGAGCGCGTCCAGGTGCAGCCGGGCGACCTTCTCGTCCAGGTGCTTCGGCAGCACGTAGACCCCGACCGGGTACTCGTCGGTCTTGGTGAACAGCTCGATCTGGGCGATCGTCTGGTTGGCGAACGAGTTCGACATGACGAAGCTCGGGTGCCCGGTCGCGTTGCCCAGGTTCAGCAGCCGACCCTCGGACAGCACGATGATCGAGTGCCCGTCGTCGAACTTCCAGACGTCGACCTGCGGCTTGATGTTCGTCCGCTGTACGTCCGACCGCTTCTGCAACCCGGCCATGTCGATCTCGTTGTCGAAGTGACCGATGTTGCCGACGATCGCCTGGTGCTTCATCCGGGCCATGTGCTGGTTGGTGATGACGTCGAAGCAACCGGTCGCGGTGACGAAGATGTCGGCGGTCTCGACCACGTCGTCCAGCGTCGCGACCTGGTAACCGTCCATCGCCGCCTGCAACGCGCAGATCGGGTCGATCTCGGTGACGATGACCCGCGCACCCTGACCGCGCAGCGACTCCGCGCAGCCCTTGCCGACGTCTCCGTAGCCGAGCACGACCGCGACCTTGCCGCCGATGAGCACGTCGGTGGCCCGGTTGATGCCGTCGATCAGCGAGTGGCGGCAGCCGTACTTGTTGTCGAACTTGCTCTTCGTCACCGAGTCGTTGACGTTGATCGCCGGGAACAGCAGCGAACCGGCCTGCTGCATCTCGTACAGCCGGTGCACGCCGGTGGTGGTCTCTTCGGTCACACCCTTGATGCCGGCCGCGACCCGGGTCCACCGGGTGTTGTCCTCGGCCAGCGACCGGTGCAGCACGCCGAGGATGACGGCGTACTCCTCCGAGTCGGCGGACTCGATCGGCGGCACCTCGCCGGCCTCCTCGAACTGGGCGCCCCGGTGCACCAGCAGGGTGGCGTCACCGCCGTCGTCGAGGATCATGTTCGGGCCCTGCCCGTCCGGCCAGAGCAGCACCTGCTCGGTGCACCACCAGTACTCCTCCAGCGACTCGCCCTTCCAGGCGTACACCGGGACACCGGCGGGGGCGTCGACGGTGCCCTCCGGCCCGACCACGATCGCGGCGGCGGCGTGGTCCTGGGTGGAGAAGATGTTGCACGACGCCCAGCGGACCTCGGCCCCGAGGGACGTCAGGGTCTCGATCAGCACCGCGGTCTGGATGGTCATGTGCAGCGAGCCGGTGATCCGGGCGCCCCGCAGCGGCTGCGCGGCGGCGAACTCCCGACGGAGCGACATCAGGCCGGGCATCTCGTGCTCAGCCAGCTGGATCTCCTTGCGTCCGAACTCGGCGAGCGACAGATCCGCCACCTTGAAGTCGCCACCGGCGAGGGTCGTGGGTCGGGCCTCGGTCGACGCGCCACCGGAGGGCGCCGGGAGAGTGCTGGTCATGAAAGCTCCTGTCGTACGGGGTACGGGGTCTGCTGCGCGACCCTCCACATTACGCCCGACCGCACCCGTGCCGGCACAGGCGGTGCCGTCCGCTCCCGGACAAGCACGACATTTGGCGACGGCGACCGGTGCGGGCGACGGCCGTGGTGGGTGGTGTTGACACCAGCGATGGTCGCACAACTCGCGGGGCGGGGCGCAGCCGACGGACGCACAGCGCGCGGGGCGGTGGGGCATGGACGGCTTCCCGTCCAGCACCCTCCGCCCCGCGCATCCCCCCGGTTTGGTACCCCCGCGCGCGCCTCACGACCCCCATCGCGATGACGCTGCGTGGTTATAGATTCACACTCCGTGCATGACCTGTCAAGCCGATCCGGGAATGTCCGATCCGCCGGCCGTGCCGACGTAGACCTCACCCCGGCCGGAGAAGACCAGCGGCCCGCCGTCGGCCGCACCGATCGCCGCCCGGCCGGGCTCGACCGTCACCGCACCGGCCGCGTCCCGAACCAGCACCGCCCCGGCCCCGCCGAGCACCACCCTCGGCCCGGTCGGGCGCAGCCGGGCCTCCGGCACGTCCTCGTCCAGCCGCACCCGGTAGAGCGCGAAGTCGTCCACCGGCACCGGCCAGGTGACCACACCCGGCGCCACCGCCTCCGGCACCAGCAACGGGTCCTCAAGCACCTCGAACCGCAGCACCCGCAGCAACTCGGAGATGTCCACGTGCTTCGGCGTCAGCCCACCGCGCAACACGTTGTCACTGGCCGCCATGATCTCCACGCCGGCCCCACGCAGGTACGCGTGCAGATTGCCGGCCGGCATCCAGATCGCCGTACCCGGTTCCAGCCACACGTGGTTGAGCAGCAACGCCACCAGCACACCGGGATCACCCGGATACCAGCCGGCCAACCGCCGGACCAACTCCTGCTCGTGGGCGTACCCCGGCCCCAGGTCGGCGGTCCGGACCGTCTCGACCAGTGCGCCCCGGTCCACCGCCGGCCAGGTCAGCAACCGCGCCACGGCGTCCCGCAGCCCCTCCGCGCCGGTACGCAGGCACGCCACCACCGGCTTCAGCGCCGGAATGTCGAACGCCTCCAGCACCGCCGCCGAGAGCCGGGGATTCCGAAAGCCGCACAGCGCCTCGAACGGCGCGATCGCCACCAGCACCTCGGGCTTGTGGTACGGGTCGACGTAGTTGCGGTGCGCGGTCGGCGGCCGGGACTGGTCGGTTGCGTACCCGTGCCGGGCCTGCTCGGCATCCGGATGGGCCTGCAACGACAGCGGCGCCTCCGGCGCCAGCAGCTTCATCAGGAACGGCAGCCGCCCGTCGAACCGGGCCGCCACCTCGTCGCCCAGCCAGCGCCCCGGCTCGGCGGCCAGCAGCTCGACCAGACTGACCCGCGCGTCCTGCCGGCACACCATCGCCGGCGCACCGGGATGCGCGCCGAGCCAGAGTTCGGCCTCCGGCCCGGCGCTCGGTACGGACCGGCCCTGCAACCCGGCGATCACCGAACGGGATCCCCAGGCGTAGTCACGGATCGAGCCGTACAACGGTTCCACGGTCAGCCTTTCCCACCCGTTTCGTCGGCGGCCGGCACCTCGGCGTTCCCTTGGGCGCGCTGCGGACTCGCGGCCCGCGCACTGTAGATGTCCGGCTCCAGGTAGATCACCTGGGCGATCGGCACCGCGGTCCGGATCCGCGCCTCGACCGTGTTGATGTCGTGGGCCAGTTCCTCCGCCGAGGCGGCCGGCGGGACCGCGATCTTCGCCGCGACCAGCAGTTCCTCCGGCCCCAGGTGCAGGGTGCGCATGTGGATGATCCGCTCGACCTCGGACCCCTCGTTGACCGCCCGCTCGATCGCGCTGACATCCTCCGGGGTGGCCCCCTCGCCGAGCAGCAGGCTCTTCGTCTCCATCGCCAGGATGACCGCGATGGCGACCAGTAGCAGGCCGATCGCCAACGTGCCGGCCGCGTCCCACCGGCCGTTGCCGGTGGCGAGCGTCATCGAGACCCCGACCAGGGCGAAGACCAGGCCGAGCAGCGCGCCGAGGTCCTCCAGCAGCACCACCGGCAGCTCCGGCGCCTTGGCCCGACGGACGAACTGCACCCAGCTCGCCCTGCCGCGTACGTGGTTCGACTCGACGATCGCGGTCCGGAACGAGAACGACTCCAGGGCGATCGCGACGAGCAGCACGGTCACCGGCACCCACTGGTGCTTGTCGATCGCGTGCGGGTCGCTCCACTTGTGGTAACCCTCGTAGAGGGCGAACAGGCCACCGACGCTGAACAGCACGATCGACACGATGAAGGCGTAGATGTAACGCTCACGCCCGTACCCGAAGGGGTGTTGCGGGGTCGCACCGCGCTGGGCCCGACGGCCGCCGACCAGCAGCAACGCCTGGTTGCCCGAGTCGGCCACCGAGTGGACCGCCTCGGCCAGCATCGACGACGACCCGGTCAGCAGCCAGGCCAGGAACTTGGTGATCGCGATGCCCAGGTTGGCCAGCAGCGCGGCGATGATCGCCCGCGTCCCCCCGCCGGCACTCATGTCCGCGTCCCCTGCTGGACGCTCCGCGCGTTCACGGGTTCGACAGCTCCTTCATCTCGCTGACCGCGGGCACGGCCATCGGGTCGAGCCCGTGCGCCAGGGCCAGATAAACCGACGCGAAATCGGGTACGGCGATCAGCGACGCCAGCCGCTCCAGCGCCGAACCACCCTCGGCGGTGACCACGTCGCAGCGCACCCCGCGCCGCTCGGCCAGGGTCTGCAACGCGTCGGCCCGCCGCTCCTCGACGGCCAGCGGCTCGTCGCTGTCGTCGTCGGCGTTCAACCCGCCGTCGCGCAGCAACACCACCCGCAGGCGGGTCCAGTCGGACTCCTCCTCCGGGTCGGCGAAGATGTCCCGGGTCGATTCGGCGAGCCCGCCGAACACCCCGTCGAGCAGCCCCACCCGGCCCCGCCCGGCCTCGCCGAGCGCACCGGCGACCACCGGGTAGCGGGCGTTCGCCGACAGCGTGTCACCGAACCGGCGGGCGGCCACCGTGGCCAACGGGGACGAACCCCAGACCACCGGCACCGAGCCGGCCAGCGCCAGGGCCAGGGACTTGGCCGGGTTGACGAACGACTCGGCGGTGGGACGACTCCGGTCGGCGTCAGCGTCCAGCCGGGCGGCCGTCTCGGCCAGATCCGCCTCGTTGACCTTCACCAGCCCGAGCGCACGGGCGGCCAGCAGCACCGGCACGGTCAGCCCCCACAGGCTGGCCCGCGCGGGGGCTCGCCGGGGCACCGGGATGAACGGCGCCCGGACCCCCTCGGCCACCGACTGGAGCTGCGAGTCCGGGGCACCGACGGCAACCAGCCGGGCCCCGCGCCGGGCCGCCGCCTCGGCCGCGCCGAGCGCCTCCGGGCTGCGCCCGGACGCGCTCACCGCGATCACCACGTCGGCGGCACCCACCCAGCCCGGAACCCCGGCGCTGCGGTGCGCGATCACCGGCACCGGGCAGCGCGGTCCGGCGACCGTGGCGAGGATGTCACCGGTACGTCCGGCGGTGCCGATGCCCGCGATCACCACCGCCCGAGGGCGGCCCTCGTCGGCCAGCACACCCAGGTTCGCCTCGGCGGCCAGGGCCACCGACTCGCGTACCTGGGCGCCGGCCGAGGCGGTGAACCGCAGCATGCCGCCCGGATCGGCCTCGGCCAGAGCCGCCGCGTTGTCGAGCAGCCCCTCGTCGGGGACCCGTCGCCCGCTCACGCCGGCGTGGGCGTCCATCACTTCTCCTCCTGAGCGGTACCGCCGCGGGCCTCGTCGAGCAGGAGCACCGGTACGTCGTCGCGAACCTCGAAGATCCGCTGGCATTCGGTGCAGGTCAGGGTCTGCCCCACCGGGTCATAGTCGAGCGGGGCGTGGTGTGTGTCCGGGCAGGCGAGAATCTCGATTAACTGCGGATCAAGGGCCACGATGCGGCTCCTTCCACGTCATCCGGGCGGCCGGATCGGCGTTCCGGCCGGCGCACGGGATCTTATCGGCGTACCAGGTCGAGCACCTCGTCACGGAGCGCGGTCATCCGGTCCCGGGTCGGCCCCTCCACGTTGAGCCGCAGCAGCGGTTCGGTGTTGGAGGGACGCAGGTTGATCCAGGCACCGTCCGGGAAACGCACGGTCAGGCCGTCCAGCTCCTCGGTCTCGGCGCCCTGGTAGACCCGCTTGACCTCGGCCAGCTTCGCCGCCTGGTCGGCGACCGTGGAGTTGATCTCGCCGGAGCAGACGTACCGCTCGTACTCGGCGGCGAACTCCGACAGCGGGCGGTCCTGCTCACCGAGCGCGGCGAGCAGGTGCATCGCGGCGAGCATGCCGGTGTCGGCGAACCAGAAATCACGGAAGTAGTAGTGCGCCGAGTGCTCGCCGCCGAAGACCGCGTTCGTACGGGCCATGTCGGCCTTGATGAACGAGTGCCCGACCCGGCTGCACAGCGGCTTCCCGCCGTGCTCCCGGATGATCTCCGGCACCGCACTGGAGGTGATCAGGTTGTGGATGACCGTGGAGCCGGGGTGCTTCGCCAACTCGCGTACGGCCACCAGCGCGGTGATCGCGGACGGCGAGACCGGTTCGCCGCGCTCGTCGATCACGAAACACCGGTCGGCGTCGCCGTCGAAGGCGAGCCCGAGGTCGGCGCCGTGTTCCAGCACGGCTGCCTGGAGGTCGACCAGGTTCGCCGGGTCGAGCGGGTTGGCGTCGTGGTTGGGAAAGGAGCCGTCCAGCTCGAAGTAAAGCGGCACGATGGTCAGCGGCAGGGCCGGCAGCACGGCGTCGCCGAGCACCACCGGCACGGTGTAACCGCCCATCCCGTTGCCGGCGTCGACCACCACCTTCAGCGGGCGGATGGCGCTCAGGTCGACCAGGTTGCGCAGGTGGGCGGCGTACTCGGGGAGCAGGTCGCGGCGCTGTAGCGGCTCGCTCGGCTCACCGGCGGGGTGCGACTCGTCCTTGTCCAGCAGGGCCTGGGCCCGGTCCCGGATCTCGGCGAGGCCGCTGTCCTGGCCGATCGGCCGGGCGCCGGCCCGGCACATCTTGATCCCGTTGTACTGCGCCGGGTTGTGGCTGGCGGTGAACATGGCACCGGGCAGGTCGAGGCTGCCGGAGGCGTAGTAGAGCAGGTCGGTGGAGCCGAGGCCGGTGTCGATGACCGACATCCCCTCGGACCGGACCCCGGCGGCGAACGCGGCGGCGAGACCCGGTCCGGTCTCCCGCATGTCGTGGGCGAGCACCACCGTGTCGCGGTCGCCGGTCGGGTCGTCGCCCGGGTCCGCGCGCACCACCTGTGCGAAGGCCGCGCCCAACGCCTCGGCGACCCGCTCGTCCCACTGTTCCGGGACGGTACCGCGGACGTCGTACGCCTTGACGATTTGGGACAAATCAGACAACGGTCTCGCTCCTCAGATATGCGCCGCCAACGGCCTGAGCGTATCGGAGCCGACGCCCCGAGCCGGGCGCAAGGCCGGTTGCCGGACAAGGCTCAGCGTGGTCGGGCGCGGGTTCAGGCTCGGCAGATAGTGGATCAGGGACGGGTACCCGGGGCCGGAACCGGGCTCAGGGGCGAATCCGGGGCATCACCACGGTCGCGTCGCCACCCGCGCCGGCCGGCGGCGGGAACGGCGGACGCGGCCCGGCGCCCGGCGTACCGCCGGCATCCCGCTCGTCCCGACCACCCCTGGAGCGACGGAGCAGCAGCACCAGCAGGGCGATCCCGATCGCCACCATGCCGACCCCGACCACCATCACCATCGAGCCGACCCCACCACCGCCACCGTCACCGGCACCGGCGCCCAGACCGGGCTGCCCGGTCGGTACGACGGCCACGACCTCGGTCGGTTCCGGCTCCGGCGCGAACGTCGTCTCCTCCGGCGTCGGGGTCGGGCTGGCCGACTTCGACGTCCGGCTGCTCGGGGTGGGAGTGCCCTTGGCCCCGTTCACCTTCCGGGCCTCGGCCGCACGCGCGATCAGGTCACCACCGGCCGTGTACGCCTCGGCCACCAGGTTCAGCCGACCGGCCGGCGTGCCGGCGGCGAAGGCCAGCCGGTAGCGGACCGAGACGCTCTTGCGCTCGCACAGTTCGGGCTTCTCCGGGGCGACCCTGCCACTGCGCAGCAGGCCGTCGCCGGCCGCCGAGACCGGCACCGGCACCCAGCGGCCATCGCGGGCGACCAGCAGGTCCACGTCACCCGCGGACAGCCCCGGCAACTGGATCAGCAACGCCGTCCGGGCCGAGACACAGCCCCGGGACCGCTTGGTCACGGCCACCGTCACCGAGCCGGCCGAACCGCCGGCGGTGAAGCTGCCGGGCGAGCCGAGCCGGACCGAGTCCTCGTCGTCGGCGAACGCCGGTGCCGCGCCGACCGTGACCAGGCCGGCCAGCAGCGCGCAGACAGTCGCGAACCGAACCGCACCGCGCCGTACCAACATGATCACCTCGCCGCTTCGGGATGGGGTACGGCCGACAGGCTACCGTGCCCCACCACCGGTACCCCGGCCCCGGCGGCCACCACGCCGTCACCGCGCGTACGGGTCACGGCAGTTCGGCGGCCAGCCGAGCCAGCCACTCCCGCGACTCCTCGCAGGTCAGGGCGTCGGTACGGAGGTTGTCGAAGACCATCCGGTAGCGGGCCAGGCCGGGTTCCTTCTCCACGTAGATGTCACCCGCCTCGTTCTCCACGTAGACCACGTCACCGTCGGCCGGCTCCCCGGCGTCCTGCACGCCGTCCGGCGACGAGAAGCCGAGCAGCAGGAACGGGCCGGTGTTGCAGGCGTACGCGCCCCGGTCGAACGGCAGCACCTGGAGCTGGATGTTGGGCCGCCCGGACATCTGCACCAGGTGACGCAACTGCGGCCCCATCACGTCCGGGCCGCCGACCTGCCGGCGCAACACCGCCTCGTCCAGGACCGCCCAGAGCCGCACCGGATCCTGGGCGCGGGTGAGGATCCGCTGCCGGGCCAACCGGACCACGAGCTTCTCCTCGGCGGCGGCCCCGGCCTGTTCCAGCAGCGTCTTGCGGAGCACGGTACGGGCGTACTCCTCGGTCTGGAGCAGGCCCGGCAGCACCGACGACTCGAACGTACGCAGCTCGGTGGCGTCGTGCTCCAACGCGATGAGCGTCGAGTATTCCCAGGTCAGGGCGTCACTGTGGGCCTGCCACCAGCCCGCCTCCTGGGCCTGGCGGGCGAGCGCGACCAGGCGCTGCCGCTCGGCCCCCTCGACCCGGTAGACGTCGAGCAGTTCGTGCACCGTGCCGGGCGTGATCCGTACCCGGGCCGTCTCGATCCGGCTCACCCGCGACGGTGAGCAGCGCACCTCCAGGGCGACCTGCTCCGCCTTGAAGCCCGCGGCCTCGCGCAGCTTGCGCAGTTCGCGGCCGAGCTGCCGGCGTCGCACGGTGGGTGGTGATCCGACGACCATTCGGTGCCTCCCTGTCCGAATTCCCCGAGGCAGTCTCCCGCACAGCACGTGCTTTGTCAGCAACAGATCGTTGTCTTTCCTGGATGATCGATCGACATGACTGTGTGTCGTCACCGGTCGGGCGGTCCCGGATTCCCGTACCCGATGGCCATCAGTCCAGGTCCGCCGCCTGTGCAAGATCCAGCGCCACCCGACACAACCGATCCGCCTGGCGGGTGGTCTCCGGCAGCCGGTAACGCGGAGTCAGGTCGAGTACCCGAGCGCACGCGTTCGCCAGACCCATCCGGTGTCCCACCGACACGAACACCGGCTTGATCCCGTCGCGGGTACGCAGCACCCGGCCGACAACCTCGCCGCCGTCGACCAGCGGCGACCAGGCGCCCCGCTGTTGCGCGGGCGGATCCCACGCGCCGACCAGCGGGGTCTTGCCCACCCCGATCGCCGGCAGCCCGGTCAGCACCCCCAGGTGGCAGGCGAGCCCGAACCGTCTCGGGTGGGCCAGCCCGTGCCCGTCGCAGATCAGCAGGTCGGGGGTTACGGCCAGGCGCCCGAGCGCGTCCAGCAGCGCGGGCAGCTCACGGAACGCGAACAGTCCGGGAACATAGGGAAAGGCGGCTCGACCGACGGTCACCGCCGTCTCCACCACGGTCAGTGTCCGCGCGTCCAACACGGTCACCGCCGCCGCCAGCCGGTCACCATCCTCGGCGTACGCGACATCCAGGCCGGCGACCGTACCCGGCCGCTCCGGTCCCGGCCCCACCAGGTCGACCAACGGCCGCAACCGATCCTGTACGGCCTCCGCCTCGGCGACCGTCGCCGGCCAGACCCCGTCCGTCATCCGAGCGCACCTCTGTTCCCCCGCGGGCCGCCCCGACCACGGCGATCACAGTGGCGGCGGGAAGCCCATTCCGGTCTTGATTCCGGTGGCGACGACCGACTCACCGAGCGCGATGAGGAGAAATTGTACGTAACGCTCGGCAAGGGTGGCCCGGCCCACTAAAGGTCGATGCCGGTGAGCACCAGGACGCGGGGCTCGGTGTAGTCGTCCATCGCGCTGCGTACGCCCTCACGGCCGACGCCGCTGCCCTTCACCCCGCCGTACGGCATCTGGTCGGCCCGGTACGACGGAACGTCGCCGACGATCACCCCGCCGACGGTGAGCGTGCGGTGGGCGGTGAACGCGGTCTGGATGCTGTGCGTGAAAACCCCCGCCTGCAAGCCGTACGCCGAATCGTTGACCTCGGCGAACGCGGCCCGGTCGTCGGCGACCGGGGCGACCACCAGAACCGGCCCGAACACCTCCTCGGTCCACACCCTGGCGTCGGCCGGCACCCCGGTCAGCACCGTGGGCGGGTAGGAACTGCCCGCACGCGGTCCGCCCAGCACCGCCGCGCCACCGGCGGCGACCGCCTCGCCCACCCACTCCTCGACCCGCACCGCGGCGCTCTCGCTGATCAGCGGCCCGACGTCGGTCGCGTCGTCGGCCGGGTCACCGACCCGCAGCCCCTCGACCGCGCCGACCAACCGGGACAGGAAACGGTCGTGGAGTGCCTCGTGCACGAACACCCGCTGCACCGCTATGCAGCTCTGCCCGGCCTGGTAGTTACCGAAGGTAGCGATCCGCTGCGCCGCCCAGTCGAGATCCTCGTCGCTCGCCCAGTCCGCGCAGATCACCGCGGCGGCGTTCCCGCCCAACTCCAGGGTGACGTGCTTGTCCGGTACGGCCCGCCGGATCGCGGCACCGACCGGCCCGGAACCGGTGAACGACACCACCGGCAGGCGCGGGTCGCCGGTCAGCTCGGCGGCCCGCTCGTTGGGCAACGGCAGCACCGAGAACGAACCCGCCGGCAGCCCGCCGCGCGGCTCGGTCACCTCGGCCAGCAGCTCGCCGAGGAGCAGGGCGGTCAGCGGGGTCGCCGGGGCCGGCTTCAGCACTATCGGGGCGCCGACGGCGAGCGCCGGGGCGACCTTGTGGGCGACCAGGTTCAGCGGGAAATTGAACGGTGTGATGCCCAGCACCGGCCCGCGCGGCACCCGGCGGACCAGGGCGATCCGCCCGTTAGCGGCCGGGTCGGTGTCCAGCCGTTGCAGCTCGCCGGAAAACCGTCGGGCCTCCTCGGCGGCCCAGCGGAAGGTGGAGATCGCCCGGGTCACCTCGATCCTGGCCCACTTCACCGGCTTGCCGCTCTCGGCCGTGATCAGCCGGGCGAACTCCTCCGACCGCTCCGCCAGCCGGCGGGAGACGTGGTCCAGCGCGGCGGCCCGGACGTGCGCCGGCAGCGCCGCCGCCCGCGCGGCGACGTCGTGGGCGGCGGCCACCGCCTGATCGACCTGGTCCGCGGTGGCATAACTGGTACGGCCGACCTCCCGCCCGTCGTACGGGTGCGAGACGACCACGACGTCGTCGCCACTGGCCGGCGTACCGGCGACGTAGAACGGGGCTGCCTTCATCCGTGCAGCGTAAACGACCGCACCCCTGCACTAAAACAGTCGCCCGAGCCCTTGTCTGCCGCGAATTCAGTAGCCAGGATGGCAGACAGGTTGCGATTACCTCCGCGACACCGCCTCCTCCACGACAGCGCGCAGGCCACCCCCGGGAGACCCGACATGACCGACAAGCAAGTTCTGCGCAACTTCGTCAACGGCGCGTACGTCGACCCGATCGACGGCCACACCGTCGACCTGATCGACCCCTGCACCGGCGAGGTGTTCGCCCAGTCGCCGGTGTCCGGGGCGGCCGACGTCGACGCGGCGATGACCGCCGCCGCCACCGCCTTCGAGAGCTGGCGGGACACCACCCCGGCCGAACGGCAGCGGGCGCTGCTGAAGCTGGCCGACGCGGTGGAGTCGCGGGCCGCCGAGCTGGTCGACGCCGAGGTACGCAACACCGGCAAGCCCCGGCAGCTCACCGCCGACGAGGAGCTGCCGCCGTCGGTGGACGAGTTCCGGTTCTTCGCCGGCGCCGCCCGGCTGCTGGAGGGCCGCTCCGCCGGCGAGTACATGGCCGGGCACACCTCCTACGTACGCCGTGAGCCGATCGGCGTCTGTGCCCAGGTCACCCCCTGGAACTACCCGCTGATGATGGCCGTCTGGAAGATCGCCCCGGCGCTCGCCGCCGGCAACACGGTGGTGCTCAAGCCGTCGGACACCACCCCGGTCTCCACCCTGCTGCTGGCCGAGATCGCCGCCGAGTTCTTCCCGCCGGGGGTGTTCAACGTGCTCTGCGGCGACCGGGACACCGGCCGCGCCCTGGTCTCCCACCCCACCCCGCGAATGGTGTCGATCACCGGCTCCACCCGCGCCGGCATCGAGGTGGCCGCCACCGCCGCGACCGACCTGAAACGGACCCACCTGGAACTGGGCGGCAAGGCACCGGTAGTGGTCTTCGACGACGCCGACATCGCGGCGGCGGCCGAGGCGATAGCGGTCGGCGGCTACTTCAACGCCGGCCAGGACTGCACCGCCGCGACCCGGGTCCTCGCCGGACCGGGTGTGTACGAGGACTTCGTCGCCGCCCTGACCGAGCAGGCGCGCAACACCCGCACCGGGGCGCCGGACGACCCGGACGTGCTCTACGGCCCACTCAACAACGCCAACCAACTGGCCAGGGTGAGCGGCTTCCTGGACCGGCTGCCCGACCACGCCGAGCTGCGCTCCGGCGGCAACCGGGTCGGCGAGCGGGGCTACTTCTACGCCCCCACCGTGGTCTCCGGGGTCCGCCAGGCCGACGAGATCATCCAGGACGAGGTGTTCGGCCCGGTCATCACCGTGCAGCGCTTCACCGACGAGGACGAGGCGGTCCGCTGGGCCAACGGCGTCGAGTACGGCCTCTCCGCCTCGGTCTGGACAAAGGACCACGGCCGGGCGATGCGGATGACCCGGCGGCTCGACTTCGGCTGCGTCTGGGTGAACACCCACATCCCGTTCGTCTCCGAGATGCCGCACGGCGGCTTCAAGCACTCCGGCCACGGCAAGGACCTCTCCATCTACGGCCTGGAGGACTACACCCGGATCAAGCACGTCATGCACAACATCGAGAGCTGACCCCGATGACCGACACAGCCCGCCCCGCATCGGCAACCAGCTCCGAGGAACTGCACAAGCGACGGGTCGGCGCGGTCGCCCGTGGCGTCGGCAGCGTCATCCCCTCCTACGTCGACCACGCCAGCGGCGGCACCATCGTCGACGTCGACGGCCGGGAGTGGATCGACTTCGCCGCCGGAATCGCGGTCACCAACGTCGGCAACTCCGCCCCACGGGTCGTCGCCGCCATCCGCGAGCAGGCCGAACGGTTCACCCACACCTGCTTCATGGTCGCACCGTACGAGTCGTACGTGGCCGTCTGCGAGCAGCTCAACACCCTCACCCCCGGCACGTACGAGAAGCGGTCGGCACTGTTCAACTCCGGCGCGGAGGCGGTGGAGAACGCCGTCAAGATCGCCCGCCACGCCACCGGCCGACCGGCCGTGGTGGTCTTCGACCACGCCTACCACGGCCGAACCAACCTGACGATGGCGTTGACCGCGAAGAACATGCCGTACAAGCACCGATTCGGCCCGTTCGCCGGGGAGATCTACCGGGTGCCGATGTCGTACCCGCTGCGCGACGGCGGGTTGACCGGTGCGGTTGCGGCGGCCAACGCGATCGAGCTGATCGAGAAGCAGGTCGGGGCGGACAACGTCGCCGCGCTACTGATCGAACCGATCCAGGGCGAGGGCGGCTTTGTCGTACCGGCTCCGGGTTTCCTGCCCGCGCTGCGGGAGTGGGCGACGGCCGCCGGGGTGGTCTTCGTCGCCGACGAGATCCAGACCGGCTTCTGCCGCACCGGCGACTGGTTCGCCCTGGACCACGAGGGCGTCGAGCCGGACCTGATCACCCTCGCGAAGGGGATCGCCGGCGGACTACCGCTCGCCGCAGTCACCGGTCGCGCCGAACTGATGGACGCCGTACACATCGGCGGCCTCGGCGGGACCTACGGCGGCAACCCGATCGCCTGCGCCGCCGCACTGGCCGCCATCGAAACCATGCACGAACTGGACCTCCGCACCGCCGCCCGTCACATCGAAGCCACCATGCTCCCCCGCCTGCACGCCCTGGCGGCCCAGGACCCCAGGATCGCCGAGGTACGCGGCCGAGGCGCCATGCTCGCCGTGGAACTGGTCCTCCCGAACACCCTCACCCCCGACCCCGCCACCACCGCCGCCATCTCAGCCGCCTGCCACCGCCTGGGCCTACTCACCCTCACCTGCGGCACCTACGGCAACGTCCTCCGCTTCCTCCCCCCACTGGTAATCGACACCCCCACCCTCCTCCACGCCCTCAACCTCCTAGAAACAGCCCTCACCACCACCCCCTAACCCGCTCCCCACTCCCCGCTCCCCACCCCGCTCCCCGCTCCCCACCCCGCTCTCCGCGTCGATCTTGCAGTTGTGGTCGTGTACACAAACCACAAAAGGGATGGATCGGGCGCCACAACTGCAAGATCGGCGACGCTTGGCGGGGGTGGGGCGGGGGTGGGGTGGGGGTGGGGCGAGGGCGAGGGCGAGTTAGGGGTGGAGGGCGGCGCGGACTGTGGCGGCTATGTGGGCGGGGCGGCGGTAGAGGTCGTGGGCGGTGAAGTAGCGCATCTTCCAACGGTTGGCGGCGAGCCAGTTCATCCGGGCGCGGTCGTATCGGAGCCGGTTGCGGTCGAGGTGGGATGCGCCGTCGTACTCCAGGCCAACCCGGCGCTCCCGGTAGCCCAGGTCCAGCCGGTAGGTCGGCGAACCGTACCGGTCCAACACCCAGATCTGCGGCTCCGGCACCGGCAGCCCCGCGTCGATCAGCACCAGGCGCAGTTGGCTTTCCTGCCTGCATTCCGCGCGAGAGTCAGCGATCGACACCAGGCTCCGCGCCTGGCACACCCCCCGCAGCCCGCCATGCAGCCCCACCTCGGCACGCAACTCCTCGGTACGGCAGGCGCCGGAACGGAGTACGGCGTCGAGTAGTGGCAGGGCATCCATCCGACGCAACTGCCGCGCCAGGTCGATCGCACACCGGGCAGCCGGTACGCAGGGCACGCCGGCCAGTTCAACCGGCCCGATCACCGGCAGCACCGCCTCGTGCGCGATGACGCCCTGAATCCTGGGCACCGCCACACCCGCCGGTACGATCACGTGAATCGCCTCCGGAGCCGACATCCCGAATCCGTGTAATGCGGCAGCGGACTGGTAGCCGAGCACCGCCCCGATGGGAAGCCGCCGGAACACCGCCCGCAACAGGTCCAGCCGGCCCGGGTCCGGGACGTAAATACCCCGGGTCACCCGTCGCAAATCACCGCGCGCGACCCGATGCCGGACCACCGCCCGCGACATGCCAGCGGTACGCAACTCCGGATAGCGAAACGTCCCCTCAATCTCCACCCAAGCAACACTGACCACCCCTCCCCCGCCCTAACCACCTCCACCCCCTCCCCTGTGGACAACCACCCCACCTGTGGAAAACCCCCTGATCAACCAAACACCTGCTACACCCCGCCCCCGCCCCCGCCCCCGCCCTCCCTCACCCTCCCTCACCCTCCCCGCCCTCCCCGCCCTCCCCGCCGATCTTGCAGTTGTGGCGCCCAGGATGCCGGATTCGAGGCCTTTGTGAGCCACCACAACTGCAAGATCGGCGGGGGAAGGGGGGGAGGGGGCGGGGAGGGAGGGGAGGGCGCGGGGTGGGAGGGCGGGGAGGGTGGGGGTGGGACGGGTTAGCGGTCTTCGATGCTCCAGGGGGACCCGTACGCGGTGAGGAGGTTGAGGAACGGCTTGGGTGGTAACGCCTCGGGGCCGAGTACGCCGACGCCGCTCCACATTTCGCTGGCGAGCAGTTCGAGGGCGATCACCGGGTTGATGGCGGTCTGCCAGACGACGGCCTGGTGGCCGTACTCGGCCATCGACCATTCGTTGTCGACCACGTGGTAGAGGTAGCTGCGGCGGGGTTTGCCGTCCTTACCGGTGCCGGTGATCCAGGTGCCGGCGCAGGTCTTGCCGCGCATCCGGTCACCGAGGCTGGCCGGGTCGGGCAGGCAGGCGGCGACCACGTCCCTCGGCGAGACCCGGGCACCCCGCACCGATACCGGGCTGGTCGAGTCGAGGCCGAGTTTGTGCAGCGTACGCAGCACGTCGATGAACTCGGCGCCGAGCCCGTACTTGAAGGTGACCTTGCGGGCCGGGACCCAGCGCGGGATGAGCAGCACCTCCTCGTGTTCCACGTGCACGCACTCGACCGGGCCGATGCCCTCGGGGAAGTCGAACATCTCCGGTTCGGCGAACGGTTCGGTGGTGTACCAGCCCCGGTCGGCCTCCCAGATCACCGGCGGGTTGAGGCACTCCTCGATGGTGGTCCAGATGGAGAACGACGGGGCGAAGTCGTAGCCGTCGACGGTCAGGTTCGCGCCGTCGCGTACGCCGATCTCGTCGATGTCGGAGAAGAGTTCGTCGGCGGCGTAGCGGGCGAAAATGTCGGACAGGCCCGGTTCGACGCCGATGCCGAGCAGCGCCAACCGGCCCGCCTCGGACCATTTCTCGGCCATCGCGAACTGGTCGTCGCCGAGCTTGACCCCGCATTCGGCATGGGGACGGTCGGGGTGCGGAGTGGACAGCGACATCGCCATGTCGAGGTAGTCGGCGCCGGCCGCCAGCGCGCCGGAGAAGATCGGCATGACGAAGCGCGGGTCGACGGCGTTGAGCACGTGCGTGATCCGATGTTCGCGGCAGAGGGCGGCGACCGCGTCGGCGTTCGAGGCGTCGACGGTGGCGGCGACGAAGCGGGGCCGTCCGGCCACCGCGCGTTCGGCGCGAGCCGGGTCGTAGTCGGCGACGACGCAGAGGTCGAAGAAGTCGCGGCGGTCGGCTATCGCGGCAGCGGCGGAGCCGACCCCGCCGGCGCCAAGGAGGAGGATGCGCATGAAAAACCCTTTCCGGGTACGGATGGTCAGCGCCGTACCCGCAGCCGCCGCCCGACCGAGCCACCGAGCACCAGCAGTACGGCGATCGCGAACATCGCCGTGCCGATCACGTTGACCTGCGGTGGGATACCACGCTGGGCGGCGCCCCAGACGTACATGGGGAAGGTGACGGTGGTGCCGGAGTTGAAGTTCGTGATGATGAAGTCGTCGAACGAGAGCGAGAACGCCAACAGGGCGGCGGCGACGATGCCGGGCAGCACCAGCGGCAGGGTGATCCGGCGGAACGTCTGCCACTCGTTGGCGTACAGGTCCATCGCTGCCTCTTCGAGCCGGCTGTCCATGCCGGCGAGCCGGGCCTTGACGGTGACGACCACGAACGAGACGCAGAACATGACGTGTGCGATCAGCACGGTCCAGAAGCCGAGCGGCACCCCGCCGGCCACGAACAGGGCCAGCAGCGAGGTCCCCATCACCAGTTCGGGGCTGGCCATCGGCAGGAAGACCAGCAGGTTCACCACCCCCCGGCCCCGGAACCGGTGCCGGACCAGGGCGAACGCCATCAGCGTGCCGATCACGGTGGCGACGACGGTGGCCAGGAACCCGATCTGCGCGCTGCGGGCGACGGCGGCGCACAGGTCGGCCGGGCCGCACGGGTTGGCCCAGTTGTCGAGCGTGAACTCGTTGAAGTCGTACGACACCCGGCTCGACGGGCGGTTGAACGACAGCGCCCCGACCACCGCGATCGGCAGGGACAGATAACCGAGTACGACCAGCGCGACCACCATCACCCAGTGGTCCGCGACCCAGCGCCCGATCCGGTGACCCATGTCAGATCATCTCCTCGGTGCCGGAGCGGCGCAGGTAGACGAAGACGATCGCCAGGATCGCCGCCATCAGCAGGAAGGAGAGGGCCGCGCCCTGCGGATAGTCGAGCCGGACCAGGAACGCGGAGTCGATCACGTTGCCGATCATGTACTCGTTCGGCGTACCGAGCAGTTCGGCGTTGATGTAGTCGCCGCTGGCGGGGATGAAGAAGAGCAGGGTGCCGGCGACCAGTCCGGGCATGGACAGCGGCAGCACAACGGTACGGAAGGTGCGTACCGGGCCCGCGTACAGGTCCTTCGCCGCCTCCAGCAGCCGACCGTCGAGCCGTTCCAGGCTGGCGTAGAGCGGCAGCACCAGGAACGGCAGGAAGTTGTACGTCAGCCCGAGCACCACCGCGAACGGGGTGGCCAACAGCCGCCCGTCGGCGCCGAGCAGGTGCAGGTCGCGCAGCAGCCCGACCAGGGCACCGTTGTCGGACAGGATGGTCTTCCAGGCCAGGGTGCGGACCAGGAAACTGGTGAACATCGGCGCGATGACGCAGACCAGCAGCAGGTTGCGCCACCGCCCGGCGCGCTGCGCTATCGCGTACGCCAGCGGGTAGCCGAGCAGAATCGCGAGCACGGTGGCGATGCCGGCGTACGCGAACGATCTGACGAACTGCGGCCAGTAGGCGACAAGCACGTCGGAGTAGTTGCCGAACGCCCAGGTCATCGCGTACCCGGTGGCGAGCGAGCCGGCCGGATCGTAGAGGCTCGCGGCGCCGAGTTGCAGCACCGGTACGACGAAGAACAGCAGCAGCCACAGCCCGCCCGGCAACAGCAGCAGGTACGGCAGCCACTTCCTGTTCATGACGGAGGCTCGGCGGGAGTGTCGAGGATCGGTGCGGTCTGGTCGGCCGCGCCGGGTTCGCGGGGCAGCAGGAAGGCGTGTTCGCCGCGCCAGTGCGCCACCACGTCCGAGCCGACCGGCAGCACGCTGGTGGCGCCGCTGTTCGCCACGAAGACCGACAGTTCGGTGCCCCATCCGGTGCGCACCTGGTACTGGGTGCTCACCCCGAGATAGGCGGCGTCGCTGACCACGCCACTGATCTGCTGATGGCCGGCGGGGACCGGATCCTCGGCTCCGACCAGGTGCAACTTCTCCGGACGTACGCCGAGGTAGACCGGTCCCCGGTCGACCCGTGACCTGGCCGCGGGCACCGAGAAACGCGAGCCGTACGCCTCGACCGGAACCTCGTCCCCGGCGGCCCCGGCGGCCTCGCCCGCCAGCAGGTTGGACTGGCCGAGGAAGTTCGCGACGAACGCGGTGGCCGGGAACTCGTAGAGGTCGGCCGGGGCGCCCAGTTGTTCGATTTTCCCCGCGTTCATCACCGCGACCGTGTCGGCCATCGTCATGGCCTCCTCCTGGTCGTGCGTGACGTGCACGAAGGTGATACCGACCTCGGTCTGGATCCGCTTGAGTTCGAGCTGCATCTGCCGGCGCAGCTTGAGGTCCAGCGCACCGAGTGGTTCGTCGAGCAGCAGCACCTGGGGCCGGTTGATCAGCGCTCGGGCCAGCGCCACCCGCTGCTGCTGCCCGCCGGAGAGCTGCGCCGGCTGGCGCTTGGCGTAGCCGCCGAGCTGCACCAGGGCAAGCATCCGGTGCACCTGCTCAGTCACCTCGCGGACCTTGCGGCGGCGCAGGCCGAAGGCGACGTTCTCGAAGATGTCCAGGTGCGGGAAGAGCGCGTAGCTCTGGAACACCGTGTTGACCGGCCGCCTGTACGGCCGCAGCCGGCTGATGTCCTGCTCGCCGAGCAGCACCTGCCCGCTGGTCGGCTCGGTCAGCCCGGCGACCATGCGCAGGGTGGTGGTCTTGCCGCAGCCGGAGGCGCCGAGCAGGGCGAAGAACGACCCCTGCGGCACGGTCAAACTGAGGTCGTCGACCGCGGTGAAGACGCCGTACCGCTTGCTCACGTTGACCAGGCGCAGGTCGCCGGCCGCCTGTTCTGTGGTTTCTTTGGTCATCGCCGGTTACGCGCCGATGACCTGCTGGAACTTGCCCTCGTAGGCACGTTCCTGGGCCTCGGTCAGCGCCATGAAGACCTTCGCCTTGGCCAGCAGCGCCGCGTCCGGGAAGATCAGCGGGTTGGCGGCCAGCTCCGGGTCGATCTTCTCCATCTCCGCCTGGGCACCCTCGACCGGGCAGATGTAGTTGACGTACGCGGCGACCTGGGCGGCCACGGCCGGGTCGTAGTAGTAGTCGATCAGTGCCTCGGCGTTGCCCCTGTGGGTCGCCTTGTTCGGCACCTCCATGTTGTCGGAAAAGAGCATCACGCCCGAGTCCGGCGCCACGAACTGGATTTTGTCGTTCTCGGCCGAGAGCTGGATGACGTCACCGGACCAGCCGATGCACGCCGCCACGTCACCCTTGGCCAGCTCGGGCGCGTAGTCGTTGCCGGTGAACCGGCGGATCTGCCCGCTGTCGACGGCCTTCTGCAACTTGGCCAGCGCGTCGTCGAACTGGGCGTCGGTGAACTTCGCCGGGTCGTGCCCGTTGGACTGCAACAACAGGCCCATGGTGTCGCGCATCTCGCTCAACGCGGTCACCTTGCCCTTGAGGTCGGGCCGGGTGAGCAGTTCGTCGACCGTACGGATCTCCTTGGTGACACTGCCGTTGTAGGCGAGCCCGGACAGGCCGGACTGCCACGGCAGGGCGTACTCGTTGTTCGGGTCGAAGGAGCGCCCGCGCAGAGAGGCGAGCAGGTTCTTCTCGACGTTGGGCAGCTTGGTCTTGTCCAGCTTCTGCACCCAGCCGAGCCGGATCACCCGGGCGGCCATCCAGTCGGTGAGCACGATGATGTCGCGCCCGGTCGACTGGCAGGCGGCAAGCTGGTTCTGCACCTTGCCGAAGAACTCATTGTTGTCGTTGATGTCCTCGGTGTACGTGACCTTTATGCCGGACTTGGCCTGGAACGCGTCGAGGGTGGGCCGCTTCGACTCGTCGGCCTCGTCAACGTCGAGATACTGCGGCCAGTTGGAGAAGGCGAGCGTCTTCTCGCTGCCGGAAAGGTCCTCGCTGACACAGCCGGCCTCGGTCTGCTGCGCGCCCTTGGTGCCGCAGGCGCTGAGCGCGCCACCGGCGGCGAGCAGCGCCGCCGAGCCGGCGGCACCGTGCAGCAGGGTCCGGCGGGAGACACCGGGCAGCAGCGTCAGACCGGAAACGCCGGGCGGCGGTGGGCGGAAACGGTTACGCATGACGGCTCCTCGGGGGTCGAGCCAGCGTGCGGAACGTGGGGGGTGGCGCCCGCCGGCCGGATGTCATCGCGACTGATCCAATGTGACGACGATCCTGGCATGCGGCACCGCTTGTTACAAGGGATTCCGTCGCGGAAGTAGCTGTTCGCAACGAAATGCGCCAGACTCACCGTGGTAACACAACAGGCATCCAATGCCTGGTCAGCGACTGGGGGAAAGATGGTCAACGGGCCCGCCGACGATCGCCGCGCACGACGAGTCACCGTACGCGAAGGTGCCAATCATGTGCTGCTCGACGACGTCGCGAAACAGATCATCGAGCAGTTGCAGGAGGACGGGCGCCGGGCGTACGCGACCATCGGCCGGGCGGTCGGCCTCTCCGAGGCGGCGGTACGCCAGCGGGTGCAACGCCTGCTCGACGCCGGGGTGATGCAGATCGTCGCCGTGACCGACCCACTCCAGCTCGGCTTCCCCCGCCAAGCGATGATCGGCCTGAAAACCGACGGCGACCTGGAACAGGTGGCGGATCGCCTGGCCGAGCTGGACGAGGTCGACTACGTGGTCATCACCGCCGGCTCATTCGACCTGCTCACCGAGGTCGTCTGCCGCAACGACGACCACCTCCTGGAGATCCTGCAACGCCTACGCGCCGTCCCCGGCGTCGTCTCGACGGAGGCTTTCGTCTACCTAAAACTCCGCAAACAAACCTACTCCTGGGGCACCGCCTAACCCCCCACCCCCACCCCCAACCCCACCCCCACCAAACCCCGTTGATCATGAAGTTAGCGACGGTTTCAAGGCCGATTTCTGTCGCTAACTTCATGGTCAACTTCGCTCGGCGGGGCGGGGCGGGGCGGGGGCGCGGCGGGGCGGGGCGGGGGCGGCGTGTTGCGCGCTGGGAGGCGTGACGCGTTTGGGACGTACATCGGAGATGGTGTACGTACGCAATCTCTGATGTAGGAACTTTCCGCGTTATGCGGCCCGGTCGCGGCGACACGCGGACGGTAACGCTCCCGGCACGGCGACGCCCCCGCGCCGAGGGGTCGGCGGCGGGGGCGTGCGGTGGAGATCGAGGGGTCAGTGCTGTTTTGTCAGGGCCACGAAGGCTTGCCATGCGGCGGGGGCGAAGCTGAGGATGCCGCCTTCGCGGTTCTTGGTGTCCCGGACCAGGACCCGTCCGGGCAGGTTGTCCGCCACTTCGACGCAGTCCCCACCGTTGTTGCTGCTGCGGGTGGAGGTGCGCCAGCGGGCGTCGGTCATGTCCATGTCTGCGCCACATCCCTGATCAGAGCGATCGTCTGCCGTCGAGACAGCGCTTCACCGGTCAGGCTGTCCCAACGCTTTTTGAGCATAACAATGTCGGACGCCTCCTTCTCGATCTGACCTCGGAGCTGATTGTCCAGGTAGGCCAACTCCTTGCCGTCCCTGAGCTGGGCGAGGACGAACGGACCAGCCAGCCCGGTGTGCCACGGTGTGTCGCTGGGGATGACGCGGAGCTGGACAAACGGCTGCTCGGCCATCTTCGCCAGGTGTTCGAGCTGCTCGCGCATGAGGTCCCGGCTGCCGAGCAGCCGCCGGAGCACCACCTCGTCGATCACTACGTGGAACTGCGGCGGCTGGTCGCGCGACAGGATCCACTGCCGCTTGAGTCAGCTCGCCACGATCTGCTCCACCGTCTCCGGCGGCAGCACCCGGCCCACGTTGAGCATCGCGCGGGCGTACGCCTCGGTCTGGAGCAGGCCCGGCACGAGCAGCGGCTGATACGCCCACATCGCGACGGCGTCTGGTTCGACCTCGGCCCACTGGCGGAACCATGGCATGTCCCGCCGCCGGAACGGGTCGGGCCACAGCTCGGCGGGGTCCCGGCCGAGAATCTTCGCCACCGCCACCCTGGTACGTGGATGCGGGATCCGCCCCACCGCCACCCACCGCGCCGCCGTCTTCGGATCGACCTGCACCCGCCCGGCAAGCGAGTCGGCGGTCACGCCCGCCTTCGCCATCGCCAACCGCAGAACCTCGTTCATCGCCCGGCCCCTCTCTCGGTTTTGTGAACGCCCCCAGCACCAGATCGATGACGGAGATCAATATCCGTCCCGCCGAGCAACACGCCGAACATCGATCATTTATGGGGCAGGAGCTGGGCATTCATGGATCAGACCGGATCAGCCGGGAGCCCACGAACCGCCCCACAAAGGCCCTACAGGTGTCCAGACGGACATCTCTCAACAGCGACACCCAGCCCTTCACCAGCACCTACGGATTTCGTTGCCGACAACAGCGCAACCCACAGAAACCGTTGCCGTGATCGCGAATGAGTGGCGTTAACCCTTGCGTCACGGCCGGGACCTGTGCGATAACCGTGGTCACAGCGGCCGGGATCCGGCCCGATCACGGAACAGGGGCAGGCAGCCATGGCCAACGCCACCGACCACCTCTGGATGCACTTCACCCGGATGTCGAGCTACCGCGACGCGGAGGTGCCGACCATCGTCCGGGGCGAGGGTGCGTACGTCTGGGACAGCCAGGGGCGCCGCTACCTCGACGGGCTGGCCGGACTGTTCGTGGTCAACGCCGGCCACGGCCGTACCGAACTCGCCGAGGCAGCCGCCAAGCAGGCCGCCGAGCTGGCGTACTTTCCGCTCTGGTCGTACGCGCACCCGACCGCTATCGAGTTGGCCGAGCGGATCGCCTCGCTGACTCCGGGCGACCTGAACCGGGTGTTCTTCACCACCGGTGGGTCCGAGGCCGTGGAGTCGGCGTGGAAGCTGGCCCGCGCCTACTTCAAGCGCACCGGGAAGCCGAACAAGTACAAGGTGATCAGCCGGTACATCGCGTACCACGGGACGTCGATGGGGGCGCTGTCGATCACCGGGCTGCCGGGCATCAAGACCGACTTCGAGCCGCTGGTGCCGGGCGCGATCAAGGTGCCGAACACCAACTTCTACCGCGCGCCGGAGCACGGCGACGACCCGGAGGCGTTCGGCCGCTGGGCCGCCGACGAGATCGGCCGGGCGATCGAACGGGAGGGGCCGGACACCGTCGCCGCAGTGTTCCTGGAACCGGTGCAGAACTCCGGCGGCTGCTTCCCGCCGCCGCCGGGTTACTTCGATCGGGTACGCGAGATCTGCGACCAGTACGACGTACTGCTCGTCTCCGACGAGGTGATCTGCTCCTGGGGCCGGTTGGGTGAGTACTTCGGCGCCCAGCGGTACGGCTACCAGCCCGACATGATCACCACCGCCAAGGGCATCACCTCCGGGTACGCCCCGCTCGGCGCGATGATCGCCAGCGACCGGCTGATCGAACCGTTCCTCGCCGGCACCGAGATGTTCGCCCACGGCGTCACCTTCGGCGGGCACCCGGTCTCCTGTGCCGTCGCGCTGGCCAACCTCGACGTGTTCGCCCGCGAGGACCTGGTCGGCCACGTACGGAAGAACGAGGACGCATTCCGGTCCACTCTGGAGCGGTTGAACGACCTGCCGATCGTCGGCGACATCCGGGGCGACGGCTACTTCTACGGCATCGAGCTGGTCAAGGACAAGACGACCAGGGAGACGTTTGACGAGGCGGAGTCCGAGCGGCTGCTACGCGGTTTCCTGTCCACCGCGCTGTTCGAGGCCGGGCTCTACTGCCGGGCCGACGACCGGGGTGATCCGGTGGTGCAGCTCGCCCCGCCGCTGATCGCCGACCAGCGCCAGTTTGACGAGATCGAGCAGATCCTGCGCGGCGTGCTGACCGAGGCGTGGCGGTTGGTGTGAGCTACCGGGACATCTCCTACTGGATGTCCACAGTAGAAGGCGAGCTGGCGCCAGACGACCCGCTGACCGGCGACCGGGACGCCGACGTGGCCATCGTCGGCGCCGGTTACACCGGGCTCTGGACGGCGTACTACCTGGCCGTTGCCGATCCGTCGCTGCGGATCGCCGTACTGGAAAAGGAAATTGCCGGCTACGGCGCCTCCGGGCGCAACGGTGGCTGGTGCTCGGCGCTGTTCGCCACCACGACGGCGAAGCTCGCCCGCCGGCACGGGCGGGACGCGGCGATCGCCATGCAGCGGGCGATGCAGGCGACCGTGGACGAGGTCGGGCGGGTGACCGCCGCCGAGGGCATCGACTGCGACTGGTTTCGGGGCGGCACGGTCACCCTGGCCCGCACCCCGGCCCAACTCGCCCGAGCCACGGCCGAGGTGGACGAGGCCCGCGAGTACGGCTTCGACGAGTCCCACCTCGCCCTGCTCGGCCCGACCGAGGCGGCCACCCGGTGCAACGCCGAGGGCGTGCTCGGCGCCACCTTCACCCCGCACTGCGCCGCGATCCACCCGGCCAAGCTGGCCCGTGGCCTGGTCCGCGCGGTGCGGCAACACGGCGTACGTGTCCACGAGCGCACCCCGGTCACCTCGATCGGGCCGGGCCGGGTGCGGACCCCCGCCGGCACGGTCAGGGCGCCGATCGTGATCCGGGCGACCGAGGGCTACACCGCCGGCCTGCCCGGTCACCGGCGCACGCTGGCCCCGATCTACTCGCTGATGGTGGCCACCGAGCCGCTGCCGGCGCCGGCGTGGGACCGGATCGGGCTGGCCGAGCGGGAAACCTTCTCCGACTTCCGGCACATGATCATCTATGGTCAGCGGACCGCCGACGACCGGCTCGCCTTCGGTGGTCGCGGTGCGCCGTACCACTTCCGGTCGCGGGTGCGGCCCGAGTACGACCGTGAGCCACGGATCTTCGACGCGCTGCGGGACTGCCTGGCCGAACTCTTCCCGGTGCTCGGGCCGGAGGTGGCGATCAGTCACCGGTGGGGTGGACCGCTCGGGGTGGCCCGGGACTGGTCGACCTCGGTCGGGCTGGACCGCTCCACCGGGCTCGGCTGGGCCGGCGGCTACGTCGGCGACGGGGTGGCGACCACCAACCTCGCCGGGCGTACGCTCGCCGACCTGATCCTCGGTGTGCCGAGCGAGCTGACCGCGCTGCCGTGGGTGGGGCACCGGTCGCGCCGCTGGGAACCGGAGCCGCTGCGCTGGCTCGGGGTGAACGCGGGCCTGCGCCTGACAAACGCGGCGGACGCGGCCGAGAGCCGCAGCGGTAGCGCCTCCCGCCGGGCCGCCCTCGTCAACCGTCTCCTGGGCTGAGGGAAGGGCCCCTCGCCAACGGACGGGAGCGGGCATGACCAACCCACGGGTGGGGAGCGGGACAGCTCAGTGGGTGGGCGGGATGACCCGGAGGTGTCCGCGCCGGCCGGTCTGCTGCCCCGGCGGCAGGTCGATGTCGACCTCGTCCTGACGCGGCTGGATCGGGCGGGCCGCCTCGCGGACGGCCTCGGCGAGCGCGACCAGGTCGTCGGTGGTCGGCGGCGGTGGCTCGAACTCGCCCTCGTGCCGAACCACCTCCCAGCCGCGCGGGGCGGTCAGGCTGCGGGCGTGCTGCTCACAGAGGTCGTACGTGTGCGGCTCGGCGAAGGCGGCCAGCGGTCCCACCACGGCGGTCGACTCGTTGTAGACATAGGTCAGCGTGGCGACGGCCTGCCGGGGGCAGCCGTTGCGCGAACAACGCCGTGGTGACCTCACGGCGGCACGGTATCTCTCTTACCGCCTCCAACACACCGCTTGCCGGTACGACACGCCGACCGTCCTGGCCACAATTCGGGCAACGGCGCGAACCGGACTCGATCCCGGTCCCGACACGAGGTGATCCGCAATCCGGGATCCACCCAACCTGGGTCTACCCTGTGCACATGACCAGTCCGGAGCATCGCCGGCCGGGCCCCGGGCGGCGTACCCGCCGGGACCGCCACGGCCGGGGCCTGCGCGGTCGGCTGGTGCCGGCGACGGTGCCGCTGGCGCGTACCAAGGCCGAGATCTTCGACGATCTCGTGCTGGACACCGTGGAAACCCTTGAGCGGCGGTTCGCCAAGGAGCTGGCGGGTGTCGAGTTCGCCGTCGAGGACGTACCCCCGGATCTGAACGTGTACGACTCCGACGTGCTGGAGGACGGCGAGGTGCCGCTGGCGCGGCTGCTGCCGGGCCGTCCGGGTCGGCAGGAGGTGCCGCCCCGGATCGTGCTGTACCGCCGACCGCTGGAGTTCCGGGCCATGGACCGGGAGGACCTGGCCGACCTCGTCCACGACGTGATCATCGAACAGGTCGCGAACCTGCTCGGCGTCGATCCGGACGAGCTAGCCTGAGCCGGGCGGCCCCCACCGCCCGGCCGGCGTACGTCAGGCCACCCGACGCTTGAGCTTGCGGCGCTCCCGCTCGGAGAGTCCGCCCCAGATGCCGAACCGTTCGTCGTGCCCGAGCGCGTATTCCAGGCATTCGGCCTTGACGTCGCAGCGCGAGCAGATCCGCTTTGCCTCACGGGTCGAGCCGCCCTTCTCGGGAAAGAACGCCTCCGGGTCAGTCTGCGAGCAGAGCGCTCGCTCCTGCCACTCCGGCGCATTCCCGAGCAGGTCGGCCACCTCGAGTCGGCCGTCCATCAGATGCCTCCTTATCGCGCGCCGGCAACGAGGCCGGCGCAACCCCCCACGCGGAAGGCGTGTTTTTGTCCGTACGGTGGCAGTTTGATGCGCTCCGTTCGAACGACCCCACTGAAATTACACGGGTGTAATGCGTGCGTCGTCAAGCCGAACCTGATAAATGGGGTCACCCTTCCGGTACGGCTCGGACGACCTGCGGGGCCTTCCGGTCTCGCCGCCTGCCCTACCGATTGAGACCGGCGGGAGTAACGCCTCATCGGCGAGTTGCCGCCGAAATCCGGCGTGGCGCGATGGGACACGCCAAGGAGTCGGTCGGCGTGTCGCCCGCGAAGTGTCGGATATCCAACCCTGGATCCGACCGTCCCCGTCCAGTCATCGGGACGGCGATCCGGGCAGACCCGGTCGGGAATCAGGCAGTGTGCCCGTAGGCCGTGGTCCGCCGACGGGCCGGCCGCCCGGCCGCCGCCGCGATGGCCTCCAACTGCGCCACCGTACGGGCGGAGCCGTTGTCGGAACCGGCCATCCGGGAGATCGTCTCCTCCATCAGCGTGCCGCCGAGGTCGTTGCAGCCGCCCCGGAGCATCTCCACCGTGCCCTCGTCGCCGAGCTTCACCCAGGAGCACTGGATGTTGTCGATCCGCCCGTGCAGCAGCAGCCGGGCCATCGCGTGCACCACCCGGTTCTCCCGCCAGGTGGGGCCGGGGCGGGCGATGCCGGCGAGGTAGATCGGGGCGTTGGTGTGCACGAACGGCAGGCCCACGAACTCGGTGAAGCCGCCGGTACGGTCCTGGATCCCGGCCAGCACCCGGAAGTGCCCGAGCCACTGCCCGGGGTGGTCGACGTGGCCGTACATCATGGTTGAGCTGGACCGGATGCCCAGCTCGTGGGCGGTGCTGACCACCTCGACCCAGGTGGCGGCCGGCAGTTTGCCCTTGGTCAGCACCCAGCGCACGTCGTCGTCGAGGATCTCGGCGGCGGTGCCCGGAATGGTGTCGAGCCCGGCGTCGCGCAGCTGGGTGAGCCAGTCCCGTACGGACACGCCCGCCTTGGCCGCCGCGGTGACGATCTCCATCGGCGAGTACGCGTGCACGTGCATGCCCGGCACCCGCGCCTTGACCGCACGGACGATGTCGGCGTACACGCTGACCGGCAGTTTCGGGTCGATGCCGCCCTGCATGCAGACCTCGGTCGCGCCGGCCTGCCAGGCTTCCTCGGCCCGGTCGGCGACCTGCTCGACGGAGAGGCGGAACGCGTCGGCGTCCTTCTCGCGTTGGGCGAAGGCACAAAACCTGCACCCGACATAACAGACATTACTAAAGTTGATGTTGCGGTTGACGACGTACGTGATGTCGTCCCCGACGGCCGACCGGCGTACGTCGTCGGCCAGCCGGCACAGCTCGTCCAGGGCCGCGCCGTCGGCGCCGAACAGCGCCATCGCGGCGTCCTCGTTCTTCGGCTCCAACAGGGCGGCCGGGTCGTTCGCGGCCAGCCCCAGCCCGGCCAGCAGGTCGGCGGGCAGCCGGGACGCGGCACCCCCGGACTGCCCGGCCACCGCCGCCGCGCTCTCGTTGACCTGGGCCGCGAGCTGCGCCCAGTCGCCGTAGACGCTGTCGAAGTCGCCGCGCCGGTCCTCGGTCCGCCCGCTGGTGTCGATGGTGGTGTGCAGGTCGGTCCGGCCGCCCGGCACGTACGCGTCGTCCGGCTCCTGCCAGGGCCGACCGACCGGCAGCGCCGCCTCGACCGCGAGCCCGGTCGCCGGGTCGGCCAGCGCGCTCACGTGCGGCCCGATCCTCGGGTCGAGCCACGGGTCGCCGCGACGGACGTACTCCGGGTAGATGGTGAGCCGTTCCCGCAGGGTGAAGCCGGCGGCGGCGGTACGCCGGGCCAGCTCCTCGATCTGCGGCCAGGGGCGCTCCGGGTTGACGTGGTCCGGGGTCACCGGCGACACGCCGCCCCAGTCGTCGATCCCGGCCCGCAGCAGCAGGTCGAACTCGCCGGCGATCAGGTTCGGTGGGGCCTGGATCCGGGCCTTCGGGCCGAGCAGCACCCGGGCCACCGCCACCGTCGCCGCCAGGTCGTGCAGCTCGGCGTCGGGCATTCCGCGCATCGCCGTGTCCGGCTTGGCGCGGAAGTTCTGCACGATGACTTCCTGAATGTGGCCGTACTCGCGGTCGCTGCGGCGGATCGCGAACAGCGCGTCGACCCGCTCGGCCAGCGTCTCGCCGATGCCGATCAGCAGACCGGTGGTGAACGGGACCCCGACCCGGCCGGCGTCGTCCAGCACGCGCAGGCGGACCGCGGGTTCCTTGTCCGGGGAGCCGTAGTGCGGACCGCCCGGCTCGGACCAGAGCCGGGTGGCGGTCGTCTCCAGCATCATGCCCATGCTCGGCGCCACCGGCTTGAGCCGCTGCAACTCGGCCCAGGAGAGCACGCCGGGGTTGAGGTGCGGCAGCAGGCCGGTCTCCTCCAGCACCGCCACCGCGCTGGCCCGCACGTAGTCGAGTGTGGAGTCGTAGCCGCGCTCGTCCAGCCACTGCCGGGCCGCCGGCCAGCGCTCCTCCGGGCGGTCGCCGAGGGTGAACAGCGCTTCCTTGCAGCCCTGCGCGGCGCCCTCGCGGGCGATCGCCAGCACCTCGTCCCGGTCGAGGTAGGCGGCGGGCAGCCGGTGCGGCACGGTCGCGAAGGTGCAGTAGTGGCAGCGATCCCGGCACAGCCGGGTCAACGGAATGAAAACCTTTTTGGAGTACGTGACCACGCCGGGTCGCCCGGCATCGCGCAGACCCGCGTCCCGGATCGCACCGGCGACCCCGAGCAGTTCGTCCAGCAGGTCGCCGCGCGCGGTGAGCAACGCGACCGCCTCGTCGGTGTCCACGGCCCGGCCGTCGGCGGCGCGCCGCAACGCCCGCCGCAGGCTCGCCTCGGTCGGACCGGAGTCGATGCGATCAGCCACCTGTGCAGCCTAGGCCGTGCCGCCGACATGACCGCATGGTCCCGGTCACATCGGCGGGGTGGACACCGCTGCTCGGTGTCCACCCCGGCCGACGATCATCGCTGGTACGGCTCGTCGCCGTCGATCATCGCTGGTACGGCTCGGTGGGCTCGTCGCCGTCGATCCGGCTGGCCGGCGGCTGACCGCCGGCGGTCGGCTGCTGGCTCGCCGGGTTGATCAGCTGGGTCCGCTCGGCGTTGTCGTCGCCCGACGGGGCCTGTCCGATCACCTGGGTCGGCTCGCCGGTGGCCGGCGGCGCCGAGGTCGGGGCGGCGAACGGCGATCCGACGGGTGCCTGCGCCTGGGCCGGCGGAACCGGTGCCTGGGCCCCGGAGGTCGGAGCCGAGGGCGGCGCCGAGACCGGCGGTGCCGATGCCGGCGCCGGTACGCCGAAGCCGCCGGTCGGCTGGCCGTAACCGGGCTGCGGGTACGCCTGCTGCGGGTAACCCTGCGGGTAGCCCGGCTGCCCCGGCTGCGGGTAACCCTGGGGGTAGCCCTGCGGCTGACCCGGCTGGGGCTGGCCCGGCTGCGGGTAACCCTGGGGCGGGTAGCCCTGGGGGTAGCCCTGCTGCGGGAACCCCTGCTGGGGAAAACCGGGCTGGCCGTAGTAGCCCTGCTGCGGCTTGGGCTTGGGCACGTAGTAGAGCGTCCGCCAGACCTTGAAGACCAGGAACGCGGCGACCCCGAAGATCATCAGGAAGGCGATCTGGGTCAGCAGCCCGGTGAAGGCCTGCCGGAACTCCCCCTCGGCCAGCGTGCCGACCAGCCAGGCGAGCACGGTGACGACCGCGAACAGCGCGGAGACGGCGTACTCGACCAGGGCGATCTGGGTGATCAGCTTGGCCTGGCCGACGATCGGTTGCAGGTGCGTGGCGATCAGCACGGCGAGCAGCGGCAGCAGGATCGCGGTGAGCCCGACGAAGTCGCCGAAGCTGCCCCCCGCCCGGCGGGTGAACTCGTCGCCCTCGCCGCGCGGGATCAGCAGGTTGATCACCGCGACGAAGAGCAACAGTGCGTTGGCACCCACCAGAGCCAGTGCCGCCGGCTCCCGCAGTGGATGCGTTATCTGTCGGGCCTGCGTCGAGTCGGTCGGCGCGGGCCCAGGCTGACTGGTCAAAGCTCCCCCTGGGGCGGTGTGCGGACGGGTGCCGCAGGTGAGCCTAGCCGCCAACCCGCTGCACGGCTCGGCGCGCGGGGTGAGCGAGGATGGACCCATGCACATCGTGGTACTGACCGGCGGCATCGGCGGGGCCCGCTTCCTGACCGGCGTACGGGCGTACGCCGCGCAGTCGGGCGACGAGGTGACCGCGGTGGTCAACGTCGGCGACGACGTGATCATGCACGGGCTGCGGATCTGCCCCGACCTGGACAGCGTCATGTACACCCTGGGTGGTGGCGCCGATCCGGAGCGCGGCTGGGGACGGGTCGGCGAGACCTGGACGATCAAGAGCGAGCTCGCCGCGTACGGCGCCGAGCCGAGCTGGTTCGGGCTGGGTGACCGGGATGTGGCCACCCACCTGGTCCGGACGACCATGCTCAACGCCGGTTACCCGCTCTCCGCGGTGACGGAAGCGCTCTGCGCCCGCTGGCAGCCCGGCGTACGCCTGCTGCCGGCCACCGACGACCGGCTGGAGACGCACGTTGTCGTCGACGTGCCGACCGAGAGTGGGGCCGACGGCGGCGGAACGCGGGCGATCCACTTCCAGGAGTGGTGGGTACGCCACCGTGGTGCTATCCCGACCCACCGGTTCGTGTTCGTCGGTGCCGAGGCGGCGAAACCGGCGGCTGGCGTGCTGGACGCACTCGCCGGGGCGGACGTGGTGCTGGTGGCGCCGAGCAACCCGGTGGTGAGCATCGCCCCGATCCTCGCGGTGCCGGGGCTGCGGGAGGCGCTGACCGCCGGCCGGGCCCCGGTGGTCGGGGTGTCGCCGATCATCGGCGACGCGCCGGTACGCGGCATGGCCGACCGTTGCCTGTCGGTGCTCGGCGTGCCGGTCACCGCCGCCGGGGTCGGCGCCCTGTACGGCGCCCGCGCCACCGGCGGGATCCTCGACGGCTGGCTGGTGGACACGACGGACGCGGAGACGACGGTGCCGGAGCTGACCGTCCGGGCCGCTCCGCTCTGGATGACCGACGAGGCCGCGACGGTGGCGATGGTCCGGGCCGCCCTGGAACTGGCCTGAGTGTGTATCCGACCGGCATGACCCCCCTGGAGCTGGCATGAAACTGGAGATCCTGCCGGTGCTCGGCATCGGTGACGTGACCGAGGGCGACGACCTGGCGGCGATGATCACGACCGCCGCGCCGTGGCTGCGCGACGGAGACGTACTGGTCGTCACCAGCAAGATCGTTTCGAAGGCGGAGGGCCGGCTGGTCGACGTACCGGCGGCCGACGGGCCGGAACGGGAGGCGGCGCGGGAGGAGATCCTGACCGCGGAGACCGCCCGGCCGGTGGCCCGGCGCGGACCCACCCGGATCGTGCAGACCCATCACGGCTTCGTGATGGCCTCGGCCGGCATCGACGCGTCCAATGTGGACCCGTCGCGGCTGGTGCTGCTGCCCAAGGACCCGGACGCCTCCGCCCGTGGGCTGCGCGCGGCACTGCGCGAGCGGCACGGCGCGGACGTGGTGGTGATCGTGTCGGACACGATGGGGCGGCCGTGGCGCAACGGGCTCACCGACGTGGCGCTCGGCGTCGCCGGCCTGAGCGCGATCCGGGACCACCGGGGCGAGGTCGACCCGTACGGCAACGAGCTGAGCATCACCCAGATGGCCGTGGTCGACGAGCTGGCCGGCGCGGGCGAACTGGTCAAGGGCAAACGCGACCAGGTGCCGGTGGCGGTCATCCGGGGCTACCTCAACGCGGTCGACCCGGTCGACGGGGCGGGTGCGGCGGTCCTGGTCCGCAACGCCGAACAGGACCTGTTCTCGCTCGGCACGGCCGAGGCGCGGGCCAGCGGTCTGCGCGCGGCGGCCACCCTGGCCGAGGCGACGCCGACCGGGGCCGGGCCGGACGGCACCGGGGTCGACCCGGCGGTGGTGGACCGGGCGATCGCCATGGTGGCCGACGTGGTGGCGCCCGGCACGCTCTTCTCTATGGTCACCCACGAGGAGGTACGCGACCGGCTGGCCGGCGCCGTACCGGACTGGCCGGCGGGCGCCACCGCGATGGTGCTCTGCACTCCCCCGGACGACACCGCCGCGACGGGTTCGGCCGCCGGCACGCTCGTCCGGTTCGGCGCTGACCTGCACCGGTTGCGTGCCGCACTGGCCGCCGAAGGGGTGGCGTCGTCGGTGACCGCGCCGCCGTCCGGCAGCACAGCGGTGGCCGCCCTCGCCCTCTGAACCCACCCGAGCACCGGCAGCCGGCGGCGTACGGCTTCACTGGTGCAGCATCGCCCTGCCCAGCGGGGTGAGCGTGTGCCGTACGGTGTTGCGGTCCCGCTGGCTGACCAGCAGTCCGGCGTTGCGCAGCACGGTGGCGTGCTGGCTGGCGGCGGCGGGCGAGATGTGCAGCCGGCGGGCCACCTCCCCGGTCGAGCAGCCCTCGTCCACCACTTCGAGCACGTTGGCCCGGGTCCGGCCGAGCAACGCGGCCAACGCCTCCCGGCCGCTGCCCTGGCCGACGGCGGGCGCCGGACCGGCCCCCTCACCGGGTGCGGGAGTGAGCCCGCCGAGCCGGTCGACCGGGTAGACCAGCACCGGTGGCAGGTCCGGATCGAACAGGGCCACCGGCGTACGCGAGCAGAAGAACGACGGGATCAGCGTCAGTCCACGGTCGCCGAGGTGCAGTTCCCGGCTGTACGGGTAGTCCAACACCTCCAGCACGCCGGCCGAGTAGCGGACCGCCGGTCGCAGGCTCGCCAGCAGTCCCTCGGCACCGCCGTCGAGCAGGGCCCTGGCCCGGCGGATCCGGTCCGCCTCGACGGCCGCCTCGACCCGGTCCCAGTAGGGTCCGAGCGCCACCGACTGGTACTGCCGCATCGAGTCGGTGAGGTGGCGCAGCACCTCCGGCTCGCCACGGGCGAGCGGGTGGGCCGAACCGGGCAGGGCGTTCTCGGTGGCGAGCACGGACAGGTCGTGGTGCAGCAGTCGGGCCGGCGTGGAGCGGATCGCGTCCAGACCCGCTTCCAGGCCCTGGGAACTCTGCACCGGGGTGAGGAAGTCGGGGAAGTAGCCGCGCGGCGGGTTGAGTGCGAAGAGCAGGCGCTGCTGGCCGGCGAGGTTCTCCCGGCGCAGGCCCCGGTAGACGTCGCGCCGCCAGCCGGACATCACCGGGTCGTGGGTGCGGCTCTGCAACATGTGCAGGCTCAGGATCAGTTCCCAGATCGGATCGGCCGCGGCGGCGACCCGGGTCCGGGCGATGTCCTTACTGGAGAAGAAGATTCTCAGCATCCAGGCGGCTCCCGGTGGTGGCGGCCAGGGGGCATTCCGACACCTGTCGCATCGTACCCGGCTCGATCCACCTGCATCTTTCAGCGTGAACTGAAAGACCTCGACTGCCCCGGTGCCGTCCCGGCATGCTCGCTATTGCCCAGCGCGACGCAGGTCTTGCCGGGTCATGGGGAGGAACGGACGTCCGGGCAGTTCACCACGAGGGTTCGCGGCCGCTGGTCCGCGAAGGTGTCGCCCGGACGTCCCACTCCAGCGAGGGACTGGACCAGAGCCCGATCCGCTGGTCCTCGTCGGTCACGTAGAGGTGCCCGCCCGCCGCCTCGGCCAGTCCCTCCACATTGCGCAGTGGGGCGAGGTCGGCCACCAGTTCCCCCGGAACCTCCCGTCGACCCGACCCGGCCGACCCGTCGGCGTCCGACGGCAGCGGCCCGGCGTCGGACGGCAGTCGGAAACGTACGTGTCGGGAGGTCACGTCACCGCCGGCCGGGTGGTCGTCGAGCAGCACCGAACCCTTGCCGAGCGCGTCGATCGAGCCGATCACCGCCGAGTACGACCCGTCGGCGTCGGCCGACAGCGCCCGGAACCCGGTCAGCGCACCGGGCGGGGTCACCCCGGTCAACGCGTACGCCCGGATCACCCGTGGCCAGGAGCCCGACTCGAACATCCCGGCCATCCCGGTCACCTCGACCAGGATCGGTTCGCCCCGGTCGGTGACCGGGAACCGGAGCCCGAGCAGCAGGGATCCGGTCGGGGTGAAGGCGGCGCCCTCCACGTTGAGCGGGTGGTCGTCCGGGGCGAGCCGGCTCACCCAGGTCTTCGCCCGCGCGCTGCCCCGGGCCACCGTCTCGGCGATGAACCGGTGCCGGACCCGGTCGCCGGGCGGCAGGACGGTGATGTCCGCGCCGGCCAGTACGTCGTTGACCGCGCGGTGCAGCCGGAACTGGTTGCGCACCACCTGCAACCGGAGCAGGCCGGTGGTGGCGTCCGCCTCCCGGAACCGGGCCACGAACGCGCGGCGGGGACGCAGCGGCCCGGCCTTCGAGCCGAAGTGCGACCCGAGCACGTAGATCCACTCACCGAACCGGGCCAGCGCCTCGGCGTCCTCGGTCCGGCCCTGCTCCGGCCCCGCGTCCCCGGCCAGCGGATACGCCGCCCACCCGCCGCCGTGGTGCTGCACCAGCAGGCCGACGCAACGCTCGACCGGCGCCTCGTCGAGCACCGTCCAGAACGCCAGTCGGGCGTCGTACGCGGCGAGCACCTCGGGTGCCCGTACGGGCAGCAGGTCACTTGCCTCGTTACCGCCGAGGGCCAGGTCCACGGTGTGCACGGCGCCGGTCATGTCGATCAGCGTACGGACCGGCGCCAACGCCGTTCGGCTCAGATGTAGTTCTCCTCGTCGCGCTGCTTCAACTCGTCGACGAGCTTCTTCACGTCCTGGGCCCGGTCGCGGGGGCAGATCATCAATGCGTCGGGCGTGTCCACCACTATCAGGTCGTGCAGGCCGAGGGTGGCCACCAGCCGGCCGGAGTGCGGCACCACTACCAGATTGGTGCTGTCCCAGAGCAGGACGCCGGGCTTCTCGGTCTCGTCGCCGCCGAGCACCACGTTGCCGTCCGAGTCCGCCGGCAGTACGTCCCCGAGGGTGTGGAAGTCGCCGATGTCGTTCCAGCCGAAGTCGCCGGGGACGGTGGCCACCCGACCGGCCGCCGCCGCGCCCTCCATCACCGCGTAGTCGACCGAGATCTTGGTCAGCGTGGGCCAGATCCGGCCGAGTACGTCCTCCCGCTCCGGGGTGTGCCAGGCCCGCGCGATGGCGGTCACCCCGGCGTGCAGTTCGGGCTGCTGGCGGGCCAGCTCGGTCAGGAACACGTCCACCTGCCAGACGAACATGCTGGCGTTCCAGAGGTAGTGCCCGGACCGGACGTACGCCTCGGCGACGTCGGCGGCGGGCTTCTCCTTGAACTCGTCCACCTTGCGCAGCGGGCCGCCGTCGATCAGCGGGCCGCACTGGAGGTAGCCGTAGCCGGTCTCCGGGCGGGTCGGGGTGATGCCGACCGTCATCAGCAGGCCCTGCTCGGCGCCGGTGATCGCCAGCCGGACGGTGTCGACCCAGCGGGCCGGGTCGCCGATCAGGTGGTCCGCGGCGAACGAGCCCATCACCGCCGTCGGCTCGCGCAGCGCGATCACCGCCGCGGCCAGGGCGATGGCCGCGCAGGAGTCCCGGGGCGACGGCTCGACCAGGATGTTCTCCTCCGGCAGCTCGGCGAGCTGGCGGGCCACGGCGGTGACGTGGGCGACGCCGGTGACCACCAGGGTCCGGTCGCCGGTGGTGAGCGGACCAAGGCGGTCGACCGTCGCCTGGAGCAGTGACGCGTCGGTGCCCGTGAGCGGGTGCAGGAACTTCGGGTGTCCGGCGCGGGACAGCGGCCAGAGGCGGGTGCCACTGCCGCCGGCCGGGATGACGGCGAAAAACATCAACACATCATGCCGGACGTTTTGCCCCTCATATGCATGCTTGCCCTCACCCTGGACGTCGGGTTCATCCGCTGATCCGGGTCCAGGCCGCCAGGTGCACCTCGGCGCTGGACTCCCAGGTGAACTCCTTGGCCCGGTCGAGACCCGCCTTGGCCAGCGCCAGCCGGCGCGCCTCGTCGTCGAGCAGCGCGGCCAGGTCGGTGGCGATCTGCTGCGGGTCCTCGCTGGTGTACGCGACCGCGTCGCCGCCGACCTCGGGCAGCGACAGCCGGGGCGTGGTGAGCACCGGTGCGGCGCAGGCCATCGCCTCCAGGATCGGCAGGCCGAAGCCCTCCCCGTACGACGGGTAGGCGGCGACCAGGGCACCGCCCAGGAAGCCGGGCAGGTCGGCGTAGCGCAGATAGCCGGGGCGGAGCAGCCGCAGGTGCGCCGGTACGTCGGCGACGGCCTGGTCGATGTCGTCGTCGTGCCCCTGACCACCGGCGATGACCAGGGCCGGCGGATCGGCCCGGTCCTGTACGGCGAGCACCCAGCCCCGGATCAGGTTCGGTACGTTCTTGCGCGGCTCCTTGGCCCCGAGGAACGCCACGTAGTTGTGCCCGCCGAGGCCGAGCCGGGCGCGTACCCGGGCCTTCTCCTCCTCGGTGGGGGCGTGGAAGGCGCTCTGGTCGACCCCGTGGTAGGCGACGTCGATCTTGGTCGGGTCGGCGTCGAGCAGCCGGATCAGCTCGTCCCGGGTGGCCTTGCTCGGCACGATCACCCGGTCGGCCCGGCGCAGCGAGGTCTTGATCGCGCTGCGGAAGAAGGTCCGCCGCGACTTGTCGTAGTGCTCCGGTTCGGTGAAGAAGGTCGCGTCGTGCACGGTCACCGTGACCGGGGCGCCGGCCCGCAGTGGGCAGGTGTAGAACGGCGAGTGCAGCACCTGCGCGCCGACCTGCTGGGCGAGCAGCGGCAACCCGGTCTGCTCCCAGGCCAGCCGGGCCGGGCGGTGGGCGACGGCGGCCGGCGCGGAGATCACCTCGGCGGCCGGCAGCATCCGCGTGTACCGCTCGGTGTCGGTCCGCAGCCCGACGACGGCGAGATCGACGCCACCGGATGCGCACAGCTTGCCCAGCGCGCCGAGCAGTCCATCGACGTATCGACCGACGCCGCCCCGGTCGGCGGGGACGCTGGTGGCGTCGATGAGCACGCGGGGCGGGCGACCGGGGGTCACTTGGCGACTCCTCAAACTGCGGGGTTGTGGGGAACAACACTCTTGCCAAGCCTACGCCGCCCCGCTGTCCCGGCGTCGACTGCGACCCGACAGCCCGCTGTCTTTCCGGCGACTGACGTGAGCCGGCGGCCGGACCCGGACCCAGCCGCGAAGGCTATCCTCAGTGGCGATGACGGACAAAACCACGACGGCCGACAACATCGCGCGGGTGCTCGCCGCAGCGGTCGCCGCCGACCCGACCCGGCCCCTGCTGACCTGGTACGACGACGCCACCGGCGACCGTACGGAACTGTCCGGGGCGACGCTGGCCAACTGGGTCGCCAAAACCGGAAACCTGCTGGTCGACTCGGCCGGGCTGGCTCCCGGCGACCGGGCCGGTGCGCTGCTGCCGCCGCACTGGCAGTCCGCCGCCGTACTGCTCGGCTGCTGGTCGGCGGGGTTGGCGGTGCACGGTGCCGGGCTGGCCGTACCGGCCGCCGGGGCGGCGTCGGACAGTCCCGAGCCGCCACGTCCGGTGGACGTGCTCTTCGTGGCCGCCGACCGGCTCGACACCGCGTCGGCCTGGTCGGCCGGTGACCGGTACGCGTTGGCGCTCGCCCCGATGGCCGCCCCGTTGCGTACGCTCCCGCCGGGCTTCGCCGACTACGTCGTGCAGGTCCGTGGGCACGGCGACCACTTCACCCCGCAACCGGGCGGTGGCCCGCAGGACGCCGACCTGACCGGGCTCGCGGCCCGATCCGCGGCGACGCTCGGGATCACCGCCGGCGCACGGGTGCTGATCGACGCGGCCACCCACCCGGATCCGGTGGACTGGCTGCTCGCGCCCCTGGTCGCCGGGGCGAGCGTGGTGCTCTGCGGAAACCTCGACCGGGCCCGGTTGGCCGGCCGGCTGGCCTCGGAACGGGTCACCCTCGACCTGTCCTGAGCCGACACCGGGTGTTCACAGTTCAGACGGGAACACTTCACGCAGCACGCCGTCCGGACCGCAGCGGTAGCAGCCGGCGACGTCACCGAGCCAGGGCCGGGCCCGCGCCTGTGCCGGGGTCAGCACCGTGGCCTGGACCCGCAGCACCACGAACCGCCCCCGGTACGGGGTCCGCCCCGGACCCACCAGCCGGTCGACCAGTACGGCGCGCCGCCCGGAGGCGAGTGCCCCGTCGACCACCCAGTCCGCCGGCAGGTGACACCAGGCGGTACGCACCATCCGGGCGAACGGGCTGAGCGCCTCGCCTCGGCCGGTGCTCGGGTCGACGGTGTCGGTAATGGTCAGCTGTAGGTAGGCGCCCACGAAAGATGAGACGCTCTGGCGGCGTACTCACGTTGTCGGTCGAGCGGATCAAGTACGCCGCCCGTTCGTCAGCCCCGGGCCCGGTTCTTGGCGAAGAGTTCGAAGGCGAGCAACGACTCCGGATTCACCAGCGCCCCGGTTGCGGCGGCCGCGGCTACCGGCGTACCGGTGAGGATCTTCTTGACCGGGACCTCAAGCTTCTTCGCGGACAGTGTCCGGGGCACCGCCCGGACCTGGTGGATCTCGTCCGGTACGTGCCGGGGCGACAGCGCGGTCCGCAGCTCACGGGCGATCTTCGCCTTCATCGGGTCGTCGAGTTCGAGCCCCTCGGCGAGCACCACGAACAGCAGCAGCTCGCCGGCCCCGCCCTCGTCGTCCTCCAGGTGCACCACCACCGAGTCGGTGACTTCGTCCAGCCCCTCGACCACCGAGTAGAACTCGGCCGTGCCCAGGCGTACGCCGCCCCGGTTGAGGGTGGCGTCGGACCGACCGGTGATCACACAACCGCCGCGCTCGTTGATGGTGATCCAGTCACCGTGCCGCCAGACACCCGGATAGTGGTCGAAGTACGCCTCCCGGTAGCGGCGCCCCTCCGGGTCGTTCCAGAAGCCGACCGGCATGCTCGGCATCGGCGCGGTGATCACCAGTTCGCCCAGTTCACCGACGACGGGGTGGCCGTCCGCCGAACGCGCCTCGACCCTGGCGCCCAGGGCCCGGCAGGCGATCTCACCGGCGTACACCGGCAGCAGCGGCACACCGCCGACGAAGCCGGTGCAGACGTCGGTGCCACCGGACAGCGACTGGAGCTGCAAAGTGGTGCTGACCTCGTCGTACACCCAGGTGAAGCCCTCGGCGGGCAGCGGCGCCCCGGTCGAGCCGAGACCGCGCAGCCGACTCAGGTCGGCGATCTCCTTCGGGCGTACCCCGGCCTTGCGGTTGGCCAGCAGGAACGGCGCCGAGGTGCCGAAGTAGGTGGTGCCGGACTCCGCGGCGAGCCGCCAGAGCGCACCGAGGTCGGGCTCGGCCGGGCGACCCGGTTCGGCCCGGACCGCCGGGTTGCCGTCGTAGAGCACTATCGCCGCGCCGACCGCCGGCCCGGAGACGAGGAAGTTCCACATCATCCAGCCGGTGGTGGTGAACCAGAAGAACCGGTCGGCCGGTCCGAGGTCGTGGTGCAGGGCGAGCATCTTGAGGTGTTCGAGCAGGATCCCGCCGTGCCCGTGCACGATCGGCTTCGGCAGCCCGGTGGTCCCCGAGGAGTAGAGCACGTAGAGCGGGTGGTCGAACGGCACCGCCTCGAAGGCCAGCGGCTCGTCCGTCTCGGCCGCCAGGTCCGCCCAGGCCAGGGTGCCGTCGGGCGGCGCCGCGTCCGGGTGCAGATAGTTCAAAACCACCGCCTGTACGAGCGACGGCAGCGCGGCCCGAATCGCCGCCACCTCGCCCCGCCGGTCGACCGGCTTGTCCCCGTAGCGGTAGCCATCGACGGCCACCAGCACCTTCGGCTCGATCTGCTGCCAACGGTCGGTCACACTCCGGGTGCCGAACTCGGGCGCGCAGGACGAGAAGATCGCGCCGAGGCTGGTGGTGGCGAGCATCAGCACGAACGTCTCGGGAACGTTCGGCGCGTACGCCGCCACCCGGTCCCCCCGGCCCACGCCGAGCCGGCGCAGTCCCGCCCGCACCCGTCGTACGTCCTCGCGGAGCCGTGCGGCGGTGAGGGTGACCGGCGCACGGGTCTGGCTGTACGCGATCACCACCGGGTCGTCGTCGGCCAGCCCCGGCATCCGGAGTACGTGTTCGGCGTAGTTGAGGGTGGCGCCGGGGAACCACTCGACACCGGGCATCCGGTCCCCGCGCAGCGTTTCGCTCGGCGGGGTGTGCGCGATGACGTCGAAGTAGTCCCAGATCGAGCGCCAGAAGCCGTCGAGGTCGTCGACGGACCACTGCCACAGGGCCGGGTAGTCGGCGAAGTCGAGCCCCCGGTGCTCCTTCAACCAGCGCAGGTAGTCACCGATCCGCGTGGTCTCGCGGACGTCGACCGGCGGCTCCCAGAGCACGTCACCCATGGTCCTCCCCTCCCCGGGCCCTGCCACAACACCGCCGCGTGACCCAGCCGCCATCCTGCCGTACCCCAGGCTGCCATTCTCCGCACCACCCACCCCACCCAACGCGTGCCCACCCCACACCCTTTCCCCCCACCCATGTGCCCCACCCCCACCCCCTCCCCTCCCCCCTCCCTCTCCCCTCCTCCCCCTCCCCCCTCCTCCCCCCCTCCCCCCCGCGTGCCCACCCCTCTGCGCGCCGATCTAGGGCAAATACGTGCTTGTTGATCTCCAATCACACGTATTTGCCCTAGATCGCGAGGAGGGGTGAGGGCGCGGGGGAGGGTGGACAGGGGAGGTATGGGGTCATAGCGTGTGGTCGATCGCTTGTGGCATCGCCCTGGTCAGCCCTGACCAGCCGCGGGCGGTTCGAGAGGACCCATCATGGATATCGGTACCCGTAGGCCAGTCGCCGGAAGAAGACTGGTCCGACTCCTCGCGCTGTTCCTGGCGCTGATCTGCGTATCGTCCAGCCCGGCGATCGGAAATGCGAAAGCGGCCGCCGCCGCACCCGCATTCAACGTGATCGCCTTTTACAATGGCACCTGGGACGCGGCGCACATCAGTTTCGTCCGGGAAGCCAACCAGTGGTTCCCGCAGATCGCGGCGCAGAACAACTTCACCTACACTGCGACGACCGACTGGAGCCGGCTCAACACCAGCAACCTGGCCCAGTACCAGGTGGTACTTTTCCTGGATGATTTGCCGCCGGCGGCACAACGGCCGGCATTCCAGCAGTACATGCAAAATGGTGGCGCCTGGCTCGGCTTCCACGTCTCCGCGTTCAACACGAATCCGGGCGGCTGGGACTGGTACCACAACCAGTTCCTCGGCACCGGCGCATTCCGCAACAACACCTGGGGTCCGACCACGGCCACCCTGCGCGTCGAGGACCAGACACACCCCTCGACCGTACGGCTGCCGTCGACCTTCACCTCCTCGGTCAGCGAGTGGTACAGCTGGAACAACGACCTGCGCAACAACCCGAACATCGACATTCTGGCCTCGGTCGACCAGAGCAGCTTCCCGCTCGGCACGGACCCGAACCAGACCTGGCGCAGCGGCTACTACCCGATCATCTGGCGGAACACCAACTACAAGATGCTGTACGCGAACTTCGGCCACAACGCGATGAACTACGAGAACAACACCCCGCTCTCGTCCACCTTCGCCAGTGAGGTGCAGAACCGGTTCCTCATCGACGGGCTGCTCTGGCTCGGTGGCGGCGGCGGCACCACTCCCCCGCCCACCGGTCCGATCTCCCCGACCGCCTGGTACACGGCGGTGAACGCGGGCAGCGGCAAGTGCGTCGACAGCCGTGCCGCCGGCACCGCCAACGGGACCGCGATCCAGCAGTACACCTGCAACAACAGCAACGCGCAGCAGTTCCAGTTCCAGCCGACCAGCGGCGGCTTCGTACGCGTCAACAACCGTGCCAACAGCGCCCGGTCGATCGACGTGACGAACGTGTCCACGGCCGACAACGCGCCGATCCAGCTCTGGACGTACAGCGGCGGCAACAACCAGCAGTGGCAACCGGTCGCCGAGACCGGCGGCACCTACCGACTGGTCAACCGCCTCAGCGGCAAGTGCCTCGACGTCCCCGGTGCGTCCACCGCCAACAGCGTCCAACTCGTGCAGTACGCCTGCAACGGTTCGGCCGCCCAGTCGTTCCGCCTGGTCCAACAGCCCTGACCCGTCCCTGACGATCCAGGGGCCGGCGCCGGCGACGGCGTCGGCCCTTCGTCGTCGGGTCCTACGCCTCGCTGAGGTCGATGACGCCCCACCCCGGCGCCGCCCTCGTCGGGACACCCCCGGGCGGACAAACAAACGCGTCAATCTCGTACATCGTCTTTGATGTATGCACATCAGAGGCGATGTACAAAGCGAAGGCGTTGGTTTTCACCGGAGGCGCCAGCGACACCACCGCCCCACGCATGCGAGACGACGGCCGCGACCCGTACCAGCGGGTCACAGCCGTCATCGATCGTTTCGGGGTTCAGCGGGTACGGGTCACGTCCGCGACGAATGCGCTCCACGCGGTCGGTTCGAAGGTCAGGGTGCCGCCGTCACGGTCCTTGGTGTCCCGCACGTACACCCGACCGGGCAGGTTGTCGGCCACCTCGACGCAATCCCCGCCGTTGGAGCTGCTCTTCGTGCTCTTGTGCCAACGGGCACCGGTCATCTCATCCATGGGCGCGCCTTAATCAGCTCGATGGACTGGTCACGCGGGAGTGCTACGGATCTCACAGTGTCCCAGCTGTGCCAGAGCGGGGCAACGTTGTCGGTCACCCGTCCGGCCTCCTGGTCGTCCAGGTAACCCCGGTCGTCCATGCCCTCGATGCACGCGATGATGAACGGTCCGGCCTGTCCAGGGTGGAACCCCGCCCGGAGGGGCAGTACGTGAAGCAACAGGTTTGGCCGGGTGGCCATGGCCTCCAAATGGTCGAGCTGGGGGTGCATCACCTCAGGCTCGCCGCGCTGGAGAGCCGCCTCGTCCACCACGAAGACGCACATTGGCGGGCGGGCGCGCTCGAACACCGCCGCCTGCCGTTCGATGCGAGCGGCGACGAGCGACTCGATGTCTTCGTTGACAAGCGGGCCGCTCATCAACACCGCACGGGCGTAGTCCTCGGTCTGGAGCAAACCCGGAATCACATTGGCTTGGAACGCCCGGAGGGATGTCGCCAGTTCCTCGACGTCGCTCCAAGGGCGGAACCACGAGATTTGTTTCGGTCGCATGACCTCCGGCCACAGCTCGCCGACCTCGCGGCCCAGCGCGGCAGCAACCGCGACGCGGGTCTTCGGATGTGGGATGCGGTGGATGAGGCTGACCCACCGGACGGCTGTCTTCGGATCCACGCCAACAGCCGCGGCCAGGGAATCAGTGGTGAAGCCCTTCTCGACCATGGCCAGGCGCAAAATTTCGTTCATGATTGATCTCTCCTTGTGAGGAGGCCCGATGACGCACCCTATCGATCACCTCAGGGACACCAACAGGACAGACGGATATGTCCGCACCGACGTACACCCGACAATGCGAGGCAGCCGCGCGTGAGGCCGGTAGGTTGGATCGGTCTTCCATTCGTGCCGGAGACCGTGGAGCGGATGAATGTCCTCGACAACATCAAGTCCGGAACGGTTCGCCGACGAGACCAAGGCACTCCCTCAGTCCGAGCCGGTACGGCAGTCCAGTCGGTTCGCGATCACGACGCCGCGAGTAATCCTCGGCTTGGCGATGTTGATCGTCGTAGTGGTCCCGGTCGTACTGGCCGCTGTTTCGGGGAGTCTTTCCATTCCGCACAACGACGCGTGGTCCTACAGCCGAATCGCGCAGGAGTACGGGCGGACCGGTGAGATCCGGTTGCTGGGGTGGAACCGTTCGGCACTGGTCGGCCAGATCGTCGTACTCGGGCCGCTGGGGGCCTCGATCACCGTGCAGCACGTGTTCGTCGCCCTGCTGGCGGCGGTGGCGGTGCTGGCCTGTTACGACCTGCTGGCGGCGGCGCTCGGCCGGCTGCGGGCCGCGTTCGCGGCGCTGGTGCTGGCGGTGTGGCCGGAACTCGGGCTGCTGGCCACCTCGTTCATGAGCGATGTGCCGGCGCTGGCCGCCGCCCTCGGTTGCCTCGCGCTGGGCCGCCGGGCGCTCGCCGGATCGTCGTTGCCGCTGCTCGCGGCGTCGCTCGCGGTGGGGCTCTGGGGGACGACCGTCCGCGAGCAGGTCCTCGCCGCGCCCGCTGCCGTCCTGCTCACCGCACTGTCGCAGGGGATGACGAGGGCCCGATCCGCGCAGGATTTGACGGGGGCCCGATCCGCGCAAGGGTTGCGGTGGGCCCGATCCGACACCGGAGGCGATGGCCGGAGGCCCTTGCGCTGGGGACGGCGCTGGGCGGTGGTCGGGCTGGGGGTGCTGTTCACCGCCGGGTTTGTCGGGTTCGAGTGGTGGCGGCGGTCGCTCGCCGGGGACGATCCGCCGGTGCCCCGGCCGGGCGGTCCGGTGCTGCCGGACGTACTGGACGTGACGGTTCGTGGGTACTTCCTGCTGGCGCTCGCCGTAGCACCCGCCGTGCTGGCGGTCGCGCGGCCGTGGCGGTGGGGCGGTCTGGCCTGGCTCGCCGCCGCGGGGACCGGCGCGGTCGCCGTACTCGGGTGGCATGACTACCGGTGGGGCTTCCTGATGAGCGACTACCTGCTTGCGGGCGGGCCGTACCCGGCGGTGTTCCGGGGTGAGCGCGAGATGTTCGGCGACCCGGTGTTCCAGGTGCTGGCACTGCTCGCGGCGGCTTCCGGCGTACTGCTGGCGGGGTTGATCGTGCGGCGGGGCCGGCGGCTGGCCCCGCTGCTGCGCTGGTTCCTGCTGCTCACCGTGGCCGGGCTTCTCGCGACCCGGGCCGCCGGGCAGGCGGTCTTCGGGCGCTACCTGATCGTCGGAGTGCCGGTCCTGCTCTTTGTCGTCCTGTCCGGGCGGCAGCAACAGCAGGGGGCGCGGTCCGGAAAAATGCGCAGGATCGGGCCGGTGGTCGGGGTGGTGGCCGGAGGGTTCCTGGCCGTGCTGTCGCTGGCCGTGACCGCGTACGGGTCGGCGCTCGACGCGGCACGGTGGCACGTTGCCGAGCGGTTGGTGGCAGCCGGCGTCCCGGCGACCGACATCGACGCCGGCTTCGAGTGGTCGGGTTACCACTCGCCGGACGGGGTGCGCTGGGCGCAGGCCGGCGCACCACGGGTGAACTGGTACGCGAACAAGTTCGCCGACAACCGCCCCTGCTTCGTCCTCGCCTCCTCGGCGCGGACCGAGCCGGACTGGCGCCTGCTGCGTACGGAGACGTACCGCGAGTACCTGCTCACCGGCAGCGCCAGGATCTGGGTGTACGAGACCGGCCTCTGCCGCCCGTCACCCTGATCGTCCGCCAAGGGGCGATTTCCCGGTACGCGCACCAGCGGCCCCCGGCTTGCCTAGGTTGGGCAGGTGTGACGGACGAGAGCCGGGCCGGGTTGATCCGGAGTTCCGACGCACCGGAGCGGGCCACCCTGCTGGAACTGCTCTTCGACGTGGCGTACGTCGCCGCGCTCGCCCTGACCTCGATGCGGCTGGCCGAGGAGGTGACCCCGACCGGGGCGGTGCGGCTGCTCGTGCTGGTGATGGCGATCTGGTGGACCTGGGCGATCACCGCCCTGCTGACCGACTTCTACGACCCTGAGCGGCTGCCGATCCAGGCGATGATCGCCGGGAAGCTGCTCGGCAGCATCCTGCTCGCGGCCACCATGCCGCACGCTTTCTCGCACCTGGGCTGGCTGTTCGCGACCGCGTACGTCGTCATGCACGTCGGTCGCGGGATCGTGCTGGTGAGCGTACTGCGCAGCAACACCGCGCGGACCCGGGCGGCACGTTTCCTGTTCTGGTTCGTGATATCCGGGATCCCGTGGATCGGGGGCATCTTCGTCGAGGGTTGGCATCGCTTCGGTCTGTGGGCGTTGGCGATCACGATCGACTATCTCGCGGCGGCGGTGCGGTACCCCACGCCCGTTGTCGGCCGGGTGCCGCTGGAGCAGTACGAGAAGGCCAGCGGGCATCTCGGCGAGCGTTACCAACAGTTCCTGATCCTCGCCCTCGGCGATCTCCTGCTGGTCCCGACGCTGCGGATCGGCGGCAGCGAGTTCACCGTGATCCGGGTCGGCGCCTTCGTGCTGGCCTTCGTCACGACCCTGCTGTTCTGGCAGATCTACGTCTACCGGGCCGGCGCCTTCCTCCAGCTGGTGCTGCACGCGAAGCCGGGCCGGATCACCCGCTGGGCGCCCTACACGCACCTGCTGATGGTGCTCGGTATCGTGGCCAGCGCCGCCGGTCTCGACCTGGTCATCGGTCGGCCGGACGGCTCCACACCGGCCGGGCTGGTCTGCGTCATCTTCGGCGGGCCGGCGCTGTTCCTGATCGGCCGGACCGCCTTCGAGTACGAGGTGTTCCGGACCGTCTCGTGGTCCCGGCTGGGCTGGCTGCTGGTCCTGGTGCTGGTCGCGCCGACGATGGTGTTCCTGCCGCCGGTGCTGGTCACGGCCACCACGTGTGCGGTCCTGCTCGGCGTCGTCATCTCCGACGCGGTACAGGCCGGGCGCGGTGCTTCGGACGCGCCCGACCTCGCCCTGCGCGAGAGCTGACCGGTCAGGCCGGTGCGCGGAGCTGCTCGGCGATCCGCCGGCAGTTGGTCATGCCGTAGTCCCAGCCGAGGGCGATCGGGTAACGGGTCATCACGCCCATCGTCCAGTCGCCGGAGATGGCCAGGCAGTTGACGTGGTACTCCTGCTCCTTGGTCCGTTCGACCCAGCCGTTCTTGATCGCGATGGTCCTGCGTTGCGCGGCCGGGAAGGCCTGCCGGATGCCGAAGTCGCCGGCTCCGCGTACCAGGCGCATCTCGTTGAGCAGCCAGCTCGTCCACTTGCTGCCGGCCGCCCGCCCGTCGGCGATGCAGACGCCGAGCCGGGCGGTGTCCCGGGCCGACAGCGCGGTACGGCTCCAGCCGCCGTCGCCGGCCGGGCTGCTGTCGGTGAGCCGGCAGGTGTCGAGCAGCCGGTTGATCGAGTCGACCCGCCCGATCTCGGTGTAGAGCGCCTCGGTGCGGGTGTTGTCGCTGTCCCGAATGATCTTGGTGAGGTCGGCGAGTTTCGCAGCCGTCGGGGTCACCCCGTCGGCGGCTGCCCGGCGCAGGTAGTCGGCGGTGATCCACGCCTTGATCAACGACGCGGTGGTGTTCGTCTGGCCCATGTTGGCGGAGCCGGAGATCGCACCCGTACGCCGGTTGACGATGCTCCAGGACCACCAGCCCTGTAGGTCGAGCTTGACCGTCGTCGGGCGTACGCCCAGCGGCGACAGCGGCGGGCCAGCCTTGCCGCTCGGCGAGCCGGACGGCGACTTCGCGCCCGACTTCGCCGGGGAGGCGGACGGCGTCACCGACGGCGACCCGCTCGGCGCGGCGGTCGGCGTCGGCACACCGCTCGGCGTCGGCGCGGCACCGCCGGCCGCGGCCGGTGCGGCGGGTCCGCCCCACTGGGCCACCACCTCGTTCTCCGTCGAGCCGCCGGGCAGGACCCGGATCCCGACCAGCACCAGGAGGACCAGTACGCCCGCGATCGCCGCCAGCCACCAGGGCGAGCGTCGGGCCGTACGGTGCGAGCGGGTGGTGGGGGTGGTGCTTTCCAACGTGTCAGCTCCCGGTCAGGGGTCGGGGAATCGTCAGCGCGGCGCCGACCCCCGGGGTGACCAGTTGGGCAGCGATGTTCGCGCAGACCCGCGCACCATAATCCAGACCACGCCGGTCGGGGTAGCGCTGTTGCACCGCGAGCACCCAGTTGTTACCTATCGCCAGGCAGTTGACGTGCCAGTTCCCGTCGTAGAGCAGGCTGGTCCAGCCGTTCTTGATGCTCACCGGGTCGTGTTTGACGAGTTCCTTCGGCAGGCCGTCGATGATGCCCCAGCGACCGCCGCCCCGGGTCCGCTCCTGGTCCTTGTCGGCCGTCGTACCCCAGACGTTGCGCATCTCCTCCAGCACCCATTCGGTCCACTTGGGACCGGCCGCGGTGCCGTCACGGACGCACTCACCCAGCCGGACGGCGTCCTGCGCGGTCATCTCGGTGAAGCTCCACCAGCCGACGTAACCGGGGATGGTGCCGAGCCGGGTGTTGGTGAGCTTGCACATGCTGATCATCCGCTTGGTCACCGCCGTGCCGCCGGCGGCGTCGTAGAGCGCCGAGGTCGCGTTGTCGTCGCTGTAGCGCAGCGCGGCACTGCCCCGTTTCAGCCAGTCGGCCGAGGGCGGCTTGCGCGCCTCCTCGGCCCGGCGCAGGAAGTCCGAGACGATCCACACCTTGATCATCGACTCGGTGGAGTTGGTCGACTTGGCGCTGTTGGGCGAGCCGGCGATCTGTCCGCTCCTGCGGTCGAGCAGGGCCCAGGCGACAAAACCGTCGTCCGGCACCGAGACCGGCGCCGTGGCCAGGGTCGGTGGCGGCGGCGGGGTGAGCACGGCCGGCGCCGCCGTGGTGGTGACCGGGTCGGGCTCGGTCGGGTCGGTCGCGGTGAGCTTGCCGTACGCGGCGGGGACCAGCAGGGCACCACCGAGGAAAATCAACGCGGCGGCGAACACCATAATCACGCGGGGGCGCATGAGTGACGGGCTCCAGGGGGGCCGAGAGGGGGGATGCCGACGAGATCGGCGCCGCAAAGACTACGGAGCGACGACTCCCCGGGCCGCCCATCCGAGCCCCGGCCCCGGTCCATTCGGCCAGAGCCGAATACTCCCCCCGACCGTTACTCGGTCGCCGCCCGGTTGGCCTGGATCGCCTTCCGCTTGGCCAGCCGGTGTGCGCGGCGGATCTCCGCCTCCCGCCACCGCCGCAGGTCCTCCGGCGTCTCCGGCAGCACCGGGCGCACCTCGCGCGGGTTACCGGCCACGTCCACCGCGACGAACACCAGGTAAGCGGTGACCACCCGCAGCGGCTGGTCCTCGGCGCTGTCCCAGCGCTCGGCGACCACCTTCACCCCGACCTCCATCGAGGTGCTGCCGGTCCAGTTGACCTGCGCGTGCGCGTGCACGAGGTCGCCCACCCGGACCGGTTCGGAGAAGACGATCTCGTCGATCGCGGCGGTGACCGCCGTACCACCGCTGTGCCGGGCTCCCGAGGCACCGGCCACGTCGTCGACGAACTTCATCAGCACCCCGCCGTGCACGGTGCCGTACAGGTTGACGTCGACCGCGGTCATGATGCGGCTCAGCGTCACCCGCGAGTACGAGGTCGGCTTGCCCGACAGCGGGGCCGTGGTCTGCTCGGTCATGCCCCGAACGGTACGGCCCCGCCAAATCGACCGGTACGGCCACCGGCGGGTGGATGACCTGCGTCTCCGCTGGCCAGCCACCCGCCGGGTGATCGCTACCGCTGCTTACTGGTAGACCCGTACGTAGTCGACGAGCATCCGGGACGGGAACGGTGTGGTGCCGTCCACCGGTCCGGGGAAGTCGCCGCCGACAGCGAGGTTGAGGATGATGTAGAACGGGTGGTCGAAGACCCACGGGCCGCGGGTCGCCTCGACGGTGGCCTTGCTGGCGTAGAAGACCGTGGTGCCGTCGAGCTTGAAGGTCATGCCCCGGCTGTCCCACTCGACGGCCCAGACGTGGTAGTCCAGGGACAGGTCCGCGCCACCGGGTGCCGGGTACTTCTGGCCGTACCCGCCGCCGCCGTTGTAGGCCGGTGCGTGCAGGGTGGAGTAGCCCTCGAAGGTGTTGCGGCCGAGGACCTCCATGATGTCGATCTCGCCGTTGTAGGGCCACGGGCGGCCGGTGAGGAAGTCGGCGCCCATCATCCAGAAGGCGGGCCAGAGTCCGTTGCCCTTGGGTACCTTGACGCGGGCTTCGACGCGGCCGTACTGGGTGGTGAACTTGCCGCCGGTGTTCATCCGGTGCGAGGTGTAGTCGCGTCCGCCGGCTGTTTCGCGTCGGGCCTCGATGACGAGGGAGCCGGTGCCGTCCATGTTGGCGTTGTTGTTGTTCGTGTAGTACTGGATCTCGTTGTTCTGTCCGGTGCCGGGGTCGATGGTCCACTTCGCCGGGTCCGGCTTGCTACCGGCGGCACCGTTGAACTCGTCACTCCAGATCAGCCGGGTGGCCGGGAACGTCGGGTCGGCCGGCTGCGCCGGGGGCGTGGTCGGCGCGCCACCGGTGCCGTAGACCTGGAACTCCCAGAGCGAGTAGCCGTACGCGGTGCCCCGGGCGGTGCCGTACATCCGGACGTAACGCCCGGTGCCGGAGACGTTGAGCGTCTCCTTGAAGCCGGCGCCGGTGGTGGTGGAGTAGATGGCGGTCCACGGCCCGGTGGCGGCGGCCGCGACCTGGATCTGGTACGCCCGGCCGAAGGCCGGGTCCCACTGGAGCACCACCTGCGAGATCGTCGCGGTGGCGCCGAGGTCGACGTAGATCCAGCCGGGGTCGACCCAACCGGTGGTGGAACTGGTCGCCCAGCGGCTGGCCGGATCGAGGTCGAACGCCCTGGCCGGCGTGCACTGGTAGCAGTTCACGTCGCTCTGGTCGCTGGAGGCGACCGCCGGCTTGTTGTACGACAGCAGTCGGGTCCCGCCGGCCGGCGGGGTGGTCGGCGGCGGAGTCGTCGGCGGAGTGGTGGTGGGCGGAGTGGTCGGCGGGGTGGTGGGCGGGGTCGTCGGCGGGGTGCCGGTGCCGGTACGCACCTGGAACTCCCAGAGCGAGTACCCGAACGCGGTCCCCCGGGCGGTGCCGTACACCCGGATGTAACGGCCGCTGCCGGAGACGGTCAGGGTCTGCACCCCGCCGGTGCTGGTGGTGGTGGAGTAGATGCTGGTCCACGGGCCGGTGGCGGCGGTCGAGACCTGGATCTGGTACGCGCTGGCGTAGGCGGCCTCCCAGCTCAGGGTCACGCCGCAGATCGACTGGACCGAGCCGAGGTCGACCTGGAGCCACTGCGGGTCGGTGAACAGGCTGCCCCAGCGGGTGGCCGCGCTGCCGTCGGTGGCGGCTGCCGCCGGGGTGCCGACGGCCTGGATGGTGGAGGCGGTGGTCGGCCGGTTCAGGGCCGCGTTGGTGGTGCCACAGGCACTGGGTACGTCCGGACCGTAGACCTGGAACTCCCAGAGCGAGTAGCCGTACGCGCTGCCGCGTTGGGTGGCGAGCAGCCGGACGTAGCGGCCGGTGCCGGAGACGGTCAGCGACTGCGTCCCACCGGTGCCGGTGGTGGTCGAGTAGACCGAGGTCCAGGTGGTGCCGTTGGTCGAGACCTGGATCTGGAAGGCGCGGGCGTAGGCGCCCTCCCAGACCAGGTCGACCCGGCTGATCGGCACGCTTGAGCCGAGGTCGACCTGGAGCCACTGCGCGTCGCTGAACGTGCTGGACCAGCGGGTGCCGGCGTCGCCGTCGACGGCCGCCGAGGCGGGCATCGCCGCCGACTCGACCGAGGACGCGGTGGCCGGGCGACCCTGGGACAGCAGTGGCTCGGCCGCCCCGGCCCGGTCGGCGGAAATTGCCACGTACGCGCTGAGCAGCGCGACGAGAGCGCTCAGCACGACGATCGGGCGCCACCGGGTCAACCGGCGGCGCTGGACGTCGGGCAGCAACACGGCCCCATCCATCGTTCCTCCTTGGAGCTGGCGTAACCGCATCGATGAGTCGATGCGGTTACGCGGGCATGTCGAACATGTGTGAGAGCGCTCTCTTACTCGACACTTTCGCCCTCATAACGAGAGGAGTCAATGCCCCGCCGGTTCCGGAACTCGACCGAGGTGCCCATGTCGGGGCACGCCCGGATGATCGCCATCAGACAAGGGCAGATCTGGACACGTAGCGCAACATCCCCATCACGGGACCGGGTCGTCCTTTCCCGGCAGCCGGGCGTCCTCGGCCCGCCCGGACCGGAACCGGTACGGTGCGCGGATGCGACATCTCTGGAGCTTGCTCGCCGGAGTGGTGGCGGCACCGTTGACCTGGGCCCTGATTACTCTCGGTCAGGACGGGTCGACCCGCACAGTCACCCGTTGGCTGGAAATCGGCAGGTACAACACGGCCAACCTGATCGAGCCCTCGGTCTACCTCGCGGTCGCCGGGATCCTGCTCGGTCTGCTCGGCACGCTGCGGGTGTCACCGCTCGGCCCACTGATCGCCGGGCTGGCGCTGATCGCCCCGTACGTCGGGCTGTTCGTCGACCCGTTCTGGCTACGCGACAACGTACCGACGAACTGGCGGGTCTTCGGTGATCCGCTGCCGCTGCTGCATCCGGTGGAGAACGGCACCCTGTTCTTCATCGGGGCGCTGCTGCTGATGGCGGTGTTCAGCGGCCAGCGCTGGCGGCGGTGGCCGGCACCGGTACCCGTACCGGAGACGGCCACGGCGACGACGGTCGACGAGACCGACGACGCCGAGGGGTTCACCCGCGACTGGTCGGCGTTGCAGCCGGACCTGGTCGAACGGGACACCGCACCGCTGACCCTGGGCTACCCGGACCCACCGGCGCCGACGCCGACCCCGGCGCCCACCGCGCCGACCCCACTGCCCCGCCGGGCCGACAGCGAGAGCCCGTGGTCGGCACCGCCCCGCAGCACCGCGAAGACCGAAACTCCGCCGAAGTAACAGTCCCCCATCCCCCACTACGAAAAGCGTGGCTGCCCTCGTCGGGCAGCCACGCTTTTCCGTGTACGAAGTGCGGCCGGGCGGTGAGCCGGCGGCGGGTCAGTCGCCGTCGCCGCAGGCGGTGCCGTCGCTGTTGCGGTCCAGCCCGTGCCGGTCCCGGCCACCGGTGATCTCAAGCGGCTTGAAGCCGTGCGTCTTCAGCCACTCGCACTTGTCGGTCACCCCGGCCGGGAACTGCCACGGTACGCAGATGCTGCGGTCACCGTACGCGTGGTCGCAGCCGTCCGTACCCTCGGCGATCTCGACCCCCGCGCTGGAGGTCGACTGCGGACGCTGCGGTGCGACGCCCGGCTGCTGGGCGAACGGCTGGACGTACGGCGGCGGCACGGCGGCCGGGCCGGCGGGCTGCCCTCCGTCGGTGTCCGTCCCCGGACCGGCCGGATCGTCCGGCCCGGCCGACGGATCCGGCTCGCCCAGTTCGGCCGAGCCGGAGCCGTCGGCACCGGCGGACCAGCGCGCGTCCCCGCCACCACCGATCGCCCACCAGCTCGCGACTCCCGCCACGGCTACCAGCACGACCAGTCCGGCGACCAGCCACCACCGCCGGCCAACGAGCTGACGCAGGCGGTTCATCCGAGCTTGACCCACTTCGCCACCGACGGCACGCCGTCGGGACCGTGGACGAAGAGCATGTACCAGCCCGCCGGGGCGATGTTCGGGTTGCTGGTCACGTTGAGCCCGATGTTGTTGCCGTTGACCGTCATCGGCAGTTCCACGAACCGCTGGTTCGGGTCGGACGAGTGGGTCACCGCCGCCGGCCGGATCAGCGAGGCACGCACCACGGGCGCGTTCACGGTGATCTGCTGGGTGCTGCCGTACGCCCACTGGGTCGAGGAGACCGACTGGATCTGCGGACGGTTGCCGTGGAACAGGTACGGCGGCGAGTAGATCGAGATGCGGGTGTCGAACGTACCGTTGCCCGGGTTCTCGCCGACCGCCATCACCCGTCCGTCGGGCAGCAGGAACGCCGACGAGTGGTACGTGCGCGGCACCGGGTCGGTGGCCATCCTCGGCCGGAAGGTGTTGGACATCGGGTCGAAGATCGACGCCTCGTAGACCGGGTCGGCCCGGTTGTGCAGCGCACCACCGGTCTCGAAGACCGTGCCGTCGGGCAGCAGCACCGCGGAGACGTACATCTTGCCCTGGTTGGGGGTCTGGGCCGCGCCACCGGTCAACGTGCCCTGCGGGATCAGCGGCCCCGGCTTGTACGTCGGGTTCGCTGCCTTGAGGTCGATGATGTCGGTCAACCGGTTGGCGTCGACACTGGTGTGTCCGTTGCCGCCGCCGAGGGTGAGCACCCGCTGATCCTGCGCGGGCGGCAGCAGAACGCTCATCGACTGGTCGCGGTAGTCCTTGTTCTGGAGACCGGGTACGTCGGTGATGGTGCCGGTGCCGTAGTCGTAGATCGACGCCCCGGTGCCCTTCAGCCCCTCGCCGAAGGTGTGGCTGCCGGTGTAGAACAGCCGACCGTCCTGCATCAGGACCATCGTGGGGTACATGCCCCACCACTTCCAGGTCTGCTTGACCTCGTTCCAGGCCAGCCAGCGCTTCTCGGAGGACTTGTAGTACTCGGTGAAGGCCGTGCCCTTCGAGTCCTCGCCCAGGCCGCCCAGCGAGATGACGTCGCCGTTGCCCAGCGCGGTCGCCGACGGGTACCAGTGACCGGCGGTCATGTCGTTGGTACGGGTGTAGGCGTTGGTCGCCGGATCGAAGATGTACGAGTTCCGCAGGCCCTTGAAGCCCACCGTGCCGTCCGGGGTCGGATAGTCCTTGTTGCCGCCCATCACCAGCACCCGGCCGTCGTTCAACTGGACGTGTCCGGCGCAGAAGAGGTCGACCGGGGTCGCCACGTTGGTGAACGCCCCGGTCACCGGGTCGTAGACGGCGGTCTTGAAGGTGCCGGCCCGGAAGGCGGCGGTGTCGTTGCCGGAACCGGCGACCAGCAGCACCTTGCCGTTGTGTAGCACCACCGCGTGGATGCCACGCACCGGCGACTCGTACGGCATCACCTTCCACTGGCCCTTGGTGCAGGCGACACCGGCGTTGCAGGTCGGCGTGGGGACGGACTCGGTCGCGTCGATCATCTGGTAGTCGTCGGTGATCAGGGTGCCGGCGCCGTACAGGCTGACGCCCCAGGTGATCTGGTCGGTTCCGGCCGGGATCGGCGGCGTACGCACCGTCTTCTGCTTGAAGCTGTTGCTCGCCGTGAGCGTCGCCAGGTCGGTCCAGTACTGCCAACCGGCGGTCACGTCGCGGCGGAACACCGTCATCGCCGCCGCGACGGTGGTCGACTTGTACCAGACGGAAAGATCGTATTGGCGACCCGCGGTGACGGCCGGAGCACACGGTCCGGTCTTCAGCATCATCATCTTGCGGTCGCCGGAGGTGTGCGAACTAATGTCGATCTTCAGTGCCACGTTTCCGGTGCGGGCGTCCGAAGTGACGCCCGAGGTGTAAACCTGGTCGCCATAGCCCGACCGTTCCCAGCACTCCGGGAAACCGGCGGTGGAAGTTTCCAGGCCGGGATTCTTCACCAGGTTCGTCGCAGCCTCGGCCGGCGTCGCTGCGAAGCCGATCGAGAACAGCAGGACGAGGGTGAGAATTCGACCCAGCGTTCGACTGAGTTCCGGACTGAACATCGGTACCGACTTCACCGGACGTGTCAGCTCGACAGCGGGCACGCTACGTCTCCTTTGTCCGCTCTCAAGACCCCAGATCTGTTCGTCGGGCAGCCTAGCGGTCACTATTGCCGGCCGCCAATGGCCAACCGGTCGCCCCTGCGGTACTACTTGTCGAACCGTCGTCGCCACCCGCCGCCAGAACGCCAACCCGGCGGCGAACGGGCCGCCGACCGCTCCACCCCGGCCTCGCCGACACCCGGCCGTCCGGGGTCTTCGCCGCCGAGGTCCCCATCCCCCGCGTAGGGCAGCACCCCGGGTTGCCGGTTCGGGAGTTGCCCCAGGTCAGCGGGTCGCTCGGCCGGTACACCACCGGCCGCCGGGGCAGGGAAACGCCGTCAAGTGCCCGAAAGCCCCAACCGCTCCAACTTGGACAGGCCGGTCGCCCCAGCCATCGAACGGACGGCGCGCCCCGTATCCTCTGCTCGTTCGCGCGCAGTAACGAGCGAGGGTTACGGATCACGATGAAAATGTGAGGTTCATCACGGTCAGGAGTCTTGCGCATATGTAGGGTGGTGCGGATTGCCCCCGGGGTCGCCACCGCCAACCCTCGCGACGGACGCAGCGCCCACAGAAGGCGCGATGTCCACAATGGGCAATCCACGGAGACGTATGTGATCAGCGGAGACGGGTCGAATGCCGGGTAACTTGGATCTGACCGCCGAATTCAGGATGCCGAAGTCCGCGTTTCGTGTACCACAGCAGCGATCGAACGATCGCCAACGAAACGGGCACGTGCGTCCGGCGTACGCGCCGGTCCCGCTACCCCCGACGGACCACGAGAAGTACCTCTACCGGAGCAGGCGGCTCTGGATCTTGATGCTGAGCTCGTTGGTCAGCTTCGGTTGCCTCATGGTCAGCCAGGTGCTTCTGCTCAGGCTGTCGCCGTACCTGTGGATCCTCGTCCCGTTCACCGTTTTCACGGTCATTTATTATCTTATTTCGTTGGTAGTGAACGCGTTCACGCCGCGCTTCCGGCTCGACCGGCACAAGACCCTGGTGAAGGACTGGAAGCCGGACCGCTACCCGACGGTCGACGTATTCCTGCCCGTCTGCGGTGAACCGCCACACGTGCTCTCCAACACCTGGGCGAACGTGCGCGACATGGCGGCGCACTACCCCGGACGGGTCGAGGTGCACGTACTCGACGACTCGCCCGAGGACGATCTCTACCGGCTGGCCGTGGCGTTCGGGTTCAGCTACCAGCGGCGCCCCAACCGTGGCTGGTTCAAGAAGGCCGGCAACATGCGGCACGCGTTCGAACGTACGGGGAACGACTTCATCCTGATCCTCGACGCGGACTTCGCCCCCCGCCACGACATGCTCGACGAGATGCTGCCGTACTTCGACGCCGAACCGGACCTGGGCATCCTCCAGTCGCCGCAGTTCTTCCGGGTGCACGGCGGGCAGGGCTGGCTCGAACGCGGCGCCGGTGCCGTACAGGAGCTGTTCTACCGATCGGTCCAGGTCTCCCGTAACCACCACCAGGCGGCGATCTGCGTCGGCAGCTGCGCCGTCTACCGGCGGGCGGCGCTGGACACCATCGGCGGTACCGCGCTGATCGAACACTCCGAGGACGTGCACACCGGCTTCAACCTGCGGATGAAGGGGTGGCGGCTGCGCTACATCCCGGTGGCGCTCGCCGCCGGACTGTGCCCGGCCGACATCGACTCCTTCTACACCCAGCAGTACCGCTGGTGTGCCGGCTCGATGAGCCTGCTCGGATCACGGAAGTTCTGGCAGACCCCGCTGGGCTTCCGCGGACGGCTGTCGTACATCTCGGGCTTCTGCTACTACGTGCACACGGCCCTGTTCACCTTCGTCGCCCCCATCCTGCCGGTGGTCCTGTTGCTGGCCATGCCCGAGGCGATCGCGCTGACGAACTACCTGCTGGTCCTGCCCAGCGTGGTCTACAACCTGCTGATCTTCCCGAGGTGGCACCGCACCCGGTTCGGCTTCGAGGTGTTCGGGGTCAAGCTCATCTACGGCTGGGCGCACGCCTTCGCCATCATCGACATCCTGCGCCGCCGGCCGATGGGGTGGCAGCCGACCGGCGGCAAGGCCAAGAAGACCAAGACCCGCCGACTCTGGCGCGGTCTGCGCTACTGGAGTGCCGGCATCGGCTTCGTCTGGACCGGGCTGGCGGTCTTCCGGATGTTGACGGCGAACCCGCTCGACTTCGTGCCGATCTTCGCCACCGGCGTCTTCTTCCTGGCCATCGCCCTGCTGCCGCTGCTCGTCGACCCACACGAGGACACCGAGGTCATCCTGTGAAGACCAAGCATGTGGTCGTTGGTGCGCTCATCATCGCCACGGCGGTGGTGGAGTTCACCGTGTTGCGCAAGGTGGACATCCGAGCCGACCTACCGGCCGGCGTCCCCCAGGCCGAGGCCGTGGTGTCGCCCACCGGGCCGCCGCCCGCGTACGACGTGACCGCCCTGCGCGCCGCCACCAAGGACTACCTGGGCGTGGCGCTCAAGGGCGGGGTCGGCGACCTGTCCCAGTTCAAGACCTTCACCGGGCGGATCGACAAGCAGCCGAACCTCATCACCATCTACGAGAGCTTCGACGACGGCTTCGCCGCCGCCCAGGTCCGTCTCGCGCACAACGCCGGCGTGATGTCCGTGATCCGGTGGGAACCGTTCGACGTGCCGCTCAAGGACATCGCCGCCGGCAAGCACGACGCGTACATCACCGAGTTCGCCCGCGCCGTACGCCGGCTGAACCTGCCGATCGTGCTGACGTTCGCGCACGAGATGAACGGCGACTGGTACTCGTGGGGGCCCAAGAAGAACACCGCCGCCGACTTCGTCGCCGCCTGGCGGCACACCCACGACATCTTCCGCCAGCAGGACGCCACCAACGTCATCTGGACCTGGACACCGAACGTCATCGGACCCGTACCGCACGTGAAGCTCAAACCCCTCTACCCGGGCGACGAGTACGTCGACTGGCTCGGCGTCGACGGCTACTACACGCTCAAGGGACCGAAGACCTTCGAGACGCTGTTCGGGCCCACCATCCGCCAGATCCGTACCTTCTCCACGAAGCCCCTGCTGATCGTGGAGACCGGGGCGGAGCCGGGGTCCGGGCGCCCGAACCAGATCAAGGACCTGCTCTCGACCGTCGCCACCCGACCCGACATCATCGGGGTCGTCTACTTCAACATCAACGGCTCGGGCAAGTGGAACATCGACGCCGACAGGTCGGCGCTGGAGTCGTTCCGCAAGCAGGCGGCGACCGCCACGTTCGGCTTCGACATCAGGAAGGGCTCGTGACCCTCACGATGGACTCGAAGGAGTCGACGTCGGTGGCACCGCAGTCCCCGAAACGGCGTCGCGAGCCCTCGCGTACCACCGACGGCAGCGACCTCAGGCCCGCCGCGTCACTGCTGGCAGCCGTACCGGCGGTGGTGATGCTCGCGCTGGCGTACTGGGGCGCCGCCGGCCGGGAGATGTGGAACAACGAGTACGCGACCTGGCACGCGGTCACGCTCGACCTTGCCGACCTGCGTCGGTTGCTCGGCTTCACCGACCTCGTGCACACCGAGTACTACCTGCTCCTGCGCGGCGTCACCGCGCTCTTCGGCGACTCCCCGCTCGCGTTGCGGGCACCGTCGATCGTCGCCATGGTCGTCGCCGCGGCCCTGGTCACGCTGATCGGACGCCGGCTGTGGGACACCCCGACCGGGGTGGTCGCCGGCCTGCTCTTCGCGGTGCTGCCGACCGTGACGCGCTACGCGCAGGAGGCCCGTTCCTACGCGCTCGTCACGATGGGCGTGGCACTCGCCAGCTGGCTGCTGCTGCGCGCCTGGGAACGCCCCACCCGTACCCGATGGGCCCTGTACGGGGTCGTGCTCGCGCTCACCGGCCTGCTGCACTTCGTCGCCTTCATGGTCCTCGCCGCGCACCTGTACCTGGTCTTCAGCAGCCGTCCGGTGAGCAGCACCGGGGAGCCGACCCCGGACCCGCGCCGTTTCCAGTGGCTCGGCGCGATCGGTTCCGCCGCCCTGGCGGTCATCCCGCTGCTCGCCCTCGCCGAGAAGCAGTCCGGATCCATCTCGTGGATCAAGGCCGACGTGGCGGCGGTACGTGGTTTCCCCGGACTGCTGTTCGGATCGTGGCAGCTCGCCGCGCTGGTCTGCGGGCTCGGCGTGCTCGCCATCGCGATCGCCCGCCAGCGTCGGTCGGTGGTCTGGATGCTCCTGATCTGGGCCGCGCTGCCGCCGCTGGTCGGCTACGCGACCTTCACCTGGCTACACCTGTTCCTGCCCCGGTACTTCGTCTTCACCCTGCCCGCGTGGTGCCTGCTCGCGGCGATCACCGCAACCGAGTCGGCGCGGGCCCTGACCCGATGGCGGGTACGCACCATGTGGGTGCTGGGCATGGCCGTGCTGCTGCCCGTCGCGGCGTTTCTCTCCCTCCCGCAGCAGCAGGAGGTGCGCAGCAGCCCGGTGGCCGGGCAGCCGAGCTACCGGTCCGCGCTCGACCACATCCGGGACCGGGCCCAGCCCGGCGACGGCGTCGCGTTCAACGACGTGTTCGGCAAGCTGTCCGACCTGGCCCGCGAGGCGAAGGACTACGAGTGGCGCCGGCAGGACGCTCCCCGGGACGTCTTCCTGCAATACTCCGGGGCGCAGCGGGGCTCGTTCTCCGCGCTGGAGTGCACCGACTCGGCGGCCTGTCTCGGCGACACCAAGCGGATCTGGCTGATCGTGGTCAACTACGCCGACGACCCGTTCGACGGCCTGTCGGCCGAACGGGCCGACCTGTTCAAGCTCCGGTTCGCCATCGGCGAGCAGCAGCGGTTCGGGCAGGTACGGGTGGTCCAGCTCACCCGCACGTACTGAGCGAGCGGCTGACGGAGGGTCCCGGCGAGGTCGCGCGGCTCGGGTGGGTGCCCGGCGTCGCGCGGGCCTGTTCCGGCGCGGCGTCGGGCACCGGTCGGGCCCGCTCCGGGAAGTCGCGACACGCCGGCTCCCACCAGGGGACGCCTGACCGGTGATCGTCGACTTTGGACAAATTACCTACAATTCCTATCCTGTGGTGAACTCGGCAGGGGGATGGCCTTGGCTCGTCAGGAACGGCCCGTGGATCCGACCGCCGGACCGCTCTCGTCCTTCGCGTACGAGCTGCGCAAACTTCGCGCCGAAACCGGTAATCTGACCTACCGCAGGTTGGCCGGGCTGGCCGGCTACAGCCCGTCGACGCTCTCCGCCGCCGCCAGCGGAACCCGCCAACCGAGCCTCGACGTGGTGCTCGCCTACGTCGGGGCCTGTGGCGGGGACACCGCGCAATGGCGCCAGCGCTGGCTCGACCTGGACGCGGCACTGCGAGCCGCCGCTCCCACCGCCGCGAGCGACCCGCCCACGGCGCCGACCGAAACCGGTCCCGCCGAAAGCGGCGAGCAGCCGCAGCCGGCAACCCCGGAACAGCCGGCACCCCTCCCAGCGGCCGACGCCGAGATCCCCACGACCGACCCCGGGCGGGCGGATGCCGAGCCGGGCAACCCCGGACGACCGCCCGCCGAGCCGACCGACCCCGGACAGGCGGACGGCCACGGCGGCGTACCCCGACGACGCAAGGTCCGACGATGGCTGGCGCTGGCCGGGGTCGCGGTCGCCGGTCTCGCCGGCACGGCCGCCGTCGTGCCTTCCATGACCGGGGTACGGTGGCCGTCCGGCGCCGAGCCGACAGCCCACGCCCCCACCACCGCCCCGACCACGGCCACCGCCTGCCCGCCACCGGCGGCGAACCCGACGTTCACCGCCGTCACCTACGGCAGCGGGGCGCACGTACGGGGAGAACCCCGGCGCGACACCCGGATCATGTTCACCCTTCCGCCCGGCTGCACGGTCGGCTTCACCGGCTACTGCCTGGGCGAGAAGATCTCCGACTCCACCGCCCACACCCCCGATGTCCGGTGGTTCGCCCTCGCCGGCGGCGGATACGTCGCCTCCGGCGTGGTGCACGGAAACCCGCCGGCCGACCTCGGGCCGTCCCGGTGTGCGGGCGACCGGCCCGGCCCGGCCTCGATCACCCTCATGATCGCCCCCGATACGAGCGGGCCGGACCGGCTCCGGGTGAGCGCCACCGGCACCCACCTGGAGATCGTCGGGTTCGCCGCCTACTACGCGGACGACCCCGCGCTGCCGGCCGACCGCCGGTGGCACCAGCTCGCGCTGACCGGCACGGCCACCCCGGCCTTCGAGGTCACCTGGCCGCTGGACCGGCTACCCGCCCGGCCCGGACCCGGCGACGGGATTCCGGTGGCGGCTGTCGCCTGCCTCGGCGGTGGTGCACCGACCGACGTGGTCGACCTCCGGCTGGCCCGTGCCGACGGCACCGGCGCCCCGGAGCCGTTCGAGCCAACCGCCGACCAACTGCTGGCGGCACGCCGGACCGCCTGCCTCTACCCCTGAGATCGGGCGGACGGCCCAGCGGGACGGCTCCCACCGGGCCACCCGCCGGACGTGCGGGCTCAGCAGCCCTGACGGCCGGAGCGGATCCAGTACGTGCTGTCGGCCCAGTCGATCTCGCCGTACGCGTTGACGCAGTTGTTCGCCGTGCCGGTGACCCCGCGGGGCCCGGCGTAGTAGGCGTAGCTGCCCTCGTCCTTGCTCGACACGGCGGTCGCGGTGCAGGTACCCGACCCCGCCCCGGAGGTTTCCGCACACCGGGTGATCTGCACCGAGGTACGCACCGAGACGCCGTTTGCCGTGCCACGGTGGTACATGCAGGCGCTGTTCGTGCCGCCGTTGCTGCTGTTGTAGTAGATGACCAGCTCGGCGACCGGGTTGCTCACCGGCCACGCGTAGCTGTACGTGATGGTCCCCGAGCAGGCCACCGCAGCCTGCGACGGTGCCGCCGCGCCGACCAGCACCGTGCCGAAGGTGACCAGTGCCAGCAGGGCTCCGAACGCTCTGCGCAGGATCATGTCGTCCGCTCCTCCGGGACGGAGATGGATGAGTGCCGTCCCGATGTCCATTCCACGAAGCGGCGACATTGTTCGCCACACCGACCAGCGGCGGTCAATCAACGTCGAACAATTTTCCCCGGCCGTACGTCTCCAGCAGGCGCAGCCAGATCTCGCTGACGGTCGGGTACGCGGGCACGGCGTGCCACAGCCGGTCGAGCGGCACCTCGCCGACGATCGCGATCGTCGCCGCGTGCAGCAGCTCGGCCACGTCCGGGCCGACGAAGGTGACGCCGAGCACGACCTCACGTCGCGTGTCGACCACCATCCGGGCGGTGCCCGCGTAGCCGTCGGCGTACACGCTGGCCCCCGCGACCCGGCCCATGTCGTAGTCGACCACCCGGACGTCGTAGCCCGCCTCGCGCGCCGCCGACGCGGTCAGCCCGACGGCGGCGACCTCCGGGTCGCTGAAGGTGACCTGCGGCACCGCCCGGTGGTCGGCGGTCGCGACGTGGGCGCCCCACGGTGCGTCCGAGACGCCCGACCCGGTGGCCCGGGCCGAGATGACGTCGCCGGCCGCCCGAGCCTGGTACTTGCCCTGGTGGGTGAGGAGCGCGCGGTGGTTGACGTCGCCGACGGCGTACAGCCAGTCGAAGCCGGGTACGAGCATCGTGTCGTCGGTGCCGATCCAGTCGCCCGGGGTGAGTCCGATCGTGTCCAGGCCGATGTCACCGGTGCGCGGCGTACGGCCGGTCGCGACCAGCAGCTCGCGGGCGGTGACCGTGGGCCCGCCCTCGGTTTCGACGGTCACGCCGTCCTCCTCGCGGGTCACCCGCGCGAGCCGGGTGTCGAGCAGCACGGTGACGCCCCGCTCCCGCAGCGCCTTCGCGACCGCCTCACCGGCGAACGGTTCCATGCCCCGAAGCAGTCCGCCGCGGGAGATCAGGGTGACCGTCGTACCGAAGCCCGCGTAGGCGGTCGCCATCTCGACACCGACAACACCGCCGCCGACTATCACGAGGCTCGCCGGAACCGTCTCGGCGCTCGTCGCCTCGCGGCTCGTCCACGGCCGGGCGTCGGCCAGCCCGGCGACCTCCGGGAGGTACGCATCCGAGCCGGTGCACACCGCCACCGCGTGACGTGCGGTGAGTACGCTCGCCCGGCCGTCCGGGGCGGTGACGGTGACCTGCTTCGGGCCGGTGATCCGCCCGTGCCCGCGTACCAGCGAGATGCCCGCACCCTCGACCCACTGCACCTGGCCCTCGTCGGACCAGTTGCTCGCGACCGTGTCGCGGCGGGCGAGCACGGCCGGCACGTCGAGTTCGCCGGTCACGGCCTGCGCCGCACCGGGAACCTGCCGGGCGGCACGCAGTGCCTGCGCGGAGCGCAACAACGCCTTCGAGGGCATGCAGGCCCAGTACGAGCAATCGCCCCCGACGAGTTCGTGCTCCACCAGTACGGCACGCAGGCCGCCCTGCACGGCCCGGTCCGCCACGTTCTCGCCGACCGCACCGGCGCCGAGCACGATGAGGTCATATTCGGCTGATTCCATTGCCCTACCCTCTCAGGTCCGGGGTCCGGTCAGCCGACAGAGCCGCGCTCGACGCCGCCCGAGCCGCGCCGAGGCGACGAGCACCCGGCCCCGCTCGCGCCGCCCGCCCGCCGGCCCGGACAACCCGACAGGTGGTTCGTTCGAGAGCCGAACCCACGACGATTGCACCAGAGGGTTGATACAAGTACGCGACGATGCTTAACTTGTTGCAACCGAGTGGTACAAGTGGGGAGAGTAGATGGATCGCGGGCGACTTCTGCGGCTTGCCGGCCTGTCCACCGGTCTACTGGTGGCGATCCTGTTGTCAGCCGGTTCGGAGCCCGGTGTCGGTCCGGCTGCCGCGATGCCCGTGATGGCCGCGATTCTCACCGCGGGTTTGTTGGCGGCGGACCGTACGGTGCCCCGGCCGGCCAACATCGGTGTGCGGACAGCACGTCTGGTACGGCGCCGCACGCTCGACATCGTGCCGATCGGGCCGGCCGCCGGGGTGGTCGCGCTCGTGGTCGGCCTGACCGGCCTGCTCTGCATCACCGGTGCCGCGTCAACGCCGCACAGTTTCTCGCCGATAGCGTCGCCGAACCCGGACGATGGACGGCACATCGGATGCATCTCCGGAGGTGTGACCCAATCAGGTCCGTGGCCGGGTTGGTACTACGCGATCCCGGTGCTCACGACGGTCGCGGTGGCGATCGTGGTGGCGGTCATCGCCCTGCGCGGGGTCGTCGCGCGCCCCCTGACCGACTCCGCCGCGCACTCGGGCGAGACCTACCGTCGCCGGACCGCGTCCGCGATCGTTGCCGCCCTCGGCCTCCTCGTCGCCGTGCCGCTGGCCGGTGCCGCCTACTTCACCCACTCGGTGCTCGGCCAGCCGCTCGTCTGTCAGGAACCGGTGATGCCGCAGACCCGACCCTGGCTCATCGCGCTGCTGATCATCGCGTTGACCGCCGCCGCCTACTACGCGGCACGACTGGTGTTCCCGACCCCCGCCCGGTCCGAACTCCGGTCAACGTCCATGGTCATCCGATGAGCGCAGAACCACTGATCACCATCGACCCGAGTCAACCGGTGCCGCCGTACGTGCAGATCCGGGCCCAGATCGCCGACCTCGTAGTCGCCGGCGAGTTGGCGGAAGGCACCCGGCTACCGCCGGTACGACAGCTCGCCGCCGACCTCGGGTTGGCCACCGGCACCGTCGCGCGGGCGTACCAGGAACTGGAAGCCGGCGGCTATGTGACCACGCGCCGGGGCGGCGGCACCCGCGTCGCCCCCCAACCGGGCGCCACCAGCCGGCGCCGAGCCGCGATCGTCCAGCAGCGTGCCCGCGAGTACGTCGACAGCCTGCGTCGGCTCGGCGTCAACGCCGACGAGGCCGTCGCCGCCGTACGGGACGCGCTCGGCGAGCGTTGAGCAACTGTCCGCAGGGGAGCTGGAACCACGAATAAGGCTTCTCAGTCCTTCAGGAGCTGTCGCGCGATGACGATCCGCTGCACTTGATTCGTGCCCTCGTAGATCTGGGTGATCTTGGCATCCCGCATCATTCGCTCCAGCGGGTAGTCGCGGGTGTAGCCGTAGCCGCCGAGCAACTGCACCGCGTCGGTGGTGATCTCCATGGCCGCGTCCGAGGCGAAGCACTTCGCCGCCGCGCCGAAGTAGGTCAGGTCGGCGTCGCCGCGCTCGGACTTGCCGGCCGCCGCGTACGTCAGCTCGCGGGCGGCGGCCAGCTTCATGCCCATGTCCGCGAGCATGAACTGGACGCCCTGGAACTCCGCCACCGGCTTGCCGAACTGCCTGCGCTCCTTGACGTACCCGAGGGCGTAGTCGAGGGCGCCCTGGGCGATGCCGAGCGCCTGGGCGGCGATGGTGACGCGGGTGTGGTCCAGGGTGCGCATGGCGGTGCCGAAGCCGGTGCCGGGAGCGCCGATCAACCGGTCGGCGGGAATCCGTACGTTGTCGAGGTAGACCTCGCGGGTCGGCGAGCCCTTGATGCCGAGTTTCTTCTCCGGGGCGCCGAAGCTGACCCCGGCGTCGGAGCGCTCCACCACGAACGCGGAGATGCCGCGCGAGCGGGCGCTCGGGTCGGTCACCGCGAAGACGGTGTAGTACTCCGAGACGCCGGCGTTGGTGATCCAGCGCTTCACACCGTCGAGCACGTAGTGGTCGCCGTCGAGCACCGCGCGGGTGGTCATCGAGGCCGCGTCGCTGCCCGCCTCCGGCTCGGAGAGGCAGTACGAGAACATCGCCTCGCCCCGGGCGACCGGTGGCAGGTAGCGCGCCTTCAGCTCGTCCGAGCCGGCCAGCAGCAGCGGCATGGTGCCCAGCTTGTTCACCGCCGGGATCAGCGAGGACGAGGCGCAGGCGCGGGCCACCTCCTCGATCACGATCGCGGTGGCGAGCGCGTCGGCACCGGCGCCGCCGTACTGCTCGGGGATGTGCGGGGCGTGGAAGTCGGCGGCCCGCAGTGCCTCGTACGACGTCTTCGGGAACTCGCCGGTCTCGTCGGCCTCGGCGGCGTACGGCGCGACCTTGGCGTCACAGACGGCCCGGACCGCCTCCCGGATCGCCCGGTGTTCCTCGGGCAGTTGGTAGACGTCGAACGCTTCGGTGCTCATCGCGGCCCTCCCCTGGGGAACACTTCCGTGAACCCAGTTGTACCGCGCGCGGGTGGGGCGGGGCTACTGAACGGTAATAAAGTTCACTAGCCCCGCCCCCGGTGGGCCCCGGTCCAACCGGGGCCCACCGGTGTGTCCTACCGGGTGTCGCGGGTCAGCCGACCAGCGACCGCACCGGGATACCGGCCGTACGCAGCTCCCGGACCAGGTCGCCCAGGTACGGGTGCTCGTCGGACTGGAGCCCGTCCGGGTTCGGGATGACCACGAAGGTCGAACCGTTGGCGACCGACGCGCGGGCGTCACCGGTGTACTTCCCGATCACGGCCTCGGCCTTGGCCTGGTCGGCGGCGGCCACCTCGATGGTGATCGGCCGCCACTGGCCGCCCAGGTTCTCCGGCGCGGGCGCGGCGGCAGCCGCGGCCCGGTCCGGCGACACCGCGTCGGTCATCCGGCGCAGCGTCTTCGGCGCGTCACCGGACGGGTAGAGCAGGGCGTTGGCGACCAGGTGCAGGCCGCTCTCGTTGTACGCCCGGAACAGCGGGTTGAACGCGAAGAGCACCGCGTGCCCGTCGCCGGTCGGCTCGTCGACCAGCGCGACCGTGCCCTTGAGCAGGTCCTCGCCGACGGTGTAGCCGTTGTGCCAGAACCGGTCGTCCGACGGGTAGGTGAGGACGTTCACACCGGTCGTGCTCGGCCGCAGGACCGAGTCGCCGTTGTTGAACTCGAAGTCCTCCGCCGGCCGACCCAGTGCCACCGGGCTGTCGTGGTCCACGTCCACCCGCAGGTGCGAGCCGACCATGGTGTAACCCGCCGGCTTGGTCACCTCGGTGGTCGAGGTGAGCCCGGCCGAACGGGCCATCCGGGTGCCCTGGTTGCGCAGCCCGACGTAGGTGCCGCCGGCCGAGATCCAGGCCCGCAGGTTGGCCTGGCCGGTGGCGGTGAGCCCACCGGTGGCGTTGCTGCCGTCCGGCACCAGCAGGGTGGTCCGGCCGGTGAAGACCTCGGTGTTGTCGTTGATGTCGGCGGTGGTCACCGGGGTCAGGTCGAGACCCCACTGGTTGCCGAGCACGAACCGGGCCTCGCCGTACGAGCCGGAGGTGGTGTTGATCCCGGTGCCGGCGAACAGGCCGACGTCGGGCTGGGTGAGCTTGACGCCCGTGGCCGGCTGGCGGCTCGGGTACAGGGTCACGCCGTACGAGGCGGCGAGCTTGTCCAGCTTCGGGGTGAGCCGGGCGGACCGCATGCCGACCAGGTTGGTGTTCAGGTCACGGACCAGCGGGACGCCCTTGTCGAGCAGCGCGAAGGTGAACTCCGCGGCCCCGGCCGAGTCGAGCTTCCACGAGTACGATCCGCCGTCCGGCACGATCGAGGTGGTGCCGCCGCGGATCTCCTTGACCCGGTTGACCTTGGGGAACACCACGTCGCCGGTGGTGATCGTGTTGATCCCCATCAGCAGCGGGTTGCTCCAAGACGACACGTCGTAGAAGTACGGGAACGGGGTGTACGGGTCCTCGCCCAGGGTCGCCTGGATCCAGTGCTTCTGCGGCTGGTCCATCTTGATCCAGTACGCGCCCGCGGGCACCACCACGTCGGTCGCGCTACGCCCGCCGAAGACCTTCGCCGTCGGTACGGTCACCGGCTCCTTGAGCTCGTAGACCTCGACGTCCATCTTCCGCAGCCGCTCGACCAGCGCCCGGACGTCGGCGAGCTGCCGGTCCGGAAGCAGGAAGTACGACTTGATGTTGGTGTCCGGCACCGGGAACTGGACCTCGTTGGTGGGCTGTACCACCTCGTTCGGCTCCAGCGTGCCGGCCGCGCCCTCGGCCAGGGCGTCCTTCCAGATCTTGTAGTAGCTGTCCAACACCTCGCGCTTGTTCGCCGCGGCCCAGCCGAGCGTCGACCACTGCGTGTTGAACTGCTGCTGCACCCGGTCCTGGACCGCCGAGGAGCTGCCCTTCTCGAAGGTCATGCCGGCGGCGCCGAACCCGGTGGCCGGGACGGTGTCGCCGTAACCCATGAAGAACATGTCATAGGTGTCGTAGTTGAAGTAACACTCGGTGGTGACCGTGGCGGTGCAGGCGCCGTTGTAGCCGAAGCCCGCCTTGTTGGCCTCGCCGATCCGGTTGATCCAGTCGACTACCTCACCGGAGATCTCGTGGTGGATCGGGTCGGCGTTCGGCGGGAAGAAGTACTCCCGGCCGCCCATCTCGTGCGCGTCGATGTAGACCTGCGGCGGGTACTCCCGCAGCATCTCCAGCTTCGCGTCGGTCTCCGGCTGGGTCCGGGCGAACCAGTCCCGGTTCAGGTCGAAGCCGTAGTCGTTCTGCCGCCGGTTGGCGTCGCGCCCGTCCGGGTTCTGGGTCGGCACAATGACCGTGACCAGTTCCTGGTTGCGCTTCTCCACGTCACAGGAGAGCCCGGCGGCCAACTCGTACAGGGTCTTCAGGGCGGCGTCGGCGCCGCTCTTCTCGCCGCCGTGCACGTTGCCGGTGACCCAGACGATCGCCGGACCGCGCTGGGCGATACCGGCGGCCTTGGCCGGGGTGGTCACGCGCGGGTCGCGCAGGTCCTTGATCCCCTCGACGATCGCGTCGAGGGCGGCGGGCTTGACGTTGGCCGAGTTCGAGACGATCGCGTACGGCAGGGTCTGGCCGGTGACGCTGGTCGCCATGGTGCCGGTGATGACCCGGTCGGAAGCCGCGTCGACCGCGCCGAGGTAGGAGCGGATCTCGTCGTCGGTGACCACCCGCTCCTGCCCGACGCCGAGCGGGAAGCCGAGTGCGGTCTCCGGGCTGGGTACCGAGTCCAACCGGGCGGTCGGGTCGGGCACGCAGGCCGGCGCCGGGGCGGCCGCCCCGGCGGCGCTAACGTTGAGCAGGGGTAGGAGCGAGGTCGCCAGGGCGATTGCCGCCCCGGCGGCCAGCCGGCGGCGGGCCGGCAGGTAGATAGCGCGGGATCTTCTCATGTAGTACTTTTGTCCCCTTCTGCGAAGCGTGCGTCAGGTGGATCGGAGCCTAAGTCCCTTACATAGAGGGGGCAAGATCAATTTGGGCGAGATGGGCATCGGGCGAACGGCCGCACCGGGCGACCGACGCACACCCACGGTTACGTCGCACGGGATTGTGAAGATGCCGACCGAACGGGCGGCGGCCCCGCCCGGCCGCGTAAGCTCTGCCTCTGTCGTTGCCCGCGTAGTCGGCATTCCAGCCGGACCCTCGCAGTAGCGCACGAAAAAGGTAATACCAACTGTTCTGTCCCAATTGGCGTCGTGGTGACGCCGCCCTGCCCACCGCGACGCAAGGAAGCGCCGCCCAGTGCGAGCGGAGAGAAAAGGCGTGACAATCCCGTACCCGAGCACACAACCCAAGCCGGCAATCGTCGCGGTGAGCCCTCCTTCCGGCGCGGCGCGGCCGCGGCTGACCTTTCTCGGCACCGGCTACCTGGGCGCGACGTACGCCATCTGCTTCGCCGAACTCGGCTATGAGGTAATCGGGTTCGATGTCGACGCGGACAAGATCGCCAAGCTGTCCGGCGGCCAAGTTCCCTTCCACGAGCCCGGCCTCGACGAGCTGCTGCGGCGCAACCTGGCCGCCGGCCGGCTCCGCTTCAGCACCTCGTACCAGGAGACCGCCGAATTCGGCGACGTCCACTTCATCTGCGTCGGCACCCCGCAACGGGCCGACGGCATGGGCGCCGACCTGTCGTACGTCGAGACCTCGGTCACCGGGCTCGCCCAGCACCTGAACCGCAAGGCCCTGATCGTCGGGAAGTCGACCGTACCGGTCGGCACCGCCGAGTGGATCGAGCAGCTGGTCGGCAAGCACATCCCGGCCGACCTGGGCGTCGAGGTCGCGTGGAGCCCGGAGTTCCTCCAGGAGGGCTTCGCCGTCGAGGACGTGCTGCGCCCCAACCGGATCGTCGTCGGGGTCAAGAGCGAGTGGGCCAACGGCATGCTCTACGCCGCCCACAAGGGCGTCTTCGACCTGGCCGCCACCGAGGACCGCGAGGTTCCCCTGGTGGTCACCGACTTCGCCACCGCCGAACTGGTCAAGGTCGCGGCCAACGCCTTCCTCGCCACCAAGATCTCGTTCATCAACGCGATGGCCGAGGTCTGCGAGGTCGCCGGCGGCGACGTCACCCAGCTCGCCCGCGCGATCGGCTACGACCCGCGCATCGGCAACCGGTTCCTCCAGGCCGGCGTCGGCTTCGGCGGCGGCTGCCTACCCAAGGACATCCGGGCGTTCCAGGCCCGTGCCCAGGAACTGGGTGCCGGCGAGGCGCTCCGGTTCCTGCACGAGGTCGACCTGATCAACCTGCGGCGCCGTACCCGGGTATTGCAGTTGTCCGCCGAACTGCTCGGCCGCCGCTACGGCCCGGCCGGTCCCGACCTGTCCGGCACCCGGATCGCGGTCCTCGGCGCCACCTTCAAGCCCAACTCCGACGACGTACGCGACGCCCCGTCGCTGGCGGTGGCGGCACTGCTCGCCAAGGCCGGCGCCGACGTGCGGATCTTCGACCCCGAGGGCATGGACAACGCCCGCCGGGCCCAGCCCGACCTGAACTACGAGGCCAGTATGAACGACGCCGTCACCGGCGCCGACCTGGTCTGCGTGCTCACCGAATGGGCCGACTTCCGCAACGCCGACCCGGTCGCCCTCGGTGAACTCGCCGCCGGTCGCCGGGTGGTCGACGGCCGCAACTGCCTCGACTCCGGACTGTGGACCCAGGCCGGCTGGGAATACCGGGGCATGGGTCGCCCCTGACCCGCAGGCGCCACTCCCGGACGTGAAACTACTCGGCCGGTCACGGATCCAATCGGATCCGTGACCGGCTTTTTCCGATCTCCCACCGGCGAGGGTCTGTTCAACGGTTGCCTGTTTTCGGCATGCTTCCAGTTGAGTCCACATTGCTGGGGCCGCCGGCTCGGGAGGTTGCATGAGTACGTACCGGTGCTCTTCGTGCGGCCGGGAGCTCGAAGCCGCTCCCCGCTGCCCGCACTGCGGGGCTGAGCAGGGCCAGTGGGCGGACGACCTGGCCAAGATCGAACGCTCCATCGCCGAGATCAAGATGCGCGACGCGGCGATTGCCAGCGAACAGCGCCAGCTCGCCGCCAAAATGCAGGCTGCCCTGTTCCAGCGGGACATCCTCACCCACGCCAACGACGAACGACTCAAACAGGCGACCAAACCGCGACGGGTGCTGCGCCGCCGCGCCGCGCGGCGCCCCCCGACCGCCGAACCCGGCCTGCCGCCCCCGCCCCGGGCACCCCGGTCCGCACCCACCGGCACGAGCGGCGCCGAATCTCCGCCGCCACCCCCGCCACCGCCACCCCCGCCACCGCCGCGCACCGCACCGGGCGGGATCCGCCGGCCCACCGGCCGCCCCGGTCCCGACCAGCCCGCGCCCAACCAGCCGGAAGCCTCCACCCGCGAGGTGCAGAACATCCTGCTCGGTCTCGGTGCGCTGCTGCTCGGCGTCGCCGCGGTCGCCTTCGCCGCCGTCGCGATCAGCTCCCAGAGCGACTTCAGCCGGGTGGTGATCCTGCTCAGCGCCACCGCGTTGATGCTGGTCGCACCCCTGGTGGTGGCCAGGCGCGGGCTCACCGCCACGGCCGAGACGATCGCCGCCGTCGGCCTGCTCCTGGTGCCACTGAACGGGTACGCCGTCTGGGCCATCGACGCGATCCGGTCCAGTGGCCTCTCCGGCACCTTCTTCGCCGGCCTGACCTGCCTCGTCACCGCCGGAATCGGCTGGGTGTACGGCAGCGTCACCGGCCTGCACGTCGGCCGGTACGCCACCGTGATCGTCGCGCAACCGGTGCTGCCCCTGCTGGCGTACGGGTGGATCAACGGGGCGACCGGCTGGGCACTGGTACTGGCCGCGGTCGCCGCGATCGACCTGCTCCTGGCCCGGATGTTCACCCGCGACGGCCGGCTGGTGGCCCCACCGCCGCCGGCACCCCGACGCCCCACGACACCCCGTACCGGCGCCGCGCCCGAGGACGACGCCCCGCCCGGCGGTGACCCGCGACGGCGTACCGACGACGACCCGGACGCCCTGCTGGACCGGCCGGAGTCCGCCCCGGAGGAGGCGGACGCCGTACTGATCGTGCCTGGCGAGCGAGAGGGACGAAACCGGGTAGCCCGCGAGCCGGAGCAGCCCGACCCGCCGAGGACCGCCCGGACCGCCGCCTGGACCGCCAGTGCCACCGCCGTCCCGAGCACCCCGTGGCTGCGGGAACTCACCTGGGCCCTGCACGGTGTGGCGGTCGGCGCCGCCCTGCTCTACGCGGTGATCGCCCTGGTCGGCACCGAGACCGTACCGGGCGCGTTCCGGGCCGGCGTGGTGCTGGTGCTGGCCGCCGCGATCGGCCTGGCCGGCGCGTTCATGATCGGCCGGGCACCGCTGCCCGCACTCGCCGCCGGCATCCTGACCCTCGCGGTGATCGGTGCCGCCGGGCGGATCGCCGCCGTCGCCCTGCCCGGCCGGGCCCTGCTGCTCATCGCCCTCGTCGTCGCCCTCACCGGGCTGGGCGTACGCGCCGTACCGGCGGCCGCCCGACGCGGCCCACAGCTCGCCTCGGCGGTCGCACTGGTCGTCATCGGGGTGGTCGTCGCCGGCGGTGCCCTGCGCGCGGCACTCGCCCCGATCCAGGCCGCCCTGCCGGTCTGGCGGGCCGACCTCACCGACTACTCCGCGACCCTCGCCGACACCGTCGGCCCGGCCGCCTGGCAACTCGCCGCGACCGCCTTCCTGCTCACCATCGCCGCGGTGCTCGCGCTGCCGGCGGAGGTACGCCGGGAGTTCGCCGTCACCGGCGCCGCGCTGACCGCCCTGGCCGCCCCGGCCTCGCTCGGCCTGCCCTGGATCGCCGCCCCGTGGCCACCGGTCCTCGCCGCCATCGCCATCGGCGTCGTCGGCCTCACCGCCGACACCCGGCGGGGCGCACTGGCGCACGTGGTCGCCGCCGCGGTGGTCGGACTGGCCGGAGCCGGTGCGGCGGCGTCCCGGCCCAGCCTCACCGCCGCGGTGCTGCTCACCCTGGCCGTCGCCGGGCTGCTGATCAGCCTGGCGCCCCGGGTACCGTCCGTCACCCTCGGCGAGTCGGCCCACCTGGTGACCTCCTGGGCCGCCGGTGGAGCGGCGTTCGCCCTGCCCGGCGCGGTCGCCGCGTTCGTCGCCTCGACCGTACCGGTGGACCCGACACCGACCGCCGCGTCCGTGCGCGACGCCACCGAGCCGGTGCTCGCGGCCAGCTACCTGGCCGTCTGCGCGACCCTGCTGTACGCGGCCATCGCCCAGGTGTCACTACGGCACATCAGCCTGCCGCTGACCATCGGCACCGGCTTCGGCGCGCTCGCCGTCACCGCCGCCGCCTTCGGCGCGCCCGGAGCCACGGTCGCCGACGCGTGGGTCGGTGCGCTGCTCATGGTCGCCGCCGTCCTGCTCTTCCTCGCCCCGTCGATCGACTCCGGGCGCCGGGCCGACCGGCTGCTCGACGGCTCCGACCTCGCCGCCGCCGCGGCCACCGCCGGCCTGGTCGGGGCACTCGCCCGGATCGCCGGCATCCTCGCCCCCGGCGCCGAACTCGCCGCCGCCGCCGGGCTCGTCCTGGTCGTCGCGGTCGGTGTACGGGCGCTGCCCGAGCACTGGCGCCGTGGCCCGATCCTCGGCGTCGCCCTCAGCGCCGGCGTGATCGCCCTGATCGCCGGCTACACCGCGATCAGCGGCGGGCTGCGGGTGCTGGCCACCCCGGGCCGGATCTGGGAAGCCGACCTGAACGCCTGGCCGGTGGGCGGTGCCGGCGCCAGCGCCTGGCAGGCACCGATCGCCCTGGTCCTGCTCGCCGCGGCCGCAGCGGCAGCACTGCCCCGCCCGTGGAAGTACGACGTCGCCGGGGTCTGTGTCGGGCTCGCCACCATCGGCACCCCGGCCGCGCTCGGCCTGCCCTGGTGGTCCCCGATCGTGGTCGGCGGGGCGGTCGCCACCGCGTACGGGATGGCCGCCGCCGCAGCCGCGGACCCCCGCGCCGGACTGACCCGGGCCACCGTCGCCGCCGTCGTCGCCCTGCACGCGGTCGGCGCCAGCCTGGTCCGGCCCTGGACCACCGCCGCCGCCCTCGGGGTGGTCGCCCTGGTCGGGCTCGTGGTCGCGGTGCTCGCCCGGGTGCTCGGCAACTACGCCGACCAACCCGACCTCGCCCGCCGGGAGACCGACGACCCCGATGACGACGATCTCGGGTACGACGAGACCGACCGCTCCCCCACCGCACGCCCCGAACCGATAGACGACCTGCCACCACACCTCGGCCAGATCGGCGGTGCCGCCGCCGGTGGCGCCCTACTCGCCCTGCCCGGTGCGTTCGCCGCCCTGGCCGCCGCCCTCGGCTCCTCGGCCGACATCGTGCTGACCAGTGCCCTGGCCGCGTCGAGCCTCGGCGTCGCCCTGCTCACCCTCGCCCGCCGCCGGGTGCCGCGCTACCTGCCGTACGCGACCCTCGGAGTGGTCGGCGGGGCCACCATCACCGCCCTCGCCTCCATCCCCACCGACCTGCCCACCGGCGTCTACGCCGCTGCCGCCGCGCTGCTCGGCGTACTCGCCGAACTGGCCCGGTCGGCGACCCCACCACCGGGCTCCGGAGCCCGGCCGATCCGGCGCTGGTCGGTGATGCTCGGCGGCGCCGTACGCCGGATGCCGGACCAACCGCGCGGACGCTGGGCGATCAACCCGGCGATGGGCGCGCTGGCCGCCGCCGTGGTGCCGACCCTGGTCGCCGTGGCGACGCTGGGACCGGTCCTGGTCGCCGCGCTGGTCGAGCCGTACCAGGTGCTCTCCGGAATCTGGGAGGGTGCGCCGGAGGCGATCGCCAACCCGACCGGCAGCGCGGTCAACGCCACCCACGTGCTCGCCGCCCTGCTGCTGACGGTCGCGGCGGCACTGGCCGCGACCGGCTTCACCGGCGGCCGACCCGCCCGCGCGATCCCGGTCGTGCTGCCCGGAGCGGCGATCACGGTGCTGATCGCGCCGATCTCGCTCGGGCTGGGCTGGCCGAACAGCACCATGGCCGCGCTCGCCGTGTTCACCATCGCGATGCTCGGCCTGGCACTCACCCCGCCGCCGCCGGGCGTGGAACGGGCCCGGTCGCTGCGGCTGGCCCGGAGCCTGGTCTTCGCCATCGGGCTGGCGGCCGGCGGTGCCGGACTCGCCGGTGCCCTGGCCACCCGCGAGTTGACCCTGTTCACGCTCGGTGCGGCGGTCGTGGTCGGCGGGGTCGGCGCGCTCGCCGGACGGACCCAGGCGGCCCGGATCCTCGGCTGGCTGTTCGCCTCGGTGATGGCACAGCTCTTCGTCTTCACCGTCGGGGTGGTCGTCGGGCTGGACCCGGTCTGGTCGGCGTTCGGCGTACTCGGGGTCGGGGCGGCGCTGCTACTGCTCGCCGCGACCCTGCCGAGGCTGCGCCAACCGGAGTCGCTGCGCGAGGCGGCCACCGTCGAGTGGACCGGGTACGGTGCCGCGCTCATCGCCGGCGCGCTGGCCTTCGACTCGCCCCGGCACATCGCCGCCCTGCTCGCCGCCTGGGGTGCCGTACTCGGGGTGGCCGCCACCCGGCCGGGGCGTCGGGTGGTCGCCCGGCGGATCCTGTTCTGGGCCGCGGTGGGCTGCGAGATCACCGCCTGGTGGTTGCTGATGAGCGTCGCCGACGTGGCCCTACCGGAGGCGTACACGCTGCCGTTCGCGGCGCTCGCGCTGCTGGTCGGCATCCTGGAACTGCGCCAACGCACCGACCTGAGCAGTTGGGTCGCGTACGGTCCGGCCCTGGTCGCCGCGTTCCTGCCGACGCTGGTGATCGTCCTGTTCAGCTCGGGCGGCGACCTGCGTCAGGTCCTGCTCCTGCTCGGCGGCGTCGCGGTGCTGATCTTCGGCTCGTGGCGGCGACAGCAGGCGCCGGTGATCGTCGGCGCGGCGGTGACCGTGATCGCCACCCTGCACCTGCTGACCGTGTTCGGCCCGTGGCTGGTGCTGATCCCCGTCGGCATAGTGCTCCTGGTCCTCGGCGGCAGCACCGAACGCCGTACCCAGGCCCAACAACGCCTCCGCGGCGCCCTACGCAACATGCGCTAACCCCCTCCCCCTCCCCCCGCGCGTCGCTCTAGCCGTCGATCTAGGGCAAATGGTGGTGATCGGAGATCCACTAACACGTATTTGCCCTAGATCGGCGAGGGGTCCCGGGCGCGGGGGCACCACACCAGGGGGTTTAGGGGGTGAGGGTGGCTTGGAGGGCTTTTTCCTTCTGCTCGACCAGGGTCTCCAGGGACTCGGCGAACGCAACCACTCTGGCCTGCAAGGCTTCGTCGGCGGTGGCGAGGATGCGTACGGCGAGCAGCCCCGCGTTGCGCGCGTTGCCGATCGACACGGTCGCCACCGGGATGCCGGCCGGCATCTGCACGATCGAGTAGAGCGAGTCGACGCCGTCGAGGTGCTTGAGCGGCACCGGGACGCCGATCACCGGCAGCGGGGTAACCGAGGCGACCATGCCCGGCAGGGCGGCGGCCCCACCCGCACCGGCGATGATCACCTTCAGGCCACGGCCGGCGGCCCGCTGGCCGTACTCGATCATTTTGACCGGCGTACGGTGCGCCGAGACGACGCGGACCTCGTAACCGATGCCGAACTCGTCCAGCACGTCGGCGGCGGCCTTCATGGTGGGCCAGTCCGAGTCGCTGCCCATGATCAGGCCAACCCGAATCGTCGCCGCTTCCGCAGCCGTCATCGCCCCTCCTGGAGCCACTGTGCGGCGCGCGCGGCGCGGGCGCGTACCTGTTCGAGATCGTCACCGAGCACGGTGACGTGGCCGATTTTCCGACCGGGGCGGACCTGCTTGCCGTAGAGGTGCACCTTGGCGCCGGGGTCGGTGGCGAAGAGGTGGTGCAGCCGCTCGTCGATCGAGATGCCGCCCTCGGCCCCGCCGAGCACGTTCGCCATCACCACCACCGGCGCGGTCAGCGCGGTGTCGCCCATCGGGTAGTCGAGCACCGCCCGCAGGTGCTGCTCGAACTGCGAGGTCCTGGCTCCCTCGATGGTCCAGTGCCCGGAGTTGTGCGGCCGCATGGCCAGCTCGTTCACCACCAGCGCCGGACCGCCGTCGGGACCGGTCACCTCGAAGAGTTCGACCGCGAGCAGGCCGACCACGTCGAGCGTGGTGGCGATGTCGATCGCCAACTGCTGGGCGGCCAGGGCCAGCGACTCCGGCAGGCCGGGGGCCGGGGCGAGCACCTCGACGCAGATGCCGTCCCGCTGCACGGTCTCCACCACCGGGTACGCCGCCACCTGCCCGAACGGCGAGCGGGCCACCTGTACGGCCAGCTCGCGGCGCAGCGGCACCCGCTCTTCCACTATCAGTTGGGCGCCGCCGTCGAGCAGCTTCGTCACCCGGGCCGCCCCGTCGGCGGCGTTCGCCACGACCCAGACGCCACGCCCGTCGTAGCCGCCCCGGGCCGCCTTCAGCACCACCGGCCAGCCGACCTCGTCACCGAACCCGGTCAGGTCGGTCGGGTCGGTCACCGGCCGCCAGCGCGGCACGGGTGCACCGAGCGCGCTGAGCCGCTCCCGCATCGCCCGCTTGTCCTGCGCATAGAGCAGGGCGTCGGCCGACGGATAGAGCGTCACCTCCTCGGCGGCCAGGGCGCGGATGTGTTCGCTGGGCACGTGCTCGTGGTCGAAGGTGACCACGTCGCAGCCCTTGGCGAAGATCCGCAGCGCGGAGAGGTCGGTGTGGTCGCCGTACCGGACGTCGGCGGCGACCAGCGCGGCACCGTCCTCCGGGGTCTGGGCGAGGACACGCAGCGACTGGCCGAGGGCGATCGCGGCCTGGTGGGTCATCCGGGCGAGCTGACCGCCCCCCACCATGCCGACAACGGGCAGACCGGTTCGGGAATCCATAACGCCGGCAAGCCTAGCGGGCGGTGGTGCCGCCGGCCGCCGCACCCGGTGCGCGGGTGCGGCGGCGTCCGCCGGCTACCGGCGGGAAAGCTGGGCGATAAGGTCTTCCACCGTACGGACAGGGCGATCACAGACGAAACCCCGGCAGACGTACGCCGTGGAGCCGCCCTCCAGCAGCGGCCGGTCCGCCAGCAGCGGCACCCCCTCCTGGTCCGGGGCGCCAGCCACCACCACCGCCCCCGGCGGGGCGTGCCGGCGAGCCGCCGCCACCAGCGGGTCACCGACCGGATCGGTGGTGACGATCGCCACCTCGTACGGGCCGGAGAGCAACGCCTCACCGCTCGCGGCGGCGTACCCGGTGAACCGGGCGTGCCGGGCCACTATCGGTGCCACCGTCGCCAGCGCCGCCTCGGCCACCTCCCGGTAGCGCGGCTCACCGGTCAACGCCGAGTACGCCACCAGCCCCGCCACCACCGCCGACAGCCCCGACGGGGTGGCGTTGTCGGTCGGGTCGGCCGGGCGGGTGATCAGCTTCTCGGCGTCGTCGGCCGTGTCGTAGAACCCGCCCCGGCCGGTGGCGAAGTGCGCCAGCGCGACGTCCAGCAACTGCCCCGCCAGGGTCAGCCAGCGGCCCTCGCCGGTGAGCTGGTGCACCGCGCAGAACGCCTCGGCCACCGCGCCGTAGTCCTCCAGCACCCCGGCCGGCTCGCCGACCCTCCCGTCCCGGGAGACGCGGCGCAGCCGCCCGTCGACCATGTGCCGCTCCGCCAGCACCCCGGCGAGGTCCCGCGCGGCGGTGGCGGTCACCGGGTCGCCGGTCAGGGTCGCGTACTCGACCAGGGCGGTGATCGCCAGCCCGTTCCAGGCGGCCACCACCTTGTCGTCCCGGGCCGGCTGCGGGCGCAGATCGCGTACGGCCCGCAGCTCGGTGCGTACGCGCTGCCAGCGGTCGGCCACCTCGGGGTCGACGTCGTCGATGTCGCGGGCGAGTTCGAGCACGCTGGTGCCGTGTTCAAAGCTCCCGGTGTCGGTCACCCTGAACAGGTCGGCGGCGAAGCGGCCGTCGTCGGTGCCGAGCGCCTCGATGAGCTGGGCCGGGGTCCAGGCGTACGTGGCGCCCTCCACCCCGTCGGTGTCGGCGTCCAGGGCGGAGGCCAGCCCACCGGCCTCGGTGCCGAGATCGTCCAGCAGGAAGGCCGCGGTCTCGCCCGCGATCCGCCGCGCCAACCGGTCCCCGGTGAGCCGCCAGAGCTGGGTGTAGACCCGCAGCAGCAGGGCGTTGTCGTAGAGCATCTTCTCGAAGTGCGGCACGGTCCAGTGCCCGTCGACCGAGTAGCGGGCGAAACCACCGGCCAACTGGTCATAGATGCCGCCCCGGGCCATCGCCTCGGCGGTGTGCCGGACGATCTCCAGCGTGCGTTCGGAACCGGTCCGCTGGTGGTGCCGGAGCTGGAACAGCAGGTTCATGTGCGGTGGGAACTTCGGGGCACCGCCGAAGCCGCCGTTGACGGAGTCGTACTCCCGGCCCAGCTGGTCGGCGGCGGCGTCGAGCAGCTCGGCGGTGAGCGGGGCGGTCGGACCGCCGACGGCCTGGGCGCCACCGATCGCCTCGACCACCGCGGCGCCCCGCTGCAACACCGCCTCGCGCTGGTCCCGCCACGCTGTGGTGACCGATTCCAGCAGCCGGACGAAATTGGCCCGGGGAAAGTACGTGCCGCAGAAGAACGGCGTGCCGTCCGGCGCGGCGAGTACGGTCATCGGCCAGCCGCCCTGCCCGGTCATCGCCTGGGTGGCGGTCATGTAGACCGCGTCGACGTCCGGCCGCTCCTCCCGGTCCACTTTGATCGACACGAAGTTGTCGTTGAGCAGCTTCCCGACCGCCGGGTCCTCGAACGACTCGTGCGCCATCACGTGGCACCAGTGGCAGGCCGCGTACCCGACCGAGATCAGCACGGGTACGTCGCGGCGCCTCGCCTCGGCGAACGCCTCGTCGGACCACGGCCACCAGTCAACCGGGTTGTCCGCGTGCTGGAGCAGGTACGGGCTGGTCGCGCTCGCCAGTCGATTCACCCGACGACCATATCCAGCGGTTGCCGGCGGCGGGCGACTGTCCCCCCGGCTGCTACGACACGCCGTCGGCGCGCAGCGGGAAGATCCGGGCCTGCTGGGAGCTGTGGAGCTGGGTCTGCAACACCGTGACGATCTTGTCCGATCCCATCGGGCGGAAGAAGTGGTAGCCCTGGGCGGCGGTGCAGCCGAGTTCGGCCAGGGCGGCCCGCTGGTCGGCGGTTTCCACGCCCTCGGCGACCACTCGCAGGCCGAGTTCGCGGCCCAGTCCTACGGTGGACCGGACGATCGCGGCGGCCTCCGGCGAGTCGGCCATCGCCATCACGAAGGAGCGGTCCACCTTCAGCTCGTCCACCGGAACCCGGGTCAGGAAGGTGAGCGACGAGAAGCCGGTGCCGAAGTCGTCCACCGCCAACTGGATACCCATCGCCCGGAGTTCGGAGAGCACCTCGTCGATCACGCCCAGCTCGCTCATCACCACCGTTTCGGTGATCTCCAGGACCAGCCGGTGGGCCGGCACCTGGTGCCGGCGCAGCGACTCGGCCACCTCCGAGGGGAGCCGGGGGTCGAGCAGGCTGCGAGCGGAGAGGTTGATCGAGATGGGTACGTCGAGCCCGTGCCGGGCCCAGTCGGCGGCCACCGCGAGGGCCTTGTCGATGACGTACCGGGTGAACGGGCCGAGCAGTTCGCTGCCCTCGACGGTGCGGACGAAGTCGACCGGGCCGAGCCGGCCGCGCCGTGGATGCCGCCAGCGGATCAGCGCCTCCACCCCGGTCGGCGCACCGGTGGCGAGGTCGACGGCCGGCTGAAGGGCGAGCATGAGCTGGTCGTCGGCGGCGAGCGCCTCGCGCAGCTCGGCCAGCAGCGCGAGCTGGTCGGTGCTGGCCGCGTCCTGGGTGCTGTCGTAGCTGGCGATACTGCCGCCACCGGCCTTGGCCTGGTACATCGCGATGTCGGCCCGGCGCAGCAGCTCGGTCATGTCGGCGGTGCCCGCACCGGCCACCACCACGCCGACCGACGCCTCGACCGACATCCGTACGCCGGCCACCTCGGTCGGGAGGGCGAGTTCCTCCACGATCTCGCGAGCCCGGCGCAGCGGGTACGGCAACGAGGCGGGCCATTCGCCGAAGACGCTGAGTTCGGTGGCCACCGGCAGTTGCAGCGCCGGCACCGCGGGCGTCGGCAGCGGGGTGGCCGGCAGGGACGTGACGAGCAGCGCGAACTCGTCGCCGCCGAGCCGGCCGAGCACCTCGCCGTCGCGGCGCAACTCCTGTAGCCGGCGGGCGGTCACCTGGAGCAACTCGTCCCCGGCGGCGTGGCCGAGGGTGTCGTTGACCTCTTTGAAGTTGTTGATGTCGAGCAGGAGCAGCGCCACCGGGTGGTCGTGGCCGAGCCGGTGCAGCGCCAGGTCACCCTTGCTCAGCATCGCCGCGCGGTTGACCAGTTTGGTCAGTGGATCGTGCACCGCCTCGTACGACGACTGGGCGGCCATGATGCGCAGTTCCTGGTGGGTGGCGGCGTCGTGCAGCGCGGCGGCCAGGGCGTCGGCGAACGCCGAGAGCACGTCCCGGTCGCGCTCGCCGGGCAGCACCGAGCGGGGGAACCGTACCCGGAGTTCGCCGACCGGTTTGGCGCCGACTTCGAGCGGGCGGGTCAGCAGGTGGGGGCCGCTCTCGGCCTCGGGTGCCCCGGTCAGGTCGTGCTCGGTGGCCGGTTCGCCGCCCCCGCCGCCGTAGTGCCGCCACCGGCCGCCGTCGCGCGCCACGTGGAGGTCGACCCGGTCGGCGCCGAAGACGGCGAGCGCTCCCTGTACCCCGGCGGTGGCGACGTCGCGCTCGTCGAGCTGGTTCAGCGCGCCGGTGGCCTCGGCAAAGGCCCGCCAGGTCCGACGTTCGTCGTCGGCCCGCAGGCGCTGGCTGTACGTCTGTTGGAGCAGCCACCACAGTGGTGGCAGGAGCAGCAGCCAGCGGAGGCTGTGTTCGAGAATGGTGATGACGGCCAGGCCGACGAGCACGTTGCCGACGAACATCGGCAGCTTGCCGCGCAGCGCGCGCAACAGCAGCGGTCCCATCGGCAGCCGGTGCCGCAGCGACATGGTCAGCGCGGCCAGCCACCCGCTCACGAGCAGGTAGGTCAGCGAGCCCAGGAGGAGCGCGCCGGCGAGCGCGGGCGTCAGTGCGGCGCCGAGCGGCGCACCGAATGCCGTGGTGACGGCGGTGGCCAGGGCGACGGCGGCGGTCAGCGAGCCGGCGATGTGCAAGATCTCGACTATCGAGCGCCGATCGGAGAAGATCGACAAGAGTCCCCAGCCGAGACCGGTGCCGACCAGCGTGGCGGCCGGCAGCCAGCCGGCGGGTGCCAGGTAGAGACCGATGACGAACGCGGCCTCGCCCCAGGTGACGCTGACCGTGCCGGCGGCGACCCGGAAGCGGAGCCGGGCCAGTTGGGCGAGCGCCAGCACACCGGCCACGATGGCCAGCCGGGCCAGCGGGTGGACGGCGTCGAGCGGGTCGTCCGGTGGCAGGTCGGCCGGGACGGCAAGCCCGACCGCTGCGGCGGCGAGCGCGGCGGCCAGCACGGCGGCGGTGAGGACGAGCATCCGCCGAGGCGTTTCGGAGATGCCGACCGGGGCCGTGGTCCGTGAGGCGACCGGTCGGCCGGCTGTCACGGGCTGCCTCCGCCCGCCGTCCGTCGACGCGGCGCCTGCTCGGGCCGCGCACCGCGTCGGGCGTCGGGTCTGACTCTCATCGGCGCCCCCTCCCGCGCACGGTGCGGGGACTTTTGGTCCCCGGCGGAAGGCTAAGCCAAACCGGTTTGACGCAACAGGGGGCGCCCGGCCGGTTTAGCCGGGATCATGCCACCGAATGACCGTTACCGTGCAGGTGGGAGGCCCTGGGAACGCTTCCATCAGATTCCTCGGCCAAGTCCGCTTCGACCGCTGCCGGAACGGACGAATCGACCCGACCGGGCGCATCGTCGGGGCCCTGGTCGGGGAACCGCTCCGGCAACCGGCGCAGTCGCGCGTTCATGTTGCGGATCAACAGAACCGTGGCGATGGCCAACACCACGATCAGGAACAGGCCCATCGGGCCGGCCAGGCCACCGGTCCGGGTGTCCCCGAAGTTGTTCGCCGCGAGCACGTCAACAGCGGTCAGCATGGCTGGGATCCTTCGATAGGCGAGCTGTCACCACAGTACGCCCCGGCCAGGTCAGCGGGCACGGGCGGTCTCGCGTACTCCGGCGAACAGGTCGGATTCCGGCATCGGGGTCTCCACCAGCGACTTGACCAACTGGAAGTCCTCGGTCGGCCAGGCCCGCTGCTGGATCTCCATCGGCACCTGGAAGAAGAAGCCGTCCGGGTCGATCTGGGTGGCGTGCGCCCGCAGCGCGTCGTCGCGCACCGGGAAGAACTCCGCGCAGTCCACCCGGGTGGTGATCCGGGGCCCCTTGTCCGGACGGTCCTCCCAGTTCTTGAGCCAGTCCGCGTACGGCGACTCCCGGCCGGCCGCCAGCACCGCCTCGTGCAGGGCCATGAACCGGGCCTTGGAGAAGCCGATGTCGTAGTAGAGCTTCAGCGGCTGCCAGGCCGGCCCCAGCTCCGGGTACTGATCGGGGTCACCGGCGGCCTCGAAGGCGGCCACGGTGATCCGGTGGCACATGATGTGGTCGGGGTGCGGGTAACCGCCGTCCTCCGGGTAGGTGGTCACCACCTGCGGACGGAACTCCCGCATCAGCCGGACCAGCGAACCGGTCGCCACGGCCACGTCCTGTAGGGCGAAGCACCCCTCGGGCAGCGGCGGCAGCGGATCGCCCTCGGGCAGCCCGGAGTCGACGAACCCCAGCCATGCCTGCTCGACGCCGAGGATGGACCGGGCGGCGTCCATCTCCCCCCGGCGGATGTCGGCGATGTTCGCCCAGACGTCCGGCCGGTCCAGCTTGGGGTTCAGCACGCTGCCCCGCTCACCGCCGGTGCAGGTCGCGACGAGCACACTCACGCCCTCGGCGACGTATTTCGCCATGGTCGCCGCACCCTTGCTGGACTCGTCGTCCGGGTGTGCGTGTACGGCCATGAGACGCAGTTGCTCTGCCAACGAATGCTCCTCGTCCGTGCTGCCGCCGAGCCCCCGCGGCTCGACCGGCTGACCTGCCGGTATCGTTCGGTAACCGCTTGCGAAAGATGGACTCTGCCATTCTGGCCGATGCCACCGACAACGCCCCGCAGGAGATGTGCCCGGTGACCGAGACGAACGCCACTCGTTCCTCCGACGCGCCGGTCTTCCCCGCTGGCCGGTACGGACACCGGCGCGCGCCCCGACGTCGCCGGCCGTGGCTCAGCGCACTGCTGGCGATCGCCCTGCTGGCCGTCCTGGGACTGGCTGCTACCCGGCTGTACCGACAGTACGGCGACCCCACCTACGACGCCCAGGTGATCACCTACACCGACATTACCGACAGCCGGTTGCGGTTGGTGTTCCGGGTAACCGTACCGGCGGGTGGTTCGGCGATCTGCGCGGTACGCGCCCGTTCCCGCGACGGTGCCGAGGTCGCCCGCGAAGAGGTACGGGTCGACGCCCCGCCCGGCGAGCGCCAGCCGGTGGTCGAGCACCAGCTCACGACCACCGCCGAGGCCATGATCGGCGAGGTGCTGCGCTGCCGGGCGGCCGACTGAGCCGCGCCGGGTCGGTCCCGGACCAACCCGGATCGGAGGGGCCCCGAACAGCGGCTCTGTGCCGATCGGGGTTGTTCAGTTCGGTTCGGCAATAAATCATCACCCGTCCGGTGTGTATCGCACTGGTAACTTGGTACTTCGTCCCTGTCCGCAGCAGTCCGTTTACCCAAGGAGATCGTCTGTGTCCACGACCGACCGCGAGGCGCCCGCCACCTGGCTGTCCCAGGACGCGCACGACCGCCTGCAGGCCGAGCTCAACGAGTTGATCGCCGGCCGGCCGGTGATCGCCGCGGAGATCAACGCCCGCCGTGAAGAAGGCGATCTGCGGGAGAACGGCGGATACCACGCCGCCCGCGAGGAGCAGGGCAAGCAGGAGGGGCGCATCCGCTACCTCCAGGAACTGCTGCGCACCGCCTCCGTGGGTGAGGCACCCAACGCCGACTCGGTCGCCCCCGGCACCGTCGTCACGATCCACTTCGACGACGACGAGGAGGACAAGGAGACCTTCCTGCTCGGCTCCCGGGAGATCGCGGCCACCACCGACCTGACGGTCTACAGCCCGGAGTCCGCCCTCGGCAAGGCCATCCTCGGCAGCCGCGCCGGCCAGACGGTCACGTACACGGCGCCGAGCGGCGCGGACATCAAAGTCACCGTGGTCGGCTTCGAGCCGTTCGCCGGCTGACCGTCGACCCGTAGCGCGAGATCGACCGGGATCGGAAACTCCCGATCCCGGTCGAACAGCCCGAGGCCGACACGAACAGCTCGAACAGCTCGAAGCCATCATGAACCGGCCGGGCGGCGGTCCTAGTCGGCCGTCTCGCCGAACGCCACCTGGTACCCGCTGGCCCGCAACGCGCTGATCAGCCGGTCGCTGTGCTCCGCCCCCCTGGTCTCCACCGAGAGGGCCACCTCGACCTCGCCGAGGCGCAGGTGCGGATTCTGCCGCTGGTGCACCACGTCGACCACGTTGCCCCGGTGCTCGGCGATCTGGCTGAGCAGCAGCGCGAGCTGCCCCGGCCGGTCGTTGCAGCGCACCGTGAGCCGCAGGTAGCGTCCGGCCGCGGCAAGCCCGTGCTCGATCACCCGCAGCATCAGCAGCGGGTCGATGTTGCCGCCGGAGAGCACCGCGACCACCGGCGTCTCCACCTCCACCGCACCCGCCAGCAGCGCCGCCACCCCGGCCGCGCCGGCCGGCTCGACCACCTGTTTGCCCCGCTCCAGCAGCATCAGCAGGGCCCGGGAGATGTCCTCCTCGGAGACCGTCACCACCTCGTCGACCAGCTTGCTCACGTGCGCAAAGGTGAGATCACCGGGCCGCCCCACGGCGATGCCGTCGGCGATGGTGGTGAATGCCGGCAGCCGTACCGGCCGGCCGGCGAGCAGTGAGGGCGGGAAGGCCGCCGCGCCGGCCGCCTGCACCCCGATCACCCGTACGTCGGGGCGGAGCGCCTTGACCGCGACCGCGATGCCGGACACCAGGCCGCCACCACCGACCCCGGCGATGATCGTCTTCACGTCCGGGCACTGCTCCAGGATCTCCAGCGCGACAGTGCCCTGGCCGGCGATCACGTCCGGGTGGTCGAACGGGTGGATGAACACCGCCCCGGTACGGTCGGCGAAGTCACGGGCCGCGACGAGGGACTCGTCCACGGTGTTGCCGACCAGCTCGATCCGGGCGCCGTAGCCCTTGGTCGCCGCCACCTTGGGCAGCGGCGCGCCGACCGGCATGAAGACCGTCGAGTTGATGCCGAGCAGCCCGGCGGCGAGCGCCACGCCCTGGGCGTGGTTGCCCGCACTCGCCGCGACCACCCCACCGGCTCGCTCGGCCTCCGACAACCGGGCGATCCGCACGTACGCACCACGCACCTTGTACGAACCGGCCCGTTGCAGGTGCTCGCACTTGAGCCAGGCCGTCCCGCCGAGCGCGGCACTGAGCGGCCGGGACGGCTCCAGCGGGGTGGTCCGGGTGATGCCGGCAAGCAGTTCCCGCGCGGCGTGCACGTCGGCAAGGCCGACCAGGTCCGTCATGTCCCGATCGTCGCACCCCACGCCGGAGCGGTCGCCGGGGGCGGCCCGGCGATGCCCGGCATCACAGTCGGGGCACCGGCATGGTCGGGCCCGCCGCCGGAGAGGAACGCCCGGCCGGCCCCGGAAGCCGGCGGCACGGTTGGGCCGCTGGCACGGTCGGGGTGGCGCTGCCGGTCAGCTGATGGGTTGCGGCACCCGGGGCCAGCCGGGGGCGTGCCGGGGCCACGGTGCGGCCATCTCGAACTGGCCGGCCACGCCGAGCAGCAGCAGCTCCGAACCCGGCGGACCGACGAGCTGCACCCCGACCGGGAGCCCGTCCGGTCGCAGGCCGACCGGGACCACCAGCGACGGCAGGCCGGCGATGTTCCACGGTGCGGCGTACGGCGCGTACCGGATGTTGGTCATCATGTTGGCCCGCCAGGAGCGCCCGGCCCATCCCTCCGCCCGCGGCGGGGTCGCCGCCAGCGCCGGGGTGAGCAGCAGGTCGACCGAGTTGTCGGTGAAGAACCCGATTGACCGCTCCCGCCAGCCGGCCCGGTCGGACTCCCGGACGTAACCCCGCCGGTACGCCCAGTCGCCGAGCCCGACGTGCCGTCGGCTGCGCTGCTGGAGCGCCCGCCGGTCGAGTCCGGCCAGTTCGGCGTCGCGGGCGGCGGCGGCCAGCCAGGTGGCGATGCCGCGCAGGCCGAGTGAGGTCGAGTAGACCGGGTCGGCGGTGACGGTGTCGTGCCCGGCCGCGGCGAGCAGCCGGGCACCGGCGGCGACCGCGTCGGTGTTGGGCGCGTCCGGGCGTACGCCGCTGACGGGTGAGCGCAGCGAGACCGCCACCCGGAGCCGCTGCGGCGGCACCAGCTTGTCCGGCCGCCGGCCGGCGAGTACGGCGAAGCCGATCGCGGCGTCGGCGACGGTGGTGGCGAGGATGCCGTGTTCGGTCAGCCCGAACCAGTCGTCCGCGCCGAGTTGGCAGGGCACCACCCCGGAGCCGGGCTTGAGCCCGACCAGCCCGCAGCAGGCGGCGGGGATGCGCAGCGAGCCGAGCCCGTCGTTGCCGTGCGCGATCGGCACCAGCCCGGAGGCGACCGCGGCCGCCGCACCGCCGGACGAGCCGCCCGGGGTGCGGTCGAGGTGCCACGGGTTGCGGGTGACCGCGCTCTGGTCGTCGGTCGATCCCCAGAGGCCCAGTTCCGGCATCCGGGTCACGCCGACGATCACCGCACCGGCCCCGCGCAGCCGCCGGACCACCTCGTGGTCGGACTCGGCGACCGCGGTACGGGCCGCGGCGGAGCCGTTCCAGGTGGGCAGGCCGGCGACGGCGGTGTTCTCCTTGACCGCGATCGGCACCCCGGCCAGTGGCAGGTTGGCCAGGTCGTCCTGCTCGTCGACCTTCTCCGCCTCGACGATCGCCTCGCCGCCCCGGACCACCCGGAACGCGGCGAGGTCGGCATCGCTGCGGGCGATGTGGTCGAGGTGGTCCGCCACCACCTGGGTGGCGGACGCGTCACCACGGCGGACCGCTCGGGCGATCTGCTTCGCGGTCGCGCCGACCCAGGACGGCCTGAGCTCCTGCACTCCCCACCCCTCCCGAAAGGTCAGCCGAGCGCCTGCTCCAAATCGGCGAGCAGGTCGTCAGCCGTTTCGATGCCGACAGACAGTCGCACGAGATCGGCGGGAACTTCAAGCGGCGAGCCGGCGGCACTCGCATGTGTCATCCGACCGGGGTGTTCGATCAGTGATTCGACCCCGCCCAGCGACTCGGCGAGCACAAACAGCTTGGTCCGGTTGCAAATGTCGATCGCCTGTGCCTCGCCGCCGGCCGCCCGGAACGAGATCATGCCGCCGAACCGGCGCATCTGCTTGGCCGCCACCTCGTGACCGGGGTGGTCGGGCAGGCCGGGGTAGCGAACCTCGGCGACGGCCCGGTGCGCGACGAGGTAGTCGACGATCCGCTCGGCGTTGTCGCAGTGCCGGTCCATCCGTACGCCGAGGGTCTTGATCCCGCGCAGGGTGAGCCAGGCGTCGAACGGGCCGGGTACGGCGCCCATCGCGTTCTGGTGGTACATCAACTCCTCGCCGAGGGCGCGGTCGGCGGCGATCAGCGCCCCGCCGATCACGTCCGAGTGGCCGCCGAGGTACTTGGTGGTGGAGTGCACGACCACGTCGGCTCCGAGCGCCAGCGGCTGCTGAAGGTACGGCGAGGCGAACGTGTTGTCGACCACGAGCAGGGCCTGCGCGTCGTGTGCGATCGAGGCGAGGGTCGACAGGTCGGCGATGTTGAGCAGCGGGTTGGTCGGCGTCTCCACCCAGATGACCTTGGTCTGGCCGGGGCGGATCGCGGCCCGTACGGCGTCCGGGTCGGAGAGCTTCGCCGCGGTCCAGTTCAGCCCCCACCGGTGCAGCACCTTGGCGAAGAGCCGGTAGGTGCCGCCGTACGCGTCGTCCGGGATGACCACGTGGTCACCGGGCCGGCAGACCGTACGCAGCAGGGTGTCCTCGGCGGCGAGACCGCTGGCGAAGGCGAGCGCGACCGGGCCGCCCTCGATGGCGGCGAGGCATTCTTGCAGGGCAGTGCGGGTCGGGTTGGCCGACCGGCTGTACTCGTAGCCCAGTCGCGGCGCCCCGACCTCGTCCTGGGCGTAGGTGCTGGTCGCGTATATGGGTGGAACCACCGCGCCGGTCTGCGGATCAGGTTCCTGACCGGCGTGGATGGAGAGCGTCTCGAAGCCGTAGTTCATTGTGGTGACGTTAGTCTGCCCCCGTGAAGCCTTGCGTGTTCTGTGGCATTGTCGCGGGCTCCGTACCGGCCTTCACCGTCGCCGACGAGCCGGACGGGGTCGCGTTTCTGGACACCAGACCGGTTTTCCGGGGTCACGTGCTGGTCGTACCACGCGCACATTGCGAGGTTCTAGCTGATCTGCCTGTTTCTTCGCTTTCTGGATACTTCGGGCTGGTACAGCGAATCGCCGTCGCGGTCGAGACCGGACTCGGCTCCGGCGGCACCTTCGTGGCCATGAACAACCGCGTCTCCCAGTCCGTCCCCCACCTGCACACCCACGTGGTTCCCCGGACCAGGGGCGACGGCCTGCGCGGCTTCTTCTGGCCCCGAACCACCTACGACGACGCCGACTCGGCGACCGGCTACGCGGCCCGGATCGCCGCCGCACTCACGGCCGCCTGAGGCCCGCCCGAACCGCCGGGCCAGAGGCCGCCGGGCCGCCTGAGGCGACCGGCGGCGGGTAGTCCGGGGGTACGGGAGGAGCGGGTAAGGATCCCGACCCGCACGGCGTTACACCCGGCAGAGGTACGAGAGGAGACCTACCGTGTTCCTACGGCGAATGAAGGCCAGCCTGCCCAGCCCCGACCAGGTGCTGCCCGGGCGCGGTTTCCCGATCCCGGTGGCCGACCGGCACGCCGTCCTCGGCACGCCGTTGCAGGGCCCCTGGCCCGAGGGCAGCCAGATCGCCGTCTTCGGCATGGGCTGTTTCTGGGGTGCCGAGCGGATGTTCTGGACGCTTCCGGGTGTGATCTCCACCTCCGTCGGTTACGCCGGCGGACAGACCCCGAACCCCACGTACGAGGAGGTCTGCTCGGGCTTCACCGGGCACACCGAGGCCGTTCAGGTGGTCTACGACCCCACGAAGATCAGCTACGAGGACCTGCTCAAGGTCTTCTGGGAGAACCACGACCCGACCCAGGGCATGCGCCAGGGCAACGACGTGGGCACCCAGTACCGCTCGGCGATCTACACCACGACGCCGGAGCAGTCGAAGGTGGCACAGGAGTCCCGCGAGGCGTTCGCCCCGGTGGTGGCGAAGGCGGGCCTGCCGGAGATCACCACCGAGATCGGCGAGCTGGGTGACTACTACTACGCCGAGGACTACCACCAGCAGTACCTGGCACCGACCAAGAATCCGGACGGCTACTGCAACCACGGCCCGAACGGAATGAGCTGCCCGGTCGGTGTGGCGCGCGTGAGCTGACGCGCACGTCAAGCAGCAACACCCGAGGGGCGCCCTCCAGAGGGCGCCCCTTCGGCAACCTAAGGCTCTTTCACCAGAACATCGAATGCGTCGGGCGCGTAGAAGCGACGGCCAGACCCGCCAGCAGCGGCGTCAACCTCGGCAAGGATCCCCAGGTGAACCATCTGCTGGACAAGTCCATTGGCGCGACCATAAGAGATTCCAAGGTGCTTCTCAACATCTCGAACGGTGAAGGCCGTCCGGGCAATAGCGAAGTCGACCAGCGTATGCGCGGTATCAGCCCTCAGCGGAGACTTTCGAATACGCTCCTTGAACGACTCCTGGACCGCCACCAATGCTTTCATACGTTCATGCGTGGTATTCGCGGACGACTCAAGGCCGGTGGCGAAGAACCTTACGTACGGGTCCCACGCCCCTTCAGTACTGACGGCAAGTAACCGGTCGTAGTACTCCGACCGTCGGGCTTCGAACCACGGTGAAACCGTGAGCGTGGGTTCGAGGAGGACGCCTTGCTTCAGCAGGTGCGCCACAATGAGGAACCGACCGATACGGCCGTTCCCGCCATGAAACGGGTGAAGCGTTTCAAACTGATAGTGGGCAAGCGCTGCCGCCACCACAGGATCGGTCTCCTGCATCACTTCGCTGTCGGTCATCCAATCGAGAAGACCACGCAGATTCGCGGTGAGATCCAAACCCGGTGGCGACGGAACGAACCGAGCCGAATGCGCCGCCAGCGCGCCTGGCGGGGCATTCATTCGCTGACCGACGACTACCTGATGGTTGCGAACGGCTCCGGAGTTGGCGGTCTCGCCCCGGGTGCCCCTGACGAGCATCGCTTGCAGTTGCTCCAGCATTCCCACCGTCAAGGGCATACCTTCTTCTATCCAATCGAAGGCAGCGTCACCCATGCGAACGTAGTTCAGGACCTCGCGTAGATCTAGAGTCGTCGGTCGTTCCTCGTTAGCGATGAGGACTTCGCCCAACGGTGCGTAGGTGCCCTCCAGTGCCGACGTACTCTGCGCCTCAGCCTGTAGCGCAGGCCGTCTAAAGATTCGTGGGTCCGGCAGGCGTCGCGCCGTACTGTCGAGAGCTCCGAGCGCCGCGCGTGCGTCGGCAACCATCCGGTAGGTCCGCGCACTGAGGTCCGGAGGTAGCTTGGGCAGCGGATGCGGCACGAACGCCACGTGTTCCCACTCACCGTGGCGGGGATCGACACCATTGATCCTGACGAGGTCTCCGGGCGCCTGGGAAGTGAAGATCGAAACGTCCACCATGCCATCATACGTAGGCTTGCCAGACATCTGCACGTTGACTGACATTCCCCGCATTGCAATGAACGGCCAGATCACTGACATGGACAGGGCTGCCGTGTCACTGAACCGAGATGCGGTCACATAGTCCCAGGCCCGCCTCCAACCACCCGTAACCGGGGCCACCCGGCTCCGGCCCGGGTGGCCCCAAATTCTGTACAGACTTCGCGCCAGTAAGTGCCTATACTTCGAGCATGACCGTCGTGCCGTTCACTGACGCCCGCAATCGCCTGTCGGAGCTCATCGACGAGGTGACCAGGACGCACGAGCGGGTGGAGATCACCAGACACGGCCACCCGGCCGCAGTCCTGATCTCGGCCGATGATCTCGCGGCGCTGGAAGAGACCCTGGAAGTTCTGTCCAGCGCGGAGGCCATGCGACAGCTCGCCGAGTCCCGTGCGGCCATTGAAGCCGGTGACGTCCTCGACGCCGACGAGCTCGCGTCGTTGATCGCCAAGCGGTCGAAGAAGGCACGGTGACCGATCCGGACCCCGGCCGCTATCGGCTCCAGGTGGCGGGACCCGCAGCACGCGCGCTGGCCGGGCGGATGCCGGAAAAGGTCGCCGCGGCCGTCTACGAGTTCATCACCACGGCGCTTGTGGAAAATCCGCACCGCGTCGGCAAACGACTACTCCTTCCGCCGTTCGAAGGCACCTGGTCAGCCCGGCGCGGCACGTACCGCGTCCTCTACGAGATCGACGAGGACGACCTCGTCGTGACGGTGACGGCAATCGAACACCGCGCGGACGCATACCGGTCGCGCTGACTCACCGCCAGATGCCGACCGAGACACATACACGGAGCCTCTGCCCCAAACGGCATGATCTGCCCGTGGGCGTGGCCGGTACCGGCTCCTGATCAGTGATCTAAAACCATTGGCGGGACGGCCCTCGGGTGGTTAACGTGGCCGTACACGTGAGAGGAGGTGGTCCAAGCTTTGTGTAGCAACGGGACTCGTGAGGTGGCTGTCCGCTAGCCGCTGTCCTTGACAGTGCAACATCGTCGAGACCGTGTGGCAGCGGTGCGGCGAAACCCAGGCAGCCACCCGACCCCCGGGGTGCCGGCTTTGTCCAGCCGGCCCGCGCAACCGCGCGGAAGCCCCGGGGGTCGTTCCATATCCAGCGTGATCCCATCTCCGACCGGGAGGCCCCGGTGACCCGTGAACTGGTGGTTCTGGGCACCGCCAGCCAGGTACCCACCCGGCAGCGCAACCACAACGGTTACCTGCTGCGCTGGGACAACGAGATGATCATGTTCGACCCCGGCGAGGGCAGCCAACGGCAGATGCTCCGGGCCGGGATCTCGGCCACCGACCTGACCCGGATCTGCATCACCCACTTCCACGGCGACCACTGCCTCGGCCTGCCCGGCATGATCCAGCGCCTCTCCCTGGACCGGGTACCGCACCCGGTCCCGGTGCACTTCCCGGCCGGCGGCACCGAATACTTCGAGCGGCTACGGCACGCCAGCGCCTTCCACGAGACCGCCGACGTCCGCCCCGAACCCGTCGAATCCGACGGCCAGACCATCCCGATCAGCGGCGCGACGATCACCGCCCGCCGGCTGCACCACCCCGTCGAGGCGTACGGCTATCGGCTGGTCGAGCCGGACGGGCGCCGGATGCTGCCGGAACGGCTGGCCGCGTACGGCATCTCCGGGCCGGCGATCGGCGAGCTGATCCGCGCCGGGGAGATCGAGTCCGGCGGACGTCGCGTGCCCCTGGACGCGGTCAGCGAACCGCGCCGGGGCCAGCGGTTCGCCTTCGTCATGGACACCGGGCTCTGCGACGCCGTGTACCACCTCGCCGACGGAGCCGACCTGCTGGTGATCGAGTCGACCTTCCTGGCCGAGGACGCCGCGTTGGCCGCCGAGGCCGGGCACCTGACCGCGGCCCAGGCCGCGCGGGTGGCCACCGAAACCGGCGTACGCCGGCTCGTGCTGACCCACTTCTCCCAGCGCTACCCCGACCCGACCCGGTTCGAGGCGGAGGCACGCGAGCACTTCACCGGCGACCTGGTGATCGCCGAGGACCTCGGCCGGGTCCGGGTGCCCCGGCTATCCTCGGCCGGGTGACCCCCACCCTGCGCCCGGCGACCGCCGACGACCTGATCGCCGTCGGAGCGCTGCACGCGCGCTCCCGGCAGGCCGCCTACCGGGACTTCCTGGCCGCCGAGGCGCTGGCCGCCGACTCCGGCGACATGCTCGGCCTGTGGTGGAGCGAACGCTGGAAGTGGGAACGCGACACGCACCGGATGACCGTGGTCGACGCCGGTGACCGGCTGGTCGGCTTCAGCTACGTCGGACCGCACGAGCTAGACCCGATCGGGTACGGCGAACTCTGCGCCATCCACCTGGAGCCGGACCAGCAGGGTCGGGGCCTCGGCCGGGCGCTGATGGTCGACGCGCTCGCCACCCTGCACACGCTCGGCTGGCACCGGGCCGCCCTCTGGGTGCTGACCGGCAACACCCCGGCCCGGGAGTTCTACCGCCGTGGCGGGTGGACCGCCGACGGGGTCGAACGGACCGAGCACGTCGGCTCCGCCCTCGCGGCGCAGCTGCGCTACGTCCGGGACCTGCCCTAACCACCGCTGCCGCGCGGCCTGTTCGCTGTCGGCGGAGCCCGGTCGGGCATCGAAGCGGACCGCTGGTTGTTGTCCGCGACATGGACGGCGAACAGATCCAGCCACCTCCCACCGAATCCGACGCCCTGGACGCGTACTCCCGGGTGGTCACCGGCGTGGCGGCCCGGGTCCTGCCGAGCGTTGCCGCGCTGGCGGTGCGCTCCGCACGGGGCAACGGGGCCGGCTCGGCGGTCACCTTCACCGCCGACGGTCTGCTGCTCACCAGCGCGCACGTGGTCGACGGAGCGGAGGGCGGTAACGCCACCTTCGCCGACGGCACCGAGTCCCGGTTCGACGTCGTCGGCGCCGACCCCCTCTCCGACCTGGCCGTACTCCGGGTCCGGGCGACCAGTGTGCCGCCGGCCGAACTCGGCGACGCCGACCGGCTCCGGATCGGCCAACTCGTGGTGGCCGTGGGCAACCCGATGGGGCTGGCCGGCTCGGTGACCGCCGGGGTGGTCTCCGGCCTGGGCCGCTCCCTGCCCGCCCGCGACGGCCGGCTGGTCCGGTTGATCGAGGACGTGATCCAGACCGACGCCGCCCTCAACCCCGGTAACTCGGGCGGGGCGCTGGCCGACTCCGCCGGCCGGGTGATCGGGGTGAACACCGCCGTCGCCGGGTACGGGCTCGGGCTGGCCGTACCGATCAACTCCACCACCCGCCAGATCATCGGCGACCTGGTCTCGACCGGTCGGGTACGCCGGGCCTGGCTCGGCGTCGCCGGGGTGCCGGTGCCGCTGCCCCCGGAGGTGGCCGAACGCACCGGTCAGCGCCGAGGACTGCGGGTGGTGGAGGTGGTGCCGGGCAGTCCCGCCGGCAGCGCCGGGATCTACCTCGGTGACGTACTCGTCTCGGCCGGCGGCCGACCGGTGCAGAGCGGGCAGGGTCTGCAACGCCTGATGCTCGGTCCCGCGATCGGCAGCCGCCTACCCGTCACCCTCCTCCGCCGAGGAGCCTTCGTCGACGTAATCACCATCCCAGCAGAGCTAACCCACTAGCCCCCACCCCCCTCGCCCCCGCCCCCGCCCCGCCCCCTCGCCCCCGCCCCGCCCTCCCGCCGCCCCCTCGCCGCCGATCTTGCACTTGTGGCGCCCGAATTAAGGCTCTAGTCCGGATTTATGTACGACCACAAGTGCAAGATCGGCGCGCTGGGTGGGGGGTGGGGGTGGGGGTGGGGGTGGGGGTGGGGGTGGGGGTGGGGGTGGGGGTGGGGGTGGGGGTGGGGGTGGGGGTGGGGGTGGGGGTGGGGGTGGGGGTGGGCTTAGCGGGCGCCGAGGTGGGCGAGCAGGTCCTGTCGGGTTAGTACGCCCCGTGGTTTGCCGTCCACCAGCACCAGCGCGGCGTCCGACTTCTCCAGCAGGCCCACCGCCTCGCTCACCGGCTGACCGCCACCGATCATCGGCAGCGGCGGGCCCATGTGCCGCTCGATCATGTCGTGCAGGTGCGCCTGGCCGGTGAAGAGCGCGTCGAGCAGGTCCCGCTCGGCGATCGAGCCGGCGACCTCGCCGGTGACCACCGGCGGTTCGGCCTTGAGCACCGGGAGCTGGGAGACGGCGTACTCGCGCATGTAGTCGATCGCGTCCCGGACCGTCTCGGTCGGGTGCACGTGGATCAACTCCGGCACTCCGCCCGGCTTGCTGGCCAGGGCGTCCGCCACGGTCGGCTCGGCGTTGCCGGTCTCCAGGAAGCCGTAGCGGGCCATCCAGTCGTCGTTGAAGATCTTCGACAGGTAGCCGCGACCACCGTCGGGCAGTAGCACCACCACGACGTCGTCCGGGCCGGCGTTGCGGGCCACCTCCAGCGCCGCGACCACGGCCATTCCGCACGACCCGCCGACCAGCAGGCCCTCCTCGCGGGCCAGCCGCCGGGTGAGGTCGAACGACGCCTTGTCCGACACCTCGATGATCTCGTCGGCGACCGACCGGTCGTACGTGTCCGGCCAGAAGTCCTCGCCCACCCCCTCGACCAGGTACGGCCGACCGGTACCGCCGGAGTAGACCGAGCCCTCCGGGTCGGCGCCGATGATCTTCACCGCCCCGCCGGAGACCTCCTTGAGGTAGCGGCCGATCCCGGAGATGGTGCCGCCGGTGCCCACCCCGGCCACGAAGTGGGTGATCCGCCCCTCGGTCTGCTCCCACAGCTCCGGACCGGTCGTCTCGTAGTGCGACCGGGGGTTCGCCGGGTTGGCGTACTGGTTGGGCTTCCAGGCGTTCGGGATCTCCTCGGCGAGCCGGTTGGAGACGTTGTAGTACGAGCGCGGGTCCTCGGGCGCGACGCTGGTCGGGCAGACCACCACCTCGGCCCCGTACGCCCGCAGCACGTTGCGCTTGTCCTCGCTGACCTTGTCCGGGCAGACGAACACGCACTTGTAGCCCTTGAGCTGTGCGACCAGGGCCAGCCCGACACCGGTGTTGCCACTGGTCGGCTCAACGATGGTGCCGCCCGGACGGAGCAGGCCGGCCTGCTCCGCCTCCTCGACCATCCGCACTGCGATCCGGTCCTTGACCGAGCCGCCGGGGTTGAAGTACTCCACCTTGGCGAGCACCGTCGCGGCGATGCCGGCGGTGACCTGGTGCAACCGCACCAGGGGCGTGTCCCCGATCAGATCGACGACATTGTCGTAGTAGCGCACCTCGTTGTGCCTTTCCGCGTGGCCCGTCCGGCTCGTGGCCGGGTGATGGTCCGTGGCTGTGCCAGGTCAGCCGGCTTGGCTGTGAGATCAGCCTACGTGCCTTCGGGGCACCACATGAGCGGGGACTCAGGGCACCACGTGACCGGGTACCACGCTGTCCCGGCGCGCCTCCCAGAGCAGGAAACGCTCGGTCTCGGCGAGCACGCTGCCGGCCAGCCAGGTCACCATGAGCGCGTCGTCGGCCAGCCCGAAGACCGCCAGCAACAGCTCCGGTGCCAGGTCCACCGGCGAGACCACGTACGCGGTCGCCGCCGCCATCAGGGCCAATCGCAGGCCGCCGTCGTACTCGCCGCGGGCCGTCGCGCGGATCATCCGGGGCAATGCCGCCAGCCGGGCCCCCAGCGACGGTCCACCCCGCGACCCGGATGTCAACGCCCGGGCCAGCGCCGCGAACGCCGCCGTCCGCTTCAGTGTCTTCGCCATGTCCGCACCCTCCTTCCGCCCATGATGCACATGGGGGCAAGTTCCCCGCAGCACGGGGAAAGGGGGCACCGTCGCCTCCATGTCCGTGAGGAGCCGGAACGCCGACAGCGCGGGAGGACCCACCGAGATAGCCTCGAAGGCCGCAGGATGTCCGCGAAGGCGGGGGGCGCTTGATGAGTATGGCCGGTTCGGTGGTGGCGGAACGGGCGCCGCGGCGCCTCGCGCGCCGGGTCGCGAAGGTGACCGTCCTGGGTGCCGGGGTGACGGCGGCGACGACGGTGGCTGCCTGGGTAGTGCTCAAGGGCCAGGCCCGGCAGGCCCGCCGGATCATCCCACTCGCCGAGGCTCCGCCGCCGCGCGGCAACGGGGTGTACGGCGCCCGCTTTCCGGGCAAACCGCTCACCATGGTCATCCTGGGCGATTCGTCCGCCGCCGGGTACGGCGTACACCGCCCTCGGGAGACGCCCGGCGCCCTGCTCGCCACCGGCATCTCCCGCCGCCTGCGCCGGCCGGTACGACTGCACCGGTTCGCCGTCGTCGGCAGCCGCTCGGCCGGGCTGGCACCGCAGGTCGAGGCGGCCCTCGACGTACACCCGGACCTGGCCGTGATCCTGGTCGGCGGCAACGACGTGACCGCGCGTACGCCGCTGTCGATCGCCGTACGCTATCTGGTCGACGCGGTCCGCGCGCTGCGCGGCGCGGGCGCCGAGGTGGTCGTCGGCACCTGTCCCGACCTGGGTGCGATCCGGCCGATCAAGCCGCCGCTGCGGTGGCTGGCCCGGCGCTGGAGCCGTCAGCTCGCCGCCGCGCAGACCGTCGCGGTGGTCGAGGCCGGCGGTGCCACGGTGTCCCTGGGCGACCTGCTCGGCCCGCGGTTCGCGGCCGAACCGACCCGGATGTTCGCCTGGGACCACTTCCACCCGTCCGCCGAGGGCTACGCGGTCGCCGCGGCGGCCCTGCTGCCGACGGTCCTGGTGGCCCTGGGAGCGACCGAGGAACGTCGACCGGCGCTCGCCGAGGGCGAGGGGGTCCGGTCGCTGCCGGCAGCCGCCCAGGAGGCGGCCCGGCACGCCGGTACGGAGGTCAGCGGGACCGAGGTCGGCGGACGCGAACGCGGGCCGGCGGGGCGTTGGGCACAGTTGCGCCGACGTCGCGCCTGGTTCGGCCACCAGCGCGGCGAGGAGCCGACCGTACCCGTGACAGCCGTACCCGCGACCGCCGCACCCGCGACCGCCGCACCCGCACCCGGAGCGGCCGTTGCCGGTCCGGCCGGGCCGACCGGCACAGCAGCCGGGCCATCCACAGTGGAGGAACGCGCATGACAGCGATCGGGACCGGGCGCCCACGAAGCGGCACCGCCGGCCAGATCGGCCGGACCGCCGCGCTGACGCTGATCGCCGGCACGGTCGGCGGGGCGGCTCTGCTCGCCGGTGAGGTGCTGCTGGCCCGCAACCGGCGCTACGCCCGGCCGGAACTGGGTCTGGCGCTGCGCTCCGTGGTCGGTCGGGTCGACGCGCCCGCGCTCCGGCTGGTCCTGCTCGGCGACTCGGGGGCGCTGGGAGTCGGGGTGAACCGGGTCCGCGACACCGTCGGGGGTCAACTCGCCTGGCTGCTCTCCGAGGGCACCGGCTCGATCACCGGAAACCTGGTCGGCGAGGGGCACCGGCTGGTGCACCTGTCCAGCGTCGGCGTCTCCGGGTCCCGGGCCACCGACCTGGCCACCCAGGTGGCGCGGGCACTGCTCGGCGAGCACCCGGACGTGGCGGTGATCCTGATCGGCGCCAACGACGTGACCGCCCTGCGTCGACCGGGTGAGACGGCCGCCTACCTCGGTGCGGCCGTACGCCGGCTGCGTAACGCCGGAGTGGAGGTCGTCGTCGGCACCTGCCCCGACCTCGGCGCCGTACGGGCCATCGCACCGCCGCTGCGCCAGGTCGCCGGCCTGCTCGGTCGGCGTACGGCCAGGGCACAGGCGCGGGCCGTGCTCGCCGCCGGTGGGGTCGCGGTCGACCTGGGCGCCGAGGCCGGTCCCGTGTTCCGGGCCGACGCGGGAACGCTCTGCCACGACGGCTACCACCCGTCGGCCGACGGGTACCGGGTCTGGGCGCACGCCCTGCTACCGGCCGTGGCCGAGGCCGCGGCGGTCACCCGGCAGCACTGACCCGGCCCGGCGGCACCGGCCGCCGCATTCATCACAACCGCGACGACTTCCACAACAAGTTACCGGCCAGTTAAGTTAGAGCCATGTCGACCGATCCGTCCCGCACCGCCGTCATCGTCGCCACCGCCCGCTCCCCGATCGGCCGCGCCGGCAAGGGCTCGCTGCGCGACCTGCGGCCGGACGACCTCGCCGCCACCATCGTCCGGGCCGCGCTGGACCAGGTACCCGAACTCGACCCCACCGGAATCGACGACCTCTACCTCGGCTGCGGGCTGCCCGGCGGCGAGCAGGGCTTCAACATGGGCCGGGTGGTGGCCACCCTGCTCGGCCTGGACACCGTGGCGGCCGCCACGGTGACCCGCTACTGCGCCTCCTCGCTCCAGACCACCCGGATGGCCTTCCACGCCATCGCCGCCGGTGAGGGCGACGTCTTCGTCTCCGCCGGGGTCGAGTGCGTCTCCCGCTTCGCCCGGGGCAGCTCCGACGGTCTGCCGCCGGAGGCCCAGGCGCTGGTCGGCGGCGGCTGGCAGAACCCCCGGTTCGCGGCGGCCCGGGACCGCTCGACGGCCCGTACCGGTGCCGGCGCCGACCGCTGGACCGATCCCCGACTGGACGGGGAACTGCCCGACATCTACCTGTCGATGGGGCAGACCGCAGAAAATCTGGCCCAGGTGTACGACGTCAGCCGCGCCGACATGGACGAGTTCGGCGTACGCAGCCAGAACCTCGCCGAGCAGGCCATCGCGGCCGGCTTCTGGGCCCGGGAGATCACCCCGGTGACCCTTCCCTCGGGCGAGGTGGTGAGCGCCGACGACGGTCCCCGGGCCGGGGTGACCCTGGACGGGGTGGCCGGACTCAAGCCGGTCTTCCGCCCGGACGGCCGGATCACCGCCGGCAACTGCTGCCCGCTCAACGACGGCGCGGCCGCGGTGGTCGTGATGAGCGAACAACGCGCCCGCGATCTCGGTATCACCCCGCTGGCCCGGATCGTCTCCACCGGCGTCACCGGGCTCTCGCCCGAGATCATGGGACTGGGTCCGGTCGAGGCGTCCCGGCAGGCACTCAAGCGGGCCGGGATGAGCATCGACGACGTCGACCTGGTCGAGATCAACGAGGCCTTCGCGGCCCAGGTGATCCCGTCGTACCGGGAGCTGGACATCCCGCTGGAGAAGCTCAACGTGATGGGCGGCGCGATCGCCGTCGGCCACCCGTTCGGGATGACCGGCGCCCGGATCACCGGAACACTGATCAACTCGTTGCGCTGGCACGACAGGAGCATCGGGCTGGAGACCATGTGCGTCGGTGGCGGGCAGGGCATGGCCCTCGTCCTCGAACGGCTCAGCTAGCTGGCTCCCGCCGCCGGCGTACCCGTCCTGTTCGTCCGCCCTCTCAGAGCGCGCGGCGGGTGGCGGTGACCTCGGCGGCGGCCGCGGCCAGCACCGGTGCCGGCGGAGCGGCGGCGAGCAGGTCGGCGGCGACCACCCGGAGCTGATCGGGCAGGGCGAGATCGTTGTCGAGCCGGGGTACGGTCCGACGCGGCTCGCCCTCCGCGTCCGCGGCCAGGTTCGCCACCTGCTGGACCAGCCGGTGCATCAGATCCGCCCGGGACACATTGCCCGTGGTAGCCGTGGCGGCCCACCGAGGCGCGATCCAGTGCCCCACCTGACCAACCAACAACTCAACCGCCCGCCCCAACCCCTCCACACCCACCCCCCCACCCTAGCCCCCGCCCCCACCTCCCGGACCACCGCCGTTGATCATGAAGTTAGCGACGGTTTCCGGCGCGGAAACCGTCGCTAACTTCATGATCAACGAGGCGGGGGCGGGGGTGGTAGGTGGGGGTGGGGGTGGGGGGGTGGATGCAGACGCGGACGCCCGCCCCGGAGGGGCGGGCGTCCGCGTGGTGGGTGGAGGGGTGGGGTGCGGGGTTAGTCGTCGCCCTGGAAGTAGCTGATCAGGCGCAGGACCTCGAAGTACAGCCAGATCAGGCTGACCAGGATGCCGAACGCGGCGGTCCAGGAGTAACGCTGGGGCAGGCCCATGCGTACGCCCTCTTCGACCTCGTGGAAGCTCAGGATGAAGCTGAGCGAGGCGACCACGATGCAGATCAGGCTGAACCCGATCGCCAGCGGTCCACCGCTGCGCAGACCGGTGTCGAAGCCGAAGAGCGAGAGCACCAGGTTGATCAGGATGACCGCGAACAGACCCACGGTCGCCGCGATGACACCACGGATGAACTTCGGCGTCGCCCGGATCGCCTTCGCCCGGTAGAGGATCGCCATCAGGAAGAACACCCCGAAGGTGGCGACCACCGCCTGGAGCACGATGCCGTTGTAGAGCGACTCGAACGCCTTGCTCACCGCGCCGACGAGGACACCCTCGACGACCGCGTACGCCACCACGAGCGCCGGGTTGGCCATCCGCGAGAAGCTGATCACGAGGCCGAGCACCAGCCCGACCACCAGCGCACCGATCCAGGCCACGCCCAGCACCGCGTCCGGCACCAGCACCCACGCCGCAGCGGCGGAGGCACCGGTGATGCCGAGCAGGGTGACGGTCTTGACGACGACGTCGTCGATGGTCATCGGCGCCACGGTGGGGGGTGCGGCCGGATAGGCTCCCGCCGTGGTCGGGTACGGCTGCCCGTAGCCGGGCTGACCGGGGCCGGCCGGGGCGTACCCGGCGGCCCGCTCGCGCTCGGCCGCCTGGCCGAGCCGGGCGAGCACCGGGTTGGAAGTCTTCACTTTCAGGCCTCCCTCAGGGGGTCGATACACGGCGAGACCGCGTCGCGCTCAAGGGTAATGGGTCTTAGCAAACTTTGTGGGATTCGGATACCCAGATGGTATTGCACACTCTGGTGCCCGGGGCGGGGGTCGAACCCGCATGCCTTGCGGCAGCCGCTTTTAAGGCGGCCGTGTCTGCCTTTCCACCACCCGGGCGGGGGGTTCCGGAGGGCTCCTACACCCTCACGCATGTCACGGTAGCGGGTTCCGACCCACCGGGCGCACCCCGCCGACCGATCGGCACTAGGGTCAAGGCCGTGACCAGCCCCGCCCCCGCAGCGCAGGACACCGAACTTAGCGAGGACATCGCGGACACGACATCCGGCGTACCCCGGTCCCGCCCGGCCCGGTGGCTCGAAGCCACTCGACCGTACGCACCCGACCTGGGGATCTGCCTCCTCTTCCTCCTGCTCGCCGGATGGTTGACGCACGGCATGTGGCCCGACCCGGGCGCCCGTACGCTGGCGCTCAACCCCGAGGACCAGGTGCTCTACGAGTGGTTCCTGGCCAACGACGCCCGCGCCCTGCTCGGCGACTTCAGTCTGCTGACCGACCGGCTCAACGCGCCGGACGGGGTGAACCTGATGGCCAACACCACGATCATCGCGCTGGGCGTGCTGTTCGCCCCGGTGACCCTGGTGTTCGGGGTGGCCACCACCTTCGCCCTGCTGGTGGCCGGCAACCTGGGGGTCACCGCGATCGCCTGGTACCTGCTCTTCCGCCGGGTCCTGCACACCCACCGGCTGGCCGCCGCGCTCGGCGGTGGCTTCTGCGGCTTCGCCCCCGGCATGATCTCGCAGACCAACAGTCACCTGCACATGACCGCGCTCTGGCTGGTGCCGGTGATGGTCTGGCTGGTCGTCCGGCTGGTCCGCGCCGCCGACCCGACCGGCCGACCCGACCGACCGGGCCCGGACCGGCGCCGGGTGATCACGTCCGGGGCGGGACTGGCGGCGGCGGTCACCGTGCAGGTGTTCGTCGGCGAGGAGGTGCTCTTCCTCACCGCGCTCACCCTGATCATCGTGACCATCGCGTACGCGATCGCGGACCGGGCGCTGCTGCGTCGGGCGCTGCCCGGCTTCGCCACCGGCCTGGCGGTCGCGGTCGGGCTGGCCGGACTGGCACTGGCCTACCCGCTCTGGTTCCAGTTCGCCGGGCCGCAGAGCGTGCCGAACGGCATGTTCAGCCCGTACTACTTCTCGGCCGACCTGGCGAGTTGGGTGGCGATCTCACCGCTGTCGCTGGCCGGAAGCAACGCGTCCGCCCGGCTGAGCACCGGCCCGGCCGAGTACAACACCTTCCTCGGCTGGCCACTGCTGCTGGTCACCCTGGCGGCCGTCGTCTGGCTGCTCCGGTACCCCGCCCGGCGCCCGCTGCTGATCGCCGTCACGGTCGCCGGGGTGCTGATGGCGGCCCTGTCGCTCGGCCCCGATCTGGTGGTCGACGGCGCGCGGACCAGCGTGCCCGGACCGTACTCGCTGCTGCTCGGCCTGCCGGTGGTGGACGGCGCGCTGCCGATGCGGTTCGCCCTGGCGCTGATCCCGCTGGTCGCCACGGTGCTGGTGCTCGGGATCGACCGGGCCATGCGGGCCGACACCAGGCTGCCCCGGATCCTGGTGCCGGCCGTCGTCGCCGCCGCACTGCTGCCGATCTTCCCCGCACCGCTGCCGACGGCCGGCCGGCCGACGCTGCCGACGTTCATCAGCGCCGGGCACTGGCGGGCCTGTGTCGCGCCCGGTGAGGTGCTGGTGCCGGTCCCGCTGCCCACCCCCAAGGAGCCGTGGGCGATGCGCTGGGGGTCCGCCGCCAACGCGGAGTTCGGGATGCCGGAGGGCTTCTTCATCGGGCCGTACTCGGCCCGGGGCAAGGCCTCGATGGGTACGTACAAGCAGGCGACCTCCGCCCTGCTGGCCGAGGTCGCGAAGACCGGCGTGGTGCCACAGATCACCGACGAGCACCGCCAGCGGGCCCGACAGGACGTGGAGTTCTGGAACGCCTCCTGCGTGGTGCTGGCCGGCGACGCACCGCACCCGGAGAGCCTGCGGACCGCGCTGGAGGACCTGTTCGGTCCGGGCACCCGGATCGCCGACGCCTGGACCTGGAAGGTCGGCTGAGCCGAGCGCACCGACAGCGAGCCCCCCTCGGCGGATGCCGGGGGGCGCTTGGCGTACGGGGGTCAGGCGCGGGGGGTGATGCGGGGGGTGGCCTCCACGAACTCCTCCCGGGGGTCGTGCAGCTGGCCCAGCGCCACCACCTCGCGGCGCAGGACGAAGGCGAGCAGCCAGTCGACCAGCACCCGGATCTTGCGGTTGAACGACGGGATCCGCCCCAGGTGGTACGCCCGGTGCATGGCCCAGGCCGGCAGGCCGGTCAGCTTGATCCCGTACACCTGGGCGACGCCCTTGTGCAGGCCCAGGCTCGCCACGCTGCCCGCGTGCTTGTGCTTGTAGTTCTTCGGCACCCGTTGGCGGATCACCGCGCGGATGTTGTCCGCCATGGTGACCGCCTGACGCACCGCGTGCTGGGCGCTGGGCGAGCAGAACGTGCCGGGCGGGCCGGTCAGATCCGGCACCGCGGCGCAGTCGCCGGCGCTCCACGCCCCGTCCAGCACCCGGTCACCGTCGACCACCTGGAGGGTCGGCAGGCAGGTGACCCGACGCCGGTCGTCGCGCGGCAGGTCGGTCTGGTCGAGCACCGGCGAGGGCTTCACCCCGGCGGTCCAGACGATCGTGTCGGCCCGGAAGCTGTCCCCGTCGGAGAGCTTGACCACGCCGTCCACGCAGGATTCCAACCGGGTGTCGAGCCGGATGTCCATCTTGCGCTTGAGCAGCTGCTGCACGGTGTACGCGCCCATGTCCCGGTCGACCTCCGGCAGAACCCGCAGGGTGGCCTCGACCAGCACCCAGCGCATGTCCTCGGCCGAGAGTTCCGGGTAGTACTTGAGCGCGTCCCGGGCCATGTCCTCCATCTCGGCCAACGCCTCGATGCCGGCGTAGCCGCCGCCGACGAAGACGAACGTCAACGCGTTCCGCCGGGTTTCCGGGTCGGTCGTGGCGGCGGCCACGTCGAGCCGGGCCAGGACGTGGTTGCGCAGGTAGATGGCCTCGCCGATGGTCTTGAAGCCGATGCCCTGCTCGCGCAGGCCGGGGATCGGCAGGGTCCGCGACACCGACCCGGGCGCCACCACTATGTGGTCGTACGGGATCTCGCGGGGCGGGCCGATGATCGGCTGTACGGTCGCCGTCTTGCGGGCGTGCTCGATCCGGGTCACCTCACCGGCGACGATCGTGCAGTTACGCAGTGCGCGCCGCAGCGGCACCACCGCGTGCCGGGGGGAGATGTTGCCCGCCGACGCCTCGGGCAGGAACGGCTGATAGGTCATGTGTGGTTGGGGATCGACCACCATCACCTCGGCCTCCCACGAGCGGAGCTTCTTCGACAACCGCAGGGCCGCGTACAACCCGACGTGCCCAGCGCCAACTACGAGGATCCGTTGTTTCACTCTTCTATCTTTCCCCGGTCGGAGAATTTGTGTGCGGTAGATGCCCTTGTTGTGATGGAGAACGCCGCAGTGAGTTGCCCTACCCGGTCCGGCTGCGACCCGCGTCACTCCGTCCGGGCGCGCCGGAGCAGCCAGGCCAGCAGAGACGCGGCCAGCACGGCGACGGCCATGCCGGCGATCGCGGCGACCACGAAGCTCCCCCGGTCCCACCGCTCGGCCAGCGCGATCAGCAGCACCGCCAGTACGGCCGTGGCGAGCACCACCGCCAGCGCGTTGCCCACCCAGCTCGCGAACACCTCGGGCGCGACCGCCGCGTCGTACGGCAGTTGGGCGGCCAGCGCGCAGAGACTGTGGGTCAGGTAGAGGAAGGTGGCCAGGCCGAGCAGTCGCCACAACGCGACCGGTTCGCCGTAGTAGCTGGTCTGGGCGACCCAGCCGGCAACGGCGGCGAGGGCGGCCAGGGTGGGCCAGGCCCGGCCCGGTGCCACCGCCGGCAGCAGCGCCGCGAGCAGCAGCAACGCGATGCCGCGCCCGCCCAGGACCGGTACCGGGTACGCGAGCACGAACGCGGCCAGCCCGCCGAGGAAGATCGCGCAGCGCAGCAGCAGCGGAGCCAGCGTCGCGCGGACGATCATCGTGTAGATCGACCGGATCCGCTCCGAGATCGCGTTCACCGGGTCCGCCTTTCGCGTACGAACGTCGCGTTCACCGGGTCGGGGTTTCGGCGTACGAACGTCGCGTTCACCGGGTCGGGGTTTCGGCGTACGGGCGTGCTCATCGGCCGACCGCCCGGGGTGCGGAGGCGAGGCGGGCCACGTCCCGCAGGACCAGGTCGAGGCTGCCCGCGCCGGCCCAGGCCACCACCGGTACGCCGTGCTCACGCAACTGGCCGACGGTGTTCTCCCGGTCCAGCCGCCACAGCCGGTGCGCCACCTCGGTCCACTGGCCGCGCCGGGGCGGGTCGGTCTTCTCGGGCAGGGTGTCCACCGCGACGACGAACCGGCCGGACCGGGCCAGCCGGGCCAGCATCGCCGCCGAGCGGGGGTCGACCAGCGGGGTGAGCACCACCACCAGCGCGTTCGAGGAGAGCAGCTGCGGCCCGAAGACCTGGTCGTACGGTTCGTGCTCGGAGTTCGCGGCGGTGACGTCGAGCAGCCACTCCAACGCGATCAGGTACTGCCGCCGGCCGGTGGCGGGACGGAGCCGGCGGGCGGCCGGACCGTACTCCAGCAGCGAGACCCGGTCGCCCCGGTGCAGGTAGTGCTCGGCGATAGCGGCGGCGGCCCGGACGGTGGTGTCCAGCACCGAGGCGGAACCGCGTACGCCGCCGGAGCGGCCGGCCTCGGCGAGCACGTCGAGCAGGAGCACCACCTCGGCGTCCCGGTCGGAGAGGGTGGCCGCCACGTGCAGTTGCCGGGCCCGCAGCGACACCCGCCAGTCGATCCGACGCAGCCGGTCACCGGGGCCGAAGATGCGTACGCCGGCCAACTCGCCGCCCTCGCCGGGCCGGCGGGAGCGGTGCCCGCCGACCAGTCCGGCGGCCCTCGGCATCGCCTCGTCGGCGTCGAACGGCTCGGTCTTCGGATAGATCGGCACCGGGTGCGGGTCGATCAGCACCGGTCGGCTGGCCAGCAGACCGGCGCAGGCGACCGCCCGGATACCGGCCGGTCCGAGCGGGTGCCGGCCCCAGCGCAGCGCCTCGCCGCGCAGTTCCAGGTCGACCGCCTCACCCGCTGACACGGTGAGCGCGAGCGGCCGGTCCACCCCGGCCGGACCGGCGAAGCCGACCTCGGTGAGCTTGAACCAGGGCGAGACCCTGGTCCGGACCAAGGCCAGGTCGTAACCGACGAGATCCGGGTTGCCGACGGTCACCGCGCCGGTGATGTCGCTCCCCTCGACCAGCGCCCCGTCCTGCGCCCCGACCGCGATCCGCGGTGCCTCGGTGGGCCGGCGACGCAGCGCGTACGCGGTGCCGAGCGCGAACGGCGCGGCGAGCACGACCAGGTCGACCCGGCCGAACAGCACCGCGGCCAGCAGCAGCAGGCCGGTGAGCAGCACCGCCCGGCCGAGCGCCCGGGTCGGCGTCCACCACTGCGGTACGGGCTCCGCCCGCTGCTCACCGACCGCCGGACGGCGACGCGGCTGCGGTACGGCGGCCCGCAGTGGCCCGGGGCTGCTGGTCATACCGCGCGTGCTCCGGCGGCGTAACTGGGCAGCGCGCCGCTGGCCGGAGCCGGGGTCCGGTCCAGCACCTCGTGGACGACGAAGGACGGGTCGACCCGGCGCAGCCACATCTCCGGGCGCAGGGTGATCCGGTGCGCGAGCGCGGGTGCCGCCACCTCCTTGACGTCCTCCGGGATGACGTAGTCCCGGCCGGCGAGCGCGGCCTTCGCCCGAGCCAGCAGCAGCAGCGCGAGCGAGCCACGCGGCGAGGCCCCGACCAGCACCGACGCGTGCTCGCGGGTGGCCGCGGTGAGCTCGACGATGTAGCGGCCGACCGAGTCCTCCACCACCACGTCCTCCAGGGCGGCCTGCATCTCGCGCAACCGCGCGGCGTCGACCACCGGGGCCAGTTCGGCCTCCTCCTGGCGGCGGGACATCCGGCGGCGGAGCACCTCGCCCTCCTCCTCGCGGGTCGGGTAGCCGAACGAGACCCGGAGCAGGAACCGGTCGAGCTGTGCCTCGGGCAGCGGGTACGTGCCCTCGTACTCGATCGGGTTGGCGGTGGCCAGCACGTGGAACGGCGGGTCGAGCCGGTACGTGACGCCCTCGACCGACACCTGCTTCTCCTGCATCGCCTCCAGCAGCGCGGACTGGGTCTTCGGCGGGGTCCGGTTGATCTCGTCGGCGAGCAGCAGGTTGGTGAAGACCGGGCCGGCCCGGAAGGTGAAGTCGGCGCTGCGCTGGTCGTACAGGAAGGAGCCGGTGACGTCGGCGGGCAGCAGGTCCGGGGTGAACTGCAACCGGCGGAAGTCCAGCCCGAGCGCCTGCGCGAACGACCGCGCGGTCAGCGTCTTGCCCAGCCCCGGCAGGTCCTCCAGCAGTACGTGACCGCCGGCCAGGATGCCGGCCAGTACCAGTTCCAGCGAGTCCCGCTTGCCGACCACCACGGTGCAGACCTGGTCCAGCACCGCCCGGGCCAGTCGGGCCACCTCGAAGATGGGCGTGGTCTGGACCTGGTCCGCGTCGTTCATAGCTTCTCCAATTGAGCGACGATCACCGCGAGGTCACGCGGTGCGGGCGTCCGCTTCGGGGGGCTGTCGAGGAACTTCCACACCTGTTCGCCGAGCAGGCTCCGGGCCCGCGCCGGGTCGCTGGCCCGGGTCAGTCCGTGCCGCTGGCGCAGCCGCTCGTCGACCAGGTCACCGAGGTCCGGGTGCACGCCCTTGGCGTACCGGCCGGTTTCGGCCTGGGACCAGATCAGCCTGTTCTCCCACCGGTCGACCACACCGCGCAGGGAGTCCAGGGCACCGAAGTTGTACATCCCGTCCTCGGTGGCGGACGAGCGCAGCGGCTGGGCCGTACGCCGGGCCGGCGCCTTCACCTGCCCGGTGGCCCGGTGCAGCAGCAGCAGGGCCAGCCAGGCCGCGTAGGCAGCCGGTACGGAGATCCCGAGCTCGAAGATCCGGAGTGCGACCACCGTCACGGCGGTGAACCCGGCTGCGGTGAGCCCGGTCCAGAGCCACCGGCCCGGCCGGAACCGCCGCCTGCGGGGCGACGCCTCCGGTTCCTCCTCGTGGCCGAGCGGGTCACCACTGCCGAGCAGGTCGTCGATGCTGGCGGTACGTTCGCTCACGACACCACCCCGGCGGTCAGTTCCGTACGCAGCCGCTGGAGCGCGGACCGGGCCTGGGTCCGCATCCGCTCGTCCACGCTGCGGGTGGCGTACCTGGCCTCCCGGTAGACCTGGGCGAACGCGGCCAGCACCTCGGCGCTGACGACTCCGGTGCCGTCCCGGAGCAGGCGGGTTACCAGGTCGGTCGGGGTGTCGCCGACCCGTCGGGGCATGCCGGCGGCGGCCGCCGCCTGTTCCAGCCGCACCCAGCAGGCGATCACCGCGCTCCGTGGGTCGGTGTCGGAGTCGGAGAGGTCGACCAGTCCGGCGTCGAGCGCGGCGACCACCGCCTCGGCGGTCTGCGCGGCAGACGCCTGGCCGGCTCCGGCCGGCATCTTCGCGCGCCGCCGCCGGGCCAGGTCGCGGAGCAGCCGCCGGGCCAGCACGACGATCAGCGCCAGCAGGGCGAGGGCGGCGAGGCCGATCGCGCCGTTGATCAACCAGCCGGGAACCGTCCACGGCGCGGCCGGGGCGAGTTCGATCGGGGGTTCGGTCGGCTGCTCGTACTCGGGGATGATGATGTCGGGGGGCGGGGCCTCCTCGGCCTGCTCCAGCCGGTCGATGCGCAGCGACGACTGGGCGGTCGACAGCGCGGCGAGGGCGAGCAGCAGTGCCACCGCCGCCAGCGGCCACCATCTGCGCAGAGCGGAACTGGCCATCCCGCTTACCGCCCCCGAACTTCTCGCCGATGTCTCAGTCCAACCCGGCCAGACCCTTGGCCCGGGTGAATATCTCGTCCAGCATCGCTGGTGTCAACCGTCCGGTGAAGGTGTTTTGCTGGCTGACGTGGTAGGAGCCCAGCAACTCCGGACCGGTTCCGCCGGACCAGTGTGCCCCATGCCCGAAGCCGGGACGCGGACTGGGCGGGCGGACGCCGTACACCTGGTGGAGCACCGGCCACCACGCGGCCCAGGCGAAGGCACCCAGGGCGACCACGACGCGCAGCGTCGGTCTGATCAACTCCACTTCCCGGTGCAGCCAGGGTGCGCAGTTGTCCCGTTCGACCGGGGTGGGCTTGTTGTCCGGCGGCGCGCACCGGACCGCGGCGAAGATCCGGGTGTGCCGCAGGCTCAGCCCGTCGTCGGCCGCGACGCTGGTCGGTTGGTTGGCCAGCCCGGCCCGGTGCATCGCGGCGAACAGCACGTCGCCGGACCGGTCGCCGGTGAAGATCCGTCCGGTGCGGTTGCCGCCGTGCGCGGCCGGGGCCAGGCCGAGGATGGCGATCCGGGCGTCGGCGACGCCGTAGCCCGGCACCGGCCGACCCCAGTACTCCTGGTCCCGGAACGCCGCCCGGCGCACCGTGGCGACCTCCTCGCGCCAGGCGACCAGGCGCGGGCAGGCGAAGCAGTCGGCGATGGCGCCGTCGAGGTCGGGCAGGTCACCCGCCCGCGCGGCGCGGGCGAGGACCTGACCTGCGGTACGGGGCTCAGCCAAGCCGGCCCCGGAAGAATTCGAGCGTACGGGCCCAGGCGCTGGCTGCCGCCTGCCGGTCGAAGACCTCCGGCCGGTCGTCGTTGAAGAACGCGTGCCGGGTGCCCGGGTAGTCGTGCAGCGAGCACTCGCCGCCGGCTTCCTTGATCGCCCGCTGGGCGGCCTGTACGCCGTCGCCGGCCGAGGTGCCGTCCTCTTCGGAGCAGTGGATGATGGCGGCCTTGCCGGCGTAACCGGACCACTCCGGGCGCATCCGCTCCCACGGCAGGGCCGGGTAGAAACCGACCGCGGCGACGATCCGCGGGGAGATCGTCGCGGACCAGAGGGCGAGACTGCCGCCGGCGCAGAAGCCGACCGCACCCACCTGGCCGGTGACCTCCGGGCGGTCGGCGAGGTAGTCGGCGGCACCGGCGATGTCCCGACCGGCCTGGTCCATCGCCAGGCCCATCAGCAACCGCTGGGCCTGGTCCGGCTCGGTGGTGGAGGCGCCGTGGTAGAGGTCGGGGGCGAGCGCGACGAAGCCGGCCTCGGCGAACCGGTCGGCGACGGCGGTGATGTGTGGGACCAGGCCCCACCATTCCTGGATCACGATGACAGCCGGGCCGGCCGCACCGCTCGCGGGTAGGGCCAGGTATCCCTCGCTGGTCCCACCATTGCTCTGGTAGGTCACCTTTTCGCCCATCGGCCGGCCTCCTGTCGGTCAGTCATCATTGGCTGGTCGCACAGTTATCGTTCCGTTGCGTGCGGGTAGCCTGCCATGCCTGACCGTCAGCGGGGAAGACGGCGTGGCGTACGCCTCCCGTATCGGTAGACGTCCACCCCGCCGTCCGCTCCGTCCGTCACCCGTGGGTCGAGTCTGTCCGACTCCCGCCTACGGGATGCCTCCAACGGCTAGATCCGTACCCGCTCAGGCCGCCTTCGGCTTGAGGCAGAGCACGTACCCGGTGCCACCGGCGGGGATGGCGTAGTAGATGGAGTACTCCTCGCCCTCGGCGGCGTACTGCTCGCAGTCCGTGGTGGCCTTCGCCTGTGCCTCGGTCTGGTTGTCGATCCGGCCGACGACGTTGTACGCGGCCTCGGTCGAGGTGCACTCGACCACCTTCGCGTTCGGGGCGTCCTTCTCCTCGCCCTGGGCCACCTCGGGCAGCGCGGCGAGACAGTCGCCGACCTTCGCCTCGGCGGCCTTGTCCTCCTCGCCGCCGAGCACGGCGCCGACGCCGAATTTCACCGCGACCGCCACCACGATGACCACCAGCACGCTGACGATCTTCTTGATCGGGCTCTTCTTGGCCGGCGCGGGGGGAACCGGCACAGGTGCGCCGGCGTCGACCGGCGGCGGCCACGACGCTCCCGGCGGGGGCGATGCCGGGGCTACGGGCGGCGGGGGTGCCTGGTCCGTCACTGACAGTCCTTTCGAGACAGGGGGTATGTCGATCCGCACCAATTGATCAAGTGCGGGGAATACGGTATCCATCGCCCCCGACATTCGCTGCCCCGGTTCCCTCCACCTTTCAGCCGGTATTGCCGCCCGTTCCGCCCGCGCTCGGTACCACCGACGGGGTGGCCGGGACGACCGCCCCGGTCGGCGCCGGTGTCGGCGTTACCGCCACCGGCGGTGGCGTCGGCGTGACCGCCGGCACGGGCGGCGGCGCGGTACCGCCGGGAACCGGAACGTCCGAGACCCGGAACGGCGCACCCTCCGGGCAGTACGGGTACGGCTGGCGCAGCGGATCCCGTACCACCTCGGCCCGCGCACCGGGGAACTGCTCCTCCGGCGTGCACCACGGGTGTCCGAGCCGGATCGGCCGACCGTCCTGGTCGAACAGTCGTACGCCCTCGACCAACCGGCCCTGTGCGTCATAGACGTAGACGTCCTGTACGCCGGAGTACGGATCCTCGTTGTAGGACGGGGTGTAGTAGACGTTCTGCGCTCCCCGTCGGTCGATGTCGGCGAACCCGACCAGACCGAACAGCACCAGCGCCACCGTGGCGAGGTTCGTCAGGTGCCGCCGCCAGCCCAGCAACGGTGCCGTACGCCGGCCGAGCCAGATCGAGCCGACCACGCAGAGACCGAGCAGCAGCACCGCGGCGAGGTCGTTGCCGCCGAGCCGGGGCAGCAGTCCGTAGCCGCGACCGGTGAGCATGACCGTGACGAACATGGCCACCAGGTAGCCGCGCAGCACCCACCAGGCCGGAGCGAGCAGCCGGAGGAAGTCGCTGGCCTTGGCGTACCCGATCACGGGTCCGACCCGGGCGTCGACGACCCGCAGCCGGGCGCGCAGCCGGTGCACCGCGGTGGCCACCCGCCGGTCGCCGGGCGAGGGATCCGCGGGCCGCAGCCCGGCGGCCGTACGCAGTTCGGCCGCGTACGCCTCCGGGGTGCCGAGCCGGTCGACGAGCGCCCCGGCGTCCTCGGCGGCCACCTCGGCGAGATGTTCGGGCAGGTCTTCGAGGAGTTCGTCCCGGTCGGTCGGGGGCAGGTCGGCCAGGGCCAGCCGGACCCGCGCCACGTAGTCGGTGATCTCGTGCTCGGTCATGCCGTCCTCGCTTCGCTGGGTGACACCCTCCTCGTTGCGCGCGGTCATGCCGTACGCCCCCGTTCGTCGAGAAGCTGGTCCATGGTGGACGCGAAGGCCCGCCACACCTTGCCGGACCGGTCCAACTGGTCCCGCCCGGCGGTGTTGAGGGCGTAGTACTTGCGGTGCGGTCCCGATTCGCTGGGCACCACGTAGGTGGTGAGCAGTCCGGCCTGGAACAGCCGGCGCAGGGTGCCGTAGACGGAGGCGTCCCCGATCTCGTCCAGACCGGCGGTACGCAGACGACGCATGATGTCGTAGCCGTAGCCGTCCTCTTCCTTCAGGACGGCCAGGACCGCGAGATCCAGCACGCCTTTGAGCAGCTGGGTAGTGTCCACGCGAAGCACACTAGTGCGCATTGCGCAGTACCGTCAACAGCGTTGCAGGCAGTCCTGTCCCGGCTGGCCGGGACAGGGACTCAGAGGTAGAGCTTGCGAAGCTCGTGGGCGATGGCGGAAACCTCGGTCAGCTCACCGCGCGCCACGGACATCACCAACGCTTCGGCCTGATCCACGTCGACATCCTGGATCCGGATCCCGTTGAGGGCCAGAAACACCCGTGCGGCCGCCCAGGCGAGACGCTTGTTCCCGTCGACCAGTGCGTGGTTCATGCAGACCGAGTGCAGCAGCGCGCCGACCTTGCTCCACGGATCGGGGTACGCCTCGTGGCCGAACACGACGGTGGCCGGGCGCACGACCGCCGACGACAGCAGACCGAAGTCACGGACCTGCGGCGTCCCGCCCAGCACGATGGAGGCGATCTCGACGAGGTCGTCGACCTCCAGATACTCGGTCACTCGGCCAGCCGGCGCAGCAGTTCGGCGTCGCGTTCGGCAACCTCTCCCGCGAGATCCCGTACGCGGGCGCGTCGGCTGTGCGCCGTGATGTATTCCTCCACCGCCACGACGATGGTGGCGTTCATCGACCGGTGCTCCTGCTCGGCGAGTTGTTTGAGCCGCTCGTGCAGCTCGTCCGGGAGATTGACCGTGGTGACCATATGGAAATCATACCGCCCCCGGCCTGGGCGACCCGCTAGTCCGCGACCGGCACGAGGCTGTAGGCGATGCCGTCGAGGATGTCGTGTTCGCTGGTCACGACCGAGGGCATGCCGGCCCGCTCCATGATCACACGGAGCACCAGCGCACCCGCCCCGATCACGTCCGCCCGGCCGGGGTGCATCACCGGGTACTCCATCCGCTGGGCCGACGACCGGCACAACAGGTCCCCGGTCACCCTCGCCACCTCGTCGTACGACACCCGGGCGTGGTGGATCCGCTCCGGCTGGTACGAGTCGAGCCCGAGCGAGATCGCCACCACCGTGGTCACCGAACCGGCCAGGCCGATCAGGGTGCCCGCCTCCCGACCCGGCACCGCCTCCAGTGCCCGGTCCACGGCAGCGGCGATGTCCGCCTCGGCCGCCGCGACCTGTGCCTGCGTCGGCGGATCGTCGTGCAGGTGCCGCTCGGTCATCCGGACACAGCCGATGTCGACCGAGATCGCCGCCCGGACCGACTCCCCCGTCGCCAGGCCGCCGTTGCCGCCCGCCGGGCCGCGCTCGCCGACGACGAACTCGGTGGAGCCGCCGCCGATGTCCACCACCAGGATCGGCGACCGGGCGTCGGCCGGCAGGCCGCGTACGGCGCCGGTGAACGAGAGCCGGGCCTCCTCGTCGCCGGTGACCACCTCGGGGGGCACGCCGAGAGTGTCACGGACCATCGCCCGGAACTCGTCGGCGTTGCTCGCGTCGCGGGAGGCGGAGGTGGCGCACATCCGTACCCGGGTCACGCCCAGGTCGGTCAGCTCGGCCGCGTAACCGGCCAGGGCCAGCCGGGTACGTTCGATCGCCTCCGGAGCGAGCCGACCGGTCCGGTCCACGCCCTGCCCCAACCGGACGATCTCCATCCGGCGACTCACGTCCGTAAGCGACGCCGTCGGACCGGCCGCCGGATCCGGCAGATCGGCCACGAGCAGCCGGATGGAGTTGGTACCGCAGTCGATCGCCGCCACTCTGGTCGTCACGGCAGCCACCCTACGTCAGAGGCGCAGCAGCATCCGTACGTTGCCCAGGGTGTTCGGTTTGACCCGCTCCAACCCGAGGAACTCGGCCACACCCTCGTCGTACGAGCGCAGCAGTTGCTCGTACACGGCCTGCGGCACCGGCGCCCCGTCGATCTCGACGAAACCGAACGAGCCGAAGAAGCCGGTCTCGAAGGTCAGGCAGAACACCCGGGTCACGCCCAGCTCCCGCGCACCCGCCAGCAGCTCCGCGACGATCCGGTGCCCGATCTTCAGGCCCCGGCAGTCGGGGTGGACCGCCACCGTACGGATCTCGGCCAGGTCCTCCCACATCACGTGCAGTGCCCCGCACCCGACCACCGCGCCGTCGTCGGGGCGGACCGCCACCCAGAACTCCTGCACGTGCTCGTACAGGGTGACCGTGGCCTTGCTGAGCAGCCGCCCGCCGGGACTGTAGGTGTCGATCAGCTCGCGGATGCCGCGGATGTCGGCGGTCCGCGCCCGCCGGACGACAGGATCCGTGGTCAAGGCACGTCCACGCACGAGCCGCCGAGCCACCAGGGCTCGATCAGTTCGAGCGTCTCGTCACCGAACGGGTTGACGCCGGGGCCGCTGGCCAGGGCGTGACCGAGGTGCACGTGCAGGCACTTCACCCGGCCCGGCATGCCGCCGGCGGAGATGCCGTCGATCTCCGGCACCGCGCCGATCGCGTCCCGCCGGGTCAGGTAGTCCTCGTGCGCGGCCCGGTAACGCGCCGCCAGCTCCGGGTCCTCGGCCAGCCGGTCGGCCATCTCCTTCATCACCCCGGCCGACTCCAGCCGACTGCACGCGCCGACCGCGCGCGGGCAGGTCAGGTAGAACAGGGTGGGGAACGGGGTTCCGTCGGCGAGCCGGGGCGTCGTCTCCACCACGTCCGGGCGCCCGCACGGGCAGCGGTGCGCGACCGCTCGGGTGCCGCGCGGCGTACGGCCGAGTTGCGCGCCCACCGCGGCCAGGTCCTGCTCGGTGGCGGGTTCGCGGGCGGGCGGGGGAACCAGACCGGCCGCCGGCCGCTGCGGGGGTACGACGGTCAACGTGCTGGACCTTCCTCGTTGGCGGCCCGGACACTGGACCAGAGCGTGTCGTACCAGGGCTCCGCCGGTTTCGGTGCCGGCGCGGCGGCGTCGCCGGCCTCGCGGGCGGCGCCCTCGGGATCGGTGAGGATCACCAGCAGCCGCTCACCGGGCCGGACCATGAAGAACCGTTCCTTGGCCTTCGTGGTGATGAAGGCCGGGTCCTGCCACAGCTCCGCCTGCTGGGACAGCTCACCGATGTGCTCCCGCTGGGCCTGCTGTTCGGCCTCCATCCGGGCGATGTCCGCCTGCTGTCCCAGGTAGACCCGGACCGGGTAGGTGTACGCGAGCGCGAGCGCGACGAACACCGCGAACAGGGCCGTCGCCCGGCCGGTGAACCGGCGCGGCTGGGGGGCGGAGGTGCGCTTGGTCGCACCCGCGGCGGCGGCGCGTCGCGCCGCCGCCGGACGGGTGGCCGACCGTGGGGAGTCCGTGCCCCGAGGGGTACGGGTGGAGATGCCGCGCGAGGGCAGCCGGGCCGAGGACTCCCGGCCGGTGCCACGGGTCCCGCCGCCACGACCGGGTTGCCCCGGCCGCCGGGCGGGCCGCTGGCCGCTGGGTATGCGACGAGCCGTCACGTGGACGCACCCCCTCCCCGAGGCCGATAGGGAAACTAGGCAGAACGGTAACGCGGGAACGCACCGGCTCCGGCGTAGCGCGCCGCGTCGGCCAGCTCCTCCTCGATCCGCAGCAGCTGGTTGTACTTCGCCACCCGGTCGGAGCGGGCCGGCGCACCGGTCTTGATCTGGCCGCAGCCGGTGGCCACCGCCAGGTCGGCGATGGTGGTGTCCTCGGTCTCGCCGGACCGGTGGCTCATCATGCAGCGGAACCCGGCCCGGTGCGCCAGGTCGACCGCGTCCAGGGTCTCGGTCAGCGAACCGATCTGGTTCACCTTCACCAGTACGGCGTTGGCCGAACTCTCGGCGATACCGCGCGCGATCCGCTGCGGGTTGGTGACGAACAGGTCGTCACCGACGATCTGCACCCGGTCGCCGATGGCGGCGGTGAGGCTGGCCCAGCCGGACCAGTCGTCCTCGGCGAGCGGGTCCTCGATCGACACGATCGGGTACTCGTCGGCGAGCTTGGTGTAGTAGGCCGACATCTCGTCGGCGGTCTTGGCGGTCTGCTCGAAGGTGTAGACACCGTCGGAGAAGAACTCGGTCGCGGCCACGTCTAGCGCGAACACGATGTCCCGGCCCAGCCGGTAGCCGGCCTTCTCGACCGCCTCGGCGATCAGGTCCAGGGCGGCGGCGTTGGTCGGCAGGTTGGGGGCGAAGCCGCCCTCGTCGCCGAGGCCGGTGGACAGGCCCCGCTTCTTCAACACCGACTTGAGCGCGTGGTAGACCTCGGCACCGGAGCGCAGCGCCTCGCGGAAGGTCGGCGCACCGATCGGGGCGATCATGAATTCCTGCACGTCGACGTTGGAGTCGGCGTGCGCACCCCCGTTGAGGATGTTCATCATCGGCACCGGCAGCAGGTGCGCGTTCGGGCCGCCGATGTAGCGGAACAGGCTCAGCTCGGCGCTGGTCGCCGCGGCCTTCGCCACCGCCAGCGAGACGCCCAGGATCGCGTTCGCGCCGAGACCGGACTTGTCGGCGGTGCCGTCGATGTCGAGCATCTTCTGGTCGATCAGCCGCTGCTCGCTGGCCTCGTAGCCGACCAACTGGTCGACGATCCGGTCCTCGATGTTGGCGACGGCGGTCTCGACACCCTTGCCCTGGTACCGGTCGGCGTCGCCGTCGCGCAGCTCGATCGCCTCGAACGCGCCGGTGGAGGCGCCGGACGGCACCGCCGCGCGGGCGGTCGTACCGTCGTCCAGCCCGATCTCGACCTCGACGGTCGGGTTGCCGCGCGAGTCGAGAATCTCTCGGGCGACGATTCCCTCGATGGTGGCCACTGTGTCGCTCCTCGTGATGAGTGTCAACTGGTGCTCTCGGGCCGCGACGGTGCGGCGGAAGCGTTCCGAAGGCAGCGTAACGGGCCGTGGTCGCCGGACGGGGATGGCCTCCACCAACCGGGCGACGATCTGCCGGAGATCACCCGATTCTCCACCCCACCATTCGGGCCGGGGTTTACGGGGGTCACCCTGATCGACAAGGCTGACGGGCATGTTCGCCGACTGTCGCGCCACCGCCGGACCGCCCGCCAGCACCGCGCGCCCGACCGCCGCGGCCCGGTCGCCGCAGGCCGGTCGGCCCGACCACCGCCCGTACGCACAGTGAACGGCGATTCGGTGGTGACCCGGCCGGAGTTCGTCCCCGGTGCGGCGGCCGACGTACCGGCCGACCCGGCCGACCTGTGCCTGGTGGTGGCCGACGGCAAGCTGCTGGTCGGCGCCGACGGTGGCTTCCCCCGGATCGCCGAGGTGCCCGCCGACTCCGCCCCGATCCCGCTCGGCACCCTGGACGGCGCACCCGTCTGGGCCGCCGCCCGGGACACGACCGACGAACGGCTCGGCAACTGGCTCGGCTGGCGGGAACTGGCCGCCGGCCTGGCCGAGCCGCTCGCCGCCCTGGCCGGCCGGGCCCTGCAAGTGGTCACCTGGCGGCGTACGCACCGTTACTGCGGCGCCTGCACGGCGGAGCTGACCGACGTGCCCGGCGAGACCGCCCGGCGCTGCCCCGCCTGCAAGCTGTACGTCCCGATGCAACTCTCCCCGGCGGTCCTGGTCGTCATCCGCCGCCCCGGTCCGCCCGGTACGGCGGAGCAACTGCTGCTGGTCCGGCACTCGTACGGGTTGACCGAGTCGTGGGCGCTGGTCGCCGGTTTCGTCGAGGCGGGCGAGACGTTGGAGCAGGCGGTGCAGCGGGAGGTCGCCGAGGAGGTCGGGCTCCGGGTCGACCGGCTGACCTACTTCGGCAGCCAGCCGTGGGCGATGTCCGGTCCGGGCGTGGTGCTGACCGGGTTCACCGCGTACGCGGCGGATCCGGCGGCGGAGCCGGTGGTGGACGGCCACGAGCTGACCGAGGCACGCTGGTTCCCGCTCGACGCGCTGCCGGAGGCCCTGCCGCCGACGTACTCGATCTCCCGCTGGTTGATCGAGTACGTCCGCGTACGGCCCCCGGCCTGATCCGTCGGGTCCGGTCAGATCCTGATGGTGCGGGCGCGGCGGTCCGCGGTGACCGCGTCCAGTCCGGCCGCGTCGATGTCGAGGTTGAGGTTGAGCAGCTGGATCACCGGGTCGAGGTTCACCCCGGGCGACAGCGGGATCGTGATGGTGTCCGTCGGTCCCGCGCTCGCCGGTACCGCGCTGTGCGACGCCGTCGGGGTCGGCGACGACGTCGGGCCCGTGCCGCCGCCGCTCCATTCGGCCCGTACGACGTTGCCGTCCACTCCGGTCGCCTCGACCCGTATGTTCAACGGCTTGGCCGGGCCGGTGGTGGTGACGACGGCGTTGAAGGTGCCGGGGCTGGACCCCTTCTGGATCGACACCGAGACCCCGCCCACCACGCTGACTCCCGCGGCGATGGTCAGCCCGCGTACGGCGAAGGAGAGCGCCCGGGTGAGCGGGCCCAGTTGGGTGGAGACCGGGGTCGGTGCCAGCGACAGGTCCCCGTCGGCGAACTCCAGCAGGTCCGGCTCGCACTTGTACGCGTTGTTCGAGGGCAGCGGCTGGTACACGCTCAGGTTCGAGTCCGGCGCGGACCTGGTCGTCGTGTAGAGCAGCCCGGCGTCGGTGTCGGAGGTGTTGTGGGCGTACAGGTCGGTGCTGTTGCCGACGGTGATCACCTCGAACTGGACGGCTCCGGCGTCGTACGGGTCGACCGAGGCGTCACCCTCCCGTGCGGCGATCATGAGCGGGAGCACGTTGGCGGCGACCGTGGCCACCTGGACCAGTGAGCCCAACCAGTCGCCGATACCGGTGACCCGTGGCGGCGCCGCGGCGGCGGGGGCCGCGTTGGCGGCTCCGGGGGCCTCGGGGGCGCCCGGACCCGGGTCGGGGTTCGCCACCGCGTCGGACGAGGCGACCAACGGTCCTGCGAGGGCCGCCGCCGCCACGGCACCGCTCACGGCGGCGGCACCCCACATGACGTCGCGTCGGCTCATCGGCCGGTGGTCGTTCGTGTCTCGCACATCCGTCTCCCTCCGCGTCGGCCACTTTCCGGCCAGACATCGACCGAGACAAGTCTCCATATCTCGGTCGGGCGACGGAACCTCGATTCATCACTATGCGATCATCAAGCAAATACATTGACTGACGTCATTGCCTCGCGCCGACCGCCGAAACTCACCCCAGGGGATCGAGCAGCGTACGCAGGTGGCGGGGCGGCGGCGAGCCGTGCGCGAGCATCGCGTCGTGCCACTGCCGTACGGACGGCCCGACCGGACGGGCGGCGGCGATCTCGGCGACCTCGCTGTAGCCGACGAAGTACGTCGACAGCTGGGTCGAGGTGAGCAGTGCCCGGCGCCACTTGCCGGCCGCCTCCCCCTCCTCCTGGAAGCCCCGCCCGGTCATCAGCGCCATGCCCTCGGACTCGGGCAGCTCGTCACAGTGCACCAACTGGTCCAGCAGGGCGTTGATGGTCATCCGGAGCTGCATCTTGAGCTGCTGCAACCGGATCGGCAGGCCACCGAAGCCGAGATCGGCCATCATCTCCTCGGCGTACACCGCCCAGCCCTCGACGAACGGGCCGGAGTGCCCGAGCGCGCGGACCCGGGTGCTACCCCGGTATCGGCGCGAGTGCGCCAACTGGAGAAAGTGACCGGGCATCGCCTCGTGCACCGTCAGGTTGCGGATCATGTGATCGTTGTACTCGCGGTAGAACGACTCGACCCGCTGCGCCGACCAGTCCGCCGGGGTCGGCGCGATGCAGTAGAACGTCGGCACCTCGGCGGTCTCCAGCGGGCCCGGCGGGTCGCAGTAGGCCACCGCCACCCCACGGGCGAACTCTGGCATCTCCTGGATCACACACAGGTCGTCGACCAGCGACACCAGGTCGTGGGCGCGGACGAAATCGGTCGTCTCGGTCAGCGTCGTACGGGCCAGCCCCACGATCGAGCCGTTGTCCGGGTGCTCGGCACCGAGCCGGTCCAGCGCCCGGCGTACGGTCTCGTCGGTGGCCGGACCACCGACCAGCTCGGCCGCCGCCTCCCGGATCTCGTCGGTGACCCGCTCCAGGTTCGCCTCGGCGCGGGCGAAGACCTGCGCGGCGGACAGTTCGGTGTCCAGGGTGTGCCACAGCCGTGCCTCGAAGCGGCGGCGGCCGAGCCGCGGGTCCCGCCCCGGTCCGGCGTCGTCGCGCAGGCCCGCCCGGAGCCAGTCGGCGAACCCGCCCAGCGCCCGGATCGCGTCCCGGGCGACCGGTTCGACCGCGTCCCGCATCCCCGGCGCCTCGGCGAGCAGCGCGGGCAGCTCGTCACGGACCAGCGCCGCCGTGCCGTCGAACTGCCCGGCGGCGGTCTCGGCGTGGATCCGGGGCATGTCCCGCAGCGTGACCCGAGCGGTGGCAAGCGCATCCGGTACGTCAGCGAGCCGCCCGGCGAGACTCGCCAGCCGAACCTCCACCGGCGCGTACGGGCGGGCGATCAGCGCGTGCAGCAGCGGGCCCGGATTGTGCCGCGACGGGTTCCACTCGTGCGTACGCAGCTCGGACAGCTCGAACAGTTCCCGGTCGACCAGGGCGGCGAGCAGGCTGTGGTCGACCTGCTCGGCCGGATCGAGCGCGACGTCGTCCACCTGGGACAGGGCACCGGCGGCATCCCGCAGCATCGCCGACCGGGCCGTCACCCCGTCGTCGGACAGGTCCGGCAACCGGTGGTCGAAGCGGTGGTCGCCGACCGAGGACGCCAGCGGGGGACTGCTCTCCAGCAGCGCGTCGACGATGCGTTCGGCGATGGGGACGAAAGACGACATGGGAAGAATCTAGCGAGTACCGGGACCGGCGGCGCGCGGCGGACGGATCGGCACGGGCGTGTCCCCGGCCGGCGGCACGGTCAGCGGTGGGGAAACGAGGCCGGCCAGGGTGCGTACCGCGCGGGTCAGTTCGGCGGGCGGGTTGGCGGCGTAACCGAGCACCAGTCCGGGCGGGCCACCGGGTGCCAGCCGGAGCCGGGACAGCGGCACCGGTGCCAGGCCGACCCGCTGCGCCGCGTCGGCCAACCGCTCGTCGTCGATGCCGTCAGGCAGCTCCACCACCAGGTGCAGTCCGGCCGCGACACCGGAGATCCGGGCCTCCGGCAGGTACCGGCGCAGGGCCTCGGTCAGCGCGTCCCGCCGCTGCCGGTGCGCCTGCCGACAGCGGCGCAGGTGTCGGTCGTAGCCACCACTGGCCAGCAGCTCGGCGAAGGCGAGCTGCTCCAACACCGGCCCGCCGACGTCGGCCGCGAACTTGGCCGCGACCACCGCCGTCCGCCAACCCTGCGGTACGGCGAGCCAGCCGAGCCGCAGCGCGGGGGCGAGTGCCTTGCTGGCCGAGCCGACGTGGGCCACCAGCTCCGGGGCGAGGCCCTGTAGGCAGCCGACCGGATCGCGGTCGTACCGGAACTCGGCGTCGTAGTCGTCCTCGACCACCAGACCGCCGGTCTGCCGGGCCCAGGCGAGCAGGGCGGCCCGGCGGCGCGGGGCGAGCACCACGCCGGTCGGATACTGGTGTGCCGGCGTGGTCAGCACCGCCGGCAGCCCGGTACGCCACAGCGCCTCGACGTCCAACCCTTCGGCGTCGACCGGCACCGGCACCAACCGCAGCCCCTGCGCCTCAAGGTGACCCCGGATGCCGGCGCTGCCCGGATCCTCGATCCCGACCTCGGTCGCGCCCCGGCTCCGCAGCACGGTCGCGATCAGCGAGAACGCCTGGGCCGCGCCGGTGGTGATCACCAGGTCGGCCGGGTCGACCCGGGCCGCCCGGACCCGGCCGAGATAGTTCGCGAGTTCGGCACGCAGCCGGGGTGCGCCGGCCGGGTCGCCGTAGTCGAGGTCGGCGTCGCGGGCCCGGCTCAGCGCCCGCTCGTACGCCCGCCGCCACTGGACGCGGGGGAACATCGCCAGGTCCGGCACCCCGGACCGGAACGCGTTCCCGGTCGGGCTCGTTCGGGTCGCCGGCCCGATCCCGGTCCCGGTCAGGCTCGGTCTTGTCGTCGGGCCGATCCCGGTGGGGGCGGCCACCGGGGCGTCGGGTGTGCGCCGACGGCTACGCGAGACCCCGGTGTCGGGCGCGACCAGGGTGCCCGCTCCGGGCCGGGCGACCAGTCGCCCCTCGGCCACCAACTGCTCGTACGCCTCGACCACCACGCCCCGGGACAGCCGCAGGTCGGCGGCGAGCCCGCGACTGGACGGCAGCCGGGTGCCCGGGGCGAGCCGTCCCTGCACGATCGCCTCCCGGAGCGCGACGGTGAGCTGGCCGGTGAGGCCGGGTCGGCCCCGGTCGAGTTCGACGAGCGTCTCCGGGGTGGTCAACTGGTCCTCCGTAAGTCCACGGAATTGGCCCTCAACGCAGGACCACCGGCACCCTAACGTCGGACGGGTGAAGATCTCCAACACCGGCGCGGTCCTGCTCTGCGCCGCCGGCATGACAATCGTCGGCAGCTCGGTCTCGATCAGCCAACTGGTCCTCGACTTCCCCGCCCTGACCGGACAGGCCGCCCGGTACGCGCTCGCCGCCGTCGTACTGCTCGCCATCGCCCGACGCTGGCCCGGCCTCGGCCTGGACACCGTGCCCACGACCGGTCGGCCGACCCGACGCGAGTGGGTCATCCTCACCGCGCTGGCGGCCACCGGACTGGCCGCGTTCAACGCCTTCATCCTGGTCGCACTGCCGCACGCCGAGCCGGCCCTGGTCGGCACCTTCATCGGCGCGGCCCCGCTCGGCCTGGCGCTGCTCGGGCCGCTACTGCGCGGCCGGCGGCCGACCGTACGGCTGCTCGGCGCGGCGGGTATCGTCGTCGCCGGAACCGTGCTGGTGCAGGGCACCGGGCGGGCGGACGGGATCGGCGTACTCGCCTCGGTCGGGGCGCTCGGCGGGGAGATCGCCTTCTCCTTGCTCGCCGCCGCCGTGCTGCCCCGACTCGGCCCGGTACGGGTGGCCGCGTACAGCTGCTCGCTGGCCGTACCGCTGCTGCTGGCCGGTGCTCTGGTAGCGGGTGAGGCGACCAGGTGGCGGCTGCCGACCGGGGTGGAGGCGGCCACGTACGGCTATCTGGCGGCCCTGATGACCGTGGTCGCGTTCGTGGCCTGGTTCACCGGGCTACGTCGGCTCGGGGTCGAGCGGGCCGGGATCCTGGTCGGCCTGATGCCGGTGGCCACCCTGGTCACCGCGGCCGTGCAGGACGGCCGCCCGCCCGCACTCGGCCCGAGCGCCGGGGTGCTGGTGGTAGCGCTCGGCCTGGCCCTGGGCCTGTCGATCACCCACCTGGACCAGCCCGCGCTTCCGGACGCGGACAGCCAGGCGGTACCGGCTCCGGACAGTCAGGCGGTGGCGGACCCGGGCAGCCAGCCGGTGCCGAACGCGAGCAGTCAGGCGGTACCGGACGCGGTGGCGGAGCCGGTGGTGGTCTCGACGGCGCGTACGGCGTCGGCGTAGGTGAGCGCGGCCCGGCGCAGGGCGGCCTCGGCGTCGAGCCCGGCGGCGCGGGCCTCGACAACCACGTCCAGCAGCCGGGCGCCGAGCCGGGCCTCGTCGTCCGGGGTCGCCGGCAACGGCGGCGGGACGTCGAGCCCGGCGCGCTCGGCCCGGTGCAGGATCTTCGCGGCGAGGGAGAGGGCCGGCTGGGCCAGGGCGATCCCGTCCAGCGCCGAGTCGCGGGCCTTCTCCGTCTTCTTGATCTGCTCCCAGTTGGCGATGATCTCGTCGATCGAGCCGACCTCGGTGTCCGCGAACACGTGCGGGTTGCGGCGGATCATCTTCTCGACCAGGCCGCCGGCCACGTCGTCCACGTTCCAGCGCTCGTCCTCGGGCAGTTCCTCGGCCAGCCGGGCGTGCAGCACGACCTGCAACAGCACGTCGCCCAACTCCTCGCGGAGCGCGTCCAGGTCACCGGCCGAGATCGCGTCGTACGCCTCGTAACACTCCTCCAGCAGGAACTGGGCGAGCGTGGCATGGGTCTGGGCCCGCTTCCACGGGTCACCGCCGGGCGAGACGAGCCGGTCCATCACGGCGACCGCGTCGAGCAGCCGGGCGCCGGGCGGATCCCAGGAGCCGTACATCAGCTCCAGCTCGGCCAGGCCGGGTTCGCGGGCCAGCCGCAGCCCCAGCTCGCGGGCCATCCGGTCGTCGCCGGCGGGACCGGCCAACCAGACCACCGTGCCGTCGACTCCGGCGGTGGCGAGCAGGTCCGGCACCGGCGATTCGGTCAGGGTGACGGTGCCGCCGGCCACCCGTACGGCGGTGGCCAGCTCGCTCTCGACGCCGGCCAGCACCGGATGCTCGCGGACCAGGTCCCAGGCCGACGCGGTGAGCAGGCCGGCCGGCAGCCGGGGCGAGGTGACCAGGAGTACGACTCGGGCGGTCATCGGGTGCGCCGGCTCAGCTTCGGTCGGCCACCGCGCCCGTGTCGCCCTCGCCCAGCGGCACGCTCACCGCGGCCGGGCCGCCCTGGAAGGACAGGATCGGGAACTCCAGCGGCCGGTAGCGCGGGTTGACCGTGACGTCGAACCGGGCGACCGCATCGGCGAGCACCTTGCGGTTGCCGAGCGCGGACTGCAACTGCTCGCCGTTGAGCTGGTCCCCGGCGGCCTGGTCGGAGACGGTGGGCTCGATCGCACCGGCGGCCTTGGCCACCTTGCCGAGCGCGAGCAGCTCGGTCGGGGTCGGCGTCACCGGCTCGCCCGGCGGTACGGCCGACAGGCAGGTGAACAGCCCGGCGGCCCGCTTGGCGAACTCGGTCTCCGGCGCCACGCCGAACTGCTGGGCCACCTGGTCAACCGGGGCCTGCTCCTTGGCCTGGAGGTTCTCGGCCTTGGTGAACCGGTCACAGACGTCGCCCAGCACCAGCACGCTGACCACGAACGTACGGGTCGGCGGCTTGACCTCGGGGGCGCCGGCAGCGGCGGCCGGGGCGGGTTTCGCCCGCAGCTCGTCGATGAGGTCGGTCACCTGGTTCTCGGTGATCTGCCGGTCGCCGACATAGGCGGCGGCTCCGGGCTGGGCACGGCAACCGGTGAGGGCGATGATGCCGACCGCGGCAACCACGGCGATCGGCGCCAGACGGCGAGCACGCTGCATGGCCGACACTCTCTCACGCGCCGCCCGGCCCGGCCGGTACGGGGTCACCGGCGGGCCCTCGCGCCACTGTCCGTCACCGACCGGCCGACACCGGCGCGCCGAGCACGTCGGCGAGCAGCTGCCCGCACCACTCCAGCAGTGCCTGGTCGCGCAGCGGCTCGCCACCGATCCGGCGGGTGCTCGGCCGGGGCACGCTGACCTGGTCGCTGACCTGCTTGTAGACCGCGTCCGGGTGGTACCGCTTGAGCCGCAGCTGCTTCGAGTCGGGCAGCGGCAGTGGGCCGAACCGGACGTGCTTGCCCTGCACCGACACGTCGCTGAGACCGTACGCGCGGGCCAGCAGGCGGAACCGGGCCACCGCGACGAGGTTCTGCACCGGCTCCGGCGGCTCGCCGTACCGGTCGGTCATTTCGGCGACGACCTCGGTGAGGCGGGCGGCGTCGCGGGCCTCGGCGAGCTTGCGGTACATCTCCAGGCGGAGTCGCTCGACGCTCACGTAGTCGTGCGGCAGGTGCGCGTCGATCGGCAGGTCGATCTTGACGTCGACCTCCTCCTCCGGCCGCTCCCCCTTGAACGTCTGCACCGCCTCGCCGACCATCCGGACGTACAGGTCGAAACCGACGCCCTCGATGTGGCCGGACTGCTCGCCGCCGAGCAGGTTGCCGGCGCCCCGGATCTCCAGGTCCTTCATCGCCACGTACATGCCGGCGCCCAGCTCGGTGTGCTGGGCGATGGTGGCCAGCCGCTCGTGCGCGTGCTCGGTCAGCGGCTTCTCCGGCGGGTAGAGGAAGTACGCGTACGCCCGTTCCCGGCCCCGGCCGACCCGGCCCCTGATCTGGTGCAGCTGGGCCAGGCCGAGCAGGTCGGCCCGCTCCACGATCAGCGTGTTGGCGTTCGGGATGTCGATGCCGGACTCCACGATCGTGGTGCAGACCAGGACGTCGTACTCCTTCTCCCAGAAGCCGACCATGACCTTCTCCAGCGCATCCTCGCCCATCTGGCCGTGCGCCACGGCGACCCGCGCCTCGGGCACCAGCTCCCGGATCCGGCGGGCCGCCCGGTCGATCGACTCGACCCGGTTGTGCAGGTAGAACACCTGCCCGTCGCGGAGCAGCTCCCGGTGGATCGAGGCGGCCACCTGCCGGTCGTCGTACGCGCCGACGAAGGTCAGCACCGGGTGCCGCTCCTCCGGCGGGGTGGCGATGGTGGACATCTCCCGGATGCCGGTGATCGCCATCTCCAGGGTCCGCGGGATCGGCGTCGCCGACATGGTCAGTACGTCGACCGCGGTCCGCAGCGTCTTCAGGTGCTCCTTGTGCTCGACCCCGAACCGCTGCTCCTCGTCCACGATGACCATGCCGAGCGCCTTGAACCGGGTGGCGGCGGCCAGCAGCCGGTGGGTGCCGATGACGATGTCGGCGCTGCCGTTGGCGGCGGCCTCCAGGGTCAGTTCGGCTTCCTTCGGGGTCTGGAACCGGGAGAGCTGCCTGATCTGGACCGGGAACTGCCCCATCCGCTCGGCGAAGGTGTTGTAGTGCTGCTGGGCGAGCAGGGTGGTCGGCACCAGCACCGCCACCTGCTTGCCGTCCTGGACCGCCTTGAACGCCGCCCGGACCGCGATCTCGGTCTTGCCGTAGCCGACGTCACCGCAGATCAGCCGGTCCATCGGGGCGGACTGCTCCATGTCCCGCTTGACCTCCTCGATCGCCGAAAGCTGGTCCGGCGTCTCGGTGTACGGGAAGGCGTCCTCCAGTTCACGTTGCCACGGGGTGTCCGGGGCGAACGCGTGCCCCTTGGACGCCTTGCGGGCGGCGTAGAGCTGGATGAGCTGGGCGGCGATCTCGCGTACCGCCTTGCGGGCGCGGGCCTTGGCCTTCTGCCACTCGCTGCCGCCCATCTTGTGCAGCGTCGGGGTCTCCCCGCCGACGTAACGGGAGAGCTGGTCGAGCTGGTCGGTGGGGACGAAGAGCCGGTCGCCGGGCTGCCCGCGCTTGGTCGACGCGTACTCCAGGACCAGGTATTCGCGTTCGGCGCCGTTGACCGTACGTTGCACCAGCTCGACGTAGCGGCCGATGCCGTGCTGCTCGTGTACGACGTAGTCGCCGGTCTTCAGCTCCAGCGGGTCGATGGTGTTGCGCCGCCGGCTCGGCATCTTGCGCATGTCGCGGGTGGAGGTGCCCCGTCCCCCGGTGATGTCGTTGCCGGTGAGCACCGCGAGCTTGGTGGCGCTGGCGCCGTCGAGCAGGAAGCCGTGGTTGAGCGAGCCGCAGGTGACGAGCAGTTCACCGGGGGCGGGCGCGGCGGGGATGGCCTCGACCGCGGTGGCGCCGAGCCCGCCGTCGCGGAGCACCTCGACCGCCCGTTGCGCCGGGCCGTGGCCCTCGAAGACCAGCGCCACCGCCCAGCCGTCGGCGGTCCACCGCTTGAGGTCGGCGACCACCCGGTCGGTTTCGCCGTGGTAGAGAGCGGTCGGCTGCGCCGCGAGGGTGATCGACGCCCCCTCGTCGGGGGTGACCTCGGTGCGTACCGGGTCGAGCCACGGCTGGTCGTCGGTGGCCGGGGTGGCTTCGACCAGCCCGAACGGGGAGATCGACCACCAGGGCTGGCCGAGGGCGGTGGCTGTTGCCCGTACCTCGGCCAGGGTCTTGAATGCGGCGGCGCCGACGTCGATCGGGGCCTGGCCGCCGACGGCGGCCGCGGCCCAGCTCGCCTGGAGGAACTCCTCCGAGGTACGGACGAGGTCGTGCGCCCGGGTACGGATGCGTTCCGGGTCGAAGAGCAGCACGTGCGCGCCCGCCGGCAGGCAGTCGAGCAGCGTCTCCATGCTGTCCGTGCCGTGCATGAGTGCCGGGGCGAGCGATTCCATGCCCTCGACCGGGATGCCCTCGGCCAGTTTCTCCAGGATCTCGGCCAGCTCGGGATGGGCGTCGGCCAGGGCCCGCGCCCGCGCCCGGATCTCCGGGGTGAGCAGGAGTTCCCGGCACGGCGGGGCCCAGAGCTGGTCGACCTGCTCGATGGTGCGCTGGTCGGCGACGGCGAAGGTGCGGATCTCCTCCACCTCGTCGCCCCAGAACTCGACCCGGGACGGGTGCTCGTCGGTGGGCGGGAAGACGTCCAGGATGCCGCCCCGGACGGCGAACTCGCCGCGCTTGGTTACCAGGTCGACCCGCGAGTACGCCAGGTCGGTGAGCCGGTGCGCGACCGCGTCGAGATCAACTTCGGCGTGGCTGGTCAGCCGGACCGGTTCCAGGTCGCCGAGCCCCTTGAGCTGCGGTTGCAGCACCGAGCGGACCGGGGCGACGACGACCCGCAGCGGGCCGGTTCCGTCGACGCCGTCCGGGTGGGCCAGCCGGCGCAGCACGGCAAGCCGACGGCCGACGGTGTCCGAGCGGGGGGACAGCCGCTCGTGCGGCAGCGTCTCCCAGGCGGGAAAGACGGCCACCTGCTCGGCCGGCAGCAGGCTGCCGAGGGCGGCGGCGAGGTCGTCGGCCTCGCGGGTGGTGGCGGTGACCGCGAGCACGGGCCGCCCGGCGCCGCCCCGGTCGGGCTCGGCGCCGAGGGCGGCCACCACGAACGGCCGCAGCGCCGCCGGGGCGGTCAGATCCAGACCGTCCGCCTGCGCGAACCCACCCCGTGCAAGATCACGGGTACGGGTCAGAGCCGGGTCACCGAGGGCGGCAGCCAGCAGACCGGCGAGCATCGTCACGATCACTACCTTCGGACGTCAACACACGCAACTACCCCCGCTCCGCAATCGGCCGGGGGTCTACCACCCCCACCCTATCCCCCAGCTCACACCCCCACCCCCACCCCGCGTGCGCCCCCTCCCACCCCCTCCCACCCCCTCCCAACTCGTTGATCATGAAGTTAACGACACTGTTGATCGCCAAAAGCGGCGCTAACTTCATGATCAACAGGGTGGGGACGGGGAGAGGGCGGCGGGGAGGGCGGGAGGGAGGGAGGGAGGGAGGGCGGGAGGGGTTAGAGGATGGAGAAGGTTATGGTGCCTTGGTAGGTGCCGGCTACGAAGAACTCCGGGAGTTCGACCGAGAGGGTGGGGTCCCAGGAGGCGGAGTTCCGGTCGATGTCGCCGGTCCACTGGGCGGCGACCTGTGGGGCGGCCAGCACCGCGCCGTACTGGGGGACGAAGGTGCCGCTGCCGGTGGTGTCCAGCGCCGGCCCGGACCAGTACGTGACGAGGTCGTTGGGGATGGTCGCGCTGGCGCCGGCCGTACCGGTGACGAAGTCGCTGGCGGAGACCAGCACCACCCAGTCACCGGCAAAAGGGCCACGGTCGTCGGTGACGGTGACCGTGCCGAGCTGCCCCGTCGCGAAGCCCCCGACGGCCGTGCCCAGGTCGGCCTGGTCGGGGACGCTGATGGAGAGGCCGGCGTAGTGGCGCGGGTTGATCGTCACCGAGACGGTCGCCGAGGCGACGGCGTTGCCCGGGTCGATGGCCGTGTACGCGAAGCTGTCGAAGCCGAAGTAGTAACGGTCCGGGGTGTACGTGCACGACACGCTCGTACAGGAGACGTTGCCGTGGGTGGTGGGCCGACTGCCGGCCACGATGGTCAACGCGTCGCCCTCCGCGTCGGTGTCGTTGGCCAGCACGGCGACCGTCACCGACTCGTTCTCCAGCACCGTCGCGGTGTCGTCCCGGGCGATCGGTGCGTCGTTGATCTCGGTGAGGGTGGGGTTCGTCATACCGGGCACGCCGGGATCGTCGGTGACCCGGGTGTACTGGGTGCTCGTGGTCGGTGAGCCGAAGGTGCCGGTGGCCTGGTTGGAGAGGACGAGGTTCGCGACGGCCGGGTCGATCACCCGGACCCGGAACGTCACCGCCAGGCTCGTGGTCGGGGTCATGGTGCCGCCGACCGTGGCGTTCGCGCCGGTGCCGAGCCGGAACACCAGCCGGTTGTTGGCTGTGTCCCAGTGCGCGACGTCGTCCCCGACCGCGTCGGTTCGTGGTGAGCCGCCGACGGTGATCGTGCCCGGCATGTACGTGGTGCCGCTCGGGACCGGATCCACGAACTGCACACCGGTGGCGCTCTCGTTGCCGGTCGAGGTGGCCTGGATCGTGTAACGGACCTGGTCGCCGGGGTTGACCGTGGTGCCGCCACCGATCCGGGCGGCGGTCTTGGTGGCGTCGACGTCGGGTTCGGAGACGTCGATCGCGGTGAACAGCGCGATCGGCTCGTACGAGTCCGCGCCGGTGGTGAACGCGACGCTGGCCGAGGTCTGCCCGTTGCTGATCGCGCTGGCCGGAACCGCCAGGTAGTCGACGTCGAAGCCGAGTTGGTTGGCGTAGTCCGGCGTCTTCGCGGTGACCCGGCTGCCGAGCCTGGTGATCGAGCTGTTGAACAGGTTCGTGGCCGGGTTGAGCCCGTCACCGATGTTCACCCCGTTGAACTCCAACGAGTCGCCGGTCGAGGCCAGGTCGCCCTCGGAGCTGACCGCACCCACCCGGGCCGAGACCGCCCCGGTCGTCGGGGTACGGAAGTTCGACAGGGTGATGCTCACCCGCGAGCTGCCGCTGTTGTTGTTGACCTCGGCGTACCCGTCGAAGACGGCGAGGTTGCGCAACGGTTGGGTGTAGTCGCGTACCGCCGCGACGATCGCCCAGCCACCACGGGCGTTCGTGCCGAGTGCCGTGGCGAGGCCGGCGACCGTGTAGACCCCGGCGGCCTGCACGAGTGCGGTGACGTCCGCGAACGCCGAGTACGGATACCCGCCGTTGGTCGTCACCGCGCCGGTGCTCACCGTCCCGGTCACCGTGGTGTAGTCCTGCCCGGTCCGGGCCAGTCGGATCTGTGCCCGGCTCGGGTCGCCGTTGAGTGCGCTGCCGAACCAGTAGAGCCCGGCCCAGAGCACGGCGCCGCCGGCCGGCACGGACAGGGTGGCGCTGCTGGAGTTGAGGGTGGTCAGGTTGGTGTCGATGTCGACGTACCCGGCGAGGTAGTTGTCGTTGTCGGCGACCGCGCCGGCGCGGGCGCTGGCGCAGCTCGGTGCGGTGATCAGAACCGGCAGGGTGCAGGTCACCAGGGTGTTCGACGCGAAGATCACGTCACCGCGCTCACTGGTCTGGAACCGTGCCCCGAAGGGCCGCACCACGGCCGCCCCGGCCCGGTCGATCGTCACGATCGCCCAGGTCAGAGCGATGAGTAGCACCATAGCGGCGGACCTACCCCGTGATCCTCCGAGCCCGAGGCGCCAATTACCCCTAACCCTCACATTGAGCGATGATAGCTACTTTAGGCCGAAACCGGACTTACTCACACGAACATCCCCAGAAACCCGGACAGGGTGTACGCCGAAGGTCAGTAACGGACGGTGATCCGGCGCGCCGTCGGGTCGATCCGGGCGAGCCCGCCGTAGGGGACGATCAACTGCGGATCGGTGTGGCCGACATCGAGCCCGAAGACGGCAACCGCGTCCGGGTTGTACTCGGCCAGCACCCGCAGCACGGCGGCCCGCTGGGCCTCGGTGTACGCCCGCTTCCCCTCGGCGTCCTTCGGCTGCTCGAAGTCCCACGCCTTCGGTCGCCCGACCAGCACCGCCGGAAAACCGGCGAGCAGGCCACGCTCGCCCATGCAGCGCAGGATCCGGAACACCTCGACATCGGACGGCAGTTCCTCGGAGGTCTCCAGCAACAGCACACAACCGGCGTACGCGGCGTTCGGGCCGACCCGGCCGGCCTGGAGCAGCCAGGCGAGGATCTCCAGGTTGCCGCCCCAGACCGCCCCCTCGACCACGGTCGGGGGGCCGTGCCAGTGCCAGCCCTCGCTCGGGAACATCACCGGTTCGGCAGCGAGGGTGGACGGGTCCCGCCAGTCGCTCGGCTCGTCGCTGTACTCGGGCGACGGAGTCAGCTCGTACCAGTCGTCGGTGAACAGCGCGGCCCGCAGCGACGCGGCGGACGCCGGGTGCAGCGCACCGGGGCGGCCGAGGTGCACCAGGACCGAGCCCCCGTGATAGCCGACCAGCCCCAGTTCGAAGAGGTACGACAGCACGTTGGTGTTGTCCGAGTAGCCGAAGTACGGCTTCGGGTTCGCCGCGATCACCTCCGGATCCAGGTACGGCAGCACGGTGATCAGGTCGTCCCCGCCAACGGTGGCGAGCACCGCCCGGATCGACGGGTCGGCGAAGGCGGCGGTCAGATCACGGGCGCGTTCACGCGGGTGGGCGGCGGCGGCCCGGGTCGTCGGGTACTCGACCGGGATCAGGCCGAACTCGTCCCGCAGCCGACGCAGGCCCAGGTCGTACACGTGGGGGAAGACGGCCGGCAGCCCGGCGGAGGGCGAGAGTACGGCGACCCGGTCCCCCGGTCGCGGTTTCGCCGGATAACGCCTGAGTGCGGCCGAGCTGGTCACATCGGACATCGACCCACCCTAGCGATCGACCACGACGAGGGGCTTCCCATTTTCGGCTCTGGGGGTACAGTGGGGTCACAGGGGGGTTATAAGCCTCCCGCAACGCCAGAGGAGGCCGACGATGCCGAAAATCAACGTGTACCTGCCCGACGAGCTGGCCGAGGCGGTCAGGGAGTCCGGCGTGCCGGTCTCCGCGATCTGCCAGCGCGCCCTGGAACAGGCCGTGCGCCGGGTGACCGCGATCCGGGAGACGACCCTCGGCGAGACCGACCGGGACGACCCCACCGCCACGCTGACCCAGTTCACCCCCCGCGCGCGGACCGCCGTCACGCTCGGCCTGACCCAGGCTCGGGAGCAGGGCGCGACCAGCATCGACACCGCGCACCTGCTCGCCGGCATGCTCACCGAGGGACAGAACCTGGCCATCCAGGTGCTCCGGGCAATGGAGATCGACCCCGAGGCGGTGGGCCGCGAACTGGCCCGCCAGGCTCCGAAGGACACCGCCGAGACAGCCGACCAGGCCGGCGTACGGCGGTTTGGCCGGACCGCCGCCAACGCGCTGGAGCTGACCGTGACCGAGGCGACCAGCCTCGGCCACAACTACGTCGGCTGCGAACACCTGCTGCTCGGGCTGATCGCCGAGCCGGACGGCACCGCCGGTCACGTGCTGCGGGCGCTCGGCGCCGACTACCGACTGACCCGCCGGGCGGTCACCGCCGCGCTCGCCGGTTACGTCCACCTGCGCGCACAGACCCAGGGCGGCGCCCCGGCGGCCGGTGGCTCGGCGTCGGGCGGCACCGACCAGGTCGCCGCGCTCCAGGCCGCCCTGGCCCGGCAGTTGCAGCCGATCCTGGCCCGCCTCGACCGGCTCGAACAGCGGATCGAGGCCCGACCCGACACCGCCGGACCGGAAGCCGGGGCCGCACGTTGACCCGACTGCTCCTGCTCACCACCGGCGACACGATCGCGTTCGACCCGCGTCCCGGTCGAGGTGCCTTCGCGTCCGGGGCCGAGTTGCTGGCGGCACTGCCCGCAGGCTCGGTCCCGGCCGACGTGACGGTCGAGGACACGCTCGCCGAACCGAGCTGGGACCTGGACCCGGAGACGATGCTGCGCCTGGCCCGCCGGGCCGTGGTCGCCTGCCTCAACGACGAACTGCACGCCGCCCGCTGGGTCGGGCTGGTCGACGCCGGCGGGGTGGCCGCGTTCTCGTCGGCCCCGTACCCGCTGCTCGGTCGGGTGGTGGGCGGCGGGGTGGAGCTGCTGGGCCCGCCGCCGCCCCGACCGCCGGCCCCGACCGGCGAGCCGGAGTCGGCGATCGCGCTGATCAAGACGTACCCTGGCATCGGCCCGGCGTTGCTGCACGCGGTGGCCGACGGCGGGGCCCGGGGTGTGGTGCTGGAGGGCACCGGCATGGCGAACGTGCCGGTCGGCCTGCTCACCGCGATCGACGAGCTGACCGGGTGGGACATCCCGGTGGTGGTCAGCTCCCGCTGCCGGACCCGCGCGGTGTCGCCGGACGAGTTCCACGGCGGCGCGGCCCTCGCCGCCCGGATGGGTGCGATCAGTGCCCGGGGCCTGCCCCCGGTGAAGGCCCGCGCCGCGCTGATGGTCGCGGTCGCCGACGGCGGAGTACGGACCGCCCGGGACTGGTTCGGCCGCCTGACCGGCGAGGCGTGAGGCGGTGCGTGATCGACACTCGGAGCCAAGGGTGTGATTAAAACTCGGATATGGTGGCCCCCTCCTAAGAAGCACCCCCGCGCGGATACGATCAGCCTTGTCGGACAGCGCTGTCCTTAGCACACCACGTAAGGAGCGCACGGTGACCGACCAGCATGATCACGACGGCCCGGACGCCGCCCTTCGGGCGGACATTCGCCGGCTCGGGACCCTGCTCGGGCAGACCCTCGCCCGCCAGGAAGGCCCCCCGCTGCTCGACCTCGTCGAGGAGATCCGCGCCCTGGTCCGCTCGGACCCGGAGGCCGCCGCCCAGCGGCTCGGCGCGATGGACGTGACCACCGGGACCAAGCTGGCCCGCGCCTTCTCCACCTACTTCCACCTGGCCAACATCACCGAACAGGTGCACCGGTCCCGCGACCTGCGCCGGCAGCGGGCCACCCAGGGCGGCTGGCTGGACCAGGCGGCCAAGCTGATCGCCGAGCGCGGGGTGCCGGCCGAGGAGATCGCCGCCGCGGCCCGGCGGCTGGCCGTACGACCGGTGTTCACCGCCCACCCGACCGAGGCGGCCCGCCGCTCGATCCTGACCAAGCTGCGCGCGGTCGCCGACGAGTTGGACGCCGAGACCGCCGCCGCGGTGCTCTACGGCGCCAGCGACGAGGCGCCGACCAACCGCCGGCTGGCCGAACTGCTCGACCTGATGTGGCAGACCGACGAGTTGCGGCTCGACCGGCCGGACCCGACCGACGAGGCCCGTAACGCGATCTACTATCTGCGCGACCTGTACGCCGCCGCCGCGCCGCAGGTGCTCGACGACCTCGCCGACACGCTGCGCTCGCTCGGCGTGGAGACCTCGCCGACGGCCCGCCCGCTGACCTTCGGCACCTGGATCGGCGGCGACCGGGACGGCAACCCGTTCGTCACCCCGCACGTCACCCGCGAGGTGCTGGTCATCCAGTACCACCACGGGATCCAGGCGACCGAGGCGGCGATGGAGTCGCTGATCAACGAAATCTCGGTCTCCCGCCGGCTGCGCGGGGTGTCCCTCGACCTCTCCGCCAGCCTGGCCGCCGACCTCGACGCGCTGCCCGAGGTGGCGGCCCGGTTCCGCCGGGTCAACGCCGAGGAGCCGTACCGGCTCAAGGCGCGGTGCATCAAGGCGAAGCTGGCCAACACCCGGCTGCGGCTGACCCGGGGCACCGCCCACGTGCCCGGCCGGGACTACCGGGGCTCGGCCGAACTCCTCTCCGACCTGGAGCTGATGCGGGCCTCGCTGGCCCGTAACTCCGGTCAACTCACCGCCGTCGGCCGGCTCGCCTCGGCCATCCGTACCGTCGCCTCGTTCGGGCTGCACCTGGCCACGCTGGACGTGCGGGAGCACGCCGAGGCACACCACGCGGTGCTGCGCCAGCTCTACGAGCAGGTCGGCGAGGTCACCGACTACGCCTCGTTGAGCCGGGTCGAGCGGACCAAGCTGCTCAGCGAGGAACTCACCGGCCGTCGCCCGCTGTCCAACATGGACAGCCCGCTGACCGAGCCGACCCGCAAGACGTTCGACGTGTTCGGCACCATCCGCGAGGCGCAGGAACGGTTCGGCACCGAGGTCATCGAGTCGTACATCATCTCGATGACGATGGGCGTGGACGACGTGCTCGCCGCGGTGGTGCTGGCCCGCGAGGCCGGTCTGGTCGACGTGCACAGCGGACGGGCCCGGATCGGCTTCGTGCCGCTGCTGGAGACCCCGGACGAGCTGAACGCGGGCGGAGAACTGCTGGACGAACTGCTCTCCCTGCCGGCGTACCGGGCGATCGTCACCGCCCGGGGGGACGTGCAGGAGGTGATGCTCGGCTACTCCGACTCGAACAAGGAGGCGGGCATCACCACCTCCCAGTGGTCGATCCACCGGGCCCAGCGCTCACTGCGCGACGTGGCCGCCCGGCACGGCGTACGACTGCGGTTGTTCCACGGTCGCGGCGGTACCGTCGGCCGTGGTGGCGGCCCGACGCACGAGGCGATCCTGGCCCAGCCGTACGGCACCCTCGACGGGGCGATCAAGGTGACCGAGCAGGGTGAGGTCATCTCCGACAAGTACACGCTGCCGTCGCTGGCCCGGGAGAACCTGGAACTGACCCTGGCCGCGGTGTTGCAGAGCGCCCTGCTGCACACCTATCCCCGGCAGCCCGCCGAGATGCTGGAACGCTGGGACGACACGATGGAGCTGGTCTCCGACTCGGCGTACCGGTCGTACCGGTCGCTGGTGGAGAACCCGGACCTGCCGGCGTACTTCTGGGCGTCGACGCCGACCGAGTTGCTCGGCGCGCTCAACATCGGCTCCCGGCCGGCGAAGCGCCCGAACACCGGGGCCGGGCTGAGCGGCCTGCGGGCGATCCCGTGGGTGTTCGGCTGGACCCAGACCCGGCAGATCGTGCCGGGCTGGTTCGGGGTCGGCTCCGGCCTGGCCGCCGCCCGCGAGAGCGGACGGGCGGAGATCCTCGCCGAGATGCACCGTAACTGGCACTTCTTCCGGACGTTCCTGTCCAACGTGGAGATGATGCTCTCCAAGACGGACCTGAACATCGCCCGCCGGTACGTCGAGACCCTGGTCCCGGAGCCGTTGCAGCCGATCTTCGAGGTGATCCGCGAGGAGTACGAGCTGACCAAGCGCGAGGTGCTGGCGATCACCGCCTCCCCCGCCCTGCTGGAGAACTCGCCGGTGCTTCAGCGCACCCTCGCCGTCCGGGACACCTACCTGGAGCCGCTGCACCACCTCCAGGTGGCCCTGCTGCGCCAGTACCGCGACTCCGGTGCCGCCGGCCGCGCCGTCGCCACCGCCCCCGGCGCCCGCCGCGCCCCCGGCGACGGCACCGCCCTGGAACGAGCCCTCCTAACCACCGTCAACGGCATAGCCGCCGGCATGCGCAACACCGGCTGACCCCCTCCCCCTCCCCACCCCCAAGATCCGCGCACTTTCACTGTTTGAGTGGTTATCCGAGCCGGAAAAGCCACTCAAACAGTGAAAGTGCGGCCAGGGTGGATCTTTCTTTCATACGCTGAGGTGGTGGCGGATGGGGTGGGGTATCGGGCGGAGCCGGTGGGGCGGGAGTCGTGGCGGCGGTCGGTGATCCGGGGCACCCTGCTGCTGTTCGGCACGTTGGTGCTGGCCACCGCCTTCATCGCCGCGTATGCGGGGGCGCTGCACCAGCCGACGCCGAAGGACGTACCCGTCGCCGTGGTTCGGGGTGACCAGCCGGCACGAATGCTGCTGGCGGCCATCCGGCAACAGGACAGGGCACTCAAACCCATCGAGTACGGCAGCCGATCCGCCGCCGACGACGCGCTCGCCGGACGCGACGTGTACGCCGTACTCGCCTCGGCCACCGGCGGCGGGACCCCGGCACTGACCCTGGTCACGGCCAGCGCCGCCGCACCGCTCGCCGCCCAGGTGATCGGTCAGCTGGTGCAGGTGGCGGCCCAGCGCGGGCAGGTCGCGCTGACGGTCACCGACGCGGTGCCGATCGCCGCCAACGACCCGCGCGGGCTGGTGCCGTTCTACCTGGCCATCGGTCTGGTGCTCGGCGGTTACCTCGGCTCCACCGTGCTCGGCCTCACCATCGGCACCACTCCCCGTACGGTTTCCCGGGCCGCCGCCCGAATCGGCGGCCTGGCCGTCTACTCGGCCCTGCTCGGACTCTCCGGGGCGCTGGTCACCGGCCCCGGCCTGGACGTGTGGCACACCCACTTCCCCAGCCTGGTGGGCGCCGGGGCGTTGGCCGCGTTCGCCGCCGCGATGGCCGCCGCCGCGGTGCAGGGCTGGCTCGGGATGCTCGGCACCGGGCTGGTCATCCTGCTGCTGGTGGTGCTCGGCAATCCCGGCTCCGGCGGCATCTACGCCCCGGAGTTCCTGCCCGACTTCTTCCGCGACATGCACCTGTGGAACATCCCCGGACTCGCCACCGACCTGATCCGGGCGGTGATCTACTTCGGCCCCGACGCAACCGCCCGCCCCGCCGCCACCCTGGCCATCTGGGCCGCAGCCGCCCTACTCCTCCTCCTGGCCGCCGCCGCCATCCGAGGCAACGGCGTCCCCCACTCCTGGACCCGCCGCCGCCCCCACCCCGCCCCCCAAGATCCTCACTAGAACAGAGAAAGAGTGCCTGTCCACGCCGGGATAGGCACTCTTTCTCTGGTTTGGTGCGCCCTCCAGAGGGGGCGCGGGGGTTGGGTTAGCTGGTTTCGCCGGCTACCGAGAAGGAGCGGAGGCGGTCGATTGCCAGGAGGGTGAAGCCGATGGTGAGGAGGGTGGCCATGATGATCGAGACGGGGAGGGAGACCTGGGTGGTGAGCAGGTCGGTGGGGGCGATCCGGTCGGCGATCGTGATCACGTACTGCTCGATCGAGAGGTTCCGGGTGCCGCCGACGAAGTTGCCGAGCAGCCCCTCCCAGATCAGCACGTAGACCAGGCCGAGCAGCACCGGCCGCCGGGTGAGCAGGCTCAGCGCCAGGAACACCGCCGAATAGGCCAGCGCGCCGATCGCGCTCGCCACCACCAGCGCCAACCCCAGCCGTACGGAGTCCGCCAGCACCCCGACCACGTAGAGCGGGACGGCCACGGTCAGCGCGCTCACCCCGGCCGCCACGGCCAGCTTCGGCAGCACTATCTGCCAGCGCGGCAGCGGCTTGGTGAGGATGTGCACGATCGTGCCGTCGTCGATCTCGGCGCCGAGCACGCCGGTGCCGACGATCAGCGCGATCACCGGCAGGACGACGGCCAGCCCGAGGCCGACCAGCACCACCGGCGCCCACTGGCGGACGTCGGCGCCCGCCGCGCGGGGAATGGCGGCCAGCGCCACCAGCAGCACCGGCAGCGGGACCAACAGCAGGAACCGACGGCGACCGAAGAGCCCCCGCGTGGTGATCCAGGAGATAGTCGACATGTCAGGCCTCCACCAGGTAGGAGAAGACGCTCTCCAGGGATTCGTCCGAGGGCAGCAGCCGGCGGACCCGGATACCGGACCCGAGCGCGATCTTGGGCAGCGCGCGGGTGAAGCTGCCGTAGTCAGCGGCGCGTACGGTCAGCCCCTCCTTGTCCAGCTCGACGCCGCTGACCGAGGGTTCGCCGATCAGCGCGACCGCCAGCTTCCGGTCGTCACTGGACTGGACGGTGAAGACGTGCGGGCGGTGGGTCATCAGCCGCCGGATCGAACGGAAGTCACCGGAGGCGGCCAGTCGGCCGGAGACGATCACCTGGACGGTGCCGGAGACCTCCTCGACCTCCTCCAGGATGTGCGAGCTGAACAGGATGGTGTGCCCTGCCTCGCCGAGCGAGTGCAGCAGTTGCATCATGTGCAGCCGCTGGCGCGGGTCCATGCCGTTGAACGGCTCGTCGAGCAGCAGCACCTCCGGCGAGTGCACCAGCGCCGCCGCGACCCGCGTACGTTGCCGCATGCCCTTGGAGTAGGTGTCGATCCGCCGGTCCTGCGCGTCGGTCATCTCGACCAGTTCGATCGCCCAGCGGGCCGCCGCCTCCGCGTTCGGCAGTCGGTGCAGGCGCGCACTGGCCAGCACGAACTCGTACGCGGTCAGGAAACCGTGCACCGCCTCGCGCTCGCTGACCAGGCCCAGTCGGCGGTACACGCCGGGGTTGCGCCAGGTCGGCTCGCCGCCGAGGGTGACCGCACCACGGGACGGGGCCAGGAAGCCGGCCATCATGTGCAGCAGGGTGGTCTTGCCGGCGCCGTTCGGGCCGAGCAGACCGGTCACCCCGGCGCCGAGGGTCATCGTCACGTCGTTGACGGCGACGACGTTGCCGTACCAGCGGGACACCCCGCTCAGTTCCAGGTCGGTCATGAGCGGGCAACCTTCCGGTAGCGGGCGAACAGCAGGGCGACACAGGCCGCGACCAGGGCGATGGTGACCACGCCGTAGAGGGGACCCCAACCGCCGATACTCATCTCGCCGGACGATTCGAACAGCCAGTCGCCGACCCCGCCGACCAGGCTGGCCGGGTTGACCAGGCCGGACAGTTGCGTGCTGGTCTCGTACGGCAGGACCAGCAGGACCCCGGCGACCGGAAGGGTCACCATGAAGGCCGCCACCACCGCGGCGGCCGCGACCGCCCGGCGCTTCACCAGCGCCGCGACCAGGACCGCGACCGCGGAGAAGACCACCGCGTGCAGCGCCGCGTAGGCGATACCGGGCAGGTAGTCGCCGAGCTCCCGCCACACCCCGCCGAGGTTGTCGGCGGAGAAGGCGGCACCGGCGAACATCACCGTCAGCGGTACGGCGAGCAGCAGGAACGTCGCCGTGATCAGGGCGGTCAGCTTCGCGATCGCGTAGTCGGCGCGCTCCAGCGGGCGGGCGAAGTAGAGCGGCAGCACCCCGGTCTGTAGGTCACGGCTGACCAGTTCGGGCGCGACCGCCGCGCAGAAGAAGATGATCAGGATGCTGAGCACCTCGGGGAACTCGGTGTAGGCGAGGGCCGCCACGCCGGTCTGCACCTGGATCGCGGTGAGCACCACCGCGACCACCCCGACCACGCCCATGATCAGCCACGGGAAGACCTTCGCCTTGGCGCTGCGGCCGAAGCCGAAGGCGGTACGCAGGCTGTGCACGTAGAGCGCGCCGACAATGTGCCGCCGGCCCAGCCTCGGCCCGTCGTAGCGCTGATAGCCGATGTCATGGATGACCCCGCCGGGGGCGCTTCTCGGTTCAGGCGTGGGCATTGGTCGTCTCCCGGGTGGCGAAAAGCTCGGCGACGCGGTGCCGGCGCTGGTCCAGCCGGTGCAGCGGCAGGTCCAGTTCGGCGACGGCGGTCAGGATCAGGTCGTAGGTGCGGTCGTCGTCGAGCCGGACCAGCAGCATCCGGTCCTCGCGGGCCACCGGCAGGTCGAGTTCGGCGAGCCGGGCCGCGAGCTGCTCGGTGCCCTCGCTGACCTCGACCGCGAGTACGTCGATAGCGGTGGTCATCGCGGCGATGTGGTCCGAGCGGAGCAGTCGTCCGCCGTCGATCGCGACCAGGGTGTCGCAGATCCGCTCGACCTCGCCCAGCAGGTGCGAACAGACCAGCACCGAGATGCCGAACTCGGTGCCGATCCGGTGGATCAGACCGAGCATGGCGTCCCGCCCGGCCGGGTCGAGCCCGTTCGTCGGCTCGTCGAGCAGCAGCAGGTCGGGGTCGTGCACCAGCGCCTGGGCCAGCTTCACCCGCTGCTTCATGCCGGTCGAGTAGCCGCCGATCTGCCGGTAGCGCTCCTCGTAGAGGCCGACGTGCCGCAGCGCCTCCGAGGCCCGCTCGCGGGCGACCGTACGCGGCAGGCCACTGATCCGGCCCAGGTGGGTGACGAACTCGGCGGCCGACAGGTCCGGCGGCAACGAGTCGTGTTCCGGCATGTAGCCGACCCGGGCCCGGACCGCCTGGCTCTCCGTGGTCGGATCGAGACCCAGCACCCGTACCTGACCGGAGGTCGGGGCGAGCAGACCGAGCATGATCTTGATAAAGGTGGACTTCCCGGCGCCGTTGGCACCGACCAGCCCGATGACGCCCGGCTCGACCGCGACCGTCAGATCGGCGAGCGCGGTCACCCGGTTGCCGTACGTTTTGGTGAGCGACTGGGTCGCGATCAGTGTCACGCGGCCCAGCGTAGGCCCGATCGGGAAGCTCGGAGGCCCCGCATCACCCTGGCCCTTCCCCGGTAAAGGACCCGCCGGCCACTAGGGGTTCGGCGATCTTCGGTCGAGCCGGAGTGGGTGGCGCTCTCGACCGATGGGCGCCCGGCTGAGAAACTGTGTGCCGGCCGGGTAGTGGAGGGTTCGATGAGCAACGGGTGGGTGCTACCCGACGAGGTGCTGCGGGACGCGCCGGCGTACACGCCGCGTCCGCACGAGCTGGCCGATCTGGAGCTGCTGCTCAGTGGGGCCTACGCGCCGCTGGGCGGGTTCCTGGGGCGGGCCGACCTGGCCGCTCTGGCCCGGCGCGGACGGCTCGCCGACGGCACGCCGTGGCCGGTGCCGGTGACCCTCCAGGTGCCGGCGAGCGTGGCCGGGGGGCTGGATCTCGCCAACCCGTTGCGGCGGGTCCTGGTGCTGACCGACCTGGAGGACGCGCCCCTGGCGTTGCTGGAGGTCACCGACCTCTGGCCGACCCGCGACGGGTTCCACGGCGTCGGCGGCGCGGTGCGCCCGCTCGGCGACGGCGGACACGGCCCGTTCCAGCGGCTGCGCCGGGCCCCGAGCGAGGTGCGCGAGTTGCTGCCGCCCGGCCGGGTGCTCGGGGTGATCACCGACCGGCCGCTGCACCGCCCCCAGCTGGCGCAGATCGCGCACGCCGCCCGTACGCTCGCCGCGCACCTGCTGGTGCTGATCCCGGTCACCGACACCAACCCGGACGGGCTACCACCGGAGGTGCTGGTCCGCAGCGTCTTCGCGGCCCGCGACCGGATGCCCCCGGCCACCCTGGTCGCCATTCCGATGGCCGGTCGGGGCGACGAGATCCGCGACGCCCTGCTGCGGGCCCGGGTCGCCGCCGCGTACGGGGTGACCCACCTGCTCTCCACCGGCGACATGCTCGCCGGCCCCGGTCTGCGGGTGCTGGTCCCCCGCGAGCTGGCCTACGACAACCGGGACGGGCAGTGGCGGTGGCGCGACGACATCCCGCCGCGCAACCGGCGGCTGGCCCTGCGCCCGGACGAGATCGACGACCTGCTGGACCGGGGCTTCCCGCTGCCCGAGTGGCACACCCCACCGGCGGTGGCCCGCGAGTTGGCCCGCGCCCGGCCGCCGCGCCGGCACCGGGGGCTGGTGGTCTTCTTCACCGGGCTGTCCGGCTCCGGCAAGTCGACCGTCGCGCGGGGGCTCACCGACGCGCTGCGGGAAAGCGGCGACCGGACCGTCACCCTGCTCGACGGGGATGTCGTACGCCGGGAACTGTCCGCCGGGCTGAGCTTCAGCAAGGCCGACCGGGACCTGAACGTACGCCGGATCGGTTGGGTGGCGGCGGAGGTGGCCCGGCACCGGGGCCTGGCGATCTGCTGCCCGATCGCGCCGTACGCCCAGGCACGGGCGACCGCCCGGCAGATGGCCCAGGCGGCCGGGGCCGGGTTCCTGCTGGTCCACGTCGCCACCCCGCTGGAGGTGTGCGAGCAACGCGACCGCAAGGGCCTGTACGCCCGCGCCCGCGCCGGTCTGATCACCGGCATGACCGGCATCGACGACCCGTACGAGGAGCCGACCGACGCCGATCTGGTGCTGGACACCAGTCAGATGACGATCGACCAGGCGGTCGCGGCGGTGCTGGTGCACCTGACCGAGACCGGCTGGGTCGAGCCGAGACTGCAACCGGCCTGACGGAAACCGCCGCCGGTACGGATCTCAGGTGCCCGACGGTCCGTCGGTCGCCGCGTTGGCGTACCGGCGAGCCAGGTTGGCGAAGGCCGCTCTGAGTTCGGTCGGCCCGATCACCTCGATGTCGGCGTCGAACCTGCCGATGGCGGCGGCCAGGCCCGGCCATGACCACGATTCCAGGACCAGCCGGCAGCGGTCCGGGCCGAGTTCCTCGACAATTCCCTCGCGGCTGTAGCGGGAGACGACGGCGGCCGGAAGGTGGAGAATCACCTCGCCCCGGCAGGGCCAGCCACCGGAGCCGTCGGAGCCCTGGAACCTCCTGGTCACGAAGGTGGCAACGTCCCCTCCCGGCAGCTCACGCGGGGTGAAGCGCGGGCCCGTCGGGGTGCGCGGGATGATCCGGTCGGCGCGGAAGATACGCCAGTCGTCCCGGTCGAGGTCCCAGGCGACGAGGTACCAGCGCCCACCCCAGGTGACGAGGTGGTGGGGCTGCACCCGGCGCAACGTGGTGGCGGCGGGGTCGTCGCCGGGTCCCGGTGGGGCTGTGGCGGTGTAGTCGAAGCGCAGCACCTCGCGGGCGTGGACGGCGGTGCTGACCACCATCAGCACACCACTGTCGGCCTGTGGCCTCGGTCGGATCGCCGGCCGCTCGACGGCGGTGACCCGGAGGGTGTCGATGCGGTGGCGCAGCCGTGCGGGCATGACCTGCCGGACGGTGTTCAGCGCGCGGGTCGCGGCGTCCTCGATGCCGGCACCGGAGGTGGTGGCGATCTGGAGCGCGACGGCGATGGCGACGGCCTGCTCGTCGTCGAACAGCAACGGCGGCAGCCGCGTGCCGGCGTCGAGCCGGTATCCCCCGTCGGGGCCCTTGCTGGCCAGGATGGGATACCCGAGCTCACGCAGGCGGTCGACGTCGCGGCGTACGGTCCGCGGGCTGACGTCCAGCCGCTCGGCCAGCAGCGCCCCCGGCCAGTCCCGGCGCGCCTGGAGCAGCGAGAGCAGCGCCAGCAGTCGCGCTGATGTCTTCGGCACGGCTCCGATACTGCCAGGAGAAGCGGCCACAACCTGTCCGCTTCGGCTGCGAGGGTTTCCCTGCACCGGACAGCCGCTCGTTCACCTGGCCGGCGCCAAACCGCGATGACGAGTACGACCGGAAGGACCAGATCACCATGACCACACCCGTCTCAGGTCTCGATCCCGAGCGGACCGAGCTGCTCGCCGAGCTCGCCAATGCACGATCGGCCCTGACCAAGTCGATCCTCGGGCTCGGCGACGAACAGGCCGGCGAGCGGCCGACGGTCAGCGCGCTGTGCCTGGGCGGGCTGGTAAAGCACGTCGCGTCGATCGAGGAAGGGTGGCTGCGCTTCGTGGTCGAGGGCCCCTCGGCGCTGCCCTACGACCTGCCCGACGGTGTCACCTGGGCCGATTTCACCGCCGGTACCGCACGCGAGTTCCCGCAGTGGGCGATCGACCACCAGAACAACTTCCGGATGCTGCCCGGTGAGACGCTGGCCGAGATCATCACGCGCTACGAGCGGGTCGCCGCCCGGAGCGAGGAGATCATCGCCGCCGTACCCGACCTGTCGGCGACCCATCCGCTACCGGAGGCGCCCTGGCACGAACCGGGAGCGGTGCACAGCGTACGGCGGGTGCTGCTGCACGTGATCGCCGAGACCGCCCAGCACGCCGGGCACGCGGACATCCTGCGCGAGACGCTTGACGCACAGGGTCGGCGATCGGCCGACGAGCCCGCCGAGGCGTGATCCGGTGACGGTGGCGGTACTGGACACTCGGGCGCTCAACCGCGCGACGCTGGCCCGGCAGCTGCTGCTCGATCGCGCCGACCTGCCGGTCCTCGACGCCGTCGCGCACCTCGGCGGCCTACAGGCGCAGGAACCACAGGAACCGTACGTCGGGCTCTGGTCGCGGCTGCGCGCCTTCGACCCGGCGGTGCTCTCGGACCTGCTGACCGGGCGACGCGTGGTACGGGTCCACCTGATGCGCCGCACCGTCCACCTGCTCACCGCCGACGACGTCCTGGCCTGGCGGGCCCGTCACGACGCCATGTTGCGGCAACGGGTGCTCGGCGTCTACCGCCGCGAGCTCGACGGGACAGACCTCGACGAGCTCGCGGCGGCCGGGCGGGCGGTGCTGGCCGACGACCAGCCCCGTTCGATGGCCGAGCTCGCGCGGGCGCTCGCCGACCGCTGGCCGACGGCGGGCCCACGGGCACTGGGCGAGATGCTGATCGCCGCCCTCGTCCCGGTGGTGCAGCTGCCGCCGCGCGGGCTGTGGCGTACCAGGGCGGGGGCGCGTTATCTCCCGCTATCGTCCTGGCTCGGTCGCGAGATCGACCCGCCGAGCCCGGAGGGCACCGATCCGGTCGGCCAGGCGCTGGTACGGCGCTATCTGGCCGCGTACGGTCCGGCGGCAACCGCCGACCTGCGCGCCTGGTCCGGCCTCGCCGGACTGCCGGCTGCGGTGGCCCCGTTGGGCAGCCTCTCCCGGGCCGACCGCACCGCCGTCGCCGAACAGGCCCGGGAACTGGCCGCGTTCCTCTCCGACAACAAAAGCCATCGGGTACGGGTTGCCGCTCGTTGAGTCGGCAACGCCCTCGTGCCGTCCGTCGGGACGACACGAGGGCGTACGCGGGAAGGTTCAGTGACGCTTCGTCAGCTCCACGAAGGCGTGCCAGGCGTCCGGACCGAAGCTGAGCGTGCCGCCGTCGCGGTCCTTGGTGTCCCGGACCAGCACCCGGCCGGGAAGGTTGTCGGCAACCTCCACGCAGTTGCCGCCGTTCGAGCTGCTGCGCGTGCTGGTGCGCCAGTGAGGGCTGATCATCGCTTCATCCATGGCCTGGCCTTCATCAACTCGATCGATTGGTCGCGGGGCAGCGTGTGCCCGCGAACAGCATCCCAGACCCGTACCAGCACGGCCAGTTCGTTCGGTTCGGTCGCGAGCTGACCGGCCAACTGGTTGTCCAGGTACGAGACATCGCGGGAGCCTTCGACGCTGCCGATGACGAATGATCCGGCCTGCCCCGGATAGAGTCCGGCGCTGAACGGAATGATGTGCACGAACAGGTTCGGCCGGCTGGCCATCTCGACCAGGTGATCAAGCTGCTCGTTCATTAGGTCGGGATCGCCTCGTCGCAGTGCCGCCTCGTCCACCACGAAGACGGCGAGCGGCGGCCGGGGCCGGTCGAACACCGCCTTCTGCCGTTCCATCCGTACCTTGACGAACCGCTCCACGTCTTCGGCGGCGATCGGGCCGCTGGCCAGCACCGCGCGGGCGTACGCCTCGGTCTGGAGCAGGCCCGGAATGACGCTCGCCTCGAAGCTCCGGAGTGCGGCCGACTGCGCTTCCGCCTCGCGCCAGGGCCGGAACCACGGGACGTCACGCCGCCGGCCCTGGTCCGGCCAGAGGTCAAGAATCTCCCGCCGGAGGAGTTTGGCCGCGACGATGCGGTGCCGGTTGTGCGGAATCCGCCCCGGCGACAGCCAGCGTCCCACCGTCTTCACGTCGACACCGACCTTCTCGGCCACCATCTGGCAGCTCAGCCCCTGCTCCGCCATTGCCACCCGCAGCTCTTCGTTCACGACCAGACCTCCGTTTAAGACGTGCTGATGCCTACCGACCATAGGGAGTAGCACCGTCTATGTCTGCCCCTTACCGACCAGGCTTTTCAGCAGCAACTTGAGGTGTTCCGGCGCCGTTCCTCAGGACGTCCTGAATGGCCGGGACGTCCTGAGGAACGACCGAAAGCCGCAAGCTTCACGACGTCCGGGAGCCCGCCGGAGCCTCCTCCTCCGCGCGCGGTAATGTTCGTATCTGTTGGATTAAGTGCGACTGCGGGAGGATCGGCTGATGCTCGCCCAACAGCGGCAGGCCGCGATCGTGGACCGGGTACGCAGCACCGGCGGGGTACGGGTGACCGACCTGGCCGGCGAGTTCGGGGTGTCCGACATGACCATCCGCCGCGACCTGGACCTGCTCGCCGAACGGGGTCTGCTGGCAAAGGTGCACGGCGGCGCGACGGCCGCCGAGTCGGGCTCGACCGACGAACCGGGCTTCGCCGCCAAGTCGGCCCGCCAACTCGCCGAGAAGGCGGCCATCGCCGCCACGGCCGCACACCTGGTCCTGCCCGGCATGGCGGTGGCCCTTTCGGCCGGCACCACAACCGCCGCCCTGGCCCACCGGCTGGTGGACACCGCCGGACTGACCGTGGTGACGAACTCGATCCCGGTGGCGGAGGTCTTCCACCGGGCCGGTCGGCCGGACCAGACGGTCGTGCTCACCGGCGGGATCCGTACCCCGTCGGACGCGTTGGTCGGGCCGGTGGCGGTGGCCGCCATCCGTACCCTGCACCTGGACCTGGTCTTCCTCGGCGTGCACGGAATGAGCGTCCGGGCCGGTTACACCACCCCGAACCTCACCGAGGCGGAAACCAACCGAGCCCTGATCGCCTCCGCGGAACGCCTGGTCGTCCTGGCCGACCACACCAAGTGGAACACCGTAGGCATCTCCTCCATAGCCCCCCTGTCCGCCGCCCACACCCTCATCACCAACACCGCCCTCCCCACCCCCGCCCACAAAACCCTCCAAACCCACGTGCGACAGCTCCTAGTCGCGCCGATCTAGGGCAAATACAGGTGAGTTGATCTCCGATCACCTGTATTTGCCCTAGATCGCGTATCCCCCTGCTGCGTGGTCACGGGGTTTGTCGCGATCTTGCAGTTGTGGTGCCCCGATTTGGGGTGCTTGTTCGGGTTTGTGTACGACCGGAAGTGCAAGATCGGCGCGGTGACGGGGGGTGGGGGGAGGGGGGGAGGGGGGTGGCATTTGTTGATCGTTAGTGAGGTGGGACGTGGGATGGGTGGGAGTGGGATGAGGCGGAGAGAGATCAGGCTGGCGGATGGGCGGGAGTTGGTCTACTTCGACGAGCGCGAGGGCGCGGGCGCGGGCGGGGGCGGGGACGGCGGCGGGGAGCGGGGGGAGGTGGATCGGCGGGGGTTGCCTCCGTTGCCGGCGGCTTCGGAGTTGCGGTATGACGCGTTGGTGGACGAGTGGGTGGCGGTGGCGGCGCACCGGCAGACGCGGATCTTTCTGCCCAGTGCCGAGGAGTGCCCGCTCTGCCCGTCGACGCCGACGCACTCCACCGAGATTCCGGCGTACGACTATGACGTGGCGGTGTTCGAGAATCGGTTCCCGTCGTTCAGCAGCCGGGAGGGCGAGCCGGCGGGTGAGCTGACCCCGTTCACTCCGACCCGTCCGGGGGTGGGGCGGTGCGAGGTGGTCTGCTTCACCGCCGACCACAACACGTCGTTCGCCAGCCTGTCGCCGCGACGGGTGCGGACCGTACTGGAGGCGTTGGCGGATCGGACCACGGCACTGTCCGCGCTGCCCGGGGTCGAGCAGGTGTTCCCGTTCGAGAACCGGGGTGAGGAGATCGGCGTCACGCTCCAGCACCCGCACGGGCAGATCTACGCGTACCCGTTCCTGCCGCCCCGGACGCGGGCGCTGCTGGCCGCCGCCGGCCGGCACGCCGAGCGGACCGGCGGCCGCAACCTGTACGCGGACGTGCTCGCCGCCGAGCGTACGGCCGGGGACCGGGTGGTGGCCGCGAACGAGCACTGGACCGCGTACGTGCCGGCGGCCGCGCGCTGGCCGTTCGAGGTGCACCTGGCTCCGCACCGGGCGGTGCCCGACATTCCGGCGTTGGACGAGGCGGAACGGGACGCCTTCGGGCCGCTCTACCTGGATCTGCTGGGCCGATTCGACCGGCTGTTCGACATGCCGATGCCGTACATCTCGGCCTGGCACCAGGCGCCGGTGCGCGAGGGCCGGGAGCGCAGTCACCTGCACCTGCGGTTGTTCAGTATCCGGCGGGCGGCGGACAAGTTGAAGTACCTGGCCGGTTCGGAGTCGGCGATGGGCGTGTTCGTCAACGACATCCGGCCGGAACAGGCGGCTGAGCGGCTGCGCCAGGCCGCCGGCTAGCCGGGAGCGAAAGCGGAGAAAGAGGGTGCGGGGGGCCCGGGACAGGGCCCCCCGCAGGGAAGGGACGGCTGGCTGTGCGCAACAGCCGGGAGGGCTGCCCGACCGGCGCCGTTTCCGGCGACATCGAGTGGCTGGTCCTCCTGGACGCGACTGGCATCACGTCCACCCTGGTCAACGAGCGCGGGCCGGCGCCGGTAACGGGGCCACCAGTTCGATCTTGGCGTACGTCGATATCACGCCGACCCGGCCGACGGCCGCTACCCACGGGTACGCGAGAGCCCGCCGGCGGCCTGCCGGCGGGCTCTCGGAAACGCGGTCGAAATTCGAGAATCAGGCGCCGAGCTTCTTCGCCAGGTTCTCGTCCAGCGCGGCCATGAACTCGTCCGTGCTGAGCCACGGGGCGTCCCGCGAGATGAGCAGGGCGAGGTCCTTGGTCATCTGACCGCCCTCGACCGTCTCCACGCAGACCTGCTCCAGCTTCTCGGCGAACTCGGTGACCGCCGGGGTGCCGTCGAGCTTGCCCCGGTGCGCCAGCCCACGGGTCCAGGCGAAGATCGACGCGATCGGGTTGGTCGACGTCTTCTCGCCCTTCTGCCACTGCCGGTAGTGCCGGGTGACCGTGCCGTGTGCCGCCTCGGCCTCGACCGTACGGCCGTCCGGGGTCATCAGCACCGAGGTCATCAGGCCCAGCGAGCCGAAGCCCTGCGCGACGGTGTCCGACTGCACGTCACCGTCGTAGTTCTTGGCGGCCCAGACGAAGCCGCCCTCCCACTTGAGCGCGGCGGCGACCATGTCGTCGATCAGCCGGTGCTCGTAGGTGATCCCGGCGGCGTCGAAGTCGGCCTTGAACTCGGCCTCGAAGACCTCGGCGAAGATGTCCTTGAACCGGCCGTCGTACGCCTTCAGGATCGTGTTCTTGGTCGACAGGTAGACCGGGTAGTTGCGGTCCAGGCCGTACCGCAGGGAGGCGCGGGCGAAGTCGCGGATCGACTCGTCGAAGTTGTACATGCCCATCGCGATGCCGCCGCCGGGGAACTTGGCGATCTCCATCTCGACCGGCGCGCTGCCGTCGGCCGGAGTGTAGGTGATGGTCACCGTGCCCGGTCCGGGGACCACGAAGTCGGTCGCCTTGTACTGGTCGCCGTGCGCGTGCCGGCCGATGATGATCGGCTTGGTCCAACCGGGCACCAGGCGCGGCACGTTGGACATGATGATCGGCTCACGGAAGACGACGCCGCCGAGGATGTTGCGGATGGTGCCGTTCGGCGAGCGCCACATCTTCTTGAGGCCGAACTCCTCGACCCGGGCCTCGTCCGGGGTGATGGTCGCGCACTTCACGCCGACGCCGTGGGTCTTGATGGCGTTGGCCGCGTCAACGGTGACCTGGTCGTCGGTCTCGTCGCGGTACTGGATCGACAGATCGTAGTAGTGCAGGTCGACGTCGAGGTAGGGCAGGATCAGCTGCTCCCGGATCTGCTTCCAGATGATCCGGGTCATCTCGTCGCCGTCGAGCTCTACGACCGGGTTGGTTACCTTGATCTTCGCCATCGGCCGGGCGCTCCTCTCGGGGGACTCATGCTCAAGCAGTACGAGCGTACTGGCTCTGCCTGATGCCGCACGCCCGGCCTACCTCGGCCCACCGCCATTTCCCCCGATACACGGAAAGAGTGGCAGCCCAGGGTCGGACAGCCACTCTTTTCCGGTGATCACCTCCGCCCGCGCGGGCGAAAGCTCGATCAGAGGTTCGCGATGTCGCCCTGCTTGGCCCGGACCGCCTCGGCCGCGGCCTTGAGGCTGGCCAGCTCGTCGGCGTCCAAGTCGGTGGTGACGATCCGGCGGACACCCTCGCGGCCCAGCTCGGCCTCGACGCCGAGGTAGACCCCGGAGATGCCGTAGTCGCCGTCGACCCAGGCGCAGACCGGCATGACCTCGCCGGAGTCGGTCGCGACGGCCTTCGCCATCCGGGCTGCGGCGGCGGACGGGGCGTAGTACGCCGAACCGGTCTTGAGCAGCGCGACCACCTCGGCGCCACCGTTACGGGTACGGACCACCAGCTCCTCGATCTTGGCGTCCGAGAGCACCTCGCGCAGCGGCTTGCCGTCGACAGTGCTGCGCGACGGGACCGGAACCATGGTGTCGCCGTGCGAGCCGAGCGTGAGGGTCTTCACCGAGGCCACCGGTACGCCGAGCTCCTCGGCCACGAAGGTGGTGAACCGGGCGGTGTCCAGCATGCCGGCCTGGCCGAGCACCCGGTTCTTCGGGAACTGGGTGGCGAGCTGCGCCATCGCGGTCATCTCGTCCAGCGGGTTCGAGACGACGATGACCACCGCGTTCGGGGCGAACTTGGCCACGCTCTCGGACACCACACGTACGATCTTGGCGTTCGTGGCGAGCAGGTCCATCCGGCTCATGCCCGGCTTGCGCGGCAGGCCGGCGGTGATGACCACCACGTCGGAGCCCTCGATGGCCTCGTAGCCCTCGCCGTTCGGGCCGGTGGTCTGGCCGACCACCTTGGTCTCGAAGCCCTCGATCGGCCGCGACTGGTTGATGTCCAGCGCCAGCCCCTCGGGCTTTCCTTCGATGATGTCGGTGATCACGACCGTGTCGAAGACGTCGTACTCCGCCAGGCGCTGTGCGGTCGTCGAGCCGTAGAAACCGGCGCCGACGACGGTGACCTTTTTGCCCATGGTCGTCCCACTCTCTGTTACCGACGGGTTCTTTTCCGGACCGTATCAGCCAACGGACCACCGGTCCGGCCAGGGGCTGATTTGCCTGATCGTCCCCGGCTGACCGATCCGGCCGGGACCCGCCCGACCGGTCCACCGACGTCCACGGCGGTCCGCTGTCCGGGTACCCCGGTCAGCCGAGTTCAGCCCGTTCGACCACGTTGGTGAGCAGCATGGCCCGGGTCATCGGTCCGACTCCGCCGGGCATCGGCACCATCGCGCCGGCCACCTCGGCGACCTCGGCGGCGATGTCGCCGGTGTAACGGCCCTTGCCGTCCGGGCCGATCACGCGGGTGATGCCGACGTCGACCACGGTGGCGCCGGGCCGGACCATGTCGGCGGTGAGCAACCCCGGTACGCCGGCCGCCACGATCACGATGTCGGCGTTACGGGTGTGCTTGGCGAGATCCAGCGTGCCGGTGTGACAGAGGGTGACGGTGGCGTTCTCGCTGCGCCGGGTCAGCAGCAGCCCGAGCGGGCGACCCACGGTGTTACCTCGGCCGACCACCGCGACCTCGGCCCCGCGCAGCGGTACGTCGTGCCGGCGGAGCAGCTCGACGATGCCGCGCGGGGTGCACGGCAGCGGGCCGTCGTAGCCCAGCACCAGCCGGCCCAGGTTGACCGGGTGCAGCCCGTCGGCGTCCTTCTCCGGATCGATCAGCTCCAGCACCCGCTGGGTGTCCAGGTGCCGGGGCAGCGGCAGCTGGACGATGTAGCCGTGGCAGGCGGGGTCCGCGTTGAGTTCGGCGATGACCTCGTCCACCTGCGCCTGGGTGGCGTCGGCGGGCAGTTCGCGGCGGATCGAGGCGATGCCCACCTCGGCGCAGTCGCGGTGTTTCCCGTTGACGTACGCCTGCGAGCCGGGATCCGCGCCGACGAGTACGGTGCCGAGCCCGGGGACCAGGCCCTGCTCGGCGAGGGCCTTCACCCGCACCCGTAGCTCGTCCTTGATTTCCGCCGCGGTTGCCTTGCCGTCCAGAAGGGTCGCCGTCACGCCCCTGATCGTCTCACGACGGGCGGCCCGGCTTCCCGGACACCCGGTTGACCGACTCCCGGCCGACCCGCTGACCGGCTCCCGGCCGACCCGGTGTCCGGCTCCCGGCCGACCCGGTGTCCGGCTCCCGGCCGACCCGGTGTCCGGCTCCCGGCCGACCTGCACGCGCGATCACGTAACCAAAGATGATGTAACTTTCTGTAACCGTGTCGTTCGTCACTCCGGGTAGGGGACTGTGGAGTTGTCCACAATCTGGACGTCCAGCCGGGCATAAGCCGGACAAACCCCAGGTGGTATAGCCCACGCGGCGATCACCGCCGATTGCGTGGTTCGGGTAAGCAAATGACGAAATACGGCGATAGATGGTGCCGTTCGCGCCGGATCTTCTTTACCAGAGGTCAGCCCATGCCGCAAGCAGACTCCCAGGGGCTCGTTATTCAGTCGTAATCTACTGGTTTGGACTAGGGTGCCGGCGCGGCCTACCTTTGCCGAGCGTTGCGCAGAGTGACCCGTACCCGGGACCTCGCTGCCCAGCGTGAGGAGATGAGGAGGCTCAATGCAGGTCCGTAGGCTCGCTGCCTGGGCCGCCGTACCGCTCGTCGCAACCCTGGGCCTCGCGGCCTGTGGCAGCGGCGACGACGGCGGTTCCGGGGAAAGCAACCCCAACGCTACGGTGTCGATCCAGATCGGCGAACCGCAGCACCTGATCCCGACCAACACCACCGAGACGAGCGGGAACCAGGTCCTCAGCGCCCTGTTCACCCCGCTGGTGGACTACGACGCCCAGAACAAGCCGTACGAGGTTCAGGCGGAGTCGATCCAGAGCACCGACAACACCACCTGGACGATCAAGCTGAAGGACGGCTACACCTTCCACAACGGTGAGAAGGTCACGTCCGACAGCTACATCAACGCCTGGAACTACGGCGCTTATGCCCCGAACGGCCAGGGTGCCAGCTACTTCTTCGAGAAGATCGCCGGCTACACCGACCTCCAGGCGACCGACCCGGACGGCGACGGCCCGCAGAAGGCGCCGGAGCCCAAGGCGAACACCATGAGTGGCCTGAAGAAGGTCGACGACCTGACCTTCACCGTCACGCTCTCCGCGCCGTACAGCGAGTTCAAGACGATGCTCGGGTACAACGCGTTCTACCCGCTGCCGAACGCCGCCTTCTCCGCCCCCGGCGTGATCAAGGACGGCTTCGAGGACGCCATCATCGGCGATGGCCCCTTCAAGATCAAGGGCACCTGGCAGCACGACGCCAAGGTCGAGGTCGAGCGTTACGACGCCTTCCCCGGCGAGAAGCCGAAGGTGGGCGGCGTCGAGTTCCGGATCTACCAGCAGCTGACCGCCGCGTACGCGGACGTGATCTCGGACAACCTGGACGTCGTCCCGACGATCCCGACCGAGAACCTGACCAGCGTGGCGAGCGACCTCGGTGACCGGTTCCAGCAGAGCCCGGCGTCGTCGTTCCAGTTCCTGGCCTTCCCGACGTTCGACCCGGCGTACAGCAAGCCCGAGGTGCGCAAGGCGATCTCCGAGGCGATCGACCGCGACGAGATCATCAAGTCGGTCTTCAAGGACTCCCAGCAGTCCGCCCGCTCGTTCGTCTCGCCGGTTGTCGCCGGGTACCGGGACAACACCTGCGGCGCCGCCTGCGAGTTCAACCCGACCAAGGCCAAGTCCGAGTACGCGGCCGCCGGCGGTCCGGCGAAGATCACGATCTCGTACAACGGCGACGGTGGCCACAAGGACTGGGTCGACGCGACCTGCAACCAGCTCAAGACCAACCTGGGTGTGGACTGCGTCGGCGCTGCCGAGCCGAAGTTCGCCGACCTGCTGGACAAGGTCGAGAAGAAGCAGCCGGTCGGCATGTTCCGGCTCGGCTGGATCATGGACTACCCGTCCATGGAGAACTACCTCGGCCCGCTCTACACCACGAACGGTTCGTCGAACTACTACGGCTACAGCAACCCGCAGTTCGACGCGCTGGTGAAGGAAGGTGTCTCGGCCGGCACCCCGGACGAGGCGATCAAGAAGTACCAGGCGGCCGAGGACATCCTGGCGAACGACCTGCCGGTTATCCCGCTCCGCTTCGGTCAGAACAACTTCGGCTATTCGAGCAAGGTCAAGAACGTCGAGATCGACCTGTTCCAGCGGGTCAATCTGACCAAGATCGAGGCCGTCAGCTGAGCTGACCCCCCGAATCTGGTCCCAGCCATCCGGTAATCCCGCTGGCTCGGGCCGTGGATGGAGCAGTCCGGCGTCGCCCAAGAACGCCGACGCCGGACTGTTCCGCCGGGCACACCCCCGCAGGGTGTTCACCGCCGAATCGTCCGGGCCCGGGGCCCGGATACTTTCGTACGCCGAAAACATCGTTCGTACGACTTTCATCCATATTCGGAGAGAAAGCTAAGGTATGTTCCGCTATATTGTGCGGCGCCTGTTACAGATGGTCCTGGCCTTCTTCGGGACCACTCTGATCGTCTACGCGCTGATGTTCGCCGGCCAGGGCGACCCCATCCAGGCACTTGCCGGCGAGCGGCCGGTCACCCCCGCCCAGCGGGCATACCTGACCGAGACATTCCATCTCGACAAGACCGGGGTCGGCGGCTTCTTCTACCGCTACTTCGACTACATCGGCAACCTGCTCCGGGGCGACCTCGGCATGTCGCTGACCCAGCGCAAGATCAGCGACATGATCTCCACCGCCTGGCCGGTCACGCTGAAGCTCGCCCTGATCGGCATCGCCGTCGCGATCATCTTCGGCGTCACCGCCGGGGTCATCGCCGGTATCCGCCGGGGTGGCTTCTTCGACAACGCGACGCTGCTGCTCACCCTGCTGGTGCTCGGCATCCCCACCATCGTGCTGGCCCCGCTCGCGCAGTACTTCCTCGGCGTGAAGCTCGGCTGGTTCCCGCCGACCGCCGGCGCGCAGCCGAGTTTCTACGCTCTACTGCTGCCCGGCATCGTGCTCGGGTCGCTCTCGCTGGCCACCGCGCTGCGACTGACCCGTACGTCGGTCGCCGAGAACATGCGCTCCGACTACGTACGGACCGCGAAGTCCAAGGGCCTGCGCCGACGCCGGATCGTCGGCGTGCACGTACTGCGGAACTCGCTGATCCCGGTGGTCACCTTCCTCGGCGTCGAGCTGGGCAACCTGATGAGCGGCGCGATCATCACCGAGGGCGTGTTCAACATCCCCGGCATCGGATTCAACCTCTTCCGCGGCATCCGTACCGAGGACGGGCCGCTGGTGGTCGGGATCGTCAGCATCCTGGTCGTGGTCTACCTGGTCTGCAACCTCGTGGTCGACGTCCTCTACGCCGTACTCGACCCGAGGATCCGCTATGTCTGAGCGCCCCCGGACATCCGAGTACCGGTTCGACCAGCGCGGTGAGCGCGACACGTACGAGCGCAGCGAGGTGCAGGCATGAGTGACTTCAACACGGTCGCCGCGACCGAGAACCCGAGCGCGCGACGCGGACCCACCGGTGAGCCGGGCAAGCCCGGCAAGGTGGAGGTGCACAAGCCGCGCAGCCTGGCCGGCGACGCCTGGCGCGACCTGCGCCACAACCCGATCTTCTGGATCTCGCTCACCCTGGTCGTCATCGTCACCCTGATGGCGGCCTTCCCGAGCCTGCTCACCGCGAACGACCCGACCGACTGCACGCTGTCCCGACAGCACCAGGGCCCGACCGGCGGCGCCATCTTCGGCTACAACTTCCAGGGCTGCGACATCTACGCCCGCTCGGTGTACGGCGCCCGCGCGTCGCTCCTGGTCGGCGCCCTGTCCGCCCTGCTCACCGGCATCATCGCCGTGGTGGTCGGGATGCTCGCCGGCTACTTCGGCGGTTGGGTCGACGCCGTGCTCTCCCGGGTCATCGACATCGTCCTGGGCCTTCCGCTGCTGCTCGCCGCGATCGTGCTGCTCAAGCGGATCAACAGTGACAACCAGTGGGCCCGGATCTCCGCACTGATCTTCGTGCTCGCCATCCTCGGCTGGACCACCGCCGCCCGGGTGATCCGGTCCTCGGTGATCAGCGCCAAGCAGCAGGACTACGTCGCGGCGGCCCGGATGCTCGGTGCCGGCAACGGCCGGATCATGTGGCGACACATCCTGCCGAACTCGCTCGCCCCGGTGATCGTGGTGCTCACCATCGCGCTCGGTGCGTTCATCGCCGCCGAGGCCACCCTCTCCTTCCTCGGGATCGGCCTCAGGGAACCGACGATCTCGTGGGGTATGGACATCGACGCCGGCCGAGTGCACATGCGGGAAGCCGCCACCCCGCTGATCGTCCCGTCCACGTTCCTCGCCCTGACGGTGCTCGCGTTCATCATGCTCGGCGACGCCATCCGCGACGCCTTCGACCCGAAGCTGCGGTGATCAAATCATGAGCTACCTTTCCGCCCAGCCCGTCGCGTCGCCGTCCGCCCGAGGCGACCACCCGCACCTGCTTGAGGTACGGGACCTGCACGTCGAGTTCCGTACCCAGGACGGCGTGGCAAAGGTGATCAACGGTGTCTCGTACCACCTGGACGCCGGGGAGACCCTGGCCGTGCTCGGTGAGTCGGGCTCCGGCAAGTCGGTCACCGCTCAGGCGATCATGGGCATCCTGGACATGCCACCGGCCGTCATCCCGTCCGGCGAGATCCTCTACGACGGCAGCGACCTGCTCAAGATGCCCGAGGAGCAGCGCCGGCAGGTTCGCGGCAAGCAGATCGCGATGATCTTCCAGGACGCGCTCTCCGCCCTGAACCCGGTCTTCCCGGTCGGCTGGCAGATCGGCGAGACGCTGCGCCAACGCGAGGGCATGTCCCGCACCGACGCCCGCCGACGCGCGATCGAGCTGATGGAACTGGTGAAGATCCCGGCGGCGAAGCAGCGGGTCGGCGACTACCCGCACCAGTTCTCCGGCGGCATGCGCCAGCGCGTCATGATCGCGATGGCGCTGGCGCTGAACCCGCGGGTGCTGATCGCCGACGAACCCACCACCGCGCTCGACGTCACCGTGCAGGCCCAGATCATGGACCTACTCGGCGACCTGCGCCGGGAACTCAACATGGCGATGATCCTGATCACCCACGACCTCGGTGTGGTCGCCGACGTCGCCGACCGGATCGCCGTCATGTACGCCGGCCGGATCGTCGAACACGCCGACGTCCACTCGCTGTACTCGTCTCCCGGCCACCCGTACACCAAGGGTCTGCTGGAGTCGATTCCCCGGCTGGACCAGCGCGGCCACGAACTCTCCACCATCAAGGGCCTGCCACCGAACCTGATGCGGATCCCCTCGGGCTGCCCCTTCCACCCGCGCTGCCCGTACGCCCAGCAGGTCTGCGTCGACGTCGTGCCCGCCAACCGGGACCTCGGCAACGGCCGGACCAGCGCATGTCACTTCGCCCAGGAGGTCCTCGATGGCCGGCTCTAGCGCAACCAAGGTGCGCGGCGAAACGATTTTGCAGGTCGACAACGTCGTCAAGCACTTCCCGATCACCCAGGGAATCGTCTTCAAGAAGCAGATCGGCGCCGTCAAGGCGGTCGACGGGGTGAGCTTCGAACTGCGTCGCGGCGAGACCCTCGGCGTGGTCGGCGAGTCCGGCTGCGGAAAGTCGACGCTCGCCCGGCTGCTCATGCGGCTGGAGACGCCGACCGGCGGCCGGGCCATGCTGGAGGGACAGGACATCTTCAAGATGTCCGGCTCCGGCCTGCGCCGGCTGCGCCGCAACGTGCAGATGGTCATGCAGGACCCGTACACGTCGCTGAACCCGCGGATGACGGTCGGCGACATCATCGGCGAGCCGTACGAGATCCACCCCGAGGTGGCGCCACGCGGCGACCGCGGCCGGCGGGTACGTGAACTGCTCGACATCGTCGGGCTGAACCCGGAGCACATCAACCGGTACCCGCACCAGTTCTCGGGTGGGCAGCGGCAGCGGATCGGGATCGCCCGTGCGCTGGCGCTCAACCCCGAGGTGATCGTCTGTGACGAGCCGGTGTCGGCGCTGGACGTGTCGATCCAGGCTCAGGTGATCAACCTGCTGGAGAAGCTCCAGGACGAGCTGGGCCTGTCGTACGTCTTCATCGCGCACGACCTCTCGGTGGTACGGCACATCGCCGACCGGGTGGCGGTGATGTACCTCGGCAAGATCGTGGAGATCGGTACGAACGAGGAGATCTACGAGCGGCCGACCCACCCGTACACCCAGGCGCTGCTGTCGGCGGTGCCGGTGCCGGACCCGTCGGCCCGCGCCCACCGCGAGATCATCCGGCTGACCGGGGACGTGCCGTCGCCGGCCGACCCGCCGTCGGGTTGCCGGTTCCGTACCCGGTGCTGGAAGGCCCAGGACATCTGCGCCACCCAGGACCCACAGCTGGTGCTGCGGGCGGTCGACCCGCACCCGTCCGCCTGCCACTTCGCCGAGCTCAAGCAGGTCGTGGCCTGACGTGTGGTGAAGGGCCCCTTCTCATCGCTTTCGACGGGAAGGGGCCCTCGCTACGTTCCGGGGGCGATCAGTGGAAGAAGTGCCGGGTGCCGGTGAAGTACATGGTCAGGCCGGACTGCTGGGCGGCGGCGATGACCTCGTCGTCGCGTACCGAGCCGCCGGGCTGGACCACCCCGCGCACCCCGGCGTCGAGCAGCACCTGCAACCCGTCCGCGAACGGGAAGAAGGCGTCGGAGGCGGCAGCCGCGCCCCTGGCCCGGTCGGCACCCGCCCGGGAGACCGCCAACCGCGCCGAGTCGACCCGGTTGACCTGCCCCATTCCCACGCCGACGGTGGCGCCGTCGGCGGCGAGCAGGATCGCGTTGCTCTTCACCGACCGGATCGCCCGCCAGGCGAAGACCAGGTCCCGCAGCAACTCCGGCGCCGCCGCGTCGCCGGCGGCCAGCCGCCAGGTGGCCGGGTCGTCACCGGGGGCATCGATCCGGTCTGCCGACTGGGTCAGCACCCCGCCGCTGACCGCCCGCCACTCGACCGACGCCGGCTGCCAGGCGGGCACCCGGAGCAGCCGGATGTTCTTCTTGCCCGCGAGCACCTCGACCGCACCGTCGGCGAACGCCGGGGCGACCACCACCTCGGTGAAGATGTCCGCGATCTGCTTGGCCAGCTCGACCGAGACCGGCTGGTTGACCGCGATCACGCCACCGAACGCCGACACCGGGTCGCAGGCGTGCGCCTTGCGGTGCGCGTCGGCAACGTCGACGCCGGTGGCGATGCCGCACGGGTTCGCGTGCTTGATGATCGCCACAACCGGCACGTCCGAGCCGAAGTCGTTCGCCGCCCGCCAGGCCGCGTCCGCGTCGACGTAGTTGTTGTACGACATCTCCTTGCCGTGCAACTGCCGCGCCTGCGCCAGCCCGGCGGGAGCGGCCGGGTCCAGGTAGATGGCGGCCCGCTGGTGCGGGTTCTCGCCGTACCGCAGGGTCGCGCCACGACGCAGGGCGAGCCCGGAGAAGTCCGGCCACTCCGGTTCCGACGCCAGCCCCCGGGCGAACCACTGGGCCACCGCCACGTCGTACTCGGCGATGTCGGCGAAGGCCCGCGCCGCGAGCGCGCGCCGCTCGCCGAGGGTGAAACCGCCGTCGGCCAGGGCGTCCAACACCGACGGGTACGACTGGACCGAGGTCACCACCGCCACCGACGCGTGGTTCTTGGCCGCGGCCCGGACCATCGCCGGACCGCCGATGTCGATCTGCTCCACGCAGGCGTCGAAGTCCGCGCCGGAGGCGACCGTCTCGGTGAACGGGTACAGGTTCGACACCAGCAGGTCGAACGGGGCGATGCCCAACTCGGCGAGCTGCGCGGCGTGCCTGTCCAGCCGCAGGTCGGCGAGGAGACCGGCGTGCACCTTCGGGTGCAGCGTCTTGACCCGCCCGTCCAGGGTCTCGGGGAAGCCGGTCAGCTCCTCGACCTGGGTCACCGGGACACCGGCACCGGCGATGGTGGCGGCGGTGCTGCCCGTCGACACGATCTCTACCCCGGCGGCGTGCAGCGCCTGGGCCAACTCAATCAGCCCGGTCTTGTCGTACACGCTGACCAGCGCGCGGCGCAGCGCCCGCCGGCCGTCCGAAGTGGTGCTCATGGGATCGTGACCTTTCTTCCGGTGATGGTCCAGCCCTCGCGGACCAGCCGGCCGACCTGCTCGACGAGCTGTCGGCGCTCGGCAACCTTGATGCGTTCGGTGAGGGATTCCTCGTCGTCGTCATCGAGCACCGGCACCGTCACCTGGGCGACGATCGGTCCGGTGTCGACGCCGGCGTCGACGAAGAAGAGCGTGGCCCCGGCGACCTTCACCCCGTAGGCGAGCGCGTCACGCGGGCCGTGGATGCCGGGAAAGGCGGGCAGCAGCGCATTGTGCGTGTTCAGGTAACGGTCACCGAAGGCGGCGAGGAAGTGCGGGCCGACGAGCTTCAGGAAGCCGGCGGAGACCACCAGGTCGGGCTTGTGCTCGGCGACGTGCGCGGCGAGCGCCCGGTCCCACTCGTCCCGATCGGCGTACGCCTTGAGCGGGTCGACGAAGACCGGCACCCCGGCGGCGGTGGCCCGGTCGAGTCCGGCGATGCCGTCGCGGTCCGCGCCGACGGCGACCACCGAGGCGCCGTACGCCGGGTCGGTGGCCGCGTCGAGCAACGCCTGGAGGTTGCTACCGGACCCGGAAATGAGGACGACAACTCGGGCGGCCGACACGGGCTCAGTCACCCGAGCACCCTATCGGGCAGCTCAGCCCCGCTCTGCGGCGGCTCACGGTAGTCCCCCGGCCGTGGCCGCGGGTTCCCGTCAGGGCAGGCGAAGGCGCGGTGCGCCCGTCAGGGGCGGGCGAAGGCGCGGGTGACGGCGGCGCCGACCACCGCGCCGACCGCCACCACCACGGTGGCGATCGCCGCCACCTGCCAGCTCACCGGGCCGACCTCGGCCATCCGGCCGCCGCCGAGCGAACCGCCGGAGGCCCAGGCGGCCAGGCCGAGCACCGCGCCGGCAACCGGTCCCCCGATCGCGGCGGCGGCGAGCAGCGGTGGCCAGCGCATCGCCGACAGGTCCCGGCCGGACATCCGGGGCAGCGGGGCGGGCGACGGCGGCAACCCGGCCCGGCGCAGCGAGCGCCGGGTGAGCAGCCAGCCGGCGGCCATGCCGGCGATCACCGGTACGGCGAGCAGCGCCACCCGGAGGCCGCCGATCGGGCCGGACGGCAGGCCGGCGAGCAGCGGTACGGCCGGCAGCGGGCCCAGCGTGACCTCGGTGGTGCTCACGCTGGTGTCGGTGCCGATGGCGAACCCCGGTCCGAGCAGATAGGAGGCGGCCCAGACCGAGGCGTTCGGCGCGTACGCCACGCTGACCACGGTGATGCCGGCCTGCCCGAGGACGCCGGTCCGGTACGCGGTGAGCATGTCGCTGGCCGCGCCACCGCCGGTGGCCACCGCCAGGCCGGCCGCACCGGCACCGGCGCCGAGCAGCAGCAGAGCGGCCACGAAGCCGGTACGCAGCCCGTCGCGCAGCACCGACGGGGTACGCCGGGCCAGTGCGCCGAGCGTCCCGGTGATCGGCAGCGCCCCGGCCAGCGCCGCGACGGCACCGAACACGGTGAGGGTGAGCCCCGCCCGCAGCGGCGCCACCTGCTGGCCCCCGGCGTTGACGATCAGGGCGGCGACGACACCGAGCAGCCCGTACGCGACACCGACCGCGCCCGCGACGGAGAACGCCTGCCGCGGGGTGCCGTGCTGCCGGGCCCCGATCGCCCGGCTGGTGTGTACGCCCGCACGGGCGACCCGCCACGCGGCCAGTACGGCGAGCCCGAGCGGGGGCAGGTGCAGGGTCCCGGCGTCGGTGTCGAGCGGCACACCGTGGCCGAGCAGCCAGCCGGACAGCCCGACCCGGGCCGCCCCGCCCACCGCGCCGGCGTCCTCGGTGAACCGGGCGAAGCCCAGGATGACGGCGACCGGCAGGTACGACAGGGAGGCTGCCCAGCCGGTCGCCACGGCGGCGGCCACCGGTAGCGGCGCCCGCCCGGACCGGCGCTTGGGAACACCCGACGGGCCGTCCGGTCGGGCGGTCCGGGTCATCGCCCCGGCGGCGGAACGACCGGCCGGGGTCAGGCCCCGGCCGGCATCACGGCCGGCGGGCAGCCGGTCCCGGTCAGGGTCACGGTCGGCCGGGGTCAGGCCCCGGTCGGAGTCACGGCCGGCGGGCAGCCGGTCCCGGTCGGAGTCACGGCCGGCGGGCAGCCGGTCCCGGTCGGAGTCACGGCCGGCCGGGGTCCGGTCCGGTCGGCGCCCGGCGGGCAGCCGGTCCCGGTCCGACTCCCGGTCGGTGGGCCGCCGGTCCCGGTCGGGATCACGGTCGGTCGGCACCCGGTCGGGTTCGCCCCGGCGGGCAGCCGGAACCGCCGGGGCCGGCGACGGGTGGCCGGTGGTCGGGGTGGGGTCCGCCGGGTCGGGCCGTGCCGGACGCCCGGGCTGATCGGGGGTGACGGGTGGCATCGTGACCTACTCTGGCACGCCGACGCGCGGGCTGGGGGGCGACACCACCGGCGAAGCCACACGGATTCCTCAATTTCGAAGCAATCACCCCGGTCGCGGGGTTAGCGTCGGCCCAGCATCTGATTCGGGCGCTCTCCCGCGTCACCCACTGCGGAGGTGAGGCATGGCGGGTCAGTATCCGTACCCGCCGCCCCGGCCGGTGCCCTCCGGTCGGGACCGGACCACGCTGTGGGGCGTACTCGGCATAGTCATCGGGCTGGTCTGCTGCGGCGTACTCGGGGTCATCCTCGGTTACCTGTCCATCCGGGACGCCCGGCGATACGGCGGTTCACCCGTCCTGGGATGGGTCGCCATCGTGCTGAGCATCCTCAACATCCTCGGTACGGCGATCCTCCGCGGCACCGGCAACTACCCCGGCTGGCGCTAAACCCCTCCCCCCCTCCCCCTCCCTCCCCCAGGCTCGTCGCCGATCTTGCACTTGTGGTGCCCCGAGTTGGGGTGCTCGTCCGGATATGTGAGCGACCACAACTGCAAGATCGGCGCGCGTAAAAGGGCTGACCGCGCGGCGGTCAGCCCTTTTGCGATCTGGGGTGGGCGGTGGCGGGTCAGTTGCCGGACATGAGCTCCCGCATGAGTTGGGCGGTCTCGGTTGGCGTCTTGCCCACCTTGACTCCCACCGCTTCCAGGGCCGCCTTCTTGGCGTCGGCGGTGCCGGCCGAACCGGAGATGATCGCCCCGGCGTGCCCCATGGTCTTGCCGACCGGCGCGGTGAAGCCGGCGATGTAGCCGACCACCGGCTTGGTCACGTTGGCCTTGATGAACTCGGCGGCCCGTTCCTCGGCGTCGCCGCCGATCTCACCGATCATCACGATCGCGTCGGTGTCCGGGTCGGCCTGGAACGCCGCGAGCGCGTCGATGTGGGTGGTGCCGATGATCGGGTCACCGCCGATGCCGACGCAGGTGGAGAAGCCGATGTCGCGCAGCTCGTACATCATCTGGTAGGTCAGCGTGCCGCTCTTGCTGACCAGGCCGATCCGGCCGGAGCCGGTGATGTCGGCCGGGATGATGCCGGCGTTGGAGGCACCCGGCGAGGCGATGCCGGGGCAGTTCGGCCCGATGATCCGGGTCTGCTCGCCCTTGCTGACGTTGTACGCCCAGAACGCCGCGGTGTCGTGCACCGGTACGCCCTCGGTGATCACGACGGCGAGGTCGATGCCGGCGTCGATCGCCTCGACCACCGCGCCCCTGGTGAACTGCGGCGGTACGAAGATGACCGTGGCGTTGGCCCCGGTGCTCGCCATCGCGTCCGCGACGCTGGCGAATACCGGCAGCTCGGTGCCGTCGAAGTCGACGGTCTGGCCGGCCTTGCGCGGGTTCACCCCGCCGACCACGTTGGTGCCGGCGGCGAGCATCCGTCGGGTGTGCTTGGAGCCCTCGGAGCCGGTCATCCCCTGGACGATGACCTTCGAGTCCTTGGTCAGCCAGATTGCCATGTCAGACCCCCGCAGCCGCGAGCTCGGCGGCCCGCTCGGCCGCTCCATCCATCGTGTCGACCCGCTGCACCAGCGGGTTCGCGGCGGCGTCGAGGATTGCCCGACCCGCCTCGGCGTTGTTGCCGTCGAGCCGTACGACCAGCGGCTTGTCGACCTGCTCACCGCGCTCGGCGAGCAGGGCCAGCGCCTGGACGATACCGTTGGCGACCTCGTCACAGGCGGTGATGCCGCCGAAGACGTTGACGAACACGCTCTTTACCGCCGGGTCGGAGAGCACGATCTCCAGGCCGTTCGCCATCACCGCGGCGCTCGCGCCGCCGCCGATGTCGAGGAAGTTCGCCGGCTTGACGCCGCCGTGCCGTTCCCCGGCGTACGCGACCACGTCGAGGGTGGACATGACCAGGCCGGCGCCGTTGCCGATGATGCCCACGGCACCGTCGAGCTTGACGTAGTTGAGGTCCTTCTCCTTGGCCCGCTGCTCCAGCGGATCCACGGCGGCCTGGTCGACCAGGGCCTCGTGGTCCGGGTGCCGGAAGCCGGCGTTCTCGTCCAGGGTCACCTTGGCGTCGAGCAGCAGCACGTCGCCGTTGGCCGTACGGGCCAGCGGGTTGACCTCGACCAGGGTGGCGTCCTCGGCGACGAACGCCCGCCACAGCCCGACCGCGATCGCGGCGATCTGGTCGGCCACCACGGCCGGGAACTGCGCCGCGGCGACGATCTCGTTGGCCTTGGCCAGGTCGACCCCGACGTTGGCGTCGATCGCGATCTTGGCGACCCGCTCCGGGGTCTCGGCGGCGACCTGCTCGATGTCCATGCCGCCGGCCACGCTGGCGATGCAGAGGAAGGTGCGGTTCGCCCGGTCGAGCAGGTAGGAGAGGTAGTACTCCTCGGCGATCTCCGCGGTCACGGTGATCATGACCTTGTGGACCGTGTGACCCTTGATGTCCATGCCCAGGATGTCGGTGGCACGGGCCACCGCATCCTCGGGGTTGTCGGCGAGCTTGACCCCGCCGGCCTTGCCCCGGCCGCCGACCTTCACCTGGGCCTTGACGACCACTCGACCGCCGAGGCGATCGGCGATCGCGCGGGCCTCCTCCGGGGTGGTGGCGACGCCGCCGGCGAGCACGGGCAAACCGTGCCGCTCGAACAGCTCGCGCCCCTGGTATTCGTACAGGTCCACGATTGCGCGTCCCGTCCAGTCTCCGCGGCGCGCCGTCGCGCCGCCGCCAGCGTGAATTGAGTTGACGCCTGTCGTACCGAAAGGAACAGGCCTCCGGCCGCAGCCTAGCGAGACGGGCACCGGTGGCAACCGAGCGGGTGCACGGTGTGCGGTACCGCACAGCCCGCCCGCGCTCGGCGACGGCCCGACCGAGTCATCCCGGAAAGCTTTCTACGGCGATCTCGCGGCAACCGCGTAACCCGCACGGGAAGCCGTCGTTGAGTCAGGTGTCGGAGCGCTGAGCCGCGCGATGACGGGAGACGGCCGATGCCCTGTCGGTCGAGGGGTGGCGGCGGGGCATCGCGCATAGAGAGGCCGGACGTGTGAGGGGTGCGTCCGGCCTCTCCCCCCGTCAGTACGCCTGACGAGGGGCCAGCGGCACTTCCGAAACCAGGAAGAGGCCCGACTCCATCGATCGGCGCCGACGGTTCCGTGCCCAGCATCACACCGGTTACCGACATCGATCACGCAGCGCAATCGTGGGCCGGGCCGCCGCCGTACGGCTCAGGCGACGGGCTGGGCCACGTTCGCGCGTACCCATTCCACGATCGCCTGGGTGGTCGCGCCGGGAGTGAAGATCTTGGCCACTCCGATCCGCTCCAGTTCGGGGATGTCGGCCTCCGGAATGATGCCGCCGCCGAACACGACCATGTCCTGCGCGTCCCGCTCGGCCAGCAGTTCCACCACCCTGCGGAACAGGGTCATGTGCGCGCCGGAGAGGACCGAGAGACCGACCGCGTCGGCGTCCTCCTGGATGGCGGTCTCGACGATCTGCTCCGGGGTCTGGTGCAGCCCGGTGTAGATGACCTCCATGCCGGCGTCCCGCAGCGCCCGGGCGACCACCTTGACGCCACGGTCGTGCCCGTCCAGGCCGGGCTTGGCGACGACGACCCGCGTTCGAGAGCTCATCAGCACACCTTTCGAGGGCACCTCGGCAACCACCTTAACGAACGGTAACCCGAGGTACGGGCGGTGTGGAATCTGGGCGGCGCGCCGGCCCGGTACGGGTGTCGCCACCCCTTCGCGGCGACGCCCCCGACGACCGGACGCCGATGCCGTCGAGCCGTCACTGCGTGTCGCCACGGATCCACACAACTGACCCGCCGTACCACCGCCGGTAACCGAGAGTTACTAACGATAAGACCTGCTAATGGTGACGAAATTGGGCATTTGGTGACGGACAGGCGCACCGAGTGACGACAAAGCCGCGCCGTGACTTGTGGGCCGACTAGGCGGCGGTTACCGTGACGACGGTTGCCATCAGGTCCACGATCGGGTGACAACACGGTCCGACGGTGTGGTTCTCGCTTCGTCCACACGGACACGACCGGTTCAAATACCCGACAACGGAGGGTGTGCGTGCGCCAGCGCCTGTCGTCTGAGCCCGATCGATATCGCGGGCGTCGCCGCGTACCCACTCCCCCGCGCAGCCGCTACGCCGCCGTTGTCACCACCGCGTTCGTCGGTGCCGGGATCGTCGCCCTGGGCGCGGCCGCCATGCCGGACGCGAAGGCGGTCAGCTCCGCCACCCTGGCCGACCTGGAGAACGCCGCCGCCACCAGCGACGACATCGCCTCGCGTGCGGACACCGCGGAGCGGGCCACGCGTGCCGACGACCGATCGGGCCTCGCCAGCACGCTGTCGGAGGCGCCGGACGTCTGGTTGCTGCCGCTGCGCGGCTACAACTTCACCTCTCCCTACGGCATGCGCTGGGGCAAGCTGCATACCGGCGTCGACCTGGCCGCGGCCGAGGGCACCCCGTACCACGCGATCCACGGTGGCAAGGTCGTCAGCGCCGGCTGGTACGGCGGCTACGGCCTCTGCGTCATCGTGCAGCACCCGGACGGCACCGAGGCCATCTACGGCCACGCCTCCAAGGTCCTGGTGAAGGTGGGCCAGGAGGTCAAGGCCGGCGACGAACTCGGCCTGGTCGGCATGACCGGCCACTCGTACGGCTCCCACCTGCACCTTGAGGTGCACGTGGACGGTGTTCCCCGGGACCCGATCCCGTACCTGCGGGACAAGGGCGTGGACATCCAGACCGAGGTCGAGGCGATCTACGCCGGCGTGGGCGCCTCGTAACCCGACGTAACTCATCGATCACCGCCCGGACCCACGGTCCGGGCGGTTTTTCGTGTTCGCGGTCGGCAAAGTTCCGTGCGCCACAGCAGTCGGTGTGACCGGGGACACGTCGATGCTCGGCGGGCATCCGGTAACCCGGCCGCAATTCCGACAAAATCCAGCGCCGTACGCGCCCTCCCAACCGGCCGTCGCCGACCCGATGCCGCTGGTCAGGAGCCCGACCGACCACGATTTCCGGGTCCGTCCCCGTACCCCGGAGGTTCCACCCGTGCCCGAGACCCAGCCGCCGTACGACCTCGACCACGAGCAGGACGGGCACGACGACCAGCCCGATACCGGGGTGGCCCGCCACCGGGCCGCGCGGCGCCGGGTCAGCCGCGGCGCGTACATCGCTACCGGGCTGGCCGTACTCGTCGGCTTCGGCGTCGCCGCGATCACCGTCGGCGGCGACGGCGACCGGCCGGACAACACCGCACTGGTCGCGGAGGACGCCCTCGCCCGCACCAACGCCGCGAACCGGGCCGACCGCTCCGAACGGGACCCGCTGGACGGCTCACCGACCGCCGTCCCCACCGACCTGCCGACCCCGACCGCGGCCGCCACCCCGACCGCCGTCCCGGCCACCCCGGTCGCGCCGACCAGCGCGGCACCGGCCACCCGGAAGGCCAGCCCGAAGCCGAAGCCGGCCCGGACCACCGTCAAGCCGACGAAGGCCAGCCCGGCCTGGGTCAGCCCGATGCCCGGCGCCCCGGTCAGCTCCTGCTACGGCATGCGCGGCGGCGTACTGCACGCCGGCATCGACCTGGCCGGGGCGGACAACACCCCGATCCACGCGGTCGCCGCCGGCACCGTGGTCACCGCCGGGGCGGCCTATGACGGGTACGGCATCTCGGTGGTCATCGACCACGGCAACGGCATCCTGACCCACTATGCCCACCAGAACCGGACCGCGGTTGGAGTCGGCGACCGGGTCACCGCCGGTCAGACCATCGGGTACGAGGGCGCGACCGGCGACGCCACCGGCCCCCACCTGCACTTCGAGGTGCACCAGGGCGGACTCTGGAACCAGATCGACCCGGCGGTGTTCATGCGGTCACACGGCGTCGACCTCGGCTGCTGAGCGCCCCGACGGGTCAGAGCTTTTCGACCGGCGCGTGCCGCAGCACCAGCCACATGGTCTGGTCGCCGAAGTCGATCTGTGCCCGCGCACCCGGCCCGTGTCCCTCCACCGCGAGCACCCGGCCGAGGCCGTACCGCTGGTGGTTGACCCGGTCCCCGGCCTCGACCTTCGGGGTCTGGCGCAGTTCGCTGGCGGTGGTGAGTCGACTGGCGTCGACGCCGAGCCGGCTGGCGAGCTGCGCCGCCTTCGGCGTACCGCCGGTGAAGCCGCCGCCGCGACCGGCCGAGCCGGCCGCCGCGCCGCCGGACCGCCCACCCACGCCGCCGCCGGTGCCGGACCACGAGGTGTACGACCCTTCGGTGCGCTCCCAGCGCACCAGGTCGGCCGGCAGCTCGGCCATGAACCGCGACGCCGGGTTGTACGACGGCTGCCCCCAGGCCGAACGGGTGACCGCCCGGGACAGGTAGAGCCGCTGCCGGGCCCGGGTGATGCCGACGTACGCCAGCCGGCGCTCCTCCTCCAGCTCGCGGGTGTCGCCGAGCGCCCGCAGGTGCGGGAAGACCCCGTCTTCGAGGCCGGTGAGGAAGACGACCGGGAATTCCAGCCCCTTCGCCGTGTGCAGGGTCATCAGGGTGACCACGCCCTGGTGCTGCTCCGGCTCCTCGCCGTCGGCCGCCGGACCCGCCTGGTCGGGGATCTGGTCCGCGTCGGCGACCAGCGCGACCTGCTCCAGGAAACCGGCGAGGGTGGCGCCCGTTCCGTCCTCGGACTGCGCCTCGACCCGCTCGGTGTACTCCCGCGCGACGCTCACCAGCTCCTGGAGGTTCTCCACCCGCCCGGCGTCCTGCGGATCGAGGCTCTCCTCCAGCTCACTGAGGTAACCGGAGCGGGTCAGCAGCGACTCCAGCACCTCCTCCGGCGCGGCCGTCGCCGCGAGTTCGCGGGCACCGTCGAGCAGGGCGACGAAGTCGGCGATCGAGTTCGCGGCACGGGTGGAGATCCCCGGCGCGTCACCGGCCCGGTGCAGCGCGGCCCCGAACGAGATCCGGTCCCGTGCGGCCAGTGCCTCGACACACGCCTCGGCCCGGTCACCGATCCCCCGGCGGGGGGTGTTGAGCACCCGGCGCAGGCTCACCGTGTCGTCGTCGTTGACCACCGCCCGCAGGTACGCGAGCGCGTCGCGCACCTCCTTGCGCTCGTAGAAGCGCACCCCGCCGACCACCTTGTACGGCAGCCCGACCCGGATGAACACCTCCTCGAACACCCGCGACTGGGCGTTGGTGCGGTAGAAGACCGCCACCTCGCCCGGCCGGGTCAGCCCCTCGTCGGTGAGCCGGTCGATCTCGCGGGCCACCCAGTCGGCCTCGGCGTGCTCGGTGTCGGCGACGTAGCCGACGATCTGCTCGCCGGCCCCGGCCTCGCTCCACAGCCGCTTCGGCTTGCGGGAGGTGTTCCGGTCGATCACCGCGTTGGCCGCGTTCAGGATGGTCTGGGTGGAGCGGTAGTTCTGCTCCAGCAGGATGGTCCGGGCGTCGGTGAAGTCCCGCTCGAACTCCAGGATGTTACGGATCGTGGCGCCCCGGAAGGCGTAGATCGACTGGTCGGCGTCGCCGACCACGCACAGCTCACCGGGGGCCAGCGCGTCCGGACCGTCGCCGATCGGCTCGCTGCCGACCAGTTCCTTGATCAGCGTGTACTGCGCGTGGTTGGTGTCCTGGTACTCGTCGACCAGCACGTGCCGGAACCGGCGCCGGTAGCTCTCGGCCACGTGCGGGTGGGACTGCAACAGGTGCACCGTGGTCATGATCAGGTCGTCGAAGTCGAGCGCGTGCGCCTCCCTGAGCCGCTGCTGGTAGCGGGTGTACGCCTCGGCCAGCGCGCGCTCGTTCGGACCCTTCGCCCGACCCGCGAACTCCTCCGGGTCGACCAGTTCGTTCTTCAGGTTGGAAACCTGGGCCGCCAGCCCGCGCGCCGGATAGCGCTTCGGGTCGAGGTCCAGCTCCCGGGCGACCATCTGCATCAACCGTCGGGAATCGTCGGCGTCGTAGATGGAGAAGGTCGACTTCATGCCGGCGTGCTCGTGCTCGGCCCGCAGGATCCGTACGCAGGCGGAGTGGAACGTGGAGACCCACATCATCCGGGCCCGGGGCCCGACCAGGGCCGCCACTCGTTCCTTCATCTCGCCGGCGGCCTTGTTGGTGAAGGTGATCGCGATGATCTCACCGGGATGCACCTGCCTGGCGGCGAGCAGATAGGCGATCCGGTGGGTCAGCACCCGGGTCTTGCCCGACCCCGCACCGGCGACGATCAGCAGCGGTGAACCGGCGTGCGTCACGGCGTCGCGCTGAGGGCCGTTCAGCCCGCTGAGCAGGGCCTGTGGATCGAGGGCCGCGCCGGACGGCGGACGCGGCGGCGGGGACTGGACCGGCGGGGTTTCGAAGAGGGCATGCATCGCAGCGCAAGTCTAGGCCGCCGGTCCGACAACACCCGCTCTCCCCTGCCGTCCGGCAACCAACTCGTCACCTGACTCGCCTGGCGGGTTCGGCCCCGATCAAGAACGATGACCGGATACCAACGCGGACAGCGTTACCGCACTCGATGGGAAAATTTCTGATGAGCCAAGCACGCCCGCGCGGCTGGGCGATCCTGCGGCACCTCACGGCGCCGGCCCTCGCCCTCGCCGTCGTCACCACCCTGCCGTTCGCCCCCGCCGCCCAACCGGCGCCGACCACCGAGCAGTGGACCGCGCTCAACCCGGTGTCGGTCTCGTACGCCAAGCCGACCGGCCACCCGGCCAAGGGCAACTTCCTCAGCTACAACGACTTCCACGGCGCCATCGACCCGCCGACCGGCAGCGGCGCGGCGGTCAACGGCACCCCGGCCGGCGGCGTCGAATACCTGGCGACCTGGCTGAAGAAACTGCGCGCCGAGGCCGCCGCCGAGGGCCGCAAGAGCACCACCGTCGGCGCCGGTGACCTGATCGGCGCCACCCCGCTGGTCAGCGCCGCCTTCCACGACGAACCGACGATCGAACTGATGGACCTGATCGGGCTGGACATCAGCTCGGTCGGCAACCACGAGTTCGACGAGGGCGTCGAGGAACTGCTCCGGATCAACCGGGGCGGCTGCCACCCGGTCGACGGCTGCCAGGACGGCGACGGCTTCCGCGGCGCCCGGTTCACCTACCTCGCCGCGAACACGGTGAGCCGGCGTACCGGGCTGCCGATCCTGCCGCCGGTGGACATCCGGCTGGTCGACGGCGTACCGGTCGGTTTCGTCGGGCTGACCCTGGAGGGCACCCCGGGCATCGTCAACCCGGCCGGCATCAGCTCGGTCCGGTTCACCGACGAGATCGAGACCGCCAACCTGTGGAGCAGCCTGCTGAAGCTCGCCGGGGTCCGGGCCCAGGTGCTGCTCCTGCACGAGGGCGGCGCCCAGTCCGGCGGGCCGTCCGACTGCACCAACTTCTCCGGCCCGCTCAAGCCGATCGTGGCCGGGCTGCGCCCCGAGTTCGGGCTCGTGGTCAGCGGACACACCCACCGCGCCTACTCCTGCTCGCTGCCGAACTCCTCGGGCGCGAACACCGTCGTCACCAGCGCCGGTACCAACGGCCAGCTGATCAGCGACATCGACTACTCGCTGGACCGGCGGACCGGCCGGTTCACCGAGATCACCGCGCGCAACGTGATCGTCGAGAACGGCGTACGCAACGCCGACGGCACCTGGCAGCAGACCACCCCCGGCAACTTCGTCCGCAACCCGGCGCTGGTGGAGCCCCGGGCCAAGGCGCTGGCCGACAAGTACCGTACCGCCGTCGCCCCGATCGCGAACCGGGTCGTCGGGCGGATCACCTCGGACATCGTCCGGGACAACCAGCCCAACCAGGAGAGCCCGCTCGGCGACGTGATCGCCGATGCCCAACTCGCCTGGACCGCCGCCAACGGGGCGCAGGTCGCGCTGATGAACCCGGGCGGCATCCGCGCCTCGCTGCCGTACGGCACCTCGGCCGGGGGCGAAGCGCCCGGTGAGGTCACCTACGGCGAGGCGTTCACCGTCCAGCCGTTCAACAACCTGGTGGTCACCCAGACCTTCACCGGGGCACAGCTCAAGGATGTGCTCGAACAGCAGTTCGTCGGCTTCGGCGGGCAGACCTCGCAGCGGGTGCTCCAGGTCTCGGCCGGGCTCACGTACGGCTTCAACTCCAGCCTGCCGGCCGGCGAGCGGGTCAGCGGCCTGGCCCTGAACGGCGTGCCGGTCGACCCGGCCGCCAGCTACCGGGTCACCACCAACGACTTCCTGGCCAACGGCGGCGACGGTTTCACCCTGCTCACCGGGGGCACCGACCGGACCACCGCGCCCGGTTTCGACGTCGACGCCCTGGTCGGCCACCTGGGCGCCGGCGGCCCCATCGCACCCGGACCGGCCAACCGGATCACCCGCCTCGGCTGACGCGAGCCTGGGGAAGGGGCCCTTCATCCAGAAAAACGACAGGAAGCGGCCCTTCCTCAGCGAGGCGCTTGCGCCAGAAGCCAACTGGTGGGCATACTCGGTTCGTGATCCAGCAGGCGCACTTCTACTTTTACTATGGCTCCGGGAGTCCGGCAGCCGTAGGTAGCGCCTGATCTAAAACCTACGAACGCCCCGGGCTCCTGGAGCCCGGGGCGTTTCGCTTCGGGGTCTGGAATTGTCAGGGGCCAACCCGCTCAGGAGCCCAGAAATGACCGCACACATGCTTGAGCAGCCAGCAAACCCGTCCGCCGACCCGCAGACCGGCACCGACTCGCCGGAGGCCGCGGCCCGCATCCTCGCCATGCGTGACCGGATCAACGAGATAGACAGCGCCCTGATCGCCCTCTGGCAGGAACGGGCGAGCCTGTCCCAACAGGTAGGGGCGACCCGGGTCGCCTCCGGCGGCACCCGCCTGGTCCTCTCCCGCGAGCGCGAGATCCTGGACAAGTTCCGCACCGCCCTGGGTGCCGACGGAACGCAGCTCGCGCTGCTGGTGCTCCGCGCCGGCCGCGGGCCGCTCTGACTCCGGCCGGCCCGCCCGGAGCCCGCCGCGTCCCCTCCGGGCCCGCCAACCGTCGTACGTCGGGGGCCGGACGAGACCCGGGGCGCCGGTCGCATGGATGACGACCGACGCCCCGGACTGAGGAGGCACTACCTTCACCGGCGGGACGAACCGGGTGGGGCCCGGCCGCCGGCGTCTGACCCGGCCTACTCGACCGCGTGCACCACGTCCCGCTCCTCGGCGAAGTGGCAGGCGCTCGGGTGGCCGGAATGCTCCCGTTCCACCAGCGGTGGGTCCTCCTGGGAGCAGATCTCCTGGGCCTTCCAACACCGGGTACGGAACCGGCAACCCGACGGCGGGTTGGCCGGCGACGGCACGTCGCCCTCCAGCACGATCTGGTCCCGGAGCCCGCGCAGGGTCGGGTCCGGCACCGGCACCGCCGACAACAGCGCCTGGGTGTACGGGTGGGTCGGCCGCTCGTAGATCTCCTCGTTCGTACCGATCTCCACGATCTTGCCGAGGTACATCACCGCCACCCGGTCGGCGATGTGCCGCACCACCGACAGGTCGTGCGCGATGAACACGTACGACAGACCCAGCTCGTCCTGGAGCTTCTCCAGCAGATTGATCACCTGAGCCTGGATCGACACGTCCAGCGCCGACACCGGCTCGTCACAGATGATGATCTCCGGGTTGAGCGCCAGCGCACGGGCGATCCCGATCCGCTGCCGCTGCCCACCGGAGAACTGGTGCGGGTACCGGTTGATGTGGTCCGGGTTGAGCCCGACCAGATCGATGAGCTGCCGCACCCGCTCCTGCCGGTCACCCCGGGGCAGGACGTCGGTGTGGATGTCGAACGGCTCGCCGATGATGTCGCCGACCGTCATCCGCGGGTTCAGCGACGTGTACGGGTCCTGCAACACCATCTGGATGTTGCGCCGGGCGCGCCGCATCGCCGGCCCGGTCAGCCGGCTCATCTCCTCGCCCCGGACCTCGATCCCGCCCGAGGTGGGCTTTTCGAGCCCGACCAGCAGCTTCGCCAGGGTCGACTTGCCGCAGCCGGACTCGCCGACCACACCGAGGGTCTCTCCACGGCGCAGCTCCAGGTCGACCCCGTCCACGGCGCGGACCGCGCCGATCTGGCTCTGGAACACGATGCCGCGGGTGATCGGGAAGTGCTTGACCAGCTGCTGGGTACGCAGCACGACCTCACTCATCGCCCAACACGTCCTTCCAGAAGTGGCAACGGGCGGTCCGGTCCCCGGCCACCTGGTACGCGGGCGGCGGCGGGTCGGCCCGGCAGACGTCCTGGGCGTACCCGCACCTCGGGTTGAAGGCGCAGCCCGGCGGGATGTTCATCAGGTTCGGCGGCAGGCCCTTGATCACGTTGAGCTGCTGGCCCCGGAGGTCCAGCCGCGGGATCGATTCGAGCAGGGCCTTGGTGTACGGGTGTGCCGGGCGCGCGTAGACGTCGAACACCCCCGCCTCCTCGACCACCTTGCCGGCGTACATGATCGAGATCCGGTCGGCGACGTCGGCGACCACCCCCATGTCGTGGGTGATCAGGATCAGGCCCATGTTGCGTTCCCGCCGGAGTTCGGCGAGCAGGGTCATGATCTGGGCCTGGACGGTGACGTCCAGGGCGGTCGTCGGCTCGTCCGCGATCAGCACCTCGGGGTCGAGCGCGAGCGCCATCGCGATCATCACCCGCTGGCGCATGCCGCCGGAGAACTGGTGCGGGTAGTCGTTCACCCGCTGCTTCGCGGCCGGGATCTTCACCAGGTCGAGCAGTTCGACCGAGCGCCGCCGGGCGTCCTTCTTGGACATGCCCCGGTGCACCCGGGACAGCTCGTCGAGCTGGAAGCCCACCGAGAAGACCGGGTTGAGCGCGGAGAGCGCATCCTGGAAGATCATCGCGATCCGGTTGGCGCGTACCTTGCGCCGCTGCTCCTCGGGCAGCTTCAGCAGGTCGAGGCCCCGGTAGCGGACCTCGCCCTTGGTCACGTAACCGGGCGGGGTGTCCAGGATGCCCATGATCGCCTGAGCGGTCACGGACTTGCCGCAGCCGGACTCGCCGAGGATGGCCAGGGTCTCCCCCGGTTGCAGGCTGAAGTTGGCGCCGTTCACCGCACGCGCCACCCCGTTGGCCGTACGGAACTCCACGTGCAGGTCGTTCACCTGGAGCAGCGGGGCGGTCGGGTCCAGGCCGGGCAGGACGTCGATCTGTGCCTTGATATCGGTCACCGGAATCTCCTACCGCAGCTTCGGGTCGAAAGCGTCGCGGATCGCGTCGCCGAGCATGATGAACGCGAGCACGGTCATCGCCAGGAACGCCGACGGCGCGATCAGTGGGGCCCTGTTCTCCCGTACCCGCACGGTCGAACTGGAGATGTCGATCCCCCAGGAGATGGCCGGTGCCTTCAACCCGATGCCGAGGAACGACAGGGTGGCCTCGACCGCGATGAAGCCGCCGAGCGCGATGGTCATGACCACCACGAACGGCGCGAGCGCGTTGGGCAGGATGTGCCGGAACATGATCCGGCCGTGCCCGGCCCCGAGCATCCGGGCGGCGGCCACGTAGTCCTGGTTCTTGGCACTGATCACCGAGGAACGCATGACCCGGGACGCGGTGGTCCAGCCGAGCACACCGAGCACGATCACCACGGTCCAGATGCCGGTGCCCGCCCGGTCGCCGGCCAGGCGCTTGCCGAGCACGATCGCGGCCAGCAGGAGCGGGATGCCGAGCACGATGTCGGTGAACCGGGACAGCAGGGTGTCCACCCAGCCGCCGAAGTAGCCCGACGACAACCCGACGACCAGCGCGATCACCCCGGCCAGCAGCATCGCGAAGACACCGACCTGGATGGACGCCCGTGCGCCGTAGATGGTCCGCGCGAACAGGTCGCAGCCCTGGAAGTCGTAACCGAACCAGGCCCGCCCGCTCGGCGGGGCGTACTGCCGCGACAGCGCGCAACTGGCCGGGTCGGCCGGGGTGAACAACTGCGGCACGATCGCCATCACGACGAACAGCAGAACCAGCGCGGAGGCGACCCAGAAAATCGGATTGCGGCGCAGGTCCCGCCAGGCGTCACCGGCCAGACTGCGGGGCTTGTCAATTTTGGCACCGCCGGGCGGGCCGACCGGGGCGGGATTCGCGGCGGGGGTCTCGGCCGCGGCGATCGATTCGAGATTACTCATAGCGGATCCTCGGGTCGAGCACGGCGTACATGATGTCGACGATCAGGTTCGCGATCAGGAACACGATGACCAGCAGGCTGACGAAGCCGACCACCAGCGGCCCGTCCTCGGTACGGATACCGCGGAAGAGGTTGAAACCGACGCCGGGGATGTTGAACACGCCTTCGGTGATGATCGCGCCGCTCATCAGGCCACCGATGTCGATGCCGATGTAGGTGACGACGGGGATCAGCGAGTTGCGCAGCACGTGCACCCCGATCACCCGACGCGGGGACAGGCCCTTGGCCTTTGCCGTGCGGACGTAGTCGGCGCGCAGGTTCTCCGCCACGGAGGTGCGGGTCAGCCGGGAGTAGGTGGCCAGCGAGAGCGATCCCAGCACCAGGCCGGGTAGGACCAACGCCCACCAGGTCGGATCACCGCCGGCGGTGGGCGGGAACCAGCTGAGCTCGATGCCGAAGAAGTACTGGGCCACCGGGGCGAGCACGATCGTCGGGACGGAAATGAGTAGCAGGGTGAGGATCAGCGTGGCATTGTCGAACACACCGCCCCGGCGGATGCCGGCGACGACACCCGCGGTCACGCCGAACAGGACGGCGAACAGCACGCCGATCACGGCGAGCCGGATCGTCACCGGCCATGCCTGGGCGATCATGTCGCCGATCGGGCGGCCGGTGAGCGAGGTGCCGAAGTCGAGTTGCAGCAGGCCCTTCATGTAGTAGCCGTACTGGACCCAGAAACCCTCGTTCAGGTGGTAACGCTCGGTGAGGGCCTGGACCTGGGCCGCAGTGACCGGGCGTTCGCCGACCAGCGACTGGATGACCCGTGCCGGGCTGCCCTGGTTGCTGAACATAAGCGCGTATACGAGCAGGGTGGCCCCGATGAACGTGAGGACCATCTGCAACAGGCGCCGGACAATGAAACGGAACATGTCTTCGTCCTTCATGGGACAGGCGTCGATGGCTGCCTTGTGGACAGCGGACCGCAGAGGGGGTACGCGGCGATGGCGTCACCGCACGGTCACCGGCGACGCCACGGAGATGGTCCGCGGCGGGCACCACCCGACCGGCGGACCACGCCGGATGGTCCGAGCCACCGAACTCGTACTGGTGACTCGGACCATCCGCCGCTCAGCGGTCAGTTCAGCTGACGGCTTCGATCTTCGACAGGTCGACCCGGTTGAACAGGTCGATCTCCACGTTCTTGACCTTGGACGAGTGGCCGAACGTGTTCTGCCCGAAGCGCAGCGGGATCACCGGCATGTCCTGGACGAGGATGTCCTCGGCCTGCTGGTACTTCTTGATCGCCTCTTCCGGGCTCGGCGCGGCGGCACCCTCCTTGACGAGGGTGTCGAACGCCGGGTTGCTGTACCCGTAGTAGTTCGACGAGCCGTTGGTGCCGAACAGCGGGCCGAGGTAGTTCTCCATGGACGGGTAGTCCATGACCCAGCCGAGCCGGAACATGCCGACCGGCGTCTTCGACTCGACCTTGGTCAGCAGGTCGGCGAACTTCGGCTCGGCGGTACCGACGCACTCGACACCCAGGTTGGTCTTGAGCTGGTTGCAGGTGGCGTCCACCCACTCCTTGTGCCCACCATCACCGTTGTACGAGATCTGGAGCTTGGCCGGGCCGCCGGCAGCGGTGTACGCCGCCTTCGCCTTGGCCGCGTCGAACACGCAAGCGTCGCCGCAGGTGTTCTCCCGGTACCCGGCGACAACCGGCGAGACGAACGAGCGGGCCGCGGTCTGCGAGTTCTTGAAGACCGCCTTGATGATCTCGTCCCGGTCGATCGCCTGCGAGATCGCCTTGCGGACCTCCGCCTTGGCGAACTCCGGCTGGAACGTCGGGAAGGCCACGAACTGGAAGGTCGAGGCCGGCGACTGCTTGAACCGGTCGCCCAGCTCGGTCTGCGCGGTGGACAGGTTCTCGGTCGGGATCGACTTGAGCACGTCGAGGTTGTCCGCCTGCAAATCGGCGTAGGCCGAGGTGAGCTGCTGGTAGATCTTGAAGTTGACGCCGCCGACCTTCGGCTTGGTGCCGGGGAAGGCGTCGTACCGCTCGACCTCGATGCCCTGGTCGTGCTGCCAGGAGCCCTTGATCTTGAACGCGCCGTTACCGACGATCGCGTCCTCGAAGCCCTCCTTGAGCACGCCCTCGGACTGCCACGCCGCCGCCGGCAGCGGGTAGAACGAGGTGTAGCCCAGGACGGCCTTGAACTCGCTGAACGGGGCGGACAGCTTCACCGTGAAGGTGAGGTCGTCGACCTTCGCCAGACCGGTCAGCTTCTTGGCCTTGGGCTCGGGGGCCTTCTGCGGGCCATCCGCGCCGTCCGGGTCGGTTGACTGGAGGTCTGCGTAGCCCTCCACCTTCTCCCAGAAGTAGGAGCCACCGTTGCCGTTCGGGCCGTACGCGCCGTGGTTCCAGGCGTTGATGTAGCTGTCGGCGTTGACCTTCTCACCGTTGTGGAAGGTGAAGCCGTCCTTCAGCTTGATCGTCCACAGGGTGTTGTCCGTCGACGAGATCGACTCTGCGGCGACCTCGAACGGCTTGTTGTCCTTGTCGAAGTCCACCAGCGGCGAGAAGAGCGCGGACAGGACCTGCGCCCCGCTCGTCTCGGTGGTGTTGGATGGGATCAGGTGCTGCGGCTCGGCGATCTCGATCGAGACGACCGCGTTGCTGTTCGACGAACCGGATTCCTCCGGGTCGCCGCTGCTGCAACCTGTAGCAATCAGCGTGATGGCGGTCGTAGCGACCGCCATCTTCAGGGTTTTCCCGCGCATGGGAGTGCCTCCTCAGGGCGCTCACGAGGGGGTGTGAGGTGACTGACACTGTGACACCGAACGCCCGTTCCGTGAAGGTGCCGTTATCAAGCCGTTAGACCGAGAGCGTTCGGTGAATACTGACCAAGATCACCATTTGCCCAGCTAGATCGACCTGAACCGGCCGCCGCGAGAGCACAAAGAGCAGGGGCGGGACCCGCACACCGACCACCCGCCGTGGATCACACCACGACCGCCATGGATACTGTCGGATGTCGGACGCGCACCGTACGTGTGTACCCGGGGTGAACGGCGCCCGGTCAGACCAACCGGCGGTCCGCCGCCCAGCGGGACAGTTCGTAGCGATTGGACATCTGAAGCTTGCGCAACACGTTGGAAACGTGGGTCTCGACCGTCTTGATCGAGATGAACAACTCCTTGGCGATCTCCTTGTAGGCGTACCCGCGGGCGAGCAACCGGAGCACCTCCCGCTCCCGGTTGGTGAGCTGGTCCAGCTCTGGATCGGCCACCGGCGCGTCCGGCCGGGCGGCGAAGGCGTCCAGCACGAAACCGGCCAGCCGGGGGCTGAACACCGCGTCACCGTCGGCCACCCGGCGGACCGCCGAGGCCAGCTCGTCCGGCGAGATCGTCTTGGTGACGTACCCCCGGGCCCCGGCCCGGATCAGACCGATCACGTCCTCGGCCGCGTCGGACACGCTCAGCGCGAGAAAGCGGATCCCGGGATGGGTGCGGCGCATCGCGTCCAGGACCGCCCGGCCGCCGCCGTCGGGCATGTGTACGTCGAGCAGCACCACGTCCGGTACGGTCAGCGCGATCCGGCTGACCGCCTCGGCCACCGTGCTCGCCTCGCCGACCACGTCGACGTGCACCCCCAACTCGGCCCGGACCCCGGCCCGGAACATCGCATGGTCATCGACCAGGAAGACCCGCAACCGCCGCGGCGCGGCCCCCTCGGTCGTCCCGCTGTCCTCAGTCATGACCTCTCCTCGCTCCGCCGACCACGGTGTCACCAGTTGCCTGCCGAGCCGGCGCCGGCCGGGGCGGTCGGCATGATCAGCCGTACCTCGGTGCCGTCGCCCGGCTCACTGCGGATCTCCGCCCGGCCACCGTGCCGGTCCATCCGCCCGATGATCGATCCCCGTACGCCGTGCCGGTGGTCCTCAACGGTAGCCGGGTCGAAGCCGGCCCCGCGATCACGGACGAAGACGCTCACCTGCTCCGGCTCGACCTCGGCGTACAGCGAAACGGTCTCGACCTTCGCGTGCCGCGCGGCGTTGACCAGCGCCTCCCGGGCCGCGGCGACCAACGCCGCGATCCGCTCGTCGGTTTCCCGGTCGCCGACGACAACGGTCTCGACGCTGATCGCGAAGGTGTCCTCGACCTCCGCGGCCACGTGTTCCAGCGCGGCGGCGAACCGCTCCGTCGGCGAACCGGTGGGCTTGTAGAGCCAGTTGCGCAGCGACCGTTCCTGCCCCCGGGCCAGTCGCTGCACGGTCTTGACGTCGGCGGCGTTGCGCTGGATCAGGGCGAGGGTGTGCAGCACCTGGTCGTGCACCATCGCCGCGAGTTCGGCCCGTTCCCGCTCCCGGATCCGCCCCTCCCGCTCGGTACGCAACTGGTTGAACATCCGCCAGAGCACCGGCGCGGCGACCACACCGACCCCGGCCAGCCCGACGAAGGCGAAGATCACCCCGTTCGCGACGGCGTCGAAGTTCGCCTGCGGCGAGTAGACCGCCGCCACCCCGACCACCCCGACCGCCACCAGCAGACCGCCACCGATGAACCGCAGGACAAAGGCCCGCCGGTCGCTCTCCTCCAGCACCGCCCCCAGCCAGGGCACGGGCATGGTCTCGCTCCACTGCCGGCGCCGCTCGGGGGTCGACTGGTGCCAGATCACCCCGGCGCCGACGGCGATGATGGCGACCAGCCAGCCGGCGGTGCCGGCGACGCCGGTGGAGCCGAACACCATGATCTGTATCACCAGTACGCCGAGCCCGATGGCCACGAACGGGAGCAGTTCCAGGATGTCCCGGCGGGGTGCGGCATCCGTCTCGTCGGGGCGTACCGGCACCACCGCCCAGAACGCGGCGTAGAGCAGCAGCCCCAGGCCGCTGAGCCCGAGCAGCACGACGAAGGCGACCCGTACCCGGACCACCGAGATGCCCAGGTGCTCGGCAATGCCGGCGGCCACGCCGGCCACCATGCGGCGGCGGCGGGCGCGGTAGAGGCGGGGCTCGGTGGCGGTACTGATCGGTGACTCCCTGGTCGGGCCGGTCGAACGGTCGTGCCGGCGGTCGGGGCGATCCGGTCGTCGGCCTGCGGATTCGATCGTCACACGCGGGCGGGCACGCTGACCACGGGGAGGCCCCGGAACATTGCGGCCGGAGATCTCAGGGTGGCTTCAGGGTTCGCGCCGGAGGTCGCTCGGACCAACCGGAGACGAAACTCGTAACCATGACCGATGAAGCTGCCGCGTCACGACGACCGGCCCCGACGGAGGGCGCCGACCCGCCGCAGCCCCCGCTGCCCGGTCCGGCACCTTCGCCGACGACGGCCGCCGGGGCCGACGCCCCGGCCGGCCCGCACGAACCGAACGGACCCGGCTCAGCACCGCCGACCGGCGGGCCGCCGCCGGGTGCCGACCCACCCCCCTGGGGGTACGCACCACCGCCCGGCCCGCCGCCCGCCGGCCCGGCCGGCTTCACCTCCCGGTACGGGCTGGTCCGGCCGCGCGAGGGGCGCTACCTCGCCGGGGTCTGCGCGGCCATCGGCCGGGCCACCAACACCGACCCGATCCTGTGGCGGGTGCTGCTCGCCGTACTGGGTTTCTTCGGTGGGATCGGGGTGCTGGTCTACGTCGCCGCCTGGCTGATCATCCCGGCCGAGGGGGACAGCGCCTCGCCGGTGGAGTCGATGCTGGGCCGGGGCCGGTCCAGCATGTCACCGGTGACCGTGATCGTTCTCGGACTGCTGGTGGCGGTCATGTTCGGGCTGATCGTGACCGACTCGTTCCGGGCCATCATGCTCGGCGCGGCGATCCTGATCGGCGGCGCGCTGCTGCTCAACCGGAACGCCCGAGGCGCGGGTGGTGCCACCGGCACACCGCCCCCAGCGCCGGCCGGACCGACGTACCCACCGGCGTACGGGGCGACGGCCGGACCGGCGCCGTACGGGCCGTACGGGCCGGCGACGGGGGCCACGGCGGCCGAGTCGTACCCGGACTGGTACCGCCCGGCCACAGCGGCACAGCCGGCCGGTCCCGCACCCGTGTACGGCGGCGCCTCCGGCCCGGCGTACCCCGGCACTTCCGGCCCGGCGACGATGCCGTCGCCCCCGATGCCGCCGAGCGGGCCGGCGCCGGGTTGGCCGGGTGCCGCGTACCCGGCACCCGGCGGTGCGCCCGGTGGCCCGGTTCCCGGCGGCTACCGCCCGCCCTTCGCCCCGCACGGCCCGTACGCCGGCGGCGTCGGCGAACCGCCGGGTTACCGGCCCGGTGCGGCCCCCACCACCCGGCGCGGCAAGCCACCGAAGCCGCCCCGGGAGCGGTCACCGCTCGGCGCCGCCACCTTCTCGCTGATCTTCGTGGCCCTGGGCCTGGTGGTCATCCTGGACGTCGGCAACCGGATCGAGGTCACGCCGGCCACCTACTTCGCCGCCGCGCTGATCACGATCGCGCTCGGCCTGTTGGTCGGTGCCTGGTTCGGCCGGGCCCGCTGGCTGATCGCCCTCGGCCTGGTGGCCACCGCCGCGCTCGGCATCTCCAGCGTCGCCCAGTCGATCGACCCGGCCGGCGGACCCAGCGGCACCACGGTCTGGACACCGACCAGCGTCGAAGAGCTCGCCACCCGGTACGAGACGACGTTCGGCGACGGCACCCTCGACCTGTCGAGCGTCGACTTCACCGACCGGGACGTCCAGGTGACGGTGCAGGTCAACTTCGGCAAGCTCCGGGTGGTGGTGCCGGCCGACGTGGACGTCACCACGAACGCCGACGTGAACGCCGGTGACGCCCGGATCTTCGGTGACCGGTGGAGCGGAGTGAACAACCCGTCCCGGCAGGTCACCGACCTGGGCGCGGACGGCCCCGGTGGCGGAAATCTGCGACTGTTCCTGCACGTCAACGCCGGTGATGCGGAGGTCTACCGATGAAGGCGCACCGGACCGACGGCGTGTCCCTCGTGTTCGCACTGATCTTCCTGGGGGTTGCCGGCTGGTGGCTGGTCGCCCAGTTCCTCGACCTGGCCGTGCCCGAGGTCGGCTGGATCCTGGCCGGCGGGCTGATCCTGGTCGGCGTACTCGGTCTGCTCGGGGCGCTGCGCTCCGGCCGTTCCTCGACCCCGGCCGCCGCCCCGGTGACCGACGCCGGCCCGACGCCGACCTCATCGGCCGGGTTGGACCCCGACGCCGCCGACCCGGCCACGGCCGGATTCACCACCATCGAACCCACCACCGCCGAGTACGGCTACCGCACGGACGAATTTCCCCGGATCGACCCGACCACCACCGATCCGCTGCCGGCTCCACCGAGCGGCGATGTCGACCGGCCCCGCCCGGACGATCACCGGGACTGATACCGATCGCTGTGGTCCGGCGGGGGTCGCGCATAAACTGGCCGGCGGAGCTTTCCACTCCGCCGGCCGGTTCGCGTCACGAGACCGGTTACGGCCCCGCCGGGACGAGTCACACTCGCCCGCCCTCACCCACCGAGGAGCCCGCCCCAGATGACCCAGTCCCCCGCCGTGCCCACCCCCGCTCCGCAGGGGCCGGTCCGCCTCGGCGAGCGGGCCGCCCGTACGCTCACCGCCGAACTGGCCCGACACCACGGGTCGAAGACCGCACTGCTGGTCGGGGCACAGGCGGACACCGCGGTGCTCGACGCCGCGATCAGCGCCCTGCTCCCCGGTGACCTGCTCACCGTCGTACCGGCCGAGCCGGGGGACACGACGCGGCTCCGCGCGCACATCGCCGCCTACGGCCCCTGGGTGGCGGACCGGATCCAGATCGTCAACGACATCACCGACGCCCAACCCGCGGAGATCGTGCTGGCCGCCCTCCCGCTGACCGGCACCGTCGACGAGACCCGGGCCACCCTGGCCCAGCTGGACGCACAGCTGGTCAAGGGTGGGGTGCTGGCCGTGTCGGTGCCGGCGATGCCCGGCAAGACCGAGGGCGCCGACACCGAACTCGACCGGCAGGCCGCGCTCTTCGGCGTCGGTACCGACCTGGTCGTACTGAACCAACCACCGCTGCGGATCCACCGGCTCCGGTACACCCCGGCGGATGTCTCGACCGCCGCCCGGCTGGCACCGGTCTACCGGCCGTCCAGCGTCCCGATCACCCGAACCATGCACATCGACTCGAACGGTGTCGCCGCCGCCGGAATCGCCCTCGGCCTGGCGGCACTGGCCAAGCTCACCCGGCCGAAGTCCCGGCTCTGGCTGGTGCCCGCACTGGCCGCCGCCCCGGTGGCCGCGTTCTTCCGGGATCCCGAGCGTGACCTGCCCGACGACGAGTCGGCCGTGGTCGCCGCCGCCGACGGCCGGGTGCTGTCGGTCGAACGGCTCACCGACGAGCGGTTCGGCGACGGCGAGTTCCTCCGGATCGCCGTTTTCCTCTCCGTACTGGACGTGCACGTCAACCGGTCACCGGTGGCCGGCAAGGTGGTCGACTACTTCGTCGCCGACGGTGGCTTCGCCGCCGCGATGAGGCCGGCCGCGGAGCACAACGTTGCCGCGTACACGGTGCTGGAGACCGAACGGGGCACGGTCGTGGTGGCGCAACGGACCGGGCTGATCGCCCGCCGGATCGTGCAGCGCGCGCCGGTGGGGTCACTGTTGGCCAGGGGTGAACGGATCGGTCTGATCCGGTTCGGTTCGCGCACCGACGTCTACCTGCCCGCCGAGGCGGCCGACCCGCTGGTCGGACCGGGCGACAGGGTGATCGGCGGTGCGTCGGTGATCGCCCGCTGGAGCTGAGCGCGGTATGGGTCGGGGGCGCTCCGGGAATCTCCCGGGGCACCCCCGATCAGCGGATCACTATCGGTCGAACGCGGCCGCGGCCGTGCCGCGCTGGCGCCACCAGAGCAGCGGGCCGCTGGCCAGGTAGCCGACGACCAGTACCGCGAAGGTGAGCCGGATGTCGACGAGCGCGCCGATCACCGGCGCCAGCCACACCCACGGCGGCAGCTTGACCAGCCGGGCGAGCTTGGCGTACGGGAAGCTGGAGACCATCGCGAAGGCGAGCAGCCCGACCCCGGCGACCTGGACCGTGCCGGAAACCGGCAGCCCGATCAGAACCACCAGGGCGAGCACCGCGGCGGCCATCGTGGTCGGCACCCCGCAGAAGAACCGCCCGTCCTTGGGTGAGACGTTGAACCGGGCCAACCGGACCGCGGCACAGGCGGCGACCAGGGCGCAGGCGACCGCGGCGGCCGGGGTCGAGACCGAGCCGGACAGCGAGGCGTAGACCACCACGGGTGCGGCCAGGCCGAACGAGCACATGTCGGCCAGCGAGTCCATCTGGGCGCCGAACGGGCTGGCCACCCCGAGCCGGCGGGCCAGCGCCCCGTCGAGCCCGTCGAAGACCACGCAGGCGATCAGGCAGAACGCCGCGATCCGCTCGTCACCACGCATGGCCAGGAAGATCGCCAGCATGCCGAGCGTCAGGCTGGCCAGGGTGCAGCCGTTGACCAGCGCGAACTTGACCCGACGGGCGACCGTGCGCTCGCCGGGCAGCAGCGGGATGGCCATCGAGGTGCTCGCGTCGTCGACCGGGGTCATCGGCCCGAGCGCGGGACTGACCGGCACTACCGACTCGAACTCCGCCTCGGTCCGCCGGTCGATGCCATACCGCCTGCGGAACGGGGTGCGGCGGTCACCGGGGTGGTGGTGCTCGGGCCGGGTCACGGTGGCGGTCGAGCCACCCCGCTCGTCGTCCCGACGTGCGACCCGGACGAGAAGCACCTGCCTGGCGAACGCGCCGCCCCGGCGCAGTTGCCCGGCCCAGCGGCGCCCGGCGGGGCGCGGGTTGTCCGTCGTACGCCGACGCCAAGGGGCTCTCGGCACATTTCCTCCATTACCCGATCGACTCATTCGCCACTCCCGGCGGCGCCCGGCTGGCTCGTGCCGGGGTCCCGGGGTCGTTGGCCGGCAGGCTTTTGCGGCCTACACCATCGCACAGACGCGAGTGCCTTGGCGATAGCTGCCAGTGGAGCATTTTCCGCAAACCACTCGAACCGCGCAGAACCCCTATCCGGGGCATTATGCCGACGACTGGCGCCGGCCGCTCTCGCCGCCAGTGTATCGGAATCATCCACAACGGTCATTTCGCTGACGTTTCACCTGCCCAGCCGCCCCAGTGCCAGGACCGCGACGTCGGTCAGCGGCAGCGCCGCCGTCTCGCCCACCGGGAACCACGCCGCCTCGGCCGTCGACCCGCCCGGCGCCTCGGTCACCCGCGCCTCGGTCGGCACGTCCACCTCGACCCGGTAGATCGCCCGTACGCTGTGCCAGTTCATCGGCCGGCCCTCCGGCCCACGGGCGGCGGGACTGTGCAGGTGCGTGACATCGATCAGACCGGTCACCCGGCCGAGCTGCCCCGCCTCCTCCACCAGTTCGCGGAGCAACCCGGTGGCCGGCTGCTCGCCGTGGTCGGTACCGCCACCGGGCAGGTGCCAACTGCCGGCGCCCGGATAGCCGTCCGCGATCAGCGCCAGCAGCACCCGGCCGGCCGGGTCGGTCACCAACCCGTACGCGGCGAACCGCTGGCCGGAGTCGGGCGGCAGCGGCGGCAGCGGGCGGCGTACCGCACCGGGTGGCGGCTCCGGCAGTGGGGTGACCGGCTGACCGAGCAGTTCGGCGGTGAACGGCATCAGCGGCAACCCGGTCAGCTCCGCCGGCGACACCCAGGCCGCCAGGTCGGTGCTGCCGTCCGACTCGGCACGCAGCGTGCCGCCGATCGGTCGGACCTCGTAGACGACCCGGTCGGTGTGCACGTCGGTGTCGGGGCCGCCGAGCCGGCTCACCTCGGCCAGCACCGCGCGTACCTCGACGATCTCGACCCGCAGGCCGGTCTCCTCGGTGAACTCCCGGACCAGCGCGTCCGCCGGGTGCTCGCCGTGCTCCACCCCGTCGCCGGGCAGCTGCCAGATTCCGGCGACGTCGGCGGTCTTCGACGACCGGGTGAGCAGCACCCGTCCGTCGTCGTCCCGGCACAGCCCGTACGCCCCGATCCGTCGCCGCCGCATCGCACCCCGTCCCCCGTGTCGACCATCCGTTGATCACGAGGTTAGCTCCGCCGGCCGGCGGACCGGCCCGCCCGAGCGGTGCGGGGTGCTGTCGCGGTCGGCGGGGATCAGGCGCGGCGGGCGGCCTGGACGGCCTCGGCGGTCACCTCGGTGAGCCGCTCGGCGGGCAGGGCGGCCAACTCGTCCGGCCCGAACCAGCGCGCCTCGGAGGTGGATCCGCCGACGTCGCCGACGGTCGGCGGCGCGGGCGCGTCGACCGCGACCCGGTAGAAGGCCCGTACGCCGTGCCAGTCGATCGGGTAGCCCTCCGGCCCCAGTGAGGCGGCGTCCCGGTGACTCGCCACCCCGAGCAGCTCGATCAGGCGCCCGCGCTGGCCGGTCTCCTCGACCAGTTCGCGGATCAGCGCCGCGCCCGGCTGCTCGCCGTAGTCGGTCCCGCCACCGGGCAGGTGCCAGCAACCGGCCCCCGGATAGCCGTCCGCCACCCGGGTCAGCAGCACCCGGCCGGCCGGGTCGGTGGCCACCGCGTACGCGGCGAAGCGCTGCGCGCGGTGCAGCCCGTCCGGGCCCGGCACCGCGTTGAACGACGGGAAGTCGGGTGCCTCCTCCGGGCAGAGGTCGATCGGGCCCGGCGGCAGCTCCAGCGCACGGGCGGTGAACGGGCGCAGTGGCAGCGACTTCGCCTCGTCCAGGCTGTGCCAGCGGGCCAGGTCGGTCGGCTGGCCGATCCGGTCGCAGAGTGTGCCGCCCCGGACCGAGACCCGGTAGAGCAGCCGGTCGGTGTGGATGGTGACACCGCGCTGCGGCAGGGAGCGCATGTCGGCCAGCACGTCGATCAGCCCGGAGACCGAAACCGACAGTCCGGTCTCGGCCGCGGTCTCGCGTACCACCGTGTGGTTGGGGTCCTCGCCGTGGTCGACCGCACCGCCCGGCAGCGACCACACTCCGGGCGTGCCGGACCGGGACGAGGCGCGTACGAGCAGCACCTGGTCCTCGGAATCTGTACAAACGGCGTAGGCCGCGATCCTACGAATCGGCTCCAGCGCAGGGGTCACAGGGCCAAATTCTCCCCGGATCATGTTCCCGCTCGATGAACAGAGTCAGATTCCTGACACTCGACCGCCCTTTAGGGGGACAGTCAGGGTAGGGATCGGGGCGGTCACCGAGGTCAGCGGGTCGGGCGGCGCGGACCGTGGAGACATGACCGAGATGCCGTCACAGCAGAGCCCGCAGTTCCAGAGCCCGCAGTCCCCGAGCCCGCAGTTTCAGGGGCCACAGTTCCAGGGGCCGCAGTTCCCAGGTGCGCCGTCCCAGGGGCCACCGTTGGGAGGCCCGCAGTTTCAGGTGCCGTACCGGCAGCTGCGGCGGCCGGTGACCGATCGGATGCTGGCCGGCGTCGCCAGTGGGCTGGGGCGTTACTTCGCCGTGGACCCGACCCTGGTCCGGGTCGTCTTCGCGGTGGCCGTGCTGCTCACCGGTGGCGTGGCGCTGCTGGCGTACCCGATCATGTGGTTTCTGATGCCGGCCGAGCCGGCCGGCGCACCCGCCTGGCCGCACCCCGCGCCGGGCTGGCAGCCGCCGGCTCCCGGCGCCGGTCCGGTCACGCCGTCGGCGTGACCGGGTGGACCGGGGCTATTCCCACTCGATGGTGCCCGGCGGCTTGCTGGTGACGTCGAGCACCACCCGGTTCACCTCGGGAACCTCGTTGGTGATCCGGGTGGAGATCCGGCCGATCAGGTCGTAGGGCAGGCGGGACCAGTCGGCGGTCATCGCGTCCTCGCTGGAGACCGGGCGCAGCACCACCGGATGACCGTAGCTGCGCCCGTCGCCCTGCACCCCGACGCTGCGTACGTCGGCGAGCAGCACCACCGGGAACTGCCAGACGTCGCGGTCCAGGCCGGACGCGGTCAGCTCCTCGCGGGCGATCAGGTCGGCGGCGCGGAGCAGGTCGAGCCGCTCGCGGTCGACCGCGCCGATGATCCGGATGGCCAGCCCCGGACCGGGGAACGGGTGCCGCCAGACCATCTCCTCGGGCAGCCCGAGCGCCACCCCGAGGGCCCGGACCTCGTCCTTGAACAGCGTGCGCAGCGGCTCGACCAGCGCGAACTTCAGGTCGTCCGGCAGGCCGCCGACGTTGTGGTGGGACTTGATGTTGGCGGTGCCGGTGCCGCCGCCGGACTCCACCACGTCCGGGTAGAGCGTGCCCTGGACCAGGAACTCCACGTCCCCGGCGGCGGCCACCTCGCGGGCGGCGGCCTCGAAGACCCGGATGAACTCCCGACCGATGATCTTGCGCTTCTGCTCCGGGTCGATGACCCCGGCCAGCGCGTCGAGGAACCGGTCGGCCGCGTCGACCACCTTCAGCTTGATGCCGGTCGCGGCCACGTAGTCCTGCTCCACCTGCTCGGCCTCACCGGCCCGCAGCAGCCCGTGGTCCACGAAGACGCAGGTGAGCTGGTCACCGACGGCCCGGTGGACCAGCGCCGCGGCCACCGCCGAGTCGACCCCGCCGGACAGCCCGCAGATGACCTCCCGGTCACCCACCCGGGCCCGGATCGCGGCCACCTGCTCGTCGATGATGTTGGCCGGCGTCCAGGTCGGCTCGATCCCGGCGACGTCGTAGAGGAAGCGGGTCAGCACGGTCTGGCCGTGCGCGGTGTGCCCGACCTCCGGGTGGAACTGCACCCCGGCCCGACGACCCACCAGGTCCTCGAACGCGGCCACCGGCGCCCCGGCGGAGCCGGCGGTCACCGCGAAGCCGGCCGGCGCCTCGGTCACACAGTCACCGTGGCTCATCCAGACCGACAGCTCGGCCGGCAGCCCACGCAGCAGCACCCCGGCCTCGGCCGCCGGGCTCAACGCGGTGCCGCCGAACTCCCGGCCACCGGTCTGCGCCACCGTGCCGCCGAGCGCCTGCGCCATCGCCTGGAAGCCGTAGCAGATACCGAAGATCGGCACCCCGGCGTCGAACAGCTTCGGGTCGACCTGCGGCGCACCGGCCGCGTAGACACTCGAAGGACCACCGGAGAGGATGATCGCCGCGGGATCCCGGGCCAGCATCTCGGCCACCGGCATGGAGTGCGCAACGATCTCGGAGTAGACCTTCGCCTCCCGTACCCGACGGGCGATGAGCTGGGCGTACTGGGCTCCGAAGTCAACCACAAGGACGGGGCGCGGCGTGCTCATGTGCAGGAAGCCTACCTACTGACCCGGCGCGGGAGCGAATCGCCCGCCGGCACGCGATCATGTTCGCGGGTCGGGACACGCAACCTGAACAGCCATCCCGACGTTTTGTCAATAGGGCGTCCGGCAGAAATGTGGCCAGACCGCCCACGAGGTCAACAATCGGCTGTTCACGGCCGACCGGAAGGAGCCGACACGATGGCGGACGGCGGACAGCACCGGGCGGTCGCGGACGAACCCGACACCAGCACAGACCGTACGCCGGGCGGCTGGCGCAGCCGGCGCCGGATCAGTTGGGCGGCCGGGATCGTGGTCGCCGTACTCCTGATCGCCGGCGCCGCCGTGATGACCAACGCCCTGCGCGGCTCCGGGACGGCCGACCCCGCCGCGTTACGGCCCGACCCGAGCGGATCGGCGCCGGCGTTCGGCCCGACCGCCACGCCCAGTCCCACCCCCGAACCGGGGGCCGGGCTGACCGGGCCGCTCAACCTGCTGCTCGTCGGTGTCGACACCCGGATCAGCGACCCGGACTGGGAGCCGCACGCGGACGCCGTACTGATCATGCACGTGACGAAGGAACTGGACCGGGCGTACCTGTTCTCCCTGCCCCGGGACCTGGTGGTCGACATCCCGCCGTTCGCCAAGGCGAAGTTCGGCGGCCAACGGACCAAACTGACCCACGCGATGAGCTACGGCAGCCGGTCCGCCGACGGCAAGACCAAGCCGAGCGCGACCCAGGGGCTCGAACTGGTCGAGACGACGGTCAGCCGCTACACCGGGATCGCCGCCTGGGACGCGAGCGCCGTACTCACCTTCGACGGGTTCGACAACCTGGTCGACGCGCTCGGCGGGGTCGACCTCAACATCGACCAGCGGGTCGCCTCCCAACACCGCCAGCCCAACGGCGAGCACCGGCCGGGCAACGCCGGCGGGGACGGGTACGCCGGCCCGCAGATGGTCTACGAGCAGGGCCAACGGCACCTCAACGGTTGGCAGGCGCTGGACTACTCCCGGCAGCGGTACATCACCGGCGGCGACTACGCCCGCCAGCGCCACCAGCAGCAGCTCATCAAGGCGATCATCGGGCGGGTGGTCAGCGAACAGCTCGCCCGCGACCCGAACCGGCTCGAACAGGTGATCCGGGCGCTCGGCGAGACGCTCGTCTTCAGCGGGCGGGGCCAGCGGGTGATCGACTTCGCGTTCGCGCTCAGCGGGTTGCGCCCCGAGGCGATCACCCTGGTCGGGCTGCCCGGCGCGTCGGTCGGCAAGGGCGGGTCGTACCGGGGCGAACAGCTCACCCAGGCCGGCACCCGGTTCCTCACCGAGTTGCGCGCCGGACGGGTGGACGCGTACCTGGCGGCCAATCCCAAACTCGTGGTCACCCAGTAGCGACCAGTCAGCCAGTAGCCACGTCAGTCGGTAGCGGCGTCAGCCGGTAGCGACCGGGGCACCCCCGCTCAGGAGACCGGGGGTGGCGGCGGCGGGGCGGTCGTGCCGGCGAGCCAGGCGTCGAAGAGCGGGCTCAGCGTACGACCGGCGACCCGCTCGGCGACGGTCACCAGATCGGCGGTGACCACGCTGCCGTTGCGCTTCTCGGCGGTCCAGGTCTTCAGCAGCCGGAAGAACGCCTCGTCGCCGAGGGTCACCCGCAACGCGTGTACGGCCAGCGCGCCGCGCTGGTACACCGGCCGCCCGAACAGCGCCGATCGACCCGGATCGAGGGCCGGCTTCGCCCAGTCCGTGTCCGCGTACGCCCGGTCGAACGACTGCTGCGCGGTGATGCCACCGTCGTGTTCGGTCCAGAGCCACTCCGCGTAGGTGGCGAAGCCCTCGTTGAGCCACAGGTCGCTCCACCGGCGCACCGAGACACTGTCACCGAACCACTGGTGAGCCAGCTCGTGGGCGACCACCGTGTCGTTCGGGCCGGAGGTGAAGAACGCCGGGCCGTAGACCGGCCGGGACTGGGTTTCCAACGCGTACCCGATCCGGCGGTCGTTGAGCGCTATGCCGCCGTACGACTCGAACGGGTAGGGGCCGAACCGGGTGCCGAGGAAGTCGGCGATCTCACCGGTGCGGTCCAGCGACCGCTGCGCCGGTCCGTCCTCGGGCAGGCTCGCCGCCACCGCCGTCACCAGCGGCTTGCCGTCGTGCGTGCCGGTCTCCACCCGATAGTCCCCGATCACCAGGGTGGCCAGGTAACTCGCCATCGGCGTCCGTTCGGACCAGCGCCAGGTGGTCCAGCCGTCGGCGGTGGACCGCTCCCCCGGTACGCCGTTGCTCAGTGCGGCCAACTCGCCCGGCACGGTGATCGCTATGTCGTAGCTGGCCTTGTCCGCCGGGTGGTCGTTGACCGGGAACCAGGTGCTCGCCGACTCTGGCTGGCCGAGCGCGATCGCGCCGTCCTCGGTGGCCATGAAACCGCCCTCGCCGAGGTCGGGGCTGTTGATCGGGGCCGGCAGGCCGTCGTAGTCCACCTCGACGGTGAACCGGTCGTCCCGGGCCAGGCCCCGCTTCGGGGTGATCACCAGTTCGCCGTCGTCGTGCCGGTAGTCCGACCGGGCGCCGTCCACCACCACCTTGTTCACCGTCAGCCCGACCAGGTCAAGGTTGAACCGGGACAGGTCGGCGGTGGCGGTCGCGGTGATGGTGGCGGTGCCGGACAACCGGTCGTCGGCCGGGTCGTAGCGCACCCTCAGGGCATAGTTGGCCACGTCGTAGCCGCCATTGCCGTAGCGGGGGAAGTAGGGGTCGCCGACCCCGTCGGCGCCCGGTTGGAAGTTCCGCCCGGCCCGCGACGACCCCGCGCCGTCCGACCCGGTGCAGCCGGCGGCGAGCACCAGCACACCGGCCACCGTCGCCGCGAGGATGGCGGCCGGGCGCGCGCCGACCACCGTACGTCCAGATCCGCCCCGGAACCACCGACCGTGAGTCACCGGACGAGCCTAGGGTGCGGCGGCGCCGGTCGCGCCGGCAACCGCCGCACTCTGCCCGAACAGGGGTGCGGTTACCGCTCCAGGTCGAGCACGAGGCCAACCTTCTGGAACTCCTTCAGGTCGCGGTACCCGCACTTGGCCATCGCCCGGCGCAGCCCGCCGAAGAGGTTCTGCTGCCCGTCCGGCTCGTCGGCCGGACCGTAGAGCAGCCGCTCCATCGAACCGAGCGACTCCTCGGCCACGCCGAACGCGCCGCGCGGCAGGTCCGGGTGGCTGGCGGCCGGGTGCCACCAGGCACCGGCGGCCGGGGCCTCGTCGCAGAGCGACAGCGGCTCGCCGAGCATCACCGCGTCGGCCCCGCAGCCGAGCGCCTTCGCGATGTCCCCGGAGGTACGCAGGTCACCATCGGCGATCAGGTGGACGTACCGGCCACCGGTCTCGTCGAGGTAGTCCCGGCGGGCCGCGGCGGCGTCCGCGATCGCGGTCGCCATCGGCACCCGGATGCCGAGCACCGACTCGGTGGTCGACCACTCGTCGCCGCCGAGGCCGACGATCACGCCGGCCGCTCCGGTACGCATCAGGTGCAGCGCGGTCTTGTAGTCGGTGCAGCCGCCGACGACCACCGGCAGGTCGAGGTCGGCGATGAACTCCTTGAGGTTGAGCGGCTCGTCGGTGGTGGAGACGTGCTCCGCCGAGACGAGCGTGCCCTGGATGACCAGGATGTCGACGCCCGCGTCGAGGATCACCGGGGCGAGGGCCAGGGTGTGCTGCGGCGAGACCCGTACGGCCACCGTGCCGCCGCCCTCGCGCATCTGCCGGACCCGCTCGGTGATCAGCTCCGGCCGGATCGGCTCGGCGTAGACCTCCTGGAGGCGGCGGGTGGCGTTCGAGTCCTCGCCGAGCCCGCTCAGCTCCTCCAGGATCTTGGTCGGGTCCTCGTACCGGGTCCAGAGACCTTCGACGTTGAGCACGCCGAGACCGCCGAGCCGGCCGAGGGCGGCGGCCGAACTCGGGCTCATGGTGGCGTCCGAGGGGTGCCCCACGCAGGGGATCCGGAACGGGTAGGCGTCGAGCTGCCAGGCCGTGGACACGTCGTCCACGTCCCGGGTACGACGGCTCGGCACGATCGCGATGTCGTCCAGGTGGTAACCGCGCTGCGCGGTTTTACCCAGCCCGATTTCGACCACGTCACGCATGGGGCACTCCAGCGGATGAGAAGGTTGGCGGCGAGTCGGTGGCGCGGGTCAGCGGGTGTGGTAGTTCGGTGCCTCGACGGTCATCTGGATGTCGTGCGGGTGGCTCTCCTTGAGCCCGGCCGCGGTGATCCGGATGAGCTGGCCACGGCGGTGCAGCTCGGGGATGCTCTCCGCGCCGACGTACCCCATCGCGAGCCGCAGCCCGCCGATGAGCTGGTGGGCGACGGAGACCAGCGGGCCCCGGTACGGCACCTGACCCTCGACGCCCTCCGGGACCAGCTTCTCCTCGCTGGTCACGTCCTGCTGGAAGTAGCGGTCCTTGGAGTACGACCGGGCCTGGCCACGCGACTGCATGGCACCCAGCGACCCCATCCCCCGGTACGCCTTGTACTGCTTGCCGTTGATGATGAGCAGGTCGCCGGGGCTTTCCTCGCAGCCGGCGAGCAGGCTGCCGAGCATCACCGTGTCGGCGCCGGCGACCATCGCCTTGGCGATGTCGCCCGAGTATTGAATGCCGCCGTCGGCGATGACCGGAACCCCGGCCGGGCGGCAGGCCCGGACAGCCTCCATGATCGCGGTGATCTGCGGCACGCCGACCCCGGCCACCACCCGGGTGGTGCAGATGGCGCCCGGCCCGACGCCGACCTTGACCGCGTCGGCACCCGCCTCGACCAGGGCCTTCGCCCCGGAGAAGGTGGCCACGTTGCCGCCGATCACGTCGACCGTGGTGTCCTTCTTCAGCCGGGTCACCATGTCCAGCACGGCCCGCTGGTGGCCGTGCGCGGTGTCCACGATCAGTACGTCGACACCGGCCTCGACCAGGGTCCGGGCCCGCTTGTACGAGTCCTCGCCGACCCCGACCGCCGCCGCTACCCGCAGCCGGCCGGCGTTGTCCTTGCTGGCGTTCGGGAACTGCTCGCTCTTGGCGAAGTCCTTGACGGTGATCAGCCCGCGCAGCCGGCCGTTGCCGTCGACGATCGGCAGCTTCTCGACCTTGTGCTGGCGCAGCAGTTCCAGCGCCTCGTCCTTGGAGACCCCGACGGTCGCGGTGACCAGCGGCATCCGGGTCATGATGTCGCGGACCGGGGTGTCGCCGTCGGTGACGAAGCGCATGTCCCGGTTGGTGACGATGCCGACCAGCAGCCCGTCGGCGTCGGTGACCGGCACGCCGGAGATCCGGTACCGGCCGCAGAGCGAGTCAACGTCCCGCAGGGTGTGTTCCGGGCTACAGGTGATCGGGTTGGTCACCATGCCGGCCTCGGACCGCTTGACCAGGTCGACCTGGAGCGCCTGGTCCTCGATCGAGAGATTGCGGTGCAGTACGCCGATGCCGCCCTGCCGGGCCATGGCGATCGCCATCCGGCCCTCGGTGACCGTGTCCATCGGGCTGGACAGCAGCGGGATGGCGATGGAGACGTTGCGGGTCATCCGGGTGAGCGTGTTCACCTTGCTGGGCACGATGTCCGACTCGGCGGGCTGCAACAGCACGTCGTCGAAGGTGAGCCCGAGCGGCACCGCGCGGGCGGAACCGGAGGGCAGTTCGGGCATGAGCCCGCCGAATTGGTCGGCGTCGCCGCTGCCCGACGGAAGATCGTTGGTGGGTGAATTGTCCACGAGTTCTCCCCTGAGCTGGTTGGTCGGGCTTCGCCGGGTGACGAGGGCGCACGCATCGGCGTGCCCGTACGTGCGGCGCGATGGTTCATCGTACCCAGTGAGCTGCGTCGGCCCGGCAGGAGCAGCCGGTACGTCGGCGGCCCGCACCCGCTATGACGGCGGTCGACGCCCGGCGCCGCGGTGGCCGTACGCGGGCACGCCCGGCGGGCCGGGCGACGAGGGTGGGCGGGACGGGTACGGATACGACTACGGTGGAGGGGTGCACGACGAGCCGATCGACCCGTTCAACGGCGACCCCGCCGATCCGTCGGCCGGGCTCGACGACCCCGCCGAGGATGCCCAGCTCGACCCGCTCTCCGAGGTCGAGCGGCAGGATGTCCTCGAAGACCTCGCCGACCTGGAGATCTACCAGGCGTTGCTGGGGCCGACCGGAGTCCGGGGCCTGGTGATCGAGTGCGAGGACTGCCACGAGCCGCACTACTTCGACTGGGATCTGCTCCGGGGCAACCTGCGGCACCTGCTCAGCTCCGGCCGGCCCAGGGTGCACGAGCCGGCCTTCGATCCGGACCCCGACCACTATGTGACCTGGGAATATGCCCGAGGTTACGCCGACGGGGTGCACGACACCCTGGCCGAGGGGACCGACGACGAGGAAGAGCCGTCGAGCTGAGCCGGTAGCGCCGGGTCGTACACATCGGGGCTTTCGGCCCGGCCGACGAGGCACATTTCGGGGCTTCGGTCTCAGGCGACGAGGCCGGCTCGGAAGCCGGCGGCGACGGCGTGCGCCCGGTCCCGGGCGCCGAGCTTGCGGAACAGCCGGCGGGCGTGGGTCTTGACGGTGTCCTCCGAGACGAACAGCTCCCGGCCGATCTCCGCGTTGCTCTTCCCGTCGGCCATGCCGAGCAGCACCTGCAACTCCCGTTCGGTCAACGCCGCCCGCCGCAGCGGTCCGGCCGCGCCGGGGCCGGCGGCGGCCGGTGCCGGCCGACCGTAACCGCCGGTGTTCACCGGGTCGCCCCGCCGGGGGCCGCTGAACCGGTTGTCCGGCGGTGTGTTCGTCCGGGGCTCGGCGGTGTCGACCGCCGATCCGTCGCCGTCGGCGGGCGTGCGGTCGCCGGGGGCACCGGGTACGTCGTCGCCGCGCTGCACCGGCACCATCGTCGGTGCGTTCGCCCCGCCGTTGTCGTCCGCCGCGTCGGCCCGCCCGCCGAGGTTCGAGCCGAGCGCCGGGCCGGTCACCAGCGGCCCGGTTCCGCCGGGGCGGGCCGGCAGCCGGGAGGCGGCGGTGGACAGCCGTTCGGTGGCGGCCCGCCCGGCGACCTCGGCCGGCAGCGGCGCACCGGTCGACCCGCCGGCACCGCCGGTAAGCCCGGTGCCCCGGCCACCCCGGCCGGGCGTACTGAGCAGCAGCATCGCCTTTGCCACCACGCTGACCAGGTCGTGGTCGCCGCCGGGCAGCAGTCCCCGGCCGCCGGCCGCGATCACCGCCGCCGCCACGCCGGGCTCCTCCGCGCCGAGCAGCAGGATCGCCGCACCGGGGGCGCGGGCCAGCACCCGCCGGGTGAACCCGGCGCTGTCCGGCCGGGTGAGCGCGGTGTCGACCAGCAGCACGTCGGCCGGGCGTTCGGCGAGGCGCAGCATCACCTCCGGGTCGGAGATCGCCGTACGCACCACGGCCGCCAGCCCTAGCCGGGCCGCGGCGGACGCGACGCTCTGCGCCGCGAGCGGTGTCCGGACACAGACGAGGACAGTACGCACGGTGGTCTCCTTTCCCCCTGACGAGCAGACCACGACCGCCCCTGATCATGACGAGTTTCCGGCTGATGGAAAGGAAAGTTTTTGCCTCTTCCGGCTGGTTCCACCGGCTTACCGCCCTGCTGGCGCCGCCTGGGGGCGCTGTCGGGATGGCCGGCCGCAGTCGACGTCGGCCGGACCGGTGACAGAAATGATCAGGTCCGGGCGATCGGGTACGTGTGACGCGACGGCGGGCTGGGTATGGCGGAACCGAGGCCGGAATCGGGTGTGTTTACGCGGCCCGCCGCCCGGACACCGGCCTTGATCGGGTGTCCGTCGCGGTGCCGCGGGAGGAGGGTTGCAGATGTCGAACGTACGCAGACTGCCCGGACCCATCGTCGATCTGTGGGAATGGCAACGGTTCGGGGCCTGCCGAGGGCGCGACACCGCGCAGTTCTTCCATCCCGACGGGGAACGCGGGGCGTCCCGCAACCGCCGGGAGACGGGGGCGAAGAAGGTCTGCGGGACCTGCCCGGTACGCCCCGAGTGCGCCGCGCACGCGCTGACCGTACGCGAGCCGTACGGCGTCTGGGGCGGCTTCAGCGAGTCGGAGCGGTTGCGGCTGCTCGCCGTCGGCTGGGAGGACCTTGCCGACCGGCGCCGTACCCGGGTCGACATCTCCCGGTTGGAAGCCCGGCTCGGCCGGCCGTTCCACTCGACCGGTCCCTCCACGATCCCGGCGCAGCGCGCCGCGAGCTGACCGAACCCTCCCGGTACCTCAGCGCACCGTCACCCGGACGGTGTGCCAGCCGGTGGCGCCGTCCGGTGCCACCGGCCGGGGTTGGCCGGACTGGGTCGCGCCGGTGGCGTCGGTGGCCCGTACCCGCAGGGTGTGCTCACCGGCGGTCGCCTGCCACACCCGTGACCACTGCACCCAGGTGTCGACCGAGGCGGCCGGAGCCAGCGCGGCCGGCTCCCACGGGCCGTCGTCGACCTGCACCTCGACCTGCTTGATTCCCCGGTGCTGCGCCCATGCGACCCCGGCGATCGTGACCGGGCCGGGGCTGAGTCGGTTGCGCGGCCGAGGGGTGTCGATCCGCGACTGGGTCTTGATCGGTCCGTCCGGCGCCCAGCCGCGCGGCACCCAGTAGGCGTCGAAGTCGGTGAACCGGGTCAGTTCCAGCTCCACCACCCACTTGCAGGCCGAGACGTAGCCGTACAGGCCGGGCACCACCACCCGGACCGGGAAGCCGTGCTGGACCGGGAGCGGTTCGCCGTTCATCCCGATGGCGAGCATGGCGTCGCGGCCGTCGCGCATCAGCGCGGTCGGGGTGCCGCAGGTCCAGCCGTCGGCGGACCGGCCCACCACCTGGTCGGCGTCGTCGAAGGGTCCGGCCTGGTCGAGCAGTTCCGCCAGGGGTACGCCGAGCCAGCGGGCGTTGCCGACCAGGTCCCCGCCGACCTCGTTGGAGACGCAGGCGAGGGTGATGTCGCGCTCGATCAGCGGCCGGGCGAGCAGATCGGCGTAGCTGAGTGTGATCGGGTTGCGGACCCGCCCGTGGATGCGCAGTCGCCAACTGTCCGGGTCGACCTGCGGCACCACCAGCGCGGTGTCGATCCGGTAGAACCGGGAGTTCGGCGTCATGTACGGGGCGAGCTGTGGCAGCGACAGGTCGGCGCCGGCCGGCACCGGTGGCGCGGGGCTGGCCGGGGCCGGCAGGGTCAGCGCCGCGCGGGCGTCGGAGACCCCGCGCCGGGTGGCCAGCCAGCGCCCGCCGAAGCCGCTCACCGCGGCGGCGCCCGCCGCCACCGCCACCCCGGTCAGAAACCGCCGCCGCCCCTCCACCAGATCCAACTCCTCAACCGGCGCACGGTCCCCAACCGGTGCACGGTCCTCGACCGGTGCACGGTCCTCGACCACCGCATGCTCGCCGAGCGCGGGCTCGGTGGCCGGGACCGGGGCCGGGGCCGGCACACCCGTCCGGGCTGGCACGGTGGAGGTGACCAGGGGCGCGTCCGGCCACGGGGCCGGGACCAGGACGCCACGCAGCCGGCGCAGCACTCCGGCGGCCAGGGCGGCGCCGACCAGCGAGGGCAGTACGGCGGTGGCGCCGGCACCGGGGCGGGTCAGGGCCGCGGTCGCGCCGACGATCCCGAACAGGGCGATGCCGGCGTACCCGAGCGGCGGGGTGCGCAGCGCGCCGATGCCGATCAGCGCGGCGAAGCCGGCCAGGAGCAGGGCGGTGCCGATCAGCAGCGCGGTCTTGTCGTGTACGCCGAACACATCGATCGCGAACTGCTTCAGCGGTTCGGGTACGAGGTCGACCACGACCCCGCCGACCGCTACCAGCGGAGCGGACCGCGCCCCAGTGGGTACGGCGACCAGTTCGGCCGAGCCGATCGCGACCGTGGCGGCGGCGATCCCGGCCAGTGCGCCGTACCTGCGTTTTGGCGTGCTCACCGGCCCAGTGTTGACGATCATCGGGCGGACCGGTAGTGACGTGGACCGCTGCCGAACGCAAACCAGGGTAGATTCGCGCGGTCCGGCGCTTTGTACGCCATTGACGCTGATCTACCCTGGTTCGACGGTTATCGCAGGTGGTGCGGTGTTACGGGTGGTGCGGCGTCACGGGTGGACTAGAAGCCCGGACCGTGCTGGTGGCCGTGGCCGTGGCCACCGCCGGCCGAAGCCTCCGCCCTGGCCGGCTTCTCCACGATCAGGCTCTCCGTGGTGAGCAGCAGACCGGCGATCGACGCGGCGTTGATGACCGCGTTGCGGGTCACCTTCACCGGGTCGACGATGCCGGCCTTGGCCAGGTCGACGTACTCGTCGGTGGCGGCGTTGAGGCCGAAGCCCCAGTCGCCGGCGGCGACCTTCTGCACGACCACGTAACCGTCGTGCCCGGCGTTCTGGGCGATCCAGCGCAGCGGCTCGACCAGCGACTTGCGGACGATCGAGACACCGACCTTCTCGTCACCGGTGAAGCCCAGGTCGTCGTCGAGCACCGAGGCGATCTGCACCAGGGCGGCGCCGCCACCCGGGATGATGCCCTCCTCGACGGCGGCCTTGGTGGCGGCGATCGCGTCTTCGATGCGGTGCTTGCGCTCCTTCATCTCGACCTCGGTCGCCGCGCCGGCCTTGATCACCGCGATGCCACCGGAGAGCTTCGCCAGCCGCTCGGCCAGCTTCTCCCGGTCCCAGTCGGAGTCCGAAGCCTCGATCTCCTTGCGGATCTGGGCGACCCGGTCGGCCACCTCGGTGCTCCGGCCCTTGCCGTCGATCACCGTGGTGTTGTCCTTGTCGACCACTACCCGGCGGGCGCTGCCGAGCACCTCAAGGCCGACCGTGTCGAGCTTGTAACCCAGCTCGGGCGCGACCAGCTCGGCGCCGGTGATGACCGCCATGTCCTGCAACAGCGCCTTGCGGCGGTCGCCGAACCCGGGGGCCTTGACCGCGCAGACCTTGACCGTCTTGCGGATCGAGTTGACCACGAGCGTGGACAGGGCCTGGCCCTCCACGTCCTCGGCCACGATCAGCAGCGGCTTGCTGGTCTGGAGGACCTTCTCCAGCAGCGGCAGCAGTTCCTCGATCGCCGAGATCTTCTGGGTCGTGATCAGGATGTACGGGTCGTCGAGGACCGCTTCCTGCGACTCAGCGTCGGTCACGAAGTTCGGCGAGATGAAGCCCTTGTCGAACTGGAGTCCCTCGGTGACCTCCAGCTCGGTGGCGAGGGTGGAGCCTTCCTCGACGGTGATGACACCGTCGCGGCCGACCCGCTCCATCGCCTCGGCGATCAGGTCGCCGATGGTCGCGTCCTGCGCCGAGATGGTCGCCACGTGCGCGACCAATTCCCGGCTGCCGACCTCGACGGCCTTGGCGAGCAGCGCCTCGGACACCTTGGTGGCGGCCGCGTCGATGCCCCGCTTGAGACCGGTCGGGTTGGCCCCGGCGGTCACGTTGCGCAGGCCCTCGCGTACGAGTGCCTGGGCCAGCACGGTCGCGGTGGTGGTCCCGTCGCCGGCGACGTCGTTGGTCTTGGTCGCCACCTCCTTGACCAGCTGCGCGCCGAGGTTCTCGTAGGGGTTGGTGAGCTCGATCTCCTTGGCGATGGTCACGCCATCGTTGGTGATCGTCGGCGCACCGAACTTCTTGTCCAGGACGACGTTGCGCCCACGCGGGCCGAGGGTGACCTTGACCGTATCGGCGAGCGTGTTGACACCGTGCTCCAGCAGGTGCCGGGCGTCATCCGAGAAGCTCAGAATCTTCGCCATGTTTTACTCGGGTCCCTTCACACAGCACTGCCCCGGCCCGGCATGCCGGTCCGGGGCAGTGATCACTGATCGGTCAGATCACTACTTCTCGATGACCGCGAGGACGTCGCGGGCGGAGAGCACCAGGTACTCCTCGCCGGCGTACTTAACCTCGGTGCCGCCGTACTTCGAGTAGAGGACCGTGTCGCCGACCTTGACGTCAACCGGGATCCGGTTGCCCTTGTCGTCGATGCGGCCCGGTCCGACAGAGAGGACGGTGCCCTCCTGCGGCTTTTCCTTGGCGGTGTCGGGGATCACGATGCCCGACGCCGTGGTCGTCTCAGCCTCGTTCGCCTGGACCAGGATCCGGTCCTCGAGCGGCTTGATCGCAACCTTGGTCGCGGTAGTCACGGGCATACCCTCCTGGGGTACTGGTTTCTGTGCCGGCCAGCGAGCCGGCCAGCGTCAATCTGCCACATGCCACCGGGCGGGTCCGTCGTCGCGGGAGCCGGTCCGCCTGGCGTTTCAGCCACCGGACCGGAGCCCGGAAGCTGGCACCCTCGGACTGAGAGTGCTAACGGCAGGTTATGCCGGTGGCTAGCACTCCGTCAAGGAGAGTGCCAACATGACGGCCGGCGTGTTCGGTGAAACCCCTTACCAGGCCACCGCCGGACCGGCCGCGCCGCACCGTCCCGGGGCGCCTCGCCCACCCCACCAGCGATCGACGTGTACTGCCTCACATCGAGCGTGCGCTGCCCCACAATGTCTCGATGGATCTCGACCAGCTCGCCGCGCTGCGTACACCGGTGGGGGTGGCCGCGCTCGCCGCGGCGGCCGACGTGGCCGGCGGTGACCCGCTGGCCGCGGCCACCGCGCTCCGCTCGGCGGGTCTGCCGGGTCCGCTCGCCGCCACCGCCCTCACCCAGGCGGAGTTGCGCCGCCGGGCGGTCGGCAAGTTCGGCCCGGCCGCCGCCGGGATGTTCTTCACCCGGTCCGGGCTGGAGCAGGCGACCAGGTCCGTGGTCGCCGACCGGCGGGCCCGCCGGTTGCGCGACGCCGGGGTGCGCACCCTGGCCGACCTGGGTTGCGGCCTCGGCGCGGACGCGCTCGCCGCCGCCCGTGCCGGGATCCGGGTGTACGGGGTGGAGGCCGATCCGACCACCGCCGCGCTGGCCGCCGCGAACGCGGAGGCGGCCGGGCTGGCCGCCTGCTTCACCGTCGAGTGCGCCGACGCGACCGGATTCGACCCGACCGGTCTGGACGCGGTCTTCTGCGATCCGGCCCGGCGCGCGACCGGTGGCCGGCGGATCTTCGACCCGGCCGCGTACTCACCGCCGTGGGACTTCGTGCTCGGCCTGGCGCGGCGGGTGCCGTACACGGTGGTGAAGGTCGCGCCGGGACTGGACCACCGGCTGATCCCGCCGGGCGCGGAGGCGGAGTGGGTCAGCGTCGACCGGGATCTGGTCGAGGCCGCGCTCTGGTGCGGGCCGCTCGCCGGGCCCGCCCGCCGCGCCACCGTGCTGCGGACCGCGCGGGAATCCGCCGGCCCGATCCCGGTCCAGCCGGCCGGCGGTACGGGGTCCGGCCGGGTCGCGGTGGCCCAGCTCACCGGCACCGGGGCGGTGCAGGCGCCGGTCGGCCCGGTCCGGCGTTACGTCCACGACCCGGACGGCGCGGTGGTCCGGGCCCACCTGGTCGCCGAGTTCGCCGAGGGCGTGGCCGGCTCCCTGGCCGACCCGGACATCGCCTATGTGTACGCCGACACGGCGACGCCGACCCCGTTCGCCCGGTGCCTGGAGGTCACCGACGTGCTGCCGTTCTCGCTGAAGCGGCTGCGCGGGCTGCTGCGCGGTCGCCGGGTCGGCCGGGTGGAGATCCTGAAGCGGGGTTCGGCGCTGGATCCGGAGCGGCTGCGGCACGATCTGCGCCTGTCCGGCGACGAACCGGCCAGCCTGGTGCTGACCCGGGTGGCCGGCGCGCCCACGGTGCTGGTCTGTCGGCCGGTGTCACCGACCGGGTAGGGTCCCGGCCGTGGCAGGTCAGGCGACCCCGGCGACGGCACTGCTGGTCAGGCAGAAGGTCGCGCACACCACCCACCCGTACGACGTGCCGGCGGACTCGCCCGGCTACGGCGCGGAGGTGGCCGCCGTACTCGGGGTGGATCCGGCGCGGGTGTTCAAGTCGCTGGTCACCGAGGTCGACGGGGCGTTGACCGTGGCGGTCGTGCCGGTCACCGGCGAGCTGGACCTGAAGGCGTTGGCGGCGGCGGTGGGCGGCAAACGGGCGGCGCTCGCCGACCGGACGGTGGCCGAGCGGACCACCGGGTACGTCCGGGGCGGGATCAGCCCGCTCGGCCAACGAAAGCGGTTACCGACCGTAGTCGATTCATCGGCAGAGCGTTTCTCCACTGTGTACGTCTCCGCCGGCCGACGTGGCCTGCAACTCCAGCTCGCACCGGCCGACCTGATCCGGCTGACCAGCGCGGTCATCGCGGCGATCGCCGCCGACTGACCGGCGAACTGCCCACTTTCGACCCACCTGCTGCTGCTTGCCGGTACTTGGTCAGTCGATGACCGTCGTTGCACTCTGTGCTTTTTCCCACACAAAATTGATAGCACTCGGGCGAACGGCGTGAGCCGACAGAGCGCCCGTCTCGGCGACGGTTCGGTCATTTGGCCCGACAGGGGTTGAACCAGGCGGCAAATGGGAACGATCCACCCAGACGAAGCGACCCGATGACGGCCGCATGTCACTCGCGTTGCTGAATTGTTATCGCAGGCAACAAAACTCGTGGCCTCGGCACTCTTGTGTCCCACCCCGTGCGCGCAATACGTTGCCGGACACAACAAAAGTAAGTACGGCCCACTCTGACCATCCCTTGCAGTGGCGGCTGCCCGCACCGACGAGCCGCACCACGCAACGACTCAGCGGACCGAACCCCACCCCCCGAAAGGACCCGTAGCAATGCGCAAAGGGATCCTCACCATCGCCGCCGTGGGCCTGCTGGCCACCGGTGCACTGACGGCCTGCGGCGACAACTCCGACGAGGCCGGTGGCGGCAACGCCGCCAAGACCCCGAAGATCGGCGTGATCCTGCCGGACAGCGCCTCCTCCGACCGCTGGGAGACCGCGGACCGGAAGTACCTGGAGGAGGCCTTCAAGACCGCGGGCGTCGACTACGTCATCCAGAACGCCCAGGGCGACAAGTCCCAGTTCCAGACCATCGCCGACCAGATGATCACCGGTGGCGCGACCGCCCTGATGATCGTGAACCTGGACTCCGGCACCGGTAAGGCCGTACTCGACAAGGCGAAGTCCCAGGGCGTCGCCACCATCGACTACGACCGCCTCACCCTCGGCGGCTCGGCCCAGTACTACGTCAGCTTCGACAACGTCGCGGTTGGCAAGCTCCAGGGCGAGGGCCTGGTCAAGTGCCTGACCGAGAAGGGTGTCAAGAACCCGGTCGTGGCCGAGCTGAACGGCTCGCCGACCGACAACAACGCCACCCTGTTCAAGAACGGCTACGACTCGGTGCTCCAGCCCAAGTACGACTCCAAGGAGTACGTCAAGGGCCCCGACACCTCCGTTCCGGGCTGGGACAACGCCCAGGCGGGCACCATCTTCGAGCAGAACCTGACCTCGCAGGGCGGCAAGATCGACGGCGTGCTGGCCGCGAACGACGGCCTCGGCAACGCGGTCATCTCCGTGCTCAAGAAGAACAGCCTCAACGGCAAGGTCCCGGTGACCGGCCAGGACGCGACCGTCCAGGGCCTTCAGAACATCCTCGCCGGTGACCAGTGCATGACCGTCTACAAGGCGATCAAGCAGGAGGCTCAGGCGGGCGCCGAGCTGGCCATCGCGCTGGCAAAGGGCGAGAAGAAGGACGTCGGCCAGACGGTCAAGGACCCGGAGGGTGGGCGTGACGTCCCGTCGGTCCTGCTCGCGCCGAAGGCCATCGACAAGACCAACGTCAAGGCGGTCATCGACGACGGTTTCGTGACCAAGGAAGAGCTGTGCACCGCCGCGTACGCCGCGGCCTGCACCGCCGCCGGCATCAGCTGAACCCTGCTCTGACCCCGTTCGGAGTCACCGTGCCCGTCCGTCGACCGTAGGTCGGCGGACGGGCACACCGGGTTGACCCGACCGGATGCCTGTTCGAACCCTCGCGACCGGCGCCCCGCGAACGGACACCCCGCGACCGGAACACCCCCGCGATCGGACACCCGTGAAAAGGAGACCCACCGTGTCCGCGACACCCTTGCTGGAGCTGCGCGGGATCGACAAGAACTTCGGTCCCGTGCAGGTCCTGCGCGACGTCGCCTTCGCCGCCTATCCGGGCGAGGTGACCGCCCTCGTCGGCGACAACGGCGCCGGCAAATCGACGCTGGTCAAGTGCATCAGCGGCATCTACCCCATCGACGGTGGCGAGTTCATCTTCGACGGCAGGCCGGTGACCGTGAACAACCCGCGGGACGCCGCCGCGCTCGGCATCGAGGTCGTCTACCAGGACCTGGCCCTCTGCGACAACCTCGACATCGTGCAGAACATGTTCCTCGGTCGGGAGAAGACCAGCGGCCTGGTCCTGGACGAGGTCACGATGGAACGGATGGCCGCGGAAACCCTCGCCGGCCTCTCCGTCCGTACGGTCAAGTCACTGCGTCAGCTCGTGGCCAGCCTCTCCGGCGGACAGCGGCAGACGGTCGCGATCGCCAAGGCCGTGCTCTGGAACAGCAAGCTGGTCGTCCTCGACGAGCCGACCGCCGCGCTCGGCGTCGCGCAGACCGCCCAGGTGCTGGAACTGGTCCGCCGGCTGGCCGACAACGGCCTCTCGGTCGTGCTCATCTCGCACAACATGAACGACGTCTTCGCCGTGTCGGACCGGATCGCCGCGCTCTACCTCGGGCGATCGGTGGCCCAGGTCAAGACCACCGACATCACCCACTCCCAGATCGTGGAGCTGATCACCGCGGGACGCAGCGGCGATCTCGGTCTGCGGTCCGAGAACGGCGACACCACCGGCGCCGGTCACGCGGAACTCATCACCCCTGGAGCCGAGCAATGAGCACCTCCACCCCTACCGCGGTACGCGAGGAGCCGGTGCCCGTACCGACGCGCACGGTCAACGACCACGTGCGTGACTACATCGGCCGGGTACGTGGCGGCGACATCGGCGCGCTGCCGGCCGTACTGGGCCTGGTGGTGCTCTGCATCGGCTTCTCGATCGCCCGCCCGGAGTTCTTCTCCGCCATCAACTTCGCCAACCTCTTCACCCAGGGCGCCGCGGTCATCCTGATCGCGATGGGACTCGTCTTCGTCCTGCTGCTGGGCGAGATCGACCTCTCCGCCGGGTTCGCCAGCGGTGTCTGCGCCTCCGTGCTCGCGGTGCTGCTCACCCTGCACGGCTGGCCCTGGTACGGCGCGCTGGTCGCGGCCCTGGTCACCGGTGTGGTGATCGGGCTGGTGCTCGGTGTGCTGGTGGCGAAGGTCGGCATCCCGTCGTTCGTGGTCACCCTGGCCGCGTTCCTCGCCTTCCAGGGCGTGGTGCTGCTGCTCATCAAGGGCGGCACCAACATCTCGGTCCAGGACAAGGTCATCGTCTCGATCGAGAACAGCAACGTGAAGCCGGTCCTCGGCTGGTTGCTCGCCGCCGCCGCGGTGCTCGGCTACGCCGCCGTACAGCTCATCCGTTATCGCGGTCGGGTGGCCCGGGGCCTGATCGTCGACCCGTTCCTGGTGGTGCTGGCCCGGATCGCCGCCGTCGCCCTGCTCGTCGGCGTCGCGACGTACATCCTGAACCAGGAACGCAGCATCAACACCCTGATCACGTCGAACAAGGGCATGCCGATCGTCGTACCGGTGATCGCGATCCTGCTGGTCGTGCTCACCTTCGTGCTCCAGCGCACGGTCTACGGCCGGCACGTCTACGCGGTCGGCGGCAACGCCGAGGCCGCCCGGCGGGCCGGTATCAACGTGGACCGGATCCGGATCTCGGTCTTCGTGATCTGCTCGCTGCTGGCCGCGATCGGCGGCATCGTCGCGGCCAGCCGTGGCCGGTCGGTCGACCCGAACACCGGCGGCAGTAACGTGCTGCTCTACGCGGTGGGCGCGGCGGTCATCGGCGGCACCAGCCTCTTCGGCGGCAAGGGCCGGGTGTTCGACGCGGTCCTCGGTGGCGCGGTGGTCGCGGTGATCGACAACGGGATGGGCCTGCTCGGCTACAGCTCCGGGGTCAAGTTCGTGGTCACCGGCCTGGTGCTGCTGGCCGCGGCCGGGGTGGACGCACTCTCCAGAAGACGTGCCGCCGCCACCGGACACAGATGACGTCGTCTCCCGAAAGTGATGTGAACAACCGATGCGCGCCGGGCCGAGCCAGGAGGAAGTCCGCCGCCAGAATCTGGGCGCGCTGCTCCGCTACGTGCACGTGCACGGCGCGACCTCGCGGGCGGAACTCACCACCGCGCTCGGGCTCAACCGCAGCACCATCGGCGCGCTGACCGCCGAGCTGACCGCCGCCGGGCTGGTCAGCGAACGGGCACCCCGGGAAACCGGCCGGGCCGGACGACCGTCACTGGTCGTCCGGCCCGAGTCCGCCCGGGTCTACGCGTACGCGTTCAGCATCGAGGTGAACCGGTTGCGGGTGGCCCGGATCGGGCTCGGTGGTGTGGTGCTCGACCGGCGGGAGGCGCCCCGGCCGCCCGACGTGCCGGCCGAGGAGACGGTGCCGGTGCTGGCCGGCTTCCTCAAGGAGATGCTCCAGGCGGTGCCGAAGGGCTCGGTCTACGTGGGTGCCGGCGTGGCGGTCTGCGGCATGATGCGCGGGCGCGACGGGGCGGTGCACGTACATCCGCCGACCGGCTGGGTCGACGGGGCACTGGGCCCGCTGCTCACCGCCGACCTGGACTCGAACCGGCCGATCCTGGTCAACCGGGCGGCCGACGTCAGCGCCCTGGCCGAACACATCCGGGGCGCGGCGGCCGGCCTGGACAACGTCATCTACCTGCACCAGGACGTCGGCGTCGACGCCGGCATCATCGTCGGTGGCCGGCGGTTGACCGGGCACGGCGGCTTCGGCGGCGAGGTGGGCCACATGGTGGTGCATCCGGGCGGTCAGCCGTGCGGGTGCGGCTCACGGGGCTGCTGGGAGACCGAGATCGGCGAGTATGCCCTGCTCCAGGCCGCCGGCCGGAGCAACCTCGTCGGGCACGACGCGGCCCGCGCGGTGGTCGAGGCGGCGGCGTACGGCGACGCGAGCGCGAAGACCGCCGTACGGCAGGTCGGCGACTGGCTCGGTTTCGGCGTGGCGAACCTGATCAACATCTTCAACCCGGACGTGGTGATCTTCGGCGGGCCGCTGCGGGACATCTACCTCGCCGCCGCCACCCAGGTACGCAGTCGGCTCAACGCGATGGCGCTGGCCGTACCGCGCGACCACGTGCGGCTGCGGACCCCGCAGCTCAGTGACGAGGCGGTGCTGATCGGCGCGGCCGAACTGGCCTTCGAACAGTTGCTCGCCGATCCGCTCGACGCCGCCGCCTGACTTCGGTGCGTACGCTGTCCCGCGTGGACGTGCAGATGCGGGCTTCGGACGACGACCGGCAACGGGTGGTCGACGATCTGCAACGGCACACCGCCGAGGGTCGGCTGACCCTGGACGAGTTCACCGAACGGCTCGGTGTCGTCTACTCCGCCCGTACGCTGGGCGATCTGGCCGAGGTCACCCGCGACCTGCCCACGGCACCGGCCCCGGCGGACGCCGCCGACCACGGCCGGCGTGACCTGCTGGTCGTCGTCGCGGTCGCGGTGGCGACGCTGATCCTGTTGTATGTCCTGATGGCGGTCACCCGCTGATCGGCGGCAGCACCTTGAACATCACCCTGGTGTCCTCCAGCGTGCCCCGCGTCGAGAGCGCGTAGCCGGGAATCACGCCGGCCGCCCGGTAGCCGATCGCCTGGTAGAGCCGCTCTCCGGCGGAGTCGGTCACCGTGTCGAGCACCAGCAGACTGCGCCCGTGCTCCAGGGCGACCCGCTCGACCTCGGCCATCAGCGCCCGGCCGAGCCCGGACCGGCGGGCGGCCGGATGCACCAGGACCTTGCCGACATCGGCGCGGTGGCGGCCGTTGGCCGGCATCGCGAGCATGACCTGCGCGGTGCCGGTGATCCGCCCGTCCTGCCGGGCCACGAGCAGCACCCGCCCGCCGGACACCAGCGACCCGCGTACGTCCCGCCAGTAGCGGCGCGCGTCGGCGACGCCGAACGGCGGCACGAACCCGACGCTCGCCCCACCATCGACGCAGGCGTGCAGTACGTCACCGAGTTCGGCGACCGCGCCTTCGTCCAGCGCGTCCGAGTCCAGCCGCTCGACCCGTGTCCGCCCGGCCGACTCGTTGCCGGTCGCCCCGGTCACGGCAACACCAGCGTGAGTACGTAGCGCGCCGGTGTCGGGCCGGGGCAGTCGAACCGGGACGGGCCCCGGAGCCGGAACCGCAGGCTGTCGCCGGGTTCGAGATCGTGGGTGTCGCCCTGCACGGTGAGCCGCAACCTGCCCTGTAGCAGCCAGAGGTGTTGTTCCAGGCCGGGCACCGGCGGCTCGTCGTAGGCGATGGCGGCGCCGGCCGGCAGGGTCCCCTCGATCACCTCGGCCCGCAGGCCGGCGTGCGGCGGTGACACCGAACGCCGCCGGAAGCCGGTGGTCGGGTCGGTCCAGACCGGTTGGTCAGCCGTGCTCGCCCCGCAACCCGGCCAACCGGGCGGCGAGCCGGGCATCGGCGGGGCTGAGTTGCGCGTCGACCTCGGTCGGCTCTCCCATATCCGGGAAGATATCCCGTAACTGAGACGCATGCCAAGACCCCGACGCCCGGCGGTGGCGATGATCCCTTCGCCGCCCGGAGAGCACGATGCCCCGTGCCCGGACAGCAACAACGCCCGCTCCCGGAGGCCGGGGCAGGCGCTGTTCGCTCAGGATCTGACTACTGCGGCTGGCGGGTTGCCGTCTCGGAGACGAACGCACGCCACGCGTCGGGAGCGAAGGTCAGGGTGCCACCGTCACGGTCCTTGGTATCCCGGACGAAAACACGACCGGGCAGATTGTCCGCAACCTCGACACAGTTACCGGCACCGTCGCCGGACCGGGTCGACTTCCGCCAATGTGGAGTGTTGGTCATGGGGTCACCTTCAGCTTCGTGATGAGTTCCAACGAGGCTTGCTCGGAGAGAGCCGCTCCGAGCAGGCTATCCCACTTGCGCTTGACGAGACTGATCAGATCCGGGTCGTCGACCACCTGACCCCGCGCGACGTTTTCCAGGTAAACAACGTGGTCGTGGTCGGGCAGGTCGGCCAGCATGAACCCGCCGGTAAGCCCGACGTGCTCGCCGTGGTCGTCGGGAATGACGTGGATCCGGACGTGTCGCAGTCCGGCCAGCTCCAACAGGTGTGCGAGTTGGGCGTCGCGGACCGCGCGACCGCCGACCAGGCGAGTCAGCGCGCTCTGGTCCAGGACGAAGAGACAGAACGGCGGATCCTCGCGGAACAGCATTTTCTGCCGCTCCATCCGCAGCGCGACCAGCTTTTCCACCTCGGCTTCGGGCTGCAACCCGCCGGCCGAGATGATCGCTCGGGCGTAGTCCTCGGTCTGGAGCATGCCCGGAATCAGGCACGGCTCGAACGCGCGCAGGCCGACGGCGTGCTCCTCGAAGCCACGCCACGCGGCGAACCAGTTTTCCGTCCGTTCCCGGTTCACCAGCTCCAGCATCTCGGCCAGCAGACCGCCGGTGTCCAACGCCTTGTCCGCCGCGATGGCGAATTCCATCGTCGGTCGGCGGCGCCCGGTCTCGATCGCGGCGATGGTCGACGTGCTCCAGGGGATCAACGCCGCCAGCCCCTCCTGGGAGACGCCGGCACTCGATCGAGCAGCCTTCAGTGCCCGGATCCACATATCGATGTTCATTTACTTACTCCGTCTGTAAGTACGTGAGATGACGTGGGCGGTACATCGAAGAATCCTGCCCTGGATCGGGGGGATAGTCCAGAGTGTATTCAGCGGAACCGCTCGGATCCATCGGCAAATGGAACCCGGACGGGCGGAACTGCGGAGCCGCCCCGGCTCCCGATTCGCCGCACCCGGGGCGGCTCCTTCCAACGTGCCCAAAAGGAGATTCCCGATGCTGGACGAGAAGGACGAAGCCATGACGACAACAAATGCGAACACGTCGGCAGACGCTCCCCCGCACGAGATGACAACCGACCCACCGCCGGCCCCGACCACCCCGCAGACGTCCGACCAACCAGAAACCGGGGTACGCAGCCACGCCTGCCACCGTGCCAGCGGAGCCGTTTGCGGTCGGTGTCTCCGGCCGGGTACGGCGTGACTCGTCCGGATCGGCGTGACCACCGCCGGCCGTACCCGGATGCGGCCCCACCTGCTGATGCGACCTCCGCGATCACCGCAGCGGACGGCACGACAAGCATGATCTATCTGCTCTGACAAAGTGCGCACGAGAGGACGCGGCCGGGTGGACGAAGACGACGACCTGATTGCGGCACATCGCAACAACGACGCATGGCAGTGCGCGGACTGCCGGGACCCTTGGCCGTGCCCGACGTTCCGGCGCCGGCTGCGAATCCTCTATCAGCGCGAGCCCGGAAAATTGCGCACCTTCATGATGCACTTCCGCGACCGGGCCGCACCCGAACTGAGCGAACTCGACCCGGCGCAACTCGACACCCGATTCCTCGGCTGGATATCCGGTCCACCGCCCGGCAGCCGACTGAGGTCGATCTGATTCCCGCCGAACAAACCAACGCGACAATCGCCTACATCAAAGATGGCGTACGCACACAATCTCTGATGTACGTCCCGATCAAATCACCATCGCGTTTTCGAACGCCCCGAACTCAGACACAGCTCCAGCGGAAGGCCGCCGGCGTACCCCGGCCGCCGTGCTCCAGGACGCTGCCGATCTGCTGGCCGTTGTCGCTGATCAAGACCTTGATCGCGGTTGGTCGGCTCCGGTCGAAGCCCTCGGCCAACGGCAGCACCAGGGTCCGTTCGTCAGTTGCCAGCGCCTGGGCGAATCCGCCGCTGGCGTCGATCACGTACCCGCCCACCCAGCCGTAGCGGTTGACCGAGGTCACGAACTTCAGCGACAGCGGCCGGACATCACCGGTACGCAGGTTCCACCGAGCCGTCACCGTGCCGTCCGACGGACTCCGGTACGAGCCGATCACCCAACCGTTGCGGATCGACTGGATCGCGACCTCCGGCCCGTAGCCGGGCGGCGCGGCCAGTTCGCGGACCGTGCCATCCGGTGCCCACACCAGGCCACGCGCGCCCACGTTCAACAAATCCGCGGACTGGTTACCGAAGATCGTCACGGGCTTCGCCGTGCTCGTGCCGACCGCCGTGCCGTCGTCGTCGATTCCCACGACGGACACGATGGACGCGCCCGGCGGGTTGGCCAGGGCACGGACATCGTCGACGCTGCTCGCCGGCCAGATCACCGGCCGCGTGCCGTACGTCCTGGCAAATTTGCCCGCCGGGATGTCACTCGGATGAGGGGACGGGGCCACCGTGCCGCCCTGGATCGTGCCGAGAACGTCGCCGCGCTCGTTGATCCCCACCACGGCAACGGGAACCCCGCCGCCCGTGGGCAGTTGCGTGAACTGGTCGTCCCGGTAGACCCAAGCGGTGGTCCGCTTGGTCTCCCTGAGGTAACCGTCACCGGCGACGTCACCGCGGGCGTTGACCACCAGGTGGGCCGGTTGGTAGATCGGCACCTTGAGCGTTGTGAGCTGGCCCCGGTCCCAGCGGACCACGTACGACTGGCCAAGCTTGTCGGTTGCCATGCCGACCAGGTAACGGCCGGACGGGTCGCCGCCGAGCACCTCACTGCTGACCGCCGGGCCCGGCAGCGGCAACTGGTGCGGCGTGCAGACCGCCGGCTGCAACGGCGGTTCCTCCGGCTGGGCGGCACCGCCGGTGACCACCGGCCGCTCCTGCCCGCTCCGGTTCGCCACGTCGACCACCACCGGTACGACGGCAACCGCCCCCACCGTCACCAGCACGGTCGCCGCGACCCCGGCCAACCGTCGACGCCGGGCCCGACGCCGGCCGGTACGAACCAGCGCGCCGATATCCACCCGCGACGGCGGCGGTACGTCGTCGGCCAGCATCCCCAACAGCGAACGGGCCGACTCGTCGTCATACTCGCGCAACTACTCGCCCCCCTTTCACACCGCGAGGGTCCCAGGCCGCCAGCGTCTCCGCGCCCAGCAGCCGCCGCAGCGCCGCCAACCCGTGCGAGGTCTGACTCTTCACCGTGCCGGGCGAGCAGCCGAGCAACTCGGCCACCTCGTCGACCGGCAGATCGCAGAGGAACCGGAGGACGAGCACCGCCCGCTGGCGCTTCGGCACCCGGCTCAGCGCGTCCCGCAGCACCGCCCGGTCCTCCACCCCCGGCCCCTCCGGCGTGATCCGCTCCGGCACCGAGTCGGTCAGGTCGACCCGGGACGACCAGGCCAGCCGCTTCTCGCTCAGGAACGTCCGCACCAGCATGGTCCGCACATACGCGTCCGGATACTCCACCGCGCGGACCCGCCGCCACTGTACGTAGAGGGTGGTGAAGGTCTGCTGGACGAGATCGTCGGCCCGGTGGGCATCGCCACAGAGCAGGTACGCGATCCGCTGCATCCGGGCGAGCCGGGCGGTGACGAATTCGACGTACTCCCGTTCCAGCTCTGCCTGCACTCCGTGATCCCTCCCGTGGACTCCGCAGAGTCAAGTCGATCGGGGTCACGAACGGTTGTATCGGAGTTCGCGGGAGCGACACGCGTCACACCGGGTTCACCAACGCGGGTACGAAACGGACATCGGCCCGGCTTGCCACGGTGGGAGACCATGTGTGGCGGCGTACGAGGGTGGGAGGCTGTCATGTCCAGGTACCTGGCCATCGTGGTGATCGGAATCGGCCTCGGTCTCGGCATCGGCGCCGCGACCGACGGCGCGGCCGACGCGTACGCCTGGGTGTTTCTGCTCGTGGGTCTGGCCCTGCTCCTCCTCCGGCCCGGTAGGCGGCCGACCTCGCTCGTCACCCCGGACGGGGACGCACCCGTGGGCGCGCGGCGCGGGTCTGATCCCCGGCCGACGCTGGCCGGTCTCGGCACCCGGGTGGAGCAGGTCCTGAGACTGGCCGAGGAGCAGGCCGAGAACCACCGCGCCGGGGCCAGGCAGGAGGCGGAGCAGATCCTGCGGGCCGCCCGGCTCGAAGCCGACGGGATCCGCCAGGAGGGCGGTTCAGCCGAGGGTCACCGGTAGGGCGGTCAGCCCGCGCAGCAGCAGCCCCGGCCGCCAGGCGACCTCCTCGACCGGCACCGCCAGACGCATCGCCGGGTAGCGGCGGGACAGGGCGTGGAACGCGATCTGCCCCTCCAGCCGGGCCAGCGGGGCACCGAGGCAGTAGTGGATGCCGTGTCCGAAGGACAGGTTCGTGGTCGCCGGCCGATCCAGGTCGAGCCGGTCCGGTTCGGCGAACCGTTCCCCGTCCCGGTTCGCCGACAGGAGCGAGACCAGCACGAACGCGCCCTCCGGGATGGTCACCCCACCGATCTCCGTCTCCTTCAGGGCGGTACGGAAGGTGGCGCTCTGCACCGGACCCTCGTAGCGCAGCAGTTCCTCGACGGCGTTCGGGATCAGCTCCGGTTCGGCCACTATCCGGGCCCACCGCTGCTGGTCGGCGAGCAGCAGCAGGCTGCCGTTGCCGATCAGGTTGACCGTGGTCTCGTGGCCGGCGATCAGGAAGAGGTAGACCATCGAGATCAGCTCGTCGTCGTCGAGCCGGTCGTCGTTGTCGTCACGAACCGCGATCAGCGCGGAGAGCAGGTCGTCGGCCGGCTGCCGGCGCTTGGCGACCAGCAGCTCCCGGATGTATCCGACGATCGCCACCAGCGCGGGCGGCAGCCCGGCCGGGTTCACCGGCCCGGTGACGATCGCGTCGGTCCACCGGCGGAAGTCGTCCTGGTCCTGCGCCGGTACGCCGAGCAGCTCGCAGAGCACCTGGATCGGCAGCGGGAAGGCGAAGTGGTCGATCAGGTCGAGTTGGCCGCTCGCCGGCATCCGGTCGAGCAACTGCTCGGCCAGCTCCTCGATCCGGGGCCGGAGCGCGGCCATCCGCCGGGCGGTGAACGCGCCGGAGACGAGCCGTCGGATCCGGGTGTGGTCGGGCGGGTTGATGGCGAGCATGTGCCGGCCCACGGCCCGCGCCACGTCCGGCGGCACCATGCCCCGGTAGGAGAATCCGCCGGCCGAGGTGGTCTTGCCGAGGTTCGGGTCACCGAGCGCCCGCTGTGCGTCGGCGTACCGGGTGACCAGCCAGGCGGTGGCGCCGGTCGGCAGGGCCAACTCGACCACCGGGCTGTCCCGACGCAGCGTGGCCAGCACCTCGTGCAGGTCGGCCTTGGCGGACTCGAACGGATTGATCGCGGCGCTCGTCGTCATCTCTCGCTCCCCGTGTCCCGGGCACGGTTCCGCGACCGGAAAATTCATCCTCGCCGCAGTCGTCCGGATTGTCGAGACACCGCCGGGCAGTCGTCCGGATTGTCGAGACACCGCCGGACGTCGGGCCCCGGACGGCCGTCGGGCCCGTCCCGGTGGTGACACCCGGACGGGCCCGACGGTTCTGCCGAGGAGGGTGGCCGGGGCGGTCGGCCCCGACCCGGTGGGTCAGTGGGTGCCGACGTCGGCCAGCTCCCGCTTGCGGTCCTTGGATGCCTTGAGCAGGCTGGCGATGGTCGCGATGATCAGCGAACCGAGGATGACGGTGAGGGAGAGCCAGATCGGGATGTGCGGGGCCCAACCGACGTGCTCGCCGCCGTTGATGAACGGCAGGCTGTTGTCGGCCAGCGCCTCCAGCACCAGCTTGACCCCGATGAAGCCGAGCACCACCGCGAGGCCGATGTTGAGGTAGACCAGCCGGTCGAGCAGCCCGCCGAGCAGGAAGTAGAGCTGCCGCAGCCCCATCAGCGCGAACACGTTCGCGGTGAACACCAGGTACGGCTCCTTGGTCACGCCGAAGATCGCCGGGATGGAGTCGAGCGCGAAGATCAGGTCGGTGGTGCCGATCGCGATCAGGACCAGCAGCATCGGGGTGAACAGGCGCTTGCCGGTCTCGCTCAGCACGGTCAGCCTGGTGCCGTTGAACGAGTTCGACAGCGGCAGGTGGTTCTGGCTCCACCGGACCAGCGCGTTCTCCTTCACGTCCGCCGCGTCCATCTCGCCCTGCCGGACGAAGCTGATCGCGGTGTACACGAGGAAGGCGCCGAAGATGTAGAAGACCCAGGAGAACTGCGACACCAGCGCGGACCCGGCGGCGATGAAGCCACCGCGCATCACCAGCGCGAGCACGATGCCGACCAGCAGTACGGTCTGCTGGTACTGCCGGGGTACGGCGAACCGTCCCATGATCACGACGAAGACGAAGAGGTTGTCGATCGAGAGGCTGTACTCGGTCAGCCAGCCGATGTAGAACTCACCGGCGAACCTTCCGCCGGAGGTGGCCCACACCCCCAGCCCGAACAGCAGGGCGAGTACGACGTAGAAGCCGACCCAGAGGCTCGACTCCTTGATGCTCGGCTCGTGTGGTCGCCGACCGATGATCAACAGGTCGAGCAGCAGCACACCGACCAACACGACGAGCGTGATGATCCAGGTGAGGGCGGAAACATCCATCAAGAACCTCCGGCAGACACGGGGCATCGCCGGCCGATCTGGACCCTGGAAGGGGGCAGACTGGATGGCGATGCGGACTCTGGTGACTGTCGGAGGTCTTTTCCGCCACCGAGCCGCGGGAGTTTAGCCCCTTGGGGTGACCGATGGCGCCGGGTTTCCTCCCGGCTGGGCCGGATGTCCACCGTGCTGACGACACCACCGTCGGGGAATACTCCCCTCCTTGCATCTATTGTTGCCCATCAGCCGCCCCCCGCGTCAAGATTCCGTCCGCCCGACGCCGGTGCACGCACCCCGTACGGGCCGACCCGGACCTCGGGCGACAGCCAGCTACAGCATACCTGACCAGGCAAAACGTCGACACCTGGCGGGGTGCGGTGGGCGGGTGCCTCAGCGGTCGACCTGAGCGAAATCCCACACGTGCGGCGGACGGGCGACCAACCGGGCCGGCGGCTCGGGCAGGCTCAGCGGATTCCCCCGCCACTTCGAGATGACCACCAGCCGGTTGTCGGTGGAGGAGAAGACCTCGCTGGACATGTGCAGCGGGTGATGGTCGAACTCCGGCAGCGCCGTCTCCGTCACCCACAGGATCAACTCGGCGAATCCGGCCGGCTCCGCGCGTGCCTCCCACATCCGCGCGATCACGTCCGCCATCTCCGTTCCCTCTTTCCTCGCATCACACGCTCACCACGGTCAGCGGCATGGCCGAATCGGCGGGCAGATCCAGCCGGCTCGGCGCGACCCCCGCCGCCACCAGGTGCGAACCGAGCGCCGCCACCATCGCGCCGTTGTCCGTACAGAGTTTGGGACGGGGGACGCGCACGGTGATGCCGTACTTCGCGGCGCGTTGCTCGGCCAGCACCCGCAGCCGCGAATTCGCCGCCACCCCACCGCCGATGACCAGTGTGTCGATGCCCCGGCTGCGGCAGGCGTCGATCGCCTTCGCGGTCAGCACGTCGCAGACCGCCTCCTGGAACGACGCGGCCACGTCGGCGACCGGCACCGGCTCACCGGCCCGCTGCCGGGCCTCCACCCAGCGGGCCACCGCCGTCTTCAACCCGGAAAAGGAAAAGTCGAACCGGTGCGCGGCCAGATCCTTCGGGGCGGTCAACCCGCGCGGGAAACCGATCGCGGCGGCGTCGCCGGCCCGCGCCTCCCGGTCGATCGGCGGCCCACCGGGAAACGGCAGGCCGAGCAGCCGGGCCACCTTGTCGAACGCCTCACCGGCCGCGTCGTCGATCGTCGCACCGAGCGGCGTCACCCCGGTCGCCAGGTTGTCCACCACCAGCAACGACGAGTGCCCGCCGGAGACCAGCAGGGCGATCGCCGGCTCCGGCAGCGGGCCGTGCTCCAGGGTGTCCACCGCGACATGGGCGGCGAGGTGGTTCACCCCGTACACCGGTTTGTCGGCGGCGACCGCGTAGCCCTTGGCCGCGGCGACCCCGACCAGCAGGGCACCGGCCAGACCCGGACCGGCGGTGACCGCTATCGCGTCGATGTCGGCCAGCGTCACGCCCGCGTCGTCCAGCGCCCGCTGCATGGTCGGCACCATCGCTTCGAGATGCGCCCGGCTGGCCACCTCCGGCACCACCCCGCCGAACCGGGCGTGCTCCTCGACACTGGACGCCAGCGCGTCCGCGAGCAGGGTGTGCCCGCGTACGATGCCGACCCCGGTCTCGTCGCAGGAGGTTTCGATCCCCAGGATCAGCGGCTCGTCAGCCATCTCGCATCATCACCAGCGCGTCGGTGTTGCTCGGTTGGTAGTAGCCCCGGCGGATCCCCACCGGCTCGAAGTCGTACGCCGCATAGAGCCGCTGGGCGGCCGGGTTGTCCACCGCCACCTCCAGCAGGATCTTGCGTACGTCACGTCGGGCCGCCTCGGCGAGCAGCGCCTCCAGCAGGGCCCGGCCGATGCCGCCGCGCTGCGCGTCCCGACGAACGGCGATGTTCTGCACCCACGCCTCGTCCGGCGTCACCGCCAGCCCGGCGTACCCGACCAGCGGCCCGGCGTCGTCCAGCGCCACCAGGTAGTGATGGCCGCTGGCCAGCTCGTTCCAGAACATGCCCGGTGACCACTGCTCGGCGCCGAACAGGTCGGCCTCGATCGACAGCACGTCGGAGATGTGCCACCAGCGGAACCGGGTCAGCCTCACGGCAGCACCGACTTGTGGCCGGTGGCCGCGACCGCGTCCGGCCGGCGCAGGTAGAGCGGGACCAGTCGTTCACCGGGTGCGGCGGCACGGACCCGGTCGGCGGCCAGCTCGGCCAGCGCGTACCCGGACGGGAAGGTCGGTTCGGGCGGCACCGGCAGGCCGAGAATGTCGGCGTACCGTTGGGCGCCCTCGCCCACCGCGACCGTGACACCCAGCTCGGCCAGCCGGCCGGCGACCACGGCGGGGGCGTCGACGGCCGGACCGGCCACCCGCACGCCCGCCTCGTCGAAGGCCGCCCAGTAGATCTCCCGGCGGCGGGCGTCGGTGGCGACCAGCACCCGCCGGCCGGTGCCGGCGTCCCGGCCGAGCGCGTCGAGGGAACCGACACCGTAGGTCGGGATCGACAGCACCTGGCCCATCGTGGCCGCGGTGACCAGGCCGACCCGCAGGCCGGTGAACGGACCCGGCCCGAGGCCGGCGACCAGCGCGGTCAGGTCGGCCGGACGGGCGCCGGCCTCGGCCAGCACCGCCTCGATCGCCGGGGCGAGCAGCTCACCATGCGCCCGCGCGTCCACCGTACGGCGTTCGGCCCGCAGCACGACCCGATCGGCCGTCACCTCCGCGAGCGCCGCGGTCACCGCCGGGGTCGATGAATCCAGCACGAGTACGAGCACCCCAGAACCCTAGCCGGCGGGCGACTACCACCCGTCACGACCCGGCCGGCATGAGACCCGACGCATCCGGTTGTGCGGCGGGCGATCCGGTGGGTGGATCGCCCGCCCAGCCCGGACGGGTCAGCCGGCGGTCCGCTCCCAGTCGACAGTGGGCAGGCCGGCGTCGGCGAGAGCCTTGTTGGCGGCGCTGAACGGCCGGCTGCCGAGGAAACCACGCGGGTTCATCGGGCTGGGGTGGCCCGCCTCCAGCACCACGTGCGCCGGGTTGGTGACCAGCTCCCGCTTCTTGCGCGCGTAGCCACCCCAGAGCAGGAAGACCACCCGCTCGGAGCGGGCGTCCAGGGCCCGGATGGTGGCGTCGGTGAACTCCTCCCAGCCCCTGTTCGCGTGCGAGCCCGGCGTGGCCTGGCGCACGGTCAGCACCGCGTTGAGCAGCAGCACACCCTGGGCCGCCCAGCCGGACAGGTTGCCGCCGCGCGGGGCCGGCACGCTCAGGTCCTCGGCCAGCTCCTTGAAGACGTTGCGCAGCGACGGCGGCACCGCCACCCCGTCGCGCACGCTGAAGCTCAGCCCGTGGGCCTGACCCGCCTTGTGGTACGGGTCCTGCCCCAGAATCAGCACCCGACAGTCCTTCGGCGCACACAGCCGGTACGCCGAGAACAGGTCATCGACCGGCGGGAACACGGTCTGGGTGGCGTACTCGGCGGTGACGAATTCGGCCAGCTCGGCGGTGCGGGCCGGGTCGAGGTGCGGCTCCAGCACCGTGCGCCACTCCGACGGCAGCAGGGCGGGCAGGTCGATGGTCATCGGTCACCTTTCGGGGGATGGTCGAACGCTCGCCCGCGACTCTAGAAGCCCGGTACGACAAGCCGTACCCGGTGGTGGGGAACGGCGGCTAGAGGGTCGACAGGCGCTCGGCCCAGTCGCCGCCGACCGGGACCAGCTCGATCCGGCGGGAGTCGTCGTCGCGCCGGTCGATCCGGACCCGCAGGTGGGCGTCGACCAGTTGCTCGACCAGGCCCTCGCCCCACTCGACCACGGTGACGGCGTCGTCCACCGACGCGTCCAGGTCCAGGTCGTCGATCTCGGCCCGCGGGTCGACCGCCGCACCGAGCCGGTACGCGTCCGCGTGCACCAGCGCCGGCCGGTTCACCCGCCGCCGGCCGACGCTGGCCGGGTCCGGCCGGTGCACCCGGGCGATCACGAAGGTCGGCGAGGTGACGGCGCCGAGCACCCCGAGGCCGTCGCCGATCCCCTGGGTCAGCGCGGTCTTGCCGGCGCCCAGCGGGCCGGTGAGCACCAGCAGGTCACCGGCGCGCAGCAGCGCCGCCAACCGGCGCCCGAAGGCCCTGGTGTCATCCACAGTGGAAAGATCGACGACCGGGTTGGCTTCGGCTGAGTCGTTCGGGTCGGCCGAGTTCACTGGATCGTTCGGGTCAGTCGCGTTCACCGGGTCAGCCGCGTTCATCGGGCCAGTCTGTCAAGGAAGCCCAGCAGGGCGGCGTTCACCTTGTCGGCGTGTTCGAGCATCACCACGTGGCCGCCGTCGGGGACCTTGATGTACTCGGCCTCGGGCAGGCGGCGCAGGATCTCCTCCGAGTGGGTCACCGGCGTGATCATGTCCTGGTCACCGACGATGACCAGGGTCGGAGTGTCCTTCAGCGCCATCAACGCCGGGTAGCGGGCGTGGGTGTAGAGGGTGCGCAGGTAGCGGGCGACGGTCTCGGTGGAGGTGCCGGCGTTCATCCGCTCCACGTACGAGACCAGGGACGGGCTCGGGTTCGGGGTGCCGAAGCCGTACCTGCGGGTGAGCAGCCAGGCCATGTTGGCCGACGCCTTCCGGGCCCGGTCGATCATGCCGCCGGTGAGTTTGGTGGCGTTGTTGACCAGCGGCAGCAACGGGGTGCCGATCCGCCCGATGATCGCCGGCAGACCGATCTTGGTCTCCTCCAGCAGCCCGCCCGAGGTGGCCATCAACACCGTGCCGACCACCCGGTCGTCGAACATCTCCGGATACCGCTCGGCGAACGCCATGATGGTCATACCGCCCATCGAGTGCCCGACCAGCACGAGCGGACCGTCCGGCACCAGTTGGTCGATCACCGACCGGAGCGTCTCACCGAGGGTCGGCAGCTCGTACTCGCCGGATTCCAGCTTGTCGGAGCGGCCGTGGCCGGGCTGGTCGTAGAAGAGCATCCGGTGCTGGCCGTGCGCGCCGACCGCGGTGCGCTGGAAGTGGAAAGTGCCCATGTCGAGGCAGAAGCCGTGCACGAAGACCACCGTCGGGCGGGCCGGGGCGTCCTGGTCGGTCACCTCGACCAACTCCACGTGGATGCCGGTGCCGTCGGCGGTCTCGACGGTGTACGCGCTGTCGTACGGCAACTCGCCGAAAGCCTCCTCCGCGTACGGGTCGTCCGGGACCGACTTGGCCCGCCGGACCACCGCCCGCTCGGCGGCCAGCCCGGCCGCCACCCCGGCCGCGGCCACACCGACCGCCGCGCCGAGGATTCCGGCCGCGCGCGTCAGCCCGGACCGGGGTACGCCCCGACCCACTCTGTTGCGGGTACCCGCTCGGCTCACCGGAACACCTCCGGGGTGACGGTCACCGGACCGGTCGGCACGGGTGCCCCGTCGTAGATCCGGGGTACCCGGACGCCACCGAACCGGGTGACGATCTCGTAGTTGATGGTGCCGGCCGCCTCGGCCCAGTCGTCGGCGGTGGGGCCACCGTCCGACCCGTCACCGAAGAGGGTCGCCACGTCCCCGGCGGTCACCGGGTCGTCGCCACAGTCCAGCACGAACTGGTCCATGCAGACCCGGCCGGCGATCCGGCGTACGCTCCCGGCGAGCTGGACCGGGCCGGTGTTGGAGGCGTGTCGGGGCACCCCGTCGGCGTAGCCGAGCGGCACCACGGCCAGCGTGGTCTCGCGCTCGGTGAGGTACGTGTGCCCGTACGACACGCCGGTGCCGGCCGGCACCCGCTTGGTCAGCATCACCCGGGCGCGGGCGGTCATCGCCGGCCGCAGCCCGTACCTCTCACCGGCGACCGGCGACAGGCCGTAGACGGAGACTCCGGGGCGGACCAGGTCGAAGTGCGTGTCGGGGCGGGTCAGCGTGGCGGCGGAGTTGGCCAGGTGCCGGTAGCGCGGCCGGATCCCGACCCGCTCGGCCAGGGTGAGCGCCTCGTGGAAGACGGCGAGTTGCCGGTCGATGGTCGGGTGGCCGGGTGCGTCGGCGTAGACGAAGTGGCTCCACACCCCGACGACCTCGACCAGCCCGTCGACCTGGGCCTTGGCGGCGGCCTCGACCAGGATCGGCCAGTCGTCGATGAACGCGCCACCCCGGGACAAACCGGTGTCGATCTTGAGGTGGACCCGGGTCGGTCGGCCGGCGAGCTGACCGGCGTTGACCATCTCGCCGAGCTGGTCCAGGCTCGCCGCGCTCAGGTCGACGTCGGCCGCCACCCCCTCGTACAGCGGCAGCCCCGGCGCGAGCAGCCAGGCCAGCACCGGTGCGGTGATCCCGGCCCGACGCAGGGTCAGCGCCTCGTCCAGGGTGCAGACACCGAGCCAGTCGGCACCGGCGTCCAGCGACGCGTACGCCGCCGGCAGCATGCCGTGGCCGTACCCGTCGCCCTTGACCACCGCCATCAGCTCGGCCGTCGTCCCGGCGCGCAGCCGGGCCACGTTTTCCCGGATCGCGTCAAGATCAACGCGCAACTCAGCCTGCCACATGAGGCCAGACTACTAACCGAGATCAGGATCGGGACCGGACAACCGGCCCGACCACATCCCCGAAACCCGTCCGGACCGGCGCCAACCCGGTCAGCGCGGCACCACGTCCCGCAACGCGGCCACCACATCGGGCGCGGTCACCGGGCCCCGCCGGGCCGCCTCCCGCCCGGCCAACCCGTGCAGGTACGCGGCCACGATCGCCGCCCGATCGGCCGGCAGACCCGAGGCGAGCAGCGACCCGAGCAGTCCCGCCAGCACGTCGCCGGTGCCACCGGTGGCCAGTGCCGACGTACCGGTCGGGTTGACCACCGCCCGCCCGTCCGGGGTCGCGATCACCGTACGGTCGCCCTTGAGCAGCACCACCGCGTCCATCCAGGCGGCCAGCCGCAACGCCGCGCCGACCCGATCCTCGCCCGGCGCCTCCCCGCAGAGCCGGGCGAACTCCCGGTCATGCGGTGTGATCACGATCGGCGCGTCCCGCTGCCGCAGCCGGTCCGCCATCGACCCGTCGACCAGCATGGTCAGCGCGTCCGCGTCCAGGATCGCCGGCACCGGCGCGGCCAGTACGCAGCGCAGCTCGGTGGCGGCTGCCGCGCCGGTGCCCAACCCCGAACCGCAGACCCACGCCTGCACCCGGCCCGCGTCGGTCACCCGCTCGGTGGCGATCACCGACGGATGCTGCCGGAGCACCTCGTCCCGCGCACCGCCGGCGTAGCGGACCAGGCCGGTCGGCCCGGCCAGCGCACCGCCGACGGAGAGCACCGCCGCGCCCGGATAGGTGGCCGAACCGGTCGCCACCCCGACCACGCCCCGGCTGTACTTCTCCGACTCGGGACCGGACCACGGCCACCAGTCGAGCACGTCGGCCCACTCGGTCACGTGCAGTGCCGGCGTCGCCCGCAGCCCCGGCCGCACCCCGATGTCGACCAGGTCCACCTGACCCGCGCGGGCCGCCGCCGGACCGACCACCAGCGCCGGCTTCAGCACCCCGAAGGCCACCGTCACGTCGGCGCTCACCGCGCTCGTACCGTCGTTGCTCGGCGGCACGTGCCCGGTGTCGACGTCGACCCCACTCGGTACGTCCACCGCCACCACCACCGCCCGCTGCCCGCCCCGCCCGCGCAACCCGCCCAACCGGCCGACCAACCGTGCCGCCGGCTCCCGCAGGCCACCGCTGGACCCGATCCCGACGATCCCGTCCAGCACCAGGTCCGCCCAGTCCGGTAGATCCTCGACGGTACGACCGCCGGCCGCCCGCAACTCGGCGAGCCCACCCGGATGCGCCCGCTCGGGGTTCAGCAGCAACGCGTGCACCGCCGCACCGCGCCCGGCCAGCCGGGCACCGGCGTACAGGGCGTCCCCGCCGTTGTCACCGGAGCCGACCAGGAGCAGCACCGACGCGCCGTACACCCCGCCGCGCTCTTCGAGCAGCAACGCGCAGCGGCGGGCCAGACCGGCTGCCGCCCGCTGCATCAGCGTGCCCGGCGGCAGGCTCGCCATCACCGTGTCCTCCGCCGCCCGGACGTCCGCCACCCGCCAGGCCGGCTTCACCGCGCCACCCGCCGCGCCGTCCGCACTCGTCCGCCCATCCCCGCGCCCCCTCGGATCCCGTCGACGCCATCACCGTCCGGCCGGCTCACCGCTGCGCCACCGCCCGCGCCCGGCTGGCCCGCCGCTCCGCGCCACTCCGCGCCCTCGGTCGGCTCACCGTTCCGCCACCACCATGGCGGATGCGATGCCGCCGTCGTGGGACAACGAGAGGTGCCAGCGGTTGACGCCGCGCTCGGCGGCGACGGCGGCGACCGTACCGGAGACGGTCAACCAGGGCCGGCCGTCCGGGTCCGCGACCACCTCGCAGTCGTGCCAGCGCAGGCCGGCGGGCGCACCGAGCGCCTTCGCCACCGCCTCCTTCGCCGCGAACCGGGCGGCGAGCGACTCGGGCGAACGGGGATTGCCGGAGCCGGTGAAGCGCTCCGCCTCGGTGAACAACCGATCGGCCAACAACGGGGTACGTGTCAGGGCACGGGTGAACCGGTCGACGAGCACCACGTCGATGCCGACTGCGACGATCACGTACCCACCCTAACCGGCTTCGGGGGCGCGCAGATTAGCTCCCGGCCTGTTGTCGTACAACCCCTGTGGACAACCGGCGGACAGCGCACGGGCGCGGTTGTCCACAGGGCTTCCGAACGGCCGCCACGGCGTCCTAGCGTCGACGACGTCGACATCGGTCGGGAGGCGGCATGCAGGACGATCTCATCTCGGTGCGGACCGGGACGCTACGCGGGGCGGCGGACCAACTCGCCGCCACCGGCTACCGGCTCGGCCACGGACTGTCCGACGCGACCGGACTGGCCGACGCGACCGGGCCCGCCGGCCGGACCGGCCTGCTGGTGCCGGCTCCCGGCTGGGCCGCCACGACCGCGCTGGGCGCGCTCGAATCGGCGGTGCACGACTGGCTCGGCGACGTCGGGGCCCGGACGGCGGCCACCGCCGACGGGCTGCGGGCCGCCGCCGACGGCTACGACAGCGCCGACGACCGGGCCGCGACCCGGCTCGACGCGGGCCGGTGACCAGCATGATCGGGTACGCCCAACTCTGGTCGGCCGACCCGGCGGCCTGGCGTACGGCCGGTTCCGCCTGGCGCGGTCTGCTCGGCCTGGCCGACCGGCGCACCGCCGAGCTGACCGGCACCGCCGCGACGCTGCGGGCCGACTGGTCCGGCCCGGCCGGGCGGGCGGCCGACGGACGGCTGCACGGGCTCGCCGCCGAAGTGACCGCGAGCCGACCGGTGTTCATCGAGGTCGAGCAGATCCTCAGCGGCTACGCGACGCAGCTCGCCCGAGCCAAGGCGATGCTGGACGCCACCGTCGGGATGGCCGCCGCCGGGGGCGTACGGGTCGACCGGCGCGGTGTCGTCTCGGCCGACCCGGACGTGATCCGGCCGGACCCGCTCAGCACGGGAAACCAGCCGGACCCGCGTACGGCGGCGGCCGTGGCGGACGTCGCCGACGGGATCCGGGCGGCGCTGGAGCTGGCCACAATCGCCGACCTGGAGGCGGCTCGACAGCTGGCCGACCTGGCCGCCGACGCGGGCGGCGGCTGGGCCGGCCCGCCGCCGACCGGCCCACCGCCGCCGGGCACCGACCCGGCGCTGGTCGGCCGCTGGTGGGCCGGGCTCACCCGGGCCCAACGGCGCTGGCTGGTGGGGCACGAGCCGCACCGGATCGGCCGGCTGGACGGTGTGCCGGTGCGGGACCGGGACCAGGCCAACCGGCTGCTGCTCGACCGGCAGCGGACCGCCCTGCTGGTCCAGCGCGGCGCCCTGCTGACCGGCCGGATCACCCCGACCGTGCCGGCCGAAGTGGCCCGGATCGACCGCACCCTCGCCGGGCTCGACGTGATCCGCGACCGGCTGTCCGTCGACACCGGCCCCCGCGCCTACCTGCTCGGCCTGGATCCGGCCGGGGACGGGCGGGCGATCGTCGCGATCGGCGACCCGGACCGGGCGGAGAACGTCCTGACGTACGTGCCGGGAATGACCTCCGACCTGCCCACCGTCGGCGGCGAACTGGGCCGGGCCGAGACGATGGCCGCCCGCGCCGCCGCGCTGGACCCGACCGAGCGGACGTCGGTCGTGCTCTGGCTCGACTACGACGCCCCGGACTTCCTCGACGAGGCGGCCGCCACCGGTCGGGCCCGGGACGCCGGGCCGGCACTGCACGGCTTCCAGGAAGGACTGCGCGCCACCCACGAGGGCCCGCCGGCCCGACAGACCGTGCTCGGCCACAGCTATGGGTCGCTGGTGGTCGGGTCGACCGCCCGCGACCACGGGCTCGCCGCCGACCAGGTGGTCTTCCTCGGCTCACCCGGCGTCGGCGTCGACCGGGCCGCCGATCTCGACCTGCCGGCGGGCCGGGTCTGGGCCAGCGCCGCCGACAACGACGTGATCCGGTACGCGGCGGCGCCGGACGAGCTGGTCAGGCGGCTGGTGCTCAGTACGGCGCTGCCGGGGGTCGGTCCGCTGGTGGCGTTCGGCCGGCCCGCCGACGACCTGCGCTTCGGCGCCGACCCGAGCGGTCCGGCCTTCGGTGGCCAGGTGTTCCCGGGGCGGTCCGACGGCCACACAGGCTACTGGGACGCCGGCAATCCGGCCCTGGACGCGGTAGCCCGGATCACGCTCGACGGCCGGGCCGGGTGATCGCGCCCGCCCGTTGACCGTGCGGAGTGGTGACCGCCCGGACCGGCCCGGTGTTCGCGACTGGCACGAACTGCCGGGCCGGGCCGGGACGGCTCACTCGACGGTGACCGACTTGGCCAGGTTGCGCGGCTGGTCGACGTCGTGTCCCCGGGCGGCGGCGATCTCGCAGGCGAGCACCTGCAACGGAACCGTGGTGACCAGCGGGGCCAGCAGGGTCGGCGTACGCGGCACCGTGATCAGGTGGTCGGCGTACGGCAGGACCGCCGTGTCGCCCTCCTCGGCGATCACGATGGTCCGGGCGCCACGGGCCCGTACCTCCTGGATGTTCGACACGATCTTGTCGTGCAGCATGCCCCGACCGGCCGGGGACGGCACCACGCAGACCACCGGGGTGCCCTGGTCGATCAGCGCGATCGGGCCGTGCTTGAGTTCACCGGCGGCGAAGCCCTCGGCGTGCATGTACGCCAGCTCCTTGAGCTTCAGCGCACCCTCCAGCGCCACCGGGTAACCGACGTGCCGGCCGATGAACAGTACGGTCGGCGCGGACTTCAGGTCCCGAGCCAGCTCGCGTACGGGCTCGATGTCGGCCAGCAGGTCACGCAGCTTGCCCGGCATTTCCTGGAGCTGGGCCACCACGGCACCGACCTCGTCGGCGTACTTGACCCCGCGCACCTGGGCCAGGTGCAGCCCGATCAGATAGCAGGCCACCAGTTGGGTCAGGAACGCCTTGGTGGAGGCGACCGCGATCTCCGGACCACTGTGGGTGTAGAGCACCGCGTCGGACTCGCGCGGGATGGTGGAACCGTTGGTGTTGCAGATCGCCAGCACCCGGGCCTTCTGCTCCTTGGCGTGCCGCAGGGCCATCAGGGTGTCCATCGTCTCGCCCGACTGCGAGATCGCGACCACCAGCGTGGACCGGTCGAGCACCGGGTCGCGGTAGCGGAACTCGCTGGCCAGCTCGACCTCGCAGGGGATCCGGGTCCAGTGCTCGATCGCGTACTTCGCCACCAGCCCGGAGTGGTACGCCGTACCGCAGGCCACGATGAAGATCTTGTCGACGTCACGCAGGTCCTGGTCGGACAGGCGCACCTCGTCGAGCATGATCTCGCCGCTGTCGGTCAACCGGCCGAGCAGGGTGTCGGCGACCGCCTGCGGCTGCTCGGCGATCTCCTTGAGCATGAAGTAGTCGTAGCCGCCCTTCTCGGCGGCCGAGGCGTCCCAGTCGATGTGGAAGTCCTTGCCGACGCCCGGCGTACCGTCGAAGTTGGTGATCTCGATGCCGTCGGCGGTGATCAGAACGACCTGGTCCTGGCCCAGCTCGACCGCCTCGCGGGTGTGCTCGATGAACGCGGAGACGTCGCTGGCCAGGTAGTTCTCCCCCTCGCCCCGGCCGACCACGAGCGGCGAGTTGCGGCGGGCGCCGACCACCGCGCCGGGCACCGCGGCGTCGACCGCGAGCAGGGTGAAGGCCCCCTCCAGCCGCTGGCTGACGCTGCGCATGGCGGTCGCGAGCAACTGCGGGCCGTCCGGCTCACCGGCCGCGCGCAGGTCGGCCAGGGCGGCGGCGAGCAGGTGGGCGGCGCACTCGGTGTCGGTGTCGCTGTCGAACTCGATCCCGTCGGCTTCGAGTTCGGCCCGGAGCTTGGCGAAGTTCTCGATGATGCCGTTGTGGATGACCGCGACCCGGCCGTCGCGGGACTGGTGCGGGTGGGCGTTGCGGTCGGTCGGCCCGCCGTGGGTGGCCCAGCGGGTGTGCCCGATGCCGGTGGTGCCGTCACCGATGCCGAGTTTCGGGGTGGGGCAGCCGTCCGGATCGGCACTGACCCGCTCGGCCAGCGACTTCTCCAGGTTGGCCAGCTTGCCGGCCTTCTTCTCGGTCAGCAGTTCGTCATCGCAGACGATCGCCACTCCCGCCGAGTCGTAGCCGCGGTATTCCAGGCGCCGCAACCCGTCCAACACGATGCTCAGCGCCGGCCGGGCGCCGGCGTAGCCCACGATTCCACACATAGCCCCGAGCCTAGTCGAACTTCGCTCAACACGGGTGCTCGAAAGGCCGGTTATCAAGCAGCCGACATGATCGATAGGTGAATTTCGGGAAGCAACGGGACGGGACCACCATTTCGCCACCGGACCATCCGACGAACACTCACGCAAAGCCAAGAAACCACAACCGTGTGTCGTCAACGGGCTTGCCGGTCGATCCCCGGTGCGGGACCGTTGGGGGCGGCGCCCACGGCCGCCCGCACCACCCCGGCGCCACCCGACGCCCCTGGAGCGCAGCCGATGACCGATCCGGCACCACCCCAGCCGCCCGCCGACCCCGCCCCCGAGCCCGAGCTCACCGCCGACCCCACCCCGTCGCCCTGGGCACCACCGCCGGCACCCGCACCGTGGACGCCCTCGGCACCCGCACCCTGGAGGCCGCCGGCGGCCGCAGCGTCGACGCCACCCGGCCCCGACCCCACCACCCCATCCGGGTACGACCCGGCCACCATCTGGTCCGCACCAACTCCCACCAACCTCCCCCCAACCGGCACCTCCCCCACCAGCCACGCCCCGCCGACCGCCTCCCCCACCGGGTACGCCCCGCCGACCGCCGCTCCGACCGGGTACGCCCCGCCGACCGCCGCTCCGACCGGGTACGCCCCGACCGGATACGTCGTGCCGGGCGCCTACTCCACCGGGTACGCCCCGCCGCCGGGCTACCCGACCGGCGATCCTCCACTGCCCGGCTACCCGACCGACCCCTCGGCGGCCGGATATCCGCCGCCAGCCTGGGCCGGAACACCTGCGCCCGTACGCGGTCGCACCAACACCGGGCTCGTCGCGGTTGTCGTCGTACTCGCGGTGCTGCTCTGCGGCGGGGCCGGGGTAGCCGTCGCCGGGCTGTTGAACTGGCGCGGATCGACCGGGCCGGCGGCCGCCCCGACACTCCCACCGAACGGAGGCGCGGGCGGACCGGTGCTGCCGGCACCCTCGGAGCCCGACCCGACCGTACGCACCGGCCGTCAGGTGGTCTACCAGGTCAGCGGGGACGGGCCGGCCGAGGTCAGCTACCTGGAGTACCCGAACATGCCCAGGCAGCTCGGCACCACGACCCTGCCCTGGCGGGTGGAGTTCACGATGCCCGACCCGGGCGTGGTGACCGTCCTGGCAATCCGGAGCGAAGCCGACCCAGGAAAAATCACCTGCACCATCCTCGTAGACGGCGAAGCGGTAACCACAAACTCCGCCACCGGCCCCCACGCAACCACCACCTGCGCCGCCCTAACCCTGAACTAACCCCCCTCCCCTCCCCCTCCCCTCCCCCTCCCCCTCCCCCTCCCCCCGCCCCCACCGCCGTCGATCTAGGGCATATGGTGGTGATCGGAGATCATCTCGCACGTATTTGCCCTAGATCGACGGGGCGGTGCGTCGACGGGGGGCGGTGCGTCGACGGGGGGCGGTGCGTCGACGGGGCGGTGTGGTCGGCTTAGGGTGGGTCGGTGAATACGAGCATCGGGCATGAGGCGCTGGTGCAGCGGATGCGGCCGTTCGGCACCACCATCTTCACCGAGATGTCGGCGCTGGCGACGCGCACCGGTGCGGTCAACCTCGGACAGGGTTTCCCGGACACCGACGGACCGACGGAGATGCTCGCCGCCGCGGCCGAGGCGCTACGCGGCGGGCAGAACCAGTATCCGCCGATGCCCGGCATCCCGGCCCTGCGAGCGGCGGTCGCCGCACACCAGCGCCGGTTCTGGGACCTGTCCTACGACCCGGACGGCGAGGTGGTCGTCACCGCCGGGGCCACCGAGGCGATCGCCGCCGCCATCCTCGGGCTCTGCGAGACCGGCGACGAGGTCGTCTGCTTCGAGCCCTACTACGACTCGTACGCCGCCTCGATCGCGCTGGCCGGCGCGGTCCGCCGCCCGGTCACGCTGCGCCCGTCCGGCGACGGCCGGTACGGCTTCGACCCGGCCGACCTGCGCGCCGCGTTCGGGCCACGGACCCGGCTGGTGCTGCTCAACTCGCCGCACAATCCGACCGGCAAGGTCTTCACCGCCGACGAACTGGCCCTGGTCGCCGAACTCTGCCAGGAGTACGGCGCCTACGCCGTCACCGACGAGGTGTACGAGCACCTCGTGTACACCGACGCCGCGACCGGGCACATCCCGCTGGCCAGTCTGCCCGGCATGGCGGAACGGACGTTACGGGTCTCCTCGGCCGGCAAGACGTTCTCCTGCACCGGATGGAAGATCGGCTGGGCGAGCGGCCCGGCACCGCTGGTCTCCGCCGTGCTGCGGGTGAAGCAGTTCCTCACCTTCGTCAACGGCGCCCCGCTGCAACCGGCGGTCGCGGTGGCCCTCGCCCTGGGCGACGACTACTACGACACCTTCCGCGCGACCCACCAGGCCCGGCGTGACCAGCTCACCGCCGGCCTCACCGACGCCGGGTTCGAGGTGCTGTCGGCGGAGGGGACCTACTTCGTCACCGCCGACATCACCGCGCTCGGCGGCCGGGACGGGGTCGAGTTCTGCCGTACGCTGCCCGAGCGGTGCGGGGTGGTGGCCATTCCGAGCCAGGTCTTCTACGACGACGTCGAGGCCGGGCGTCGACTGGTCCGGTTCGCCTTCTGCAAGCGGCCCGAGGTGCTGGCCGAAGCGGTCAGCCGCCTCCGTACGCTGCGCTGACGCCGGTCAGGGGCCCGACCCGCCGATCACGGGCCGGCCCCGCGCACGACGGGCCGGCCCCGCGCACGACGGGCCGGCCCCGCGCACGACGGGACCGGTCCTCGGCGGGCGACCGGTGCTCGTCAGGCGACCGGGCTGGCGGTACGTACCTCGGCCGCGATCCGCTCGGCCACCGTCTGCGCGATCTCCTGGGTGGCGGCCTCGACCATCACCCGGACCAGCGGTTCGGTGCCCGACGGCCGGAGCAGCACCCGTCCGGTTTCGCCTAGTTCGGCCTCGGCCAGCTCCACCGCGCCCAGTACGGCGGGGGCGCCCGCGCCGACGGTACGGTCACCGACCGGCACGTTGATCAGCACCTGTGGCAGCTTCACCACGACCGACGCGAGGTCGGCGAGCGTACGTCCGGTGGCGGCCATCCGGGACATCACCTGAAGTGCGGTGAGCAGGCCGTCGCCGGTGGTGGCGTACTCGGGCAGCACGATGTGCCCGCTCTGCTCGCCGCCGAGGGCCAGCCCGGAGGCGCGCAGTTCCTCCAGCACGTACCGGTCGCCGACCTTGGTCTCGATCAGCCGGATGCCCTCGTGGGACATGGCGATGCGCAGCCCGAGGTTGCTCATCACGGTCGCGACCACGGTGTCCGCGATCAGCGTGCCGGCGTCGCGCATGGCCAGGGCGAGGATGCCCAGGATCTGGTCGCCGTCGACCTCCTCGCCGTCGGCGGTCACCGCGACGCACCGGTCGGCGTCGCCGTCGTGCGCGATGCCGAGGTCCGCCCCGTGCTCGACCACCGCGGCCTGGAGCCGGGCCAGGTGGTTCGACCCGCAGTCCTCGTTGATGTTGATCCCGTCCGGCTCGGCGTGGATCGCGACCACCTCGGCGCCGGCCTCCCGGTACGCCACCGGGGCCAGGTCGGAGGCGGCGCCGTTGGCGCAGTCGACCACCACCTTGAGCCCCTCCAGCCGGTGCGACATGCTCCCGACCAGGTGCTGGATGTAGTGGTCGGCGCCGTCGAGCAGGTCGTGCACCCGGCCGACACCGGCGCCGGTGGGCCGGTTCCAGGCGGACGAGCCGTTCGCCTCGATGGCCGCCTCGATCTTCAGCTCGACCTCGTCGGGCAGCTTGTTGCCACCGGCCGCGAAGAGCTTGATCCCGTTGTCCGGCATCGGGTTGTGCGAGGCGGAGAGCATCACGCCCAGGTCCGCCTTGGTCTCCGCGACCAGGTACGCCACCGCCGGGGTGGGCAGCACGCCGACCCGTACGACGTTGGCGCCCGCGCTGGCCAGGCCGGCCACCACGGCCGCCTCCAGCATCTCGCCGCTGGCCCGGGTGTCCCGCCCCACCACGGCCAGCGGCCGGTGGCTGAGATCGGACTCGGCGAGGGTGTGGGCGGCCGCGACGGCGACCGCGAGCGCCAACTCGGGGGTCAGATCGGCGTTCGCACGTCCACGTACGCCATCCGTGCCGAACAACCGGCCCATGCGCGAGTACCTCCGGGAAGCAGACCATTGGAAAAATACGAACGGCCGGACCCGCCACCGCGCGAGGGGAGGCGGACCCGGCCGTCCGTCAGACGTGCAAGGGGGTGAAGCTGATGATCAGCGCTTGGAGTACTGAGGCGCCTTACGGGCCTTCTTGAGGCCGTACTTCTTGCTTTCCTTGACCCGGGCGTCCCGGGTGAGGAAGCCGGCCTTCTTCAGCGCCGGGCGGTCGTCGGGCTCGTTGACGATCAGCGCCCGGGCGATGCCGAGGCGCAGCGCGCCGGCCTGGCCGGTGGTGCCGCCGCCGCGAAGGTTCGCGATCACGTCGAACTGCTCGGTCTTCTCGGAGGTGACCAGCGGCTCCTTGATGAGCTGCTGGTGGACCTTGCTCGGGAAGTAGGCTTCGAGCTCGCGCCCGTTGCAGGTGATCTTGCCGCTGCCGGGGATGATGCGGACCCGGACGATGGCCTGCTTGCGGCGGCCGACGGTCTGGATCGGGCGGTCACCGCGGGGGCTACGGGCAACCGGGGCGGCCGGAGCGGCGGTCTCGGTCTCGGCGGGAGACTCGGTCTCGACGACCGGCGTGGGCTCGGCCTCGATGGTGTCGGTCATGCTGATTCCTTCGTCCGCGCTCACTGCGCGATCTGCTTGATCTCGAACGGCACCGGCGCCTGCGCGATGTGCGGGTGCTCGGCACCGGGGTAGACCTTCAGCTTCTTGATCAGCTGCCGGCCGAGCTTGTTGTGCGGGAGCATGCCCTTGACGGCCAGCTCGATGGCCTGCTCGGGGCGCTTGGCCAGCAGCTCCTCGTAGCGGACCTGCTTGAGGCCGCCCGGGTAGCCGGAGTGGCGGTAAGCGATCTTGGTCTGCCGCTTGTTACCGGTCAGCGCGACCTTGCCCGCGTTCACAACGACGACGAAGTCACCGGTGTCGACGTGCGGCGCGAAAGTGGGCTTGTGCTTGCCACGCAGCAACGTGGCAGCGTGGGTGGCCAGACGGCCCAGCACGACATCAGCGGCGTCGATAACGTGCCACTGACGCTCGATCTCACCCGGCTTCGGGCTGTACGTACGCACAGGTCTACCTTGTCTCGTCGTCGGTCTGGGGTCACGCACCGGTCACCAGGCGCGCACGAACGACCAAGCGTACCTGATGGGGCACGCCCTCGGCTGTCACACAACAGCAGGCGATGTTACTCTTCCGGCCCGCACGCGGTCAAAACGGGGGCCACGGATCGCCACCGGCCGGCCGCCGCGCCCGCCGGTGGACACCGGCCGGTCAGATTGGCCCTCCGGTCACCAGCCGCAGTCTGATCGCACCCGCCTAGCCAATCACACCCGTCGCAACGGCCCGCACCCGGCCCGCTCACACGCCCGACAGTCGGCGGGGCGACGACCGGAGGTAGACCGCCCAGGTGACGACGACACAGAGCAAATAGCAGGCGATGAAGCTGACGTATGCGGCGTCGGCCGTGCGATAGGTCAGGAACGACTGCCGGAAGGCGATGTTGACCAGCACTCCCCCGAACGCGCCGACCGCACCGGCGATCCCGATCAACGCCCCGGCCAGCCGCACCGCCCGCCGCGCCGCCTCGGCCGGGACCTCGGCCAGCATCCCGGCGGCGATCCGGGCCCGGGCCCGGAAGATCGCCGGGATCATCTTGTACGTGGAACCGTTGCCGATGCCGGAGAAGACGAACAGGGCGATGAAGCCGACCAGGTACAGCGACAGTGAACCGCGTCCGGAGGCGTAGAGCACCACGCCGGCGCCGAGCGCCATCGCCACGAAGTTCCAGCAGGTGACCCGCGCACCGCCCCACCGGTCGGCAAGGTACCCACCCAGTGGCCGGATCAGCGAGCCGACCAGCGGCCCCAGGAAGGTGAGGTACGCGGCGTCCAGCGGGGTGGCGAACCGATCGCCGAACTGCACCTGAAGCACCTGCCCGAAGGCGAAGCCGAACCCGATGAACGAGCCGAACGTCCCGATATAGAGGAAGGACATGATCCAGGTGTGCGGGTCCCGGGCCACCTCCCGCATCGCCCCCCGCTCACTGTGCACGCCACCCTGACCCGGTGCACCGGCCGACCCGTCGCGCCCGGTCGCCGCCGGTGAGATGTTGTCCATGTACCGCGCGGCGAGCAGCGCGGCCAGCACGATCAGCGGCAGGTAGACCGCCGGGACCAGCCGGGGGTACGCGGTTCCCGTCATCGCCAGCACCAGCAGCCCGACGAGCTGCACCGCCGGTACGCCGAGGTTGCCGCCGCCCGCGTTCAGGCCGAGCGCCCAGCCCTTGTGCCGGTCGGGATAGAACAGGTTGATGTTCGCCATCGAGGAGGCGAAGTTGCCGCCGCCGACCCCGGCGAGACAGGCGAGCACCATCAGCGTCCCGTACGAGACGCCGGGTTCGATCAGGATCGTCATCGGGATCGTCGGCAGGAGCAGCAGGGCGGCGCTGATCACGGTCCAGTTCCTGCCCCCGAAGACCCCGACCGCGAACGTGTAGGGCAGCCGCAGCACCGCCCCCAGCGCCGTCGGTACGGCAGTGAGCAGGAACTTCCCGGCCGGGTCGATGCCGTACTCGGGGCCGAGGAAGAGCACCAGCACCGACCAGAGACTCCAGACGGAGAAGCCGACGTGCTCGGAGAAGACGGAGAAGACAAGGTTGCGCCGGGCTACGGCCGCACCGGTCACCCGCCAGAAGGTCGGGTCCTCCGGACGCCAGTCGTCGATCCGGTGCCGACGGGCGGGGGTTGCCACGGGTCCCGGTCCGGCGACCGGCGGTGTTGCCACGGGTCCCGGTCCGGCAACCGGCGGTCGCGTACCCACGGGTGCCGGCGGGGCCGCCGGAACCTCTTCGGCGTCCGCCGTGGTGGAGGCTGTGCTCACGGGCCGGCTCCTTCTCGTTGGGGGACGAGCCAGAAGCTAGGCGCAATCGGTTTCCGGACGATTCACGTCAGGCGTCCACCCCGCAACCATCCCCGCACCACCCCCACCCCCCACCCGTGAGAACCCCCCGGCGACCCGCCCACTGTTGTCGAGAAAGAGTGGCTTTCCCGCCCCGACAACGACTCTTTCTCTACCCGAGTGGGGTCTACGGGGTGGGGCGGTGGGCGCCGAGGACGGCGAAGCGCCAGGATTTGAAGAAGCAGTCGACGTTGGTGAAGCCGGCTTCGGTGAGCCAGGTGCACTGGGCGGTGACCGGGGCGGGACGGTCGTAGGACATCCGGTGGTGGGCGGCGTCGATTTCCGCCCGGTCCGAGCCGAGGGCGGTGATCTGGGCCAGCCAGACCTCGGCGTACCGCCGGTCGAGTTCGGGGGTGGGTCCGGCCACCTGCTCGGCGTTGACGAACACTCCGCCGGGCCGGAGCACGTCGTGTATCCGCCGGTAGAGCGCCCTCTTCCCGGCGTCGTCCAGGTGGTGCACGGCCAGCGCGGTGACCACCGCGTCGTATGGGCCGGCGGGCAGCGGCGCGGTCAGGTCGGCCACCTCGACGGTGTGCGCGACCCGCTGGGCGGTCAGGTGGTCGGCCGCGATCGCCAGCATCGCCGGTGCGGCGTCGAGCAGGGTGATCCGGGCGCCGGGCACGGCCGCGCCGACGAGCGCCGAGAGCAGGCCGGTGCCGGCTCCGAGATCGAGAACCTCGGGCGTACGGCCGTCGGCCGCCGCCGCCCGCAGTGTTGGTGACACCAGCTCGATCGCCGTGCCGTAAAACTCGTCGAAGCATGGCACCAACCTGCGTCTGGCCTGGTCATAGGTGCCGGCGGCGGCTTCGAACAGGTCCACCACGCTCATCTGCTCTCCCAAAATATGAGACGACTTTCCCATATTATAGACCCGACAAACCAACCCGCTACCCACACGTACTGTGAGCGCCTCTTAGCAGGCACGAAACAAAAGGGACCCGGCCGCGAAACCACCCCCGTCCACGCTTCGGACATGACGGACCTTGCGCGGGACGGAACGCACCCCGGTGCGTTTACACCCGGCGTAGCCATGCCAGCACCGGACGTCGACACCCACTGCCCGTACTGCGCGCTGCAATGCGGGATGACGCTTCGCACCACACCGGAACGGATCGAGGTCCGGTCCCGGCAGTTCCCCACCAACCGGGGCGGGCTGTGCCAGAAGGGCTGGACCGCCGCCGAACTGCTCGACCACCCCGACCGGCTGACCACCCCGCTCGTGCGCGACCCGGACACCGCCGAACTCCGGCCGGCGACCTGGGACGAGGCGCTGGACCGGGTGGCCGGCACCATCACCGGGCTACAGGCGGCACACGGTCCCGACTCGGTCGCCGTGTTCGGCGGCGGCGGACTGACCAACGAGAAGGCGTACGCGCTGGGCAAGTTCGCCCGAGTGGCGCTGCGTACCCGGAACATCGACTACAACGGCCGGTTCTGCATGTCCTCGGCCGCCGCCGCCGGAAACCGGGCCTTCGGCATCGACCGGGGCCTGCCGTTCCCGCTGGCCGACCTGGCCGGCGCGGACACCCTGCTGCTGGTCGGGGCGAACGTCGCCGAGACCATGCCACCGCTGGTGCGCTACCTGGTCGAGCAGAAGGCCCGCGGCGGCAACCTGATCGTGATCGACCCCCGGCTCACCGCCACCGCCCGCCAGGCCACCCTGCACCTGCAACCCATGCCGGGCACCGACCTGGCGGTGGCCAACGCCCTGCTGCACATCGCCGTCACCGAGGGCTGGGTCGACCGGGACTACGTCGAGACCCGCACCAACGGCTTCGACGCCGTACGCCGCAACGTCGCCGGTTACTGGCCGGCGCAGGTCGAACGGCTCTCCGGCGTACCGGTGGCGGACCTGGAGGCGGCGGCACGGGCCCTCGGCACCGCCGGCACCGCCATCATCCTGACCGCCCGTGGCGCCGAGCAGCACGCCAAGGGCGTCGACACGGTCACCGCGTTCGTCAACCTCGCGCTCGCCCTCGGGCTGCCCGGCCGACCCGGCTCCGGGTACGGCTGCCTGACCGGTCAGGGCAACGGACAGGGTGGCCGCGAGCACGGGCAGAAGGCCGACCAGTTGCCCGGCTACCGGCGGATCGACGACCCGGCGGCCCGCGCGCACGTGGCCGGCGTCTGGGGCGTACGCCCGGACGACCTGCCCGGTCCGGGCGTCTCCGCCTACGAACTGCTCGACTCGATCGGCTCCCCGACCGGCCCGCGGGCACTGCTGGTCTTCGGCTCCAACCCGGTCGTCTCCGCCCCCCGGGCCGGTCGGGTGCAGCGCCGGCTGGGCGATCTCGACCTACTGGTGGTCGCCGACTTCGTGCTCTCCGAGACCGCGGCAATGGCCGACGTGGTGCTGCCCACCGCGCAGTGGGCGGAGGAGGACGGCACGATGACCAACCTGGAGGGCCGGGTGCTCCGGCGCCGGGCCGTACGCCCGCCACCGGTCGGGGTCCGCACCGACCTGTGGGTGATCGCCGAACTGGCCCGACGACTCGAAGACAACCAGCCGCAACGGGTGGCGGGGGCTGGATTTTCGGCGGATCCGCGGCTGGTTTTCGAGGAGTTGCGGCGGGCGTCGGCCGGCGGCGTCGCCGACTACGCGGGGGTCAGCTGGGAGCGGATCGACGCCGAGGACGGGGTGTTCTGGCCCTGCCCGGCGCAGGACCGGCCGGGCACCCCGCGACTGTTCACCGAGTCGTTTTCCACCCCGGACGGCCGGGCCCGGTTCGTGCCGGTCGAGCACCGGCCGGCCGCCGAGGAGGTCAGCCCGGACTATCCGCTCTACCTGACCACCGGACGGGTGCTGGCCCAGTACCAGTCCGGTGCGCAGACCCGGCGGATCGGGTCGCTGCGGACCGCCGCGCCGAACGCGTACGTCGAACTCCACCCGGACCTGGCCCACCGGCTCGGCATCGCCGACGGGGACGAGGTCACCGTCCACAGTCGACGCGGTGAGATGCGGGCACCGGCCCGGGTCAGCGACACGATCCGGGCCGACACGGTCTTCGCCCCGTTCCACTGGGGCGGGGCGGCGCGGGCGAACTCGCTGACCAACGACGCGCTCGACCCGACCTCGAAGATGCCCGAGTTCAAGGTCTGCGCGGTCCGGGTGGAGCGGGCATGACCGGGCGGGTGGTCGTCGTCGGCTACGGCATGGCCGGCTCCCGGCTGGCCAGCGAGCTGCGGGCCCGCGACGGGGACCGGAAGATCGTGGTGCTGGGCGCCGAACCGCACCGGGCGTACAACCGGATCATGCTGTCGAACCTGCTCGCCGGCAAGATCGACGAGACGCAGGTGGAGCTGACCGAGGCCGCCGGCCACGGCGTCGACATCCGCCCCGGAACCACCGTCACCGCGATCGACCCGGCGGCCGCGACGGTCACCACCGACCGCGGCGACACCATCGAGTACGACCACCTCGTACTCGCCACCGGCAGTCGGGCGGTGGTGCCGCCGCTGCCCGGACTCGTACCCGATCCGGATCGGCTGCCGGAACGGGTGGTCGCCTTCCGTACGCTGGACGACTGCCGGCGGATCGTCGCCGCCGCCACCGGCGCGCGGACCGCACTGGTGCTCGGCGGCGGCCTGCTCGGCCTGGAGGCGGCCCGTGGCCTGGCCTCGCGCGGCCTCGACGTGCGGGTGGTCCACCCGGTCGGGCACCTGATGGACCGCCAACTCGACCCGGCCGCCGGAGCGGTGCTGGCCCGGACCCTGGCCGGACTCGGCGTCACCAGTCACCTCGGCACCTCCGCCACCGCCGTACGGGTCGAGCCCGACCGGGTCACCCTGGAACTCGCCACCGGCCAACGGCTCACCGCCGACCTGCTGGTCCTGGCCTGCGGCGTACGGCCGGACACCGGGCTGGCGCGGGCCGCCGGGCTGGCCGTCGAACGGGGCGTGGTGGTCGACGACCGGCTGCGCACCAGCGACCCACGGATCTCCGCGATCGGCGACTGCGCCCAGCACGAAGGGCAGCTCACCGGCCTGGTGGCGCCCGCCTGGGCCCAGGCCGGGGTGCTGGCCGGGGTGCTGACCGGTGACGCCGCCGGCGCCCGCTACCGGCCACAGGCAGCGGTGACCCGGCTCAAGGCGGCCGGGATCGACCTCGCCGCGATGGGTGACCTGACCCCCGTCGACGGAACCGAGCCGGCGGTCGAGGAGCTGAGCTTCGCCGACCCGGCGCGGGGCACGTACGCCCGGCTGCGGATCATCCGGGAACGGCTGACCGGAGCGATCATGCTCGGTGACAATCCGGCCGTCGGCACCGTCATCCAGCTCTTCGACCGGGGCACCCCGGTGCCGAGCGACCGCCGCTCGCTGCTGCTCGGCCGCGCCCTCGGCGACCGGTCCGGCACCCCGGCCGAGTCGCCCGCGCTGATGCCGGACGCCGCGACCGTCTGCCAGTGCAACACGGTCCGCAAAGGCGCCCTGGTGCGCTGCTGGCGGGCGGGCGCCCGGTCGGTCGCCGAGGTCGTCGCCGCGACCCGGGCCACCACCGGCTGCGGTAGCTGCCGCGACGCGGTCGAGGGAATCGTCAACTGGTTGTCCGCAGCCGACTCCGCGGAGGTGTCCGGGTGAACCGCAACAAACTCGTCGTGGTCGGAAACGGCATGGTCGGCCAGCGCTTCGTCGAAGCGCTGCGGACCCGCGACACCGACGGCCGCTGGCAGGTCACCGTGCTCGGCGAGGAGAGCCGGCCGGCGTACGACCGGGTTCGGCTCTCGGCGTACCTGGACGGGGTCGGTGCCGAGGAACTCAGCCTGCACACGCCGGACGACGGGGTCGACCACCGGCTCGACGAACCCGTGCTCGAACTCCACCGGGACCGGCGGGTGGTACGGACCGCCGCAGGCGATTACCCGTACGACGCGCTGGTGTTGGCGACCGGCTCGTACCCGTTCGTGCCGCCGATCGACGGCGCCGCCGGCCCGGACGGCGCGGGTGGGCTGCGGGCCGGGGTCTTCGTCTACCGCACCCTGGACGACCTGGACGCGATCCGGGAGTACGCCCGGGGTCGACGTACCGGCACCGTGATCGGTGGCGGCCTGCTCGGCCTGGAGGCGGTCAACGCGCTGCGTCTGCTCGGGCTCGACACCCACCTGGTGGAGTTCGCCCCCCGGCTGATGCCGGTCCAGGTGGACGAGGCCGGTGGCGCGATGCTCCGCCGCTACGTCGACGAACTCGGGGTGGTGCTGCACCTCGGCGCGGCCACCACCGCCGTACGACCGGGACCGGACGGTGCGGTGAGCGGGCTCGTCCTCTCCGACGGCGACACCGTCAACACCGACCTGGTGGTGGTCGCCGCCGGCATCCGGCCCCGTGACGAGTTGGCCCGGACCGCCGGACTGGGCCTCGGTCCGCGCGGCGGCGTCGAGGTGGACGAGACCTGCCGGACCGCCGACGAACGGATCTGGGCGATCGGCGAGTGCGCCGCGCTCGCCGGCACCTGCTACGGCCTGGTCGCGCCCGGTTACGCGATGGCCGAGGTGGTCGCCGACCGGCTGCTCGGCGGGACGGCCACCTTCCCCGGCGCCGACACCGCCACCAAACTCAAGCTGCTCGGGGTCGACGTGGCCTCGTTCGGCGACGCACACGGCACCACGCCCGGCAGCCTGGACGTCACCTGGACCGACCCGGCCACCCGCAGCTACGCCAAGCTGGTTCTCTCCGACGACGCGAAGACCCTGCTCGGCGGGGTGCTGGTCGGCGACGCGTCGGCGTACCCGACGTTGCGGGCCAGTGTCGGCGGTCCGCTGCCCGGTCCCCCGCTGGCCCTGCTCGCCCCGGCCGGCGAGGGCGGGGGTGCGGGTGTCGGCATCGCCGCGCTGCCCGGTGGCGCCCAGGTCTGCTCGTGCAACGCGGTGACCAAGGACCAGATCGTCGCCGCCATCGCGGACGGCGCCGCCGACGTACCGGAACTGAAGGCGTGCACCCGCGCCGGGACGAGCTGCGGGTCCTGCGTACCCATGCTCAAGCAACTGCTGGCCGTCTCCGGGGTGCAGCTGTCCAAGGCGGTCTGCGAGCACTTCGACCAGAGCCGCCAGGAACTGTTCGACCTGGTCCGAGTCCGCGGCATCCGTACGTTCTCCCAGCTCGTCGCCGAGCACGGCCGTGGTCGGGGCTGCGACATCTGCAAGCCGGTGGTCGCCTCGATCCTCGCCTCGCTCGGCAACGGCTACGTGCTCGACGGGGAGCAGGCCGCCCTCCAGGACACCAACGACCACTTCCTGGCCAACATCCAGCGGGACGGGACGTACTCGGTGGTGCCGCGCATCCCCGGCGGTGAGATCACCCCGGAGAAGCTGATAGTCATCGGCGAGGTGGCCCGCGACTTCAACCTCTACACCAAGATCACCGGCGGGCAGCGGATCGACCTGTTCGGCGCCCGGGTCGAACAGCTACCCCGGATCTGGCAACGGCTGGTCGACGCCGGCTTCGAGTCCGGCCACGCGTACGGCAAGGCCCTGCGCACGGTGAAGTCCTGCGTCGGCTCCACCTGGTGCCGGTACGGCGTACAGGACGCGGTCGGCCTGGCGGTCGCCCTGGAACTGCGGTACCGGGGCCTGCGTGCCCCGCACAAGCTCAAGTCGGCGGTTTCCGGCTGCGCCCGCGAGTGCGCCGAGGCACGGAGCAAGGACTTCGGCATCATCGCCACCGACCAGGGCTGGAACCTCTACCTCGGCGGCAACGGCGGCTTCCGACCCCGGCACGCCGAACTGTTCGCCACCGACCTCTCCACCGAGGAACTGGTCCGCTACCTCGACCGCTACCTGATGTTCTACATCCGCACCGCGGACCGGTTGCAGCGCACCGCCGGCTGGCTGGAGGCGATGGACGGCGGCCTCGACCACCTCCGGTCGGTGATCGTCGACGACAGTCTCGGGCTCTGCCCGGAACTCGACGCGGCCATGACCCGGCACGTCGCCGACTACGCCGACGAGTGGCGGGAAACCCTCGCCGACCCGGAACGGCTGCGCCGGTTCACCTCCTTCGTCAACGCGCCGGACACCCCCGACCCGTCGATCAGTTTCACCGTCGAGCGGGGCCAACCCGTCCCGGCGACCGCCGAACGCCGACCGGTCGCCCTCGGCCTGCCCACCACGGGCGGCGGCGCCCGGACACCGACGGCGGACCCGGTCGGCCGACCGACGGACCGGCCCGGCCGCACGACCACGAGCGAGGGAGTACGCCGATGAGCCCGGACGGTGCCGCCACAGGGCGGTGGACAGCGGTCTGCCCGTACCCCAGGGTGGAGCCGGAGCGGGGCGTCGCCGCGCTGGTCGACGACGAACAGGTGGCCGTCTTCCGGACCCACGACGGGCAGCTCTTCGCGATCGGCAACCGGGACCCGATCGGCGGCGCGTACGTGATGTCGCGCGGCATCGTCGGCAGCCGGGGCACCACCCCGACCGTCGCCTCCCCGCTACACAAACAGGTGTACGACCTACGCACCGGCCGGTGCCTCGACGATCCCGCGGTGGCGGTGCCGACCTATCGCATCCGCTGCCGGGACAACGTCATCGAGGTCGGCGCCCGGCAGGAGCCCTGATGTCCGACGAACTGGCCGGATTCACCATCGGCGTGACCGCCGACCGGCGACGCGACGAACTCGCCGCACTGCTGGAACGGCGCGGCGCCCGGGTGGTGCTCGCCCCGGCGCTGCGGATCGTGCCGCTGGCCGACGACTCCGAGTTGCGCGCCGCCACCCGCGCCTGCCTGGACAACCCGCCCGACGTGGTGATGGCGAACACCGGCATCGGCATGCGTGGCTGGCTGGAGGCGGCCGAGGGCTGGGGGCTGGCCGAACCGCTGCGCTCGGTGCTCGCCGAGGCGTACATCGTCTCCCGGGGGCCGAAGGCACGCGGTGCGATCCGGGCCGCCGGCCTGCACGACGAATGGTCGCCGCACTCGGAGAGCTGCGACGAGGTGGTCGACCACCTGCGGGAACGGGGCGTCGCCGGCCGGGTGGTCGCCATGCAGCTGCACGGCGAACGGCAACCCGAGTGCACCAGCGCGTTGGAGGACGCCGGAGCCACCGTGATCGAGGTGCCGGTCTACCGCTGGGCGCCGCCATCCGACCCGGCACCGCTGCACCGGCTGGTCGACCTGATCACCGGGCGGCTGGTCGACGCGGTCACCTTCACCTCCGCCCCGGCCGCGGGCGCACTGCTGCGCGCCGCCGGCGCCAGCGGCGACGCCGTACTGGAGGCGCTGCGCTCGGACGTACTGGCCGCCTGCGTCGGGCCGGTCACCGCCACCCCGCTGCGACGGCACGGCGTACCGGTACTCACCCCGGCCAGGGCCCGGCTCGGCGCCCTGGTCCGCAGCATCATCGACGAGCTTCCCCGGCGGGCGGTGCACGTGAAGGTCGCCGGGCACCTGCTCACCCTGCGCGGTCACGCCGCCGTGGTCGACGGGGACCTGCGTCCGCTGGCACCGTCCCCGATGGCGGTGCTCCGGGCGTTGGCCGCCACTCCGGGCCGGGTGCTCTCCCGCGCCGACCTGCTGCGTACGCTGCCCCGCGGCGCCGACGAACACGCCGTCGAGATGGCCGTCGCCCGGCTCCGGGCCGCCCTGCGTACGCCGGGCGTGGTGCAGACCGTGGTCAAGCGCGGCTACCGGCTACCGGTCGACTGACCCGCGCCGGTCGCCACCCGATCGCCCCCGCCGCGCGGAGCCGACCGGGGCCCGTCCGGTCGACCCGACCGCACGGCCCCGGCCGGCCAAGTGAACCGGGGATCAGCCGACCGGGGTGGGAAAACCCCGGCCGTGCTGCGACTGGAGGGTCGCCATCGCGTGCTCGACCACGGTCACCAGCACCTGCTTGACCGACTCCCGGTGCCGGGCGTCGGTCATCACCAGCGGTACGTGCGGTGCGATGGCCAGGGCCTCCCGCACCTCCTCCGGCGCGTACTGCGGTGCCCCGTCGAAGTGGTTCAACGCCACCACGTACGGCAGCTTCCGGTTCTCGAAGTAGTCGAGCGGAGCGAACGCGTCGGTGATCCGCCGGGTGTCGACCAGGACCGCCGCGCCCACCGCACCCCGGATGATCTCGTCCCACATGAACCAGAACCGGGTCTGCCCCGGCGTCCCGAACAGGTAGAGAATCAGATCCTGGGCCATGGTGATACGACCGAAGTCCATGGCGACCGTGGTGGTCTCCTTGCCCGGCACCTTCGACGGATCGTCGATGCCGACGCCGGCCGCTGTCATCACCGCCTCGGTGGTCAGCGGAGTGATCTCCGAGACCGCGCCGACAAGCGTCGTCTTGCCCACACCGAAGCCGCCCGCAACCACAATCTTCGCGGAGGTGATCCCCCGGTTGCGGCGTGCCCCGACGGGGTCATAGCCTGCGAAGTCCACTTAGCACCCTCTCAAGCAGTTCCATCCGCTCCTCGTACGCTTCCGGGGGAGCGGCAGTGTGCAGCGTCAGCAAGCTGTCCGCCACCATGTCGGCGACCAGCACTCGGGCGACACCCAGCGGAAGCCGGGTGTACGCGGCGATCTCCGCCAGCGACTGCGCCCGGCCCTCGCAGACAGTGGCGATGCGGTGCTTGTCATGCCCGGCGAACCGGGACTCCGCAACCGCAGCCGGAGTCGCCGTGAGTACCGCCTCAAGGGCGATGTCCTGGCGAGGTTCGGTACGGCCGCGAGTGACCGCGTACGGCCGGACCAGCGCACCACGCGGATCCTCTCGGCGCGGGGGGTAGTCCATTCTGCGGTCACCTCCTTCCGGTCAGGTTGCGGCACCACCGACATCCGTCCTTGATCAAATCCGTGCTAGGGGCGGACGACCGCCTCGCGTGGCAATGGCACCAGCGCGGCGCCGACCCGCTCGACCAGGAGCGCCATCTCGTAACCGACCTGGCCGACATCGCAACTCCGGGCGGCGAGTACGGCCATCGACGAGCCGTCACTGATCGACATGAGGAACAGGTAACCGCTGTCCATCTCGATGACGGTCTGGAGCACCCCACCGGCGCTGAACATCCGGGAGGCACCGTCGGTGAGGCTGACCACGCCCGAGGTGATCGCGGCAAGCTGGTCGGCGCGGTCCTGCGGCAGGTCACGTGAGGAGGCGAGGAGCAGCCCGTCGGCCGACACGGCCACCACGTGCGCGATCCCCGCCACGCTGTCGGCGAAGTTGCTGAGCAGCCAACCCATGTCCTGCATCGCTGCTGGCCTGTTCATCGGCTCGTCTCCTTGGTTGATGTCGTGCCGTTCTGCTCACTGCCGGCCGTACGGCCGCGTTGCACACCGCGGTGATAGGCGGACAGCAGTCCCCGTACCTCGTCCGGGGTCCTACGGCTCGGTGCGTTACCGGGCTTCGTCTCGACGCCGCCGGGCACGAGTTGTGCCTGCGGCACCCGCTTGGGCAGACCGGAGCGGGTGGTGCCCAAGGCGGCCGGTTCGGCCGCCTTGGTGGCCCGGGCCCAGCCCTCGTCCGCGGCCGTCCGCCAGGCCTCCGTACCGGGGCTGGCCGGGGCGGTGACCGCCGCTGCCACCGGTTCCGGTTCGGGTGCCCGAGCCGGTGCGGCCGGGGACTGCTGCGGCGGGAAGCCGGTGGTGGTGGTCTGGCCCGGGGTACGGGCCGGCAGGGTGGCCCGGCCACGGGCGGCGACACTCTCCGCCAGGCTGGCCCGTTGCGCGGCCGGCTCGGAGGCCCGTGGCGCCGGTACGGTCCGGGCGGCCGGTGGCGTCTGGTAGCCCCCCGGCGGCACGTTGAAGATCGCGGTCGAGTCCTGCCCGTGGGAACGGAACCAGACCGCTTCCATCTCCCGGAAGATCGGTGCCTCGCCCTGTTCCGGCGCCCGTGGTGTGGGTGCCGGCGCGGGCGGTGCGACCGGCGGTGCCTGCGGGGTGGCGGCCATTCCGGCCACCGGTCCGGCCGGCAGCCCGGCCGACGGCGTCGACACCGGGGCAGCCGGTGCCGAATTGGCAGCCATTCCGGCACCGACGGTCCGCTGCGGCAGCGAACGAACCGTCGGGTACGCCATGGTCGGCGCACCGGCGTGGCTGTCGACCGGCGCGATCAGCGTGGGGTGGGTCTGCGCCGGCGGCGGGGTGACCAGCGGGTGCGCGGCCGTCGGGTGCGCGGCCAACTGGTGGGTGACCGGCGCGGCGGTGGCGCCGACCGGCAGCGTGGTGTCCCGCGCGTCGGCGGTCTGCCACTGCATCGGCTGCGGCTGCGCGGGCGGGGTGGTACGCCACTGGTCGGTCAGGGTGGCGGCCGAGGCACGACCGGCACCGACCGGGGTCATCGGCTCCGACCAGCTCGGACCGGCCGGCAGCGCGGCCGCCGGACCCGGCTCGACCGCGAGCGGCTGCCGGGGCCGGGTGGCCAGTGGTTCGCGGCCCCGCAGCTGCGGCAGCACCACGGTCTCGCTGGGCAGGGTGACCTGGGCCACCGTGCCGCCCTCGACGTTGCGGCGCAGTTCCACCCGGATGCCGTACCGGGAGGCGAGCCGGCTCACCACGGCCAGACCCATCAGCCGGAACGCGGCCACGTCCACGGTCGGCGGGGCGGCCAACCGGCGGTTGAGCGCGTCGAGCTGTTCCTCGCTCAGGCCCAGGCCACGGTCCTCGACCTGGATCAGCACGTAGTCGCGGATGCGCCGGGCGTCGGCGACCACGACGGTGTTCGGCGAGGAGAACCGGGTGGCGTTGTCGAGCAGCTCGGCGATCAGCCGTACGACGTCGTTGACCGCGTGCGCGGCCACCGAGATGTCGGTGTCGACGGTGCCGAACTCGATCCGGTTGTACGCCTCGACCTCGGACTGGGCGGCGCGCAGGGCGTCGACCAGCAGCGCGTCGTCGCGACGGGGCGCGGTGGAGTCGGCACCGGCGAGGACCAGCAGGTTCTCGTCGTTGCGGCGCATTCGGGTGGCCAGGTGGTCCAGCTCGAAGAGCTGGGCCAACCGCTTCGGGTCCTCCTCACCGCGCTCGATCATGTCGAGCTCGCCGATCATGCGATCGACCAGTGCCTGGCTTCGACGGGCCAGGTTGAGGAACATCGCCGAGACGCTGGTCCGCAGGGCGGCCTGCTCGGCCGCGACCCGGACGGCTTCCCGGTGTACGACGTTGAAGGCGAGCGCGACCTGACCGATCTCGTCCTTGTTGTTCAGCCGGATCGGGTCCCGTACCTGGCGGACGATCTCCTCCACGCCGCCGTCACCGATGCTGCCGACGTTTTGCAGCCGGGCGACCGCGTCCGGCAGGTCGTGGTTGGCCACCGAGAGGGCGCCCTCACGCAGCCGGCGCAGCGAGGCGTTCAGCGACCGGGCCAGGATGACGGCGAGCGCGATGGCGACGATCAACGTGATCAACACCACTATCGACTCGATCACGGCCTGCTGGATCACGTCCGACTGGGCCCGGTCGGCCTGGGCGAGCAGCTCGACCTCAAGCTGGATTTCCGCCCAGCGCATCAGGTCGATGACCGCCCCGATCGCCTCCGACGTGCTCTTGGCGAAGGCGGCGCTGGTCGGCTGGCCGACCGCGCGGGCGACATCGGAGGCGGCCCGTTCGGCCAGCGTCACGGCGTCACCGCTGTAGGTCTTGTCCACCAGTTCGTTCTGGCTCGCCGAGGCGGCCAGTTCGAAGGAGGCCAGGGCCTCCTGCTGGCTGGTCTGGGTGGCCACGAACGACGAGTACTGCTCCTCGTCGAGCCGGGCCGAACGCAGCGCGGTGAAGCCCACCGCCTGCTCCTCCGAGGCACCCGCCTTGGCTCGGGCGAAGGCGGCGACGGCCCGGAGGCTGTCCCCGACCCGGCCCTCACCGGAGAGCTCACCGAGGGTTTCGCCGTAGTCGCCGAGGTCGGTGAGGATCACGCCGTAGCGCAGTACCGCCTCGACAACCAGCATCTGCTTGCGGTCGAGCACCTCCTGGCGGGTGCTGTTCAAGGTCGCCAGGTGGTCATCGATCTTGCCGATCCGGGTCTGGATCGACTCCGGCACGGTGCCGATGCCGTTGCGCTCCCCGTTGTACGCGGTGATCTGCTCGTCCGTACGCCGGACGGCCAGGTTGTACGCGTCCGCGTTGGCCCCCGGGTCGGCCAGGTAGGTGGCCGCGGCCATCCGTTCCTTGTGCAGATCCTGGGTGAGGGCGGACACGTCGGCCGACAGCGCGGTCAGCGACCGGATCATGTTCGCGTCGAGCGCCGTCTGGCCGACGTCGACCAGCCGGACGGTAGCCAGCGCTAGGACCGCCGCGACCGGCACCACCAGGATGAGCGCAAGTTTGGACCGAATCCTGGTGTCCCGAAGTCGGGGCAGCCAGCGGCGCCGTGCCCCGTGCTCCGGCGGGCCGTTTTCGGGCAGGGTCGTAGGTCCGGTGCTCACGACATCGCCTCCGTCGTTTCTCCCACGCGTGGCCACCCCTCCGGTGCCTGCTGCCACGGATGGGGCCGCACGCGGCACGGCCGCGATTTCATCAGAAGCAGCAGGATTTGGGAAGCGGCGGTACGGCAGGAATCGGTCTGACGGGACTGAACCACTACTCTGCTCACCGAAACCCTTCTATTCACGGGCCCCTGAACTGGGCAAATATCGTCAGAGTGGTCGTTTGCATCTGGAAAGTTAACGCCCGCGAACACCGGCCGCCGCCAGCATGTGGGATCGGCGTCCCGAATGTAGGATCGCCGTCCTGAAACATGCTCGACTACGCCCGCTTGACCCGGGCGCTCGCCATTGGCAAGGTTTTCCAGGTTTGAAGGCTTCGCGCACACCGTACGACAGACCACCCCCGTCGCTCTACTGAGGACGGAATTCGTCGCCGGTGACCGGGCACCCCGCCCTAGCCGCGCACATGGAGGACTGAGTTGACGCCCATCCGCTCCGCGACACTCACGGTGCTCGCCTCGGCCATTCTGGCCACGTCGCTCACCGGCTGCCAGTTCAGCAGCGATCCGCAGGACACCGGCGAGATCGTTGTCCGCGCCGACCTGGAACTCTCCGGCGCGTCGGCGCCGGTCGGCGAGGCGTACAAGCGCGCCCTTGAACTCAAGGTCGAGCAAATCAACGAGTCTGGTGTACTCGGTGGCCGGAAGCTCTCCCTGACGGTCAAGGACAACCGCTCCGACCCGAACGAATCGCTGCGCAACATCGGTGAGTTCGCCGCCGATCCCACGGTCAGCGCCATCATCATGGGCAGCTGTGACGCGTGCGCGGTGGCGGCGGCGGGCCCCATCAACGACAAGAAGATCCCGACCATCGCCCTGGCCGCCGCCAACAACGTGGCGACTCCGATCGGCGATCGACGCTATGTGTTCAAGCTGGCACCGAACGCGCCCGACAGTGCCGCCGCCCTGGTCGCCGAACTGCGGCTCCGGACGGCAATCAAAAAGGTCGGCGTGCTCTACACCGATGACACGTACGGTCGCGACGGCCAGGCGGCGCTGAAGGCCGAACTGGACAAGGCCAGGTACCGAGTCGCCACCCCCCAGCCGATCAAACCAACCGACACCGACCTCACCGAGCCGGTGAACGCGATGATCGCGGCCAAGGTGGACGCGCTCATCGTATGGACCAACGCCGAACAATCGATCCTGGCCGCCACCCAGGCGCGGGCGGACAATTTCCGGGGCCAACTCTTCTTCGACGCGGGAGCAGCCGGTGACCTGTTCCTGGAAGGCGCCGGCGGACAGGCCGCGGAGAACACGACAATGGTCTTCAGCCAGACCATGGTGATCGACGACGTCATCGCGACGACCCCCGCGAAGGCGGCCCGCAAGCAGTGGTTCCGGGACTACACCGCCCGGTTCGGCGGCTACTACGGCAGTTCCTCGTTCGCGGCGGACGCGCTCCAGCTCATCACCGACGCGGCCGTCCGCTCCGGCAGCACCACCGAGAACACCAACCGCGATGGGCTCCGCGACGTGCTGGAAACCTCGCAGCTCGACGGCCTCAGCGGCCCGATCCGGATGACCCCGGACAACCACTCCGGCCTGATGCCACAGGCGCTGAGCATGCTGGTGGCCCGCGGTGGCCGCTGGCGTCTGGCCAGCTGACCGGCGCCCCCATCGGACGGCCGTACGGCGGCCACGGACCCACCCGCGAGGGCTGGTCCGTGGCCGCCGGCGGTACCGACACCGGAACCCGGTCGGACCGGGACCGGCCCACCGGAGGTCGTGCCGAAGACACACCGCGCGCCGGGCGAACACGGTTCAGCGCGCCGAGGTGGTTTCCCGTACCCACGGCAACGTCAGGTACTCGACCAGGACCAGGCCGTAGTAGAGCACGATGCTCATGATCCCGATCAGCAGGATCGCCACCCACGCGGTGGCACTGTCACCCTGACCACCGAACTGGATGATCTGCGTACCCAGGCCCTTGCCGGCGCCGGCCTGGAACTCCCCGATCACCGCGCCGATCGCGGCCAGCGGCATGGCCACCTTCAGGCCGACGAAGATCTGCGGCAGCGCGGCCGGCATCCGTACCTTGCGGAACGCCTGGAACCGCGACGCGTGCAGCGACCTGGCCAGCTCGACCAGGTCGGAGGGGGTGGCGGTCAGCCCGGACGTGGTGGCGAGCACGATCGGGAAGAAGCAGAGCAGGAACACCATGATCAGGATTGGCTGCTGTCCCCAACCGAAGGCGAAGACGAGCAACGGCGCGATCGTCACCTTCGGGATGGCGTTGATCCCGATCAGCAGCGGGGAGAACATCCGTTCCAGGGTCTGTGAGGCGGCCAGCGCGAGCCCGATCAGGACCCCCGCCACGGTGGAGAGCAGGAAGCCGATCAGGGTCTCCAGCGTGGTCTCCAGCATCCCCTCGAACAGCAGGGTCGGCTTGGCGGTGAACGCGTCCAGCACCTCCCCCGGTGGCGGCAGCACAGCCGGGTGGACCAGCGAGAACACGTCCGTGGAAAGCCACCACCCGAGGATCGTGACCACCATCCCGACCACCGGCCAGAGGGCCGTCCGTGCCACCGACCCACCGATCCGACGCTCCCGGCGCACGGCCGCGCGCGCCCTGGGTCGTACCTCGGTCAACTCGGCCATTTCTTGGTCTCACACTCCTCATTCGGTCCGGCGGTCGGCCGGCTCCTCATTCGGTCCGGCTGATCGGCCGACTGCTGACGCGGTCCGGCGATCGGCCGGCTGCTGACTCGGTCCGGGCGGGAACCGGCACTTCGGCCGGGGCCGGCGGGGGCCGGAACAGAGCGGGGGTACACCCGCCGGTGTGACCGGTGGGTGTACCCCCGTGACGCTGGAACGCTCAGGCCTTCGGCGTCAGGTTGACGTCGATGAGCTGCTCGGGGGTCAGGCCCGGCGGGATCGCGCCGGCACCCTGGAGGATCGCGATACTGCGGGCGACCCGGTCGGTGTCGATGGTGCCGACCGCCGTACCCGTACCGGCGGAACGGACGAACGCGGCCATCAGCGCACACTCGGCGGCGGCCGGCGCGGCGGCGGCGGTCGGAACGTTCTTGTTCAGGATCTGGCCGGCCTCCTCGGGGTTGTCGATGCTGGCGATGAGCCCCTTGATCAGCGCGGCGCTGAACCGCTTGACCTTCTCCGGGTCCTCCTTGGCGATCTTGGTCGAGGTGACCAGCACGTTGCCGTAGAGGTCGGTCATCACGTCGCTGTACGGCAGCACGACGGCCTTCTTGCCCTTCGCCGCCGCCTCGACCGTGGGCTTGCCCACGACGAACTGCCCGATACCCTGGGCGGAACCCGCGGCCAGCAGACCGATCAGACCGGCCGGTTCACCATCGCGCCAGGTGACCTTGCTCACGTCGACCCCGGCGAGCTTGGCGTACGTCGGGAACAGGTTGCGCACCACCGAGCTGGGGCTGTCGACGAGCGTCTTGCCCTCAAGGTCCTTCGGGGTGGTGATGCCCTTGTCATCGAGGGTGATGATCGCGGCCATGGTGCGCTGCTGGATGCCGGCGACCACGGTCACCTCCTTGGCCTCCGCGCTCCCGGTGCCCCGGGCCTGGAGGATGCCGGTGAGGTCGAGCGGGGTGAACATCGCGGTACCGGTGGCGATCGCCTTGAGGTTGTTCAGGGTCCCGCTGCCCGGCTTGATGTCGACGTCGAACCCGGCTTCCTTGAAGTAGCCCTTGTCCTTGGCGACGTACGCGTACGCGTCCCGACCGAAGTTGGCGAACGAGGTCAGGTAGGTGACCTTCTCCAGCGTCTTGTTGTCACCGCCACCGCTGGCCGTGTCGGAACCATCCGAGCCACTGCAACCGGTCGCGATGGCCAGGGTGCTGGCCAGGGCGGCGATGGCGAACGTACGGGTGAACCTGTTCATGAACACCATTTCCTTTCGACCGGCGGCTTTCGACCGTCCGGAGGGGGCCGTTCGGGGCGGGGCGGCTCGGGGCCGGGGGGTGGGCGCCGGGCCGTGGTTAAGGAAACTTCGCGGGCACAGCGTACGAGAACCCCACCTTTGCCCCGCCAGGCGTGTCATGTTGCGGAATGGAAACAAACTGGTATCGCCCCCTGGGGTGTCCGTTCGCCGACATTCCGGATAACCTGTCCGGGGTGTTGACCTGCCAACGTTGGATGGGGAGCCTGCCGGATGATCCGACTCGCGGGGGTGTCCCGTACCTTCACCGGGCGATCGGGCACCGTGGAAGCGTTGCGTGGCATCGATTTGGACGTCGCCGAGGGCGAGTTCGTGGCGATTCTCGGCCGTTCCGGCTGCGGCAAGTCCACTCTGCTCCGACTCATCGCCGGCCTACTACCGACAACCGAAGGCGAAATTACGGTCGGTGGCGAAAGGGTTACTAAAACCCGACGCGATATCGCCATGCTCTTCCAGCGCCCCGCCCTGCTGCCCTGGCGATCGGTGCTGGACAACGTGCTGCTGCCGGTCGAGATCTTCGGCTGGCGCCGCGCGGCCCACCGGACCCGCGCGATGGAACTACTGGAAATGGCCGGCCTCGGCGGCTTCGAGAAGCGGCTGCCGCACGAACTCTCCGGCGGCATGCAACAACGGGTATCACTCTGTCGGTCACTGGTTGGTAACCCTCGGGTGATGCTGATGGACGAACCGTTCTCCGCCCTCGACGCCCTCACCCGTGAGGAACTGTCGGTGGAACTCCAGCGGGTGCACATGGAGAACGCCGCCACCATCGTCTTCGTCACCCACTCGATCGACGAGGCCGTACTGCTCGCCGACCGGGTGGTCGTGCTGAGCCCGCGCCCCGGACGCATCCGCAAGGTGGTCGACATCAACATTCCCCGGCCGCGCACCCTTGGCCGCAACGCCCATCTCGAAGAGGTGGCCCGTTGCAGTGCCGACCTGCACGAACTACTGATGGAGCGCGATTCCCCGGCGGCAGCCGGGACGAGAGGTCGATAGACGTGCGAGTTTCCCTCTTCACCGAGCCGCATCGCGGCGCCACCTACGACGACCAACTCCGCATGGTTCGACTCGCCGAGGACAGCGGGTTCGAGGGCTGGCTGCGCGCCGACCACTACCAGGCGATGGGTGCCGACCCCGGACTGCCCGGTCCGACCGACGCGTGGATCACCCTGGCCGGGCTGGCCCGGGAAACCTCCCGGATCAGGCTCGGCACCCTGGTCACCTCGTCCACCTTCCGGCTGCCCGGTCCGCTCGCGGTGATCGTGGCCCAGGTGGACCAGATGAGCGGCGGCCGGGTCGACCTCGGCATCGGCGCCGGCTGGTACGAGCGGGAGCACCTCGCGTACGGCATCCCGTTCCCGCCGGTCGGCGAGCGGTTCAACCGGCTGGCCGAACAGCTCGCCGTCATCACCGGCCTGTGGCGTACGCCGCTCGGCGAGCGGTTCAACCACCAGGGCGAGTACTACCAACTCGTCGACGCACCCGCCCTGCCCAAGCCGGTCCAGGTGCCCGGCCCGCCGATCATCGTCGGCGGCAAGGGCCTGAAGCGGACCCCGGCACTGGCCGCCCGGTTCGCGCACGAGTTCAACATGCCGTTCAAGTCGGTCAAGGAAACCGCCGAGGCGTACGAGCGGGTGCTGGGCGCGTGCCAGACGGTGGACCGGGCCGCGAACGGGCTGGACCCGCTGGTGCTCTCCACCGGCATCGTGGTGGCGATCGGCCGCAACGAGGCCGAGGCCAAGCGCCGGGCGGCCCCCCTGCACGAGAAGAGCGCGCTGCCGCCGGAGGACCCGGTAGTCGGCTCGCCGGCCCAGTTGGTGGAGCGGATCGGCGAGTTCGGCGAGATCGGCGCCGGTCGGGTGCACCTGCGGCTGACCGAGCTGACCGACCTCGACCACCTGGAACTCATCGCCTCCGAGGTGCTGCCACAACTGGATGTCACGCCGTGACGGGGCAGCCGAAGTAGTCGCCGACGCGCTGGCGCCAGGGTGGCGATCCAACCCGACGGGCCGTAACCTGCCCCGCATGGCCTTTCGGACCTGGGGCAGGCTGCTGCTCGTCGCCCTCGGCGTCGGCGTACTGGCCGGAGCGGGCCAGCTCGGCTTCGCGTACGGCTTCGGCATCGTGCGCTTCGCCCGTACCTTCGACGCGACCACCGTCAGTCAGTGGACCGCCCAGCTCGCCTGGGTGAGTTGGTTCACCATGGTGGCCGCGGTCGTCGGTGCGGTGATCGCGGACCGGCTGGCCCGACGGTACGACTACCGCCCGACCCTCGGCACCCGACTGGCACTCGCCGCGGCCGCCGCTCTCGGTGCCGGCGCCGTGGCGCCGCTGTCCATGCAACCGGCCCGTGCCGCGCAGGTCGCGTCGGTGGACCCGGTCCTCGCCGCCGGCCTCGTCGCCGGGCTCGGCGCACTGGTCGGGTTCGCGGCGGCGGTGGCGGCACTGCACCAGTCACCGGCGAGCTGGAACGTCGCGCTTGTCACCGGCGGCATCTGGCTGCTGGCGCTGATCTCGGTTATGCCGTCACTCGGCCCGACCGACCCGCTACCCGCCGTACGACTGGGTGTGCCGGACCCGACCTGGCTGAGTGCCGGCACCACCCAGCGGTTGGCGGTCGTGACGATGCCGGCACTGGCACTGGTCGCCGGGGCGCTGACCGGCGCGCTCGCCCGTTGGCGCAATCATTCGACGCTGGTGGTCGCGACCGCCGGGGCGGTAGGACCGGCGATGCTCGCCCTGGCCTACCTCGCCGCCGGTCCGGGCGACTCGGCCGACAAGTACCAGGCGGCGCCGTACTGGGGTGCACTGGTCGCGACCGGCGCGGGCGCGCTCGGCTCGGTGCTCGCCGCGGTGATGCGTTGGCCCTTGACCAGCGAGACGGCCACCCAGGTTCCGCTGCAACCGACCGAGATCCTCCAGCGGGTACGCACCCCGCAGCCCGCACCGGGCGAACCGTCCGAGACCTGGGCCAACCGTCCGACGGACCAGTGGACCGACCCGGCGTCCGAGCCTCACCTCTCAACGGACCTCCCGGCCTCCGATCGCCTCTCGACGGACCTGCCGGGCGGCAACCGCCTCTCGACCGACCTGCCGGGCGGCGACGCGAAGCAGGCGTGGCAGGACCAGCCGACCGGGGTGTGGGCCGCCCATCCGGACGACAGCTCCGCCAGCCGGTCAACCGGTCGCTCAGCCGGCCGGTCGACCGAACCCGGCGCCATCCCGAGCCCGCGCCGCTCCCGCGAGACCGACCCGCTGCTGAGCGACCCGCTGCTGAGCGACCCGCTGCCCAGCAAACCGCTGCCCACCGGCTCGGCGTCCTCGTTCCCCGCTTACACCCCGCCGCCAACGGCCGGCGGCGGGATCCAGCTCACCGGCGACCGCTTCGCCTCGGAAACCGCCGCGCAGCTCGCACCCGGCACATCGGACGGTCCCGAATCCACGAACTCTGGCGATTCCGACCTTTCGTCATCTTCCGCCGCCCGCCCGGCGCCCCCATCGCCGCTCCCGCCGCCCCCCGCCCCCTCGGCGCAGGTCCCACCACGGGCCGCCCCCGCGCCCCTGCTCCCACCACCGGCCGCTCCGTCTCCCGCGACGCCCGAGCAGAACCCGGTGGGCCGGTCCGGCCGGGACGATGCGGGTGCGCCCGAGCCGACGAACCGACGCCCGGAACCGGAATGGGCCGATCCGTCGCTCGCCACCATGTCCACCGCCGACTTCTGGCCGTCGTCGGTCGACCCGCGCAAGCCGTTCGAGGAACGCACCGACAGCGGTTGGAATGCCTTCGCCGCCGGCCGGACCGACACCCCCGCTCCCGCGCCGGATTCCACCGGTCGATCCGCTGCCGAGCAACACCCGCCCCGTACGGAGAGCCGTCAACCAACCGCCCCACCCGAGCCGCCCGCCAAGACCCCCGAGTCGTCCTTCAAGACTCCCGAACCGCCCTTCAGGGCCCCCGAGTCGCCCTTCAAGGCCCCCGAACCGCTCTTCAAGACTCCCGAGTCGTCCTTCACGACTCCCGAGCCGCTCCCGGTCAGCAAGCCGTACCAGGCCCCCGACCCGCTCCCGGTCAGCAGCCCGTACCGGACTCCCGAGCCGCTCCCGAGCGGCAAGCCGTACCAGGCCCCGGAGCCGGTAGCAGGCAACGACCACTCCCCGCCCCCGCAGCCGCTGCGCAAACCCCCGTTCCGGCTCAGCGAACCGCCCCCGGCGGCGGCCCCCCGTCCGACTCCACCGGACCCCGCCCTCCGGGAACCCGAACGCCCACAGCCTCTCCGTGCCGAAAGCCCCTCCGCACCAAAACCGCAACCAAAACCGGAACCGACACCACACCAGCGGCCCGACCCAACGCCCGACCAGAGGTCCGAGCCAACGCCCGAGCGACAGTCCGACCTGCGGCCCGAGCGACAGTCCGACCCGAGGCCCGAGCGACAGTCCGACCTGCGGACCGAGGAAGCTACCGACCTGAAGGTCGAGGAAAGCCCCGAGCCGCAGGCCGAGGCCAAGTCGTCCCGCCCCCGCCGCGGCCTGTTCCGCCGCAACCGCTCGTCCGGCACCAACACCGACCCCGAGCCACCCTCAGGCGCCGACGCCGCCACACCGCAGCCTCCGGCACAACGCGGTCGCGGCCGTACGGACCGCCCGGTCCCGGCAACCGACGAGGAGTACGTCGACTGGGTCAGCGGCCTGGGTGCCCCCATTGCCCCCGAAGACCCCCGGCCCCAGGACACCCCCCGCCGTACCCTCCGCTCCTCCGGCCGCCACCACGCCGACTAACACCCCGCCCCACGAGGTTGACCACGAAGTTGACCATGAAGTTAGCAACCTCCCCCGCCCCAAAAACGGTTGCTAACTTCATGATCAACGTCACTATCGGCGGCAGCACGCGGCGGGCAGCGGGGTTGGGCCCGCCGTGACCGGCGAGGGGATCAAGCCTGACGGCCCTCGCCGGGCACGGCGGGCACAACCTCACCACCACGGAGGGCGCAACTCCACCACCACGGCGGGCACGACCTCACCCAAGGGGATCCGGGGTCACGCCAGGGGTAGGTAGACCTTCCCACCCGACTCGACGAACTCCGACGACTTCTCCTGCATCCCGCGGGCCGCGTACTCCTTCAGCTCCTGGGTGATTTTCATCGAGCAGAACTTCGGCCCGCACATCGAACAGAAGTGCGCCGTCTTCGCCGGCTCCGCCGGCAGGGTCGCGTCGTGGTACGCCCGAGCCGTCTCCGGGTCGAGCGAGAGGTTGAACTGGTCCTCCCAGCGGAACTCGAACCGCGCCTTGGACAGCGCGTCGTCCCAGTCCTGCGCACCGGCGTGCCCCTTGGCCAGGTCAGCCGCGTGTGCCGCGATCTTGTACGCGATCACCCCCGCCTTGACGTCGTCCCGGTCCGGCAGCCCCAGGTGCTCCTTCGGGGTGACGTAGCAGAGCATGGCGGTGCCGAACATGCCGATCATCGCCGCGCCGATGGCCGAGGTGATGTGGTCGTACGCGGGTGCGATGTCCGTCGTCAGCGGACCGAGGGTGTAGAACGGTGCCTCCTGGCACAGCTCCTGCTGGAGGTCGACGTTCTCCTTGATCTTGTGCATCGGCACGTGACCCGGTCCCTCGATCATCACTTGGACGTCGTACTCCCAGGCGATCTTTGTCAGTTCGCCGAGCGTACGCAGCTCGGCGAACTGTGCCTCGTCGTTGGCGTCGGCGATCGAGCCGGGACGCAGCCCGTCACCAAGGGAGAAGGTCACGTCGTAGCGGGCCAGGATCTCGCACAGCTCACGGAAGTTGGTGTAGAGGAAGTTCTCCCGGTGGTGCGCCAGGCACCAGGCCGCCATGATCGAGCCGCCCCGCGAGACGATGCCGGTGACCCGTTCCACGGCCAGCGGGACGTACCGCATCAGCACCCCGGCGTGCACGGTCATGTAGTCGACGCCCTGCTCGGCCTGCTCGATCACGGTCTCCCGGAACACCTCCCAGGAGAGTTTCACCGGGTCACCGCCGACCTTCTCCAGCGCCTGGTAGATCGGCACCGTACCGATCGGCACCGGTGAGTTGCGGACGATCGCCTCGCGGGTCTCGTGGATCCGCTTGCCGGTGGAGAGGTCCATCACCGTGTCCGCGCCCCACCGGGTGGCCCAGGTGAGCTTCTCCACCTCCTCGGCGACCGACGACGTCACCGCCGAGGTGCCGATGTTCGCGTTCACCTTGACCAGGAACCGCTTGCCGATGATCGCCGGCTCCACCTCGGGATGGTTGACGTTGAGCGGCAGTACCGCCCGGCCGGCGGCGATCTCCTCCCGGACGACCTCACCCGGCACCCCCTCCCGTAGCGCCACGAACTCCATCTCCGGCGTGACAATCCCGGCCCGCGCGTACGCGAGCTGGGTCGGCCGCTGGCCGTCGGTGGCGGCGAGCGGGGTACCGGCACCGCGTACGGGGGCCACATCACCGCGAGAGGCGATCCACGGGCCGCGCAGCGCCGGCAGGCCGATCTCCGGGTCGCTGCCCGGTCCGGAGGTGTCGTACAACCGGACCGGCGGGTTGTCCCCGGCCAGTTCCACCTCGGCGAACGGGACCCGGATGTCCGGCCGCGATCCCTCCACGTACACCTTGCGACGAGCGTGCATGCCCAACCTCCTGCTTGTCAGCGGGACCAACCGAAGTGGTCCAGCGGTCCATGGCCGGTGCCCAACCTCCAGTCGCGCGCACCGGCGAGCGCGCGGGCGACGTACTCCTTGGCGAACACGATCGCCTCCGGGACCGGGTCTCCGAGTGCGATCCGGGCGGCAATGGCCGCCGAGAAGGAGCAACCGGTGCCGTGCGTGTTCCGGGTGGGGATACGCGGGCCGGCGAGCAGCCGGGCCCGGCCGCCGGTCCAGAACACGTCCACCGCGTCGGTCCGGTCGTCGTCACCGCCGCCGGTGACGACGACGTGGCGGGGTCCGCCGGCGGCGATCTGCTCGGCGGCGGCGACCATGTCGTCGGTGGTGGTCACCGGGCGTCCGACGATCGCCGCGGCCTCCTCCCGGTTCGGCGTCGCGACCAGGGCGTACGGCAGCAGCCGGGCCACCGCGGCGACGACGCCGAGCCGGTGGCCGCTGGTCGAGACGAGCACCGGGTCGACCACCAGGTTCGGCAGCAGACCGGCGCGGGCGTGTGCCGCCACCGCGTCCGCGACCTCCACCGTGCCGAGCATCCCGGTCTTGACGGCCAGCACCGGCAGGTCCGACAGGACGGCGTCGAGTTGTACGGTGACCAGGTCGGCGGGGGTCGGCAGGACGGCGCGTACCTGGTGGGTGTTCTGCGCGGTGAGCGCGGTGATGACGGAGGTGCCGTAGACACCGAGGGCCGCGAAGACCTTCAGGTCGGCCTGGATGCCGGCGCCCGCCCCGGAGTCGGAGCCGGCGATGGTCAGCGCCACCGGTGGCGTCACCGCCCACTCTCCCGTACCGCTTCCCCCGCCCGGTCGGTGAGCCGGGCGACCAGGTCGGCCGGGTCGTCGGCGCGCATGACCGCGCCCATCACCGCCACCCCGGCCGCGCCGGCCCGCAGGCAGGCGGCGACCTGGTCGGGTTCGGCGACGCCGCCGAGGGCGAGGACCGGGACCGGGGTACGCCGGACCAGCCGGGCCAGGCCGACCGGGTGCAGCGGTGGGCCGTACCCGGGTTTGGACGGGCTCGAGAAGATCGGGGAGAGGGTCACGTAGTCCTCCGTTGACAGTCGGCCCAGCTCGGCCTCGTCGTGGCAGGAGCGGCCGACCAGGGCCAGCCCGGGTGGCGGGTACGGCCCGGCCGCGGGCAGGTGCACCGCCCCACCGCCGAGCGGGTCGGGGCCGGCGACCAGCAGCGTTCCGCCGGCCGGGGCGAGGATCCCCCGCAGGTTCTCGGCGAGGGCCAGTCGCTCGTCGCGGGGCAGGTCGGTTTCCCGGAGCAGGACCCAGCGGGCGCCGCCGTCGACCGCCGCCCGGATCAGTTCGGGCAGTTCCCGGCGGGCCTGCCGACGGTCGGTGACCACCACCAGGCCGCTCGGCGTACCCGGCGGAAACGGCGGGCGGACACCGTCGCCGTCGGGTCCGGCCCGGAGCGGGACGGCACCGTCGGGGTACAGGCGATCGGTGTACGGGCGATCCGGGTACGGGCGATCCGGGTACGAGCGGTGCGGCGGCTCCGAGACCGGTTCGAGCCGCTGGCCGGTCACAGCTCCGGCCGTCCCTCGTCGGGGCTGGAGGCCAGCGCGTGGAACCGTCGGGGAATCCGGCCGGCGCGGGCGGCGAGCCAGCCCGCCTCGACGGCGTACCGCATGGCGGTTGCCATCCGGGCCGGTTCGGCGGCCCGGGTCACCGCGCTGGCCAGCAGCACCGCGTCGCAGCCCAGTTCCATGGCGAGGGCGGCGTCGGAGGCGGTGCCGATGCCGGCGTCGAGGATGACCGGCACGTCGACGCTCTGCCGGATCAGCCGGATGTGGTGCGGGTTGCCGATGCCGAGTCCGGAGCCGATCGGCGCGCCGGCCGGCATCACCGCGGCGCAGCCCGCCTCGGCGAGCCGGCGGGCGAGCACCGGATCGTCGCTGGTGTACGGCAGCACGGTGAAGCCGTCGGCCACCAGCTGGTCGGCGGCGTGCAGCAACTCGACCGCGTCCGGCAGCAGGGTACGGTCGTCGCCGATCACCTCCAGCTTGACCCAGGACGTGTCGAACGCCTCGCGGGCGAGCCGGGCGACCTTGACCGCCTCGGCGGCGGTGTAGCAGCCGGCGGTGTTCGGCAGCAGCCGTACGCCGCACCGGTCGAGCATCTCCAACAGCCCGCCGTGCATGGTGGCGGCGGTGTCGACCCGGCGCAGCGCGACGGTGACCAGTTCGGTGCCGCTGGCCCGGATCGCCTGCTCCAGTACGTGCAGGTTGGCGGCGCCGCCGGTGCCGAGGATCAGCCGCGACCCGAACGACACCCCGCCCAGCTCGAACGGGCGGGTGCCCGGCCCGCCGGGTAGATCGCGTTCCGGCTCGGACATCGCGGTCACCCGCCCTGGGCCGCGGTCAGCACCTCGACCCGGTCGCCGGATCGCAGCACCGCCGCCGGCCAGCCGGCCCGGGGGACGACCTCGCCGTTGACCGCGACGGCCACGCCGCGGCCCTGGCCGGTGACGGTGGCGACGAGGTCCGCCACGGTCACCGGGCCGGGCAAGCTGTGGTCCGTACCGTTCACGGTCAGTTCCACCGAAGCCTCAGCCTCTGCGGTCACCGGATCTCCTCCCTGCTCGGGGCGTGTTCGGTCCGGGTGAACCGGTCCGGGGTGAACGGCGCCAGCGCCGGGTCGACGACGCCGCTGGTGAGCAGGTCGACGACCCGTTCGGCGGTCACCGGGGTCAGCAGGATGCCGTGCCGGTAGTGCCCGGAGGCCACGATCACGTCGGGGCGGTCGGCCAGCGGGCCGATGACCGGGGCGTTGTCCGGGGTACCGGGTCGGTGACCGGCCATGGTCTCGGCGAGTTCGTACTCGGCGAGTTCCGGCACCAGGTCGGTCGCGTCGCGGAGCAGTTCGAGCACCCCGCCGGCGGTGACGGTGTGGTCGGCGCGTTCCTCGACGGTGGCGCCGACGACCACCTCGCCGTCGTGCCGGGGAACCAGGTAGACCGTGCGGCCGTCGTTGTAGCCCCGGATCACGTGCCGGAAGGCCGGTGGTTCCCCGCCGGGTGCGCGCAGCCGGAGGATCTGTCCCTTCACCGGCCGGATCGGCAGTCCGGTCAGGGCGGCGGCACCGCAGCCGGCGGCGACCACCACGGTGCCGGCGTCGAGTTCGGCGAGGTCGCGCACGGCGGCCGACACGAGTACCACCCCGGACCGGAGGGCGGCCAGCCGCAGGGCGGGGACCAGGCGGCGCGGGTCGACCTGGTGGTCGTCGGGCGCGTGCGCGCCGCCGCGTACCCGGGGGGCGAGCAACGGCTCGCGGTCGTGCAGCCCGGTCGCGTCCAGTGCGGTGATCGGCAGCCCGAGTCCCCGCTGGTACGTCCAGAGCCGGCGGGCCTGCGCCAGGTCGTCGGCGGTGCGCCCGACCACCAGGGTGCCCTCGGTGCGGTAGCCGAGGTCGGCGACTCCGGTCAGTCCGGCGGCGGCCGCCACCTCGGCGGCGAAGCGGGGCCACCGGGCGGCGGAGTCGAGCAGCAGCCGGGTCAGCGCCTCCTCGCCGAAGGACGCCTCGGCGACCGGGGCGAGCATGCCGGCGGCGACGCCGGACGCCCCGCTGCCCGGATCGGGGTCGTGCACCAGCACCCGCATTCCCCGCTGCGCGGCCCGCCAGGCGATGGCGAGTCCGATCGGACCACCGCCGACCACGGCCACGTCGGTTCGGCCGGTGGTGCGCAAGGGGCCCCGGTTCTCGGATTCCGATGGGAAGGGGGCCCCGCCTAGCACGCCGGTGCCCCGGTGCGGGCCAGGGCGGCGAGCAGTTCGGCGGTGGCGTGGGCCGGGTCGGCGGCGGCACAGATCGCGCCGACCACCGCGACGCCGTACGCGCCCGCGGCCAGCAGTTCCGGCACCCGCGCGGCGGTCACCCCGCCGATCGCGATGACCGGTACGTCCACCGCCCGCGCCACCGCGGCGATTCCGGCCGGGCCGATCGGTTCGGGCAGCCCGTCCTTGGTGGTGGTGACGTAACAGGGGCCGACGCCGAGGTAGCTGGCGCCGTCGGCGACCGCTTCGCGGGCCGGGTCGGGGGCGCGGGCGGTGGCGCCGAGCAGCGCGGTCGGTCCGAGCAGCCGGCGGGCGGCGTGCACCGGCAGGTCGAGCGCGCCGACGTGGCCACCGGCGGCGTACGCGGCGAGGGCGACGTGCAGCCGGTCGTTGACCAGGCAGGTCGCGCCGGACGGGGCGCAGAGGTCGACCACCCGCCGGGCCAGGTCGTACGCGTCGCGGTCGGTGGCGTCGTCCTCGACGCGTACCTGGACCACGAGTTCGGGTCCGGCCACGGCCAGCGCCGCACGTACCGTGGCGACAGGATCACGCCCGGTACGGGTATCGGTGACGAGATGCAAACGTCCCAGTACGGGCATAGCAAACTCCTCCCTGCGCCGGCATTACCCGGATCAGGTTCGACGGTCGGGGGCTGTCAGCCCCCCTCTCAGCCCGGTTCACCGGACTCCCGTGGGTTACTTGTCGACCACACTACGACGGCGGGACGGATCCGCCAAGGGGTCGCACGTCACAGCGGCCCGCCTCGGCCGGTTGAGGTGGGCCGGAACACCGAAGGGGTTTTGTCTGTCCTATCCGGAAGATCCACCTCGGTTACCCAACCGTTACCCGAATTGGCTTGTTGCTGTATTGCCCGCCCAACGCTGACCAGCATTAATTTGTTCAGCGACAAGACAAATTTCGGCTGCACAGCCACGGCGGGCCACGCAGCCGAAACCCACCACCCCCCGAACCGGTCTTCGGCGAGCCGGCCGGGGATCCCCCGTGTCCCCAGCGGACGAAGGAGATCCTTCGTGTCAAGACCTCGCCCGCGCCACGCGCTGCGCGGCGCCCTCAGCCATGCGCTGCTGAGTCTCGCGGTCGCTGTCACCTCGACGGCGGCCGCACTCGTAGCAGCCCCGAGCGCCGCACAGGCGGCCCCGGCCGCCGCGGCTGCCGACCCGTACTCCGTACTGGTCTTCTCCAAGACGGCCGGCTTCCGGCACGGCTCGATCCCGTCGGGCATCGCGGCCATCCAGCAGCTCGGCGCGGCGAACGGGTTCTCCGTCACCGCGACCGAGGACGGTGCCGCGTTCACCGACGCCAACCTCGCCCAGTACAAGGCGGTGATCTGGCTCTCCACCACCGGTGACGTGCTCGACGACACCCAGCAGGCGGCGTTCGAGCGCTACGTCGAGGCCGGCGGCGGGTACGTCGGTATCCACGCCGCCTCGGACACCGAGTACAACTGGCCGTGGTACGGCGGACTGGTCGGCGCGTACTTCAACGCGCACCCGGCCAACCAGCAGGCCACGGTGAAGGTCGAGGACCCGGCGCACCCGTCCACCGCCGGCCTGCCGGCCCAGTGGTCCCGCTTCGACGAGTGGTACAACTTCCGGACCAACCCGCGCGCGAACCTGCACGTGCTGGCCAGCCTGGACGAGCGCAGCTACACCCCGGGCACCGGCGCGATGGGCGCCGACCACCCGACCGCGTGGTGTCAGGACTACGAGGGTGGCCGATCCTGGTACACCGGCGGCGGCCACACCAACGAGTCGTTCGCGGAACCGCAGTTCCTCACCCACCTGCTCGGCGGCATCGAGACCGCCGCGGGTGTCGTGGACGCCGATTGCAGCGCGTCGAAGACCAGCAGCTTCGAGAAGGTGTCGTTGGACAACAACACCAACAACCCGATGGAGCTGGACATCGCCCCCGACGGGCGGGTCTTCTACGTCGAGCGCGACGGCCGGATCCAGATCATCAAGCCGAACACCGGCACCACGGTCACCGCGGTGACCCTGCCGGTCTTCACCGGTAACGAGGACGGTCTGCTGGGCATCCAGCTCGACCCGGACTTCGCCACCAACAACTGGGTGTACGTCTACTACGCACCCAACGGCGGCGCGGCCCGCAACTACCTCTCCCGGTTCACCGTCGAGGGCGACACCATCAACGCCGCCACCGAGAAGGTGGTGCTCCAGATCCCGACGCAGCGCAACACGTGCTGCCACGCGGGCGGCAGCATCACCTTCGACAGCCAGGGCAACCTCTACCTGGCGCTCGGTGACAACACCAACCCGTTCGAGTCGGACTCCTTCACCCCGATCGACGAGCGGCCGGGCCGGCAGGACTACGACGCGCAGCGTTCCTCGGGCAACACCAACGACCTGCGCGGCAAGGTGCTCCGGATCCACCCGGAGGACGACGGCACCTACACCGTGCCGGCCGGCAACCTGTTCGCCCCGGGCACCGCGCAGACCAAGCCCGAGATCTACGCGATGGGCTTCCGGAACCCGTTCCGGATCGGCGTCGACCCGCAGACCGACACCCTGTACGTCGGTGACTACGGCCCGGACGCCGGCGCGGCGAACCCGAACCGTGGCCCCGAGGGCACGGTCGAGTGGAACATCGTCACGCCGGGCAACTACGGCTGGCCGTACTGCCACGGTGCGAACTACGCGTACAACGACTACCCGTTCCCGTCGGGACCGAGTGGTGCGAAGTTCAACTGCGCGGCGCCGGTCAACAACTCGCCGAACAACACCGGCCTGACCAACCTGCCGCCGGCCATCTCGGCCACGGTCGACTTCGACTACAGCGGCAACCCGCTGTTCCCGGAGATCGGCGGCGGCGGCGCACCCATGGGTGGCCCGGTCTACCGGTACGACGAGAACCTCAACTCGGAGCGCAAGTGGCCTGCCTACTACGACGGCAAGGCGCTGCTCGGCGAGTGGAACCAGAACAAGATGTACACCATGCAGGTGAGTGCCGACGGCAAGTCGCTGGTCGACATCAACCAGCTGCTGACCGGCATGAGCATGCTGCGGCCGATGGACTTCGAGTTCGGTCCGGACGGGGCGCTGTACCTGATCGAGTGGGGTACCGGCTTCGGCGGCAACAACGACAACTCGGGCATCTACCGGATCGACTACATCGCCGGTGAGCGCTCGCCGATCGCGGTCGCCAACGCCGAACCCACCTCGGGTCCGGCTCCGCTGGCCGTGCAGTTCTCCAGTGCCGGGTCGCGTGACCCGGACGGTGGCACCCTGACGTATGCCTGGAACTTCGGCGACAACGCCACCTCGACCGACCCCAACCCGGCGCACACCTACGCGGCGGCGGGCAACTACAACGCGCAGCTCACGGTCACCAACCCCAAGGGGCGGACCGCGGTTGCCAACATTCCGGTCACGGTGGGCAACACCGCGCCGACCGTCTCCATCGAGTTCCCGCCGGACGGCGGCTTCTTCGAGTGGGGCGACCTGGTCAAGTACAAGGTCAACGTGACCGACCCCGAGGACGGGACGATCGACTGCGACCGGGTGGTGCTCCAGTACTACCTGGGTCACGACCAGCACGCGCACCCGCTTCAGTCGTACACCGGCTGTGAGGGTTCGGTCCAGACGCTGCTCGCCTCCGGGCACGGCGCCGAGGCGAACGTCTTCGGTGTCTTCGAGGCCGTCTACACCGACGCCGGCGGCGCCGGTGGGTCGAACGCCCTGACCGGGCGGGCGATCGAGCAGCTCCAGCCGAAGCGCACCCAGGCCGAGTACTACACCTCGACCGGCCGGGTGGCCGGGTCGACCAGCGGTGGTGACCCGGGCGTGCAGCGTCAGGCGACCACCGACACCGCCGGTGGATTCGAGAACATCGGGTTCATCGAGGACGGCGACTGGTGGGCGATCGAGCCGGCGAACCTGACCGGCATCGACTCGCTCCGCTTCCGGGCCGCTTCGGCCGGCGGCGGCGCTCGGATCGAGGTCCGTACCGGCGCGGTCGACGGCCCGCTGGTCGCGACCGCCACGGTGCCGAGCACCGGTGGTTGGCAGACCTTCGTCGACGTACCGGCGGCGATCACCACCCCGAGCACCAGCAGCGGCACGCTGTACTTCGTGGCGCGTAACCCCACCGGCTCCACCGGAACCGGTGCGATCCTGAACGTGAACTGGACCGACTTCCTCGGTCGGGGTGTCACCGACAACGCCCCGCCGGTGGTCACCGCCTCCGCGAACCCCACCACCGGCGTCGCGCCGGTGCAGGTCGCCTTCAGCGGTACGGCCACCGACCCGGAGAACGACGCCCCGTTCACGTACGCCTGGGACTTCGGTGACGGCGGCACGGCGAACACCGCCAACGCCACCCACACCTACACCGTGCCGGGCAACTTCACCGCCACCCTGACCGTGACCGACGCGCGTGGTGCGGCCACGAGCGCCTACGTCCCGGTTGCGGTGACCGCGCCGAACACGTCCTGCTTCGGGGCGCGCTCGGACGACTTCACCGGTACCTCGCTGGACAAGTCGCGCTGGTCGACCGTGATCCGGGAGAACCAGCTCTACTCGGTCAGCAACGGCAGCCTGGTCCTGCCGACCGCGGTCGGTGACCTGTACGGCGGCACGAACAACGCCACCAACGTGGTGCTCCAGCCCGCCCCGAGCGGTGCCTGGCAGGCGACCACCAAGGTGACGCTGAGCGCGACCGCCAACTACCACCAGGCTGGTCTGATCGTCTACGGCGACGACGCGAACTACGCCAAGCTCGACCTGCTCTACTCGGACAGCCGCAAGTTCGAGCTGATCCGGGAGACCGCTGGCACGCCGCGCAACGAGGCCGCCGACGGGATCGCCGTACCGGCCGGGATGGGCGACACGTTCTACGTCCGGCTGACCAGTGACGGCACCAACCTGACCGGGGCCTTCTCGGTCGACGGTCAGACCTTCACCCCGGTTGGTCGGCCGGCCGCGCTGGCCGGCATCGAGAACCCGAAGGTGGGCCTGTTCGCGCTGAACGGCAACACCACGGCCTCGGTGAACGACGCCAAGTTCGACTGGTTCCAGCTCACCCCGGACGAGCCGGCCGGCCCGGTCGTGCCGTCCGACGAGTTCACCGGTACCAGCCTGGACAAGTGCAAGTGGAACGCGATCGTCCGGGAGGACCCGACCGGTTACCGGGTGACCGGTGGCGGCCTCCAGATCGACGTGCCGAACGGTGACATCTACGGAGCCGGTGGCACCCCGCCGCCGAACTTCATCCTTCAGAACGCGCCGGCCGGTGACTGGACGATCGAGACCAGGGTCGACGGCAGCCAGTTCAACGAGCAGTACCAGCAGGGCGGTCTCATCGTCTACGGCGACGACGACAACTACCTGAAGCTGGACTACATCGTCGACAACCAGCCCGGTCAGACGCTGGTACGGCGGGTCGAGTTCCGCAGCGAGATCGCCGCCGCGGTGCAGGACCCGCAGCCCAACGGTGCCAACATCACCGGCGGGATCTGGCACCTGCGGTTGGCCAAGGCCGGCAACACGTACACCGCGTCGTACTCGGCGAACGGGACCGACTGGACGGCGCTGCCGGCGCTGACCAACGCGGCCGTGGGTGCCACGCCGAAGTTCGGCCTCTTCACCCTCGGCGCGAGCCAGCAGGCGTCGAAGCCGGCGACGTTCGACTACTTCCGGGTGAGCACCGCGGTCGACGACTCGACCGCACCGGTGACCACCTCGGCAGTGGCCGGTACGCCGACCGGCGGCTGGTACACCGCCGCCACCACGGTCACCCTGGCCGCCACCGACAACACCGGTGGCAGCGGTGTGGCGAGCACCGAGTACCAGCTCGACGCGGCCACCACCTGGACCGCCTACACCGAGCCGATCCTGGTCTCCGGTGACGGTGCGCACCAGGTGCGGTTCCGCTCGACCGACGAGGCCGGCAACGTCGAGGCGACGAAGACCGTCGACCTCAAGATCGACGCGACCGCGCCGGTCACCTCGGCGACCTTCGCGCCCCCGTCCGACAGCGGATGGCACGCCGGGACGATCCCGGTGACGCTGGCCGCCACCGACGCGGGTGCCGGGGTCAGCAAGCTGGAGTGGTCCCTGGACGGTGGCGCCTGGACGCCGTACACCACGGCGGTCAACGTCAGCGGCGACGGACAGCACGAGCTGCTGTACCGGGCCACCGACGCGGCCGGTAACGCCGAGACGCTGAAGTCGGCGATCGTCAAGATCGACGGCACCAAGCCGACCGTACTGGTCTCCGGCCTCGCCGACGGCCAGCTCTACGGCGACAGCGCCGACGTACGGGTCTCCTGGCAGGCGGTCGACCCGACCTCCGGTCTGGAAGCCACCATCGGCACCCTGGACGGCCAGCCGTACGCCAACAACACCCTGCAAGCCCTCTACGACCTGTCGTTGGGCCTGCACGAGCTGACCGTCACCGCGACCGACAAGGCCGGCAACACCACGACCTCGTCGGTACGCTTCTTCGTCACCACCTCGTTCCGGGACATGCAGAACCTGCAAGACCGGTTCAAGTCCACCAGTCGGCTCTCCACCAAGGCCCACCGGCAGCTCACCAACAAGCTGACCGCGGTCCGGGACTCGGAGGCCGCCGGTGACGACAGGCGGGCGGTGCAGCAGTTGACCGCCTACAAGGCGCTGGTTGCCGACACCGCCCTGGTCACCGACGCGGATGTGCGCGACGTGCTGACCAGGGACGCCGACGCAATGATCGTCCGGCTCGGTGGCACCGCCACCAAGGCGGGCGTGAAGGCCAACGCCGACAAGTCGGTCCAGGGAGCGGGACGCCTCGCCGAGGACCCGACCCGGATCAAGCAGGGCGGCAAGCTCTAACCGTCCGCACCGCACCGCAGTAACCGCACCAGACCCGGGGCGGCCGGCCAACCAGGCCGGCCGCCCCGGCGTACACCCGGGCACCACCGTTTCCCGCACCACCCGGCCCCTCCGCACCAAATTTCGCGACCGCACAGCTCTGCCGCGGGGCCGCTCCCAGCCGACACACTGGACCCATCCCGCGGCACCGTCCGGGTGTCGGCGTGTTGAAAGGAACCTCTGATGCGACCCCTGCGAGTCCTGCTCGCCGCGCTGGCTCTCGTACCGGTGCTCCTGTTGCCCACGACGCCGGCGGCGGCTTTCGACGGCAAGCTCAACCTCGACGTGGCCGGCGACGGCGCCACCGGGGTGACCATCCGGGCCAGCTACGCCGACGGCCACCAGCTGGAGACGATCGTCCGGCTGGTGCTGACCGCGACCGACGGAACCGGCGACACCGTCGGACCGGTCCAGCTCGAACCCTCCGGCGAGGGGCAGGGGTTCTACACCACCGGGCCGATCCTCTCCCCCGGCCGCTGGCAGGTCACCGTCACCGCACCCGCGCCGAACCCGGCGGAGGCGGTGGTCACCGTCGAGGCCAAGGCCGAACAGGCGGCACCGAAGCCGGCACCCAACAATCCGGTCGCGTTGACGAAGGACCGGGGCCTGCGCTCCGGCGTGTGGTGGCTGATCGGCGGCGCGCTGCTGATCGCCGCCGCCGGCTCGGCCGTGCTGCTCGCCCGCAACCGCAACAGTTGAGCGCCATGTCCCGCCGCCCCCAACCCGCCGTGGCCGGTCGTAACGTCGGCGGCCAGCTCCGCGAGCTACGCATCCGCCGCCAGCTGAGCCTGCGCGAGGTCGCCGCCGAACTGGCCTGGCCGCCGTCCCGACTGTCCCGCCTCGAACACGGCCGCCAGCAGGTACGGACCGAGGAGGCCGCCGCCCTGCTGGTCATCTACCGGGTCACCGGTGACGAACGGGCCGCCCTGCTCCGCCAGGTCGAACGGGCCGCCGAGCCCGGCTGGTGGGAGGCGGCGGTCGGGCTCTCCGCGGAGTCGCGCACGCTGATCCACCTCGAAGCCGAGGCGACCACCATCATCGGCTGCGAGCCGCTGCTCGTACCGGGCCTGTTGCAGACCCCGGACTACACCCGGGCGGTGATGGAGTCCTGCGGTGTCCGGAAGGTGGACACCCAGCCCCGGATCGCCGCCCGGCTGGCCCGGCAGGAGATCCTGCGCCGCGACACCCCGCCGGCGTTGCACGCCCTGATCGACGAGGCCGCCCTGCGCCGCCCGGTCGGCGGGCCACAGGTGATGGCCGAGCAGCTACGGCACCTGGTCACGGCCAGCGAGCGGCCCAACGTGACCCTCCGGGTGGTGCCGCTCGCCGCCGGCGCGCACACCGGCCTGGACGGCGCCTTCGCACTGCTCGACTTCCCGCGCGACCGGTCGGTGGTCTACCTCGACCACAAGCTCACCGGCCTGTTCCTGGACGACCGGCACCAGGTCGAGTTCTTCCGGCGGGAGGCGGTCCGACTCGCGGAAGCCGCCCTGAGCCCCATCGCATCGGTAAACTTCATTGCGCGGGTGGCTGGGGAGTACGAGCGGAAGTGAGACCGCGATGACCGGGACGCAGCTTGGCGGGGCCATCTGGCGCAGGTCGAGCCGAAGCGGCTCGAATGCGAACTGCGTCGAGATGGCCTACCTCGGTACGGCCGGCGCGACCCCGGTCGGCGTACGCGACTCGAAGGACGTCGACGGGCCGGTGCTCGCCTTCGCGGCCACCGCCTGGACGTCCTTCGTCGCGGCGGCACGCCGGCACCGGCTCGGCTGACCGGCACCGCTCGGGTACCTGACCGCCGGGGGTCCGAAACGTATGCTTCCGGACCCCCGGCGGAACACTGTGGACTCCGGTCAGAGCAGGGCGCGCAGCGCGGCCAGGTCGTCGGCCGAGGGCTGCCAGCGACCGGCGGCGGCGTTCGCCCGTACCTGTTCCGGGGTGGTTGCACCGGCGATCACCGAACCGACCGCCGGCTGGGCGGCCAACCCGCCGATCGCCACCTGCAACGGGGTCAGGTCGCGCTCCGCCGCGTACTTCTCGATCGCCTCGATGGTGTCCCACGGCGCGGCGGCGAGCCGCTCGGCGAACCGCCCGTCGCCGGCGAGCCGGCTGCCGGCCGGCGCCGCCTCGTTGCGCTTGTACTTGCCGGTGAGCAGGCCGTTGGCGAGCGGGAAGAACGGCAGCAGGCCGAGGCCGAAGTGGCCGGCGGCCGGCCCGATCTCGGTCTCGACGTGCCGCTCCAGCAGGCTGTAGTGGTTCTGCGCGCTGATGAACGGCGCGTAGCCGCGATTCCGGGCCACCCAGGCGGCGTCGGCGATCTGCCAGCCGGAGAAGTTCGAGTTGCCCAGGTAGCGCACCTTGCCCGCGCGGACGAGGTCGTCCAGCGCGCTCAGCGTCTCCTCGATCGGGGTGCCGGGGTCGACCTCGTGCATCTGGTAGAGGTCGATGTAGTCGGTGCCGAGCCGACGCAGCGACGCCTCGACCGCGCGGAAGATGTAGCGGCGGGCGCCGCGCGCCCCGTGGTCCGGGCCGTTGGCCCCGAGCATGTCCATGCCGAACTTGGTGGCCAGTACGACGTCGTCGCGCCGGCCCTTCAGCGCCGCACCGAGTTGCTCCTCGGACGCGCCCTTCGGCTCGCCGTAGATGTCGGCGGTGTCGAAGAAGTTGATCCCGGCATCCAGCGCCGCGTCCACCACCGCACGGGTGCCCTGCGCGTCGAGTTTGCGGCCGAAGTTGTTGCAGCCGACACCGACGACGGACACCACGAGCCCGGAATCGCCCAACCGGCGGAAGGTCATCTCAGTCACGTGATCAACCCTATGCCCTCGTCGGCCGCCCGATCGACCGGTTGCCGCCGGTCAGCCGACGTCCCAGACCGGTTCCGGCGTCTCGGTCACCTCACCGTCGCCGCCGAACAGTACGAACCGGTCGAACGACCGGGTGAACCAGCGGTCGTGGGTGACCGCGATCACCGTGCCGTCGAACGCCTTCAGCCCCTCTTCGAGCGCCTCCGCCGAGGCCAGGTCGAGGTTGTCCGTCGGCTCGTCGAGCAGCAGCAGGGTGGCACCGGACAGTTCCAGCAGCAGCACCAGGAAGCGGGCCTGCTGACCGCCGGAGAGGGTGCCGAAACGCTGGTCACCCTGGGCCGCCAGCTCGTACCGGCTCAGCGACGCCATGGCCGTGTGCCGGTCCATCCCCTTCCGGTGGTCGTCACCCCGCCAAAGGATCTCGACCAGGGTCTTCTGCATCAGTTCCGGGCGGTCGTGGGTCTGCGAGAAGTGCCCCGGCCGGACCCGGGCACCGAGCCGGACCATGCCCGCGTGCGCGACCGGCGTGAGCAGGTGCCCGCCGTCGACCGGACCGTTGGCCGGTTCGGGGTCGGTGCCACCGCGGGCGAGCAGGCGCAGGAAGTGCGACTTCCCGGTACCGTTCGCGCCGAGCACGGCCACCCGGTCGCCGTACCAGAGTTCCAGGTCGAACGGGTACGTCAGCCCGTCCAGCTCCAGTTGTTCGCAGATCACCGCACGTTTGGCGGTCCGCCCGCCGGACAGCCGCATCCGGATGTCCTGGTCCTTCGGCGGCACCGGTGGCGGGCCGGCCTCCTCGAACTTGCGCAGCCGGGTCTGCGCCGCCTGGTAACGCGAGGCCAGCCCGTCGTTGTACGCCGCCTTCTGCTTGTACATCAGCATCAGCTCGCGCAGCTTCTGGTGTTCCTCGTCCCAGCGGCGGCGTTGCTCGTCGAGCCGGGCGTGCCGGTTCACCCGCGCCTCGTGCCAGCTCCCGAAGCCGCCCGGATGGGTCCAGGCGCTGCCGCCCTCGACGGCGACCACCCGGCCCGAGGTCTGGGCCAGCAGCTCCCGGTCGTGCGACACGTAGAGCACCGACTTCGTCGACTCCCGCAGCCGCCCCTCCAACCACCGCTTGCCCGGTACGTCGAGGAAGTTGTCCGGCTCGTCGAGCAGCAGCACCTCGTCGCCGCCACGGAGCAGGATCTCCAACGCGAACCGCTTCTGCTGCCCACCGGACAGCGTCCGTACGGGACGGGTGCGGGTGGTCTCCCAGGGCAGGTCGAGCACGATGGTGGAGACGGTGTCGAAGAGCACCTCGGCGTCGTACCCGCCGGCCTCGCCCCAGGCGCCCAGCGCGTCCGCGTACGCGAGTTGGGCCTTGCCCGCGGCGGTGCTGAACTTGCCGCGCACCTCGGCGGCGTGCAGCGCGGCCTCCGCCTCGGCGAGCCGCTTCCCGGCGGTACGCAACGCGGGCGCCGAGATGGACAGGGCGAGGTCATACAGCGTCGACTCGTCGCCGATCATGCCGATGAACTGGCGCATCACGCCCAGGCCGCCGGAGCGGGCGATGCCACCGGTCGGGGTGGGCAGGTCACCGGCGACCATCCGCAACAGGGTGGTCTTGCCGGCGCCGTTCGGGCCGACCAGGGCCACCTTGGCACCCTCGCCGACCCGGAACGACACGTCGGCGAAAAGTTCCCGGCCGTCGGGCAGGGTGTACCCGACCCCGGACACGTCTATGTAACCCACGCGGGCATCCTGCCCTGTGCGGCGGGTCCGGCGGTACCGGGTTTCACCGGGTGATCCGCAGCACCCGGTAGCCCTTCTGGCTGGCCGGACGCTCCACCTGCCAGCCCTGCTCGGTCAGCCAGCGGTGCAGCGAGTCGCCGCCGAGGTGCCGGCCGACCACCAGCCAGCCGACGCCGTCCGGGGTCAGCCGGGGCAGCCAACGGGTGAGCATGGTGTGCAGCTCGGCCTTGCCGATCCGGATCGGCGGGTTGGACCAGATCTCGGCGAAGGTGACGTCGTCGGGCACCTCGTCGGGGGCGGCCACCCGGATCCGCCCCGCGGCACCGACCCGTACGGCGTTCTCGCCGGTGAGTTCGCGGGCCCGCTCGTTGACGTCGACGGCCCAGACGGTGGCGTCGGGCGCCTCGCTTGCCAGCACGCAGGCGATCGGCCCGTAGCCGCAGCCCAGATCGAGCAGCGGACCGCTGCTGCCGGGCGCGGGCAGGTCGGCCTTGCGCAGGAGTACGGCGGTGCCGGGGTCCAGCCGCGCGGCGGAGAAGACGCCGCCGGCCGAGACCAACGAGTAGTCCCGTCCGGCGGCCGAGAACTCGATCTCACGACGGTCGGGGGCGGTACCGGGTTGGGCGGTGAAGTAGTGGTCGCCGGTCGTCACGCATCGCATTCTCGCCTACCGCTGTTGTCCCGCCGCAGGCGTGGTCGCGCTCGGCGTACCGCTGGGGTTTCCTGCCCGAATGTCTCGTCTTTCATCTGGTGTGATTCATGGGTAGAGGCGCCAAATGCGACCTTTCCATTACCCTGAGCGACATGACGGACGGGCACGGTACGGGCTTCGGCGGGTGGTCCCCGCCGCCCGACCGCGACCCCGACCGGGCCGAGCCCGGTACCGGTCGGACCCGCCCGCCCGCACCTCGCGGCCCCGGCGGCGGACACCGTCGCGGCGATCCCGGGCCACCGCCCCCACTCGGCCCACCGGCACCCGCCCACGGCTCGGACTTTCCGACCGACCGGACCGGCGGCACAACCGACGGAGACCGGTGGCCCCTCGCCGGTCCGGGTCGGCGGCCGACGCCCGGAGGTCGCGCCGAGCCACCCCACCTGGCCGTCCCGCCCCGCACCCGATCGGCACCGGAGTACCCGGTGACACCGACCCCGCGCCCGGCACCGGCAGCCCACCCGGCGCCGGAACGGATCACGACCTGGACCGCCGGGCAGACCCGGCCGAACGACCGGCGGCTTCCCCCGGTCGGCGACTCTCGACCGGTCGACGCACCTCACGGCGGGGCCGGGACGGACGGGCGAGCCCTCCGACCGCTGGGCCCGCCGTTGCCCCGCCGGCCCTCGGAGGCACTGCCCCGCCCCTCGGGGACTCCTGGCCGGCCCTCGGAGGCACTGCCCCGCCCCACGGTGAACCCCTCCCGTTCCTCGGTAGCAGCGGACCGGGTGCCGGCGGGACCGGGCCGGCTGACGGAACCCGCTGCCCGGCCCTCGTTCCAACCGGGGCGTGATCGCCCACCTGCGCCGGCACAGGCGGCGCTGCGGCCGCCGCCCGACCCGGACGCGGCCCGACCGCCGGCGCAACGGGTACCGCTGCGCCCGGCGCCGGATCGGGCGCCACCGGCCCGGGGCGGCACCGGGGGCGGCAACCCGGCGCGACCGGCGTCGCGCTTTCCCTCCCCCGCACTGCCGAGACCCCCGCGTGGCGTACCGGACCTTCCCGCCGCGCCGCCAGCGGGCGAGGCCGGCTCCGGTGACGGTTCGCGACCGGTCCCCGGTGCACACCCGCCGCCGGGCAGAGCACCGGCGACGCCGGAGACACCTCGGCCCCGCACCGGCTCGGCCCAGGTCAGCATGGCCCAGATCCGCGCCGCCCAGACCGGCACCGGCCCCCCGTTACGGGGTACCGACGCCGGGCAGGGCCGAGCGGACCGTCCCGCCCACGACCGCATCCCCACGAACATCCCGGCCCGGCCCGGCACCGCGCCACCGGCCGCACGTTCCGACCCGCCCCCCGGTCCGACCCTCACCCGGCCCGGAACCGCCCCGGTCCCGCCCCGAACCCCAGCCGGCATGGTCCCGGCCCGAGCCGGTTCCGACCTGGTCCTGGTGCGGCGCGGCGGGAGTGGAGCCATTCCGGTGGCGGCGACGACTCGGGACCCGAAGCACACCTGGCAGTGGGTGATAGGTGGGCTCGGCACGCTGGTGCTGCTGGCCGTCTGCGGGCTCAGCTCCTACTTCATCATCGCCGACGAACGGCAGGGTCGGGCGGGACGCGAGTCGGCCGAACGGACCCCGCCGACCGCCGTACCCCGCGACATCAGCGCTCGCACCGTCGACCCGGCGCCACTGACCGAGAACGAGGTGTTCCCCGCCGAACAGATTGTGATCAACCCGGCGGAGCCCGCGTACCAGGTGCTCAAGACGTCTGCCGCCGCCGACTGCGCCACCGCCGCCACCGGCGAGATCAGCACCCTGCTCGCCGCACTCGGCTGCGACCAGGTCGTACGCGCCACCCTGCGCTCGCCGACCGGCAACCACCTGGTCACGGCCGGCGTGTTCAACCTGGCGGACGCGACCGGCGCCGAATGGGCGCACCAGAAGATCAAACCGATAGTGGACGGTGGCAAGGGTCGGTTCCAGGGCCTCGTCGCGGGCAAGGGAACCGAGGCGGTCGCACTCGCCTCCGCGCAGGTCGGCTGGCACGTACGCGGGCACTTCCTGGTCTACTGCGTGATCGCCCGAACCGACCGTACGGCGATCGGCCACGACGACCCGTACGCCCGCCAGATCCTCTTCGACATGATCGAACTGCACCTGCGCGGCGACGTGCTCGAACGCCGGGCCACCCTGCCGGTCGGCGCGTCGACCGGGGCAACCCCGCCGGCCTGAGCCGCACCGGCGGGGCCGACCGACGAGCCATCGCCACCCCGCCGACTGCCGGGCGTCGAGGTCACGCCTGCGCCGGAAGTCGCAACCTACGGGTACGCAGCGCACGGTCGGCGTACTCGGCCGGGTCGGCGGGGTAGCCGACCTCGACCAGGGTCAGCCCGTGGGCCGGTGCCACGGTCACCTCGCTGGACCGCTCCCGCCGGTGCAGCAGACCCGCCGGCCACTCGACCGGCCGCCGCCCGTCGCCCGCGACCAGCATCGCCCCGACCAGGCTGCGCACCATCGACTGGCAGAACGCGTCGGCCTGGACCGTCGCCACCAGGATCCCGTCCGGGTCCCGACGCCAGTCCAGCCGGGTGACCTCGCGCAGCGTCGTCGCGTGCTCCTTGCGCCGGCAGTACGCGGCGAAGTCGTGCTCGCCGACCAGCCCGGCCGCCGCGGCCGCCAACGCGGTCAGCTCCAGTGGACGCGGCCAGGCGAGGATCTCGTGCCGGCGCAGCGGCTCCACCCCGTACGGCGCGTCGGTCACCCGGTACTCGTAGCGGCGGAAGGTCGCCGCGAAGCGGGCGTCGAACTCGTCCGGTACCTCGGCGATGGCGCGCACCCGGACATCGCCCGGCAGCAGCCCGGCCAGCCGGCGCAGCAGCGAGCCGGTGACCGACGCCCAGGCGGCATCGGCCAGGTCGACGTGGCAGACCTGGCCGGTGGCGTGCACCCCGGCATCGGTACGACCGGCCACCGTCAACCCGGTCACCGAGTCCGCGCCGAGCACCCGCACCAGCACCTCGGTCAGCACCCCGGCGACCGTACGGCGCCCCGGCTGGGCCGCCCAGCCGGAGAAGTCGGTGCCGTCGTACGCGACATCGAGCCGTACCCGGGTGTAACCGTCCACTGCCGTACCCCCTGAACCCGCCGTACCGGAAAAGGAACGGGCCCGGCACCCCCGCGAGAGGGTGCCGGGCCCGACGTCAGCCCGAGGTCAGGACTTGGCGTTGTCAGCCTCGTCGGTGTCCTCGCGGGCGGCCGCCGTGTCGCCCGACACCGACTCCGGCGCCTCGGCGTCCTGGTCCCCGGCGTCGGCCGGACGGGTCTCGGTCTCGTCCGTGGGGGCGAGCGCCTCGACCTTGTCCTGCTGGGCCGCCTTGCGGGCGGCGGTCTTCTGCCCGGTGGTACCGGTCGGCGCCGGGGCGACGACCAGTTCCTCGACCAGCTCGATGATCGCCATCGGCGCGTTGTCACCCTTGCGCGGTCCGGTCTTCACGATCCGGGTGTAGCCACCCGGACGGTTGGCGTACCGGGGCGCGATCTGGTCGAACAGGGTGTAGACGACGTCCTTGTCCTTCACCGTGCCCAGCACCTTGCGGCGGCTGGCCAGGTCGCCGCGCTTGGCCTTGGTGATGAGCTGCTCCGCCAGGGGCCGCAGCCGCTTGGCCTTGGTCTCGGTCGTCTTGATCTTGCCGTGCTGGAACAGCGCGGTGGCCAGGTTGGCCAGCATCAGCCGCTCGTGCGCGGGGCTGCCGCCGAGGCGGGGACCCTTGGTGGGCGTGGGCATGCTTGGTGCTCCTCAATAGTGGGCAGCTGATCTCCAGCTAGCCGAAAATCAAAGCTGCTCGGTCTCGCGGTAGTCGTCGGTGTCGTAGTCGCCCTCGCCAAAGGTGTCCACGACGTGCGCCGGGTCGAAGTTGGGAGCCGAGTCCTTCAGCCCCAGGCCCATCCCGGCGAGCTTCATCTTGACCTCGTCGATCGACTTCTGACCGAAATTCCGGATGTCGAGGAGGTCTGCCTCGGTGCGCCCGATGAGCTCACCAACGGAGTTGATGCCCTCGCGCTTGAGGCAGTTGTAGGAGCGGACGGTGAGGTCCAGCTCCTCGATCGGCAGCGCCAGGTCCGCCGCGAGCTGCGCGTCCTGCGGCGACGGGCCGATGTCGATGCCCTCCGCCGTCTCGTCCAGCTCCCGGGCCAGGCCGAAGAGCTCGACCAGGGTGGAACCGGCCGAGGCCAGGGCGGTACGCGGGCCGATCGACGCCTTGGTCTCGACGTCGATGATCAGACGGTCGAAGTCGGTGCGCTGCTCGACCCGGGTCGCCTCGACCCGGTAGGTCACCTTCAGCACCGGCGAGTAGATCGAGTCGACCGGGATCCGGCCGATCTCGGCGCCGGACTGCTTGTTCTGCGCGGCGGTGACGTAGCCGCGACCCCGCTCGACGGTCAGCTCCATGTCGAGCCGGCCCTTGCCGTTCAGGGTGGCGAGCTTGAGGTCACCGGTGTGCACCGACACCCCGGCCGGCGGCTGGATGTCCGCGGCGGTGACGTCGCCGGGGCCCTGCTTGCGCAGGTACATGCTGACCGGCTCGTCGTGGTCGGAGCTGACGCAGAGCTCCTTGACGTTCATGACCAGCTCGACCACGTCCTCCTTGACACCGGGGATCGTGGTGAACTCGTGCAGGACGCCGTCGATCTTGATCGAGGTCACGGCCGCGCCCGGGATGGACGACAGCAGCGTACGCCGGAGCGAGTTGCCCAGGGTGTAACCGAAGCCCGGCTCAAGCGGCTCGATGGTGAACCGGGACCGGGTCTCGCTGATCGACTCCTCGGAGAGGGTCGGCCGCTGGGTAATAAGCACTTCTGTTCTCCTTGGTTCGGGGCGCCCACCATTTGACGCCCGTCTGTGTTGCCATGCCAGCTCGCTGGCGACCGCCCGGGGTCGGATCCGGGGCCGACCACGGCAACGCTGTGCCGTACGGCCAACCCCGGACCGATCCGAGCGGTTGTCGGGCCTACTTGGAGTAGAGCTCGACGATCAGCTGTTCCTGGACCTGCGTGTCGATGACCTGCCGGGCCGGGAGCGTGTGCACCAGGATCTTCATCTGGCTGGGGATCGCCTCCAGCCACGCCGGCACGGTCCGGGAACCGGCCTGTGCCTGCGCGACGACGAACGGAGTCATCTCCTTGGACTTCGCCCGGACCTCGACGATGTCGTGTTCCTTGATGCGGTACGACGGGATGTCGACCTTCTTGCCGTTCACGATGAAGTGACCGTGCTTGACCAGCTGGCGGGCCATGTCCCGGGACTGGGCGTAGCCAGCCCGGTAGACCACGTTGTCCAGCCGCGACTCAAGGATTTGCAGGAGGACCTCACCGGTCTTCGCCTGCTTGGCCACAGCCTCCTCGTAGTACCCGCGGAACTGCTTCTCCAGCACGCCGTAGACACGACGGGCCTTCTGCTTCTCGCGAAGCTGGAGCAGGTACTCGGTCTCCTTGGTCCGACCCCGGCCGTGCTGTCCGGGCGGGAACGGCCGGGACTCGAACGGGCACTTCGGGCCATCGCACTTGCTGCCCTTGAGGAACAGCTTCATCTTCTCCCGCCGGCAACGGCGGCAGTCAGCACCGGTGTAACGAGCCATCTCTCTCTACCTCTCAGACCCGACGACGCTTCGGCGGACGGCACCCGTTGTGCGGCTGCGGGGTGACGTCGGAAATCTGCCCGACCTCCAGCCCGACGGCCTGCAACGAACGGATAGCGGTCTCCCGGCCGGAGCCGGGGCCCTTGACGAACACGTCGACCTTGCGCATGCCGTGCTCCATCGCCCGACGCGCGGCGGCCTCGGCGGCCAGCTGAGCGGCGAACGGAGTCGACTTGCGGGAGCCCTTGAAGCCAACCTGGCCGGCCGAGGCCCAGGAGATGACCGCACCGGTCGGGTCCGTGATGGACACGATGGTGTTGTTGAAGGTGCTCTTGATGTGCGCCTGCCCGTGGGCGACGTTCTTGCGTTCCTTGCGCCGGACCTTCTTGACGGCGGCCCCGGCGCGAGCCTTCGGTGGCATAAGTCTGTGCGCTCCTAGTGTGGGAAGTCCGGCCAGGCTCTATCGAGCTGAACCCGGATTCCGGTATCGGGAAATCGGCCCGCGCCCTATCGGGCGGGACCGGAATTCCGGTTGTTACTTCCGGCCGGCCTTCTTCTTGCCTGCCACGGTCCGCTTCGGGCCCTTGCGGGTCCGTGCGTTGGTACGGGTCCGCTGACCACGGACGGGCAGACCCCGGCGGTGCCGGATGCCCTCGTAGCAGCCGATCTCGACCTTGCGGCGGATATCAGCGGCGACCTCGCGGCGCAGGTCACCCTCAACCTTGAAGTTGGCCTCGATGTGGTCGCGGAGCTGGACCAGCTCCTCGTCCGTGAGGTCCTTGGCGCGCTTGTCCGGAGAGATCCCGGTCGCAGCGAGCGTTTGAACGGCCCGGGTCCGACCGACCCCGAAAATGTAAGTGAGCGCGATCTCCATCCGCTTGTCGCGGGGGAGGTCGACGCCGGCTAGACGTGCCATGCGCGGGCGTGCTCCTCGTGGTGTGCTCGCGGAGGTCTCTGGCCCGACCCATCCCACCTGCCCCGGTGGGCCCCGGCCTCCGACCGGGGGTCAGCCACGAGTGCACCGCTTGTGCACGCGCTCGTGGCTGGGACGAGCTTCTGTTGTGGTACTGGATCCTCTTGCGCTACGGATCGGCGACGAGGCTGCCCGACACCGGCCGGTCTAGTGGCCGGCCGATCGGAATCAGCCCTGGCGCTGCTTGTGGCGCGGGTCGGTGCAGATGACCATGACCCGGCCGTGCCGGCGGATCACCCGGCACTTGTTGCAGATCCGCTTGACGCTCGGCTTGACCTTCACGGGTTTGCCTTACTTCCCATAAGGCCCAGCGACGTGGACACGGCGCCGGACTTCGAGGACGGACACGGACATTCCGGCCGTCGTCAGATGACTGAATCCGAACCCGGATTCACTTGTAGCGGTAGACGATGCGCCCGCGGGTCAGGTCGTACGGCGAGAGCTCGACGACAACCCGGTCCTCGGGCAGGATGCGGATGTAGTGCTGCCGCATCTTGCCGCTGATGTGAGCCAGCACCTTGTGGCCGTTGGCAAGCTCGACCCTGAACATCGCGTTCGGGAGCGGCTCGATGACCCGACCCTCAATCTCGATGGCTCCGTCTTTTTTCGGCATGTCCTCCGCTGTCCTGACGTCGGTAATTCCGGACGGCTCACAACGCCTTACCCGGATGCCTGTTCGTCAAGATCAGGCAACCGGACCAGCCGCGGCTCCGACTCCCACCGAAGCGCAGGATGGGCATGCCGGAGTGGACGCTGTGCGCCGATCAGCCAGTGTACGCTCGCCCACGGATCGACACCAAACCGAGGTACCCCCGGTGTGGCGGATCGGACGAACCAGCCGATATTAGTCGGCTTTCCCGCCGAGCTGCCAGCCTTCCCGCTGGCCCGGTTCCGCGAGCCCGGCCGCCCCCGGCTCCGGGCTGGTCGACGGCGCCGACCCGGTGCGTTGCTCCAGCCGGGCCCGCTTCGCCGCCTTCTTCCGGGCCCGTCGCGCGGCCTCCAGCTGCGGCCTACCGTGCGCCAGGCCGCTCACGGTGCCCACCAGCAGCATCGCGCCCCACGGCCCGGCCACCCAGATCGGCCAGAAGTAGAGCACCTCCCAGGCCATCATCGAGATGATCGCCCAGCCGGCGACCGTGATCGTCACGACCGAGAAGTAGGGCGTCCAGTTCTCCAGCAACCACCGCCGGGTCGCGTCCGGGTAACGGCCGTCCGGACCGGGGACCAGCGGGTCCCGCGCCGCCGTGCCGACGGCCGGCGTCAGATCCGCCCGCCGCACCGTCGCCGGCTCCGGCAGGTCGGCCACCAGGCCGTCCAACTCGGCGTACGTCTTCGCGGCGTACGCCGCACGCAACCGCTCGTCGTACTCGTACAGGTCGAGTCGGCCCTCGTCCACGGCGAGCCGGAGCCGCTCGGCGACCAGTTGCCGATCGGCGTCCGCCGCCCGCATGTCGCCCCGCCGCTCCATGAGTACGAGGATGCCACCGCCCCGCCACGTTGGCGAGCGCCGACCGTCGCCTCAGACCGGTTCCGAGGTGGCCGGCTGCCGAGCGGTGACCAGGTCACCCAGACGGCCCCGACCACCGTCGGCGGCGGTGAGCACCCACACCCCGTCGGGCAGCAGGGCCATCGAGTGTTCGACGTGCGCCGCGACCGAGCCGTCCCGGGTCACCACGGTCCAGCCGTCGTCGAGTTCCGCCGTCCGCGGCGAACCAAGCGTGATCATCGGTTCGATCGCCAGGGCCATGCCCGGCACCAGCCGAGGGCCGCGCCCCGGCCGCCCGTGGTTGAGCACGTGCGGGTCCTGGTGCATCTCGGTGCCGATGCCGTGCCCACCGTACCCGTCGACGATGCCGTACCGCCCACCCTTGCGTACCGCGATCTCCACCGCCGCCGAGATGTCGGTGAGCCGGCCCCGGCCATTGGCCGAACCACGCGCGGCGGCGGCGATACCCGCCCACATGGCATCCTCGGCCACCTCGGCCATCCGCAGCAGCTCCGGTTGCGCCTCGCCCACCCCGACCGTGATCGCCGCGTCGCCGTGCCAGCCGTCAAGGATCGCGCCGCAGTCGATCGAGATCAGATCACCGTCCCGCAGCACCTGCTTCGCGGACGGGATAGCGTGCACCACCTGCTCGTTGACCGAGGAACAGATCGACGCCGGGAAGCCGTGGTAGCCCTTGAACGACGGGATGGCACCGGCGTCGTGGATCACCGATTCGGCGATCGCGTCGAGGTCGGCGGTGGAGACCCCGGGTGCGACCGCCTCGCGCATGCGAGCCAGCGCCGCCGCGACGACCAGTCCGGCGGACCGCATCTTGTCGATCTGCTCCGGGGTCTTCAGCTGGATGTCCAGCTGGTGACGGCGCATGCCGCTCTACCTTTCGCTCGCGGGTCCGAAGGAATCCCCGCACCCGCATCTGTTCACCAACCGGGTGGCGTGACGCAGGCTCCCCGAAGCCGCTCCACGGGCACCGGGGTTGGGCCCCGCCGTGCCTGCGGCGGGATCAAGCCTGACCGCCCAGAGCGGGGTACGGCGGGGCCCAACCCCACACCGTTACCCGACCCTATCCCCCGTAAGAGCGGAGCGCATCGATAGCCCGGACCGTGACATCCTCCACCGGCCCGGTGGCGTCGATCCCCACCAGCTTGCCCTGGGCGCCGTAGTAGTCGACCAGCGGCGCGGTCTTGTCCGCGTACTCGCGGAGCCGCTCGGCGATCGTCTCGGCCTTGTCGTCGTCCCGCTGGAACAGCTCGGATCCGCACCGGTCGCAGATGCCCTCGCGGCTCGGCGCGTCGAACTCGATGTGCCAGATCTTGCCGCAGCCCCGACAGGTCCGCCGGCCGGAGAGCCGGCGGATCACCTCGTCGTCGTCCACGACCAGTTCCATCACCAGGTCGAGCGCCGTACCCAGGTCGGCCAGGAGCTTGTCCAGGGCCGCCGCCTGCGGCGTGGTGCGCGGAAAGCCGTCGAGCAGGAACCCCTCGGCGGCATCCGGCTCGGCCAGCCGGCCGCGCACCATGTTGATGGTCACCTCGTCGGGCACCAGCTTGCCGGCGTCCATGTAGCGCTTGGCCTCGACCCCCAGCGGCGTGCCCTGGGTGACGTTGGCGCGGAAGATGTCACCCGTCGAGATCTTGGGCACGGCCAGCTGGGCGGCGATGAACTCGGCCTGGGTCCCCTTGCCCGCCCCAGGGGGACCAACCAGAACGAGTCGCATCTAGCGCAGGAACCCTTCGTAGTTCCGCTGCATCAGTTGGCTCTCGATCTGCTTCACGGTCTCCAGACCGACGCCGACCATGATGAGCACCGCAGTACCACCGAACGGGAAGTTCTGGTACTGCTGGTTGTCCAGCCAGATGAAGAAGAAGTTCGGGAGGATCGAGATCGCGCCCAGGTAGATGGCACCCGGGAGGGTGATCCGGCTGAGGATGAAGTCGAGGTAGTCGGCCGTCGGCTTGCCCGGCCGGATACCCGGCACGAACCCGCCGTACTTCTTCATGTTGTCCGCGACCTCGGTCGGGTTGAACGTGATCGAGACGTAGAAGTACGTGAAGAAGATGATCAGCAGGAAGTACGCCACGATGTGCGTCGGACTGCTCGGATCGACCAGGTTGTTCTGGATCCAGGTCTGTACGTCGCCCGGGTTGTTCTGGTCGAAGAACTGCAACGCCAGCTGCGGCAGGTAGAGCAGCGACGAGCCGAAGATGACCGGGATCACACCCGCCTGGTTGACCTTCAGCGGGATGTAGGTCGAGGTGCCGCCGTACATCCGCCGGCCGATCATGCGCTTGGCGTACTGCACCGGGATCCGGCGCTGGGCCTGCTCGATGAAGACGACCAGGGTGATGACCACCAGGACCAGCAGGATGACCAGGAGGAACATGTCCCAGCCCTTGGAGGTCTTGATCGACCAGCCCTCACCCGGCAGCCGGGCCGCGATCGAGGTGAAGATCAGCACGGACATGCCGTTGCCGACGCCCCGGTCGGTGATCAGCTCGCCGAGCCACATGACCACACCGGTACCGGCGGTCATCGTGATGACCAGCACCGCCAGGGTGAGCCACATCGGCAGCCCGGTGTTCTCCGGGACGATCGGGAACTGGTCGCACTGGTTGTTGAAGAGCTGCCCGGAACGGGCCAGCGCCACGAACGCCGACGCCTGGAGGACGCCAAGGCCGAGCGTCAGGTAGCGGGTGTACTGGGTGATCTTCGCCTGACCGGACTGACCCTCCTTGCGGAGCTGCTCCAACCGCGGAATCACCACGGTGAGCAGTTGCAGGATGATCGACGCGGTGATGTAGGGCATGATGCCCAGCGCGAAGACCGACAGCGACAGCAGCGCGCCGCCGGAGAAGAGGTTCAGCAGCGACAGGACGCCGTCGGTCTGGATCGTGTCCAGGCACTTCTGCACGTTCCCGAAGGACACACCTGGGCTGGGCAGCGTCGCACCGAGTCGGTAGACGCCGATGATAGCTACTGTGAACAGCAGCTTTTTGCGCAGGTCAGGCGTACGAAACGCACTGAAAAAGGCGGAGAGCAACTTCATCCTCCTGCGCGAGGCGGGCCGCCGGTGGTCCGGCGCGGCTTAGGGTGGTTCGAGCGGTAGCCCGATACCAGTGCTGGGATCGGACTCTAACAGCCCGGCGGTGATCCGGGCAGGTGTGCCCACGAACATACACCGGGTCCGATGTTAACGAGGGACACCGTCCCTTAGTAGACCGTGGCGCCCGTCAGTTGAAAACAACTGACGGGCGTCACGGCCGCGTTACGTCCTACAGCTCGGTGGTCGAGCCGCCAGCAGCAGCGATCTTCTCCTTGGCGGACGCACTGAACGCGTGCGCCGACACCTGGAGCGTCACGTTGCCGAGATCCCCGGCACCGAGCACCTTGACCGGCTGGCCCTTACGGACCGCACCCGCCTCGACGAGCTCGGACGGGCCGATCTGGCCGCCGTTGGGGAACAGCTCCGCGAGCCGGTCCAGGTTCACGACCTGGAACTCGACCCGGAAGTGGTTCTTGAAGCCCTTCAGCTTCGGCAGGCGCATGTGGATGGGCATCTGCCCACCCTCGAACGCCGCCGAGATGTTCTTGCGGGCCTTGGAGCCCTTGGTGCCCCGACCGGCGGTCTTGCCCTTGGAACCCTCACCACGACCCACACGGGTCTTGGCGGTCTTGGAACCGGGCGCCGGGCGCAGGTGATGGACCTTGATCGTCATTACTCGACCTCCTCGACCTTCACGAGGTGGCTCACGGTGAAGATCATGCCCCGAATCTCGGGCCGGTCCTCCTTGACCACCACGTCATTGATCCGCTTGAGACCGAGCGACCGCAGGGACTCCCGCTGGTTGTGCTTGGTCCCGATGTTGGATCGGAGCTGGGTGACCTTGAGCCGTGCCATCAGCGAGTCACCCCCGCCCGCGCCGCCAGCATGGCGGCCGGCGCGACATCCTCGACCGGCAGGCCGCGACGCTTCGCGACCGCCTCCGGCGACTCCAGCCCCTTCAGGGCCGCGACGGTGGCGTGCACGATGTTGATCGGGTTCGACGAGCCGAGGCTCTTGGAGAGCACGTCGTGGATCCCGGCGCACTCCAACACGGCCCGCACCGGTCCACCGGCGATAACACCCGTACCGGCGCTGGCCGGCTTGAGCAGGACGACGCCAGCGGCGTCCTCGCCCTGCACCGGGTGCGGGATCGACGCGGCGATCCGCGGCACCTTGAAGAAGTGCTTCTTGGCCTCCTCGACGCCCTTGGCGATCGCCGCGGGCACCTCCTTGGCCTTTCCGTAGCCCACACCGACGGTGCCGTCGCCGTCGCCCACGATCACCAGAGCGGTGAAGCTGAAGCGACGACCACCCTTCACGACCTTGGCGACACGGTTGATCGCGACGACCCGCTCGATGTGCGGCGTCTTTTCGACGGGCGCGTTTCCGCGGCCGCCCTCACGGCGGTTGTCGCGGCGACCACCCTCGTTGCCACCGGACCCGCCGCCACGGCGCTGTTGACCTGGCATCAGCGGCCTTCCTTATCTCTCGTGACGGGGTTACTAACTTGCGATCCTCGTCCGACGCGCATCAGACGCCCGTCAGAACTCGAGCCCGGCTTCGCGGGCGGCGTCGGCGAGCGCGGCGATCCGCCCCGCGTACCGGTTGCCACCGCGATCGAAGACGACCTTGGAGATGCCGGCGGCCTTGGCCCGCTCAGCCAGCAGAGCGCCGACCTTGCCGGCCAGGGCGCTCTTGTCGCCCTCGCCACCGCGCAGCGACGTGTCCAGGCTCGACGCCGACGCCAGGGTGTGTCCCTTGGTGTCGTCGACCACCTGGGCCGTGATGTTGCGCAGCGAGCGGGTGACGACCAACCGGGGACGGTCGGCGGTGCCGCTGACGTTCTTGCGAACCCGGAAGTGTCGCCGCGCCCGCCCGATGGCGCGCTTGGCGGCAACGCCGCGACGGCGCTTGAGCAGCGTGGCGCTCACTTCTTACCTGCCTTTCCAGCCTTGCGGCGGATGACCTCGCCCTGGTACTTCACGCCCTTGCCCTTGTAGGGCTCCGGCGGCCGGATCTTCCGGATCTTGGCGGCGACCTCACCGACCTGCTGCTTGTCGATGCCGGCCACGTGGAACAGGGTCGGCCGTTCGACGGTGAAGGTGATCCCGGCCGGAGCCGGAACGATCACCGGGTGCGAGAACCCGAGCGCAAACTCAAGGTCGCTGCCCTTGGCGGTGACCCGGTAACCGGTGCCGGCGATCTCCAGCGTCTTCCGGTAACCCTCGGTCACCCCGACGATCATGTTGGCCACCAGGGTACGGCTCAGGCCGTGCAGCTCCTTGGCGCGACGCTCGTCGTTGGGACGGGTCACCTCCAGCTGACCGTCCTCGCCCCGCTCCGCCTTGATCGGCTCGGCCAGGATGTGCGTGAGCTCGCCCTTGGGGCCCTTGACCTTCACGGTCGGCCCGGTGATCGTGACGTCGACACCGGCGGGGACCGGAATCAACTTACGTCCAATACGCGACATTTCTACCTGTCTCCCGTTACCAGACGAAGGCGAGGACTTCCCCGCCAACGCTCCGCTTGCGAGCCTGCCGGTCGGTGAGCAGGCCCTGGGACGTCGAAATGATCGCCACGCCCAGCCCGCCGAGCACCCGGGGGAGCCCGTCCGACTTGGCGTACACCCGCAGACCGGGCTTGGAGACGCGCTTGATACCCGCCAGGCTCCGCTCGCGGCTCTGGCCGTACTTCAGCTCGACGACCAGTCGCTTGCCGACGGCGCCCTCTTCGGGCTCCTCGACCGACCAGGTGGCGATGTAACCCTCGGTCTTGAGGACCTCGGCGATGTTCGCCTTGATCTTCGAGTAGGGCATCGTCACCCGGTCGTGGTACGCCTGGTTGGCGTTACGCAGACGCGTGAGCATGTCTGCGATGGGGTCAGTCATAGTCATTGGTGTTTGTCAGCCTTTCTCACCGCGGTTCCCGGGGCACGCGGCCCGGGGCCTACGGCGTTGCGATCCTCGCCCCGACCAACGGTCAGGACGCTGCTGGGCCTTTACCAGGATGCCTTCGACACGCCGGGCAGCTCACCGCGGTGGGCCATCTCCCGGATGCATACACGGCAGAGCCCGAACTTGCGGTAGACCGCCTTCGGACGACCACACCGCTGGCAACGGGTGTAGGCGCGAACCGAGAACTTCGGCTTCGCGGCCGCTTTGATGATCAGCGCCTTCTTCGCCATCTCAGTTCTCCTTGCTCGGGTCTTCACGGAACGGGAAGCCCAGGTGCTTCAGCAGCGCCCGGCCCTCGTCGTCCTTCGTGGCCGTGGTGACCACCGTGATGTCCATGCCCCGCTGCCGATCGATCCGGTCCTGGTCGATCTCGTGGAACACCGACTGCTCGGTCAGACCGAAGGTGTAGTTGCCGTGCCCGTCGAGCTTGCGCCCGTCCAGGCCGCGGAAGTCACGGATACGCGGCAGCGCGATGGAGAGCAGCCGGTCCAGGAACTCCCACATCCGGTCACCCCGCAGGGTCACCTTCGCGCCGATCGGCATGCCCTCACGCAGCTTGAACTGTGCGATGGACTTGGTCGCCCGCCGCACCTGCGGCTTCTGGCCGGTGATGGTGGCCAGGTCGCGAACCGCGCCGTCGATCAGCTTGGCGTCACGAGCCGCCTCGCCGACACCCATGTTGACGACGATCTTGACCAGACCCGGCACCTGCATCGGGTTCTGGTAACCGAACTGCTCACGCAGGGCGGCCGCGATCTCGTTGCGGTACCGCTCCTTGAGACGCGGCATGGTCTTGGCTTCGGTAGCCGTGCTCATCACAGGTCCTTACCGGTGCTACGCGCGACGCGGACCTTCTGGCCACTGTCGTCGATCCGGAACCCGACCCGGGTCGGGTTGCCGTCGGAGTCCAGGAGCTGCACATTCGAAATGTGAATCGGAGCCTCCTGGGTGACGATGCCACCGGTCTTGGCGCCACGCTGGGTGGTGCTGATGCGGGTGTGCTTCTTGACCCGGTTCACGCCCTCGACCAGGACCTTGTCCTGCCGCGGGTAGGCCGCGATGACCTTGCCCTTGGCACCCTTGTCCTTGCCGGCGATGACGACGACCGTGTCGCCCTTCTTGACCTTCACGGTCACAACACCTCCGGCGCGAGAGAGATGATCTTCATGAACCGCTTGTCCCGCAGCTCCCGGCCCACCGGGCCGAAGATGCGGGTACCGCGCGGGTCGCCACCGTCCTTGATGATGACGGCGGCATTCTCGTCGAAGCGGATGTACGAGCCGTCCGGCCGCCGCCGCTCCTTGGCGGTGCGAACGACGACCGCCTTGACGACGTCGCCCTTCTTCACACCAGCACCGGGAATGGCGTCCTTGACCGTGGCCACGATGACGTCGCCGATACTCGCGTAGCGCCGACCGGAGCCACCGAGAACCCGGATACACAGGATCTCCCGAGCACCCGTGTTGTCGGCGACGCGCAGTCGCGACTCCTGCTGAATCACGTCTATCTCCTATGTCTGCCGGTTCTCAGACGGCTGGTGTCTCCGGCTTGTGCCTTCCAGCCGGAAACTCATGCCGTCTGAGCCTGGCGGAACCCTGAGCTTGCTGGTCCGGTCTGCTCCGCAGCCCGTCCGGCTCTACTTGGCCTTTTCGAGGATCTCCACGATCCGCCACCGCTTGGTGGCGGAGAGCGGACGGGTCTCCATGAGCAGTACGCGGTCGCCAACGCCGCACGCGTTCTGCTCGTCGTGCACGTACAGCTTGCGCGTACGGCGCAGAACCTTGCCGTACAGCGCGTGCTTGACCCGGTCCTCAACCTCGACCACGACGGTCTTGTCCATCTTGTCGCCTACCACGAGCCCCTCGCGCACCTTGCGCTGGGCCCGCGGAGCGGTGGTGGTCCCCTCCGGGGCGGTCGTCTCGCTCATGATGCAGTCACCTCAGTCGGCGCGGCCGAGAGACCCAGCTCGCGCTCACGCATGATCGTGTAGATCCGGGCGATCTCCCGACGGATGACCTGTAGCCGGCGATTGTTGTCCAGCTGGCCGGTCGCGGACTGCACACGGAGGTTGAACAGCTCCGCCTTGGCCTCGCGCAGCTTCGCGACCAGCTCCTCTTCGGAGAGCTCACGCAGCTCGCCGGCCTTTACGCCCGCGGCCATCAGCTTTCACCCACTTCGCGTGTCACAATTCGGCACTTCATCGGGAGCTTGTGGATCGCGCGACGCATAGCCTCTCGCGCGGTCTGCTCATTGGGGAAGGACATCTCGAAGAGCACCCGTCCCGGCTTTACGTTGGCGACCCACCACTCGGGCGAGCCCTTACCGGAACCCATCCGGGTCTCAGCGGGCTTCTTGGTCAGGGCCTGGTCCGGGAAGACCGTGATCCAGACCTTTCCACCACGCTTGATGTGTCGGGTCATCGCAATACGCGCTGACTCGATCTGCCGGTTGGTGACGTACGCGGGCTCCAACGCCTGGATTCCGAACTCGCCGAACACCACCCGGTTGCCGCCCTTCGACGCGCCATGGCGGTCGGGGTGGTGCGGCTTGCGGAAGCCCTTCGGGGGCTTGCGCGGCATCAGCATCTGTCAGCCCTCCTGCGCTGAGCTGTCCGATCCGGCCGGAGCCGGAGTGGCCGGCGCGGCGCTAGCCGGCGCGGCCTGGTCGTTCGTGGCCTCGGCCGGGGTGCCGGCGAACTCCGCCGCCGCCGCGCGCCCGGCCTCGGTGCCGCCGGCGGTGGTGCCGGACGAGCCGGACCGCCCACGACGCGGCCGCTCGGGCCGGTCACTACGGTCGCGACGCGGACGGGCCGGGCCGGTCTCGGCCGGAGCTTCCCGACCGGGTACGGCGTCACCCTTGTAGATCCACACCTTCACGCCGATCCGGCCGAAGGTGGTCCGCGCCTCGAAGAAGCCGTACTCGATGTTGGCCCGCAGCGTGTGCAGCGGGACCCGACCCTCGCGGTAGAACTCGGTACGGCTCATCTCCGCACCGCCGAGGCGGCCGGAAACCTGCACCCGGATTCCCTTGACGATCGGGTTCTTCATCGCCGACTGCATGGCCTTGCGCATCGCCCGACGGAAGCTGACCCGGCTGGAGAGCTGCTCGGCCACGCCCTGGGCAACCAGCTGCGCGTCCGACTCGGGGTTCTTCACCTCAAGGATGTTCAGCTGGACCTGCTTGCCGGTCAGCTTCTCCAGCTCGCCACGGATCCGGTCGGCCTCCGCACCCTTACGGCCGATGACGATGCCCGGCCGGGCGGTGTGGATGTCGACCCGGACCCGGTCGCGGGTGCGCTCGATGTCGACCTTGGAAATACCGGCGCGCTCCAGGCCCTTGGACATCATCCGGCGGATCTTGACATCCTCGCCGATGTAGTCCTTGTAGAGCTTGTCCGCGAACCAGCGGGACTTCCAGTCGGTCGAGATGCCAAGCCGGAACCCAATCGGGTGAACCTTCTGACCCATTACTCGGCACCTTCCGTCTTGCTCTGCGTTTCGGCAGCCTCGGCCTCGGTGGCCGGCGCGACCTTGGCCGGTGCGGCCTTCTTCGCCCCGCCCCGCTTCGGCGTGGCCGGCGCAACGGCCTCGACCACGATGGTGATGTGGCTGGTCCGCTTGCGGATCCGGTACGCCCGGCCCTGCGCCCGCGGCCGGAACCGCTTCATGGTCGGGCCCTCGTCGACGTACGCCTCACTCACGAGCAGCGCGTCGGGGTCCAGCCGCTCGTTGTTCTCGGCGTTGGCGATCGCACTCGCGAGCACCTTGTAGACCTGCTCGCTCGCAGCCTGCGGCGCGAACTGGAGCACCGTGAGCGCCTCCTTCGCGGGCAGGCCGCGGACGAGGTTGACCACCCGGCGAGCCTTCGTCGCCGAGATGCCCACGTGCCGCGCAACCGCCCGCGCGCCCGGAAGCACCGGAGCGTCGCCCTTAACTGGCATCGCTGAAACCCCTTGATCCTTTATCCGTGGCCCGGCTCAGCGCCGGCGACTCTTCCGGTCGTCCTTCTCGTGACCCTTGAACGTGCGGGTCAGCGCAAACTCGCCGAGCTTGTGCCCGACCATCGCCTCGGTGACGAACACCGGAACGTGCTTGCGCCCGTCGTGCACGGCGATCGTGTGTCCGAGCATGTCCGGAATGATCATCGAACGCCGGGACCACGTCTTGATGACGTTCTTCGAGCCCTTGTCGTTCTGTACTTCCACCTTCTTGAGCAGGTGGTCGTCGACGAACGGGCCCTTCTTCAAGCTGCGAGGCATGTCTACCTAACTCCCTTAGCCGCGCTTGCGGGTCGCGTAGCGGCGGCGGACGATCAGCCGGTCGCTCGGCTGGCCCTTACGACGGGTGCGGCCCTCGGGCTTACCCTGCGGGTTCACCGGGTGACGACCACCGGACGTCTTGCCCTCACCACCACCGTGCGGGTGGTCGACCGGGTTCATCGCGACACCACGGACGGTCGGGCGCTTGCCCTTCCACCGCATGCGGCCGGCCTTGCCCCAGTTGATGTTTGACTGGTCGGCGTTGCCGATCTCGCCCACGGTCGCCCGGCAGCGCACGTCGACCCGCCGGATTTCACCGGAAGGCATACGCAGCGTGGCGTACGCACCCTCACGACCCAGCAGCTGGATACCGACGCCAGCCGAACGGGCCATCTTGGCCCCGCCGCCCGGGCGCAGCTCCACGCAGTTCACGGTGGTACCCACCGGGATGTTGCGCAGCGGAAGGTTGTTGCCCGGCTTGATGTCGGCGGTCGGGCCCGACTCCACCGCGTCGCCCTGCTTCAGGTCCTTCGGCGCCACGATGTAGCGCTTCTCGCCGTCGGCGTAGTGCAGCAACGCGATGCGCGCGGTGCGGTTCGGGTCGTACTCGATGTGCGCGACCTTGGCCGGCACGCCGTCCTTGTCGACCCGCTTGAAGTCGATCAGCCGGTACTGCCGCTTGTGGCCGCCGCCGTGGTGCCGGGTGGTGATCCGGCCGTGGGCGTTACGCCCACCCTTCTTCGGCAGCGGAGCCAGCAGCGACTTCTCGGGAGTCGACCTGGTGATCTCGGCGAAGTCGGCGACGCTGGAGCCACGTCGGCCAGGCGTCGTCGGCTTGTATTTACGGATTGCCATTGTCTACACCCCTCAGCTGACCGGGCCGCCGAAGGCCTCGATGCGGTCGCCGTCAGCCAGCTTCACCATCGCGCGCTTCGTGGCCTTGCGCTGGCCGAACCCATTGCGGGTCCGCTTGCGCTTGCCCTCGCGGTTGAGCGTGTTCACCGTCAGGACGCGCACGTCGAAGATCTGCTGGATAGCGATCTTGATCGCGGTCTTGTTCGCGTCCGGGTGCACCAGGAAGGTGTACCAGTTACGGTTCAGCTCGCTGTAGCTCTTCTCGGAGACGACCGGCGCGACGATGATGTCCCGCGGGTCGGCGATCGTTGTCACTTCTCGTCGCCCTCACTTCCGGACTCGTCCGCGGCCTGCGCCGCCGCCGGAACCCGCAGGAACTCGTCCAGCGCGTCCCGGGTGAAGATCACGTCATCGGCCACCAGCACGTCGTACGTGTTGAGCTGGCCGGACTCGATCAGGTGCACCCGCGGCTCGTTGCGCAGCGAGAGCCAGTTGATCTCGTCGGTCCGGCTCAGCACGACCAGGGCGCGCTTGGCCTCGGTCAGCTTGATCAGCGTGGCCAGGGCCGCCTTGGTCGACGGCTTCTCGCCACCGACGAACGACTCCACCACGTGCACCTGACCCGCGCGCGCCCGGTCCGACAGGGCACCGCGCAGCGCGGCGGCCTTCATCTTCTTCGGGGTCCGCTGGCTGTAGTCACGCGGCACCGGGCCGTGGACGACGCCGCCACCGGCGAACTGCGGCGCGCGGATCGAGCCCTGACGGGCGCGACCGGTGCCCTTCTGCTTGTACGGCTTCTTGCCGCCACCGGCGACCTCACCGCGGGTCTTCGCCTTGTGCGTGCCCTGGCGCGCGGCGGCCAGCTGGGCCACCACGACCTGGTGCATCAGCGAGAGGTTCGCCTGCACGTCGAAGATGCTGTCGGGCAGCTCGACCGAGCCGCTCTTGCCACCCTCGACGGTGCGCACGTCAACGGAGGTCACTTCGCCACACCGCCCTTCTTCGCCTGCGCCTTGGCCGCGGAACGAACCAGCACCAGGGCGCCCTTGGGGCCCGGGATGGCGCCGCGGACGAGCAGCAGGTTCTGCTCGGCGTCGACCGCCTGGATCACCAGGTTCTGCACGGTGAAGCGGCGCGCACCCATCCGACCGGCCATCTTGACGCCCTTGAAGACGCGACCGGGGGTCGCGCAGGCGCCGATGGAGCCGGGCGAGCGGTGCTTGCGCTCGACACCGTGGCTGGCACGCAGGCCGTGGAAGCCGTGCCGCTTCATGACACCGGCGAAGCCCTTGCCCTTGGTCCGACCGGTCACGTCGATCGACCCGCCCGGGGCGAAGGAGTCAACGGTGACCTCCTGACCGAGCTCGTACTCCGAGGCGTCGACGGTGCGCAGCTCGACGATGTGCCGCCGAGGGGCCACACCGGACTTCGCGAAGTGCCCGGCCCGCGGCTTCTTGACCTTGCGCGGGTCAACTACGCCGTACGCCAACTGGATCGCGGAGTACCCGTCCTTGTCGGTGGTACGGACCTGGCTCACGACGCACGGGCCGGCCTGCACCACGGTCACCGGGACAACGCGGTTGTTGTCCCAGACCTGGGTCATGCCGAGCTTGGCCCCCAGGATGCCCTTAACTTGCCTGTCCATTAGTCCGGTCCCTACAGCTTGATCTCGATGTCGACGCCAGCCGGCAGGTCGAGGCGCATGAGCGAGTCGACCGTCTTCGGGGTCGGGTCGATGATGTCGATCAGACGCTTGTGCGTGCGCATTTCGAAGTGCTCGCGCGAGTCCTTGTACTTGTGCGGCGAACGGATCACGCAGAAACGGTTGATCTCCGTGGGCAGCGGCACCGGGCCCGCGACCTGCGCCCCGGTGCGCGTCACCGTCTCCACGATCTTCCGCGCCGAGGAGTCGACGACCTCGTGGTCATAGGCCTTGAGCCGGATGCGGATCTTCTGTCCCGCCATGGTGGCTTCTGTTCCTTCTCTCGATGCCGCTGTCTTGCGGGTGCTCACCACCTGGTAGAGCCCCACTTCGCCGACCCCCGCGGTCGGGCGTGTCGCGCTCCGGGATCAGACTCCGCCCGGGGTTACCCGAGGCGATCTGACCTTCGCGGGTCGGTCGAGGCGTCCGCCATGCAGGACATGACATGGACGCCGTGCGAGGGTGGTTGACCACCGTGGCGGTCAACCACCCCACGCGCGACTCTTCGCCGACGCTCGCCCGGGACTCCCGGACACACGCCAACAAACGGTCGGTACGCAACCTGAGTAGTATGCCGTACTACCGCACGGCAACCTAATCGGGGTTACCTTTTACTTGGTGATCTTCGTGACGAACCCGGCGCCGACCGTCCGGCCACCCTCACGAATCGCGAACTTGAGGTTGTCCTCCATCGCGATGGGCTGGATGAGCTTGACGGACATCGTCGTGTTGTCGCCCGGCATGACCATCTCGGTGCCCTCGGGCAGCGTGACAACGCCGGTGACGTCCGTGGTCCGGAAGTAGAACTGCGGACGGTAGTTCTGGAAGAACGGGGTGTGCCGTCCACCCTCCTCCTTGGAGAGGATGTAGACGGTCGCCTCGAACTCGGTGTGCGGGGTGTTCGACCCCGGCTTCACCACGACCATGCCACGCTCGACCTCGTCGCGCTTGGTACCGCGCAGCAGGAGGCCGACGTTCTCGCCTGCGCGAGCGTCCTCCAGGGTCTTGCGGAACATCTCGATCGCGGTGACCTTGGTCTTGAAGCTCTTCTCCTTGATACCGACGAGCTCGACATCCTCGTTCGGCAGGAGAACGCCACGCTCGACCTTGCCGGTGACGACAGTGCCACGACCGGTGATCGTGAACACGTCCTCGACCGGCATCAGGAACGGCTTGTCAGTCTCGCGAACCGGCTGCGGGATCGAGGTGTCGACCGCGCTCATCAGGTCCATGAGCTTGTCGGTCCACTCCGGGTCGCCTTCGAGCGCCTTCAGCGCCGAGACACGGACGACCGGCAGGTCGTCGCCCGGGTACTCCTGGTTCGAGAGCAGCTCCCGAACCTCAAGCTCGACGAGCTCAAGGAGTTCCTCGTCATCGACCATGTCGCTCTTGTTCAGCGCCACGACGATGTACGGCACGCCAACCTGGCGGGCCAGCAGCACGTGCTCGCGGGTCTGCGGCATCGGGCCGTCGGTCGCCGCGACCACCAGGATCGCGCCGTCCATCTGCGCGGCACCGGTGATCATGTTCTTGATGTAGTCGGCGTGACCGGGGCAGTCAACGTGCGCGTAGTGCCGCGCCTCGGTCTGGTACTCGACGTGTGCGATCGAGATCGTGATGCCGCGGGCCTTCTCCTCCGGCGCCTTGTCGATCTCGTCGAACGGCGTGTACGGGTTGAGGTCGGGCATCTTGTCGTGCAGGACCTTGGTGATGGCCGCCGTCAGCGTCGTCTTACCGTGGTCGATGTGACCAATGGTGCCGATGTTGACGTGCGGCTTAGTCCGCTCGAACTTCGCCTTCGCCACTGGTGTCCTCCTGTGGACTTCTTGGTTAGTACGCCCGGCGCCATACGGCGTTCAGGACTCTGTCGACAGCCTTACCGGCCGATTTCCGGCCGGGAAGTACTTGGGTCTTGCGGCGGTGAAACCTTCAGGCCTGGTCTCTTGCAGCCCGGCCCGGGCAGACCGCGGGCGAGATTACCCGCCCATGGCCTTAGCGGTATCACCGGCCCGGCTACGGGCGAGCGAAGCGTTTCCGCTCACTCACCCGTCGCCTTCGCGATGATCTCCTTCGCGACGCTCTGCGGAACCTCGGCGTAGGAGTCGAACTGCATGCTGTAGCTAGCCCGGCCCTGGGTCTTCGACCGCAGGTCGCCGACATAGCCGAACATCTCCGACAGCGGCACCAGGGCGCGGACGATGCGAGCACCGCTCCGCTCCTCCATGGCCTGGATGATGCCGCGGCGGGAGTTGATGTCGCCGATGACGTCACCCATGTTTTCCTCAGGGGTGGTGACCTCGACGGCCATCATCGGCTCAAGTAGTGCGGGATCGGCCTTGCGGGCCGCTTCCTTGAGCACCATCGAGCCGGCAATCTTGAACGCCATTTCAGACGAGTCGACCTCGTGGTACTGCCCGTCGAGCAGCGTCAGCTTCAGGCCGACCAGCGGGTAACCGGCCAGGGTGCCGTACTGCATGGCGTCCTGGGCGCCGGCGTCCACCGACGGGATGAACTCCCGCGGGATACGACCACCGCTGACCGCGTTCACGAACTCGTACGTCGGCTGGTCGTTGCCCAGCGGCAGCGGCTCAAGGCTGACGATGACGCGGGCGTACTGGCCCGAACCACCGGTCTGCTTCTTGTGCGTGTGCTCGACCTTGTCCACCTTGCGGCGGATGGTCTCGCGGTACGCCACCTGCGGCTTGCCGATGTTGGCCTCGACGTTGAACTCGCGGCGCATCCGGTCGACCAGGATGTCCAGGTGCAGCTCGCCCATGCCGGAGATGACGGTCTGGCCGGTCTCCTCGTCGAGCCGGACCCGGAAGGTCGGGTCCTCCTCGGCCAGCCGCTGGATAGCGGTGCCGAGCTTCTCCTGGTCAGACTTGGTCTTCGGCTCGATCGCCACGTTGATGACCGGCTCCGGGAACGTCATCGATTCCAGGATGACCGGGTTCGACGGGTCGGAGAGCGTGTCACCGGTGGTGGTCTGCTTCAGACCCTGGACCGCGATGATGTCGCCAGCCTGCGCCGTGGGGCGCTCTTCCCGCTTGTTGGCGTGCATCTGGTAGATCTTGCCGATCCGCTCCTTGCGGTCCTTGGTGGAGTTGACCACCTGGGAACCGGATTCGAGCGTGCCGGAGTAGACCCGTACGTAGGTGAGCTTGCCGAGGTGCTTGTCGGTCTGGATCTTGAAGGCCAGGCCGGCGAACGGCTCCTTGTTCGAGGGCTTGCGCAGCACGACGGTCTCGCCGTCGAGCGCGGTGCCCTCGACCGCCGGGATGTCCAGCGGCGACGGCAGGAAGTCGACCACGGCGTCGAGCATGGGCTGGACGCCCTTGTTCTTGAACGCCGAACCGCAGAGCACCGGGTTCGCCTTGCCCGCGATCGTGGCCCGCCGGATGGCGGACTTGATCTCGTCGACGGGGATGTCCTCACCTTCGAGGTACTTCTCCATCACCGAGTCGTCGACGTCGGCCAGCGTCTCCAGCAGCTTGTCGCGCCACTCGGCGGCGGACTCGGCGAGGTCGGCCGGGATCTCCTCGATCGCGTAGTCCTCGCCCTTCTGGGTCTCGCCACGCCAGGTCAGCGCCCGCATGCCGATCAGGTCCACGACACCGATGTGGTCGCCTTCGAGCCCGATCGGGATCTGGAGCACCAGCGGGGTGGCGTTCAGCCGGTCGATCATCATCTGCACGCAGCGGAAGAAGTCGGCACCGGTCCGGTCGAGCTTGTTGACGAAGCACATCCGGGGGACGTTGTACTTGTCCGCCTGGCGCCAGACGTTCTCGGTCTGCGGCTCGACGCCGGCGACCCCGTCGTACACCGCGACCGCACCGTCCAGCACCCGCAGCGACCGCTCGACCTCGACCGTGAAGTCGACGTGGCCGGGCGTGTCGATGATCTGGATCGTGTGGCCCTTCCACTCACACTTGGTGGCGGCGGAGGTGATGGTGATTCCCCGCTCCTGCTCCTGCTCCATCCAGTCCATGACGGCGGCGCCCTCGTGGACCTCACCGATCTTGTACGTGATGCCGGTGTAGAACAGGATCCGCTCGGTGGTCGTGGTCTTACCAGCATCGATGTGCGCCATGATGCCGATGTTGCGTACCTTGGCGAGCGCGTCTGCGGCGGCCACTTCAATCCCTACTTATCGTCGTCTCGACAACCTGGTCGTGCCGCCGCCCTGCGGCGGCGGCACGAGGCGTGTTACCAGCGGTAGTGCGCGAAGGCCTTGTTCGACTCGGCCATCTTGTGCGTGTCCTCGCGCCGCTTGACGGCGGCACCGAGGCCGTTGCTCGCGTCGAGCAGCTCGTTCATCAGGCGCTCGATCATCGTCTTTTCCCGGCGCGCCTTGGAGTACGTGACCAGCCAGCGCAGGCCGAGGGTGGTCGCCCGGGCCGGGCGCACCTCGACCGGCACCTGGTAGGTCGCGCCACCGACCCGGCGGCTGCGCACCTCCAGGGTCGGCTTCACGTTGTCCATCGCCCGCTTGAGGGTGACTACCGGATCGGTGCCCGACTTCTCACGGCAGCCCTCAAGGGCGCCGTAGACGATGCGCTCGGCGAGCTGACGCTTACCGCGGAGCAGGATCTTGTTCACCAGTTGGGTGACCAGCGGCGAGTTGTACACCGGGTCGGCGACCAACGGCCGGCGCGGAGCGGGTCCCTTACGCGGCATGTCAGCTCTTCTCCTTCTTCGCGCCGTAACGGCTGCGCGCCTGCTTGCGGTTACGAACGCCCTGGGTGTCCAGCGAGCCGCGGACGATCTTGTAGCGCACGCCGGGGAGGTCCTTCACCCGGCCGCCGCGAACCAGCACGATCGAGTGCTCCTGAAGGTTGTGCCCGACGCCGGGAATGTACGCCGTCACCTCGATCTGGCTGCTCAGCTTCACACGGGCGACCTTGCGCAGCGCCGAGTTCGGCTTCTTCGGGGTGGTGGTGTAAACACGCGTGCACACGCCGCGCCGCTGCGGGCTGCCCTTCAGCGCGGGCGTCTTGGTCTTCGTTGTCTTAGCTTGGCGGCCCTTTCGGACCAACTGCTGAATGGTGGGCACCGGGTTTTCCGCTCCCTCCGACCGCCTGCCCGGCGGTCGCGCCTTGGTCGTAGTCGCCCGGGTGGGTGACTCTCCTACATTCCAACCGAACCCGTCCGCGGATGGCTCCGGCACCCGCGGTCGGGCGTGTCGCCCGTCCACGGTCCCGCTGCGCGCTTTCGCCCGCACCGGTTTTATCCGGTCAGCGGACATCGCCCGCCGACCTCTTCGACTGTGTCGTGACGCTGCTCGATGGCCGGATACCGGCTCCGGAGCACGCACGAGTTGCCCGGGCGAGCCCGGGCACGAGGGGAAGGGTACCTACCAGAAGCACCCAGGTCAAAACGGGGTTCCCCGAAAAAGCCACGCTCGGCTTGCCGGCCCGTCCCGCCCGAGCACCCACAGCAGGCACCACTAGCAGCAAGTGTACCGACCCCGCAGGAATTCGACCCGGCCGGCCCCCGGACCAGGCCCGGCGCCGGCTCAGCCGACCTGTAGCAGCACCGCCATCCCGAACCCGACCACGGTCAGCCCGAGCCCGGCCGCACCGCACCAGCTGCCCGCGACCGCCAGCCCGGTGCCGACGAACCGGACCCCGGACGGGGCCGCGGCGAGCCGGGTCTGCCGCCGCCCGAGCACGCCGAGCACGATCGCCGCGCCGCCGAGCAGCGCGCCCAGGACGCCGAACGCACCGGCCACCCAGGCACCCCACCCCCCGCTCACGCCGACCAGTCCGAAGCAGAACACCACCAGCGAGACGACGATGGCGCCGATGCCGGCAACCAGCGAGCCGACCGCCAGCCCGGAGGTGATCGGCGGCACATCCAGGTAGGCCAGGCCGAACGGCGTACCGGGAACGGGGTCGACCCGGCGGGGTGGGCGCCACGTCTCGCGCGGTGGCTGGGGCACCGGGGCCGGTCGCCCTCCGCGGGCCGGTGCCGGCACGGTCGCGGGAAGACCCGACGACGGGTACGCCGGCGGCTGGCCCCCCGGTCCCGAGGGTGGCCGCGCCTCTTCCGTCACCGACGTCCCCCTCCGACAGCCATGCCCCTTCGGGGTGCGGACCGGGACGGTCCTCCCACGGGGTCCTCACACTCTAGGCGGTACCCCACCGGGCCGGCGCGCTAGTCGATGGTGGGTGCGAAGTCCTGGCCGCCGGGTGTACCGGCGAGGTTCAGCAGACCGATCACGGTCACCACCACGGCGGTGGCGACGGCGAGCGCGATTCCGGCCCGGGCCAGGCGCTCGCCCCGGTCCAGTAGCGCGGCGCCGGTGAGGTAACCGGCCGAGGCGTACGCCTCCCGGCGCGCCTGCCGGGCCAGCAGCAGGGCGACCGCGGCCGGCACGATGCCGCCGAGGAACACCCCGGTCAGCGCGGCCACCAGGCCCAGCGCGAAGACCGCCCGCGCCTTCGTCGAGCGTTTCGGATCCGGGTCGAGCGGGTGCCGCAGTAGCGGTCCGGGCAGGGTCACCGGCGTCATCTCCACCCCGCAAGCCTACAAACAGGCGGGCGCCCCGCGCGTCGTCAGTACGACACGCGGGGCGCCCGGACCCGTTCTGGCTTAGCGGTACGACCCGAAGTCGAAGTCGTCCAGCGGAACCGCCTGCCCGCTGGCCGGCCCGAACCCGTAGTCGGTCTCGGGGTACCCGGTCATCGAGTAGACCTTGGCCTTGGCCTCCTCGGTCGGCTCCACCCGGACGTTGCGGTACTTGCTGATGCCAGTACCCGCCGGGATGAGCTTACCGATGATGACGTTCTCCTTGAGACCGATGAGCGAGTCACTACGGGCGTTGATCGCCGCGTCGGTGAGCACCCGGGTGGTCTCCTGGAAGGACGCCGCCGACAGCCACGAGTCGGTGGCCAGCGATGCCTTGGTGATACCCATCAGCACCGGCCGACCGGCCGCGGGCTCGCCGCCCTCGGAGACGAGCCGGCGGTTCTCCGACTCGAACAACGCGCGGTCGACCAGCACACCCGGCAGGAACTCGGTCGCACCGGAGTCGATCACCGTGACCCGCTTGAGCATCTGGCGGATGATGATCTCGATGTGCTTGTCGTGGATCAGCACACCCTGCGAGCGGTAGACCTCCTGGACCTCCTGGGTCAGGTGGACCTGGACCGCACGCGGGCCGAGGATGCGCAGCAGCTCGTGCGGGTCGATGGTGCCCTCGGTGAGCTTCTGCCCGACCTCGACGTGGTCGCCGTCGTGGGCCCGGAGCTTGACCCGCTTGGAGATCTTGTCGTACACGATCTCCTCGCTGCCGTCGTCCGGCACCACGATGATCTTCCGCGAGCGCTCGCCGTCCTCGATCCGGATGCGGCCGGGGGTGTCGGCGATGGGCGCCTTACCCTTCGGCACCCGGGCCTCGAAGATCTCCTGCACACGCGGCAGACCCTGGGTGATGTCCTCACCCGCGACACCACCGGTGTGGAAGGTACGCATGGTCAGCTGCGTACCCGGCTCACCGATCGACTGGGCGGCGATGATGCCGACCGCCTCGCCGATGTCGACCGACTTGCCGGTCGGCAGCGAACGGCCGTAGCAGGCCGCGCAGACCCCGAGCTTGGACTCGCAGGTGAGCACGGAGCGCACCCGTACCGTCTCGACACCGGCCTCGACGATCTTGTCCACCAGGATGGAGTTGAGGTCCACCCCACGCTCGGCGACCACGTTGCCGTCGGTGCCCTTGATGTCGTCGGCCAGCGTACGGGCGTGCACCCCGGTCTCGGCGTGCGTGTGCACCACCAGCTTGCCGCCGAGGAACTCGCCGACCTGCATCGGGATGGCGCGGTCCGTACCGCAGTCCTCCTCGCGGATGATCACGTCCTGCGACACGTCCACCAGACGACGGGTCAGGTAACCCGAGTCGGCGGTACGCAGCGCGGTGTCGGCCAGACCCTTACGGGCGCCGTGGGTGGAGATGAAGTACTCCAGTACGGACAGACCCTCCCGGTAGCTGGCCTTGATCGGCCGCGGGATGATCTCACCCTTGGGGTTGGCCACCAGGCCACGGATCGCGGCGATCTGGCGGAGCTGGAGCAGGTTACCGCGGGCACCCGAGTTGATCATGACCCAGAGCGGGTTCTCCTGCGGTAGCGCGGTCTCCATCTCCTTGGCGACCTCGTTGGTCGCCTTGGTCCAGATCTCGATGAGCTCGCCGCGACGTTCCTCGGCGGTCATCAGACCCCGCTGGTACTGCTTGTCGATCCGGTCGGCTTCCTTCTCGTACCGCTCCAGGATCTCCGGCTTGCGCGGGGGCGCGATGACGTCCTGCATACCGATCGTCACGCCGGACCAGGTGGCCCAGTGGAAACCGGCCTCCTTGAGCCCGTCGAGGGTCGCGGCCAGCGCCACCTTCGGGAACCGCTCGGCGAGATCGTTGACGATCGCGGAGAGCTGACCCTTGCGGATCTCGTAGTTCACGAAGCGGTAGCCCTGCGGCAGGGTCTCGTTGAACAGCACCCGACCCAGCGTGGTCACCACGGTGAGCGCCTCGCCCTGGACCCAGCCCTCGGGCTCGGTCCACTTCTCCGCGCCGGCCCCGTTGTCGACACCGATCACGCCGTGCAGGCGGATCTTGATCGGGGTCTGGAGGTGCAGCTCACCATTGTCGAAGGCCATCCGAGCCTCGGCGTCCGAGCTGAACGCCCGACCCTCGCCGACCTCACCGGGGGTGAGGTGGGTCAGGTAGTACAGCCCGATCACCATGTCCTGGGTGGGCATGGTCACCGGCTTGCCGTCGGCCGGCTTGAGGATGTTGTTCGACGACAGCATCAGGATCCGTGCCTCGGCCTGCGCCTCGGCGGACAGCGGCACGTGCACCGCCATCTGGTCACCGTCGAAGTCCGCGTTGAACGCGGTGCAGACGAGCGGGTGGATCTGGATCGCCTTGCCCTCGACCAGCTGCGGCTCGAATGCCTGGATGCCCAGACGGTGCAGGGTCGGCGCCCGGTTGAGCAGTACGGGGTGCTCGCCGATGACCTCTTCCAGCACATCCCAGACGACCGGCCGCTGCCGCTCGACCATCCGCTTCGCGGACTTGATGTTCTGCGCGTGGTTGAGGTCGACCAGCCGCTTCATCACGAACGGCTTGAACAGCTCCAGCGCCATCTGCTTGGGCAGACCGCACTGGTGCAGCTTGAGCTGCGGGCCGACCACGATGACCGAACGGCCGGAGTAGTCGACGCGCTTGCCGAGCAGGTTCTGACGGAACCGGCCCTGCTTGCCCTTGAGCATGTCGGAGAGCGACTTCAGCGGACGGTTACCCGGACCGGTGACCGGCCGGCCGCGGCGGCCGTTGTCGAACAGCGCGTCGACGGCCTCCTGAAGCATCCGCTTCTCGTTGTTCACGATGATCTCCGGCGCGCCCAGGTCGATCAGACGCTTGAGCCGGTTGTTGCGGTTGATCACCCGGCGGTAGAGATCGTTGAGGTCCGAGGTCGCGAACCGGCCACCGTCGAGCTGCACCATCGGGCGCAGGTCCGGCGGGATGACCGGGACGCAGTCGAGCACCATGCCGAGCGGCGAGTTGCGGGTGTTCAGGAACGCCGCGACCACCTTCAGCCGCTTGAGCGCCCGGATCTTCCGCTGGCCCTTGCCGGACCGGATGATCTCGCGGAGGTTCTCCGCCTCGGCGTCGAGGTCCATGTTCTGGACCAGCGCCTTGATCGCCTCGGCACCCATGCCGCCGGTGAAGTACTCACCGAACCGGTCCCGCAGCTCCCGGTAGAGCAGCTCGTCCGTGACCAACTGCTTCGCGTCCAGCTTGCGGAAGGTGTCGAGCACCTCGTCCAGCCGGTCGATCTCGCGCTGCGCCCGGTCGCGGATCTGGCGCATCTCGCGCTCGCCGCCCTCTTTGACCTTGCGGCGCACGTCGGCCTTGGCACCCTCGGCCTCAAGGTCGGCCAGATCGGCCTCCAGCTTGGCGGCCCGCTTCTCGATCTCCGAGTCGCGACTGTTCTCCGACTGACGCTTCTCGGCCAGGATCTCGTTCTCGACCGTGGACAGGTCGCGGTGACGCGCCTCGGTGTCAACGCTCGTGATCACGTACGATGCGAAGTAAATGATCTTCTCAAGGTCCTTGGGAGCCAGGTCGAGCAGGTAGCCCAGCCGGCTCGGGACGCCCTTGAAGTACCAGATGTGGGTGACGGAGGCAGCCAGTTCGATGTGGCCCATCCGCTCACGACGCACCTTGGAGCGAGTCACCTCGACGCCGCAGCGCTCACAGATGATGCCCTTGAACCGGACCCGCTTGTACTTACCGCAGTAGCACTCCCAGTCCCGCTGCGGACCGAAGATCTTCTCGCAGAAGAGCCCGTCCTTTTCCGGCTTCAGGGTGCGGTAGTTGATCGTCTCGGGCTTCTTAACCTCGCCGTGCGACCACTGGCGGATGTCGTCCGCGGTAGCCAGGCCAATGCGCAACTCGTCGAAGAAGTTGACGTCGAGCACGTTATGTATCCCTCGTGTCGTGTCGTACTTACTGCTTGGCTTCCGTTGGGGCGGAGGGCCGGTCGAGCCGGCCCCCCGCCCTCAACCTCAAACTTCCTCGACCGAGCTCGGCTCGCGCCGGGACAGGTCGATGCCAAGTTCCTCCGCCGCACGGAAGACCTCGTCGTCGGTCTCGCGCATTTCCAGGGCCACGCCGTCGCTGGAGAGCACCTCAACATTCAGGCACAGCGACTGCAGCTCCTTGAGCAGCACCTTGAACGACTCCGGGATGCCCGGCTCGGGGATGTTCTCGCCCTTGACGATCGCCTCGTAGACCTTGACCCGGCCCAGGACGTCGTCGGACTTGATCGTCAGCAACTCCTGCAGGGCGTAGGCAGCGCCGTACGCCTGCATCGCCCAGCACTCCATCTCGCCGAACCGCTGGCCACCGAACTGCGCCTTACCACCCAGCGGCTGCTGCGTGATCATCGAGTACGGGCCGGTCGACCGAGCGTGGATCTTGTCGTCGACCAGGTGGTTCAGCTTCAGGATGTAGATGTAGCCGACCGCGATCGGGCTCGGCAACGGCTCGCCGGAGCGGCCGTCGAACAGCTGAGCCTTACCGCTCGCCCCGATCAGCTGCTTGCCGTCCCGGTTGGGCAGGGTCGACGAGAGCAGACCGGCGATCTCCTCCTCGCGGGCACCGTCGAAGACCGGCGTCGCGACGTTGGTGTCCGGCACCGAGGTGTCGGCGTCGATGGCGCGCAGGTTCCGCTTCCACTCGGCGTCGTCACCCTCGACCTGCCACCCGGTCTTGGCCACCCAGCCAAGGTGGGTCTCCAGCACCTGACCGATGTTCATCCGGCTCGGCACACCGAGCGGGTTGAGCACGATGTCGACCGGCGTGCCGTCCTCCAGGAACGGCATGTCCTCGACCGGCAGGATCTTGGAGATGACACCCTTGTTGCCGTGCCGGCCGGCGAGCTTGTCGCCGTCCTGGATCTTCCGCTTCTGGGCCACGTACACGCGGACCAGCTCGTTGACCCCCGGCGGCAGCTCGTCGCCGTCCTCGCGGGAGAAGGTACGCACACCGATGACCGTGCCGGTCTCGCCGTGCGGCACCTTCAGCGAGGTGTCCCGGACCTCACGCGCCTTCTCACCGAAGATCGCGCGGAGCAGACGCTCCTCCGGGGTCAGCTCGGTCTCGCCCTTCGGCGTGACCTTGCCGACCAGGATGTCGCCGGGTACGACCTCCGCGCCGATCCGGATGATGCCGCGCTCGTCGAGGTCGGCGAGCATTTCCTCGCTGACGTTCGGGATGTCGCGGGTGATCTCCTCCGGGCCCAGCTTGGTGTCGCGGGCGTCGACCTCGTGCTCCTCGATGTGGATCGAGGTGAGGGCGTCCTGCTGCACGAGGCGCTGCGACAGGATGATCGCGTCCTCGTAGTTGTGACCCTCCCAGGGCATGAACGCCACGAGCAGGTTGCGCCCGAGTGCCATCTCGCCCTCGTCGGTGCACGGACCGTCGGCGATGACCTGACCGGCCTCGATGCGGTCGCCCTCGAAGACGACCGGCTTCTGGTTGACGCAGGAGCCGGCGTTGGAGCGGCGGAACTTGTGCAGCAGGTAGGTACGACGGTGGCCGTCGTCCTGGTGCACCGTCACGTAGTCGGCGCACAGGTCCTCGACCACGCCGCCGACCTCGGCGACGACCACGTCACCGGCGTCGACCGCGGCACGGTACTCCATGCCGGTTCCGACGAGCGGCGCCTCGGCCTTGACCAGCGGCACCGCCTGGCGCTGCATGTTCGCGCCCATCAGTGCCCGGTTGGCGTCGTCGTGCTCAAGGAACGGGATCATGGCGGTCGCGACCGACGTCATCTGGCGCGGCGACACGTCCATGTAGTCGACCGCGGTGGGGGCGACGTAGTCGACCTCACCGCCCTTCCGACGGACCAGGACCCGGTCCTCGGCGAAGTGGCCGTCGGCCCGCAACGGGGCGTTGGCCTGCGCCTTGACGAACCGGTCTTCCTCGTCCGCGGTCAGGTAGTCGATCTGGTCGGTGACCTGACCCTCGACCACCTTGCGGTACGGCGTCTCGATGAACCCGAAGGGGTTGACCCGCCCGAAGGTGGACAACGCGCCGATCAGGCCGATGTTCGGGCCTTCCGGCGTCTCGATCGGGCACATCCGGCCGTAGTGCGACGGGTGCACGTCCCGGACCTCGAAGCCGGCCCGCTCACGGGACAGACCACCCGGGCCGAGCGCGCTCAGCCGGCGCCGGTGGGTCAGACCCGCCAGCGGGTTGGTCTGGTCCATGAACTGGGACAGCTGCGACGTACCGAAGAACTCCTTGATCGCAGCCACCACCGGGCGGATGTTGATCAGGGTCTGCGGCGTGATCGCCTCGACATCCTGGGTGGTCATCCGCTCGCGGACAACCCGCTCCATCCGGGAGAGGCCGACCCGAACCTGGTTCTGGATCAGCTCACCCACGGTACGCAGCCGCCGGTTGCCGAAGTGGTCGATGTCGTCGGCCTCGTAGCCGTCCTCACCGGCGTGCAGCCGGCAGAGGTATTCCACGGTGGCGACGACGTCGTCCTCGGTCAGCGTGCCGGTGGTGATCGGCACCTGGAGTTCGAGCTTCTTGTTGAACTTGTACCGGCCGACCTTGGCTACGTCATACCGCTTCGGGTTGAAGAAGAGGTTGTCGAGCAGGGTCTGGGCGTTCTCGCGCGTCGGCGGCTCACCCGGCCGCAGCTTGCGGTAGATGTCGAGCAGCGCCTCGTCCACCCCGGCGATGTGGTCCTTCTCCAGGGTGGTCATCATCAGCTCGGACCAGCCGAACCGCTCGCGGATCTGCTCGCCGGTCCAACCGATCGCCTTGAGCAGGACGGTGACGGCCTGCCGGCGCTTACGGTCGATGCGGACACCGACCGTATCTCTCTTGTCGATGTCGAACTCCAGCCAGGCACCCCGGCTCGGGATGACCTTGACGCTGGAGAGGTCGCGGTCGGAGGTCTTGTCCGGCTGCTTGTCGAAGTAGACGCCCGGAGACCGGACGAGCTGACTGACCACGACGCGCTCGGTGCCGTTGATGATGAAGGTGCCCTTCGGCGTCATCATCGGGAAGTCACCCATGAACACCGTCTGGCTCTTGATCTCGCCGGTGGTGTTGTTGGTGAACTCCGCGGTCACGAAGAGCGGAGCGCAGTAGGTCAGGTCCTTCTCCTTGCACTCCTCGATCGAGGCCTTGACCTCGTCGAAGCGCGGAGCGGAGAAGGACAGGGACATAGTGCCGGAGAAGTCCTCAATCGGGCTGATCTCGTCGAGGATCTCCGCGAGACCCGAGCGTGCGTGCGGGTCGTCGGCCGACCGGCCCTGCCAAGCCTCGTTGCCGACCAGCCAGTCAAAAGACTCGTTCTGGATGGCGAGGAGGTTGGGGACCTCGAGGTGTTCGGTGATCCTGCCGAATGAGATTCGGCGGGGCGCGAATGCGCTCGACGTACGACTGGTCTTCGCAGGGCGGGAAGCTGCCAAGATGCGTCCTTCCGAGGACCGGTGCTGCAGAACGGCTGTTTCGCGTGCACTCCAATGACCCCACTAGAAACATCCATAATCGGACATTCCGAGCAGGGGTCAAGTCGGAAGGCAGCGCAAACTAGCAGTGTAGCCGAGCGGCTAACCGCTGTCCAGCCCGGCACGGCAGGGCGTTGCGAAACGTGCCGAGGCCCGAGGCCACCACGCGTTCAGATACGCGCTCGCACGTCTTTCGCACGCTCCCCGCAGGGCCACCAGGAGCGCCGGCAGCGGGTGCCGCCGACACGACCCAGGTGATGGCCGTAGCAAGCGCGGAAGGTCTTGCTTGTGTCAGCGTGCCTGCCGGTGCCCTGCCCCGTCAAGGGCTGGAACCCCGGTCAAGCAACGTCTTTCCCCCGACAGTGCCGGTCCGTACCCCGTCCGGTGGCCGGGTCGGTGCGCCAAATCCCTGATCACCTGCTGTCAGCAGACAGCAGCGGGCGGCGATCCGATCTCGGACCGCCGCCCACGGCGACGCAATGTGCGTCAGCTCACGTGTACGGGTGGCACTGGCGCCAGCGCCACCCGTGATCGTGTGCCGGGTCGAACTACTTCAGGGTGACCTTCGCGCCCTCGGCCTCAAGCTTGGCCTTGGCCTTGTCCGCGGTCTCCTTGTTGACCTTCTCGACGACAGCCTTGGGGGCGGCCTCGACGAGGTCCTTGGCCTCCTTCAGGCCCAGGCCGGTCAGCTCACGCACGACCTTGATGACCTGGATCTTCTTGCCGCCGTCAGCCTCCAGGATGACGTCGAACTCGTCCTGCTCCGGCTCCGCCTCGGCGGCCGGGCCGGCCGGGCCGGCAACGCCGATGGCGACCGGAGCGGCGGCGGTGACCTCGAAGGTGGTCTCGAACTGCTTCACGAACTCCGACAGCTCGATCAGCGTCATTTCCTTGAACGCGTCGAGCAGCTCGTCGGTGCTGAGCTTCGCCATGGCTGGCGTCCTTTCCTCGTACTTTCGAAAGTTGATCGGGTGCGCTCGAACCGGCCGTCAGGCCGCCTCGGCGCCCTCCTTCTCGCGCTTGTCCTGCAACGCCGCAGCCAGGCGGGCGGTCTTGGACAGCGGCGCCTGGAACAGCGCCGCGGCCTTGCTCAGGTTGCCCTTCATCGCACCGGCCAGCTTGGCCAGCAGCACCTCACGGGACTCAAGGTCAGCGAGCTTGTTGACCTCGTCCGCGGTGATGGCCCGACCCTCGAAGACGCCACCCTTGATGACGAGCTTCGGGTTGGCCTTCGCGAAGTCCCGGAGGCCCTTCGCCGCCTCGACGACGTCGCCGCCGACGAAGGTCAACGCGGTAGGACCGGTGAACAGCTCATCGAGACCCTGGATACCAGCGTCCGTCGCAGCGCGCTTGGCCAGCGTGTTCTTGGTGATCGAGTAGGTCGTTTCCCGACCCAGCGAGCGCCGCAGCTGGGTCAGCTGGGCGACCGTCAGGCCGCGGTACTCGGTCAGCACGGTGGCACCCGAGCTACGGAAGCTCTCGGTGAGTTCGGCGACGGCCGTGGCCTTGTCGGCCCGAACCGGCTTGTCCGCCATGTCCCTCCTCTCTCATTGCTAAAGGCTGGTTACCTTCGTGAAAGGTAGGAAGGAACCGCCGCAACGAGAAACGCCCCGGCGCGAGGCGCACGGGGCGACAGGGTCACATGATCATGACCGGCACGCTACCGTTTCCGCCTGCGCGGGCCGCCCGTCGAACGGGACCTTCAACCGTGCCTCAGCACGGTGGCCAGCGGTCTTTGGTGGTCACGATTGCCCGAGCCGAAACCCAGGCAACTTGTCAAGCGTACGGGACGGGTCGGCTGACACCAAATCAGTAGCCGACCGGGCAACACCGGGTGACCCGGGTCACGCCCGGCGTCGGCGCAGCCAGGCGTACAGGGCCAGCGCGACGGCGCTCCAGAGCAGGGCATGCCCGGTCAGCGCCAGCACCCTGATCCCGCTCGGCCCGGCCGTGGTCGCCCGGGCGGTGGCCATCAGCGGCGGGGCCACCCACGGCAGCATCGAGTCCCGCAGCCCGAACACGATCGCGCCGACCGCGCCACCGACCAGGACCAGCACCCCGTACCGGGGGCTGTCGGTCGCGGCCCGGCTGGCCAGCGCGCCGAGCGCCACCGCCGCCGGCAGGACCAGCAGGTGCGCCCAGACACCGAGGGTGATGCCCTGGGTCAGCGGCAGGTGCTCCGGCTTCTCCGGACCGGTGACCCCACCGACGAGCCAGGGCAGCACCAGCGCGATCAGGACGGTGCAGAACCCGGCCAGCGCGGCGGCGACCAGGCCGGCGGTGAGTTCCCGGCGCCGGCTGCCGAGGGCGACCAGGGCCAGCCGGCGGGCCACGTCCGGCTCCACGTCGAGCAACAGCTTGGTCTGCCAGGCCAGGACGGGGAAGAGGACCACCGCGGAGACGCCATACGCCTCCCCCGCCTGGGCCCGCCCCCCGCCGTAGAGCACGGAGAGCACAACCAGGCCGGCGATCAGGGGCGCGATCGCCCGACCGGTCCGGACGAACCCGGCCAGCCGCATCCGGACCAGCGGAATCATGGCGTCAGCTCGCTCTCGGTCAACCCGCCCCGGCCCGACACATCACCGCTCGACGGGGCACCGGTCGACTGGCTCGGCGGCGAGGCCGACCGTACCCGGATCACCCGGTGGCCGGCGGCGCGCAGGGCCGCGACGGTCCCCGCCGCGTCGGCGGCCGGGATCTCGATCTCCACCACCGCGGTGCCGCCGGCCGGGTCCGGCCCGCCGACGGTGACCGTGCCGTCGGCGACCGTCCAGCGCGCCGCCCGGGGCAGCCGCACCGTCTCGCCCCGGTGGTCGCTGACCAGCACCGACCCGCCCGCAGCGAGCACCTCCGCGAGCAGCTCCGGCACCAGCTCGCGGGAGGCGGCGTCGAGCCCCTCCCAGGGCTCGTCGAGGATCAGCAGATCCGGCGGTACGAGCAGCGCCTGGGCGAGGCCGACCTTCTGTGCGGTGCCCTTCGACAGTTCCGGCAGCCGGACGTCGCGGTACCGGGCCACGCCGAGCCGTTCGGTCCACGCCGCCACCGCTCGCCCCGCCTCGACCGCGGACAGGCCACGCACCCGCGCCATGGCGGTCAGGTAGCCGTCGATCGTGAACGGCTGGTCGGCCGGAAAGCGCTCGGGCACCCAACCGACCACCCGGGGCCGGTCGCGTACGACTCCCCGGGTCGGCCGCAGCACCCCGGCGGTCAACTGGAGCAGGGTGGACTTGCCCGCCCCGTTGCGCCCCAGCACCACCGCCACCTCGCCCGGCGCCAGGTCGAGTTCGACCGACCGCAGCACCCAGGGCGTACGCCGCCGGTAGCGCAGCCAGACCTCTAGGAGACGCATGGCGCCGAGCTTGCCAGATCCGGGTACGGATCGGGGCCCCACCCGTTGCGGGTGGGGCCCCGACGCAGTCCGTACGCGATCATCGGGCCGGCAGGCCCGAAGGGTGGCTCAGGCCTCGGCCGAGTCGCCCCGCAGGTTCTTCACCACGTTCGGGTCGACCGGCACGCCGGGGCCCATCGTGGTGGCGACGGTGACCTTCTTCAGGTACTTGCCCTTGGCCGCCGACGGCTTGGCCCGCAGCACCTCGTCGAGGACCGCGGCGTAGTTGTCGATCAGCTGGGTCTCGGTGAAGGAGGCCTTGCCGATGATCAGGTGCAGGTTCGAGTGCTTGTCCACCCGGAAGGTGATCTTTCCACCCTTGATGTCCGAGACGGCCTTGGTGACGTCCATGGTCACGGTGCCGGTCTTCGGGTTCGGCATGAGGCCGCGCGGGCCCAGGATCCGCGCGATCCGGCCGATCTTGGCCATCTGGTCCGGGGTGGCGATCGCCGCGTCGAAGTCGAGCCAGCCCTCCTGAATCCGGGCAACCAGCTCGTCGGTGCCGACCTCGTCCGCACCGGCGGCAACGGCCTCTTCGGCCTTCGCGCCAGCGGCGAACACGATCACGCGGGCGGTCTTACCGGTGCCGTGCGGCAGGTTGACCACCCCGCGGACCATCTGGTCGGCCTTACGCGGGTCGACGCCGAGGCGCATCGCGACCTCGACCGTGGCGTCGAACTTCACCTTGCTGGTGTCCTTGGCGAGCTTGACCGCCTCGGCCGGGGTGTAGAGCTTGTCCCGGTCGATGACCTCGGAGGCCTTGCGGTAGTTCTTGCTGTGCTGCATCTCTGATTACTCCTGTGGTGTCTGGCGGGTCGCGCCGTCGGCGCGCCCTCCCACGAATTCCGAACCCGCCACCGTGAGGTGGAGAGTTTTCACTTGATCGTGATGCCCATCGAGCGGGCGGTACCGGCGATGATCTTCGCGGCCTGCTCCACGTCGTTCGCGTTGAGGTCGACCATCTTCTTCTCGGCGATCTCGCGGAGCTGCGCCTGGGTGATCGAGCCGACCTTCTCGCTCTGCGGCACCCCGGAGCCCTTGGCCACACCGGCGGCCTTGATCAGCAGCCGCGCGGCCGGCGGGGTCTTCAGCACGAAGCTGAAGCTCCGGTCCTCGAAGACGCTGATCTCGGCGGGGACGATGTCACCACGCTGCGACTCGGTCTGCGAGTTGTACTGCTTGCAGAACTCCATGATGTTGACGCCGTGCTGACCCAGCGCCGGGCCGACCGGCGGAGCCGGAGTGGCCTGGCCCGCCGGCAGCTGAAGCGTGAACGTCTTGACGAGCTTCTTCTTCGGAGGCATGTCTCTTCCTGGGGCTTGATATCTGGTGAATGTGCACCGGACGTTGCCGTCACGGGGCGCGCACGGTCAGCGCGACCAACGGGGCGACGTTCTAGGATAGCGCAGGCCGCAGCCGGGCGATCCGCCCAGGTCGCCGTCGAGGCCGACGAGACGACGATGGGCGCCGGGTCCGAGCGGACCCGACGCCCATTCACGTACGTCAGATCTTGGTGACCTGGTTGAAGTTGAGCTCCACCGGGGTCTCCCGACCGAAGATCGACACCAGCACCTTGAGCTTCTGCTGGTCCGGGTTGATCTCGCTGATCGTGGCCGGCAGCGAGGCGAAGGCGCCGTCGGTCACGGTCACCGAGTCACCCACCTCGAAGTCGAGCACCCGCACCTCGGGCTTTGCCTTACCGCCCTTGGCCTCGGCCTCGACCGCCGGGGCGAGCCACTTGAGCACCTCGTCCAGCGAGAGCGGCGCCGGCCGGTCGACCCGGTCGGTCGCGCCGACGAAACCGGTCACGCCCGGGGTGTTCCGCACGCAGGAGTAGGACTCCGCGGTCAGCTCCATCCGGACCAGGATGTAACCGGGGAAGACCTTCGCCTGGATCTGGGACCGCTTGCCGTTCTTGACCTCGACCTCTTCGCGGGTCGGCACCTCAACCTGGAAGATGAACTCCTCCATGTCGAGGCTGGTGATCCGGGTCTCCAGGTTGGTCTTGACCTTGTTCTCGTATCCGGCGTAGGAGTGCACGACGTACCAGTCACCCGGCGCGTAGCGCAGCTTCTGCCGCAGTTCGGCGACGGGGTCGTAGTCCTCGTCCGGCTCCGACTCGGTGATCTCATCGAAATCCGGCTCGCTGGCGGCCTCGACCGACTCGTCACCGGCCGCCGTCGCCACCGCGGACTGCTCGTCCACGGGTCCGGCGGTCTCGTCGTACTCAGGCACGCTTGCTCACTTCCGTCACTATCAGCTGCGGCAGCTGGTCAGCTGGGGTTACCGAAGACCCACAACACGCCCTTGGCGAACCCGTAGTCCAGCCCGGCCACGACCGTCAACATCACAGTGACGAAGACGACCACGACGGCGGTGTAGGTCAGCAGTTCCTTCCGCGTTGGCCAGATGACCTTACGCAGTTCGGCTACGACCTCGCGGAAGAACCGGGCGATCCGGCCGAAAAATCCCACCCGCTGGGTTTCCGACTTGGCCTTCGGTCGGCTGTCCGCCGACTCCGCCTTGGTCCGGGAACGGGTGGCGGTGCCACCACGCGAGACCGGCTCCTCGCCCTCGTCGGCGTCATCGTCGACAGCGTCGTCGATCGTCTCGTCGTCAAGACGGTCGTCGTCCGCGGCGTCCTCGCCGCGCCGGTTGCTCTCGGCCACTTCGCCCTCCGTCGGGGGGTGCTGGGTTCGTACGTCGGGTGGACGCACGACACGCTGGTCACGCCGACCGAGTACGAGCTAACGCGCTCGGCCGAAACCCGAACCCTACCGTCCCCCGGGACGGGCCGCGGCCGGCGGAGCCGACGAAAGCTGCCTTCGGCGGGGCGACCCGCTCCAGAACAGCCCCGCCGATGCCACCACCACGGGACGATTGTCGCTCGTCGGCGACTCCGACCCCCGGGAACGGTCAGGCCTAAGGCGCAGGGGTGACAGGACTTGAACCTGCAGCCTGCGGTTTTGGAGACCGCTGCTCTGCCAATTGAGCTACACCCCTGTGCGGGAAAGCCGTCCCCACTCGGGCGCGCACGCCTGAGTAGGGCCTACTTGCCCCACGGCGGACCAGTGTACGGGTAGACGACCGACTTTCCCAACCGGCCACCACCGCGTGCCGGACGCCCCGTCGGGGCCCCGCCCGGAGCAGCCGAAACCCGGCGCACGGCGCCCCACCGGGGCCGACCGGGCGCCCCCCGGGAATCGACCGTCAGGCCCCGGGGATCGGGCCGCGGATGGTCGCCCGCGCCTGCGCGAGCACCTTCTCGCCCAGACAGGTCGCGGTCAGGTCGAGCCTGGTCAGGCCCGGCTCGGCCCCCTCGCGGACCACCGCGCGCACCTCGATCTCGGTGCCCTCTTCGTCGTCCGGCACCACCACCGGCCGAGTGAACCGGACGCCGTACTCGACCACCGCGTCGGCGGCGCCGGCCCACTCGGTGACCGCTCGACCGACCAGCGCCATGGTGAACATGCCGTGCGCGATCACGCCGGGCAGGCCCACCTTGGTCGCGACCCGGTCGCTCCAGTGGATCGCGTTGAAGTCACCCGAGGCGCCCGCGTAACGGACCAGGTCCGCCCGGGTGACCCGGAAGGTCTTGACCGGCAGCTCCACGTCAGCCCTCTCCACGTACGACAAGCTTGGACCAGACCGTGACCACCGGCTCGCCGGCGGCCGTCGAGACGTCGGTCCGGGTGGTCAGGAAATCGTGACCACCGCGAGACGTGATGTTTTCGACGGTGTTGACGCACACCAGTTCGTCGCCGGCGACCACCGGGCGGGCGTAGGCGAACCGTTGGTCGCCGTGGACCACCCGGCTGTAGTCGATGCCGAGTGCCGGGTCGTCGATGAGCTGCTGGCTCGCCGCCATCGTGATGAGCACCGGGAAGGTCGGCGGGGCGACCACGTCGCCGTGTCCGAGCGCACGCGCGGCCTCCGGATCGTGGTACGCCGGATCGGTCGCGCCGATCGCGGTCGCGAACTCACGGATCTTTTCCCGTCCCACCCGATAGGGGATGGTCGGCGGATAGCTGCGGCCTACAAAAGACGGGTCCAACGACATGCCGCGAACCTACACTCCCGGATCCTCGATCACCGGCTGGCGAAATGCGGGCCGGACAAACACGATCGCCGCACCGAAGGCGAAAACGCCCGATCGGTACGGCGATGTGGAAGACAGCGCGGCCGGCGAAAATCCGGCCGGCGGTGTTAGCGGGTCTCGCGGTGAACGGTGTGCTTGCCGTCCCGGGGGCAGAACTTCTTCAGCTCGATACGGTCCGGGTCGTTACGACGGTTCTTACGCGTGATGTAGTTGCGCTCCTTGCACTCCACACACGCCAAAGTGATCTTCGGACGGACATCGGTCGCCTTCGCCACGGCGGAGTGCCTTCCTCGCTTAAGGATCAACTACGACGTAGCAGCCTACCTGCCTGCTACGCGGACATGCAAAGTGGGCGCCCTTGGCGCCCTTCACTCCGGTTTCCGGACCTGGCCCGGGCGCCGAGAGTAGCGGTGGCCGGACTTGAACCGGCGACACAGCGATTATGAGCCGCTTGCTCTACCATCTGAGCTACACCGCCGCAGACGGGTCCAGCTGAACCCTCTGAGCCCCCTTACGGAATCGAACCGTAGACCTTCTCCTTACCATGGAGACGCTCTGCCGACTGAGCTAAGGGGGCGACGCGATCTTGCTTTCGGCGCGCAGGGGTAAGAGTACACGGCGACGCAGCAGTGGGGAAATCGGATCCCGGGGCGTTGTGTCGCACCTGCCCAGCGGCCATCCGACCGGCTTCACGGCACCGCGCGCAGCCGGCGTACGTCGGTCGCTGCGGCGGCTTCCGGCTCCGCCTGGGCACCAAACCAGGCCTCCAGCCGCTCGTACGGCAGCGGCCGGCTGAACAGGAATCCCTGGCCGATCTGGCAGCCGATGTCCTGTAGCAGTTCCAGGGTCAGCTCGCTCTCCACGCCCTCGGCGACCACCGACAGGCCGAACTGCTGGGAGAGCGTCACCACCGCGTTCACGATGGCCAGGTCGACCGGATCGGTCGCCATCCCCTGCACGAACGAGCGGTCGACCTTCACCTCGTCCACCGGCAGCCGCCGCAGGTAGGACAGGGACGAGTAACCGGTGCCGAAGTCGTCCACCGAGAGGCGTACGCCGACCTCGCGCAACCGCCGCAGGGTCGGCATCGGACGGTTGGTCCCGTCCAGCACCCCGGCTTCCTTGATCTCGAACGTCAGCAGTTCCGGCGCCACGCCGTACTCGGTGAGCAGGTCCTGGACCCGGTCCGGGAAGTGCTGGTCGATCAGCGTACGGGCGGAGAGGTTGACCGACACCGCGAGCGGCTCGCCACCGGCGGTCCAGTCCCGGCTGCGCCGCAGCCCCTCCCGCAGCACCGCCTCGGTCAGTCGCTCCAGCTGGCCGGTGTGCTCCGCGACCGCCACGAAGTCCTCCGGCGAGACCGGACCGTGCGCCGGGTGCTCCCAGCGGGCCAGGCACTCCACCCCGACCAGCCGCCGGTCGCCCAGGGTCACCTTCGGCTGGAAGTAGACCTCCAGCTCGTCGTTGTCCAGCGCCCGACGCAGATCGCCGGCGAGGCCGAGACGGTGCATCGACCGGGACTCCAACGCCGGGTTGAACAGCTGGATGCTGCCCGGAGTGGACTTCGCCGCGGTGGCCGCCAGGTCGACCCGGCGCAGCAGTGTCTCCGGGTCGTTGCCGTGGTCCGGGTGGATCGCCACCCCGACCGCGGTGTCCACGTCGAGCACGAGCGTGCCGAAGACCATCTGGTCCTGGATCTGCTCGCGCAACTCGGCGGCGAGTTGGGTGGCCGCCTCGGCATTCTCCGCCCGCAACGTGACCAGGAACTCGTCCCCACCGACCCGACCGACCAGCGCGGCCGCCGGCGCGCAGGACCGCAGGCGCGAGGCGACCTCGGTCAACACCTCGTCGCCGGCCGCGTGCCCGAGCGACTCGTTGACCTGGCGCAGCCCGTCGACGTCGAAGAGGAGTACGGCGACCACCTCACCGGGGGCCCGGACCCGTACCGCCTCTTCGAGGGCCTCGGTCATCCGGCGCCGGTTCGGCAGGTTCACCAACCCGTCGTGGTACGCGTCGTGGCGCAGCCGGTCGACCAGCCGGGAGTTCTCCAGCGCCACCGCCACATGGGCCGCGATCGTCTCGAAGATGGGTATGTCACCGGGCAGGAAGTGGGTGCTGTCGCTGAGCCGGTTGACCAGTTCGAGGGTTCCGATCACCGCCTCGCCGGAACGGAGCGGGGCGACGATGACGTCCTTGGCACCCCCGGCGCGCAACGCCGCCCGTACCTCTTCGTCACCGTCCAGCCGCCCGCCGACGGCAATGGTCTGTTTCTCCTGGTACGCGCGCTGTCGAGCGATCAACGGCGTACGCCCGAAGTCGAGCAGACCGGGGTCGTCGACCCTGGCCGTGAGCAGCACCTCGGGATGTCGGCCCTGGGCGGGCAGCCAGAGGGTGGCGTACTCGGCCTGCATCAGTGCCCGGACCCGGCCGAGCATGACGTCCGCCAGGGTGCCGTCCTGACCGCTGCGGGTCATCGCCCGGGTGAGGTCGTACATGTCGGCGAGGGTGCGGTGCTGACGGAAGAACTGGGCGTAGGAGCGGCCGACCAGGGCCAGCCCACCGGCGAGCACGGCCAGCAGCACCACCGACCACCAGGTGGTGGCGAGCGCGATCAGCACGATCAGGCCGACCGACATGTTCGCCGCGGCGACGATCAGGTTGGGCGCGGCCGTCCGGGTCACCTCCCAGCCCGCCTGGGTGCCCTGCACGAGCGTGATCACGCCGATCACGGCGGCGAAGGTGACCAGGGTGATGGTGCTGACTCCGACGAAGATGACACCCCAGGTGGCCGGCCCGACGCCGGCCATCGGCGGCAGGGCGTGCAGGACCAGGCCGGCCAGCGAGGTCGCGGCGGCCGTCTTGGCGACGTTGAACGCGAACTTCGCCGACCGGACCTTGCGCCGGATCTGGGTGATCAGGGCCGCCAGGGTGAAGATGAACACCACCGTCAGCGGCGGCAGGAAATACAGCGCGAGGACCAGCGGAATCTCGGTGACCGTCGCGATGACCGCCTGCCGCCGGATGACGACGTGCAGGGTCGAGCCCTCGGTCAGCACCATCACGACCAGCAGGAAGGCCGCGATCAACCAGCCGCGGATCGGGTCGTCGGCGCTGAGCCTGGCGGCGGAGTCCTCCGACAGCCGAGGCGCCAGGATGCCGAGCGCCGTCGACCAGATCACCGCCAGAATCGCCAGTGGACCGGTGATGAACCAGGCATGCTCAGCGGAACGTCGTGGCGATGACTGCCGCCCGGCCATGCCGCTCCCTAGGGGTCGCGATTCCTAGCGGCTCCGATGAGGCGGCCGCGAGGTCGTTCTACACTCCGCTCCCGCTCACGTGCCAGACAGCGGTGCCCACACTCAGACCCCAGTCGAAGGTCATCTGAGTGAAGGCGACGGGCTCGTCGGCAACGAAGATGGCGCCGAAGAGCGCGGCGAGCGCAAGGGCCGGACCAAGCAGCCGACCCAGCCGTCGTGCAGACATCGTTGGCTCCTGTCGAGAGAATGACGGAGAGGAGGTGGAGGTTCCATGATGGTGCCACAGCTACCGGAGGCAGCAAAGCGGTACGGGCCTGCCGCGCCGCCGATCCCGCAAATTCCAACCGAACGGTAGGGACAACTCCCCCGGCTGGATGCAACCCCATGTGCCACAGATCCCCGACTTGGTGCGCGCACCGCACGAAGTGAACTTTTCCTCGAATCAGATAACCCGGACTAAATCGCGCTGCACCTCATAATCGACCTAACGAACTTATGCCTTCAACACTCCCCATATCGGACGGTCCCGCCCCGGGCTGGCCGACCCCAGCAGAGCCCGACCGGGTACGCCAACCAGCAGCCCGGCACGTCAACGCAGCGCTCACGGGACAACACAATGCGTGGCAGTACGGGGCCTCGGACCGAGCCCATCCGGACCCGACCCATCGGTGGACGGCTCGATTCACGGCAGCCGAATGCCGATGCGAGACCCGACCGGCGGACCCGACAAACAGTCGATACGGGTTTCACCACACCAATCACCGTAGGTATTCGTGCCCATTGAGACTGGTGATTGACTCAGCCGGCGCGAGAGTAGACACCCGCTCGATAAGCGCACCGCCGGCTGTCGAGACATCACGATGAGTGTTTGAAATCGACACGATCGTTAGCGCGACGTCCTTCGTCCGATCACCGCACCGATCTCTGCTTGTTTCCCGGCGCACTCGCGCGACGGTCAGACGGGATCTTCCGGGTACGGCCTTGACATCGAACGGGGTCGACCGACCCCATCGACAACAGCGCCGGCATCGGGTGACGTAAGTCACGTGGCAGGGGTGGTGATCAACCCTCGAATCGCCCGCCGTCCGAGCACGGTGATCTCTTCCCCGCCACCCTGGGACGAAGCGGCGGGCTGGCAGTCCGACTCGCGTGGGTCAGGCGCCGACGTACGCCGCGAGGTGTTCGCCGGTGAGGGTGGAGCGGGCGGCGACGAGGTCGGCGGGGGTGCCCTCGAAGACGATCCGACCGCCGTCGTGACCGGCGCCGGGGCCGAGGTCGACAATCCAGTCGGCGTGCGCCATGACCGCCTGATGGTGCTCGATGACGATGACCGACTTGCCGGAGTCGACCAGCCGGTCGAGCAGACCGAGCAACTGCTCGACGTCGGCGAGGTGCAGGCCGGTGGTCGGCTCGTCGAGGACGTAGGTGCCGCCCTTCTCGGCCATGTGGGTGGCCAGCTTGAGCCGCTGCCGCTCGCCGCCGGACAAGGTAGGGAGCGGCTGGCCGAGGCTGAGGTAGCCGAGCCCGACGTCGGCGAGCCGGTCGAGGATGGCCTGCGCGGCTGGCGTACGCGCCTCGCCGGTGCCGAAGAACTCCGCTGCCTCGGTCACCGACATCGCGAGCACCTCGCTGATGTCACGGCCGCCGAGGTGGTAGTCCAGCACCGACGCCTGGAACCGCTTCCCCTCGCACTCCTCGCAGATGGTGGAGACGCCGGCCATCATTGCCAGGTCGGTGTAGATGACACCGGCACCGTTGCAGTTCGGGCAGGCACCCTCGGAGTTCGCGCTGAACAGCGCCGGCTTCACGCCGTTGACCTTCGCGAACGCCTTGCGGATCGGGTCGAGCAGCCCGGTGTACGTCGCCGGGTTACTCCGTCGCGAGCCGCGGATCGCGCCCTGGTCGATCGAGACCACACCGGCGCCGGTGGGAATCGAGCCGTACACGAGTGAGCTCTTGCCGGAGCCGGCGACGCCGGTGACGACGACAAGCACCCCGAGCGGGATGTCGACGTCGACGTCGCGCAGGTTGTGCGCCGTCGCGCCGCGAATCTCCAGCGTGCCCGTCGGCTTGCGCACCGTCTCCTTGAGGGTGGCCCGATCGTCGAGATGGCGGCCGGTGAGGGTGTCGCTGGCCCGCAGCCCCTCGACGGTGCCCTCGAAGCAGACGGTGCCGCCCGCCGTACCGGCGCCCGGGCCGAGGTCGACAACATGGTCGGCGATCGCGATCGTCTCCGGCTTGTGCTCCACGACGAGCACCGTGTTTCCCTTGTCCCGCAGACGCAGCAGCAGACTGTTCATCCGCTGGATGTCGTGCGGGTGCAGACCGACCGTGGGCTCGTCGAAGACGTAGGTGGTGTCGGTGAGCGAGGAGCCGAGGTGGCGGATCATCTTGACCCGCTGCGCCTCGCCGCCCGACAACGTGCCCGACTGCCGGTCGAGCGAGAGGTAGCCCAGCCCGATCTCCACGAACGAGTCGAGGGTCCGCCCCAGCGTGACCAGCAGCGGTGCCACCGACGGCTCTTCGAGGCCGCGTACCCAGACGGCGAGGTCGCTGATCTGCATCGCGCAGGCCTCGGCGATGTTGATCCCCTTGATCTTCGAGGATCGGGCCGCCTCGCTGAGCCTGGTGCCGCCGCACTCCGGACAGACGGCGAAGGTCACCGCCCGGTCCACGAACGCCCTGATGTGCGGCTGCATCGCCTCCCGCTCCTTGGCCAGGAAAGACTTCTGGACCCTCGGGATCAGCCCCTCGTAGGTGAGGTTCACGCCCTCGACCTTCACCTTGGTCGGCTCCCGGTAGAGGAAGTCGTGCAGCTCCTTCTTGGTGAACTGGCGGATTGGCTTGTTCGGATCGAGGAAGCCGGACTCGGCGTAGGTCCGTACGGTCCACCAGCTGTCCGATTTCCAACCGGGGATGGTGAACGCGCCCTCGGCGATCGACTTGGAGTCGTCGTAGAGCTGACTGAGGTCGATGTCGGAGACGGCACCCCGGCCCTCGCAGCGCGGACACATGCCGCCCGTACGGTTGAAGGTCTGTTTCACGGTCTTGCCGCCACCGCGCTCGACCGTGATCGCGCCGCTCGCCCGCACCGAGGGGACGTTGAAGGCGAACGCGTTCGGCGACCCGATGTGCGGCTGTCCGAGTCGGCTGAAGACGATGCGCAGCATCGCGTTGGCGTCGGTCGCGGTCCCGACGGTGGAGCGGGCGTCGGCACCCATCCGCTCCTGGTCCACGATGATCGCGGTGGTCAGCCCCTCCAGCACGTCGACCTCGGGCCGGGCCAGCGTCGGCATGAAACCCTGCACGAAGGCGCTGTAGGTCTCGTTGATCAGCCGCTGCGAGTCCGCGGCGATCGTGCCGAACACCAGGGAGCTCTTGCCCGAGCCGGAGACGCCGGTGAAGACCGTCAGCCGGCGCTTCGGGATCTCGATGCTGACATCCCTGAGGTTGTTCACGCGTGCCCCCTGCACGCGGATCAGGTCGTGGCTGTCGGCAACGTGCGACGCGGGCGACAACGGCTCCGTCCTGCTGGCCTTGCTCATCGTGTCTCCATCTGTGCCTCGACTTCGCCCCCCGGTTCGAGCCGGACGGCTCAGCGCAGTTCCTGGATGCGGATCATGTTGCCGGCGGGGTCGCGGAAGGCACAGTCACGAACGCCGTACGGCTGCTCGGTCGGCTCCTGGACGACCTCCGCGCCGCCGGCCTCCAGCTTCGCGAAGGTGGCGTCGAGGTCGGCGGTGGCCAGGTTGAAGCCGAAGTAGCTGCCCTTGGCCATCAGCTCCAGGATGGTTTGGCGCTCGTCGTCGGTGAGGCCGGGGTTGGCGGTCGGCGGGTGCAGGACGACGGACGTGTCGGGTTGGCCGGCCGGGCCGACGGTGATCCAGCGCATCCCCTCGTATCCGACGTCGTTGCGGACCTCGAAGCCGAGGGTGTCGCGGTAGAAGGCCAGGGAGGCGTCCGGGTCGGTGTGCGGCAGGAAGCTCGAATGAATGGTGATGTCCATGGCAGTCACGCTAGTTGCGGCTCACGGGCCGCCGCTTCTCGATTCCTGATCGGTCTGGTCACCTGTTTTGCGACGCACGGCGGCATCCCCGCCGTCACGCCGGCCGTCCGGCTCCGGTAGACGCTCGGCGGCACACCGACCAACTCGGTGAAACGAGTGCTGAAGGTGCCCAGCGAGGAGCAGCCGACCGCGAAACAGACTTCGGTGACGCTGAGATCGCCACGACGCAGCAGGGCCATCGCACGCTCGATCCGCCGGGTCATGAGATAGGCGTACGGCGACTCGCCGTACGCGCGCCGGAACTCGCGGCTGAGGTGCCCGGCCGACATGTTCACCCCACGGGCAAGCGCCTCGACGTCCAGCGGCTGCGCGTACTCCCGATCTATCCGATCGCGTACGCGGCGCAGCCGGGCGAGGTCGCGCAGGTGCTGCGCTGCGGCGGAACTGCTGGTCACCCGGGTGATGGTGCCACGTCCCACCGACGTTTCCCAGCGGTGCCGTCCGTACGGGTGCAGGTCAGCGAGGTCTCCTGGGACGGGAGGGGACTGCGGGGACGGCACGGGACAAAGAAGACGGCCTCCGGTCAGCATCTCTGCTGGCCGGAGGCCGTTTCCGCACCTGGTGGCGGGTGAAGGATTCGAACCTTCGAAGCTTTCGCGACGGATTTACAGGGCGTCCACGATCTTGCCCCTCATCCAGCCGTTGACCTGCCCCTTCACCTGAGGCGCCGAACCCCCACGAGCCCGCTGCCCACTCATCGCCCACGACGTGGGAAGGCCGAGCCGCAGACCTAAGGCCGCGACCGCGAGCCGAGGCCCCTGATGCTCCACCGAAGCCGGCCAACCCTCGCTAACTAGCGAGTGTTGTCAATCTAGGAAAGATGCCCGCCGGTATCATTCCAAGCTTCAAGATTTTTTTTAAAGCCAAACTCGACTCATGCCCCACTCCCTGCGGTTGAGCCAGCACGCCCAACGCCGCCAGGAGAGCCGAGCTAGCGCCCATCACGAGTTGAAGCCGAGATGGGCTCTCCGAGAAACCGGCTACCGAAGCCGTCCCCGCAGCACAGCCAGCCAAGACGGCCGGAAGTATCCGGCCTCGATAGCTGGGGCCCCATGCCACGTACGCAGTGTGACATAGCGAGCGACATGGAGTCATTGAAGCGCGCCACCGATCTTGTCATTTACGGTGCCCTCTCCCCCGTCGATGCAGTTGGCGTAGACCCGGAGCAGTACGGCGACGCCGTGACCCAGCCGTCGGGCAACCTCCGTCGCCGGCACTCCAGCGTTGAGCCAGAGCGAGGCCGCCGCATGACGTAGGTCATAGGGGCGCCGGACCAGAGGCGACGCGACCTGTGGTTCCGTCAACGCCTGTTGGCGGGCGAGCTTCCACCACCGGTCGTAGACCGACTCGGAGAGCGGCCCGCCGTGCAGACCTCGGAAGAACCGACCGTCCGGAGCAACGCCGTACGTCTTGACATGCTTCGCCAGCAACTCGACCAGTTGGGGCGGGATCGGGACGGTACGTGTCTCTTTGCGTGCCCGATGCTTGAGGCCCCGCTGCTCGTGCGCCTGGCCGTCATCGGTCCAGTGGGTGCCGGCACGCGGCGCGGTCCCGGCGAGCACCAGTCGACCCCAGCGAGGTTCGATCTTCTCGTGGTCGCAGGATGCCGACGATTGGACCGCCGCCAAATCGTCGAAGTCGCTCTCACAGTCGGGGCAGTGCCCCGGTAGATCACAGTCGTCCCGCCGTAGGTCCGCCGCTTCCGAGGGCCGCATCCCGGCGTAGTAGAGACAGCCGAAGAACGCTGTGACCCGGTCCGCCCGGTTGCCGAGAGATTCCACGGCTTCCAGGAGGGCCGCAACCTGAACCGGGTTCGCGACCACCCGCCGGTCGATGGCCTGGGCCACCTCGGGAGCCGTCCACTGCACCCGATCAACCGGGTTCGAGGCCAACAGCTCCCGCTCTACCGCGTAGCCGAGCGCGTTATAGAAGGTGGCCCGCTTCCGCTGGACGGTCGAGGCAGCGGCGGACTTGCCGTCCAGCCGTACGCAAAGACTGTCCAGGACACGGCGGATCATCGGCGGAGAGTCCAGCTCGACGACCGGCAGGGACGCCCCTTCCAACCAGGTCAGCGCCGCCGCGTACGCGTCCGGGATCTCATCCGACCAGCGACGCGGGTTGAAGCCGTAGAGGTACAGCGCTTCACGTAGCACCTGATCGGCAGGACGGCCCCGCTTCGTCGGGTAGGTGAGGGTCATGGCGATCGGAGTCAACGCTTCGACGATCGAGCGCCGGGTTTTGGCCGCCGCTCGGGGCCACTTCATCTGGATGTAGTCGCGGCTGTGCGCGTACCAGGTGGTTTGGTTCATCGTCCGTGACTCCGAGGCCGGGCGTCCTGTGGTGGTGTCGAACGGCTCCCCCGCGTTGGATGCCTTGACCAGCTCAGAGCGGAACGAGTTGGCCAGCGCCTTCGATCGGAACAACTCTTCGAACCGCACACCGCCTACTGCCCAGCGGACCCGCCAGGGACGGGCCTTCCGGTCTGCCCGTTTGGTGATCTCCCAGATCTGGATCTCGTAGCTGTTCACGCGGCATCGCACTCCAGCGCACCGAGCCACTGGCCCAGCGCGGAACGGCGTACGCGAAGCTCCCCGTTCGGAAGCTTGATCACCCGTGGCCCCTTGCCAACCTGCCGCCAGTAGTACCAGGTCGAGCGGGGAACCCGGAGTTCCGCCAGGACCTCGGGCACGGTCAGCAGCTCGTCGCCCTTCACAGTTCCTCCCCGGTGGTGGTGGCGTTGCCAGTTGCCGAGAGATCTGAGATCGGCTGCTGGGCTGCTCGGTCCTTGGCCGCGAGGAGTTCGGAGCGCCACCGGGCGCGTTCGGAGATGGAGCGCATGAGCCGGTGGGCGAGAGGTGTCACGTCGGGGTCGTGTGGTCGGGCGAGTTCCCACGCGTGCCGGACCCGTTCGACGGTGGCGCCCTGCGCGTGCTCGACCCCGGCGAGGTCGGTGGTGACGCCGAGGAGTGCTTTCACCCATGCGCGGGCGTCGTACTTGTGGTCGGCGAGGGTCTTCCCGGACCAGTCGCGGGAGACGAGGATGCGCCGGCCGCCGATGCCGAGGGTTTCCCGTTGGTGGACCTTGCCTTTGCAGCGGCCGGGCTTGAGCTTGGCGTGTGCCTTCTTTGGCTGGACGCCGTAGAGGAGCCAGTTGGGGCATCGGTCGGTGCAGGGTGTGATCTGGAGTTGGCGCCAGAGCCGGTCGAGGTGGCGTTGCTGTCGGTCGGTGGTGATCTTGTGGCAGTCGCCGGTGGCTTTGGTGATGTACTTCGTGACGTACCGGATGGTGCGTTCGGCGTCGGCGGTGCCGGGCATGACGCCGCGTGCGTCGACCTGGGCGCCGAAGCGGACGACGTGTACGGGTTCGGCTTCTTCGTCCTGGTCGATCGTGTCGAGGGCTTCGGTCCAGGTGGTCAGCGGTTGCCGGGTATCCGGGTCGACCCAGGCCGAGGCTTGCTCGTCCCAGATGGGGAGCCGGTTGCGGTGGTAGACCTGTACGTCCACGCTCGGCCACCACACTTGGTGGTACGTCGCCGCCGCCACGGTGCGGAGGATGTCGCGCGGGATGGTTCCCCGGATGGCGAAGTGGGCGTGTGGGGCGAGGCGCCGTTGCGGCTCGACGCAGCCGGCGTACTGGACGTTCCAGCCCTCGCAACGACGGAGGTTCTGCCAGAACCGGTCGAGCAGTCGGGGGAAGTGGACCGCATCCCACGCTGCTCGGCGGTAGTCGTACCGGTCGGGGTTCACGGGGGTGCCGTCGGAGAGGACCGGGCCGTAGGAGTCGAGGGTGAGCGTCAGCCACATCGACGGCTGGTAGGTGCTGCCGTCCGGTGCCTTGTACGTCTTGCCGACCGTTCGTGCTTCGACCTTGCGGCGGGGTAGGTCGGGTGCGTCCTGCCGCCGCCTGGTCGAACGCTTCCGCCGAGGGCCGTTGTCGTCGTCGGCCTGGTCGTCACCGTCAACGTGATGCGGTGGTCCGACTCGGCCGCGTAGTCCTTCCGCCACGATGGCCTCTTCTACCTCTTGGATCGCTTCATCGAGGTCGGCGACCTGGTCCCACTGAGACGAGCGGACGGCTTCGTCCCGGGCAAACTCGTAGTGCGCCCGCAGCACGATCAGCGCCTTCTGTTCCTCCGTCGCGGGTTCCGGTGGGGGTAGGGGTTCGTCGGAACGGTGCCAGCCTTCCCGGATCTGCGCCTGCCGCAGCCGCCGGTTCTTCTTCGCGCACGGCGGGCAGTTGTCCTCACGGGTCGCCCCGCACGGGAGGTCGATGACCTCGGTCAGTCCGGTGTCGAGGTCGGTTCGGCGCATGGGAAGCGGTCGGATGCAGACGCCGTATTCGGTGGCGATGTCCCGGAGTACGTCGATGGAGCGAGGGAGCGCCATCCGGGCCGCCCGTGATCCGGGTCGGAGAGGTTCGGGAGTTACCGGTTCGAGGCCGGGCAGGGTAGGGATGGTCATCGGCTCACTCCGATCAGAGAGTGAGTGCGGTGGTATCGGTGGCTGGTCCGCCGGTACGGTCGGGGAACCCGAGCGGCGAGGTCGGTATGAACAGCGGTGACGAAGCTACGGTGCTCTGGCGCCCGACCAGGCCGGAAGAACTCGACCTGATCCGCGAGTCGGGGTGGCGAAAGTGGCCGCCGCTCTCGCCGGACCGGCCCTGGTTCTATCCGTTCCTCGATGAGGACTCCGCGATCTTGATCTCCCGAAATTGGCGCTATGACCGGCCCGATCAGGGGGTTAGTTACGTGACCCGCTTTCAAGTGGAGCAGGCGTTTTTGAGCCACTACTCGACTCGGACGTTCGGCGGCTCCACCACGCCCATGCTGTGGGTTCCGTCCGAGGATCTGGACGAGTTCAACTCGCACATCGTCGGACCGATCGAAGTCGTACACGAGTTCCGCTAGCCGACTCGTCGAGGTGGGTCCGGTCATCGGGCACCTCCGGCAACGCCTGCTCGACTCGGATGCACTACACCAAGCGGTGGCAGGACCGCCGATGGTCCGAGGCGGGGCGGCGTGGGTACGCGCGTGTAGACGACCGGTTCCCGTACCGGTTCGGGGTCGGCTGTGACCGGTTCTGGTTCGGGTTCGTCGACGGCGGCCAGGTCCTCATCGTCGGCGCCGACGGGTGCAGCGGGAGCGCTGGACAGGACGACCTTGACCAGGGCGAGGAAGGCGAGGGACGGGACGGCGGCGACGATCCATCCCCAGACGGTGGGTTCGGCTTCGGCGACCTGGGCGGCGAGGGAGAGCAGGGAGAAGGCGACGAGGAGGACGCCGACGAACCCGACCGGCCGACCGTTGCGACGCCGGGATCGGATTTCCAGTCCGAGGTAGATGGCCATGAGTTCGACCGCTACGGCGTTGGCCCAGCCGATCCAGTTGGGCTGGCCGTGGGCGACGGTCAGGTCATGTACGTGGGTGAAGGCAGCAGCCCCAGCCATCCCGCCGATGGCGAGCAGGATCAGCACCTTCACCGCGTTCTCTGCGCGTTGGCGGATCATCGGTCACCGCCGGTGGGGCGAGTGCGGATGGTGATGTGGATGCGGATACGTCGGCCGTTCATATCCCGGCGCCGGAGGACCAGGTGGGCGATGCCCTGGAGCGCGGCGGCAGCCTGGTCGGGTGGGCCGACGAGCCGGATTCGCAGCGGCCGGCGCATCAGGTTGACCAGGTACGGGAGTCGGTTGAGGGGTGTCATGGCTGGTTACCTCCCGGCCGGTCGGATGGTGGTGTGGATGTTGTCGGGTGGGTCGCCGAGGGTGACGACGGCTTCGGAGAGGCAGCGCCAGAGGGTCCACGCTTCGTCGGCGGTGAGGTACATGCGTCGCCGGCCGCCGCCGACGGCGAGGTAGACGGGGTAAGGGTCGGGCCGGTCGGGGTCGACGCGTACGGAGACGGCGGTGTCCGGGGCGGTGCCGTTGGGTGCGCGGAGCCGGTAGAAGCGCCGGGCATTCGGGGTGGTGGTCACCGCAGCTCACCTCCCCGCTTGTCGGTGTCGCGGTTGAGGAGGTTCAGCAAGGTGTCCGGGATGAGTGGCCCGGCCGCCGGCCGCCGGGGCAGCGGGACGCGGAGAGGCTCGGTGGCGGTTTCGCGGCCGACCTGGGCGAGGATGTCCGCCGCATCGGCGGGGGCCGGGTACTCCCGTGCCATGTCCCGGATCTGCTCGTCGGTCAGGTAGGAGAAGCGGACCCGCATCGGTTCCGGGGTGCCGTCGAGGATGACGTAGCCGACACCCTTCGCCCAGCGCGGCATCTGGTCAGCGAGTGCTCCCCGGTCGCGTGCACCGTCACCGAGGATCATGTCCACTTGGGATTTTTCGGTCAGGCCGAGCGCGATCCGGGTCGGGAACAGGTCCCGGAACGGCAGCACCTCTTTGCGTGGGTCCTGCAACGCGGCCACGACCAGGAGCCCGACGCCGGCACCCTGTGACAGGAGCATCCCCAGCGAGGCCGCGATCCGCTTACGCAGGTCACCGTCTTGCAGGTACGCGGTCAGTGCCGCCATTTCGTCGATGACCACCACGACCAGGGGGTCTTCCACAGTCGAGGTGTGCACCCGGACGTTGCCCGCCAACCGGGTCTGTCGCTCGCGCATCACGGCTACGGCTTCGTCGAGCAGGTCTGCCATGGCTTCGAAGGACTTGCAGGCGAACCGGGCGAACATCGGCCGTCCGAGCGCGAACTCCATCCCGCCCTTTGGGTCGATCACCCACAGCCGAACCAGCCCGGAGGCGACCCCGCCGGCGAGGGAACGGACGAGGGACCAGAGCACCGAGCCCTTACCTCGTCGGGTGGCGCCGCCGACCAGGACGTGAGTGGCGAGCAGATGCAGGCACCAGGTACGCAGGTCTTCCCGACGGGCCAGCGGCAGCGCGGTGAAGTCCGGCACCGCCGGGACGGGGAACGGCGGCACGATCGTCCGCAGCGCGTCCGTACGCACCAGGACCAGGTAGATCACCGTCGGGCGGTCCCGGAACCGCATCCGGTCGACGAGCCGTAGCAGCCACGCCCAGTGACCGGTACGGGTCGGGGCATCGTCGGGCCGTTCCGAGTACACCCGTACGTATCGCCGGCCGAACGCGTACGCCAGGTTCGCGGTCACCCGTTGGAAGTCGGTCGGGGTTTGGCCGCGCACCATCCGGATCGTCAGCACATCGAGGGCGGGGTCCGACCGCACCGACAGCAGCTCGGGCAGGACGGTCTGATGGTCGTACGTGCTGGCCAGCCCGCACAGCGTCATGGCCTCACGCCAGACCCGCCGGTAGACGAACGCCTGCCGGAACCGGCCGAGCAACGGACCCGCCAACCAGGCCCACCATGACGGTTCGTGCTTCCACCGCCATACCGCCGACCCGGCGCCGGCCAGGACCAGTGGCACCAGCAGGCCGGACCAGCCGTAGTCGATGTAGACCGCGATGACGAAGCAGGTTGAGGTGGTGGCGATCGGGTGCCGCAGACACCACCACACGGCCTTGCCGGTCCACCGGGCGAGCAGGCCGAGGATTACCGCCCAGACGGGCAGTTCGAACCGCTTCGGCCGGAACACCACGAAGTCCCCGCCGGTGGTCATCACCACCTGGCCCCGAGGCCGCCGCCCGATCATCGGCCACCCCGCAGGGACACGAACCGGCCCGACGCATCCCGAACCGGAGGCAGCGGAAGGACAAGTTGGTCCACGCAGAGCGGGCAACGGCCATCCGTGCCGCCGCTGGTCGGGTCGTAATTTGCCTGGCACACGCCGCACCGCACCCGCTTTTGGGCAGGCTGGCGCCTACGCTTGGACACGTTGAAACCTCTCCTCAGAGATGGGGGAAGGGGAAGACAGAGGGCGGGGCTGCCGTCCGCCAAGACCAGACAGCCCCGCCCGTACCTGATGCGGCTACGCCGCCGCCTTACTGCTGGTCACGCCCGCCGGGGCGCGCATCCCGGTCGCCCGCAGCGAGTACGCCATCCGACCGTTGTTGGCCACGTACGGCGTGACCGTCATCCCGTCGAACTCCACCTGCTCGAAGTAGGCACCGGTCGGGGCTGCCGGCGGGTAGTCAGCCGAGATCTTCACCGTCGTCTCCCGCGACCGCTTCCCCAACTCCGGGTCCAGGTCCATCACCTTCACCTGCCACACCCGCTGGCCGGTCACCTTGTCCTTCGCCGGGGACCGCCTGCCGGTCTTCTCGTCGTAGTCCTCCACCTCGCCCATCGACTCGGGCACCAACGCGCACCCCGCCGGGAACACGTCCCCACACCGGACCGAAAACCTCGTTCCGCCCCTGAGAGCCATCTGCTCAGACCTCCACTATCTGCCTGGCTATCCTGACTAGCCAAGCGGCGTGGATCAAAGGTAGGTCGACTTGGCTAGTCATGTCAACAGATAGATCGAAAACTTTCCTAGCTTGGCTAGTCAGCGGTATCGTCCGCGCATGAGTCTTGACCCCGACGACCCCCGGACACCGTCACAGCAGATCGCGGCAGCCCTACGCGCCGAGATCAAGACCGGCAAGTTCGCCCCCGGCGAGAAGCTGCCCTCACAACACGACCTGGTCGAGCGGTTCAGCGTCGCCCGCGAAACGATCAAAGCCGCCCTCCGCAAGCTCCAGGAGGAACGGCTGATCGTCACCCGCCAGGGCAGCGGCACCTTCGTTCGCGCCAACACCGAACGCCCCGTCGGCCTACGCCCGCACGTGGAGCGCGCCTTCGAGGCCACCCACGTCACGATCGACTTCGCCGGCTTCTCCGGTGAAACGCTCTACAGCGCGATTCAGGAAACCCTGGACAAGGTACGCATCGGCCGGCTCACCCCCGAGTCGATCCGGCTCCGGATCCTCATCTCCGACATGACCGCCCCGATGGCGATCCCGTGCCGCGCCGAGGACCAGGCCGACGACCCCGCGATCCGCGCCCGCGCCCAGCGCATCACCGACCGGTCCATCCACGCCATCATCGACGCCGTCCAGGAACTCGCCGACCTCTACCTGGTCAAGACCGCATCAACCGAGGTACGCGTCCACAACGCCGCCCCACTGTTCAAGCTGTTCATCATCAACGAGGAAGAAGCGTTCTTCGGCTTCTACCCCGTCGTCGAACACACCGTCACCATCAACGGCAACCCGACAACCATCTACGACGCCATGGGCAAAGACGCCATCCTCTTCCCCTTCATACCCAGCGACGAAGACTCCTCCAACGACACCCTCTACGTCGACCAGGCCCGCGTCTGGTTCAACAGCATGTGGCGCACCATCGCCCGCGAGTACACGTCGTGACCCGCCCCAACCTGCGCACCATCGCCGACCGCACCCGCTACCTGCTGCTCGACTTCGACGGCCCCGTGTGCAGCATCTTCGCCAACTACCCCGCCGCCACCGTCGCGACCGAACTGCGCCGCCTGCTCGTCAACCAGGGCGTGACCCTCCCTGAGCACATCCAGACCGAGGCCGACCCGCTGGCCGTGCTCAGGTTCACCACCACCCTGAATCAACCGACCATCACCCGCCGCATCGACGACGCACTCCGAGCCGCAGAGGTCACCGCGGCTGCCACCGCCGAACCCACCCCGTACGCACGCGAAGTCATCGTCACCGCTCACCAGACCGGCCGACGCGTCGCCATCGTCTCCAACAACTCCGCCGAAGCCGTACGCGCCTACCTCACCGCCCGACGCCTCACCGACTACGTACACCCGATCATCGGCCGCGCCCATGCCCAGCCGGACCAGATGAAGCCCAACCCGGCACCAGTCCTCGCCGCCATCCGCGAGCTACAGGCCGACCCTACGCAATGCGCCCTCGTCGGAGACTCCGAGAGCGACGTCGAAGCCGCCCAGGCCGCCCAGGTCACCGCCATCGGGTACGCCAACAAACGCGGCAAACGCGCCCGCCTCGCCAAAGCCGAAGCCACCATCGGCAGCATGGCCGAACTCGCCACCGCACTCGCCGACGAGGAGCTGTAGCGCACCAACCTCGCACACGAACGCCCCGATCCTGATCAGGAATCGGGGCGTCTCTTTGGCCGGGGTCAGTCGACGTGCGGGAAGCGTCCGGCGAGGTAGTCCGCGATCTGCCGCCGCATCGTCGGGTGGATGTCCAACCCAGCCAACTCATCGTTTCGGAACCAACCCACCTCGCTGGCCTCATCGTTTGCCGCCGGAGCACCGCCGACCGGCCGAGCCAGGAGCGTCACCTCGTACTCCTGACGCACCTCACCGTCCGAGTACGCCACGATGTGACCGGGGTCAGAGTAGATGCCGACGATCCCGGTCACCTCCACGTCCACGCCGGTCTCCTCGCGAGTCTCCCGGACCGCGCACTCAGACGGGGTTTCGCCGATCTCCATCTTGCCCATCGGTAGCGCCCACTGGTCGGTGTCCCGCCGCCGCTGAAGCAGAATCGCCCCCTGGTCGTCGACCGCCAGGACCCCGCACGCCGGCACGAGCGTGTTCGCCTTCGGTGCGTCCGGGTCGTTCCAGTACTCGACACGTCCCACGCTCAGACCTCCCTACCCAGCCACGGCATCGCGGTAGCCCACACCCGCTCGAAGCTACTCACGTAGTGATCGAACAGGCCGCCACCGTCGACCTTACGGAGATGGAACGTCGGATTGGCGCTCGCAGCCTCGCCGTACGCGTGCGGGTTCGTCAGGATCTCGTCGTCGTACCGAAACAGGCTGTTGTACAGCGTCGTCGGGTGTAGTCGGATCTCACAACCGTCCATCCCCGCGATCTCCCGGTAGTACGTCAACGACGCCCGGATCTTCGCCGCGAGCGTGCCGCCCAGGCCCTCCTCCCGATCCCGAACCGTCACCGCCTCGCTGTTCGGGTCACCAAAGCAGAGTCGCACCTGCACCCCGGTCGACAGACGATCAGCGAGCATCCGGGCAACCCGTGGCTGTATCTGCGCGAAAAAAGTCCCAGAGAAGACCAGCACATCCACCCGCTCCTGCGCCTCCGACAGCAGCCGTAGCCACGTCTCACGCGGAACCGACGCCCGATCCGGGAACACCTCGATCAGCTCGGCCCGACTCGCCTCACCACGCTTGTTGGCCACCGAAGCGAGCACGTCAGGCCAGAGGTACGCCTCTTCCGCACCCAGCCGCCGCGCCGTCGCCCACCGATGCCGCCGATGCGGCACCCGCCCCGAGCTAATCCACCGTTCGACTGTCTTCGGGTCAACGCCGCACTCACCGGCCAGGTCCTCAACGGCGACGCCCCGGCGCACCATCACCGTCCGCAGACGTTCATTCATATCTCCATTGGACGTTTCCCGGACGGGACGTCGCAAGGCCGCCACAGGACGTATCGCCGAGGCCCCAGACGTTCGTGAGGGGTCTACCAGGGCAGGCGCGACGTACGACCGGCCGCCGGTTGACTACCCAACGTCGTACGGGGATGGCCCTGTTCTCGTGCTCGCCGCAAGGGCCGCGAGGGCAGGTGCGTACGACAGCACCAGTCGGGGTGCGGGTGGGGGGTCCTCGCCGTCACCCGCACCCCGACCGCAACAAATCCAAGGAGCCAGTACGTGACTGACGCACGCTACGCGAGCGGTCCGCCGCCAAGGAACTCAATCGCACCAACCGCAACCCAGCGCCCACTACCGATCGTGGATCTGTCGCAGCCCGACTCACGATTTGTTATTCACATTCCTTTCAAGGCCACCACGCTCGGGGCCGCCCTCGGGACAGCCGAAAGGCTCGCCGACTTCCTCAGCTTCATTCCTGAATTCGAACCAAGCGACACTGCTGTCAGCCTAGAAGACGACCAGCTCAATCAGCATCCCGTCTACTGCGGCCGCATCCTTCCCGCCCACGGGCGGTGCTTGTATTTGTACGGCCACGCCGACCCGTGCAGCACCACCTAGGAGTCAAAATTTCGACACGCGCTGCGGTTCGCTTTCCTAAAGTCAGATTACTGATTGGATCCCCGCAACTATGAGTGCGGTCAACAGGCCCAGCCTTGTCAAAATCACTGTCAATCTCGCTCCGACCACCGATGCCGCCCTGACTCAGATGGCTACCGGGCAAGGCATTAGTCGCACTGACGCCCTCAACCGTGCGATACGGGTGGCCGCGTTACTGCATGAGTTGGCGCCAAATGATTACTTTAAAATCGTCTTGGCAGATGGCTCAGAGAGAGATATCTACCTGGTTTAGGGCTCTGAATACAACGCCCCGACGGACCGCTGATTCGCAAGTCTCCCACATTTCTTAAAACCTGCCCTAGAACAGGAGCATGCGCTCACCAGCCCCACGCGCGGTTCCAGTCCTCCGTTAGCACCCCACCTCAAGCCTCCTGGCACGCACCGTCGAACCGGTACGGAAGACAGAATTCAACAAACCATCGAGGTAGCAGCGAACGGGATATGTTGATGGTCCCGCAGCCGACCGCCTCATGCAAAGGGGTGCGGCATGTTTGAGTGAGGAGAACGTTTCGTCGAAGGAGAGGCCGGGCGACTTAGGCGCTTCGCCTACCATTTGATCGCTTCAAGTCCTCTCTGGTATCGCGCAACAACTTAAGCAACTTGGCCCGTTGCTCCAGATGCCAGGCGGACTGCCCCGCCAACTGCACTGAACCGATCAGACCCCAAACCGCCATAAAGATTGATGTACCGAAGATTGTCCAGCGAGCGGCGCGCCAGTACCACGTAGACGATGCAGGCAGTATCGGCCACGCGAGTGCCGATAGGAGAGATACGAGTACGCCGATCGCGCAGACCCATATCACAATCTTGTATGGTCGCGAGACTGCCCGGAGGCCACCAGACGCTCTTTCCAGAACGATTAGGTATTCGGCGCTGAGTAGACTGACCAAGATGGTGTGTGCCGCCATCACGATGCCGGTGAGTGTTGCCAAGAGCGCTGTTACTGCGAGCAGAATAGTTCCAGCTTGACCCGAAGCCTTGTCGGCAAACGTAATCAATGCGCCAGCGGCGACTGCCACCGGGATTGCTAGAAGGAAGTCAATCGACAGAATTACCGACCCTGCTCGCGTGTGGGCAAGATAGGTCCAGCGGCTCCGCCCGCGCTCTAGCCAGTTGAGGGACGACGTCCCGTCGCGTGCGTGCGGGCCGATGTCAACTCTTTCCTTCGCAGCCATCAGGGCTCCTCGCCTACCTCAATCCTGCCGAGTTCCATGATGAGGTCACCCACTGACACTTCCCCAGACTCGGAAGCCGGCACCGAAACGATCGTGCTTTCTCCGTTCAGCTCGCTTGCCCACACAGTCTCGACCGTTTCGCCTTCTACGTCACGCTCGCCAGCGGCTACCGCGTGTCCGTAGCCGCGTGTCACGTGGTCCATCAATTGCTGTGTCAGCTCCACATCCGTGTCGATCCGCTCGCCGCGCAGGTCCAGGGTGGCGACCTCAAGATGGAGTCCTTCTATCAAGCGCTCGACCTCAGGCCGCCCCTCGTAGTTTGGGTTGGGGCGCTCCAAGTGCAGGCGAAGGCGCCTCACGTTCCGTACGCTCCGCCTCCACTCGCCGAACGACTGTGCACGGCTGAGGGCGACGATGTCCCAGCCTGACTCGCCGGTGGCCTGCTGAAGTATGTCGAGCATGGCTCCCGTGAACGATGTGACGCGAATGTCCTGCTTGCGTGTCTGAAAGATTAGTGCAAGATCCGCCAAACGGATCGCGAACGGCGTGGCAAGTCCTCCAGGAACGTCGGTGTGCTCGAAGTCCTGCTCGGCCTCATCCCACAAATCTACGCCCGTGCTTGCCTCGTACCCCAAACGACCATGAAGATACTGATCAACGTGGTGCACTTGCCCGAGGCGCCAGAGTCGTCGATACCGGATGGTTTCGGCACCAGGCACGAGCGCGGCCAGGACCTGTTCTGCTGGCGTTCCGAGGAGCGATCCCTGGGATGGCGGAACAATCCGAGCGCGGGCCAGCTTGCCAACATGATTCCGAGGGCTCATCCGGGCGATCCTAGGTATCTCAGCGGCTGACCGCTAGACCGATCGTATCAATAGGGTTGCAGCCTGTCATATTTCAGACTTTGGCAAGTCTGGTGGCGAAGAGGACCAGCGGTCACGCTAGCTCGACACCCCAGAGCCGAAGACCTTCGGTAGGGCCTGAGTGTTGAGCGAAGGATGGAATGCCGTGCCCCATATCACCGACCGTGTTGTCCTTAGAGCTTGGCGCCAGAGCGGCGAAACTGGCCGTATTCACTACGTGGCGGCGAAGGCTGGTGGCGGTGAGCGGCGTCTGTACGTCGACGAGGGCAACGCTCTCTACGCTGTGCTCGATGGGCACCTTCTCGCACAGGGATACACCGGTCCAGCAAGCAGCGAGCGCCGTTCAGATTGAGAGATATGGGCCGACTGGCATGGCTAGCGCCGAGGCGGCGGGGAGGCGACACCGACGCCATAAAAGACAGCGCAGAGGCAAGCAGGCACCGGCTGCACTACAAGCACCGACGTTCCCCAAAACCTAGCCGTAACCGCCAGGAAGCCCTGTCCCGCTCCGAGATTACTCATAGACAGTGAGACAGGGATAAAAGCAGGCTATTGACTGCCGATTTATTCTCTTTAGGATCAAGGCGCCGCGCGTTGCGCGGCGCGGGCGCGGAGCGCCGCCCGGCGAGACCCGCCCCGGACGCCTTCGGCGCCGGGGCGGCAAGCCGCCGACAACCGCCGGGACGGCCGCGCCCGCTGGTCGACTCGGCCGATACGGTCACGGCATGGCTGACCCGATCGAACTGAGTCTCGACCGAGCGACCGCCGAGGATCTTCGCGACGCCCTCTACGACCTAGGCGAGCACCTGGCCGCCGGTCGTCCAATCCCCCTGATGCCCACCGCCACCAGTTCCCGGCTGGGCGCCTTGCTCCGTGACCTCGACGTACGGCTCGGCGGGCCGGGCAGTTTCTCCAGTAGCCCGACACAGAGCCCGGCGGCCCGGAAGCCGGCGTGACCGGGCACCGTCGAGGGCAGGGCTTCCGACTGCCGCGCCAGTCCAAGAACGGGACTGGCTTGCCACCGGTCTACCGTAGCCCGCTCGCCGGTACCTCACTCTCCCCCACGGCCGCCGTACGTCGCTGCCGCGCCCTCAGACCCCGACAGGCCGCCGAAAGCCGGGGCAAGGTCGACTCAGGTACGGACAGCACGCTCAGAGCCATACACACGGGCACACGGGGCACCTGATAGCCACAGGAAGAACCAAGATCGACCTGCCCACCATCTGCCCACTGGGAGTCGTAGACGGCCGGATCTGGCTGGACTTGGCTGGATCAACGAGAATCGCCCCTGACCGGCATCTCTGCTGGTCAGGGGCGATAACCGCACCTGGTGGCGGGTGAAGGATTCGAACCTTCGAAGCTTTCGCGACGGATTTACAGTCCGCTCCCATTGGCCGCTCGGGCAACCCGCCAGGGCGTGCCGCCACGTGTAACGCGGCAGCGGAAGCAAGGATAGCGGTTGCACCGGGCATCTACGCAACCGGGTACGGTCGGCATGTCGGACCGCCCAGCAGCCGTCCGGGACATCTTCATACCGCGACCAGCAGGAGCATGATCATGGCAGCCAACCCGTCGTTCGACATCGTCAGCAAGGTCGACCGGCAGGAGATCGACAACGCCCTCCGGCAGACGGAGAAGGAGCTCGGCACGCGCTTCGACTTCCGCGGCACCGGCGCCGAGATCTCCTGGTCGGGCGAGGAGGCGATCGGCCTCCAGGCCGAGACGGAGGAGCGGGTCAAGGCGGCGCTGGACGTCTTCAGGGAGAAGTTGGTCAAGCGGAACATCTCGATGAAGGCGCTGGACGCCGGTGATGCCCGCCCCTCGGGCAAGATCTACAAGATCGACTGCAAGGTCATCCAGGGCATCGACTCGGAGAAGGCCAAGAGCATCGGCAAGAAGATCCGGGACGAGGGGCCGAAGGGCGTACAGGCGCAGATCCAGGGCGACCAGCTGCGGGTGACCGCCAAGAAGAAGGACGACCTCCAGGCCGTCATCGCGCTGCTCAAGACCGAGGACTTCGGCGTCGCCCTCCAGTTCACCAACTACCGGTAACGCCACCGCTGCGGCCCGCCGGTCAGCGCGGGCCGCAGCCGCATCCAGCGGCCGATCGTGAGCGGCCGGGGCTAGACAAGTTCGGCGGCGAGCGCCTGCTCCACCCGTACGGCCGCATGGGCCTCGGCTCGTGCGATCGGGCCCCGGCGGGGCGCCGCGACCCCGGCCGCGACGGCGACCGCCGCCCCGGCGAAGAGAAACGCCCACGGTACGCCGATCTGGTCGACGATCAGCCCGGCCATCGCGCCACCGGCCGCGCTCGCCGCCACCGACACGGTCACCAGCCAGGTGTACGCCTCATTGAGCATGCTGCCCGGCGAGATCCGCCCGACCATGGTGTTCTCCAGGGTCAGCGCCGGTGCGATGGTCGCCCCGCCGATCACCAGCGCGACACCGAGCGCCACCGGGTGCGGCATCAGCGCGAAGACGGCGAAGCTGGCCGCGACGGCGGCGAGCAGCATGGCGAACTGTCGGGTCAGGTTCGGGGCCGGCCGCCGGGTGCCGAACCAGATGCCGCCGACGGCACTGCCGACCCCCCAGATCGCCAACAGCACGCCGGCCAGACTCTCGGCGTCGCCCGGAACGTGCGCGGAGGCGTACGCCGGCACGGCGACCCCGGCGGCACCGAACGCCATGCCCAGCCCGGCGGCGCAGAGCAGCAGTGCGGAGAAGCCGCCCGAACGCAGCGGACCGAGGCCGGTGGCGTGCGCGTGGGTGGGGTGCGGGCGCCAGCCGCGCATGACCCGGCCGAGCGCCACGGCCAGGGTGCCGACGAGGGTGACCACGGCCGCGCCGATCAGTGCGGCGGCGGCATCGGCGAGCAGTACGAAGACCGCCACCAGCAGCGGGCCGAGCACGAAGACCACCTCGAACAGGGAGGTCTCGGCGGCGAGTGCGGTGTTGCGGAGCCCGTACCGGCCGGAGCCGGGTTCGGTGAGGTCGTTCCAGGCACCCCGGATGGCGGCGGTGAGCGGCGGGAAGGTGGCCCCGGCGACGCCGGACATGAGGTAGATCACGGTGAGCGCGTCCGCTCCGGCTCGACTGGCGAGCAGCAGACCGAGCAGGGCGAGGGGGTGAGCCACCGCGGTGACCACGAGGACCGGGGTCGGGCCGATCCGGTCGGCGATGCGGCCGGCGATCGGGCTGAGCGCGGCGCCGGCGAGGGCGTACGTGCCACCCGCGGCGGCGGCGAGGGCGTACCTGCCGGTGACCTGTTCGACGACCAGCAGCAGCGCGAGCGGGGTCATGCCGATGCCGAGCCGGCCGATGATGCCGGTGACCAGCAGCATCGGTGCGCCGGGGATCCGCCAGACCAACAGATACTGGCGCAGCGCAGCCACGGGCGCGACCTCCTCGTCGTGAGATGTAACCGGTTCGGGTGCCGCCGCGCAACAAGGACATGTAACGAGCGGAAGACCTCCTGACCCTAACGCCCCGGCCGACACGGATCCGGCGGGACCCCGAGCTCGGGGTCCCGCCGGTCGTCGTCGCTCTTTCGTACGGTCACGCAGCCGGGGTGGCTACCCCGGTCAACGCTGGAACTGCACCGGGCCGGAGTTCTGGGCCATCTGCTCCAGCCGGCGTACCCGCTCCTGCATCGGCGGGTGGGTGGAGAAGAGCCCGGCCAGGCCACCGCCCTTGAACGGGTTGTCGATCATCAGGTGGGCGGTCGAGGTGAGCCGGTTGTCGGCCGGCAACGGAAGGCGTTGCGTACCCTCGTGGATCTTCCGCAGGGCACTGGCCAGGGCCAGCGGGTCCCGGGTGATGGTGGCGCCGGAGGCGTCGGCCGCGTACTCGCGGTTCCGACTGATCGCCAGCTGGATCACGCTCGCCGCGATCGGGCCGAGGATCAGCATCAGCAGCAGCGCGGCCGGGTTCGGGCCATCGTCGTCGTCCCCGCCACCGATCGGCAGGAACCAGGCGAAGTACGACAGCATCGTGATGATGCCGGCGAGACCCGCCGCGACGCTGGAGATGAGAATGTCGCGGTTGTACACGTGTGACAGCTCATGTCCGATGACGCCCCGCAGCTCCCGGTAGTCCAGGATCTGGGTGATGCCCGTCGTCACGGCAACCGCCGCGTGCTGCGGGTTACGCCCGGTCGCGAACGCGTTGGGCTGCATGGTCGGGCTGACGTAGAGCCGGGGCATCGGCTGCCCGGCGGAGGTGGAAAGCTCCCTGACCATCTGGTACAGCGCCGGGAACTCGGCCTCGGTGACGGGCTTCGCCCGCATCGAACGCAGCGCGAGCTTGTCCGACCAGAAATAGCTGCCCGCGTTCATCGCCAGCGAAATCAGGACGGCGACGACCAGACCGCCGCTGCCGCCGAGCGCGTAACCGACGCCGAGGATCAGCGCGGTGAGCAGGCCGAGCAGTGCGGCCGTCTTGAGACCGTTGCGGTGGCTGTGCACTATCACTCCTTCGGTGCGCGGTTCTCGTGAAACCGCTGACCGTTCCAACAACTCGATACCCATCAACAATCCCCATATAGCTGAGAATTGCCTGTAAGACGGGGGTGCGAGGGAACTGTCGGCACCAAAGTCCGATTTCCGGGGACGGTCACCAACCGGCGGCGGCGTCCAGCACGAGTTGTGGGGCGAAGCCGATGACAATCGTGACCACGGTGGCGGCGGCGAGTGCCGCGGCGACCGGCCACGGCACCCGGGCCCCGGTCGGACGTTCGTCGGTCGCGGCCGGTGAGAAGAGGGTCGCGGCGACCCGTACGTAGTAGGCCAGTCCGATCACCGCGTTGACCGCGACCACCAGGGCGAGCCAGTCGGAGCCGCCGAACAGCAGTGACCGGACCACGGTGACCTTCGCGAACAGGCCGGCGAGTCCGGGCGGCAACCCGGCGAGCCCGACCAGCGCCAGCGCCAGTACGACGGCGACCGCCGGACGTCGGCGGGCGGCGCCCCGGTAGTCCCCGATCTCCCCGCCGTCACCGTGCCCGGCCCGCAGGGCGATCACCGCGCCGAACGCGGACAGCTCCAGCAGCACGAAGAAGACGGTGTACGCCAGCGCGGCGGACAGCGCCGTCTCGAACGCCTCGGCGGTACGCCCGTCGGCGAGCGCGAACGCGCCCAGCGGGGCGATGACGTAACCGGCCTGGGCGACCGAGGACCAGGCGAGCAGCCGGATCATCCGGGTCTGCCGGAGTGCGACCAGGTTGCCGACGGTCATCGTCAGCACCGCCAGCGCGGCCAGCACCGGCCCGGTCACCGAGGCGGGCAGTACGGCGTTGGCCAGCGGAACCGACCCGTCCGACACCACCGCCCCGGCCACCGGTGCGGCGATCCCGGTGACCGCCAGCAGGGCGACGACACCGCCGAGCTTCGACGCGGTGGACAGGTACGCGGCGACCGGCAGCGGGGCGCCGTCGTACGTGGCCGGGGCCCAGGCGTGAAACGGCACCGCAGCGATCTTGAAGGCCAGCCCGAGCACCACCAGCGCCACCGCCGCCGAGGTGAGCGGGATGTCCAGCAGGTCCGGGTCGGCGGCGAATGCCGTGGCCAGCAGGCGGAAGTGCAGCGCGCCGGTGACCGCGTACAGCAGGGCGGCGCCGAGCAGGGTGACCGCGGTGGCGACCACGCTGACCACGAAGAAGGTGACCGCCGCCTCGGCGCCGGCCACGCTGCGGCGGCGCAGCCCGACCAGCACGTACAGCGGCAGGGTCAGGGTTTCCAGGGCCACGATCAGGGTGATCAGGTCGCCGGCACCGGCGAGCACCACACCGCCGGTCATCGAGCAGGCGAGCAGGAAGCAGTACTCCCCCGCCGGCACCTCGCCGGCCCGCAGCAGCGGCACCGAGAACGCCAGCACCCCGAGGGTGAGCAGGGCGAACAGGGCGCCGATCAGTCCGCTGCGGCCGGTGGCCAGCAACGAGCAGGCGTCGCCGACGCAGAAGGTCTGCCGGTCGTCGCCGAAGCCGACCACCAGCGCCCCGGCGGCGGTGGCGAGCGCGCCGGCCGCGAACACGACCACCGTCGCGCCCCGCCGGGCCAGCACCAGGTCGGCCAACAGCACCAGTACGGCGGTGCCGGCGGCCAGGTACGCCGGCAGCAGCGCGATGTTGTCCACACTCTGGGTCAGGTTCATGAGATCGCCTCGATCAGGGCCTTCACCGGCTCGTCGGCCACGTCGAGCGCGATCGGCGGCAGCAGTCCGATGGCGAGCGTGAGCACCACCAGCGGCGCCCAGATCACCTGCTCTACGGCGTACCCCCGGGGGGTCAGGTTGGCCACGGCGGGCGTTGCCGGGCCGTGGCTGATCCGGCGCAGCAGCCGCAGGAAGTACGCGGCGGTGAGCGCCCCGCCGACCGCCGCCAGTACGCCGAGCGTGGTCCAGAACGGTCCGCCGAGTCGCAGCGCGGCGACGATGGCGAACGCCTCGCCCCAGAAGCCGGCGAGTCCGGGCAGCCCGAGCGAGGCGATGGCGGCGAAGCCGAGCAGTCCGGCCAGCCGGGGCGCGGTCTCCCGCAGCCCGCCCAACTCGGCCAGTTCACCGGTGTGGGCCCGGTCCTTGATCGCTCCGGCGACGAAGAACAGCAGGCCGGTGATGACCCCGTGGGCGATGTTGCCGATCAGCGCGGCCTGGATCCCGGTGGTGGTCACGGTGGCGATGCCGAGCACGACAAACCCCATGTGCCCGACGCTGGAGTACGCGATCAGCCGTTTCAGCTCGGTCTGGGCCAGGCAGACCAGGGCACCGACGATGATCGCCGCGATCGCGAGGACGCCGAGCACCGGCGCGGCCCAGCGGGCGCCCTCCGGGGTGACCCCGACCCCGATCCGGATCAGGCCGTACGTGCCCATCTTCAGCAGCACCCCGGCGAGGATGACGCTGCCGACGGTCGGCGCCTGGCTGTGCGCGTCCGGCAGCCAGGAGTGCAGCGGCCAGAGTGGACTCTTCACCGCGAAGGCCAGCGCGAACAGGGTGAACGCCACCAGTTGGGTGGTCCGGGACAGCCCGTTGCCGCCGGTCAGCGCGACGATGTCGGCGGTGCCGGCGGCGCTGACCGCGACAAAGACGCCGACCAGCAGCAGCACCGAGCCGAACAGGGTGTAGAGGGCGAACTTCCGGGCCGCGCGGCTCCGGCGTTCCCCGCCCCAGATCGCGATCACCGCGTACATCGGGAGCAGGACGACCTCGAAGAAGACGAAGAACAACACCAGGTCGAGGGCGAGGAAGGTGCCCAGGATGCCGACCTCGATGACCAGCAACAGGGCGGCCAGCGTACGGCCCCGGCCCGGTGCCGGCGCCCGCCACCAGGTGTACGCGCAGCAGAGCAGCGTCAGCAGCGTGGTCAGGATGACCAGCGGGTACGAGATCCCGTCCACGCCGAGATGGAACCGCAGATCCAGTCCCGGCACCCAGGTCCAGTCCAGTTCGTGCCACGGATCGATCCCCGGCGGCCCCTGCTCCGGCACCCGGTGGGCGAAACCGCCGCCGACCCCGAAGAACAGCAGCACGCTCACCACCAGCGTGGCGGCGGCGAACCCGGTGGCGACCGCCCGAGCCGCCCGGTCGGCGCGCTCCGGCAGCGCGGCGGCGACCACCGCACCGGCGGCGGGCAGGGCCAGGATGGCGACGAGTCCGACCTGTCCGGCATTCATCCGCCGACTCCGATCAACGCGTTCATCCGCCGATTCCGATCAACACGGCGGCGAGCCCGATCAGCAACGCCCCGGCCAGTACGGCGGTCGCCGCCCTCGGCAGCCCGGAGCGGTGCAGCAGGCCGAGCGAGTCGCCGAGCGCACCGCTGCCCCGGCCGACGCCCTCGACCGCCCCGTCGACCAGCACCTCGTCGCCGCGCCGGCCGAGCCGGGCCAGCGCCGTCACCGGCCGTACGACCAGGGTGTGCTGGACCTCGTCGAGCCAGAAGGCGCGGTCGAACGCCGGCCGCAGCGGGCCCAGCGCGAGCGCCGGGTCGGCGGCGGGCTCACGCCGCCAGCGCCACCAGGCGAGTCCCGCACCGAGCAGCAGCAGGGCGACCGGGTAGATCAGTTGCGGGCCGAAGTGGATCAGCTCCTCGTCCAGCGGCAGCAGGTTCGGCGGGTGCTCGGTGATGCCCGGCGGCCGGAGCCAGCCGGCGAACGGCCCGGCGAACGCGACCGCCCCGAACAGCGCGCTCGGCATCGCCAGCACCAGCACCGGCCAGCGCAGCAGGGCGGGCGGGTCGTGCGGCGCCGCGTCGCCCCGGTAGGCGCCGGCGAAGGCACGCAGCAGCAGGCGGGTGGCGTACCAGGCGGTGACGGCGACCCCGACCAGGCCGGACATCCAGACCAGCCAGCCCACCGGTGCGCCGGCCGGGCCGACCCCGTCGAGCGCGGCCCGCTCGGCGACCGCCAGGATGCCGTCCTTGCTCCAGAAGCCGGCCAGCGGCGGCACCCCGGCAAGCGCGCCGAGCCCGATCACCGTGCACCAGAAGGTGACCGGCATCCGGCGGCGCAGTCCGCCCATCGCCGCCATCGAGTTGGTGCCGGTGGCGTGGATGACGCAGCCGGCGGCGAGGAACAGCAGCGCCTTGAACGCGGCATGGCTGAGCAGGTGGAACAGCGCGGCGGCGGGTGAGCCGACGGCGAGCGCGCCGGCCATGTAACCGATCTGGGAGACCGTGGACCAGGCCAGCACCCGCTTGAGGTCGTCCTGCGCGGTGGCCGCGAGCGCACCGAGCAGCAGGGTGACCGCGCCCATCACGCCGAGCACGGTCAGCGCGGTCGGGGACTGGACGAACAGCGGGTAGAGCCGGGTCACCGCGTAGATGCCGGCGGCGACCATGGTGGCCGCGTGGATCAGCGCCGAGATCGGGGTCGGACCGGCCATCGCATCCGGCAGCCAGGTGTGCAGCGGGAACTGGGCGCTCTTGCCGGCCACCCCGGCCAGCAGCAGCAGGCAGGCGACGGTGAGCGTGGTCGGGTGGAAGTCGTGGCCCAGCACCTCGGAGATCCGGAAGCTGCCGGCGGTGAAGCCGAGCACCGCGATGCCGAGCAGGAAGCCGACGTCACCGACCCGGGTGACCAGGAACGCCTTCACCGCCGCCGCCGGTGCCTCCGGCAGCCGCCGGTCGTGCGCGATCAGCAGGTACGAGCAGATGCCCATCACCTCCCAGCCGACCAGCAGCAGGAGCAGGTCACCGGCGACCACCACCAGCAGCATGGCGGCGGTGAAGAGGCTGATCTGCGCGGCGTACGGGGCGTACCGGTCGTCGTCGGCGAGGTAGCCGACCGAGTAGACCTGCACGGCCAGCGCGACCACCGCCACGGCGATCGCGACCAGGGCGGCGGCCGGGTCGAGGCGTACCCCGGCGGTCACCTCCAGCCCGCCGAACTCGACCCAGAGCGCGGATCCCTCGGCGGCGGCGCCGTCCAGGGTCACGAGCAGGAACACCGCGACGACCAGGCTCACGGCGGCACCGGCGATGCCGAGGCCGGCGGCGACCGCCCGGGACCGCTGCGGCAGCAGCAGCCCGGCCAGGGCCACCCCGAACGGTACGGCCGGCAGCAGCCAACCGAGCACGATCTCGACCCTCACCTGGCCCCCACCCCGCTGGTGGTGGAACCGGTGGCGTCCCCGCCGCCGGTGGCGTCGACTGCCGGCTCCGGTCCCTCGTCCGGCGGGTGCTCGTGCAGGCTCACCTCGTCGAGCGCGACGCTGCCGCGCAGCCGGTAGAGCTGGAGCACGATGGCCAGCCCGACGCCCACCTCGGCGGCGGCGATCACGATGACGAACAGGGCGAACACCTGCCCGCCGTGCGGCAGCGCCGACCGGGTGGTGCTGTCGGCGGTGACCAGCAGCAGGTTGACCGCGTTGAGCATCAGCTCGACCGCCATCAGCACCAGTACGGCGTTGCGTCGGCGGAGCACGCCGTAGACGCCGAGGCCGAACAGGATCGCCGCGGTGACGTACGGGATGACGGGTCTCATCGGCGCCGCCCCGGAATCCGTACGCTGATCGCGATCGCCCCGACCAGCGCGGACAGCAAGAGTACGGAGAGCACCTCGAACGGCAGCACCCAGCGGCCGAAGATCTCCGTGCCGAGCCGTTCGGCGGTCCCCGGTGTCGGCAGGTCCACCCTGGACCAGCGAAACGCGTCGATGAGCAGCAGCGTCAGTCCGGCCCCGGTGCCGCCGCCGATCAGGGCGGCCGGCCAGCCGGGGCGGTCCAGGTCGGTGGAGGCGCCGATCGGGGCGCGGGTGAGCATCACCGCGAAGAGCAGCAGCACCACCACCGCGCCGACGTAGACCAGCACCTGCACCCAGGCCAGCAGTTCGGCGGTGAGCACCAGGTAGAGCCCGGCGACCGCACCGAGGCAGACCACCAGGTAGAGACCGGCCCGGACCAGGTGCCGGGTGCCGACGACCAGCGCGCCGGAGCCGACGGCGACCGCGCCGAGGGCGAGCAGCAGCACGTCCGCCCCGGTCACGACCGCTCTCCCAGCCCGGCCACCGTCCCGGCCATGGTTGTCGTCCCGGCCATGGTTGTCGTCCCGACCATGGTTGTCGTCCCGGCCATGGTTGTCGTCCCGACCATGGTTGTCGTCCCGACCATGGTTGTCGTCCCGACCATGGTTGTCGTCCCGGTCATGGCGTCTCCGAGGGGGCCGGCGGTTCCGAGGCGGGCGGGCCGGCGGGACGCTGTGGGCGTACCGGTGGGGCGGTCGGGCGGGACGCGCCCGGCGCCGGGGTGGCCGCCTTGCGCGCGGCGGCGGTCTCCTCCTTCGCCGGCTCACCGTTCGGGTCGTGCGCGGGCGGCGGCGGTACGGTCGCCATCCACTGCCCGAGGTGGTCCTTGTCGTGCAGCAGGTCCTTGATGTCGTACTCGGCGTACTCGAACTCCGGCGACCAGTAGAGCGCGTCGAACGGGCAGACCTCGATGCAGATGCCGCAGTACATGCAGAGCGAGAAGTCGATGTCGAACTTGTCCAGTACGTTGCGCTGTCGGGGCCGCGCCGCGCCGGGGACCTGGACCTCTTCCTTGTGCGAGTCGATGTAGATGCACCAGTCCGGGCACTCGCGGGCGCAGAGCATGCAGACCGTGCAGTTCTCCTCGGCCAGGGCGATCACCCCGCGCGAGCGCGGCGGCAGTTCGGGCTCGACGTCCGGGTACTGCTGGGTGTGCGAGTGGCCGACCATCGTCTTGAGGGTGACCGCCAGCCCCTTCGCGAGACCCTCTCCGGGCACCTTCATGCCACCGGCCCACTCTGCTCGCTCATGCCGCCCATCCTGCACTGTCGGTCGCCCCCGCGCGACCACCACCCGCCACTTCCCGCCCTACCGGCCGTACGTGGTGCCGTACCCTGGGCACGGGGCATCCGGCCCCGCGTGAGATGAACGTTGCATGACCTCCGCACTCAGCGACGCCTACCCGCCGAGGGACGGGTGGACCACTGACGATCTGGATGCCCTGCCCGACGACGGCTCGCCGCCGCGAGCTGCTCGACGGAGTTCTGATCATGTCGCCCTCCCCCACGGCCGCCCACCAGACGATCGCCTGGCGGCTGGCCGCCGCGCTGGACGCCGCCTGTCCGGACGAGTACGACGTCACCCAGGGTGTCGAGGTACGGATCAACCGGCGCCGCTCGTTCATCCCGGACGTGCTGGTCACCACCGCTGCCGCCGCCCGCCCGCCGGACCACGAGGTACGAGCCGCACGAGGTGGTGCTCGCGGTCGAGATCGTCTCCGAGGGCTCGCGGTCGATGGACCGGATCCTGAAGCCGGCGCTCTACGCCCAGGCCGGTATCCCGCTCTACTGGCGGATCGAGTTCGAGGACGGGCTGACCGTCTACACGTACAAGATCGACCCGGTGCACGAGGTCTACCCGGAAACGGGCCGGTGGAACAAGTTCGTCGACACCGGCGAGCCGTGGCCCTTGAATCTGCCGGTCAGTCGGCTGATCCCCCGGCACCTGTGAGCGGCGGCAGCACCTCGACACCGAGCTGTTGCAGCAGCTGGAACAGCTCGTTGACGCTCCACACATCGATGATCTTGCCCACGGGATCGAACCGCAGGAACGTGGCGCCGGAGTAGCTCACCACCTGCCCGGTCGGCGGCACCGGCCCGAAGGCGCCACGCTGGGTGCCGGCGGCCCGCCAGTGCAGGGCGGCCCGCTCACCGGAGACGATCAGGTCGACGATCTTGTATCGCAGGTCTGGAAAGGCCGTCCGGCGCTCCCGGTGCCAGGCCAGCACCGCCGCCGGCCCCGAACCGCCGAGACCGGGGCACTCGTCGGCGACCAACTCGTACGCCGTCTCCTCGCGGGAGTCGTGCCAGACGTCCGTCACGAACCGCCGTACCGCGCTGTCGATGTCGACCACGATGAGTCAGCCTAGCCCCCGAACCGCCCCGTCCAGAAAACGACGCCTCCGCTCAGAAAACGACGCCTCCGCTCAGGGAGCGACGTGCCCGGCCAGTCAGAAGATGACACGGACCGCGGTGGTGAGCACCAGTTGACCGAGCGCCACCGGGACCAGCACCAGCCAGCAGAGCCGCTGCAACTGGTCCTCGCGCAGGCGCGGGTAGGCCACCCGGAACCAGATCACCACGAAGGACACCGCGAAGATCTTGAGCAGGGTCCAGAGCCAGCCGAGGTACTCGTCGCCGAACGGGCCCTGCCAGCCACCGAGGAACAGGACGGTGGTCAGGGCCGCGATCACCACGATGCCGACGTACTCGGCGAGCAGGAAGAAGGCGAACCGCAGGCCGGTGTACTCGGTCAGGTAACCGAACACCAACTCGGAGTCGGCGATCGGCATGTCGAACGGCGGCCGGCGGATCTCGGCCAGCCCGGCGATGAAGAAGACGAACATGGCCGGCGCCTGCCAGATCAGCCACCACGGCTGCCACGCCTGCACGATGCCGGGCAGGCTCAGCGTGCCGGCGGCCATCGCCACGCTCGCCGCCGAGAGCACCAGCGGCAGCTCGTAGCCGAGCAACTGGGCCGCCCCGCGCAAGCCACCGAGCAGGGCGTACTTGTTCGCCGAGGCCCAGGCCGACATCAGCACCGCGACCACACCCACGCCGATCACGGCCAGGACGAAGAACAGGCCGACGTCCAGCGGCTGTCCGACCAGATCTCCCGGTCCGAGCGGGATGACCAGCAGGGCCAACAGGTACGGCACCAGCGCCACCACCGGCGCCAGCCGGAACACCGCCCGGTCGGCCGCCCGGGGCGTGATGTCCTCCTTCTGCACGAACTTGATCCCGTCGGCGATCAACTGTGCCCAGCCGTGGAAGCCGCCCGCGTACATCGGGCCGAGCCGGCCCTGCATGTGCGCCATCACCTTGTGTTCGAGCTGGCCGACGACGAGCGGCAGGGTGAGGAACGCAACCACCACGGCCACCACCCGGATCAGCAGTTCCAGCCAGAGCGGCATCAGCGGTCGCCCCATTCGCCCGGTGCCGGTACGCCCGGCGGCCGCATCGGCTGCCGGCGGGCGGCTCCCGCCTCCGACTCGCCCGGTTCCTTCGCCCCCGGCCACGGCTTGGCCACCCTTGAGGCGAGCACGAACTCCTTGCGCAGCGGGTGTCCCTCGAATTCCGGTGGCAGCAGCAGCGGCCGGAGGTCGTCGTGCCCGGTGAACCCGATCCCGAACATCTCGTGCGTCTCGCGCTCGTGCCAGGCGGCGCCGGGGAAGAGGTCCACCACGGACGGTACCCGCGGGTCCGACCGGGGCACCCGGGTACGCAGCAGCACACCGTGCCGGTGCCGGATCGACCAGAGGTGCGCGACGATGTCGAACCCGTCCGCCAGCTCGTCCACGGCCGAGAGCCAGTCGAAGAAGTCGCAGCTCAGCTCGGCGTCGTCCCGGGCCCCCCGAACCGCGTCCCGCCATCCGTCCGGCGCCACGTCGACGGTGGCCCGCGCGTACGCCTGCCCGCCCGACACCCCGACGGTGATCTCCGCACCCCCGAGCACCACGCCCAGCCGCGCACCAATCTCCTCCGCCATCACCCCCAAATCCTATGACCCCCCACCCCTCCCACCCCCTCCCCCCACGCCCCACCCTCTCCCGCGATCTAGGGCGAATGGTGGTGATCGGAGATCAACAAACACGTATTCGCCCTAGATCGCGGGGAGGGTGGGGGAGGATACGAGGGTGCGGGCTGTGACGGTGGTGCCGGGGGTGGCTGGGTCGTTGGGGGTGGCGGAGGACTATCCGGAGCCGCCGATCGATGAGGGGGCGGTGCTGGTTCAGGCGTTGTCCGTGGGGGTGTGCGGGACCGATCACGAGATCATCGCGGGGCACTATGGGGAGGCGCCGCCGGGGGCGACGGAGCTTGTCATCGGGCACGAGTCGCTCGGTCGGGTGTTGGAAGATCCGACGGGTTCGCTGCGTCCGGGTGACCTGGTCGCGGGGGTGGTCCGGCATCCGGATCCGGTGCCGTGCCCGAACTGCGCGGCCGGCGAGTGGGACATGTGCCGCAACGGCCAGTACACCGAGCACGGCATCAAGGGCCGGGCCGGCTTCGCCCGCGAACGCTGGCGGGTCGACCCGGAGTACGCCATCCTGCTGGAACCGGCGTTGGCCGAGGTCGGCACGCTGCTCGAACCGACCAGTGTGGTGGCGAAGGCATGGGAACATATCGAGCGGATCGGTGCGCGGGCGGTGTGGAAGCCGGAGACCGTACTGGTCACCGGGGCCGGCCCGATCGGCCTGCTGGCCGCCCTGCTGGCCTGCCAACGCGGCCTGACCGTACACGTACTGGATCTCGCCAAGACGGGGCCGAAGCCGGAGCTGGTACGGGCGCTGGGCGCGCAGTACCACTCCGAGGGGATGGCCGCGCTCGGGTTCGCCCCCGACGTGGTGCTCGAATGCACCGGAGCGCCGTCGGTGGTCCTCGACGTGATGTGCCAGGCCGCGCCGAACGGGATCGTCTGCCTCACCGGTGTCTCCACCGGCGGGCGCCTGATCGACTTTGACGCCGGTGCGCTGAACCGGGAGCTGGTGCTGGAGAACAACGTGGTGTTCGGCTCGGTCAACGCCAACCGTCGGCACTGGGACCTCGCCGCGACCGCGCTGGCCAGGGCCGACCGGCAGTGGTTGGGCTCGCTGATCAGCCGCCGGGTGCCGGTGGAGGCGTACACCGAGGCGTACACCCCCGCCCCCAACGAGATCAAGACCGTGCTCGACTTCAGCTGAGCCCGGGCCGGCCTTTCAAGCAGGCCCGGCTTTCCAACGGGACCGGCCCGGTCACAGGCCGGGCAGGCGGCCGTTGCGGAACAGGTCTACGAAGATCTGGTGGTCCTCGCGGGCCCGCAACCCGTAGGTGTGCGCGAAGTCGACCAGGTGGGCCACGAAGCCGGCCTCGTCCTTGTCCACCACCGCGACGATCTCCTCCTCGGTGGAGTAGTCGACCAGGTCGTGGCTGGACTCGTCGTCGGCGACCGAGTGCATCCGGGCCACCGCCCGACCCAGGTCACCGATCACCCCGGCCAGCTCCGCCGGCTCGTTGACGTCGGACCAGTCCAGGTCGGCGGCGTACGGGGACACCTCGGCGACCAACTGGCCGATCCCGCCCAGCTCGGTGAAGCCCAGCCACGGGTCGGCGTGCGCCTGAAGGGCCCGCTGCGACTCGGCGGTACGGTGCCCCTGGTGCTGGAAGTAGCCGCGTACGCCCGGATCGTCGATGTACCGGGCGACGGCCGGCACCTGGGCCTGCTTCATGTAGATCACCACGTCGTTCTCCAGCGCCTGGGTGTGCCCCTCCAGCAGCAGGTTGTACGACGGCAGGCCGGCCGAACCGATGCCCACGCCCTTGCGCAGCACCACGTCCTTGATCTGGGCGGCAACCGGACGCAGGCCCCCGCTCGACACCGGCAGGGTGTCGAGGTAGCGCTCGTACGCGGCCACCACCTCGGCGCGGGCCGCCTCGTCGATCTCGAACACGCCGTCGGCGAGCGCGAACCGGCGCTCGTAGTTGTCGATCGTGGTCTGGGCGGAGAGCAGGTCGACCCGGGTGCTCAACCGGGCCCGCTGCAACACCGTACGCAGCACCCCGTCGGCGTTGTCGAGGGTGATCGAGCCGATCGCCTCCTCGCCGCCGGCCGCGATCGCCCGCAGTTCGGTCAGGTACGCCTCGGCGAACCGGCTCACCAGGTCGGTGATCACGTCGTCGGATAGGGCCTTGGCGTACCCGATCAACGCCACGCTGGCGACGAACCGTTTCAGGTCCCAGGAGAACGGCCCGACGTACGCCTCGTCGAAGTCGTTGACGTTGAACACGAGTTGGCCGGAGCCGTTCATGTAGGTGCCGAAGTTCTCGGCGTGCAGATCGCCGTGGATCCAGACCCGGCTGGTACGCGGGTTGAGGAAGCGGTCGTCGGCGAAGTCGCCGGTCAGGTCCGCGTAGAAGACCGAGGCGCTGCCCCGGTAGAAGGCGAACGGGGTGGCGGCCATCTTGCGGAACTTGCGCCGGAACGCGGCCGGGTCCAGGGCCATCGACTCGCCGAACTCGGCGATCAGGACGTCGACCAGCTGGTCCGCCCGTTGATCAGTGCTCATGCTCCGCAGGCTAGTCCGCCCCGGCCAGGCCCGGTGCACAGGTCGGCTGACCGGCGACGCAGCCAGCTCGCGGGCAGGTGTACCGGTGGTGTGGTCAGGTCGCGGGCGGGCGTACCGGTGGTGCGGTGAGCGACGCGACGCTGCGGCCGGTGCCGGCGTCGACCGGTGCACTGAGCGGATCCGGGCGGGACACGCCGCCGATCCCGGACTGCTCGGCGGCGATCTTCTCCTGGAGGCGGAGGATGCCGTGCAGCAGTGCCTCCGGCCGGGGCGGGCAGCCGGGCACGTAGACGTCGACCGGGATGAGCTGGTCGACCCCCTTGGTCACCGAGTACGAATCCCAGTACGGGCCGCCGCAGTTCGAGCAGGCACCGAACGAAATGACGTACTTCGGCTCGGGCATCTGGTCGTAGAGCCGCTTGATCGCCGGCGCCATCTTGTCGGTGACCGTGCCGGAAACCACCATCAGGTCGGCCTGGCGGGGGCCGTGGGCGAACGGGATCACCCCGAGCCGGATGAAGTCGTGCCGTCCCATGCTGGTGGCGATGAACTCGATCGCGCAGCAGGCCAGTCCGAAATTGAAGACCCACAATGAATAGCGGCGACCCCAGTTGAGTACGAACCGGATCGGCTCGCCGAGCACTCCGGGCAGTTGCATGGTCCCCCCTCTCGGTCCGGCACCCGACAGTGAACCACAGCATCGTCGTGCCGCTTCCCCGCAACCGGCGCCATCGCCGGCACGTGTTACGGGCGTCCTCGGGCAGGGGCCCGGACGGGGAGGAACGAGTGACGGTGACGACAGGTCCGGGTGTCGATGCTTCACCACCGGTTGCGCCCGCTGGTGAAGCGGACCCGGACAGAGCCGAGAAAGTGGAGTTTGATGCGTTCTACCACGCGCATTTCAGGTCGATGACGGTGCATCTGTGTGCGTACACGGGGGATCTGGGGCAGGCGCAGGATCTGGTGCAGGAGGCGTTCTGTCGGGCGTTCGCGCGGTGGGACCGGGTGGTTCGGTACGACGATCCGGTGGCCTGGGTGCGTCGGGTGGCGTGGAATCTGGCGACGAGTCGGTGGCGGCGGTTGCGTACGGCGCAGGCGTATCTGCGTCGGCAGCGGGAGGAGCACGTGGCGGGTCCGACGCCGGATCGGGTGGCGTTGACCGCGGCGTTGGCCCTGTTGCCGTCGAATCATCGGCGGGCGGTGGTGTTGCACCACCTCGGTGACATGACGATCGCCGAGATAGCCCGGCAGGAGGGGGTGGCGGAGGGCACGGTGAAGTCCTGGTTGCATCGGGCCCGTGTCGCCCTGGCCGAGCAGTTGACCGACCGCAGGGAGCAGAGCAATGGCTGACACCGACGATTTCGGGTACGACGACGTCGCGCTGGACGCCGAGTTCGCCGCCTTCCGTACCGGGCTGCTCGACCGGGTGACGCCACCCGGCCCGGATGCCGTACGCAGCACCGTCCGGCGCCGTCGCCGGGTCGCGACGACCGGCGCACTCGCGCTGGCCCTGGTCGTCATCGTCGGCCCGGTGGCCGGGTACGCGGCCCTGAACCGCACCTCGCCCAGCCCGACCGGGCCGATCGCCACCGACGGGCCGACGCCGAGCCCGACCCCGTCGACCAGCCCGACCCCGTCGGCCGGGCCGAGCGTGTCGGCGAGTGCCACGCCGGGCGCACCGGACGGCCGGATCAGCCGCGCGGACCTGCTCCGGGCAACGGTCGACCTGCCCGCCTGGCGTTCCGGTCCGGGTTGCCCGGCCAACGGTGCGCGGCTGACCGACAGGGCCGTCGACGACGGTGACAACGTCCTGGTCGCGACCGCGTACGGCGATGTCGACGCCGATGGCGCCACCGAGACCGTCGCGCTCGTCACCTGCCTGGTCGGCCAGGGCGGGCCGATGCAGGTGGTCGCGTTCGACCGGGACGATGCCGGTGGGATCGTCACGGTCGGCCAGGTGGTGCGTAGCGACCCGAAGGCGCAGTGGTTCACCGACATCGAGGTACGGGCCAACGGGGTGGTCCGGGTCGAGGTGGCCGACGAGGCTCCGGGCGGCGGTTGGCCGCTGGAGTACTCCCAGCGCCAGTGGCGTGGTTACCGGTGGGACGGGCAGGTGTTCGGCCAGTCCGAGGGGCCGCGTTCGTTCCCGGACAACCCGTACGGTGTGAATCTCACCGTGACCGCGACGGACCTGGTCTACCGCGCGCCGGAGGGCGGCGGGCTGCGGACCGGGGAGGTCACCCTGACGCTGCGCAATGTCGGCACGGTCACGGCACAGCGGCCACGACTGGAGTTCGACGTCCGGCCGGGCGGCGCCGGTACCGCGGCGAGCCCCGGCTGGTACGACTGCGAGGACTCCCGAACGGACGGTGAGCGGAGCTTCTGCACGCTGAAACCGCTGCGGGCCGGGGAGGAGCGGAAGGTGACCTTCCACCTGGTCAACGCCGGGCCGGGGCTGCCGACCACCGCCACGGTCGCGTTGCTGAACCTGAACGGCGGGGGCGGCGTCGCGGCCGACTTCGAGCCCGGGGACAACCGGGCCACGATGAAAATCAAATAGCACCGGTACGGGTGGCGGCGCGGTCGACGCGTCGCCACCATGCGTCCCTAGCCGAGCAGGGCCAGCATCTGGTTGATCTGGGCGGTCCTGGACTGGTCGATCCGACCGGCAAGCTCCTTGGCGGCGGGGTCCTGCCCGAACTTGGTCTCGTTGCGGGCCATCTCGACGGCGTTGTGCTGGTGCGCGATGAACAGGTTGAGGAACGCGGTCTCGAACTCGGCTCCGGTGGTCCGGGCCAGCGCGGCGATCTGCTCCGGGCCGGTGGCCGGCAACCCGCCGTGGTCGGCGTGGGCGTGGTCGGCCGGGTCCGCCTCGGTCGGCTCCCCCCAGGTACGCAGCCAGCCGCGCATGGTCTCCTGCTCCTCGGCCTGGGTGACGTCGACGGCCGCGGCGAGGGTGCGTACCTCGGGTCGCCGGGCCCGACTCTCGGCCAACCGGACCAGTTCCAAACCCTGTCCGTGGTGGGTCACCATCATTTGCAGGAACATCACGTCGGCCGGGTTGAACGGTCCCGGTGACGCGGTGGCGGTCGCGGACGCCGCCGGCCGGGCCACGTCGGGGGTGGGCTCCGCCGGTGTCGCGGCGGGCGGCCCACCGCAGCCGGCGAGCAGCAACAGCACGACCGGGACGAGCAGCGTACGACGGTGACGGGTCATGTCCCGCTCTTTCGGCTCGGACGACGGGCAGGGAGGCGGACTCGACGGTCGACGCCGGGCGCGGGCCCGTACCGGATGGGTACGGGCCCGCCGGTGTTGGCAGTTGTCAGAGCTGCTGCCAGAGCGCGGGCACGTTCGGCGGCTCCCAGCCGGGGATGGCCGTGTGTGCCTGACGGCAGCGGTAGCTGACGCCGCCGTAGGTGACCGTGCTACCGACCTGGTACGCGGTGCCCGGGGCCCAGGTGCCACCGGCCGGCGGCGGGGTGGTCGGGTTGGTCGGCGGCGGGGTTGCCGTACGGGTCGGCGTCGGGGTGGGGTTCGGCGGCGGGTTGCCGCCACCGCCACCGATCTGGAGGTCGACGCAGGAGTAGAACGCGTTCGCGGTGTCGGCGATGTTCCAGATGGCGAGCAGCTTCTGCCGGCCGGAGAAGCCGCCGAGGTTCACCTGGTGGGAGACGGTGGCACCGGGCTGGCGGCCGTTGTCGTCGAACAACGCGACCCGCTGGTTGCCGATGTAGTACTCCCAGGTGCTGGTCGAGTGCCGGGCGGTGAGCACCCAGTTGAACGTGAGCGAGGTGCCGACCGAGGTCGCCGGCCAGTTACGGCTCTCGTCGCTGAGTACGGCGAAGTGCCCGATGTTGGCGTGGCAGTTGCGCAGCCCCTTCGGCCCCTCGACGCTCTGTGGTTCCCACTGGATCTGTCCACAGTTGGCGACCCGACCCTGCGCGCAGTTGGCCTGGCGGCTGGGTGGTGAGGAGATGTAGCCGTGTGCCTGCGCGGGCGCGGCGACGACCAGGGTGGAGGTGACGAGGGCTGCGGCTGTCAGCAGCGACAGTACGGCAGATCTTCGCATCGAAGGGCTCCTTACTCGGACTCGGCAGGGCGCCCTTAACAATTTATAGTAAACACTATTTACAGTAAAGACCTGGAAATAAGTTCGTCGATGTATTCGTACCGCCACGCAGCGCAGCGGCCCGGTGTGCCACCCGTGCAGGGGCGGGACACCGGGCCGCTGCCGGGTCGTCGGATCGGACTCAGGTGGCGGAGATGGTGCCCGTACCGACCAGGACCAGCACCACCGTGCCGAGGATCACCCGGTAGACGATGAACATCGTGTACGTGTGCCGGGCGATGAACTTCAGCAGCCAGGCCACGGCGAAGTAACCGACGATCCCGCTGACCAGGGTGGCGGTGATGGTCGCCGGCCAGCCGACCCCGGTGCTGATGTTGTCGTACTCGTCCACCACCTGGAGCGCGCCCGCGGCCATCAGCGCCGGGATGGAGAGGAAGAACGACAACCGGGTCACGGTGACCCGGTCCAGGTCACGCAGCAACCCGGCGGACATCGTCGCACCCGACCGGGAGATGCCCGGAATCAGCGCGAGGGCCTGCACCGTGCCGATGATCAGCGTGTCCTTCCAGGTCACGTCCGACTCGTGGCGGACCTGGGTGGCGGCCCGGTCGGCGAACCACATCACCCCGGACCAGAGAATCAGCGCGAAGCCGACGAACCACAGACTGCGCAACGTGGTCTCGATCTGGTCCTTGAACAGCAGCCCGATCACCCCGATCGGGATCGAACCCAGGATGACCGCCCAGCCGAACCGGTAGTCCGGACTCGCCCGACCCGCCGGGCTGAACACCCCGCGTACCCAGGCGGTGAGGATCCGGACCAGATCCTTGCGGAGATAGAGCAGGGTCGCGAACACCGCGCCGACCTGGATGATCGCGGTGAACGCGGTGATGTCGGGGTCGTCGATGGAGTAGCCGAGCAGCTTTTCCAGGATGGTGAGGTGGCCGGTGCTGGATACCGGCAGGAACTCGGTGAGCCCCTCCACCGCGCCCAGCAGCACCGCTTCCAGGATGTTCACATGCGCCTCTCGGAGCCGGGATGGAGGCCGGAGGACAACCCCGTCCGGGTGGCTGGATCATCCTTCGACGGGCGTTGACGCTAACGCAGTCCCGACCGGGGAAAACCGCGAGGGGCGGACGTCGGCACCGACCGGCGGTCAGTAGGTCGGGCGTTGCAACAGGCTGAGGAACTCCACCAGCAACCGCTCACGCAGGCGTACCGGGGCGGCGTTGAGCAGGGTGTTGACCACGGCAACCCGCTCCGGCAACGGCCCGCTCGACCCGGTGTCGGCACCGTCACCGCCACCCAGGCCCAACCCGGCGGCGAGGCCGGCGACGAGTTCCGGGGTGAGCTGCTCCGGGGTCAGCGCGCCGGCCAGCGCCAGCAACTCGGCCGGCAGCTCGACCGGACCGGCAACCCGTGCGGCGGCCACGGCGGCCCGCAGGTCCACCCCGAAATCGGCCACCCGGGGCGCCACCGAGGCGGTCACCGTCAGGTGGATGCTGGCCGGCAGATCGCCGTACGCCAACTGGGGTTGGGTGTGCCAACCACGGACGGTGAGTTCGTCCGCCAGGACGAACAGGTCCAGGCCGGGATCCTCGGTGCCGAAACAGACCACGGTCGCCTCGGGCTCGGCCAGCAGCCGCAGCCCGTCCACGCCCCTGACCTCGTCGGCCAACCCACGCACAGCATCCACAGTGGTCCGAGCCAGAGCCAGGTAACCCGCGTCGCCGATAAACCGCAGGGTGGCGAACGCCGCCGCGATCGGCCCGCCCGAACGGGTGGACGAGATCACCGGGTTCAGCATCGTGTAACCGGGCCAGTCGGCGAAGGCGAAGTACTGCGGTCGGCGCAGCCCTTCGTCCCGGTGCAGCAGCACCGACACACCCTTCGGCGCGTACGCGTACTTGTGCAGGTCGACCGAGATCGAGGTGACCCCCGGCACGGCGAAGTCGAACGGCGGCACCTCGACACCGAGCCGGCGCAGGTACGGCAGCGTCCAGCCGCCGAAGCAGGCGTCCACGTGACAGCGCACCCCGGCCGCCGCCGCGATCTGTGCGATCGCGGCCACCGGGTCGACCACCCCGTGCGCGTACGACGGCGCCGAGCACGCCACCAGCACCGTCTGCGGACCGATCGCGGCGGCGATGTCGGCCGGATCCGGACGCAACGTCTCCGGTGACACCGGCACCAGGTCCAGCGCGACGCCGAGATAGTGCGCCGCCTTCGCGAACGCCGCGTGCGCGGTCACCGGCACCACCAGCCGGGGCGCCCCGATCTCCGGGTGCGCGTCCCGCGCGGTCTTCACCGCCAGGATCAGCGACTCGGTCCCGCCGCCGGTGACACTGCCGACCACCTCCGGCGCGCTGCTGCCCGGACCGCCGCCGAGCACCGTGGCCGCCGCGCCGACCAGCGCGTTCTCCATCGCCAGCAGCGACGGGAAGGCGGTCGGGTCGAGCCCGTTCACGTGCGCCGACAGCGCGTACGCCGAGTTCGCCAAGTCGTCCAGGCCGGGCACCGCCGGGTCGTAGACGTAGGCGAACAACCGCCCGCCGTGGGTCGGCCGGTCGGCGGCCCGCAGGCCGCGTACCTCGTCCAACACCTGGGCAGCGGGTACGCCGTGCGGGGGCAGCGCCTCGACCATGGCGGACACCGTAACAGCCGACTCGATCACCGGCTCGGCTCGCTCTCGCCGACCGCCGCCGACCGCTCGAACCCCGCCCCCGCCCCCGCTTCGGCCGCCGCTTCGGCCTCGGCGAGGCGGGCCGAGGTCAGGTCGTAGCGCCGCAGCAGCAGCACCGGCAACCCGACCAGCAGCGCCGGCAGTACGGTGAAGCCGAGCAGCACCCCGAGCCGGGCGGTGTCCGACTGCGCCGCCGCCGTCCCGGTGTCCGACGAGACGTAACCGAACACCTGCAACACCAGCCCGTAGATGCCCGGCCCGAAGGCCAACCCGAACGTCTCCCCCGCCGTCCACACCCCGGTGAACACCCCCGCCTGCCGGCGCCCGGTCCGCGCGGTGTCGTACGCGATGCAGTCCGGCAACATGGCCAGCGCGAAGACCTGGAGGCCGGCATAACCGCAGCCGATCACCACGATCACCAGGTACGGCAGCACGGACGGCAGCAGCGGCGCGGCGACCAGCGCCAACGCGCCGACCGCGAAGATCAGTGAGGCCCGGACGAAGGCCCTCAGCTTGCCGATCCGGGCACCGATCCGGGACCAGAGCGGCATCACCAGCAGCGCCGGCCCGACAAACGCGACGAACGCGATGGTGGTGCCGCCCTCGCCCGCGTCCAGCACCTGTTCGACGAAGTAGTTGACCCCGGCGAGCACGGTCGCGATCCCGGCCGACTGGATGACGAAACAGGCCAGCAGCAACCGGAACGGCCGGTTGCCCGACACGACCCGCAACTGCGCCCGCAGGCTCGGTTCACTCTCGCCGACCGTACCGGCCGAGGTGCCTCGGGTGCCGACGAAGGCGCCCACCGCACCGGCGACGATCAGCACCGCCACGAACAGACCCATCCACCGGTGTCCGGGGATGCCCGAGCCACCCGCCTGCACCACGGCCGGGGCGACCGCGCCGGAGACCAGGATGGCCACCGCCAGCACCGCGATCCGCCACGTCATCAGGCGGGTACGTTCCTGGTAGTCGTCGGTCAACTCGGCCGGCATCGCCACGTACGGCACCTGGAAGAAGGCAAAAGCGGTCGCGGTGGCCAGGAAGGCGAACGCCACGTACCAGCCGGCGTCGGCACCGGTGCCCACCGGTCCGGCGAACATCGCCGCGAACAGCACCGCCAGCGCGATCCCGCCGAACAGCAGGAACGGCCGGCGCGGCCCCCACGGCGAGCGGGACCGGTCGGAGATCCGCCCGACCACCGGGTTGACCAGTACGTCCCACGCCTTCGGCAGCAACACCAGCAGCGCCGCGATGCCGGCCGCGATCCCCAACGTGTCCGTCAGGTACGGCAGCAGCACCAACCCCGGTACGGTGCCGAACGCCCCGGTGGCCAGCGATCCGAGCGCGTACCCGGCGCGTACCCGGCGGGGCAGGCCGGTCCCGGCCGGCGAGGCAGTCATGGGGCCGAATGCTAACGGCGGTACGCGGTCCGCCCCACCCCCCGAAGATCCGATCCTGACCGCCCGGAAAGCGGGGTGCGGCGACCGCATCCCATCAGTCCGTTGGGAACCAGGCGGCGGTCCGCAGGTCCACCCGGTCGCCGCGCATCGGGGCACCCTCGGCGACCAGCCGGGCCCGCGCCCGCGACTCGTGCCCCGGCGGCAGCCGACCGGCCGAGTTCACCACCCGGTACCAGGGCACACCGCCGCCGTGCCGACTCATGATCGACCCGACCTGGCGGGCGGAGTTGCGGCCGGAGCGAGCGGCCAGCGCGTCCGCTATCGCCCCGTACGACATCACCCGTCCCGGCGGGATCCGCTCGACCAGGGCCAGTACGGCCTCGACGTACTCTTCCGTCGTCACGGATCGCCAGCATATGGGAGCCGACCGCCGCCCACCGCCGATAACCGCGCAGAATGGGCGGGTGCGTGAAGCAGTCACGGCAGCGCGGCGGATCGTGGTCAAGGTCGGCTCGTCCTCGCTGACCACCGCCAGCGGCGGACTCGACACCGATCGGGTCGACGCCCTCACCGACGTACTCGCCGCGCTGGCGGCGGACGGGCGGGAGATCGTGCTGGTCTCCTCCGGTGCGATCGCCGCCGGTCTGGCCCCGCTCGGGCTGCCCCGCCGACCGCGTGACCTGGCCACCCAGCAGGCCGCCGCCAGCGTCGGGCAGGGCCTGCTGATCGGCCGGTACGCGGCCAGCTTCGCCCGGCACGGACGCACCGTCGGGCAGGTCCTGCTCACCGTCGACGACGTCACCCGGCGGGTGCACTACCGCAACGCGTACCGGACCCTGCGCAAGCTGCTCGACCTGCGGGCCGTACCGATCGTCAACGAGAACGACACGGTCGCCACCGAGGAGATCCGGTTCGGCGACAACGACCGGCTCGCCGCACTGGTCGCCGCCCTGGTCCAGGCCGACCTGCTGGTGCTGCTCTCCGACGTCGACGCCCTCTACACCGGCGACCCGGCCAAGCCCGGCACCACCAGGATCGAGCAGGTGCACAGCACCGACGACCTGGCGACGGTAACCATCGGCCGGGCCGGACGGGCCGGTGTCGGCACCGGCGGCATGGTCACCAAGGTCGAGGCGGCCCGGATCGCCACCGGCTTCGGCATCCCGGTCGTGCTCACCGCCGCACCGCTCGCCGCCGAGGCGCTGGCCGGCGCCGACCACGTCGGCACCCTGTTCCACCCGGCCGTGCAGCGGCCCGGTGCCCGGCTGTTCTGGCTGGCCCACGCCACCTCGCCCCGGGGCCGGCTGCACCTGGACCCGGGCGCGGTGCAGGCCGTGGTCACCCGCCGCAAGTCGCTGCTGCCGGCCGGCATCACCGCCGTCGACGGCACCTTCACCGCCGGTGACCCGGTCGACCTGGTCGACATCCTCGGCACCCCGGTCGCCCGAGGGCTGGTCAACTACGACGCGGTCGAACTGCCCGGACTGCTCGGGCGGTCCACCGGCGAACTCGCCGCCGCCCTCGGCCCGGCGTACGAGCGTGAGGTCGTGCACCGCGACGACCTCGTCCTGCTGTGAGAAACGAGGAGTTCGAGATGAGCGTCACCGAGCAGGCACGCCGGGCCCGTACGGCGGCGAACATTAGCGTCAGCGAACAGGCACGCCGGGCCCGTACGGCGGCGAACACGCTCGCCACCGCGACCCGTACCGCCAAGGACGCCGGCCTGCACGCGATGGCCGACGCGCTGGTCGCCCGTACGCCGGAGATCCTGACCGCGAACGAGGCGGACCTGGCGGCCGGACGCGCGGCCGGACTGTCCGCGGCGATCCTGGACCGGTTGGCGCTCAGCACGGACCGGGTGGCCGGCATCGCCGCCGCGTTGCGGGAGATGGCCGGGCTCGCCGACCCGGTCGGCGAGGTCGTTCGCGGCTCGACCCTGCCCAACGGCCTGGAGTTGCGCCAGATCCGGGTGCCGTTCGGGGTGGTCGGCATCATCTACGAGGCGCGGCCGAACGTGACCGTCGACGCCGCCGGCATCTGCCTCAAGTCCGGCAACGCCGCCCTGCTGCGCGGTTCCTCGTCGGCGGCGCACTCGAACGCCGCCCTGGTCGAGGTGCTGCGCGACGCGGTCACCGGGGCCGGGCTGCCGGCCGACGCGATCCAACTGCTGGACGCCTCGTCCCGCGACTCGGTCAAGGAGCTGATGCGCGCCCGTGGCCTGGTCGACGTGCTGATCCCGCGCGGCGGCGCCTCGCTGATCCGGACCGTGGTCGAGGAGTCGACGGTGCCGGTGATCGAGACCGGGGTGGGCAACTGCCACGTGTACGTGGACGCCGCCGCCGACGTGGCGAAGGCCGTCGACATCGCGCTCAACTCCAAGACCCAGCGCCTGTCGACCTGCAACACCGCCGAGTCGCTGCTGGTGCACGCGGACGTCGCCGACGCGTTCCTGCCGGCGATGCTGGCCGCGTTCGCGACCGCCGGGGTGACCGTGCACGGCGACGACCGCATCCGGGCCTACTCCGCCGACGTGGTGCCGGCCACCGACTCCGACCACGGCACCGAATACCTGGCCGCGGACATCTCGGCCGCCGTGGTCGACTCGCTCGACGCCGCGGTCGAGCACATCCGGCGGTACGGCACCGGCCACACCGAGGCGATCGTCACCGACTCGGTCGGCGCGGCCCGGGAGTTCGTCGCCCGGGTCGACTCGGCCGCGGTGATGGTGAACGCCTCCACCCGGTTCACCGACGGCGGCGAGTTCGGCTTCGGTGCCGAGATCGGCATCTCCACCCAGAAGCTGCACGCCCGTGGCCCGATGGGGCTGCCCGAGCTGACCTCCACCAAGTACGTCGTCACCGGCGACGGCCACCTGCGCGGCTGACCGGCGCCGCCCCCGCCGCCCGGTTTCAGCGGACGGCGCGGATGACCAGCAGCGTGGTGTGTACGTCGAAGGTGTCGCCGTCCTCGCTCGGCCAGCCGCCGTCGCTGCGCTGGGTCTCGGCGAGCCGGCGGCGGGCGGCGACCAGCAGCCAGTCCTGCGGGTTCACCCCGACCCGGACCAGCGCCGACGCCATCCAGGCCACGTCGGCCGGGGACATCGCCGGCAGCCGGTCGACCAGCACACCCTGGATCCGCGCCGACTCGTAGAACAGTTCCTGCCGGTGCAGCACGGCGGCGGACAACCAACCGGCGGCCAGGAACGACGGCCAGGTGCCGTCGGGTCTCAACCGGCCGGCGATCGCCTTGGCGGCGGCGTGCACCGAGCCGGCGTACACGCCGCCGACCCGGTGGTCGAGTGGCCCGGCGGCGCGGGCGTCGAGCCCGGCCACGGTGAGCCAGAAGCCGGCGTTGGCGGTGAGGAAGAGTTCGGCCTCGGGATCGCCGGGCTTCGCCCAGTCCGGCGCCTCGCGGGCCAGTGACTCGTGCTCCTCCCAGGTGCCGTCCGGACCCTGCCGGCCGGCGAGCCAGTCGAGTGCCTTCCGGGCGGCGGGCCGGTCGAGCGCGCCAAGGTCGTCGAGTTCGGCGAGCCGGAAGCAGGTGGCGTCGACCGAGGCGATCTCGCCGCCCCAGAGCGCGGGCCAGCCACCGTCCGGAGCCGCGCCCATCTCGACGTCGCCGAGCACCTCCGGCGGAGGTGGCGCACCGGTACGCAGCCGGGAAAGCCGAGCCCGGTCCACCGCGTCGCCGTGCGCCACGACAAAGCCGATCGCACCGTCCATGTCCACCACGGGAGAGAAGGCTACCGGTGGGAAACTTTCTCTGCCTCGGTAAGTCAGCCGAGGTCAACCAGCCACTCGGCAGGTCCGCTCATAGGCCACGGTCGATCAGAAATCAGGCCACCGCCCATCAAAAGGCTCCTTCCGCACCGAAAATCGGCACGGAAGGAGCCTGTCCGACGGTCGCCCCGCCGGCCGGTGTAATGATCAGTACGCCGGCAGCGCCGGGTCAACCTGCTTGATCCAGGCGAGCACCCCGCCCTGTACGTGCACCGCGTCCCGGAAACCGGCCGCCTTCAGCGCCGCCAGCGCCTCCGCCGAGCGCACCCCGGACTTGCAGTGCAGCACTATCTGCCGGTCCTGCGGCAGCCGGGCCAGCGCCTCACCGGAGAGGATCTCGCCCTTCGGGATCAGCGTCGAGCCGGGGATGCGGACGATCTCGAACTCGGCCGGTTCCCGGACGTCGATCAGGAAGTGGTCCTTGCCGGTGTCCTGCCAGTCCTTCAGCTCCGAGGCGGTGATGGTCGAGCCGACCACCGCGTCCTGCGCCTCGGTGGAGACCGCACCGCAGAAGTCCTCGTAGTCCTCCAGCAGGTCGGTCACCGTCGGGTTCTCGCCACAGAGCACGCAGCCCGGGTCCTTGCGGACCTTGATCTTGCGGTACTCCATCTCCAGGGCGTCGTACACGGTCAGCCGGCCGACCAGCGGCTCGCCGATGCCGGTGAGCAGCTTGATCGCCTCGGTCACCTGGATCGAGCCGATCGACGCGCAGAGCACGCCGAGCACGCCGCCCTCGGCGCACGACGGCACCATGCCGGGCGGCGGCGGCTCCGGGTAGAGGCAGCGGTAGCACGGGCCGTGCTCGGCCCAGAAGACCGACGCCTGGCCGTCGAACCGGTAGATCGAACCCCAGACGTACGGCTTGCCGAGCAGCACCGCCGCGTCGTTGACCATGTACCGGGTGGCGAAGTTGTCGGTGCCGTCGACGATCAGGTCGTACTGGCCGAACAGCTCGCGTACGTTGTCCCGGTCCAGCGCGGTGTTGTGGATCACCACGTTCACCAGCGGATTGATCTCCCGTACGGTCGCCGCGGCCGACTCCGCCTTGGGCCGGCCGATGTCCGACTGACCGTGGATGATCTGGCGCTGGAGGTTCGACTCGTCGACGGTGTCGAAGTCGACGATGCCCAGCGTGCCGACACCGGCCGCGGCCAGGTACATCAGCGCCGGGGAGCCCAGGCCGCCGGCGCCCACACAGAGCACCCGCGCGTTCTTGAGCCGCTTCTGCCCCTCGACCCCGACGTCGGGAATGATCAAGTGGCGCGAATAGCGGCGGATCTCTTCAACGGTCAGCTCGGCGGCGGGCTCGACGAGCGGGGGCAACGACACGGTGAACTCCCCGGAATCGATAGTGGTGTGCCGCGCCATTGTCGCTCGGGAAAGCGGGCATTGACCATGAGGTGGAACACCTGTCCCGGAAACCGGGGCGGGAATACCCGTGGCGGGACCGCCACCGGAGGTCAGACCGGCGGTCCCTCGTACCGCGCGCCGTCCAGGTACGGCCACGGGTTGACGGTGCAACCGTTCAGGAACAGCGTCTGCTGCTGCATCACCGGCGCCGGCTTCCCCTTGCCGAGGCACTGCTCGTGCCCGTGCCCCAACTGGTGGCCGGTCTCATGGTTGATCACGTACAGCCGGTACGTCGCCAGCGGCAGCTTCGCCGCGACCAGGTAGTCGACCGAGAGCATCCACCGGTTCAGGTTGATGATCACCTTGCCCGGCGTCCGGCACGACGTGTACGGCTTGCCGCCGATCCGGATGTCGGTCCCACCGGCGGCACACATCCGGGCCGCCGTGTCGGCCGTGGCGAGGTAGACGGTGAAGTCGTAGTTCGAACCGTCCGGCACCCGCTGCAACCGGAGCTGCCCGCTGCCGGTCCAACTGCGCGGATCGCCCAGCGCCTCCTCCACCGCCGAGGAGAACTCCTTCACGTCCTCACCGGAGCCGTCCTCGGTGGCGACCCGGTAGCGCCGCAGCGTACCCGCGTGGCCGACGACCTTGCCCGCACCGGTCGCGTACCGGAAGGAGTCCCTGCCGGACTGCGGCACCGGGCCGGGCATCCGCAGCAGTGGTGGCGTCGGCGCCTGCACCACCGCGGGCGCCGACGTGGCCGTAACGGGCGGCTGGACCGCGCTGCCGATGCTCTTCGGACCGGCCGTCACCGGCCGCTCGGCCGCGCTCAACCGATCGAGCAACGGCGGGCCGACCAGGCCGAGCAGCACCCCCACGACCGCCACCAGCACCGCCATGACGATAGCGAGACGTCGTCCGCGCGGGGGTTCCCGCCGCCGGACTCCGCGGTACCGATCCGAGTCGTTCGCCCTGGTGGCACGGGCTCGGGACCGGGAACGGGGACTGGAAGTGGACATCGTTGCCCAGCGTGCCACGTCACAGTCAGTAGCGCAGCATTGCCGCCTCATCCAGCCCCTTCGGGCCGCTTCCGCTCAGACGAGCAGCGCCTCCAACCGCCGGTTGACCGCGGCCAGGGTGGCCCGGACCACCGCCTGCCGCGGGTCGCCCGCGACCAGCGCGGAACCCGCGAGCTGCTCCACCCACCCGTCGCAGACCAGCAGCACCACCACGGTCGCCACCTCGCAGCTGCCGAACGGCACCACCGCCGCGTGCTCCACGAAGCACCGCCCCATCTCGGTCACCCGTTCCGAGCCGCGCAGCAGTTCGTCGATCGCGACCGCGGCGGAGACCGCGCAGAGCCGGAGCACGTAACCGTCCACCGCCGGCCCGGACGCCAGTCCGGTCGCCCGCTGCTCACCGGCGGCGAGCCGTACCTCGACGGTCGCCTCCAGGCCGAAGGTGCTCACCTGGACGTGGTCCAGCACCACCCGGGGACCGGGGAGGCCATCGGTGTTCAGCGGCCGCGAGGGTGCGGTCTCGGTGGTGGTGGGCTGGCCACCCGAGTACGACGTACCGGCGGTCACCGGACTACCGGTGGCCATCCCGGACATGCCGGTGCCACCGCCGTACGGGCCCGGTGGCCGGTCCTCCACGGCGGCCCGGCCCTGGTGTGCGGCGGCCGGTCGGCGTCGGCGGGGTGGCTCGGTGGGAGCTTCGGCGGGCGGGGCGTCGGCGACCGGCCGCCGAGCCTCGGACTGCCCGACGGCGGGTGGGGCGGACGTCGGCGCACCGGACACCGGGGCGGCGGGCAGCATCGCGCCCCGCGTCGGCGTACCGGGCAGCATCGCGCCGGGGACCGGGGTGCCGGGCAGCTTCGGGGCCGCCGCGAGTCCCATCCGGTCCTGGAGCAACCGGGCCACCTGCCGGCTCACCTCCGCCGGATCCGCCCCGTCGGAGAGGTCCAGGCGCAGGCTGTGCGCACCGGCCGGGGTGGTCCGCAGGGACGCGTCGCGTACCCCGGGAACGCCCCGTACGGCGGCCAGGATGGCCTTCACGTCGAAGCCCTCGGGACGGTCGCGGAGCTGGCTGGGCGCGTCCTCGCGGCGCAGGTGGGTGGCGATCCGGGCCAGTTCCGGCGTTTCCGCCGAGGGCTCGCCCGGAATCGGTTCGGGCATGGTGGGCACGTCCGGCTCGGCCGGCACCCGCTGCGGCAGTGCCTCCGGCGCCGGTTCGGCCGCCGCCCGGATCGCCGGGCCGTGCTCTACCGGCCCATGGTCAACCGGGCCCTGGTCGACCGGGCCCGGCTGCGCCGGTACGGCCGGGTAGCCGGGGTACGGCGTCGCCCACGGGCGCTCCGGCCCGGCCGGGTAACCGCCACCCCGACCCGCCGGGTCGGGCGGCGCCGGATAGCCCGGCGGCTCACTCTCGGCCGGATAGCCGGCCGGACCCGGCGGCGGTGGGTAGCCCATGCTCGGCTCCGGTCCGGACAACTGGCCCGGCGTCGGCACCGGGGTCGAATCCGGCCAGCCGGGTGACTCGTCGCGACGGGCGCGCCGCGCCTCGGGTTCCTGGCTGTCCTTCGCCCACGGCGGCGCCCAACTCGACGCCCATCCCGGCCGGGCCTGCTCGGCCGGCTGCTCGGGTTCGGGTGCGGAACGCGGCCACTCCCGGCCGGTGTCCCCACCGGGCGGCGGGTTCGGCCCGGACCTCGACCAACCGGGGCCGGATGCACCGGCCGTTGCCTCGGACTCGGCCTCGTTTCGGGCCCAGGACGCGGCGGCGGCCTGAAACCCGCTGTCGGACCGGGCCCAGGCCGGACGGTTGGAATCCGCCCCCGCCGGCCCGGCGCCGGATCGGGCCCAGGTCGGGCGGGCCGGTTCGCCGGGTTCCGCCCGGCCGTCCGAGCGCGCCCAGGCGGGGCGGCCGTCGGCGTCCGGCGGCGTGGCCGCACGGGTCCGCTCCGGTCCGGGCACGTCGCTCTCGGCGGCGGCGCCGGAACGTGGCCAGTTGGGTTCGACACCGCCACCGGACCGGGCCCAGGCGGGCCGGGCGGGCGCCGCGCGGTCCGCATCGTGCTCCGGCTCCGGCCCCCGCTCGTGCGGGTCCGGGACGCTCCGCAGCGGTGTCGGCTGGTCCCGGTCGGCGGCCGGGCCGCCCCGGTCGGCCGGGTTCGCCGCGACGGGTACCGGTTCCAGCCGCTTCGGTGGGGTGAGGTCGTAGTTCGGCACCGCGCGATACACCGGCGCGGGTTCGAATCCGGGCGGCGTACCGCCCGGCTGCGCCGGTTGACCGGCCGGCGGGGCCGAGGTCGGGGCGGAATCGCCGTACGCGTGCCGGGCCGGCTCGGTCGCCTCCGGCGACTCGCCCGTACCCGGCGGCGTCGAGGTCCGCTCCCCGGCGCCGGTGGACCGGTCATACCCGGCCGGTCCACGGTCCGGACCCGGCGCGGACCGGTCCCCGACGGCGGTCGGCTGACGGTCCGGGTTGCCGGCGGACCGGTCCGGCCCGGACGGCGCGCGGTCCTGCTCCACCGTGGAGCGGTCCGGCGCCGACGTCGGCCGTGGCGCCGGTACGGCTATCCGCTCCGGCCCGAAGTCCTCCGGGTACGCGTACTCCGGCTCCCCCTGGTACGGGTACGGCGGCGCGCTGGCCGGAGCCCGGTACGCCGCGACCGGTGGTTCCGGATAGTGCCGTTCGCCGAAGCCGGACCCGTTGGTCGGCTGCCCGGACTCGCGGGCCGCGTTCGTCGGGTCGGTGTACCTCGTCGCCGGTTCGTCCGCCCATGACGGCGGGCCCCCCGGTTCTGGCGACTGGCGCCACCTCGGCCGTGACTCGGAGCCGCCTTCGACCGGCTTGGCCCCGTTGGGCCAGCCGGAATCGGCCACCGCCCAACCATTGGCCGGCCGAGGCAGGTCACCGTGCGGACCTGCCCCGTTACCGTTCTCGCCGGGTGCGGCGGCCCCGGGTTGCCCTGTTTCGTCCACCGTGCGCTCCTTGGTCGCCCCCGCTGAGGCTACCGTGTGGTGACAGTGGCGATAAGTTACAGCGGTGGCCTAATTCGGCGGCGCGACGTGATACGTCGATCCGACCTGATCGAGGTCGATGGTTGTGCGACGTGAGACACGGAGGTTCCCATGACCGCTGCTGCGGAGAGCGGTGCGCAGACAGCAGGCCGACCCACCCGGCTGCCTCGCTCGGCCCGGCGTAAGCAGTTGCTGGCCGCCGCTCAGGAGGTTTTTGTCGCCCAGGGTTACCACGCGGCGGCGATGGACGACATCGCGGAGCGGGCCGGGGTCTCCAAGCCGGTGCTCTACCAGCACTTCCCGGGCAAGCTTGAGCTGTACCTGGCACTGCTGGACACGCACGCCGACGCGATCGTGGCGATGGTCCGGGACGCGATGGCGGCGACCACGGACAACAAGGAGCGGGTCAGCGGCGCGGTACGGGTGTACTTCGACTTCATCGACCACAAGAGCGAGGCGTTCCGGCTGGTCTTCGAGTCGGACCTGCGCAACGAGCCGGCGGTACGGGACCGGGTCGACCGGGTCGAGCGGGGGTGCATCGCGGCGATCGCCGACACGATCATCTCGACCACCGGCGTACACCGGGCGCGGGCCGAACTGCTCGCCTCCGGCCTGGTCGGCGCGGCCGAGACGGCGGCCCAGTTCTGGCTCGCCGGCGGCCGTCAGGTGCCGAAGTCCGAGGCGGAGGCGCTGCTCGCCGCGCTCTCCTGGCGTGGCATCGCCAGCTTCCCCCTCCAGGGCGAGTCGGCCTGACGGATACCTCCGCTCATCGGATAGCCTTCGCAACGGCGAAGTTTCGCCCTGGATGAGGAGGTCCCGTGGAGGTCAAGATCGGCGTGCAGTACGCGCCGCGCGAGTTGGTGCTGGAAAGCGCGCAGACGCCGGCCGAGATCGAGCAGATCGTGACCGACGCCATCGCCAACGACGGCACCCTGTCCCTGACGGACGAGAAGGGCCGCCGGATCATCGTCCCGGTGACCAAGGTCGCCTACGTCGAGATCGCCGAGGCGTCCCCCCGGGCCGTCGGTTTCGTCGCCCGCTGACCCGGTCCGCCCCGACGCGCTGACGTCCCGACACCGGCCCGACGGCCGGGCCGGGGCGTTTCGCGGCCACGAGGCCCGGTGCCGCCGGTCCGGTTGTTCTACCCGATTGGTTCTACAGGCTGTAGTTGTTCCGCCCGACCGCCGCAACAGCGCGCGGGTGCGCCCGCACCGCCGACGGTGCCCTCGGCGATCAGCCCAGTCGATCCGACCCGCTCGCCGGCCAACCGCCCGCCCGCGACAGCCCCTCCCCGATCAGCCGCCGTGCCATCTTCGGGTCGCGGTGGTGGCTGAACCGGACGATCGCGCCGATCCGCGCACGCCGCATCCAACACCGGCCCGGAACACCGCATTGCGGTAATGGGTACGCAAATTTGGTGCCGCTGATGCGACTGCGCGTCACCGGGGGCCCGCTATCGGGTAATGCGCACCACAGCCGTACACCCCCGTTGGTTGCGCGTAAGACCGAGTAGGGGCGACATTTGCCCGGCTCAGGTAACATGGAGCAGTTGCCGCAGGTCTCGCGTACCTCGAATTCTTCCTGCGGCGCGCGTGCGGCCCGGTTTGAGTCGGCATTTCAGCCGCAGACCGTGTGGCCCGCGCCAACCGAAACCGCGCCCTACGGACTGACGGGGCGCACCACGAGAGGGCACCCCCACAACCAGATGAGCGATCAAATCGAAGAAGTAATGGCTGGCCAAGAGCTGGCCGCCGACGCGCCGGTACGCCCGGAGGCCCCGACCTTCGCGGACCTGGGCGCACGTCAGGAAACCGTGGACGCGCTCGCCGCCGTCGGCATCGTCCGCGCCTTCGCGATCCAGGAATACGCCCTGCCGATCGCGCTGCGCGGCACCGACCTGATCGGCCAGGCGCCCACCGGCACCGGCAAGACCCTCGGCTTCGGCGTACCGCTGCTGGAGCGGGTCACCGCGCCCGCCGAGGGCAGCACCGGAGTGCCGCAGGCGCTGGTTGTCGTACCAACCCGTGAGCTGGGCCTCCAGGTTGCCAAGGACATCGCCGCCGCCGGCAAGACCCGTGGCGTACGCGTACTGCCGATCTACGGCGGGGTGGCGTACGAGCCGCAGGTCGAGGCGCTGCGCAAGGGTGTGGAGATCCTGGTCGGTACGCCCGGCCGGTTGATGGACCTGGCCAAGCAGAAGCACCTGCGGCTCGACGGCGTGCACGCGCTGGTTCTCGACGAGGCCGACCGGATGCTCGACCTGGGCTTCCTCGACGACGTCGAGAAGATCCTGGCGATGTTGCCGGAGAAGCGGCAGACGATGCTGTTCTCGGCCACCATGCCCGATCCGATCGTCACGCTGGCCCGGCGCTTCCTGCACCAGCCGGTGACTATCCACGCCGGGCACACCGCCGAGACCGGCCCGTCGCCGCTGACCCAGCAGCTCGTCTACCGCACCCACTCGATGAACAAGGTCGAGATCGTCGCCCGGATCATGCAGGCCGAGGGACGCGGGCTGACGATGATCTTCACGCGGACCAAGCGGGCCGCCGACCGGGTGGCCGAGGATCTCGACTTCCGTGGTTTCGCGGTCGCGGCGGTCCACGGTGACCTGGGGCAGGGTGCGCGCGAGCGGGCGCTGCGGGCGTTCCGTACCGGCAAGATCGACGTGCTGGTCGCCACCGACGTCGCCGCCCGTGGGCTGGACGTCACCGGCGTCACCCACGTGATTAACTACGACTGTCCGGAAGACCAGGACACGTACACGCACCGGATCGGTCGTACCGGTCGGGCCGGCGCCACCGGTGTCGCGATCACCTTCGTCGACTGGGACGACATGCCCCGGTGGCGGATCATCGACAAGACGCTCGGGCTCGACATGCCGGAGCCGCCGGAGACGTACCACACGTCCCCGCACCTCTACACCGACCTGCACATCCCGACCGACGTCTCGGGCACGCTGCCGACCGCCGACCGGACCCGCGTCGGCCTCTCCGCAGAGGTCGAGGAGGACCTCGGTGGACGGTCCCGGGGCGCCCGCCGGCCCGAGGGCCGCAGCGGCGACAGCGCCGGCCGCGGCGGCGGCAGCAGCGGTCGTACCCGTGGCCGCCGGGACGGCGACGGCCGCTCCGGCGGTGCCCGGCCGGCCGCCACCACCACGGACGCGCCGGTCGACCAGACCGACGAGGCGGTCCGGACCAGCACCCGCCAGCGCCGCCGGCGGCGCGCGGGCGAGGTCGTCGCCGGTGAGGTCGCCGGCGCGGTAACAGCCACCAACGGCGCCACCACGGTCGTGTCCGACGGCACCGGCCCGGCGGCCGACGCCGTCGGCGACGGGTCGGACGAGGCCGGCACCGGCCGCGGTCGGACCCGGCGCCGCCGCCGCGGCGGACGGGGCTCGCGGGCCGGTTCGGCGTCCACCGACGCCGACGCCACCGAATCGGGTACGTCCAACGGGCACTCCACCAGCGACGGTTCGTCCGCCGCTGACTCCGCCAGCGCCTGACCTTCCCCAGCACCACTGCCCAACGGTTGCGGCCTCCCCGATCCTCGGCGGAGGCCGCAACCGTGTCCGGGGAGCGACCCGGCCGGTCGACCATCGACCGCTGTCAACTCCCCCGTGAACCCGCTCGAAAAGGCCAGGTGGACATGCCCGAACAACTCGAACTCGCCCTCGCCGAGGTACGGGCGCTGCTGCTCGACCCCGGACTGACCCGGGCGGTCGCGGCCGGCCGCCGCCGGGGACAGGCACCCACCCTGGTCCGCGCCGAACTGCGACCAGTGGCCCTGAAGGCCGGGCCCCGACTACAGATAGCGACCTTCGACGGTTCCCGGCCGTACACCCGCAACGTGGCACCCGGTCCGGAGTCGGACGCGGCGGTCGACGCGCTGCTCGCCGAGCCGTTCGGCAACTGGCACGTGGAGACGGCCACCGCCACCGTGCAGGTACGGGTGACCAAGAAGGGCGACGCCCAGGTGCACCGGGCGGCGGCCGACCGCGCCTCGGTGGCCCCGGCCGAGCATGACCGGGCCAAGGACTACCTGCTCGATCCGGGCGACCCGCTGTTCGCCTCGATCGGCGGCAGCGCCGCCAAGCGCCGCCAGGTGGACGCGTTCCTGCGGGCGCTGGCGGCGACCCTGCCGAGCGACCTGACCGGCCCGCTGCGTGTGGTCGACCTCGGCTGCGGCAACGCGTACCTGACCTTCGCGGCGTACCGGTACCTGACCGGGCGCGGGCTGGAGGTCGAACTGGTCGGTGTCGACGTGCGCGAGGACCAACGGCAGCGCAACACCGAACTGGCCGAGGAACTCGGCTGCGCCGACCGGGTACGGTTCGTCGCCGGCACCATCCTGGACGCGGTCGTGCAACCGGCACCGGACCTGGTGCTGGCCCTGCACGCCTGCGACACCGCCACCGACGAGGCACTCGCCCGCGCGGTGCGCTGGGACGCCCGCTGGGTGCTCGCCGCCCCGTGCTGCCATCACGACCTGGCCCGGCAGTTGCGTGGCCGCCCGGCACCGGAGCCGTACGACCTGCTGACCCGCGAGGGCATCCTGCGGGAGCGGTTCGCCGACGTACTCACCGACTCGCTGCGGGCCGGGTTGCTCCGGCTGCACGGTTACCGGGTCGAGGTGGTCGAGTTCGTCGACAGCCAGCACACGCCACGCAACCTGCTGCTGCGCGCCCGCCGTACCGGTGCCGAGCCGACGCCGCAGCAGCGGGCCGAGTACCGGGGGCTGGTGTCGCAGTGGCAGGTCGTACCCCGTTTGCAGACCCTGCTGGACTGACGGCGGCCCGGGCTCAGCGGCGGCGGTCGCCGTTGCTGTCGCCCGGCGTACGTCCGGACGTCGCGGCGTCGTAGGCCGCGGTCGGAAACGGTACGACGTTGCCGCTGGTCTCGACCTCGGCGTTGCCGGCGGCGGCGAACGCGTTCCAGGAGATGTCGACGAGCAGCCGCTTGAGTTCGGCGTGCCGCCGCGCCGCGTTGCGTTGCAGCGCCATCCGGACGCCGAGCAGCACCGACACCAGGGTGGTGATGATCGTTCCGGTGGCGGCCAGGAGGTGCAGACTCGTGGCCTCGGTCCGGGTGAAGACCAGCACCAGCAGCCAGGTCCAGAACCCGGCCGCGAAGATGGCGGCCTTGACCACGAAGAACAGGCTGATCGACCCGGGTCGGTGCGGAAGCGGTTGGGCTGGAGCGGCCACGTTGATCCTCTTCACTCGCCTAGGTGGGGACGGGTCCGCAGGCGATAGACGCCAGACGATGGTCGCCGGTTGGCCGAGCCCGTTACGGCCGGTCGACCCGCGCGATGGTCGAGCATAGTGGATTCAACCAGTCACCGGGCGTGTTGGCCACCTCCGGCCGGCGCGACCTTCCACCGTCCCCGGTCGGCCTCCAGCGCTCTCTCGGTTAGCCCCCCGCGCTCTCCCGGTCGGCCTCCCGACCAGGCTCGTCGCGCCGGGACGGGGTGGGGCCGGTCGTCGGCCCGACTCGGTTCGGTCACGGCGGCAGTCCCGGCCACGAGACCGGCCCATGATTGGTTGAGTGGCGATGCACCGAGTTACCACTACGCTCAAGGGGCAAAGGTCGTGCTCCAACAGGAGAGGGCTGTCCACTGACAATGGGTGCCGCATCGGACTCGCCCCAGGCGGCATTTGCCCGCTTCGTACGCCGGGCCATCGACGACGCCAAGGACGAACGCGGCTGGAGCGTCACCGACCTGGCCGCCCACACCGGCGTCGGACGGTCCACGGTGTTCCGTTGGTTGGCCGGCGACTGGCACGACTACCCCGAACTGGCGAAGGTGCGCGGCTTCTGCGCCGCGCTCGACGTACCGGTCACGGCGGCGTTCCGGGCGCTCGGCCTGCCCGACGGTGAACCGGCACGGGACGAACGCCGGCAGTCCCCGACCGGCACCGGAATCCGGACGGGTCGGGCCGCGAAGCGCGCCGACGCCCAGATAGACGCGGACGTACGGGTGATCCTGACCCGGCTCGCCGACCCGAGCGTGCCGACGGACGAGAAGCAACTGATCCGCGACCTGCTGCGTTACCTCGCCCAACGCCCGGTCCGCAAGGCCGGTTGAGCCCCGCCGTTTGTGGCCCGGTCGTGCCGGCTCAGGCCACGATCAGCGTGAACTCGGCGGTACGCACCACCCCGGCGACCTGGAAGTCGAAGAACAACCGGTAGCTGCCCGGACTCGGCGCGGCCACCCAGAACTTCACCGCCCCGCCGACCAGTTCCTCCTCCGGATGCACGTGCACATAGCCCAGGTCACCCGCGCGCAACGCGACCAGGTGCCCGTACGCGCCCAGGTAGCGCTCCAGGCCGGCGACCGGGCTGCCGTTGGCGAAGACCCGGAACAGCAGCGGCTGGGTCACCCCCACCTGCGGGGTGCCCTCGTAGGTGACCGTGAACTCCCCGACGTTCGCCTCCCGGGCGGCCGCCGGCAGCGCCACGGGGGCGTAGTCACCGGCCACCACCAGGTCGACGCCGAGCGTGGCCGCGGTCTGCTTGCCGGTGGCGTCGGGCGCGGTGAAGTCGGCGTATGCCCGCCAGATTCCCGGCGTCGGCAACGTCAGCGGCACGGTCCAGGTGCCGTCCGGGGACATCGTCGGATGCAGGTGCTGGTAGCCGGAGAGATCGCGTCGGGCCACCACCAGGTGCAGCGGCTTGTCGTGCACGACCGTGAACCCGGTGACCGGACGACGGTCGGCGCCCAGCACCCGGAACTGGAACGGCTGGGCCCGGCCGGCCTGGAACGTGCCGGTCGTCGGCACCAGCGTGAAGCCGGAGGCGCTGAGCGAGAGCCCGCCCACCTCCGTACCGGTCGTGGTGGTGCCACCGGTCGTGGTCGTCGCGGGACCGTGCTCGTGCGCCCCGGTGCCCGGCGCGTGGGTGTGGTCACCGGCACTCACGCCAGCCGGCGCGCCACCGGACGAACCGCCGGCGTCGGTGTTCAGCCGGCCGAGCCCGAACCCGCCGACCAGGGCAAGAATCAACCCGCCGACAAAGAGAGCGGTCCTGGCCGTGCCACGCTCCGCTGCCGGCGGCGGCGGCGGCTCCAGCTCGGCGTCCGTCGCCACCGACCCGACCACCGACTCGCCGTCCGTCGCCACCGACCCCGACCCGACCACCGACTCGCCGTCCGTCGCCACCGACCCCGACCCGACCACCGACTCGCCGTCCGTCGCCACCGACCCCGACCCGACCACCGACTCGCCGTCCGTCGCCACCGACTCCGACCCGACCACCGACGACATGACTGGTCTCCTCTACGACCGCACGAGGCGGGCGATGGCGTTGGACGCTTCCTTGACCTTGGCGGACGGATCACTGCCGTCCCGAGCCGCCTCCATCACGCAATGCGCGATGTGCCCCTCCAACAGGTTGACCGCGACCGCCTGAAGCGCCTTGGTCGCGGCCGAGATCTGGGTGAGCACGTCGATGCAGTACGTGTCCTCCTCGACCATCCGGTGCAGGCCGCGTACCTGGCCCTCGATCCGGCGCAGCCGACCGAGGATGGCCTGCTTGTCCGAGGCGTACCAGTATGACCCGTGCTCGCTGCCGTGCTCGCTGCCGTGCTCGCTGCCGTGCTCGGTGGCAGGACTCGGAGCGGGGTTCACGGAGGCCGGAGCGGGGTCGGCGGGAGGGGCCTCGGCCAGCGGCTCGTCGGTCATGCCGAGCAGAATACCCCCCGAGCATCCACACCCAGCCCCGTCGATCTTCCACCACCACCCCGCTCACCCCCACCTGCCCGGAGATCCCGCACGCCTCCCACCGCCGACGCCGAACGCTCCCCGCCCCCAACCTCGGATCATCCCGTCCCCCAATGTTGGACGATCCTGTCGCCGACGCCGGGCCATCCCGTCCCCAACGCCGATGGTCAATCGTTGGACAGATCGTGCCGACAACCGTCGTACCGCGCCGCACTGCGGCGTTCGCAGCCGGGGTGTCCGTGATGTTGGCGCTCGCCCCCGCGCCCCGGCCGGCCGGTGCAGAACCGCCCGGCAAGACCACCGAACAGCAGCTCGCCGCCGCAGCGGAACAGCTCGAAATCGTGATCGAGCAGTACAACGACCTGCACGAGGAGCTGCGCGGGACCCGGGTCCGGGCGGCCGAGCTGGACCGCGACCTGGCCGCGCTGGCGGAGACCATGACCGTCCACCGGGAGGAGGCGGCCCGGCTCGCGGCCCAGGTCTACCGGGGGCACGGGGCACAGCCGCTCGCGGCCGTCTCGGCGCTGCTCACCGCGACCACCGGCGACCTGCTCGGCTCACTGTTGATGTTGAACCGGCTGAGCCGGGACCAGCGTCGGGTGATCTCGCAGCTCGCGGTCACCCATGATCAGCTCTCCGTGGCGAGGGCCGCGGCGCGGGCGCTGGACGAACAGCAGCGCGCCCAGGAACGCCAGTTGGCGACGCGGAAGCAGCATATCGAGGGCGAAATCAGCCGGTTGAGCCGGCTACGCGACGCCGCCGGTGAACGTGAACCCGCCCCACCCCGGACCGCTCCCCGCCCGCCCGACCTCGGCAGCGGCGCCGCCGCGGCGGCGGTCCGGTTCGCGTACGCCCAGCTTGGCAAGCGGTACCAGTGGGGTGGCGAGGGCCCGGACGGGTACGACTGCTCCGGGCTGACCGCTGCCGCTTGGCGCGCGGGCGGCGTGCAGTTGCCGCACAACGCGGCCCGGCAGTGGCGCGTGGTGAAGCGGATCAGCCGTGCCGAGCGGCAGCCAGGCGACCTCATCTTCTACTACGCCGACATCCACCACGTCGCCATCTACGTCGGCAACGGCAACATCATCCACGCCCCCAGATCCGGCAAACCCGTCCAACTAGAAGACGTCAACTACCAACCCATCCACAGCTACGGCCGCCCCACCTAGCTCGAAGTAGACCCACTCCCTCCCGACCAGGGCCACTTCATGTAGCGGACGGCCGGGACTACCCCCACCCCCTCCCTCCTCCCCCTCCCCTCCCCCCCAATCCGTCCGCGATCTAGGGCAAATACGTGTATTTGAAGATCAACTCACACGTATTTGCCCTAGATCGCGAGCGGGGTGGGGCGGGGTGGGGCGGGGTGGGGCGGGTGGGGCGGGTGGGGTGGGTGGGTGGGGTGGGGCGGGTGGGTTAGGAGGTGAGGGAGAGGGAGAGGGGGAGGATGGTGGGGGCGCCGGATTGGCGGAGTAGGCGGGCGACCATGGTCATGGTCCAGCCGGAGTCGACGATGTCGTCGATCAGCAACACCGGGCCGGTGAGGTTGGCGAGGGCGTCGGCCAGCGTCGGCGGTACGACGAAGGCGTCGTGCAGCGTGCGTACGCGTTGAGCGCTGTTGCCGCGCGGACCGTCGCCGCCGGACGCGCCCTGCCGGGGCGGCACCTCGCCGAGCAGCGGTAACCGGCCGATGGTGGCGATCCGCTCGGCCAGGCTGTGCACGAGTCGGGGGCGGCTACGGGAGCCGATCGCGACCACCGCGACCGGTCGGGCCGGCCACGGATCGGTGCCGCGTGACCAGTCCCGGAGCACCTCGACCATGGCCGCCGCGACGTCGTCGGGGATCGTCGTGTCGGCCGCCTCCGGGCCGACGAGGCTCCGCAGCCGCCCGCCCCAACCGAGGTCGGACAGGCGCCCGAGGGCCCGGCCGGGCAGTGCCTGCTCACTCGGCGCGATCTTGCCGCGCAGCGGTACGCCGACCGCCTCCAGACCCGTCGGCCAGAGCTTCTTCGGCGCGATGTCGACGCCGGGGCGGCCGAGCCACGCCTGCGCGGCGGCGAGCGCGGGCGCCGAGACACCGGTGTCGTAGCGGGCACCGGCGCAGCCGTCGCACCGTCCACAGGGGACGGCGTCGGGGTCGTCCAGGCAGCGGCGGAGGAACTCCATCCGGCAGTCGGTGGTGCTGACGTACTCGCGCATCGACTGCTGTTCGGCGGTGCGCGCCTGGGCCACCCGGCGCAGCCGGGCCTCGTCGTAGTGCCACGGTTCGCCAGTGGCCAACCAACCACCGCGTACGCGGCGGACCGCGCCGTCGACGTCGAGCACCTTGAGCATCAGTTCGAGCCGGGTACGGCGCAGGTCGACGATCGGTTCGAGGGCGGGTGTGGACAGTGGACGGTCGGGGTGCAGAGCGGCGAGCACCGTGCGTACCTGCTGCTCGGGCGGGAAGGCGAGCGAGGCGAAGTAGCGCCAGATCGCCTGGTCCTCGGCACCGGGCAGGAGCAGCACCTCGGCGTGCTCGACGGCCCGGCCGGCCCGGCCGACCTGCTGGTAGTAGGCGATCGGCGACGGCGGTGCGCCCAGATGGGCGACGAAGCCGAGGTCCGGCTTGTCGAAGCCCATGCCCAGCGCCGACGTTGCCACCAGCGCCTTGATCTTGTTGTCGAGCAGGTCCTGTTCGGCGGCTCGGCGTTCCGCGTCGTCGGACTGCCCGGTGTACGCGGCGACGGCGTACCCGCGGGAGCGGAGGAACTCGGCCGTCTCGCCGGCCGCCGCGACGGTGAGGGTGTAGATGATCCCGGAGCCGGGCAGCTCGTCGAGGTGGTCGGCAAGCCAGCCGAGCCGGTGCGCCGGACTGGGCAGGTCGAGTACGGCCAACCGCAGCGAGGCCCGGTCCAGCGGCCCACGCAGCACCAACGCCTCCCCGGCCTGCCCCGGTTTGTTACCCGTGTTGAGCTGCTCGGCGACGTCGTCGGTGACGCGCTGGTTGGCGGTGGCGGTGGTGGCGAGCACCGGGGTCCGCTCCGGCAGCCCGGCGAGGAACGTACGCAGCCGGCGGTAGTCGGGCCGGAAGTCGTGTCCCCAGTCGGAGACGCAGTGCGCCTCGTCGACGACGAGAAGTCCGGTGGTGGCGGCGAGCCGGGGCAGCACGCTGTCCCGGAAGTCCGGGTTGTTCAGCCGCTCCGGGCTGATCAGCAGGACGTCGACCGTACCGGCGTGGATCTCCCCGGCGATCTCATCCCATTCGTCCAGGTTCGCCGAGTTGATCGTACGGGCCCGGATGCCCGCCCGAGCCGCCGCCTCGACCTGGTTGCGCATCAACGCCAGCAGCGGCGACACGATCACCGTCGGCCCGGCGGCCACTCCCCCACCCCCGACTCCGGACCGCCCGTCTCCGGCGCGCAGCAGCGCGGTGGCAACGAAGTAGACCGCCGACTTGCCCCACCCGGTGCGCTGCACACAGAGCACCCGCCGTTGGTCGACCACCAGCGCCTCGATCGCCCGCCACTGGTCCTCCCGGAGCCGCGCATGATCACCGGCGAGCCGGCGCAGCACCGCCTCGGCCCGTTCCCGTACCGCCACCCGGTCATCCGTCACCTGGCATTTCTACCAGCGAGGACGGACCTTTCCCGAAACGCGACGCCAAGCAGCTGCCGGAGCTTTCCCGAAACGCGACACCGGGTAGCGCCCGGTCCCGACGAAACGAGTTGGCCCACCCGGGGCCCGGAAACGACCAGAGCGGACGACGCGGGACGCCGAACGAGCGAACTCCCCGTCCGGGCGGCCGGTCGATATAGCGGGAGCCGTCCGGCAATATGTGCGAGCACTCTCGTGATCGAGACAAGCCACCCACCCGGTACGTCCGGGCGGACAGAGCAGGAAGACAAACATGCGGGGACGAAACACCATGATTCACGGCCTCCGACGGGCGACCGTCACCGTCGCGGCGGTCGCGGTGGCAGCCGGTCTGCTGTCCGGATGCGGGCAGGACGCGACGGGGCCGGGGGCATCGGCACCGGCGACGGCGGCGCCCAATCCCAAGGAAACGCTGCTCGCAGCTGTTCCGGACGAGACCCGCCCCGGTTTCGCGTACACCATCAAGGACTGGGAGACGACGCTCACCGGTGAGGTGGCACCCGAGGTCAAGGGCACGCACCTGCGGATGTCGTACAAGGAACCGTCGATGGGCTTCACCATGCACATGGCGTACCTGACCGTGGACAAGGACACCTGGACGAAGATCAGTTTCACCGACACCAAGGGCCTCACCGGTCTGCCCAAGCTGCCGGCCAAGTGGATGCTGCTGGATCCGGCCAAGCTGACCAGCGCGGACGCCGTGCCGACCACCTGGAGCAGCGCCGACGTGGCCGACCTGAAGCCGCTGCTGGCGAACACGACCATCACCGAGAGCGGCGGCGGGAAGTACGCCGGCACCGTCGACCTGAGCGGCGCGGTCGGTACCAACATTCTCGCCGAGGAGACCGCCGCCGGGATCGGCGAGGCGGCGAAGACCCTGCCCTTCCAGGCGACCGTGGACGCCGAGGGCCGGCTCACCAGCCTGGTGGTGAACGTACCGGCGGTGGGCAAGACCAAGGCGTACGACTACAGCGTCACGTACGCCGACTACGGCTCCGCCCCGCCCGTAGCCGCCCCGGCCGCCGCCGACGCAGTACCCGCACCCGCCGCCGCCTACGAACTAATCAACGCCTGACCCCCACCCTGACCCGACCCCTCGGTCGATCATGAAGTTAGCGCGGCCGACATCGGCGTGTCGCCGCGCTAACTTCATGATCAACGCCTCAAGCGGTCAGCGGGTGGGGCGGTGGAGGAGGCGGCGGAGGGGAGTTAGGCGGGTGCTCAGGCTGGCTAGGCCGCCGGGGAAGAAGTACACCGCCAGGATGAAGACGGTGCCGAGGACGAACAGGGGTTGGGACAGGGGGGCGCTGAGGACGGTGGGGAGGCTGTCCACCGCCGAGGAGGAGCCGAAGTCGGTCAGGCGGTGGTCCAGGTACATGTAGAGGAAACCGCCGATGACCGGTCCCCAACGCGTACCGGGTCCGCCGAGCACCACCATGACCAGCAGTGACAGGGTCAGCTCGGACGAGGTGATGTGCGGCGACGCGCCACCGACGAGCAGGCAGTAGATCACCCCACCGGCGGTGGCGAGGCCGCCGGACAGGGTGAAGGCGATCAGCTTGAACCGGTACGGATCCAGCCCGAGCACCCCGATCCGCCGTTCGTCGTCACGCAGTCCGGCGAGCACCCGACCGGTCGGCGAGGCGGCCACCCGGGCCACCACGAAGACGACCAGGGCCAGGTACGCCAGCGCCAACCAGTACAGGTTGACCGTGTTCGCCACCCCGACCAGGCTGTCCGGCAACCCGGAGACGTCCAGCGGCAGACCCTCCTCGCCGCCGGTGAGCCCACCCGAGTCCAGCGCCACCAGGGTCGCGCCGACCTGGGCGAAGGCGAGCGTCACCATGGCGAACGCGATCCCGGCCGTACGCAGCGCGACCGCGCCGAGCAGGGCGGCCAGAATGACGCCTCCGGCGAGCGTCAGCAGGGCCGCCTGCCACAGCGGCAGCCCGCCCTTGGTGACCAGGATGTCGGTGCCGTAGACCCCGGCGGCGAAGTAGAGCGCGTGCCCGAAGCTGAGCATGCCGGTACGCCCGAACAGCAGGTCGTACCCGGCGGCGAGTCCACCGAAGACCAGGCAGATGGCGAGCAGTTGCAGGGTGCCGGGTGAGTTGAGCGGCCCGTCGAAGAGCCCCGGCAGCGACACCGTCGAGTACGGCAGTATCGCGAAGACCACCAGCGCCACCAGCGGCAGCCAGGGCCGGACGATGCCGAACCAGCCCCGGCGGTTCTCCGGTTCTGCCGGCGCGGCCACCTCCGGCGCCGCCACAGGAGTCTGAAGCTCGGTCATGCCAGTTCCTCGCTTCGCTCGTCGCCGCCATGCCTTGCACGACTGAGCTGACTGATGACCTCGCTACGCTCGGTCATGCCGTTACCGCCTTTCCGGCGATGCCCTGCGGGCGGAGCAGCAGCACCGCCGCGAGCAGCGCGACCACGCACAGGTCACCCGCACCGGAGGTGCCGTAGTAGTTGACGAACTGCTGGAGCAGGCCGACGACAACCGCCGCGTACGCGGAGCCGACCACCGAGCCCATCCCGCCGATCACCACCACGATGAAGGCGAAGATGAGCAGCGAGCCGCCCTGGCTCGGTGACACCGAGCCGTAGTAAACGCCGCCGAGCCCACCGGCGAGTGCCGCCACCGCCCCGCCGATGACGAAGACCAGGGTGAACGCCTTGCGTACGTCGATGCCGAGCGCGGTGACCATCTCCCGGTTCTCCACCCCGGCCCGGATCACCAGGCCGTAGCGGGTGTAGCGGAGGAAGGCCAGCAGCGCGGCGAGCACCACGACGGCGGCGACGATCAGCAGCAGAATCGAGTTCGGCACCTTCGCGCCCAGCACCACGGTCACCTGCCGGGCCCAGTCGGGGCGCGGGAAGTCGCGCGGGTCGGCGCCCCAGGTCGCCTGGAGCAGCGCCACCCCGGCCAGCGACAGACCGACGGTGACCAGCACCTGTTCGATGTTGCGCGAGTAGAGCGGCCGGATCATGACGAGTTCGACCAGCGCCCCGACCAGCGCTCCGACGGCCACCCCGAAGGCGACCGCGAGCACGAAACCGAAGCCGCCCGATCCGGCACCGGGCAGGTGGTTCGCCGCCCACCAGGTGCCGTACGCGCCGACGGAGAGAAACAGCCCGTGGGCGAAGTTGAGTACGTCGGCGAGGCCGAACACCAGGGACAGCCCGGCGGCGACGAGGAAGTACAGCGCCGCCAGACCGAGCCCGGTCAGCGTCAACAGCACGATGGTGCCCATCAGGCGTGCACCCCCGACGATCCGACTCCGAGCAGGTTCTTGGTCAGGTCCGGCTCCTCCAGTAGTTGGCGGGCGTTGCCGGTCCAGGCGACCCGTCCGGCGTCGAGCACGATCGCGGACTCGGCGAGCCGGCGTACGACCGCGAGGTTCTGCTCGACCAGCAGCACCGGCACGGTGACGGCGACCCGTTCGAGCACCTCGGCCACCTCGGTGACGACCTTCGGGGCGAGCCCCTTGGTCGGCTCGTCGACCAGCAGCAGCTTGTTGTCGTTGAGCAGGACCCGACCGATGGCGAGCATCTGCTGCTGACCACCGGAGAGCGAGCCGGCCCGTTGCCGTCCGCGCCGGTCCAGTTCAGGGAAAAGTTCATAGACCTTGTCGTACGCCGGTTTTGTGCCACGCTGTTCGGCGAGCCGCAGGTTTTCGCTCACGGTGAGTCCGGCGAACACGCACCGGTCCTCGGGCACGTAACCGAGCCCGCCCCGGACCAGCCTGTGGGTCGGCTGCCCGGTCAGACTCTGCGAACCGGTACGGATGGCGCCGCTCACCTCGCCGTTGCGCGGGGTGAGCCCGATGATGGCGCGCAGGGTGGTGGTCTTGCCGACCCCGTTGCGCCCGAGCAGCACGGTCACCCCGGTCGGCGCCACCGTGAACGAGACGCCCTGGAGGATGTGCAGCCCGGCGATGCGTACCGAAAGGTCCTCGACGGTCAGGATGGGTAACGCGGCGCTCACAGTGACTCCCCCAGGTACGCCTCTTGCACGGTGGCGTTGGCCATGACGGTGTCCGGGGTGTCGATGGCGAGCAGCGCGCCGTGATGCATGACCGCTATCCGGTCGGCGAGCTCCAGGATCACGTCCATGTGGTGCTCGACCATCAGCACCGACCGGCCGCTGTCGCCGGTCAGTGACCGGATGACGGCGACCAGTTCCGGCACGTCCTCGGCGCTGACCCCGGCCATCGGCTCGTCCAGCAGCATCACCGTCGGTTCACCGGCGAGCAGCAGCGCGATTTCGAGTTTGCGCTTCTCGCCGTGGGCGAGGGTGCCGGCGAGTGCCGTACCCCGGTGGTTGAGGCCGACGCGGTCGAGCGCCGCGTCGGCGGCGGCGGCCACGTCCCGGTCGGCCGCCGCCCGCCGCCACAGCTTCATCGACCCGCCACGATGCGCCTGTACGGCGAGCCGCACGTTCTCCCGCACGTCGAGCGAGCCGAAGACCGAGGAGGCTTGGAAGGTGCGGCCGAGCCCGAGGCCGGCCCGCCGGTGCGGCGGGAGCCCGCTGATGTCCTGTCCGTGCAGCAGCACCTGCCCCTCGGTGGGGCGCCGCAGCCCGGAGATCAGGTTGAACAGGGACGTCTTGCCCGCTCCGTTCGGCCCGATCACGCCGAGGAACTCTCCCGGCGCCAGGTCGAAGGAGACGTTGTCGACGATGGCGACTTCGCCGATTCGCCAACTGAGGCCTCGGGTGGCCAGCACTACTTCACTCAGCCCTTCATGGCTACCGCGGGCGGCGCCGTCTCGTCGCTGGTCAGGGCCTTCTGGAGTTCCGCCTTGAGCTGGTCGCCGCTGCCGGTCAGCTTGGCCTGGAACATCGGCTGGAGCAGGGCGTGGTCGGCCGGGCGGATGGTGTTCTTGCCCTTGACCCCGTCGAAGCTCCACCCTTCGAGGGCGGTGACCATCTTGTCGACGTCGTCGCCGCCCTCGGTCGCGGCCCGGACCACCATCTGGGCGGCGGTGAAGCCGTCCGGGTGGAACAGGTCGAGCGTGCCGCCGGGTACGCCGGCCTTGAGCGCCTTGGTGGCGTCGTTCTCGACCGCGCCGTCGAAGAAGTGCGACAGGAACGAGATCTTCGTGCCCGCGGCACCGAAGGTCGGCCACGAGGCGCGGATGTCGAGCCCGGTCACCACCGTGGTCGAGGCCAGTACGCCCTGCTGGTCGAGGGTCTGCCACATCGCCGGGGCGGTGGTGCCGGCCCAGGCGACGAAGAGCAGGTCGGGCTTGGCTGCGCTGATCTGGCTGGCGAACGGGGTGAACTCGGTGGCGCTGGCCGGCGCGAGCACGCTGCTCACGGTGGCCCCGGCCCCGCCGATGACCGCCTGTACGGCCGCCTCGTTGCTCTTGCCGAACGCGCTGTCCTGGGCGAAGACGACAACCTTCTTACCGGTCGCGTCGCCGATGAACGACTTGGCGGTGACAACGTCCTGGTACGACTGCCGGCCCGAGCGGAACGTGTACTTGTTGACCCCGGTGACCCCGTCGGTGGCGGCCGGGCCGGAGATGAACAGCGTCTTGTTCTGGGCGGCGATCGGGGCGACCTGGAGCGCGACACCGGAGGCGGTCGAGCCAGCGATGATCTTCGTGCCCTTACCGATCAGGTCCTTGGCGGCGGAGACCGCCTTGGCCGGGTCACCGGCGTCGTCGACCTCGGTCACCTCGACCGGCCGGTCACCGATCTTGTTGGTGCCCTTGGTCGCGTACGACAGGCCGGCCTTGAAGCCCTCGATGTACTGCTTGCCGTAGCTGGCCAGCGCTCCAGACTGGGAGTAGACCAGGCCGACCTTGACCGGGGTGGTGTTGGAGTCGCCGCCCCCGGTGGCGGTTTCCTGCGGGCTGCCACACGCCGCGGCGGCGAGCGCCACGGCCATCAAACTGGCGGCTGCGACGAGCGCTCGCCGGGTGGTCCGGACCGTCATGTATGGCTCCACGTGAGGGAGTAGTGGGTAACTTGTTTGTCGGCTCACGCTAGGAGTGACGTCACGCACGGGCTATGTGGGCGAAACCCATAAGTAACACTGGTCGGGTGGCCTGATCAGACAGCCAACGCTCGATCGATCGACCTCACCGCCCATGACTTCGCCCCGGCAGGTGTCGGGCGTGACCATTCGGGTTGCCCCGGCTACCGCCAGCGTCAGAGTGTCGCCGGCGGCGGGTGGGGCAGCGGGTGGGCGCCCTGCGGGCGCAGGCCGTCGAAGATGATGGCGAGGTAGCGCCGCCACAGGTCGGGCGAGGCGTCCGGTACGTAGCTGGCGACGTAGTTCGGCGCGCACATCAACAGGATGATGTCGTCCCCGGTGACGTCGGCACGTACGGCACCGTGGTCGCGGGCGCGGTCGACCAGCTGGTGCACGGTGGCGTACATCCGCTCGCGGACCCTGGTGACCTCGGCGCTCGGCTCGCCGGCCGCGTGCAGGAACGACAGGTCGCGTTGCTGTCGCTGCTGCGCGGCGGCGGTGAGGAACTCCAGCAGCGCGGTGCCCGGATCGGTCGCCCCGAGCAGTTTTTCGCCGACCGCGTTGAGTTCGTCGATCCGGTCGAGCACGATCGCCGCGATCAGGTCGTCCTTGGTGGCGAAGTGGCGGAACACGGTGCCCTTGCCGACGCCGGCCCGACGGGCGATGTCGGCGACCGAGGCGTCCATCCCCCGCTCCGCGAACTCGTCCGCTGCCGCGGCCAGCAGCAACCGACGGTTGCGGACGGCGTCGGCGCGCAGCGGACGGTTGGCGGTCACGCCGCCACCCTAACAAGTTGACCGCCCGGTCCGTTTATTGCTAGCTTCCCGTCAGAACATGACCGTGCGGTCCGTTTCCAGGAGGCATCCATGAAGGCAGTTGTCGTCACCCATTACGGACCTCCCGAGCAGTACACGATCGCCGATGTGCCGGTCCCCCGGCCCGGTCCGGGGCAGATCCAGGTACGGATCGCCGCCGCCTCGATCAACCCGGCCGACATCCGGCTGCCCAGCGGCGAGTTCCACGACTTCGCGCCGCTGGAGTTCCCGCACGTGCCCGGCAACGACTTCGCCGGCACGGTCAGCGAGGTCGGTGCCGGGGTTACCGCGTACCGGGTGGGTGACGAGATCTTCGGCCAGGCCGTACCCCGGGCCCTGCGCGCGATGGCCGGCACGAACCGCCCGTCACTGAGCACCGGCTCGCTCGCCGAGTACGCCGTCTTCGAAGCCGACACCCCGTTCCTGGCCCACCGCCCGAGCAACCTCGACATCGAACAGGCGGCGGCACTGCCCACCACCGGCCTGACCGCTCGGGCACTGATCGCCACCGCCAACGTGCAGCCCGGCGAAACCGTCCTGGTCATCGGCGCCACCGGCGGCGTCGGCACCGCGGTTATCCCGCTGCTCGCCGCCGCGAAAGCACGGGTGATCGCCACCGCGACCACCGCCGACGCCCACATCCTGCGAGCCCTCGGCGCCGAGAAAACCATCGGGTACGCCGAAGCCGACTACCCGTCCGACGTCGACGTCGCGCTCAACCTGACCCTGCCGAGCGACCAGCTCACCGGTGTGGCAGGCGCCGTCCGGCCGGGCGGGCGCCTGCTCACCATCACCTTTCCGATTCCTCAGCAGGAGTGGATCGGTCGGGACGACGTACAGCTCCGGTTCGTGCTCGACATGGACGGCACGTACGGCGGGATGCGCGAGGTCGGCGAACTCGCCTCCGGCGGCGAGCTGACGGCCACGATCGGCCGCCGTTACAGCCTCGACCAGGGCGTCCAGGCGTGCGTCGACTTCGCCCGAGCGCACACGACCGGCAAACTCGTCGTCACCGTCTGAGGTTCACCGCCGTACAGCGGCATCGTCGGCTCGTTCGGTGCTGGTGGACGAGCCTGCCGCAACGGCGACTGCGGCTCGGTAGCCGGAGCTGGTGGCGTGTCCCGCGCAGTCCAGTCGGCTGGCTATTCGCCGTCGCGGGCGTATAACGCGGCAAGGACGTACACCAAAGATGTTGTACTCACACAAACGCCGATGTACAGACTCTCCGCGTTACTCGCCCGGACCGTGGTCGTCGCCCCGATTCGGGTCCAGCCGGACCGGAGTCGGCCCACCGGGGCGGCTCCGGGTAACCCGTCGCAGCGCCGACTCCGGCTCGGGCCGCTCCACCGCCGGTGCCGGCTGCTGCGCCAGATCAACGGTACGGAGCGCACGGGCGTGAGTCGTGGTTCATTGCCAGCGAGTAGTGCAACCATGCGTCGCAACGGAGGCCAGTCGCGAACGACCGGCGTGAGGAGCGCTGAAAGGCGAGCTGAACCGCACCCGCGAAGAGTCGCAATGGAGGCCGGTCGCGAACGACCGGCGTGAGTCGAGGCGCTGGAGTTGTACTGATTGTTCGTGCTGCGCGTCGCAATAGAGGCCGGTCACGAACGACCGGCGTGAGCCGATGCCTGACCAGATTGAGCCTGCGGTCGCGTACCAGGTCGCAATAGTAGCCGGTCGCGAACGACCGGCGTGAGTCGGTCTGCTGTCCGGAGGGGTTGTGCCGTTCCGCAAGTCGCAATAGTGGCCGGTCACGAACGACCGGCGTGAGGCCCTGGGTGTATTCCTCGCTGGACTTGGGATCCGACTGGTCGCAATAGTGGCCGGTCACGAACGACCGGCGTGAGTGCCTCCAACCATTCGGTCCCGAACATCGCGGACGAGTAGATCCGGGCGAACTTCGGCCACCGTCCCTTGCGGTGCGAGTCCCAGGCCCCGAACAGCAACGAGTACGGCTCCCGCCGGTAGAGCGGTCGTACGTCGGTCGCCGTCGCCGAGCGCAGCTCCCGCCCGACGTCACTGCGGTCGAACCGGACCCCTCCGACCTCACTGTCCCGCAGGTACGCGTCCGCGTACCGGTGGGGAAAGTCCAGCGAGGTGAGCCTGACCCCTTCCTCCTTCATGACCAGCTCGAACATCGGCAGGTCGAACCGGCCGCCGTCGCGTGCCACGAGCAGCGCTTCCTCGACCCGGTTGGCCTGCGAGGGCACCTGGTCCACCACGACGGTGTCCCGCCGCTCCCCGTCGACCAGACGCTGCTCGAAAACGTACGGCCTCGGCAGCCGTCCCTCGCGCTGAGCGGACCGGGTTTCATGATCGGGAATCGGGAAAGTGGGCGGCATGATCTTTCCGCCCGGACCGCCGACCGGCTGGTACGTCGCACTGAACGCAATCCCGGCGTCTTGACGATCGTCATCGACTGCCGCAATAAGACGATCAACAAGCCTTGACATGATCACTCCTGAAATCTCGACAACAACGAGACGGTCTACCCGGCCGGTACGACAAAAATGGTCTAGTCGTCCTCGCGCTGCCTCACCGAGCGACAACAATCATCACGACCGAACGCCCCGACCCAGCCTTGACGCGCACTCTCGTACTACTAAAGGCTGGCTATGCCTTATCGCGGGACCACGTGTGGACCAGGACCGTCAGTTGACGCTCAGGCGAGCCTTAATTCGGTCAGCGAAGTCGGGGGCACCAGAACGACTGAGTCCAGTACGCAGGTCCTCGACACTGATCTTCCTCATCCCGGGCCGCCGCCCGGTGGCAGGAGTGACACCTTCGGGAAGTGCCTGAGGTTTCGGGTGACGATCAGGCCGGCCCGGCCCCACCACGGCGGCGGCCAGGACGTGACGATCCCCCGGGTCGTTGGTCATACCATCCACAACCGACCGGTAGTTGGTGACGAGCGCGTCATCGAACGAGCGGTTCATGTGCGTGATCGTGCGATCAAACTTGGCCGGCTCGATCTTCGGGTGCAGCCGGAGGACTGTCCGTCGAGTCTCCGCCAGGATGTCGTCGCTCCAGAGCGGGCGATACAGCCCGGTCCCCGCGATTCGGAGCAGAGTATCCCGGAGCACGTTCGGCACCAGAACGTTCGCGTCGAGCAGAGCGGAGAACGGCACCAGGAGAGCTTAGGCGGAGCCTCTCCTAATCGGAAACTCGCTCATGAGATGCCTCGTCGCCGTCATCGTCGTCTTCTGGAACAACAAGATCGTAAAGGCCCATCTCGATGCTGTCCGAGGTCATTTCATCAAGTAGCTCGCGCCGCTCCTGCCGTCTCCGCTGCTGGAATCCCAACAGGTCGGCAAGCTTCACTCGGCGATGACTGCTCGGGCGGTCGTAGAGGATCTTTCCTTCGTCCAGCAACTTGATCAGGGTTGGTCGCGACACGCCGAGCAAATCGGCCGCCTGCTGGGTGGTGAGGGTTGTGTGCTGCGGTGCGATGGTCACGGCATAGCCCTGAGCCAGGGCTTCGAGTGCCTTGACCAGAATGTCATGCAGACCGTCGGGGAGTTCGCTGGAACTCGACCCGTTCGCGCTCACCAGCCGCGCCCGCGCTTCCGGCACCGCCTGACCCCGATCGCGAAGGACCTTGAGAAGGTCGAAAACAACCCCCGCGTTTGCGGCGTCGGGCAGGATTGTCTGCTCGTCCATGACGTCGGCTGTGGCGACCATACCGATCAGGTTGTCTCCAATTCGAAAGAAACGCAAGGGAGCTGTCGCGTGATTACCCACGTGGTCGAAATGCGGACACACCAGACAGCCTGCCCCCGCTTCGTGTAGCGGGCAAGGACTGCGGTCTGAATGACCTACCGCAGACAGCGGGGCCCCGGATCGCGGTTTGTGATCCGGGGCCCCACCGTGTCGGTCAGGCGCCCCGGTAGGCGCGGATGATGGTCTGTTCGATGCCGCTGCCACCGTCGGCGGTCGCCTTGATCCGCAACGAGACGAACTGCCCCGCCGCCACCGCCGGCAGCGCGGCGGTGAAGGTGTCGGAACCACCCGGCCGTACGGCCACAGGCTGCCAGGTCACGCCGTCGTCGACGGAGGTTTCCAGCGTGAACGAGGTGAGGTTCTGCCGCGCCACGCCGTGCGTCTGGAACACCGTGAAGCTGGCCTCACCACCGTTCGGCTTGTTCGCCGCGTCGAGCGGCAGCGCGTAGTCGACCGACAGCAGCGGCACCGGGATGTCGCTGTCGGCGCTCGCCGGGCCGGTGGAGCGGAACGTCCAGGCGGTGTTGACCCGGCTCGACAGGCTCATCAGCCGGGTCGCGTCCAGGTCGTAGGTGAGCCGGTAGTCGCCGGCCGCCTGCGGAATCTCGAACTCGCCGTACGACTCCGGCTGCTCGCCGACCAGTACGCCGTCGCGGTACAGGGTCAGTTTGCGGGTGGTCAGGTCGTAGAACCCGTCCCAGGGGCTGATGCAGTCGAACCGTTGGTGCTGGTCGGACAACTCAACCAGGTCCACCCGCAGCAGGCCCTGCGTACGCCGGATCGGCTGTGGCTGGCACTCGCTCGGTGAGAGCGTCGGGTCGTCGTACCAGTCGGGGCGCAGCGGTTGGCGTACCCAGGTCTTCTGGTGTCGGCTGCCGGCCGGGTACTGCCGCATCGCCTCCTGGGTCACCACCACGGTCTGCGGGTCGAACAGGTCGAAGGCGCCGGAGAAGAACGCCTCGTCCACGTAGGAGTAGCCGGGCGTGAGGTAGTCGACCCGGGTGGCCGGGACCTCGTTCGTCGCGGCGTCGATCAGGAACATCTCGTCGGCGGTCAGGCCGTACCGCTTGTGGCTGGTGACCGCGCCGGGGGTGTCCATGGTGTGGAAGGTCTGGTCGATCCGGATGAGCTGGGCCTGCTCGGCCGGGGTGACCCGCCACGACAGGTCGGTCGGGATGCCGTCCGGCAGGGCCCGGATCAGCTCGTAGACGAACGGGGTCGGCACGGTGCCGGGGGCGTGCAGGCTCACGCTCGCGTACGCCTCGAAGCCGCCGATGCCGGGCTTCTCCATCGGGATGGCGTACGCTCCCCAGGTTTTCGCGGCCTCGCCCCAGGCGAACGCGAAGTCCTCGCTGACCAGGGTGCCGTCCGCCGCCCGCTGCCGGTAGGTGACGCCGACCTGGGCGGCCTCGGTCGCCAACCCGTCGAGCGTCGCCCTGACCGGGCTGGCCTGCCCGGCGTCGGCGACCAGGGTCACATCCCGGTCCACGACCACGTCCGGGTCACCGACCAGGATCATGCGGCTGAGCCCGGTGTCCGGGTTGTCCTCGACCTGGTAGCCGGCGACGCTGTACCGGCCCGCCGGCACCCGGATCGTCACCGGCTCGGTCGGCGACAGGTTGGTGAACTCGTTGAAGCGTGTCGGGTCGTCGATGCTGGCGATCCGTACCCCGCCCCACTGGTCGATGCCGGGGCCGGCATCGGGCAGCGACGTGACGCGCAGCGCCAGGTCGTAGCTGCGCGGTTCGACGTAGAAGGCGACCGGGGTGCTGGCGACAAATGTGCCGCCCGGCGTCCGGGCGGTGACGGTCGCGGTGTAGAGCCCCGGTTTGGCGGCCAGCCGGGTCGGGTCGACCCGCATGGTCACGGTCGAGACGCCGCCCCGGCCGACGGTGAGCCGGTCGGCCGAGAGCCGCACGGCGCCCGGCGGCGCGTTCGCACCGGTACGGGTCCGTACGGTCAGGCCCAGGTTCAGGGTGACCGGGCTCCGGCCGTTGTTGATCCAGCTCAGTTTGGTCGAGGCGGTTCCGGACTGCGGATAGGCGAAGATGCCGAGATCGACCACGTCCTGTCCGGCGACCACCCCGGTCAGGGCGCGTACGGCGTCCAGCCGGCCGGCACCGACCGCGTAACTGTCCACGTTCGACAGTGGCTCGGCGGCGCCGACCAGGGCGGCCTTGAGCTGGTCGGGGCGCCAGCCCGGGTGTCGTTGGGCGAGCAGGGCGGCGGCCCCGGCGACGTGCGGGGCGGCCATCGAGGTGCCGGAGGCGGCGGTGTAGCGGGCGTCGACCGGGGTGCCCATGGACGTACCGGTGGCCCGTGCGGCGACGATGTCGACACCGGGGGCGACCAGTTCCGGCTTGGCGGCCATGGTGTTGACCAGCGGCCCCCGGTCGGAGAACTCGGCGAGCGTGTCGGTGCCGTCGACCGCGCCGACGGTGAGCGCGGTGCCGGCGGCGCCGGGCGAGGAGATCTGTCCGGGGGTCGGGCCGGCGTTTCCGGCGGAGACGACGAACAGGGTGCCGTGCTGGGCGGTGAGGTTGTCGACGGCCAGCGACAACGGGTCCGTACCGTCGCTGGGTTCCCATCCGCCGAGGCTCATGTTGACCACGTCGGCCCGCGCCGCCGCCCACTCCATGCCGGCGATGATCTGCGAGTCGCTGCCGTACCCGTCGTCGGTGAGGACCTTGCCGATGACGAGGTCGGCGTCGGGCGCGACCCCTCGGCGTTGGCCGGGTGCGCCCGCGCCGGTGCCGGCGATCGTGGCCGCGACGTGGGTGCCGTGCCCGTTGCCGTCGACCGCGTCGCCGCCGTCGACGGTGAAGTCGGCCCGCTCCACCACCTGTCCGACCAGGTCGGGGTGGGTGAAGTCGGCACCGGTGTCGAGCACGGCGACCCGGCTGCCCCGACCGGTGACCCCGTCCCGCCACGCCTTGTGCGCGCTGATCTGGGTCAGGTTCCGGTCGAGCCGCCCGGTGTCCGGCCGACGATCGGTGTCCGGAGCGGCGTTCAGCGGTGCGGTCGCGCCGGCCACCGACACCCGGCGGTCCAGCCACACCTTCGGGCCGGCGTCCGCGGTCCGCGCACCGGGCGCGGCGGGCGCGCGGTTGGTCAGCGTACGGATGAAGTCCGCCCCGCTCGTCTTCGGCTGACGGCCGGCGACCGCGGCGATGGTCGGCAGTGCTCGGCGTTCGCCCAGGCTCGCGGCGAGCGGCTCGGCGGCGAGCGTGCCCGCCGCGCGTGCCCCGGCCCCGCCCGGCCGGACGATCAGCGGCAACTCTGTCGTACGCGCGTCGTCGTAGCCGTCGAGGATCAGCGCCGTCACGTCGAACAGCGACTCGTCCAGCACCGACCCGACCAGGCCGGCCACCTCACCCGGCACGACCCGTACGTGACCGTCCGCGCCGCAGCTGCGGTGCTGGACCCCGCTCGGCTTCGCCGGCCGCACACTGACCACCGGGCAGGCCGAACCCCGCCCCGAAACGGTCACCACGTCCCCGGTCAACAGCGTCACCGTGTACGTCCGGTCCGCCGGCAGGACCGGCCCACCGGAACCGGGCGGTGTGGTCGCCGGTGTCGACGGCTGCGGCTGTGCCAGCGCCGGGCTGCCGGACATGCCGAGAGTGGCGGCGACCACCGCCGCGGTCACCGCCACCCGATTGGAACGACTGTGTCTACCCCGTGCCATCAAGCGCTTTCCCTCTCTTGAGCCCACGGTCGCCCCCCGGCCCGCGCTGACGCACGCATCGGGACGCGACGATGCCGGTCCCCCGATCAGGGACCCTCATCTCATTGACGCAGCTCGACCGCCAACGGTTGTGCTGTTACGCCGGCAATCCGACTCGGCTCACGTCACGCAGCGCCGAAGGCTAGAGCGACCCCTTCGCCACCACCCATTCCATGGCTTGCCCGGTGATGGCTGCGATGCGGTCGTAGTCGGCGTTGTTCAGGCACTCAAGGCTGGTGATTTGGCAGGCCGCGAGCCGTCCCTCGGCCAGCAGGGCTTCGAACCGACGTCGAACCTGCGAATAGGCCCCTGGAGGACATAGACGGATGTGTCGGCGAGGTAGACGCTGCCGGCCATCACGCGGCATCAGCCTGACGGGCGTCCTCCACCAGCCGCGACAGGTCGCGACCTCCGCCATAGCCCCAGGAGCGGTCCGGATCCGTGAACTCGAACTGCACGCTGTCGAACGCGTTCACGATTTCGACCGCCTGCCTGCGCAACGCGAACGCATGCAGCGCCGCGTTGATGGTGGCGACCTTGGTGTCGGTGCCCAACACCTCGCGGGCCGCCTCCAGCCACTCATCGTTCACGTCCACCGTGATGCGCGTCATACCCACATACGTACACCAAGATCACATCCTGTGACGCACCAACTTCAAGCTGGAAGTGGTGCTTGATGCCCCCGAACGAGCTCAGTTGCGGTTGACGTACGCGGCCAGGCCGCCGAGGTCCTCGTTGGCCAGGAAGACCGAACGGACGTTGAGCAGGGCTTCCTCGACGTGCTCGGTGCAGCTCCAGGCCGAGTCGCCCCAGGAGTCGGCGAGCTTCAGCTCCGCCGGCCGGGGGCACGGGTTGCGGGCACCGCCGAGCTGGCAGTGGTTGGGGTGCGGCAACTGGCGGTGGGCGATGGCGACGTCGCGTACGCGGGTGGTCAGGTCGGCCGGTACGGCGGTCGCGCGGCACTCGGCGGCGACCAGTTCCCGCTCCGCGCGTACGGCGAGGATGGCGGCCAGGCGCAGATCCAACTGTTTCGCGACCAGGGCGGCGAGTTTCGTCAGCACCGCTGTCTGGTTCTCGGTGACCTGGCGGCGCTTGCGGTCGATCACGTTGACGGTGCCCAGCCGGAACCCGTCGGTGGTGACGATCGGCGCCGCCGCGTAGAACCGCAACGCGAATTCGCCCCGGACCAGCGGATGGTTGAGCGTACGCGGATCCAGCGCCGCGTCGGCGACGACGTACGGGCCGTCGGCGCGGAAGGCCGAGGTGCACAGGCCCGGCTCGGTGCCGGCCTCGGTGACGCCGTCGAGGCCCCTCTCGGCGGCGAACCAGACCCGGTCGGCGTCGACGATGGTGACACTGGCGATCGGGGTGCCGCAGACCATCGCGGCCAGCTCGGCGATCTCGTCGAAGGTGCCGTCCCGGGGCGCGTCGAGGATCTCGTAACGACGTACGGCCGCCAGCCGGGCGGCCTCGTCTTCGTCTTCCGGCGACGACGCGGGGGCTTCGAGGGGCAAGAGGGTACCGCTTTCCGGATCGGGGATGGGCAGGGACGGAAAGCCTCCATCCGGCTTCCCCTGAACTCGCACGCTCCGCACTTGCCAGGATGGGAACGACGAGTGACCAGATAGATGATGATCGGTCACTGCCGACTCCGAGGCTATACCCTCCGGAACCGGTCGGCACACCGGCCGGCGGCAGCCAGCCGGGCTGTCACCGTTCGCTCACCCGGAACCCGGCGAGCGGCCGCCGGTCGAGGTCGTACCCCGGTTGACGTGCATCCGGCTGCGCCGGCCGGGCCGCAGGCCCCAGGCCGCGTCGGCGGTGAGCACCACCCCGAGCAGGACCCACCAGCCGCTGACCTCACCACGCAGCCAGCCGGCCACGCCCAGGGCCAGAATCGGTACGAACACCAGCAGCCGTACGCCGCTGAGTATTCGCTGCCACCTCGGCCGGGGATGGTAGGGATCGGCCTTCGGCGGCTTCGCCGAGTATTCGCGTACGGAGTGGACCACGGCGGCGGCGAAGCCCATCCGCTCGGTGCGTACCGCGCCGGGAACCGTGGCCGCCCAGTCCGCCAACTCCCCGGCGCCCCGGCCGATGACGTCGACGGGTACGCCGATCAGCTCCCCCAGTTCGGTGAGCGCCGCCACCGGCACCAGGTCGGTACGCCGCAGCAGGGCGGTGACCGTCAGTGCCTGCTCCGGTATCCCGAACTCCTCGGCCAACTGCCGACCGGCCCGCGCGGTCGCCTCGGGCGTGACCGGTGCGCCACCACCCCACTCGTGCGCCCCGGCGACCCGGTTGCGCCGGGTGAGCACGAAACCCGCGGTCCGCTCCGACCACCAGTAGGCCAGCGTTGCCCAGCGCTTGTCGGCCAGTACCTCGGCGGCCAACGCCAGGCTGGCCCGTTGCCCCCGACCGTCCCAGAGGTGCAGGCTGCGGCTCTCGTCGACCGGGACGGTCCAGGCTGACTGGGTGGTCAGCGGGGCGTCGGCGGCGGCGACCCGCGCGGGCGCGTACATCAGGACCACGCCGACCTCCGGTTGGGCCGGCGCGGCCGCCCGCGCGGTGACCGGCGCGGACCCGGCGGGGGTCAGCAGTTCCAGTGGCAGGCCGAGGGCGCGGCAGGCGTCGGCGAGCCGGGCCGTCGGGTGGTAACCGGTCGACGGGCTGGTCAGCGCGCGGTGCAGCACGGCGGCGCCGTCCGGCAGCCCGAACAGGGCGGCGACCGCCAACGCGTCCGACTCGGCGCAGGTGCCGTCCAGCGGCCCGACCGAACCGCCGTCCGGCCCGTACGCGGACAGCCGCAGCCCGCCGTCGCCGTCCACCCGCAGCCGGCAGGCCGGAGTACGGGCGGCGACGCTGAGCGCGGCGAGGTCCGTCCCCTCCCCGTCGGCACCGGATGACCGCAGCCGGGTCCAGCCGTCCGCCTCGGCCAGCGGCGTCGCCGGTGCGGCGTCGGCGAGCGCGCCGAGGCGGTACGCGCTGGCCCGGACCACGTCGATCGTCTCACCGGCCCCGGTCGTCGGGAGGTCGGTCATCTCAGGACCGGGCCAGCAGCCGGCCGAGCAGACCCCGGTGCGTCCCGTCGACCCGCTCGGCCTCGTAGAGTCCGGGTTCGTCGCCGACCAGCAGGGACCGTCCGACCGCCACGTCCGGCAGGTCGAACACCCGGCAGACCTGCCGCAGCAGGTCCGCGACCAGCGGTTGCGGGCGACCGGGCACCGGGTCGTTGCGGATCAGCGCCAGTTCGCCGGCCTGTTCCGGGCGGCCGTAGGCGGTGGCGATCTCAGCGCAGTAGACGTCCCACGCCTTGCGGTCGGAGAGGTACTCGGTCGGCTCCTCGGGCGGTTGCCAGCCCGCCGTCCACTGGAGGCTCTGCTGACCGCCGTCGGGGGTCAGCATCGTCGCCTCCGCCAGCGACTCGTTGGCCAGCAGCATCCAGGCCGGCACACCCGTACGCCGGACCAGGTCAGAGCCGGGCCTGGCCAACCGGCGACTGCTGGACCTGGTGCCCGGTGGGGAGTCGAACAGCACGATGGTGCCGAGCGGATCGGGTGCGACAAAGCCGCCGACCCGGCCCGCGTGTACCGAGTCGCGTACCCGGTCCAGCGGTGCCTTCGTCACGACCGCGTACGTTCCCACTGCCGGTCTCCCGTCATCGGTCTTGGCTGCGGAAGCTACCCGAGCCGGGTCGATCGGTCCATGGCCCGGTGTGTGTCGTTTCCGGCGCCGACAGGAATCGATCATCGACGCCCCGCCCGTACGCTTTGCCACCGCCCCGGCCGACGGATTGTTTGCGCTGGTCGTTGCCGGTCCGGTCCGATTCGACGGCAGCCGGAACTGATGATCGGCTCCGTCGATGAATTGTTCTGGACAGCCACGGATCCGGTACTAATCCGTCGCCGTTGTCGACCCGGTTGAGTACAGTCCCCGAGCCGACGATGGTGAGGAGAACCGTGGAACCGACCGGGACGATCGGTGCGCGACGCGCCGGACAGGTGCTGATCTTCGACGCCGACGACACACTCTGGGAGAACAACATCCTGTTCGAGCGGGTGATCGACGACTTCCTCGAATGGGTGGCCCACCCGACCCTGGACCGGGTCGAGATCCGGGCCATCCTGGACGACATCGAGCGGGCCAACGTGGTGACCCACGGGTACGGCAGCGCGATCTTCCTGCACAGTCTCGGCGACTGCCTGGCCCGGCTGCGCGAACGACCGGCCACCGAGGCGGAACGGCGGCAGATCGAGGAACTCGCGGTGGCGCTGGTCGAGCGCCGGGTGGAACTCGTGCCCGGGGTGGCGGACACGCTGACCGAGCTGGGCCGGCGGCACGTCCTGCTGCTGCTGACCAAGGGCAACACCGAGGAGCAGCAACGCAAGATCGACGCGTCCGGGCTGGGACACCACTTCCGCCGTACGCACATCGTGGTGGAGAAGAACGTGGAGGTCTACCGGCAGGTGGTGGCCGAGCACGGGCTGTCGCCGGATGCCACCTGGATGATCGGCAACTCCCCGAAGTCGGACATCCTGCCGGCGCGGGCGGCGGGGATGAACGCGGTCTACATCCCGGACCCGTACCCGTGGGCGCTGGAGCACGCCGACCTCGATCCCGAGGACAGCCGGGTGCTGACCCTGTCGACCTTCCCCGACCTGCTCGACCACTTCTGACCGGCGTACGAGCGGGCTGCCTGTCCATCGGTCAGCCCGGCACCGCGGCCGGGCGGCGGACCGGTGATCGCTCCGATCCGCCGCCCGGCTCCGAGTGGAAGGGTCAGCGCAGGGCGGCGCGGGCGGCCACGGCGGTGTCCGGGTGGTCGCTGAACACACCGTCGAGGCCGAGGCTGAAGAACAGCTCGTACTCGGCCGTGATGTCGCCACGGGCGTTCGGGTCGGCGCCGAGCCGGAAGTCGGTCGGCAGGAACTGGTTCTCCGCCCGGAACGTCCAGGCGTGCACGTCCAGGCCGACCCGGTGGGCGTCCCGGACGACGGTGGTGGGGGCGAGCAGCTTGCCGCTGGCGTCACGGGGCACGAGCAGGTTCTTGGTCGCGCCGATCCCGTCCGCGTACGTGCTGATCCACTTCAGGTTCTCCGGCTTGACCAGGTCCTGGTAGGTGCGCGGGTCACCGGCGACGGTGAAGTCGTACGGCCGACCGGCGGCGTCGAGCAGTTGCGCCAGGCGTACGTCGGTCAGCCTGCTCAGCTTGCGCAGGTTCGCCGTCTCGAAGGACTGGATGAACACGGCGTCCCTGCGGCTGTCCAGCCCGTTGCGGTCGAGCACCCGGACCAGCGGCTCCTCCAGGGCCAGCCCGATCGACTGGAAGTAGGTGGGGTGCTTGGTCTCCGGGTAGATGCCGATGGTCCGGTCGAGCCGCCGGCTCTCGGACTTGGCGAGGTCGATGACCTCCTGGAGGGTCGGGATCTCCAGGGTGCCGTCGAAGGTGGTGTTGGTCGGGCGGACCTGCGGCAGCCGCTCCTTGGCCCGCAGCGTCTTCAGCTCGGTCAGGGTGAAGTCCTCGGTGAACCAGCCGGTGACCGCGATCCCGTCGATGGTCTTGGTGGCCTTGCGGGCGGCGAACTCCGGGTGGTCGGCCACGTTGGTGGTGCCGGAGATCTCGTTCTCGTGCCGGGCGACCAGCACCCGGTCGCGGGTGGACACCAGGTCGGGCTCGATGAAGTCGGCACCGAGGCGGATCGCCAACCGGTACGCCTCCAGCGTGTGCTCGGGCCGGTAGCCGCTGGCTCCACGGTGGGCGATCACCAGCGGCTTCGCCGCGTCGCGGGACCTGTCCGCGTGCCGCTCGGCCGACTCGCCGCCGTCGCGGGCGGCGAACGACGAGGTGGGGACCGCCACCACCGCCGCCAGCATGACGCCGGCCAGGCCGAGGATGGAAAGGGTACGTCGCACCGAAGATCTCCTGACGTGGGGTGGTTCGGGTGGAACCCGATCCAACCGCCGGGGGACGACGGTCAGGAGGTCAGTGGTTGACCGAGAGATGAATAGCTATCCGGTACGGGAGCCGGATGACCTGCGGTGACGGTCAGGTGGCGCGGCTCAGGCGGTGGCGAGGAGCTGATCGACCGGGGCGTACTCGTCGGTGAGCACCATCGCGTCGCCAACGAATTCGTCCAGGTCCGGCCCGTCGAGCACGGTGACCGGTTCGTCGGTCGCGCCGAGCCGCAGGCGCATCGCGTCGAGCGGCAACGGGGTGTCGGTGGCGACGATCAGGAAGTTCGCTCCCCGCGCTCCGGTGATCGCGTTCGGCGGCGCGACCAGCGCGACGTGGCTGAACTCGGCCATCACGGTGGCGAGTTCGGCGCGGATGAACCGCAGCGGCGGGTAGTCGATGACGTTCTGCACGTACAGGCCGCCGGGGCGGACCACCCGGCGGATGTCGGCCGCCATCTCCCTGGTGGCCAGGTGCCAGGGCACCACGAGGTGACCGAAGGCGTCACCGACCACCAGGTCGGCGCTGTCGTCGGGCAGCTCGCCGACCAGCATCCGGGCGTCGCCGACCACCGCGCGCAGTTCCGGGCCCGGCCGTACGCCCAGTTCGCGGCGGCCCAGCTCGACCAGCTCACCGTCGATTTCGAACACGGTGTTGACGGTGCCCGGTCGGGTGGCGCTCAGGTAGGTCGGGATGGTGAACCCGCCGCCGCCGAGGTGCACCGCGTCCAGCCGCTGCCCGGCCGGCGCGAACACGTCCGTCACCGCGCCGATCCACTGGGTGTACGTGAACTCCAGGTGCGTCGGGTCGGCCAGGTCGACGTACGAGTGCCAGGCCGAGTTGAGCACCAGCAGCCGGCCGTCCGGGTTCTCCTCGTCGGCCTCGACGCTGGCGCAGTGGTACGCGGTCTCCACGTCGCACGGGTTCGGCGCCACCGTGGCCAGTCCCGCCCCGACCAGTCCGAGCAGCGCCACGGCCGCCTTCACCCGGGGGCGGCCCGGCGTCGTGGTCCGGTCCAACCGCCACAGGTACCAGCCGAGCCAGAGCCCGGTCAGGCCGAGCAGCAGCGCGAGCCCGACCATGATGACGGTGCTCGGCAGGGCTGCGACCAGCACGAATCCGGTGCCGAGGGTGGCGGTGATGCCGCCCAGGGTGCCGATGCTGGACAGTCGCCCGACGACCTGCCCGGTCCGGCGCAGGTCGCTCAGTTGCAGCTTCACCACCAGCGGGGTGACGGCGGCGAGCAGTGCGGCGGGCAGGAACACCGCCAGCGCGGTCAGCAGCAGGATGCCGGCGGTGGCGCCGCCGCGCAGCACCTCACCGGCGTATCGGACCACCGGCAGGGTGATGGCGGTGCTGATGCCGGCGAGGACGAGGGCCGGGGCGAGCAGCGTACGGGGGTCGCGCCGGTCGGCCAGCCAGCCGCCGAGCCAGGCGCCGTACGCGATGGCGCCGAGCGCCACCCCGATCACCGAGCTGGTGACCTGGAGGGTGACGCCGAGGTACGGGCCGACCAGGCGCAGGGAGACGGTCTCCAGCACGAGCACCGCGCCGCTGGCGAGGAAGACGAGGGTGGCGGCGAGGCCGTTGGGCAGTGCGCGGGCACCGGCCGCCTCGGGCGTGGGCGGACCCGTCGGTGTCACGGGCGCGTCCGCCGGGGCCGGTACGTCAGCGGGTGTTGTGTCCATCGGTGGGATGGTACGCAGGCTGGCTGCGGGTTCGCGTCAAACCATCGAGAGATGAACGTGGTTCGTGTGGTCGCCGGCCGGGCTGCCGCCGCCGTTGTAGGACCGCCATCCGGTGCCGGGCATCCAGATCTGTCGGTACCAGATGACGTAGAGCACGCCGAGCGAGCCGGCGTTCTTCACGTAGTACGCGGCGAGGTTGTTGCCGTAGGTGCGGTCGCCACCGGTGGCGTCGGCGTCCTTGAAGCCGTCGGTCGCGGAGGAGAAGTCGCAGGCGCGTCCCTTGGGGTGTTCCCCGCCGCCGCTGGGGCGGTGGCAGGAGACGTAGCGCTTGTAGCCGGCGGCCTTGGCCTGGTTCATCGCGTGCAGGGTGCGCGGGGTGATGCAGCCGGAGGTGGTCGGGTCGTTGACGGTGCAGGACTCCTTCGGCCAGGAGCCGTCGGAGTTCTTCGGGGCCGACTTGGCCGAGGGCGAGTTGGCGGCGACAAAGCCGGTGGCGCTCTTGCCGCCGACGGCGGCGAGCGCGCGTTCGGCGTCCGTCTTGCGCTTGGCGATGACGGCGAGCTGCTTCTGCTGTTCGCGCACCTCGTTGTCGATCGCGGCCTTGGCCCGGGTCGCTTCCTCGCGGGCCTGCGTGAGCGCCCGGAGCTGCTTGTCGTCGCGCTGGGCCATCACCTCCAGCCCGGCGGCCCGCTCCAGGAACGCCTCCGGTGAGACGCTGTTGAGCAGGGTGGCGACGGCACTGAGCCGGCCGAGCCGGTAGGACTCGACGGCGACCTCGGCGACAATCGCGTTCAGCTCGACCAGCCGGGTCTCGACCTTGGTCAGCTCGGCGGTGAGTGCCGCCTGACGCTTGACCGAATTGTCGAGTTTGGCCTTGGCCTCGATGTGTCCCTTGGAGACGGCTTCGAGCGTGTCGCGCAGGGCCTTGCTGCCGCCCTCCTCACCGGGACCGCTCGGCGCGAACGCGAGTGGCCCGTAACCGAGAGTACGGGTGGCGGGCGCCGCGGCGGCGGCGGGGGTTCCGGTGGCGACCACAACGGCGGCGAGCAGTGCCGCGAGCGTTACCGACGCGCGGCGCCGGATCCTGGCCGTCCTGCGAGGCACGAAAGCCATTCCTTCCGTCGGCCGCCTACCCCGGTTACCTGGTAGCTCTTTCGGCGGCGGCCACCGCCGGCGCCGGATGTGGCGCCTCCGGGCGAGAGACCGGGGGTCACACTACCGGACCACGGGCACGCTGTCGGCCCTACGGCTCACCACATCGCATAGTCGCCGGTGAGTGAAACACATCATTCACACTCTGTATCGGCGGTCACACCGAAGGTGCCGATGATCACGCCAAGGGCGCCGGTCAGACGTCGGGGAGCAGCGTCTCCCGTACCGTGTGCCAGGTTTGTTCGTCGGCGGCGACGAGCAGTCCGTCCCGGTCGTCGGCCGGGTGGTACGGCTCCCCGTCCAAGCGTCGGGCCACCCCGCCCGCCTCCTGCAACAGCAGCACACCGGGCGCGTGGTCCCAGGGCAGCGTGCGCCAGAAGAGCGCGAACTGCTGGGCCCCGGTGAGGATGTCGGCGTACTCGCGGCCGGCGCAGTGCTGACCGGGCAGGACCGTACCGAGCCGGTGGGCGCCGGCCTCGACCGAGGACCGCCAGGCCGGCGGCAGGAACCGGGACATCACCGCGCCGCGCAGCGCCGTCGCCGGAGCGTCGACCGTCGGCCGCACCGCCACCCCGTCAAGGTACGACCCGCGCCCCGCCTCGGCGGTCAGCAGCCGGTCGGCGATCGGGTCGAGGATCCAACTCGCCCGGATCACCCCGGCCTCCAACAGCGCCACCATCACCGCGAACGGCTCCCGTCCGGCGGCGAAGTTGGCGGTCCCGTCGAGCGGGTCGACCAGCCAGGCCGGGACCGTACCGTGCAGGTGCGCAAGGATCGCGGGGTCGGCGGCGACGCCCTCCTCGCCGACCACGACGGACCCGGGCAGCAGCCGCAGCAGTCCCTCGCCGAGGACCCGCTCGGCCCGCCGGTCGGCGACCGTGACCAGCTCGCCGGGGGCCTTCTCGGACACGTCGGCCCGCCCCAGGTGACCGAAGAGCGGCAGGATGACCTCGGCCGCGGTGGTCCTGAGCAACGCCCCCACTTCATCGATCATGGCGTCAGCCCCGCGGCGGGAGCTTCACCACGCTGACGAAGAACTCGTCGATCTGCCGGACCACCGTGATGAACCGCTCGAAGTCGACCGGCTTGGTCACGTACGCGTTCGCGTGCAGCTGGTAGCTGCGCAGGATGTCCTCGTCGGCCTGCGAGGTGGTCAGCACCACCACCGGGATCCGGCAGAGCTGCTCGTCGTTCTTGATCTCCCGCAGCACCTCCCGACCGTCGCGGCGGGGCAGGTTGAGGTCGAGCAGGATCAGGTCCGGCAGCGTGACGTCCGAGTACTGGCCCTCGCGCCGCAGGTACGCCAGCGCCTCCGCGCCGTCGCAGACCACGGTCAGCCGGTTGCGCAGCTTGTGCTCCTCGAACGCCTCCTGCGTCATGAGCACGTCCCCGGGGTCGTCCTCGACCAGCAGGACCTCTATCGGACTTCTGCCGTCCGGTGGTGCCGTCATGCCACGATCTCCTTCATCCCACCGGTCTGCGGTCCGTCCGGCCCAGCGGCCGCCGGTCCGTCCGGCTCGTTCGAGTTGTCGTCGTCCGGTCGCGATCCGTCCGGGCCGGCGGACTGCCCCGGTACGGCCGGCGCGGCGGCCAGCTCCGGCTGGTCGACCTCCACCGTCTCCGGCTGGTCGACCTCCACCGTCTCCGGCTGCTCGACCTCCACCGTCACCGGCAGGGTGAACCGGATGACGGTCCCCTCGGTGGCCTCCAGGTCGACCCAGATCCGCCCACCGTGGTACTCGACGATCTTCTTCACGATCGCCAGCCCGATCCCGGTGCCCGGGTACGCGTCCTTCGAGTGCAACCGCTGGAAGATCACGAAGACCTTGTCCACGAACTCCGGCTCGATCCCGATGCCGTTGTCCTCGCAGCTGATCTCCCACTCGTCGTCGACCCGGCGGGCCGAGATCCGTACCAGCGGCGGAACGTCCGGGCGGCGGAACTTGAACGAGTTGCTGACCAGGTTCGCCAGCAGGTTGGTCAGCAACGGTTCCTCGCCCAGCACCACCGGCAGGTCGGACCAGGTCAGCTCGCCACCGGCGTACTGCCGGGCCGCCTCGGTCTGCCCGGCGACATCGCCCATCACCTGGTTCAGGTCGACCTCGGCGAAACCGGTGGTGAGCCGGCCGATCCGGGAGAACGCGAGCAGGTCGTTGATCAGGCGCTGCATCCGCTGGGCGCCGTCGACGGCGAACGCGATGTACTGGTCGGCGCGCTCGTCGAGCTGGCCGGCGTACCGGCGTTGCAGCAGCTGGCAGAAGCTCGCCACCTTGCGCAGCGGCTCCTGGAGGTCGTGCGAGGCGACGTAGGCGAACTGCTCCAGGTCACGGTTGGACCGGACCAGCTCCTCCGCCTGCTTCTGGAGCTGGCTGTTGACCCACTCGATCCGGGTACGCGCCTCGCGTACCTCGGCCAGGTCCGCGGCGATCTTGCGGCGCATCGCGTCCACGTCGGCGGCGAGCAGGGCCAGCTCGGGTGGGCCCGTCTGCTCGATGTCGCGCTGGTAGTCGCCCTGGGCGACCGCGCGTACCTGCTCGGCCAGGCGGGTCACCGGGCCGATCACCGCCCGGTTCAGCGACACCAGCAGGGCCACCCCCGCCAGGACCACCACCACCCCGGCGAGGATGAGCAGCAGGACCAGGGTGTTACCGGTCTTGCGGGCCTTGGTGGCGACCTCGTTGCGCAGGTCGAGGATCAGCTCCTGCAACCGGCTGGTCGAGCCGCGCAGCGCGTCGAACTGCTGCCGCCCCCGCTCGTTGACCAACAGCTGGCCGGCGCTCGGGCCGCCGCTGGTGGTCGCGTCGACGATCGGCTGGGCCACCTCCGCCCGCCATCGCTCCGCCTGGTCCCGGACCAGGTGCAACTGCCGGCGGATCTCCGGCTGGTCGTCGAGCAGCGCGTCCATCCGGGAGATCAGGACGCCCTCCTGCCCGATCCCCTCGTCGTACGGCGCCAGGTCCGCCCGGTCACCGCTGACCGCGTAACCGCGTACGGCCGTCTCCTGGTCGACCAGCGCGGTCGGCAACGACTCCGCGTCGGTACGCAGCGGACCGGTCTTGGTCAACAGGGTGTCCAGGTGGGTCCGGTTCGCGTTGGCCACCAGCGCCTCGCCGACGGCGAGCAGGGCCAGCACCGAGCCCACCACCACGAGTAGCGCGGTGACCCGGCGGCGCAGGCTCCAGCCGTACGGGCGCAGGGCCGAAGTTGCCGTACTCATCAGCGACCCCCGCCCCGGCTGACCAGCAGCATCGCCACGTCGTCGGCGAGCGGGCCGCCGTTGAGCTCCTCGGCCCGGCTGACCAGCCAGCCCGGCAGCTCGGCCAGCGGCACGCCCCGCGTCCTCGGGTCGGCGACCAGCCCACCGAGCCCCGGTACGTCGAGCCGGTCCGGCCCCTCGCCGACCCGCCCCTCGATCAATCCGTCGGTGTAGAGCAACAAAGACCAGTCCTCGGTGTCGAAGGCGAGATCGAAGGCGATCGGCGGGCGGGGGCGGACCCCGAGCAGCAACCCGCCCGGGACCTGCACCGGGGCGACCCGGCCACCGGAGAGCAGCAGCGGCGGCGGATGCCCGGCGAGCCGGAAGGTGGCCCGGTTCGCGGCCAGGTCCAGCCGTACGGTGGCGACCGTCGCGAAGATCTCCCGGAGCCGACGCTCGCTCATCAGCACCTGCTCCAGCGCGGGCAGCACCTCGTCGTCCGGCACCCGGGCGAGCACCAGGGCCCGCCAGGCGACCCGCAGCTCGACGCCGAGCGCCGCCTCGTCCACCCCGTGCCCGCAGACGTCGCCGACGATCAGGTCGACCCGGTTCGGGGTGGTCTGGACGACGTCGTAGAAGTCGCCGCCGATCAGGGCGGCGTGCCGGCCGGGCCGGTAGAAGGTGTGCACCTCGACCTGGTCGGTGTCCATCAGCGGCTGCGGCAGCAGGCCGCGCTCCAGCCGGGCCGACTCCGCCTGGCGCAACTCCACCTCGCGCAGCCGCCGGGCGTTCTCGTCGGCCCGCTTGCGCTCGACCGCGTAGCGCAGCGCCCGGGACAGCAGGACCCCGTCGACCTGCCCCTTGACCAGGTAATCCTGGGCGCCCTCGGCGACCGCGTCGACGCCGAGCCGCTCGTCCTGGCGGCCGGTGAGCACGCAGACCGCCGCACCGGTGGACATGGCCAGGACCTGGCGGAGCCCGTCCAACCCCTCGGCGTCCGGCAGCCCGAGGTCGAGCAGTACGCAGTCCACCCCGGCGATCTGCTGCCGGGCCTGGTTGAGGCTCGTCGCCACCAGCAGGTCGATCGCCGACTGGGTCTCGGCGAGCAGTTCACCGACCAGGAAGGCGTCGCCCTCATCGTCCTCGACCAGCAGCACCCGCAACCGCTCGCCCGCCGGCAGATTCGGATGCCGGCTGAGCCCACCGTGCGGGTACGTCCGCTGGGGCACCACGGAAGAACCGGTCATACCGGCACTCCGTACCGCTGCGGACCGGTCCCGGATCGGGGATCCTCGATACTGATCTCCTGCTCCTTCGCGATCAACCTGCTGATCCTGTACCAACCAACGCTGCCACACAACACGGGGAACGCGGTGACCCGCGCCGACTGGCCGATCATCCGACCGGACCGCCGATCGGGCCCGCTTCCGGTGACATGCGCGCGGCGCGGGCGGCGATCACCTCGCCGAGGATCCCGTGCAGCCGACCGCAGTCGAGGCAGTGCAGGTTGTCGTCCAGCCGCCGGCCGCCGCACTCCGCGCAGCGGCCCCGGTCGCCCGGATCACGGTAGCCGGCCAGTGCGGCGCCCAGCGCCCGGACCAGGTACGGAGTGAGCGCGAGACGCTCGGTGGCGTGCCGGTGCCGTAGCTCGACCGAAGCCACCGGGGAACCCGACGGATCCGGGTCGTACGGCGCCACCCGCTCGACGAACTGCCGCAGCAGGTCGATCGGATCAGGCTCAAGAACCGGGGTCATACGCCCCACGCTATGCGACAACCGGGGCCAACCGTCAGTCACCCACCGGCACCCGGCCACGGCTCGGATAGCGCGGACCGTACGCACCGGTAACACTGATCACCCGCGCCCCAGGAAGACCCCCCTTCCCCCAGGAGAAACCGTGGCCGCACCCGCCCCGTCACCACCCGGACACGCACCCGCCCGACCGGTCCGACCGGTCCGAGTCGCCCGGCGCTGGTCGGTCGCCGCCGCCGCGCTGACCGTGCTGGTCGCGATCGGCGCCGCCGCACTGCTCGACCTGCGTACGCCGGCCCCGGTCGGCGCCGACGCCCCCGCCGACCGGTTCAGCGCCGATCGGGCCGCCGAGCACGTGGGCATCGTCGCGGCGCGCCCGCACCCCGCCGGCAGCCCCGCCAACGACCGGGTCCGGACGTACCTCGAAGGCACCCTGCGCGACCTCGGCCTGTCCACCGAGATCCAGGACACGGTGGCCGAGGAGGCCGGTCAGCTCAGCGGCGCGGCGGGCGGCACCACCCTGGGCCGGGTACGCAACGTCGTCGCCCGCATCCCCGGCACCGATCCGACCGGTCGGATCTTCCTGGTCGCCCACTACGACGCGGTGCCCTCCGGGCCGGGCGGCAACGACGACGCGGTCGGGACCTCGACCATCCTGGAGGTGGCCCGCGCGCTGAGCACCGGTCCCCGCCCCCGCAACGACATAGTGTTCGTGCTGACCGACGCCGAGGAGGCATGCCTGTGCGGCGCTTCGGCGTTCGCGTCCGGGCACCCGCTCGCGGCCGACGGCGGCGTGGTGCTCAACGTCGAGGCGCGCGGCAGCACCGGGCCGGTGATCATGTTCGAAACCTCGCCGGACAACGCCGGCCTGGTCGGCGTCTTCGGCCGGGCCGCCCCGCACCCGGTCGGCACCTCGTTCGCGGTCGAGGTCTACCGGCTGCTGCCGAACGACACCGACTTCACCGCCTTTCTCGACCACGGCTTCACCGGTCTGAACTCGGCCTACCTGGACGGCGGGGCGATCTACCACACCCCGCTGGACACACCGGCCACGGTCGACCGGCGCAGTGTGCAGCAGCACGGCGACAACGCGCTGGCGCTGGCCCGCGAGTTCGGTTCCACCGACCTGGCCGACCTGCGCGCCGGCGACGACGCCACCTACTTCCCGCTGCCCGGCACCCTGGTCCGCTACCCCGGCTGGCTGACCTGGCCACTGGCCCTGCTCGCGGTCGCCGCGGTCGGTCTGCTCGGCTGGCTGACCCGGCGCCGGGGGCAGGCCACCCGGTCCCGGATCGGCGCCGGCTTCGGGCTGGCCCTGCTGCCGATAGTGGTCGCACCGGTGCTGGCGCAGCTGCTCTGGCTGGGCATCACCACCATCCGGCCCGGCTACGCCGAGCTGCTCGACCCGTACCGCCCGCTGTGGTATCGACTGGCGGTGCTGGCGCTGGCCGCCGCCGTACTGCTCGGCTGGTACGCGCTGTTCCGTCGCCGGATCGGGACGGCGGCACTGGCCGTCGGCGGGTTCGGCTGGCTGGCCGTACTGGGGGTGCTGCTCGCCGTACTCACTCCGGGTGGGTCGTACCTGGCCGCCCTGCCCGCGCTGGCCGGCGCGGGCGGCGCGCTGGTGGCCCTCGCCGTACGGCCGGGCAGCCGCTGGGCGGTGGTCGCGGTGACCGCCGGCGCCGGGATCGGGGTGCTCATCCTGCTGCCGACCGTGATGCTGCTGTTCCCGGCGCTGGGCATGGCGATGGGCGGGGTGGCGGCGCTGTTCGCCGTCATGCTCGGGCTCGGCGCGCTACCGGTCCTCGACTTGTTCCACCCCGCACCGCCCGGCACTGGACCGCCCGGCACTGGACCGGCGGGCGAGCCGGCGGGGGTAGCGGCCGCCAGGCGGTGGCCGGGCGCGGTGCCGGGTCTCGCGGCGGCGCTCGCCGCGCTGGTGCTCGCCGGGACCGGCCTGGTGGTCGACCGGTTCGATGCCGCGCATCCGGTGCCGACCCACCTGATGTACGCGCTCGACACCGACACCGGTACGGCCCGCTGGTTCAGCGAGGAGGCCGACCCGCAACCGTGGACCGCCGGGTACGTCGACACACCGGTCTCGACCCGAGCCGACTTCCCGGCGCTCGGCCCCAAGGACGTGCTCGCCGGTCCGGCACAGGCGGCGGCGCTGCCCGCCCCGGCGTTGACCGTGCTCGCCGACCGGACCGACGGTGATCGGCGTACCCTGCGGCTGCGTCTGGCCCCGCAACGGCAGGTGCGTCTGGTCGGCCTGCACGTGGCCGCGTCGACCGCGACGGTGCAACGGGCGACGGTCGCGGGACGTGACGTCCCGGTGACCGTGGCTCCCGACGGCGGACCGTGGTCGTTCGGGCTGGTCTTCCACGCCCCGCCGGCCGACGGGATCGAGATCGAGTTGGTGCTCACGCCCCTTGGCGGCCCGGTGTCACTGCGGGCGATGGACGGCAGCGACGGCCTGTCCGGGCTGCCCGGCTTCCGTCCGCGCCCGGCCGGGGTGGGCGTGGTCGGCTCGCACACCTCGGAGATGGTCGCCGTCGCCCACACCTACTCCTACTGAGCCGTACGAAAGGCTCCAACCGAGTTGTATGGAAGGACCCCTGGTGTGCGTGACCAGGGGCCCTTCCGTACGCCGGTCAGTGGTGCGGGTGGGCGGCACCGTCGTCCTGGTCGGCGACGAATCCCGCGATCCAGGCCAGCGGGGCGTTCCAGTTGATGGTCAGCTCGTTCGTCGACCAGGACTCGATGTCGTCGAGGTAGCAGAACTGCGGCGCGCAGCCGCGCAGTTTCTGCTGCGCCACCGGGTCCTGGATAGCCGAGTTCGGGCCACCGGAGAGGGTGCCTCGGGGCGGGTTCGGCAGGTCCGGGTTGAGCTGGTGGGCGTACCAGCGGCTGTGCTGGTTGCGGGCGGCCACCTCGCCGTAGCCGGTCACGTACGACTGGTTCAGCGCGTTGCGGCCGAACAGGTAGTCCATCGTCTCCAGCACCCCGTCGCGGTAGCGGTCCCGGCCGGTCAGGTCGAAGGCGGTGGCCAGCACTATCGCGTTGTTGATGATCAGGTTGTTGGAACCCCAGTCCCACAGGTTGTCGGCCGGTGCGTACGGCACCCCGTACGGATGGGTCTCGATCGTGGCCAGGTAGCGGTCGGCGCCCCGGACCACCGACGCCCGGACCCGCTCGCGGTCCGGCAGCGAGCTGGGCAGCGTGGCCAGGTCGAGCCGGCCGAGTGCGGCGGTGTTGCCCCAGTCGAAGCCGCGCTCCCGCCAAACGTCGCCGGTGTGGTGCGGCGAGGCGAGCACCGCGTCGCGGTACTCGCGCGCCCCGGTGGTGAGGAACAGCTCGGCGGCGGCCCAGTAGAACTCGTCGCTGACGTCGTTGTCGTTGTAGGCGCCGCCGCCGTTGGCGTCGGCCGGGTCGGCGTACACCGTTGGGTTCGCCCTGGCCGCGGCCCAGGCGGCCTTCGCCGCGCGCAGGTTGCGGTCGGCGAACCCCCGGTCGTACGGGCGGAAGACGCGGGCCGCCTGCGCGGCGGTGGCGGCCAGGTTGAGCGTGGCGGCGGTGCTGGGCGGGTGCAGTTCGCGCCGCTTGTCGTCAAGATGGGGCAGCAGCGGCAGCCCGGTCCACGAGTCGTCGTGGATCTTGTGGTGGGCCATGCCGGCCTTCGGCTTGCCGGCCGGGACCTGCATGCTGAGCAGGAACTCCTGTTCCCAGCGCGCCTCGTCGAGGATGTCCGGCACCCGGTTGCCGCTCTCCGGCAGGTCGAGGGTGCGGTCGCCGAGCTGCCACGGCTGGGCGGTGTCGGCCCGGCGGGAGCGTTCGTACTCGCTCATCAGCTGGTGCACCGAGATGCCGCCGTTGACCACGTACTTGCCGTGGTCGCCGGCGTCGTACCAGCCGCCGGAGACGTCCAAAGTGTAGTCGCAGACACCGGGTTGGCAGGGCACGGCGGTGTCGCCCTGGTTCGGGGCGAGGCCGGCGTGACCGGCCGGACGGCCATAGCCGGGGCGCAACCGGTCGAGGATCTCCACCCCGCTGCGCTGGGTGTAGTAGAACTTCAACGCGTCCGTACGCAGCCGCTCGTAGAAGTCCGTGCCGAGGTCGAACGGCCGGCTGGTCTCCCCGTCGGCGACCAGGGTGTAGCCGCTGCCGGTGTCGGTGTAGCGACCGAAGTCGATCGAGTGCACCCGCTGCCCGGAGGAGGAGTCGAGTCCACGCGGGACGGTCCGGCCGCTGGCCACCACCCGGCCGCTCCGGTTGCGCAGGTGCCAGGGCAGCGCGGCGGTGGCATCGGTGACCACGGTGGCGTTCTTCGGGCCCTTCGGCAGGTAGCCGACCTGGTTGACCCGGACCCTCGGGCCGGTCTCCGGTACGTAGACATCGGGTGCCGCGCCACCGCGCAGCGAGACGTTGTCCAGGCAGACCGTCCACGGCTCGACGCTGCCGCCGAGTTGGAAGGCGACCTGGGCGTTCGGCAGGTCGACCGGGGAGGTGAAGGTGTAGCGGTAGTCGTTGCCGGAGACACTCAGCTCGGGATTGGCGGACAGATACTGCGTGTACGGGTCGACCGGCAACTGCACCAGCGCCTTGCCGACCCTGGCCGGGCTGGCGGTGCCGAAGAACCGGAACTCGTATGTCTCACCGGCGACCAGCGGGACGTTGTCCTGGCCGATGATGACGTCCCACGGATTGACCGTGCCACCGGGTACGGCGGCGCAGAGCCGCCCGCCGCCGCTGTCCAGGGTGAGGTTGCCGGTCCCCCACCAGGGGGCGTGACCGCCGTCGAAGGTGCCGTTGACTATCTGCTCGGGTCCGGGCTCGGGATCTTCGGCGTACGCGGCCGGGCCGCTAAGTGCGGTGCTGGCCAGCGCGGCCACGGTGAGTACGGCGAGCGGTGCGGCACGCCGGGTGGGTGGTCGGTTTCGCACGGGAGTCCTTTCGGTGGAGGACACGGTCCCGCCGGGCGCGACATCACCACCGCGTACGGGTCACGGCACCCAAGGTCATGGAAGCGCTCCCAGCGAGTAGGGCGATATTGACAGCGCATTTCAGGCATGTCAATATCTCGCTCCCACCCACCACAACCGCCCCCAGCCCCCCACCCCCACCACACACACCCGCACACCCCCCACACCCCCCACACCCCCCACACCCCCCACACCCCCCACACCCCCCACACCCCGTCGATCTAGGGGAAATACGTGTGATTAGAGATCGACTAACACGTATTCGCCCTAGATCGACGAGCAGGTAGGGGCCCGTGGGGGGAGGGAGGGGAGGGGTTGGAGGGGTTATTTCCAGCGGAAGTGGACGAAGACTCGGCCGAAGTTGTTCGAGTCCTTTTCTACGCGGTGGTAGATCTGCTTGATTTCCTTTTGGTCGAGGAAGCGCAGCACCCGCTTTTTGAGCTGGCCCGAACCCTTGCCGGGGATGATCTCGACCAGGGTGGCCTTCTTCGCCACCGCCTCGTCGATGATGCCGCGCAGCGCCCGGTCGATGTCCTGCCCCCGGTTGAAGATGTCGTGCAGGTCGAGCTTGAGCTTCATCGCACGCCCATCCCCCGGTCAGCTCCCATGGGAACCCATCGTAGGCAGGTCACCCCGGCGGGAACCGCCGACCTTGGTCTCCACCCGCCGCAACGCCGTCTGGTAGTCGTCGTTCTCCGAATGCATCGCCGCCGCGATCCGCAGGTGCCGCAGCGCCTCCGGCGCCCGCCCGACCCGCTCCAGGGTCCGGCCCAGCACATGGTGCGCGTAGTGGTCACTCGGGTCACGGTCGACCAGCACCCGCAACTGCTCCTCGGCCCGGCCGAGCTGGGCCGACTGGAAGTACGCGCGAGCCAGCAGCTGCCGTACGGAGGTGTTCGTGGGCTCGGCCTCGACGATCGGCTCCAGCAACCGGGCCGCCCCGCTCGGGTCCCCGGTCTCGAAGAACATGGTCGCCCGCCGGTACTCAGCCAGAAGATCCATCAGACCTACCCCCTCGTCCCGTATCAACCAGTCCCCACTGACGCTGACACAACACCGCACGGATAGCGACTGTTCCCGTCGCCGTTCTCGCCCGCGCCAGCGCCCAGCCGCTCAGCCGGCGGAGATCGCCCAGGCCCGGACACCGCCGAGAATGCCCGCCGTGTTCGGTACCACCACCACGTCGTCGCCCATCCGGGCAAGCTGCTCCGGGCGGATCAGCCGCGAGTTGCCGCCGCCGAGATAGAGCCGGTCCCAGTGGAAGACCGGGCGCAGACCCTCGACGACCCCGCGTACCCGTCGGGACCAGAACCCGTCGCCCAGCCGGCGGCGTTCGTGCTCGCCGATGTAGGTGTCGTAGCTCATCCCCCAGCGCACCGGCGCCTGCGACAGCTCCAGGTGCGGGGCGAGCGTGCCGCCGTCGAACAGTGCGCAGCCCAGGCCGGTGCCGAGGGTGAGCACGAGTTCCGAGCCGGTCCCGGCGACCACCCCGGCGCCGTGTACCTCGGCGTCGTTGAGGACCAGCACCGGCAGGCCGAACGCGTCGGTGAGCGCGGTCCGGGCGTCGAAGCCGGACCACTCGGCGGTCAGCTCCGGGTCGGGTTTGGTCCGGGGGCCGGCGCGGGTGATGTAGTGCGGGGTCGCGACCACCACGCCGTGGCGCAGCATGCCGGGCATCCCGACGGTGACCCGGTCCGCCGCCGGCAGCTGTCCGCCGAGATCCACCAGGGTCTTGACGAAGAGCGCGGGCGGCAACGGGTACGGGGTCGGCACCCGGATCGGCCGGGCCCGCATCGTCCCCGCCTCGTCCAGCACCGACGCCTTCAACCCGCCGCCGCCGCAGTCGATCGCGAGAGTGGTCGCCACCGGCCCAGTCTGCCCCGACGCCGGCACCGCGCGCCGCCCGCCCGGCCGGATATGCCCGGCGATCGTGGCAGCCGGGCGGATAACATCGGCGTTCTCATGAGTGCCACGTTGATCGCCAAGGACCTGACCGCCGGACACGGGGACCGTGTCCTGTTCACCGGGCTGGACCTGGTCGTCGCCCCGGGCGACGTGATCGGGCTGGTCGGGGTGAACGGCGCCGGCAAGTCGACGCTGCTGCGTACCCTCGCCGGGCTTCAGCCGCCGGAACAGGGCACGGTGCAGCTCAACCCGCCCGGCGCAGGCGTCGGGCACCTGCCCCAGGAGCCGGAACGGCGGCCGGGCGAGGCCGTCCGGGACTTCCTGTCCCGGCGTACCGGGGTCAGTGCGGCGCAGGCCGCCCTGGACGAGGCCACCGAGGCGCTCACCGCCGGTTTGCCGGGCTCTGACGACGCGTACGCGACCGCGCTCGAACGCTGGCTCGCGCTCGGTGGGGCGGACCTCGACGAGCGGGCCGAGCAGGTGGCCGCCGAACTCGGGCTCACGGTCGACCTGGACGCCCCGATGACCACCCTCTCCGGTGGCCAGGCGGCCCGCGCCGGCATGGCCTCGCTGCTGCTCAGCCGGTACGACATCTTCCTGCTGGACGAGCCGACCAACGACCTCGACCTGGCCGGTCTGGACCGGCTGGAACGGTTCGTCACCGGTCTGCGGGCCGGCACCGTGCTGGTCAGCCACGACCGGGAGTTCCTCACCCGGACCGTCACCGCCGTGCTGGAACTCGACCTGGTGCAGCAGCAGGTGCGCCTCTTCGGTGGTGGTTACGCCGCCTACCTGGAGGAGCGGGAGGTGGCCCGCCGGCACGCCCGCGCCGACTACGACGAGTACGCCGACACCCGCGCCGGGCTGGAGGCGCGGGCGCGTACCCAGCGGGCCTGGATGGAGAAGGGCGTACGCAACGCCCGCCGCAAGGCACCGGACAACGACAAGATCGCCAAGCACATGCGCGGTGAGACGAGCGAGAAGCAGGCGGCGAAGGCCCGGCAGACCGAGAAGCTGATCGAACGGCTGGACGTGGTCGAGGAGCCACGCAAGGAGTGGGAGCTGCGGATGGAGATCACCGCCGCACCCCGCGCCGGTACGATCGTCGCCGCGCTGCGTGGCGCGGTGGTGGACCGGGGCGGCTTCACCCTCGGGCCGGTCGACCTCCAGATCGGCTGGGCCGAGAAGGTGGCGATCACCGGGGCCAACGGCGCCGGCAAGTCCACCCTGCTCGGCGCCCTGCTGGGGCGACTGCCGCTGGCCGCCGGGCACGCCTCGCTCGGGCCGGGGGTGGTGGTCGGCGAGGTCGACCAGGCCCGGGGACTGTTCCTCGGCGACCAGCCGCTGGTCGACGCGTTCGGCGCCGCCGTACCGGAACTGGCGCCGGCCGACGTACGGACCCTGCTGGCGAAGTTCGGGCTGCGGGCCGCGCACGTACTGCGCCCGGCGGCGACCCTGTCCCCGGGTGAGCGGACCCGGGCGGCGCTCGCCCTGCTCCAGGCCCGTGGGGTGAACCTGCTGGTGCTGGACGAGCCGACGAACCACCTCGACCTGACCGCGATCGAGCAGCTGGAATCGGCGCTGGACGCGTACCCGGGGACGTTGTTGCTGGTCACGCACGATCGCCGGATGCTTGCGGCGGTCCGGACCACCCGGCACGTCGAGGTCGACGGCGGCCGGGTGACCGAACGCTGACCCGGCCCCGGCGGGTCGCCGCCGTCTTCGCCTTGCCGACCTGCCGGAATAGACGACAATGAGCCCATGGTCCAGTTCGAGTACGCCTTGCTCGTACGGCGCCGGCAGGCCCGGCTAGAGGACACCGGTTGGGAACTCATCTACACCTGGTACGGCCCGGACGGCTCCATGCTCGACGTCTCGGCGTACGGCGAAACCGCGCTGGAGCACCTGAACCGGGCCGGGCTCCAGGGCTGGGACCTGGTCGCGGTCACCGACGACAGCTCGATGGAGGGCACCGCCGAGCTGCACCGATACCACCTGAAACGGGTGCTGCCGCCGACCCCGCCCCGGCAGCGGATCCGGGCCACCCGGCTGGGCCGCCGCCCCTCGCCCCGCTGACGCCGGCTCCTGCCGCCGCCGGAAAAGCGGTGGCGGCGGGGCATGGCCGGGCCGATCGTGGGTAGGCCGGGCCGGGAGGTGGGCCCATGGTCGCGTTGGCACGTACGGCGTCCTCCGGCGAGCGGCTGCGGGAGATCGACGGTTTCCTCACGCAGGCGTGCGCCGATCTGGCCGAGCACGACGATCGGATGCGCGGGGTGGCGGTCGACGTCCGCTTCGACCGGGGCGTGGCGCACCTGACCGGCGACGTCGCCGACCTGCGGCAACTGCGGCTGGTCAAGCAGTTGGTCGGGCGGTTCGACGGGGTGCTCGCGGTCTGGTCCCGGATCCGGGTCGGCGGCCGGGAACCGGTGGTGATGGACCTCGGCTGCGGCGCGGCGAAGCAGTACCCGGAGAACCTGGGCCTGGACCTGCGCCGGGCGGACGGGGTGGACGCCCAGGCGGACCTGTCCGGGGCGCTGCCGCTCGCCGACAACTCGATCGACGTGATCTTCACGGTGCACATCCTGGAGCACCTGATCGACTTCCTGTCCCTGGTCGACGAGTGCCACCGGGTGCTCCGGCCGGGCGGCACCCTGCACATCATGAGCCCCTGGTGGGGGCATGTGAACGCGGTCGCCGACCCGACCCACGTACGGCTGCTGGACGTACAGACGATCAAGGGGATCTGCTCGCGGCCACCGGGCACCCCGCGCTGGTACCCGCTGCACGCCGGCTGCGACGGCGCGTCGATCTTCGCCGACCTGACCCCGCTGGAGCCCGGCGACCCGGAGCCCACGAGCAGCCACCTGGCCCGCTTCTTCGAGTGAACGACTCCCCCGGAGTCACCGCGTGCCGGCCGTGAGAGGCTGGTCGGGCCAGGGAGTCGTACCGCACCAGAGGGGACGTACGCGGCATGCCCAAGCTGCACGTCATCATCGCCAGCACCCGCCCCGGCCGGATCGGTCTGCCGGTCGGCGAGTGGTTCTTCGACCGCGCGGCCAAGCACGGCGCCTTCGACGTGGAGCTGATCGACCTGGCCGAGTTGAACCTGCCGATGATGGACGAGCCGAACCATCCCCGGATGCGCCGGTACGAGGGCCAGCACGCCCTGGACTGGAGCGCGAAGATCGACGCCGGGGACGCGTACGTGCTGGTGATGCCGGAGTACAACTACGGCTACACGGCGCCACTGAAGAACGCCATCGACTACCTGCACAACGAGTGGCAGTACAAGCCGATCGGCCTGGTCAGCTACGGCGGGATCGCCGCCGGTACCCGAGCCCAGCAGCAGATCAAGCCGGTTTTGCTGGCGCTGAAGATGGTGCCGCTGAACGAGTCGGTCATGATCCCGTTCGTGATGTCCCTGCGCAGCGAGGACGGGACCGAGATCCGGCCGACCGAGCAGATGGAGACCCAGGCGACGGCGCTGCTCGACGAGCTGGCCCGGTGGGCGCTGGCGCTCAAGCCGATGCGCGAGATCCCCTCCGCCTGACCCGTACCGCCTCGATCGTCGGGCACCCTGTCGGAACGTTCGCATCCGTGCTTCGATCGGGGCATGACGATGCGTGACGTGATGGTGGTCGAACGTGACCGTAGGACGACACTCATCCGTCGACTGTGGATTCGCGCGGATAGCATCCGTCCGTGACCCCGAACTCGCGGCGGCTGTCCGCCCTGCTGAAGCCGCTTCGGAGTTGGGCGCCGGCACTGGTCCTGGTGGCAGCCGTGGTCGTGGCCACCGGGATCGTGGCCATCGGGCTGCGCGGTTCGCCGACCACACCGTCCAGGGCGGTGCTGGTCTCCAGCGGCTCGTGGGCACCGTTCGTCGGCCCCGAGCTGCCCTCCGGCGGACCGGTCACCCGGTTGGTGGTCGAGGTGCTGAGCCGGTCCGGTTACTCCCCCGAGGTCAGGTACACCTCCTGGTCGCTGGCCGAGGAGCAGGTCGCCGCCGGCGCCACCGTCGGAGCGTTCCCGCTGGTGGGTAGCGAGTCCCGGCGTACCGACTTCCTGCTCTCCGACCCGCTGGTCGACTTCGAGTACGTGCTGTTCTACAACCGCCGCAACGGCGAACCGACCGTCTCGTCCGCCGCCGACCTGGGCGCGCTGCGGGTCGGCGCCATCGACGGGTACGACTACTGGGGCGAACTGGAGTCGGCGGTTGACGAATTCGTGCGGTTCGGATCCGCCCTGGAGGGCTTCCGGGCGCTCGCCGACGGCCGGATAGACGTGCTCGCCGAGGGGCTGCTCTCCGGCCGGGCGGTGCTCGCCGACCCGTCCTTCGCCGGTGACGCCGCGGACTTCGGCCACCTGCCGGGCGACAACCCGCTGGTGCACTCGATGGAGGGCCTGTACTTCATGATGGCGGACAGCAACGAGGCCGCCACGGTGATGGCCAGGTTCAACGCGACGCTGGCGAAAATGCGCCAGAGCCAGGAGTACGAGGACATCGTCGCCGACCTCGAACCGTCCGGGCGACGCGAGGTGACCCTGATCCCGGTCGGCGGGACGGGTCTGGTGGAACTCCTGGACCAGGACGGCAAACTGGTGCTGCTCGCCCCGAAGGGCACCCGCGCACAGGTGCTGGCCTGGCCCGAGGCGTTCGGCGCGAGCCCCGGCCCGCCGCCGGATCGGATCCTGGTCCGGGTGAAGGTCACCAACGGGCCGGCGCAGGGCCGGGTGCTGCACGTCGACGCCCGCGCCCTGCTGCTCGGTACGGAGCCGTCGTGATCCAGCTCCGGATCCTGGCCCCGGTGGTGGTCGACTACTACGCCGTACCCGGGGCCTCCCTGCGCGACCCGCAGGGGTACGCGCGCTTCTGGGCCGACCAGCAGCCGGCGGTGGACGAACTGCTGGCGGAACGGGCGCCGGACGACGTACCACCGGATGGACCCCGACGGTCCCCGACCGTGGTGCTGGAACACACCCGGCCGACGAGTTCGCTGAACCTCTACCGCGTGATCAGCGACCACGCCGTCGAACGCACCATGCACGTCCTCACCGGCACGCTCTACCCCGAGCACCTGCCGGGCGAGTTCGTCGGCGTCACCACCGCCCCGCACGCCGGGGTCACCGAGATCAGCTTCCGGCTCTACGACCACGGCCTGATGCTGCTGGAGATGCTGGCCGACGTCGACCCACGGCCCACCGAGGACCCCGCCGGCCTGGCCGGGCGTCTCGACCAACTCCAGGCCGCGGCGGTGGCGATGGGTGAACGGGTGGCGCGGGAGACGGTCACCCGGTACCTGGATCCGGTGCTGCGCCTGCTCCGGCGGGCCGACCGGGACGGCCGGATCCTGGTGGCGGCGACGCCGGAGGAGGACCCGCTGACGGCGGAGTTCGGCGAACCGCTCTGGGTCACCCGCAGCCTCGTACTGGATCCGGCGCAGCCGGGGGCCGACGCGGTCACCCGGCACTGGGTCAAGGACGTGGTGCTGGCCGGTGACGTCCGCAGCCCGGCGGACCGGCTGCTGGCCGGCGATCTGGAGCACCTGGTCCGCTGGCTGAACTACATTTTCATGGACCGCACCGGGGCAGGCGGCCGGATGCTGCCCGGCGACCCGTTCCGGGACCAGTGGGACGCGCTGCGCTACGCGCAGGTGTTCTACGGCACGCTGGACCGGATCGACACCCGGCTGTCGAAGATCCTCGCTGATTCGGCGGCGGTGGCCGCCTCCCGGTGGGAGCTCGACCAGCTCAGGGGGCAGCTGTTGAGCCTGAGCCAGCGGGCCGAGCTGATCATCATGGAGCGGCAGGATCTCTCGAAGTACCTCAAGCGCGCGGTACGGGTGGAGATGGACGCGATCCTGGAGTTCTGGGACTACGACGGCCTCCTGGCCCAACCCGTACGGTTCAAGATCGAGATCTGCGACCGTCGGCTCGCCGAACTGGCCGCCCGGCGTACGGCTCGGTCCGGGATGTTCACCGACCTGATCCTGCTGGGCATCGGCGTGACGTCCATCCTCGCCACGGCGCTCGCGGTGACCGAGTTCGGGCGGTCGATGGCCAACGACCCGGACATGGCCGCATACGACCTGGGTCGTTCGTCCATGGTGGAGTGGGTCGCCGCGCAGCCGGCGGACGCCATCCTGATCGCGTCCGGGGTGGTGTCACTGCTACTGGTGATCATGTACCTGTTCTTCCGCCGCGACCGGGCCTGACGGACGCGATCGGACCCGATGAGAACAGCTCTGCGCAGCCGCCCGATCCGTACGCTGACGATCACCCAGTTCCTGCTCGAAGTGCAGTTCTGGTTCCCCATCTGGCTGATCTACCTGCTCGACCTCGGTTTCCCGCTGACCACCGCCGTGCTCGCCGATGGGGTGTTCCGGATCGTCTCGGTCATCTGCGAGTTCCCGGTGGGTCTGGTCGCCGACCGGATCGGGCGACGGCGTACCTACCTGGCGCTGGCCGGCGCCACGGTGCTGACCTTCACCGCCATCACGCAGATCGACTCGGTGCGGGTGCTGTTCGGCGCATGGGTGCTCTGGGGTGTGCTGTGGGCGCTGTCGTCCGGCGCGGCCAGTACCTACCTCTACGAACTGTGCGCCCAAGACGAGCTCGACATCGATCCGGCCAGGGCGTTCGGACTCGTACGGGCGGTCGGCAACGGGTCCGTACTCGTCTCGCTGCTGGCGGCTGGTTATCTCTACGAGGTGGACCACCGGCTGCCGTTCACCGTCACCGCCGTACTGGCCGGGGTGGCGTTCCTGCTCGCGTACACGCTGCCGGAGATCGCCGGTTCACGGGTGGTCGCCACCCTCGGCTCGGTGCTGGCGGACATCCGGGCGGCGGCGGCCAACCCCCGCGTACGGCGTGCCGTGTGGCTCGGCGGCCTGCTGCTGCTGTTCGGCTGGAGCGCCCGCATCCTGTTCCAGCCCCTGGCCCTCGAACTGGGCCTGTCCGCGCAGGTCACCGGCTGGATGTACGGGGTGTTCGCGGCCGCCTCGGTGTTCGGCGGGCTGGTCGCCGGATACGTCCGGCCGGTGCACCGCCCGACGGCACTGGCCACGGCGTTCCTGCTCATCCTGGCCGCGCTGGTGGCGACCAACCAGGTGGACTGGCTCGGCCCGTTCCTGTTCCTGCCGCTGATGGGATTCGGGTACACCCTCGGCCTGACGGTGCTGGAGGTCTTCACCAACGAGGTCACCCCGCGAGCCGTACGCGCGACGATCTTCGGGGTGGTCGCGTGTGTCGGCGGGGTCGGCATCGCCGTGGCCCGGCCCGGTCTCGGGGTGCTGGCCGCGCAGCACTCCACATCCTTCGCGTTCGGGATCTGGGCCGGCGTCGGTGTGCTGCTCGTCGGCCTGGCCGTACCGGGAATTCGCCGGATCCGGGCCGACGCGCCCGTCCTACCCCCGGTCGCCGAGCGGTGACGACCCGACGGGCGCCGACCACCGCAGCCGGCTCTCGACCACGAGCGCGGTCGCACAGAGCAGGTCCTCAGCGAAGGCGGGCCCGACCAGTTGCAGGCTCGGCGGTACGGCCGCGCTCGTAAACACGGCCGCGCCCGGCGGTACGACTGCGCCCGGCGGTACGACTGCGCCCGGCGGTACGACTGCGCCCGGCACCGGGATCGGCGGTGGCGCCGGAATCGGCAGCGCGATGGCGGGCAGGCCGGCGAGGTTGACGGGTGCGGTCAGTGCGGTGAGCGGGAAGCCGGCGAAGTCGGTCGACAGCGGTGGCGGTGCAACCAGCGTCGGCAGGGCCAGCAGGTCGACCTCGGCCAGGGCCGAGGCCAGCTCCGCCCGCCAGGCCCGCTGCACGGACCTCGCCTCGGCCAACTGCTCCACGCTCACCGCGCTGCCCGCGCGAAGTGCCCCGTTGGCGAGCGGGCTCATCCCGTCCGCGTCGAGCAGGGCATGGTGGGCCTGCCAGAACTCGCTGATCACGATGGTGTCGAAGGCGGCGTGGGTGGCGTTCCACCCGTCCAGCCGTACGGCGCGAACGCTGAACCCGGCGACGTCGAGCGCGGCGTCGACGGCCCGCTCGTAGGCGGGATCCACCCCATCGATCCGCAGCCGGCCGACGGTACGGGCGGCCGCGGGAGCGACGGTCCAGGCCGGTTCGAGCAACCGCATCCCGGTGACGACACCGGCCACGTCCCGGGCGAGCGGGCCGACCGTGTCGAGGCTGCGGGCCAGCGGCCACACCCCGTCGGTCGGGATCCGCCCCCAGGTGGTCTTGAGGCCGACGACGCCACAGCAGGCGGCCGGGATGCGGACCGAGCCACCGGTGTCCGTACCCAGGGCGAGGTCGGCCTCGGCGGTCGCGACCGCCACCGCGCTGCCGCTGGACGAACCGCCGGGGATGCGATCCGGTGCCAGCGGATTGACCGGGGTGCCGAACAGGGCGTTGTCGCCGACCGGGCTCAGACACAGCTCGGTCAGGTTGGTCTTCCCGACTATGCGGGCGCCGGCCGCCCGTACGCCGGCCAGGCAGGCGGCGTCGGCGACGGCGGGCACAGCCAGGTCACGTACGGCCGCACAGCCCGCGGTGGTGACCGTGCCGGCCACGTCGATGGCGTCCTTGACCGCCACCCGCAGCGTGCCGTCGTCGGGATCGGTGCCCGGTCCGAACCGCTCGATCCAGGTCACCATGCGAGGAAGGTACTGCGGCCCGCTCGTGCCGAGCCAGCCGTTTTCCCGCCCGCCCGGAGGGTCACCGGGGACCGGTTTGTTCAGAACGAGCAGTTGACGAGGTCGCACTCCGGGTTCAGGCGGACGTCGTACCGGGCTTCGACACCGTCGCGGATGTGCGCGGCGAACTTCATCACGTCCGCGGTCGTGGCGCCGCCCCGGTTGGTCAGCGCGAGCGCGTGTCGGCTGGACAGGGCGACGGTCCCGTTGCCCCAGTCCCGGCCGTAGCCGGGCGGGAAGCCGGCGTGCTGGATCAGCCAGGCCGCGGAGAGCTTGGTCCCCTTGATGTCCGGGTGACTCGGTGCCTCGGCGGCGCGCCGGGGCACCTCGGCGAGCACCGGGTTGATGAAGAACGAGCCCACGCTCCAGGTGTCGTGGTCGTCGGGGTTCAGCACCATCCCCCGCTCGCGGCGCTGCGCGATGACGGCCTCGCGTACGTCCGCCGGGGCGGCGGTACCGCCGACCTCGATGCCCAACCGCTCGGCGACCTGGGGAAAGGTGACCGGGTTCGACTGGCCGTCGCGGCGCAGGCGCAGCGTCACGTCGAGCACCACCCAGCGGTCGCTGTGCTTGAACACCGACTGCCGGTGGCTGCCGAACCCGCACTGCTCGGGGAGCCAGCGCTCCACCGAGCCGGTCTCCCGGTCGTAGACGGTGAGCGCGTCGAGCACGTCCGAGGTGAGGCTGCCGTACGCGCCCACGTTCTGCACCGGTGTACCGCCGACCGAGCCCGGAATCCCGGACAGGGCCTCGATGCCGGCGAGCCCCTCCCCCACCACCGTCTTGACCAGTTCGTCCCATTCGACCCCGGCGGCGGCGGTGACCAGGTCACCGTCGATGTCGAGCTCGGACGACGCCATCTTGATCACGGTGTCCGGCCAGCCCACATCCCCGACGACGAGGTTCGACCCGCCGCCCATCACCAGCAGTGGATCTCCGGCGCCGCCGGCGGCGCCGAGCAGCTCGATGGCGTGCGGAACGCTGGTGGCGACGTGCAGCCGCCCTACCGGGCCGCCGATCCGCATGGTGGTCAGGTCAGCAAACGTGGTGGTCACGGCTGCATAGCTTACCGAGCGGCCCAGTACGGGTACCGGGCATCGGACCCGTAGCCCTCGCCAGCCGGTGGACGCTCACGCCGACCCCGGCCGAGGGGCACACGGGACCGGGCGGGCGGGAAGCACGAACGAGTGGCGGGTAGTAGTGGACGGGGCACCGGAGGAGTGGGGGATGCTGGGTCGGTGCAGATCACAATCCTCGGCCCGCTAGCCGTCGACGGCCAGCCGGTTCGGGGCGAGCGGCTAGCGGCGGTGGTCCGCGAGCTCGTCGGCGCGCGCGGACGGGCGGTGTCCACGGCGGCACTGGTCGAGGCCGTCTGGGACGGCACCCCGCCCGACGACGCGACCGGGGCCGTACAGGCGCTCGTGTCCCGGGTGCGGCGCCTCGGGCTGCCCGTGGTCGCCGTGCCGGGGGGATATCGCGTCCCGCCCGAGCGGGTCGAGGTCGACGCCGTCGAGGCCCGCGCGCTGACCGAACGGGCGCGGAACGTCCTGCGTACGGGTAATCCGGACAGCGCGCGCCGGCTGGCCGACCAGGCCCGTGCCCTGTTCCCCGAGGTCCCCGAGCTGGGCAGCGCCGAAGACACCCGACTGTTCACGGATATCGTCACGCTGCGCGCCCAGGCTGCGCTCGCCGGCTCCGGGTCGTACGACGAGGCCGATCTGCGCCGGCTCGTCGCCCGTACGCCGCCGGATGAACCGTCGGCCGCGCTGCTGGTACGCGTACTGGCCGCCCAGGGGCGGGACGCGGAGGCGTTGGAGGTGGTCGAACGGCTCCGCGCCGAACTGGCCGAGCGGTACGGCACCGACCCGTCGCCGGTGATCGCCCAGGTCCACCTGGCCCTGCTGCGCGGAGAACTCGCCGGCCCGGCCGTCGTGGAAACACCCCACCGGCCGACCACGATCGCCCTGCCCGCCGCGTGGCGCCGCTCCGCGACCGCCCTCGTCGGGCGGGAGCGGGACGTGGCCGAGGTGACCGGCGCGCTGATCGACGCCCCGCTGGTGAGCATCGTCGCGACCGGTGGCGCGGGCAAGACCCGGCTCGCCGCGGAGGTCGCCCGACGCGCGGCGGCCGCCGGGCGGACCGTACGCGTGATCGAGCTCGCGGGGCTGCGCGCGCCGGACGAGGTGCTGCCCACGGTGCTCGCGGCCCTCGGCGGCGCCGACACCTCCGCGACCGGGGCCAACCTGGGTCTCGACCGGCGGGTACTCAGCCCCGAGGAACGGTTGCGGACGATCGCGCCCGACCTCGACGGGCTGGTGGTGCTGGACAACTGCGAGCACGTCCTCGACGCCGTGGCCGTCGTCGTCGCGGACCTGCTCACGGCGGCCGCGCCGGAGGTCGCGGTGCTCGCGACGAGCCGGGCCCCGCTGGGACTGGTCGGCGAACTGGTCCACCGGCTGACGGCGTTGCCGGACGCGGACGCCCTCGGGCTGGTCGAGACGCGCGCGCGAGCCGGCGGAGCGGTGCCGACCTGGGACACCGAGCGCGCGCTCACCCTGTGCCACCGGCTGGACAACCTGCCGCTGGCCCTCGAACTCGCCGCGGCGCGGCTGCGCCACATGCCGATCGACGACGTACTCGCCGGCCTGACCGACCGGTTCGCGCTGCTCGACGACGCGTTGCGGGGGCTGCCGGAGCGGCACGCGAGCCTGTGGGCGATGGTCGACTGGAGCCACGAACTGCTCGCCCCCGGCGACCGTGAGCTGCTACAACGCCTCGCGGTCATCCCGGCACCGTTCACCGCCGACCTCGCCGCCGCGGTCACCCAAACCCCGGACGTACGGCGCGGGCTGGCAACACTGGTCGAACAGTCCCTGCTGACCCTGGTCGAGGGCGACGGGCCACCCCGTTACCGAATGCTCGAAACCGTCCGCGAGTACGGCGAGGCCCGGCTCGACGCCGCCGGCAACCGGGAACCGGCGATGGCCGGACTGGTCAACTGGGCCAGGGAACAGTCCGTCGCGCTCGCCGCCCAGCTCATCGGCAGCGGCCAACTCGCCGCGTTCGCGCGCTGCGCCACCGAGCAGGACAACCTGATCGCGGGCCTGCGCTGGGCGCTCGGGCGGGACGACGAACCCGCCTCGATCGACATCGCCATCGCGCTGTTCCACCTGTGGGCCGTACGCGGCCTGCACCTCGAAGTCACCGGCTGGGCCCGTGCACTCCTGCACGCCGACGAACCGGAGCTGCGGCGGCGCTCGGCGATCCTGGGCGGGCGGGCCACCGGCAGGCCGCTGCCCAATGCCGACCGGCTCGCCTGGATCTGCCTGCTGATCAGTGTCAACGCCGGCATCACCGGCCCGCTCCGGGTGGCCGCACTCGCCCGGCGGGCGTTGCGGACCCTGTTCGCGGAGCGGCCCGGTGAGGTCTCGCCGAGGCGGACCGTACTCGCGTCGGCACTGCCCGGGTTCGACAAGTTCGACCTGGAGCAGAACATGAAGGGCGCCGAGGAGATGATCTCCCACCCGGACCCGTACGTGCAGGGGCTTGGCCTGTTCGCCCGCGCCGCCGTACGGGAGAACGGCGGCATGCCCGAGGCGTCGATCGCCGACGCCGAGCAGGCGTACCGCCTGTTCGAGGTGGCCGGCGACCACTGGGGCATGGCGGTCGCGGCGCAGGCCGTCGGGCAGTTCGGCAACTGGCAGGGCGACCCGCAGACCACCGAGTGGCTGACCCGGGGCGTACGGCACATGGACCTGCTCGGTGCGACGCAGGACGCCCGGTCGATCCGGGTGGTGCTGGACGTGCAGCTGGCCCTGGCCGGCGACCCGGAGGCGGAGCACCGGTTGCGGGAGACGGCGACGGCGGGTCCGGCCGGGGAGATGGACACCGCGCAGACGTACCTCGGGCTGGCCCACCTCGCCTGGCAGCGCGAGCGGTACGACGAGACGGTCGCCTACGCCGACCTGGTGGCCCGGTCCGCCGCCGGGTTCGACGAGCTGCCGTCGCAGCCGCGCATCATGTTCCGGGTGGCGGCCGCGATCCTCTACCTGAGGGTGGCCGAAGTGCGGCCGAACTCGGCCGACGACTCCGACGCCCGCGCGGCCACGCTGTTGGCGCTCACCCGCGACGAGGCGCTGGCCGGGCACGACCTTCCCCTGGTCGGGGCATGGGCGCTGGGCGGTGCCGCGCTGGCCGCGCACCGGGGCGATCTTCCGACCGCGCGCGAACTGTGGGTGCTGGGAGGCCGGATCGGGGCCAACCTCGGCCGGCTGTTCCCGCCCGGCGACGGCGAACGGCTCACCGCCGCCCTCGGGAACGAGGAGCAGCGTGAGCCGTTGCTCGATGCGTGGCGGGAGCGGCCGGTCCGGGCCGTCGGTGCCCGCATCCGGGAACTGATGGACGACCTGCTCGCCTAGCCTTTCTTCCGGTACGCGCGTCAGACCTTCTTGCGGTAGGCGCGCAGTGCCAGTGGCATGAAGACCGCCACGAAACCGGCGCACCAGGCAAGGGTCCACCAGACGTGCGAGCCGACCGGCGTACCGAGGAACAGTCCGCGTACCGCCGCCACCAGGTGGGTCATCGGGTTGACGTCGACGAACGCCTGCATCCAACCGGGCAGCGTGTCGGCGCTGACGAACACGTTGGACGCGAAACTCAGCGGCATGATCAGGGCAAACATCAGACCCTGTACGGCACCCGGTGTGCGTACCTTCATGCCGACGAAGACCGGCAGCCAGCTCAGGCAGAGTGCGAACAGCACCGCGAGCAGGCAGCCCGCGATCGCGCTCAACGGGCCGGAGTCGATCCGGAAGCCGAGCAGGTAACCGATCGCGAGGGTCGAGATCGTGACGATCACGTACCGGACGACGTCGCCGAGGACCGCGCCGAGCAGGGGTGCGGAACGCGGGATCGGCAGCGAACGGAACCGGTCGAAAATGCCCTTGGCGATGTCGGTGTTGAGGTTGACGCCGATCGCGATGCTGCCCGTCGCGATAGTCTGGGCCAGGATGCCCGGCAGCAGAAATTGCAGGTAATCATGGGTCGAGCCGGCAACCGCGCCGCCGAAAATGTAGACGAAGATAATGAGGAACAGCACCGGCTGCAACGTGACGTCGATCAGTGCTTCGGGCGTACGCCAGGTTTTTATCAGGCTTCTTTTTGCGAGTGCGAGCGAGTGCCGGACCAGCCGAAATGGTCGCGGATTCGGGGCCACCGCCGACAACACACTGCTGGCTCTCGGGGCTGATTCGACCATCGTGCTCATGCCGCCACCTCCTTGATCTTCGTGGAACCCTCGGTCCCGGTAGTGGTCGTGGTCTTGGTCTTGGTCGTGTCGTCGGCGGACGCGGTGCGGCCGGTGAGGCTGAAGAACACCTCGTCCAGGCTCGGCAGGTGCAGGGACAGTTCGGTGACACCGATCCGGGCGGCGGCGAACCGGGCGACGCTCTCGGTCAAGGCCGCGTCGTCGGTGACCGGCACCGCCAGCACGCCCTTGCGGATCTCGTCGGCCCGGGCACCCGAGGACACCTCGGACAGAATCGCGGCGGTCCGGTCAAGGTCCACCGGGTCCGACGGCCGCACCTCAAGGGTCTGGCCACCGACGACCCGCTTGAGCCCCTCCGGCGTGTCGTACGCGATCACCCGGCCGTGATCGATCACCGTGATCGCGTCCGCGAGCGCGTCCGCCTCCTCCAGATACTGCGTGGTGAGCAGCACGGTCGCCCCGTTCGTCACCAATGACCGCACCACGTCCCACATGTCCTCGCGCTTGGCCGGGTCGAGTCCCGTCGTCGGCTCGTCGAGGAAAATCACGTCCGGGGAGCCGACCAGACTCGCGGCCAGGTCCAGCCGCCGCCGCATCCCACCCGAGTACGTCTTCGCCGGCCGGTTGGCGGCGTCGGTCAGGTCGAACCATTCGAGCAGTTCGGCGGCCCGGCGGCGGGACCCGGCCCGCCCGAGTTCGAGCAGCGTGCCGAACAGTTCCAGGTTCTGCCGGCCGGTCAGGTCCTCGTCAACGGAGGCGTACTGGCCGGTGAGACCGATCACCTGCCGGACCCGCTCCGCGTCCCGTACGACGTCGAAGCCGCTGATCCGAGCCGTGCCGCCGTCCGGGACCAGGAGCGTGGAGAGAATGCGTACGGCGGTCGTCTTGCCTGCACCGTTCGGACCGAGCACCCCGAGCACCGTCCCCCGAGGTACGGCCAGGTCCACGCCCTGTAGCGCCCTCGTCTTCCCGAATTGCTTGACGAGGCCCTCTGCCTCGATCACCAGATCTGCTGTCATGCCGACCAGGTTGCAAGGCCCGGCTGACACCGCCCCGACACGCCACCGACACCGAGTTGATCTGGTGTCACGACCGTGGCGGCGCCCTCGGAGTCGAGCCCGCCTGCTGACGTTGGTCAGGTCCGTGAGCTGCGGAAACATGCCGCAGCTCAGGTCACGTGCGTGAAGCGGTTGCGCTGTACCTACTGGTATGTACAAACTATTGGCATGGACTCGCGACAACTGCTGGTCGAGACGATGAGCGAGCTCATGTGGGAGCGCGGCTACGCCGACACGAGCCCACGTGACGTACGCGAACGGTCCGGGGTGGGCCAGGGCAGCATGTACCACCACTTCCCGACCAAACGGGACCTCGCGCTCGCCGCCCTTGAGCGCAACGTAGCCGATCTGCTGCCGGCCGCCTCCGAGCTCGACGGTCCGGGCGACCCGATGGCCCGGATCGAGGCCTACCTGATGCGTCCCCGCGACGCCCTCAAGGGCTGCAAGGTCGGCCGGATGACCCAGGACCCGCAGGTCCGCGAGGACCCGGTGCTGCTTGCCCCGGTGGCTCGTGCGTTCGCCCAGGTCCACGTCAACTGGGTGAAGGTGCTTCGCGAGGCGGTCGCCGCGGGCGAGCTGCGGGGCGACCTCGACCCCGAGCGCCTCGCCCACACCCTGATGGCCGTCCTACAGGGCGGCTACGTGCTCGCGATCGCGCAGCAGGACCCGGGCAGGTTCGACGACGCCCGCGCCGGCGCCCTCGACCTGCTCCGGGCGGCGGCACCGTCCGCGCCGAACAACAAGAACGACAGGAGGAACTGAACGTCATGACGGTACGCATCGGGATCAACGGGTTCGGGCGGATCGGGCGCAGCTACCTACGTGCCGCCCTGGCGAACGACGCCGACGTCGAGGTGGTCGCGGTCAACGACCTCACCGACGCCCGTACGCTGGCCACTCTGCTTGAGTGGGACTCCATCTTCGGCCACCTCGACGGCGTCGCCGTCGAGGGCGACGCGATCACGGTACGGGGTTCGCGCATCGCGGTCTTCGCACAGCCCGACCCGGCCACCATCCCCTGGGGTGACGTCGGCGCCGACGTCGTCATCGAGTCCACCGGCCACTTCACAGACGGAGTCACGGCTGCGGCCCATCTCAAGGGCGGCGCGAGGAAGGTCATCATCTCGGCGCCGGCCAAGGGGGACGTACCCACGTTCGTACTCGGGGTGAACGACGACAGGCTCGACCCGAACAGCCACGATGTCTTCTCCAACGGCTCGTGCACCACGAACTCGCTAGCGCCGCTGGCCAAGGTGCTGAACGACTCGTTCGGCATCGAGTCAGGACTGATGACGACGATCCACGCCTACACCGGCGATCAGCGGCTGCACGACGCCCCGCACTCCGACCTGCGCCGGGCCCGCGCGGCCGCCGTCTCGACCATCCCCACGTCGTCGGGCGCGGCGAAGGCGATCGGCAAGGTCATCCCCGAACTCGACGGGCGCCTTACCGGCGCCGCGCTGCGCGTCCCCGTCCCGGTCGGCTCGATCACCGACCTCACCGTGGTCCTGCGGCAGAGCGCGGGCGTCGAGGACGTCAACGCGGCGTTCCGCGAGGCGGCCGCCTCGCCGCGGCTGCAACGCTATTTGCAGTACTCCGAGGCGCCGCTGGTCTCGGCGGACATCGTCGGCAACCCGTACTCGTCGATCTTCGACGCGCCGCTGACCGAAGCCGTCGGGAACCAGGTCAAGGTGTTCGGCTGGTACGACAACGAGTGGGGATTCTCGAACCGCCTCGTCGAGTTCTCCGAGCGAATCGGAGCAGCCACCTGACGCGGGGCAGGTGGGGGCTGGGCCTCCGGCGGCGTGAAGGACCACAGCGCCAGTCCTCGGGTCGCGGTAGGAGGCCGGGCGCCTCGAACCCGCGCAGCACCGCCCTACTTAGGCCGATGCGAGACGACGTGACGCGTCAGCCACTGCGGGCCGGCGCGAGGGTCCGCCGCCGAGAGCCCGATGGAGGTCACGCAAGACCAACCGCACGCGCCGGCTGTGGTCAGGGCGCGTTCGGCACCGTACAGCGGGGCGGCCCGAGGATGCCCGGCCGTTCGGCCGGGGCATCCGAGCACCCCGTTGCCCGCCAACGTCTCGCGTGCCTGACATGTCACAGAGCCTGGGAGCTGACTTCGCCATCAACGGCCCGCAGCGGTGGTCCAGCCAGGATCACTTGTCGCCTCCGAACGAGATACCCCCGTGAACGTCACGCGCCCGCACTACAGGGCCGCTGACATCGCCCGAGATGGAGTTCGCCACGCCGTCCGGACCGGCTGCGACGGCCGCGCCTCTTCCCGGCCCTTCTTGTACACGTCACCCGGCAGGCCAGTCTGCTGCCATCGGTCTTGGAACTCTGCGCCGAACTCCGGGTCGCGTCGCGCCTCGCGATTGAGCAACACCGCAAGGGGATAAGCGGCGTCCTGTGATGGCTGGTGGAGCAAGCCCTCGATGACCTCTCGCGCCTCTGGCTCGCGCCGGAATCGTTCTCGCAGGAAATCGATCAGCGCGGACACCGCCTACCGGCCGCCCTGGGCGAGTTCGGTGGTCGTCCAGGGCGGCAAGTATCGTCGCTGCGGTAACCATGAGTGGGTCCACCGTCGGTCCACCTCCAAGCAACCGGCTCCGGCCGACACGGCGAGCTGTTTCTTCTCAATGAAGCCCGTCAAGACCCACCTCGGCCGGCTGATGAGCAGGCTCGCGCTGTCCAGCCGGGCGCAAGCCGTGGCGATGGCCTACGAGGCCGGCCTGGTCGTGCCCGCCGCCCGGGCATAGCGGACGCAGACGTCCAGGAAGCCTCGATCAGCTGTCCATGTCACAGGGAAGCCCGGCCCACAAGCTTCGTGCAAGACAGCGGACCGAGGATGCTTCGTATGGTGCAAGAGTTGAGGCGGGTACTCGCCAGATGTGTCATTGCGGTCTTCGTCATCGCGGTTTCGTTGGTGACTGTCGGCAGTCCGGGTCTGGCGGCCTGCCAGCGTGTGATCGTCATCAATCCCGAGGTGACGGTCAACGAGGGCGCCGGCAGGTTGATCTTCACGGTGTTCTCGGGCGGGTGTGCGGCCTCGGGCCAGGTCGCCTACACGGTCACGGCTGGCGCCGCCCAGCCGGGCGTGGACTTCGCGTTGTCAGGGAGCCAGCTGCGCTGGGCTGCGGGGGATTCCACCACCCGCAGAATCACTGTCACGGTGGCGCTCGACAGCGTGCCGGAATCCGCGCTGGAAGACTTCCGAGTGACGCTCGTCAACCCGAGCCCGGGTGTCAGGGTGGCCCACGGCGTCGGGCACGGGCGCATTGTCGATGACGATGGCCTCGGGTTTGCCTGGGCGGTGGACGACCAGGTCTGCCCGCAGTGGGTCGTCGACCAGACGCCGCCGCCCGGTGAGCCGTGGATAGCCGGTGAACAACGGCTTCTGTGCGACTTGGTCGAAGGCGCGATCTACGTGGTTCCGCCACCGGGACCAGCGATGACGGTGCGCTGGGGAACTGCGGACGGGACCGCCGAAGCGGGCGTCGACTTCGTCGGGGTCCCCGACCGGGTGGCGGCCGTGCCAGCGGGGGCGAAGCTGGTCGCGCTGTCGGTCAAGCTGCTGTCGCGTCCGGCAGGCCCGCAGCGGCGATGGTTCAATGTCCGGATCTTTGCGCCCTCGCACGGTGTCGTCGTCGACGGCGTGGCCGTGGTCACCCTTCTAAGCGCGTGAGACTCCTTCGGCCGGCTGGTCATCGCGCAGGTGGGCCAGGGTCGCCGCCTCGAGGTGCCGGTCGCCGAGCTCTACGCTGAGCGCCAAGGCCTGTCGGAAGTGTCCGGTGGCGGCTGCGTGGTCGCCACGACCCTGGAGGGTGAGGCCGATGAGGTTGAGCGTTTCGGCCTCCCGGCGCCGTTCGCCGATCCGTCGCCGGATCGTCAGAACCTTCGTGAAGCAGTCGAGCGCATTGTCGTGCTCAGCCTCGGCGAGGTGGACCTCGCCGAGGCTGTGCAGCGCGGACGCCTCCAGCGGGGAGTGGCCGATTTCCCGGGCGAGCGCGAGCGCCTGCGACAGCGGCTCGAGGGCGAGTTCCGGCCTACCCATCAGGGTGTAGATGTGACCGAGGTTGTTGAGGGCAAGGGCGATGCCCGGCGGGTGGCTGTCAGCGGTGTGCAGCGCCAGGGCCTCACCGAACGCGTCGGCTGCCGCGTCCAGCCGGCCCAACCGGCCGTACGCCATGGCGATGTTGTTGAGCGCCATGCCCTGCCCCCGCTTGTCGCCGACGGTCCGGGTGAGCGCAAGGGCGTGTTGCAGGTGCTCCAGCGCCTCTGCGTAACGTTGCGTGCCGTTGCAGGCCATGCCGAGCAGACTTCGCATCAGCGCCTCGGCCGTCGGGTCGTCGAGGCGCTGCGCTGCGGCCAGGCCGAAGCGGCACATCTCGACCTGGTCGGCCCGGTGCCCGCGTACGAGATTGAAGCTGGTCAGCAGGTAGGCAAGCTGCCACACGGCGCGGTCGTGGCCCTGTTCGCCTGCGTGGCGCACCACCGGCAGCAGATTGGCGCGCTCCTCATCGAGGAAGGCCAGCGCGCTGTCATGATCGGCGGGGAACGGGGCTTCGATGGGCGGGTGGACCGACAGTGGTCCCGCCCGGTCGCGTGCCGGGTCGAACACCCGGTTGGCGGCGTCAGCCACGATCAGGTGCCAGTCGATGATCCGGCTCACCTCGTCCTCGTTGGACTCGGCCTGCTCACCGGCGTAGAGGCGGATGAGGTCGTGAAAGCGGTAACGGCCGGCGCCCATGTCGATCAGCAGGTGGACACCGGCCAGCTCGTCGAGCGCGCTGCGGGCTTGGACGACGGAGGCGCCGACGACCGCCGCCGCGAGCGCCAGCGTGAACGTGGCGCCGGGGTGCAGGCCCATTCGGCGGAACAGGCATGCGGCAGCCGGGCTCAGGGCCTGGTAGGCGCTAGCGAAGACGGTTCTGATGCTGCGCGAGTCCCCTGGGACGGCCAGGGTGGCAAGCCGGTCGGCGCCGGCCAGATCGGCAGTGAGCTCCGCGATCGGCCGCGGCGGGCGGGTGGCGAGCTTGGCCGCGGCGATCCGCAGGGCCAGGGGCATCCGACCGCAAAGGTCGATGAGCTTGCTGGCCGCGGCCTGTTCCCGGTCGACGCGGTCGACGCCCAGCACCCGGCTCAGCAGCGTCAGCGCCTCCCCGGCCGAGAGCACGTCGACGTCAACACTGATCACGGCGTAGTCCACCGCGAGGCCGGCCAGCTGGTTGCGGCTGGTCGCCAGCAGCAGGCTGCCACCCGACGGGGGCACCAGTGAGGTCACCTGATCAGCTGCGGCGGCGTTGTCGAGCAGGATCAGGACGCGCCGGTCGTGCAGCGCCGACCGGTACAGGCCGACCAGCTTGGCCAGATCGGCCGGTATCTGGTCGGACGGCACATCGAGCCCGCGGAGCAGGTGCGCCAGCGCCTCGGCGACCGGCATCGCGGTGGCGGGGTCGTGGCCGCGCAGGTCAAGGTAGAGCTGCCCGTCGGGAAACCTGCCGGCGACCCGGTGTGCCCACTGCACCGCAAGCGCGGTCTTGCCCATGCCTGCCGGGCCGCACACCACACCCAACCGACCGGCCTTCGCGGAGCCCTTCAGCAGGCCGCCCAGGACGGCGAGTTCCCCGTCACGGCCGACGAAATGGCCCACTCGCGACGGCAGCTGCGCCGGTCTGGATATCCCCCTCCGGGCCGCGACCCCGGAGTCGAGATCAAGCTCGGGGGACCGGCGCAGCACGGCTGTGTACACGTGTGCCGCTCGGGGACCGGGCTCCACGCCCAACTGCTCGGCAAGATGGCCGCGCAGCCTCTGGTACGCCTCGACAGCCTCGTTGTGCCGTCCACCCCGGTAGAGGGCGACCATGAGCAGTTCGACAAGTCGCTCCCGGGCCGGACGGGTGACGAGCAGCCTTTCCAGCTCATCGACAGCGAGGACATGCTCGCCGAGGCGCAGCCGTGCGTCCAACAGATCTTCCTGCGCGCTCAGCCACATCTCGTGCAGCCGGTCGACCTCCGCCGCCCCCCAACCAGCCGGTTGCGCGTCGGCCAGCGCGTCACCCCGCCAGAGGGCCAGCGCGTCACGAAGACCTGCGGCGGCATCGGCCGTCCTGCCGTCGGCAAGGGCCGGTCGCGCTTGAGCTGCCAGTTTGGCAAAGCGGGTCACGTCCACCTCGTCGGGCCGTGCCGCGAGGACGTATCCCGAGGCGCGGGTCATCAGCAGGCCCGGCAGTCCACAGGCGTCGAGGGAGCTGCGGACCCGTGCGACATGGCTGTACAGGCTCTCGATCGCGGTCCGGGGTGGCGCCTCGCCCCACAGCGCGTCCACCAGCCGGGTCTTGGTGACGACTCGGCCGGCTTCGAGGGCCAGCAGGCCGATCAGGGCCCGCTGCCGCACACCCACCAGCGCCGCCCGGCCGCCCGGCCCGACCACCTCCACCGGTCCGAGCAGCCTGACGTCGGCACGATGCGGGGTGGCGCCGCCCGCCGCCGGGGTGGGACCGCGCCGATGGTCATCGGCCCTGTCCCGCGCCGTAGCGAGAACGCCCAGCTCAGCAGGAGAGGCGCCCAGCAGCCGGACCAGGACGTCGAACCGGTCTACCGGCGGAAGCGACTTGCCGGAGAAGTACTGCGCGATGATCCCGAGTGACCAACCCGTCCTGGTGGCCAACTCCCGGTAGGTCAGCTCCGCGCCGCCCCGCCCCCGCGCCTCGCGCCGCCGTAGCTGGCGCAACATGCGGGTCAGGTCTGACATGCCCTTGTCGTCGGTCATCCGGCCACCCTCCTGAAACACGATAGCCGCCGCGTTCGCCAAGTTGACGGCTTCGGTCGATGCCCCGACAGGTCCATCTGTTCAACAATGTTCAGCCCCCGTGTTCAACCGAGTTCAGGATCGGCAGCGCTCGCCCCATGGACTGCCGGACCGTAGGCACTCGTTCGTCTCACCTGTGCCAGACAGGCACATCAGACGTCAGGAGTGCATCATGACCATGCGCAGACGGGTGGCGGTCGTGCTCGCCACGGTCCTGGCCGGCGCGGCGCTGAGCGGCCCGCCAGCACTGGCAGTGCCGGGCGCGCCGTCCCCGATCTTCGATCCGGACTCGGTCTCGTGGCTGTCGTTGCGTGACCAGACCAGCGCCCAGTTCGCGACCTCGTTCGCCACGCACAGCAAGAACTACCTGATCGACGACCTGGACATCGACACCACCGGCGGAGCCTATCGGGTCGGCTCGGTGTGGCAGCAGAACATCGACAAACGGGGCTGGAAGGAGCTGCGCGACCTCGACGACGCAGGGTTTCATGCCGCCTGGGTCGAGGCCGGCAACCAGGGAATGCGGCTGACCGAGCAGGAGACCTACCTCGTGGGCGGGGCACGTCGCTACGCCGGGGTCTGGGTCGAGAACGTGGAAAACCTGTCCTGGGCCTCGTTCAGAGGGCTGACCAGCGCCGAGTTCTCGACAAAATTCGACGAGCAGCGCCGCGCCGGACGAATGCCCATCGACATCGACGTGTACGACACATCGCAGGGCCTGCGCTACTCGGTGATCTGGGTCCAGAACGCCGAGAGCCTCGCGTGGGCGCTGTGGCGCGATCTCACCTCCGCTGAGTTCTCGACGAAGTTCGCCGAGCTTCAGCGCGACTACCGGATGTTGACGTTCGAGTCGGTGCGGACCACCGCGGGTCAGCGCTACGCCGGCATCTGGGTGGAGAACCGCAACGGCCGCGGCTGGGCCGAACGCCGCGACATGACCGCCGCGATGTTCGCCAACCACTGGCACCGCTACTCCGACGAGGGCTACCGGCTGGTGGCCTACAACAAGTACGACACCGCCGGCGGCGCGCGATACGCCGGAATCTGGCGGCAGAACAACGACCGTCCGGACTGGGCGTTGAAAAATGCTGTCAACACCAGGATCCAGGCCGAACTGGACAGCACCGCCGTGCCCGGCATCAGCGTGGCGGTGTTCCATGACAACCAGGCGAAATACCTGCGCGGCTTCGGCTTCGCCGACATCGACGACAACACGTGGATGGACAGCGAGCACGTGGGCGGCCTCGCGTCGGTGAGCAAAGCCGTCGGTGGCGTGCTGACCATGCGGATGGTCGAGCAGGGGCTGGTCGACCTCGACGACGACAGCCGCGATCTCGTGCCGTCGATGCCGGCGCACCACACCCACACCGTGGGCGACCTGGTGAGCAACCGCGGCTGCGTCGGCGACTACGGAGACATCGACACGTCCGGCTTCAACAACCTGCCGTACGCGACCGCTCTCGCCGCCGCCGACGAGTTCTGGGACGAGCCGCTGGTCTGCACGCCTCCGGACTACTACTACTCCACCCTGGGATACACCCTGCTCGGCGCCGATCTGGAAGCAGCCGGCGGCGACAACATCAAGAACCTGGTGCGTACGAAGCTGACCAGTCCCTACGGTCTCGGCACTCTCGCCCCGGCAGACCTGAGCGCCGGCGTCCGGCGGATGACCATGTACACGACCAGCAACGCGGAGGTGCCGCTCGAGAACAAGGACTGGAAAACCCTCGGCGGCGGGATCCAGTCGAACGTGTACGACCTGGGCCGGTTCGGCGCCAAGCTCGCGGCAGGCCAGATCCTGACCCAGGCGTCGCTGGACACCATGTGGACCGCACCGGACGCCGACAGCAGCTACGCCTACGGCTGGAGCACCGGCGTCGAGAACGGCCACCAGGTGGTCGCCAAGGACGGCTCGTGGACGGGCGCCCTCGCCTACCTGCGGATCTATCCCGAAGACGGCATCGTGGTGGCTGTCATGATGAACGACCGTTCCGGCGCCCAGAGCACCACCCAACTCGGCCGTGACATCGGCGCCATCGTGCTCAACTCGCTGCCGTAGCGACAACCGACCGGCCAGATCAGGTGCAGACGTCGGTCTTGGCCGCACGAGACAGTGCGGCCAAGACCGGCACAGCGCGTCAGTACGTGGTGGCGCAGCTGATGTTGTTCCAGGCGGAGTAGCCCGCCGTGTTGTGGGCCCGGACCTTGAAACAGATCGTCTGGCGGGAGCCGAGGCCGGTGCGGTAGAACGAGGTGCTGTTGGCGCCGACGTAGAACCCTGCCCACGCCGGACCGGATGGATACGCAGGGGCAGCCTCGACACCCCACAGCACGGGTCAGCTGGAACCTGATCGCCCATAGGTGTTACCCGGGGGGTCGGGGACGATGCAACATTGCATCGACGGACATCTAGGCCCCGGTTGGCTTGTTGCAGGTCAGGACATCGTGTTCGTGCCCCGGCAGGATTCGAACCAGCGACACACGGTTACCGACCGTCACGGCGTCCAGCTTGTCGTCGCTTGCCAAGCTTTCGCATTGAGCTGCGAGAACGTCACCAAGCGGTGATGGTCGCTTGTCGCTGTTTGTCGAAGCTTGGAGGCCGTAAAGGGGGCGCCATGCCGGTACCGGTCACTGTGCCGCCTTTCTGAGCACCGCACGGCGCCCACCATCCTCCAATGATGCCTGTGCACGTCGACCCGCGCGTCAGCAAGACCGGCTACGACCCTCGGGTCTGGGGGTCGGTACGCCGATACCACCATGACCCACACCGGACCGGACAAACACGCAGGGACAACATCCGACATCCCACGGCGCGGACCGGCCGTAACCCGATCGCCCATAGGCGTTATCGAGGGGATTCCGGGGGACGATTCAAAACCGCATAGAAGGATTTCGAAATCCTGACTGGCTTTTTGCTGGTCAGAGCCTTGCGTTGGTGCCCCCGGCAGGATTCGAACCTGCGACACACGGTTTAGGAAACCGACGCTCTATCCCCTGAGCTACGAGGGCGCAAGCCAACAGGGTACCTGCCTGCGAGCGGTAACCGTCGACGGGGAGCGGTAGACGTCGGTAGCCGTCGCATCCCCGACCAGGGACCCCACGTGGACCCCACGGCCGGCTGATGATCTTGTCGCATGGTCACGTCACCGAACAGCGGCAGCCCTCGTCAGTCCTCGATGAACGTCGGTAATCGCCACGGCCCCCACACCGCTCCCACGCATGATCAACAACTCGCCACTATTGCGGCACGAACCGGGGCCGGACCGATGTTTCAGCAGCATAGCCTGCTCGGGCGTTGGCAGACACGAACGGTCACGCCCGTCGTCAGACACTCGCGTCTGCAAATACGCCACAGGACCACCCTGAGAGGCCACCCTCACCCACAGGGAGTGCACAGGTGCCGCCCCCTTGACGGCTGATCGCTGCGGCTCAATAGCCCCCTGGCCTCCGAGCGAAGGCGACGCTGGGCGCTTCGGGAGGGATGCCGGCCGTCTCAAGCAACCGAACCGCAGCCCCGGAGGGTGCTGCGGTCGGAGGTGCCGCGGTGGATGGGCGCTGACGTCACTGGATTCGCGCGCAGGCGACCACCCACCGCCGAGGCAGCCGGGGTGAGGCGCTGGTTGGTTTACGCAGCGTCGGGGGCCCGTAGGGCTGCCAGGTGTCGCTGGTTGTTGCTGGTCGTGGCCGAGCCGATGCGGTCCGTGGGCCTTGTTGTCGGGCCCGCCAAGGTCAAGCCGGCGTCGTTGCCGACGATGGCGGCGCGAGCTCGCCGCAGGACCGTAATGAGGCTGTCGATGCCAACGACGCCGAGTTCGGCGCCCTCAGAGTGGGTGGTGAGGAACGCGTACGGCGGCCGGCTCTGGTCGTCATCGTGCTCCAACGTGACCTGGACATACGAATCGATGTCACCGTCGGCTGACACGCAGTCCATGACCATCGAATGCAGAAGGATGTTGCCCGGCTTACGCGCGTCCAGGATCTCTCGTTTCGAATGCCCCTTACACCACAAGATGCGACGCGGGCAGGGGTACCGGGCCTCGCCGCGCTCGTGCCGTAACGGCGTGGGACCCTTCAGCGACGACGCGGCCGAGTCCGGCACCTCGGGCAGGGATGGCGCCTGACCGGCGCGGACGAGGCGCCGCAGGTCGCCGGCCAAGCTACGGGCTTCCGCAGGGGTGAGAGTGATACCGAGCAAGCCGGACTTCGTCATGTCCACTGTCCCGATCGAGTCCCGATAGTGGCGGAAGACCATGAGTTCGAGCCACTCGGGGCAGTCGTCGGCCGCGCGTTCCAGGCACAGGTCGACCCTGGTCATCACGTCTTCACAGGTATCGGGTACGTGCTCGCGGTCCTGGTAGAAGCCGTCGACGTCGTGCGTCTCCTCGCACCAGGACGGGCACGCGGTGGTCAGCCAGAAGGGTGATCCTTCGGACGGGGGTCCGACCGGAAGGGGTTCCTCGCCACGCTCAGCTGCGGCGACGAGCTTGTCGGCAAGATCCCCCGCCTCCGCCATGGCGCAGGTGAACCACACCTCCTCGGCCCAGTGGTCGCGGTAGAACCGGAGAGCGGGCTCTGCCTCGGTGAGCCGTTGGACGAGTTGGACATGCAGCCGGGCGGGCTCGTACCTACGCTCGTCGGGGATATTGGCGCCGTGGTCATAGACGTCGGCCAGTGACAGGCGCATCTGTGCGGTGACGCTCTCATGGCGCCGGTCGTCGAGGCTGTCGTCGTTGAAGTGACCGAAGGCGCACCATGTGGGCTCCGGGCCGACCATCCAGAAAGGCCGGAACGCCGATGCCGGGGCGGACAGCCCCGTGTCCGAGCCGACCAGGTGCCTCACCGCTGGCAGCGATTCACGCATCGCGGTGGTGGCGTCGATCGGAACCGAGCGGATCACGGCCACTGATCGCGGTGACCGCGCAAGGCGCCGCCCACGGTTCTTCGATCCCGTCTTCCGCCGGCCCATGTTCTTCGACATCGTGCTTCCTCTCCGATCGGGGCTCTACCGCGCCCGAGTCACCTTCCTTCCCGCCGTTTTGACGCGAAGGCTCCGCCAATCTCAACCTTCCGCAGGCGACTATGTCGGACAGTCTGTGCGTTTCTATGACTTATCGGCATCAGCAACTGATGAGGTATGGAGGACGGCTCCTCGGCGACGATGTCTACTGGAGCGGGTATGCGTGCCGTAGCTGTTGAGAGGCCGGCCTCTCCTGCCCCGTCGCACATCCCCGCACCACCGCTCGATCCGCAGCCGCGACTCCAGTTCCTCGGCTGATTCGCGGCCAACCGCCGTACCGCCGTCGATCCCGCCCATCCCACAGCAGGGTGGCCACCGCACCACATCCTCGAACCCGGGTTGCGGGTGGCGTAGCGGCTCGCGCGGTCTGTGGATCTAACGGTTTTCCGACCCGACCTACCGGGCGTTGCACCTGGCGAGGAGGGCGCCATGATGACCACGACACTGAATGACATGACCTGGGGACGGCCAAGGCCGAGCCCAGCAACCGAGGCAAAGGCCCTCGCCGAGCTCGTGCGGCTGACCAAGGAACAGGGTCTGTCAACTGACCGGCCCAGACGGCTACTCACGCGCCCACCCGCCGGCTACCTGCTGGGTACCTGCGGCCTGTTTCGGCCGGAACAACGATCAGCGATGCTCAAGGACCCGCAACCGTGCAGGAGGTCGCTAGATTGACGAAACGCCAACCCCTCAACAAGGTCCATTCCCTACCAACAATGGGAAACTGGGGTGAAGCACCAACTACCCGCTTGGAACGACCCAAACACGACTAGTTGGCCAATCCGAATGTAAGCAGAGCCCAGTCCAGATACGACGGCGTCGCCGCGCAGCCACAACCCGAAGTTGTCGTAGCTTCTTGTTAGGCTCGTTCGCCGTGGCATCGGCGTTCGCACAGACCGTGCGCCACCGCTCGTCACGACCAGTTTTGGCAGTCGATCAGTTCCCATATGCGCCAGTCGGAGGTGGCATGGGCTCGCGCGCGGCTCGGACGACGCACGGTGTCCGTCGGAAGCGGCGACTCGGTGGCTGACCACTTCGTCAGGCACCCGATCTACGGCATCGGAAGGATAGCTGGCGGCGGATCGCTGGTCTGGTTCTTCGACGCCCCCGGCATCGACGAGATCGCCATGCCCTTCACGTCGGACTTCACTATCGTTCAACTCGAGCACCGCCAGCGGGTCTGGTTCAAGGACGCAGGATGGTGGCTCACCGGGTATGCCGATAGCCCGAGCGATAATGGTGACGTCTATCTAGTTGACCTTACACAGGGCGGAACGAAATATATTTCCGCCGACCTATTGCGCGTTCGAAGGAGGTTGCCCCTTGTCGATCCTTTGCCGTTCCTGAAGGCCGGCGTAGTCGAGAGTAAAGGCTTCCATGACGGCCGCGCCGCTTTCGTTGGCGACATCATGCGACAGCGTGCAGCCTCCCAAGGACTAGCCGGCATCTGGTCGTCCGGAGTCGAGCTCCATGCCCACCAAATCGGTGCCGCCCGCCGGGTTCTAGCAGATCCAGTAAAGAGATATCTCCTCGCGGACGAGGTCGGGCTGGGCAAAACAGTCGAAGCGGGAATGATCCTTCGACAACTAATGATGGACGAAGCTGGCGATATTCTGGTCATTGCGCCAGACGGCCTGGTCGCCCAGTGGGATAGCGAGCTTCACTCAAAGTTTCGTGTCGACCAGTACCCAAACCGAGTCTCGATCGCTGCTCACTCCGAGGTTCCAGCCATTGACGCAGCACCGCGACTGCTCGTCGTCGTCGACGAAGCGCACCGGCTCACGGCGTTAGACGCCGACGTCGACCACAGCTACACATCGCTCTGCGCGATCACCAAGGCCGCCAAGTGCCTGTTGCTCCTGTCTGCGACGCCAGTCCGATCGAACGAGGATGGCTTCCTGAGGATGCTGCATCTCCTTGACCCAACAACCTACCCGTTGGACGACATCGCCAACTTTCGACGTCGAGTGGAAATCAGGGACGATCTGGCGCAGGCGCTCGCCTCGATGAGCGACGAGACTCCGGTTCGATTCCTCAACGAACCAGCGACGACATTACGGAGGTTGCTGCCCAACGAACAGTGGCTAGCCTGTGAGCTGGACCTGCTCGACACAGCAATCACCAGTCGGGATGCCGCCACCGCACGGGCCATTTCTCGGAGGGTGCACACCCGACTTAGCGAGACGCATCGAATTCACCGTCGACTGATCAGAACCCGCCGCAGCGGGTCCTTGGCGAAACTTTTTCCTGTCCGCGGCCGGACCGGCGGAAAGAAGTGGCTGCTTGCCGACCCAGATACCCGGCGGACAGAGGTTCAACGCCTGATGGAAGACCTACGGATGGAGTTGTATGAGTCCAATACCGTGAACCCCGCCGCCGCATTCCGGGCAATGCTCGGAAGAGCCATGGCCCCTATAACCGCGTTGGCCGATGCAGCAATTGCCCTGCGCGCGGAGCCCGGTCACGATCTTGATGCGGCTGAGGCTGCCGCCCTCGACGGTCTCACCGACACCCCTGTTGGGCGATCGCTGGCGAATCGCATTGACCAGATTCTGACCCTTGGCACGGAGAACGACCGATTTGACGTGATGATCGAATGGGCATGGCCCCATATCGGTGTGCGCCGAGTTGCCGTAGCCACCTCTTTTCCGGCCACCGCCGAGGCCGCCGCCCTACGGCTGGAGACGCAGTTCGGCTCTGGGCGCGTGGTACGCCTGCTGTCGACAATGAGCGTCGAAGCGCGCGACGAGGCCGGAAGCCTGTTCCTCGCAGAACCCTCTCGGTCGATCGTCGTGATCGACCGGGGTAGCGAAGAGGGTCTGAACCTGCAGGTCGTCGAAGAGGTCCTTCATCTCGATCTCCCGGTTAGCAACGCCCGCCTTGAGCAACGTCTCGGGCGCTTTGATCGATGGGCTCCACGGGGCTCTGCCATCACGTCCCCGGTGAGATCCACTGTCTTCTCTGAAGCCGACGAACGCTTGGACGCTCACCTCGGGGCATGGCGACGGGTACTCGACGAAGGCGTCGACATCTTCGGTCAGTCGAGCGCGACACTGCAGTACGTACTGCCCGAGCTTGAAAACGGGTTCATCGAGCTAGCCCTCGACTCAGGACTCCCAGACGCAGCCAAGCAGATGGTCGCCCGGCGCGACGACCTCGAGGCTCAGCGTCGTCGAATCGAGGGTCAGGACCTACTGGACACAATCGAGGACCGGGCCGACGATCAGCACTTGGCCGACAGCATGCAATCGACTGATGGATCACCCCGAATCTCCGGCAAGTTCCGCGACTATGTCGTCAAGACCCTGCGATTTACCGAGGATGTCGGAAAGAACAGCACGCGTTTTGGTATCAGTTCGCGGCAACCGCCGCGTCTAACAGAGTCGCAGATCCATCAGATCGGACCGGACCACCTGCGCCGCCGCTACGCCAGCCGCCGTGCTGCGGCAGTCGACGGAATCGGCTTGCTGCGGTGGGGCGAGCCGATGGTCAACCGGTTCGTCGATCTCGCGATGATGGACGAACGGGGACGTGCTTTCGCCATCGAGGTTCGCCAGCCGCGCCGCGACCCTCAGTCGGTGTTGACGTTCTTCAGGTTCAACGTGATTGTGACGCCGGGGCCGGCGCCCGTCGACCACCTCTACGCGAAAGACCCGGCAGCCGGGGCGGCAGCAACAGCCCGACTCGGTCAACTGTTCCCGCCACGACTGGAGACCGTATGGTGGCACTCGATACACGGCGAACCCGACGAGCGTGCACGTCAGGCGCTTGCCTCGGCTACGGGGCATGACCTCGGCGTGGATCCGGAGCGGTTCCACCACCTGACCTACGGCCTCGACTGGCAGCATCTGTGCGAGCGCGCAGCCGCCGGGGCCTTGCGAGTGGCAGCGCAACGGGACGCGGTCCAGGAGACCGCAGCGGCAGCGGCGGCGGGCGCAGAGGTGATGTTGGCTCATGAGAGCGCCATCCTCCAGGCCCACCTAGATGCCAGTGCCGGACCCACACTGGATGCCGCCGTTCTCAGGGCCGTCGTGGCCGCCGTGCAAAATCCTCATCTAGCTATCGACGCCTGCGGCGTCGTCCTCATAACCGACCCAAGCCTATGACCGGACCGACCATCGCCCTCGGCGACCTGCGGCACAACGACCCGAGGCTCGACCGCCGCCTGGCAGCAAACAACCCTGCGCCGCACGAAGTCGCCGTCCTTGTCCGATCCGGCCTCATGTTTGCCCGTGCCAGCACGTTAAATCTGATCGACACACCCATGCGGAGTTGGGATACAGCGATCTGGCAACCGCATGGCCTCCTCAAAGATGGCGACACGCTCACCCTAACTCCGTGGCAGCCGAGCTGGCTCGATACGCACGGCGGTGCCCCGCCCGACGAACCAGTCAGCCGCCGGGCTCGACGCCGGCTCGACGGCAGCGTGCCGGCCGACCGCTTTTACGAAGGTGCGACCGGGCAGGCAACCGCCAAGACGCTCGCTCAGCGCGACGCGTTGCGTGCGACCGCGCTTGCCGGCCCAGGCGACACGGTGATCTGCGTGCTGCCCACCGGTTCAGGCAAGACAGACGTCGTGCTCACGCGCGCGATCCGCTACCGACCGCAGCAGGCCATCATCATCGTTCCAACGGTGTCGCTAGCAATCGACCTTGAACGCCGAGTGCAGGATTTCCTGAAGACGACCGAGCGGTTCGCGTACTACGGAGCCGCCGACGGCGCTATCAAGGACCGAATCCATACAGGTATCGCTGCCGGCTCCCAGTGGCTTACGATCGCCGGCCCCGAGGCCGCGTGTCTCTCCCTTGCCAGACCACTCCTGGAGGCTGCGAACCGCGGCACACTCGACATGATCGTCATCGACGAGGCACACATTGTGGCTGAGTGGGGCGATGCCTTCCGGCCCGCCTTCCATACGTTCGCTGGCTTGCGGCAACGCCTGCTCGCCGTGGCTCCTGACGGGCGGCAGGCGACCACGGTACTGCTCACTGGGACCCTCGACACCTACGGCCTGGCCACGCTGACACGGCTCTTCCCTGGGCGGAACCGGTTGATCGTGTCTGGACAGGCGACTCGCCCGGAGCCCGCGTGGTGGAACGCACACTGTGCCACCGAGAATGAGAAACGCGACCGGCTGATCGAGGCGCTCCGTCACCTACCCCGGCCCGCTCTGGTCTACACGACCCTGCACACGTCGGAGCGATCGACCAACACCAAGACTGTCCAGTCATGGCTTCGAAAGGCGGGTTTCCGATCGACGATCGAGATCGCCGACAATCCCAGTCCACAACGCCGACAGGCTGCAGTGGCCGGCCTTCGCTTGAGCGGGCCTCTGGAAGACGACCTCGACGTCGTCGTGGCGACGTCTGCGTTCGGTCTGGGAATCGACATTCCAGACATCCGTACGGTCATTCACGCGTGTGTTCCGGAGACAATAGATCGCCTCTACCAGGAGGTGGGCCGTTCCGGGCGCGACGGCTTGGCCACGACATCGCTCGTGCTGTGGACTGCCGCCGACATGGCCCTCGCGGAGTCCATCTCCCACGAGCGTCTGCTCGGTGTGGACCTTGCGTGGAGACGCTGGAAGAGTATGCGCAACGGAAAGTGGTCTGGGACGCACCTCACCGTCGATCTGCGGGCGGACCACGCGGGTGTGAAGTATCCATCAAGCGACGCGAACATCTACTGGAACATCCAGACACTCTCGGCCATGGATCGCGCCAAGATGGTCCGCCGCCAGTGGCCTATTCCCGAAAACGTTCCCGACGATGCGGATGACGACACCTTGGAGGTGCTGTTTGACAACCAGCGGTCCGCCGCAGCCGTCGAAGTACTCCAGAGCGATCTCGACGATGAGTCAACCTTCAAGACCCGGTTCGCGGCCGGCCAGCGTAGCGCTCGCAGCGGATCCGCTGCAGCTCTCGCTGCGGCTACCCATCTCGTACGTGGCCTCAATGAATGCACCAACCGCTACCTAGCAAGGAACTACCAGGTCGAAGACGAGAGCGGCGACCGGTTCCCGGTCTCCGTTGCCTGCGGCGGATGCCCGCACTGCCGCCGAATTGGCAGCCTGCCGCGCTCCGCGCCCATGCACCACACGCTCGTGGCGGGCACTATCAGCATGGAGGCGCACGACGACCTGCGGGCGCTATCGGTCGATCGCCGGCTGAGCGTGCGCTTCGACGCACCTGACCCCGCAGCCGTCCGATCGCTGGTGGACCGCTTGATCAGGAGGGGCATCGTCGTCGTAGCCGCGCTGTCGAGCACCGCATGGACCTCAAGATCACCGAACCCCTGGTGGCAGGAGGACATAGCCTCGCTCATCGAGCGGCGCCTGGCACCTTGGCGTGTGCCTACGCTGCTTATTGTGGACCACGGACTCGACGACACCGACCTTGCCCGGGCGTTAACGTCGCTGACAAATCAAACACTTGGGGTGGTCCTCACGCCGACGACACGACGTGATCCGCGCAATCCCAAACAGTTCCTGCACGAAGCGTGGACGCCCAGCTACGACATCTACGATTTACTGAGGAAGGTCTGACCATGGGTGTGATGACGACGTCGCCTGACGTTGTGCCCGAGGCATTGCGGTACCTACTGCGTGCCGTGTTGGCCCACACCGACGCACGCTGCAACAAATCGGATCTCCTTCTACTAGTGGCACCCGAGGGCCTCCCCGAGACCATGAAGCCCTTCGAAGGCGACAAGCCAGATGACGGCGATAACGAGAACAACTCCACAAGCGGCAATCTCATTGTCACCCGATCACTAATTGCCTTAACAGCCTTCAAGCTCGTCTCCGCCGAGGGTGCCGAGATTGTCGCAACGGATACTGCTCGCCGTCACTGGTCGAAGCCATCCGATGTGTCCGCCCGATCCCTCAGCCGAGTCCTCCGCTCTCAACTGTGGCAAGGTGCGACTGCGGGCGACGACGCGCTGCCTGCCGACCCTGACAGCGATCTCGTGAACGCCCTGGCAGTCCTGCACGCGTGGCCCGAGCCACTGCGCCCATTTGACTTCGAGGGTGGTAGCGGTCGCCGATTCGACTTCGCCCAAGCCCACTGGTACGGCCCGAACAAGGCAGACTGGCCAATAACGAACGTCGTACAATTCGCGCCCTTCCGCCGATGGGCGGCCTATCTGGGGTACGCGCAGCACGTTGGCAAGCAGTCAGTCATCGCCGAGGCGAGCCAGGCCCTCGTGGCCGATTTGCACTCTTTGCCACGGTCGCGATACCGGGTGAGAGACTTCATCGACCATTGCGTCCGCCAGCTGCCGATCAGCGACGGAGGGTCTCGCACTCATTGGAAGCCTGACGATCCGCGGGAGATTTCCCCCGGATTATCAATGACGCTGTCGCAACTGGAGGCATCCGGCCACGTGAGCATCCCGCCCGCCGAAAGTGACCGCGACTCCATGGTCATTTCTCTGGGCTCGGACAGGGCAGGTCGAAACGTCTCCCATCTGGAATGGCACCCACAAGACGTGGCGAAGGAACGCTCGTGACGACGCTGTCGATACCGCCCTGCTGGTCGCGGGCAGAGATTCAGAACGCTGCTCAGGTCGACGTCGGCGCGCTCGACTTCGAGGACGACGCCTCCAGCGCCCTATTCGACGCGGTCCATCAGTCTGTACCTCTCGCCCGGCTCGGCAAGAATAAGCAGCAGCAGCCGGCGAGCGAGAGAGATGTACTCAACGACCTCTGTCAACCGATCACCTCGAATGAGCCGCTTATCCGGTTCATTACCGGACAGACCGGTACTGGGAAGAGTCACTTGGTCCGGTGGCTGCGGACCCAGATACCTCGCAACGATAAGTGGCACCTGGTCTACATCGAGAAGCGCAACACCTCGTTGCGGCGGATCATCGAGCAGATTTTGACCGATATCGACACGCCAACCGCCAACACGCTTCGGATCAGCCTGGTTCACGCTGCGGCGCAGGTCACTACGGTTGAGGAGGCAATGCTTGCGGTCCTGAACCAACTCCACCAACTCGTGACGTTCGACGAGGCTCCTACGATCGCTGGCCTGTCTGGGCCCGATCTCGCAGAATCTCGCACCTTTGTCGCCCGTCTGATCGGCGACTTCATGTTCAAGCAGCAGCTTTCACGCCCGAGCGGGCCGATCGAGCGGATCGTAAAGCTCGCCATGCACGGCTACGACTCCGAGGCCACCGTCAGTCCAGAGGATCTTCGGTTTCGCCAATCGGACCTGCGAGTCGACGCCGAGGCCTTCGAGGACGCGGGCCAGGACTTCCAGGTCCTGATCCGGTCCCTGGCCTCCAACGAGGGCCGTCGGACGGAGGCCGCCGCGATTATCGACTACTACGTGCCCCGAGCAACCGCCGCGGCCATCACTGGCAGCGGGACCGACCTGCTTGGCGTCTTCGAAGACGTCCGAGGCGAATTGGCTCGCCGAGGTCAGCAGCTATTCCTTTTCATCGAAGACTTGGTACTCCTGCATGGTATCGACGGGCAGTTGGCGCACGCGTTGACACTGCCTGCCCGGCGTGATCTGTGTCCGATCCGGGCGGTGATAGCCGTCACCACCGGTCATCTCGACACCCGCTACGACACCTTCGCAGAACGTGGTGTGCACTACACGATGGATGTCCCGCGCGAGCAGATAGACCCCGGCGACCTTCGCATGTTCGTCGGCCGCTACCTCAATGCTGGTCGGGTCGGGCGCCACGAGCTCGCGCAGGCGAGACACCTTGGCTCGCCGAGACCGAACAAGTGCACCGGTTGCAGGTACCGGGACAGGTGCCATCCGATGTTCGGCACGACCGACGAGGGGCATGGCCTGTTCCCGTTCAACGCGGTCGCGGTGGATCGGCTCGTTGAGCTGGCAAGCCCCGACAGGTTCGATCCGCGCAACATCCTGCGAGAGGTCGTTCGCGCCCCGCTGGAGGTAGCCGAGGCGGAACTGGCTACGCCCGGTATGTTCCCGTCGGCGCGCTTCGCAGCCACCCTCGCCCCTACCCGCACCAGAGTGCCGCTGGTGACACGTGACACGATCACGAGAGGCTCTGCAAGCGGCGAGGCCGAGATCAGCCTACGGGCGTTCTACGCGGCCAACCCAATAGCGAGCGATCCGACGCTGGATTCGATTGCCATGGTGTTCGGAGTCGAACTTACCGATCTTGGTCTTGAGACCTCAGCTCCCGAGGCCGCGCAGCCAACGCCGGCCGCCGTTACCGCTCCCTCGACCATCGATGCGTGGGCCAACGGTGAGCGACTGCCGAGCAACGATGCGCGCAAGATTCGACGGTGGGTAATCGATGCCCTGGCCCTGCGGCTGCTCAACCACCCACATAGCCTCAGCGTCTACCGCTCGCGCGGCAGCGTTCGAGTCGGAGCTGTCGACATCACTCAGGGGCACGTGGTGGTGCACAACGCGGGCGGTGGCGGTAACCCACCTGAGGAACTTACGATTCAGTTTCGACAAAGTGATACTGACGCGGTGGTCCTCAAAGGCATTCTGTCGTCGGACACCGGGGATCTCGCGGGCCCGAATGCTGGCCGTTGGTTCTTCGACCTCCAGGCGCGACTCGACACGTGGGAGCGGGAGATCGTCGACCGGGCGTCGCAACAGCCCGAGGACGAGATAGGCAACGCGCTGGCAGTGCTTGGTGTGCTGAGCAGCGCCGACGAACGAACTCCTACCAGCCCGGCAGAGGCTATCGCGATCATGGTCAGGCCGCAGCGGCCGGAGAACCTGCACCCGGAGATCGTGAAGTTTCTCGGTGCGGTCGAGCGGCAACGGACGGAAGCGTTAACCGTGGTGCGAGATCACTTCACACAACGCAAGTCCACCGGCCTTCCGACAATCTTCGACGCGGGAGCAGTGCTAGAGGACTTGCTGCCCGCAGCACGACTGAGTGAACTTCCCGGAAACGGCGCGGCGACCAACCTGATGTGGCGAGCAGTGCGCGATCAACAGACCGTGGCCGCCACGTCGGCATGGGCACCGGTCAAAGGCACGCTAGCCGCGATCACGCAGCAGATTGGCCCGTCGGAGGACTTCACGGAGACGCTACAGGTCATGGATCGCTTCGTCGAGCAAGCCCTCCGCGCTGGTGTATTGAAAGACCCAGAAGCACACCGCCGGTACGAAGAGCTCCGGGCCGCAGCCGCACCAGGACATCTCACTAAACTTCGGCAGCTGCTCAAGCGACGAGAAACCACCATCAGCCCGGCCATGCTGTGGGAGCTTCCGCAGGACCAGACACCGATGCTGAAGAACATCCTGGCGTTTTGGCGAAACTGTGACAGCCTTCTGCGTTCGGTGCGCTCTTTCAACCCGGTGGATGATGGGCCCACAGACACCTACGACCGGGCGCGCCTGCACAACGCGTTCAGAACCCTTGCCGACCGCCTTGAAGAGCAGGCCACACGATGACTGACACCCACACCGTTGCCACCACTCCCAATGGCGAGACGCTCGCCCAGCGAGCGAACAAGGCTCTACTTATGCTGGCGGCACGCGGAGACCAGCAAAAGTCGGCAGACGAGCTCGCCGGGATCACCGCCGCCTGCAAACGTGCCGAGGATGCGTCCAAAGACCTGGACGCCCTCGCGGAGATCGTCACCGAGTTCGCGACACGCAACGTGCCGTACACACCGCCGCCGCTACCGCCGGACGCCAGAAAGGCAACCACAAATCTGCGCGGCGTTGCTACAAGGGCACTGGATTCAGAGGAAGATCTGACCAGCCGCCTGCGAGGCAATGCCGTTCAAACGGCATTGGAAACCGCTGAAGCCATCGTGAAGAGGTCCAAGCAGGCGTTGATCGCAGCGGCGGACACCGAGCGAAGACGCGTCACACCGGATGGAATTGGCCGACCCATCACCGTCCTACCCGGGAAAGAGTCGGTGCGGATACAGGCCCAGCGGATTCAAAGCACTCTACAACAGCGTGCTGCCCAACAGGTCACCGATTTACCGGCCGCGATCGACGGCTGGCGGGCTGCTGCCAGCGAGTGGAACGCGGTCAGCCGGTCCCTAGCGCAGGCCATCTCCGAACTTCCCCCGGAGATCAAGGCCTTCATCGAAGCCGCAGTCAGCGACGACGGCGCCGGATGGTCTCTGCTCACCCCGGCCGTACGTGAGTGGCTCGACATGGACGGCCATGGCGACGGCTATGTGATGCGCAAATGGTAGACATCGACCACCAGGTACTGCTACGCGTTCTCGACGAGCTTGAGGACCACGAGGCCCGCAACCTCGTATGGGGACTTACCGAGGAGTCGTGGACACAGGAAGCGTTGATCGATCGCATCAGCCGAGCAGCCACCCTCTTCGACCCGCATGAGGTCCTGGAACAGTTGCAACAGCATGGACTGCTGTTCGAGGTGGAACGGACTTGGCCGACGGCCTACCGCACCCGTATGGCCGAGGCAATGCGGTTGTTTGCGCACCTTCGTCAGCAGTTTTCCAACAAGCCATGGCAGGCTGCGGCTCCGCTAGTGGCGGACTTCCGGTTCAGGCACGAGCCCCGTCGCTTTCCGAAACGTGACCTGAACCTGGCCGACGTATCGACGAGACTTTCGGTGCAGGGAATAAGTCCAAAATTCGACGCTGCGGCCAAAATTCTGGACGGACGCGATCTCTCGCAGTTTCAACTCGACTCGACCGTGGCAATACTAAACGCGATGGCCGGCCGTGATCGAGGCGTGGTCGTGTCTGCCGGCACTGGCAGTGGCAAGACGCTAGCGTTTTATCTGCCGGCGCTGATCTACCTGGGGACCAGACCAGACGGGGAGACCGGCGCCGGTGTTATCGCCATCTACCCGCGGAACGAACTACTCAAAGACCAACTTGCGTCCGCGCTTGACGAGACCCGTCGGTTACGGTCCGCTGGCGGCCGCCAGATCCGCATCGGCGCGTACTTCGGTAACACGCCAAACCAGGCACAAAGGGGCCACGCGCCGAATCGGCAGTGGCGCCGGGCGCCGGCTGGCTGGGCCTGCCCGTTCCTGACCTGCCGGGTGTCCATCGACGACAAGCGCTGCGGTGGCGACCTTATCTGGCAGTTTGCCGACTATGAAACCGGCCGCGAGCAGTTGAGATGTGCGACGTGCGGAGACGTCGTGAACGAAAATGAACTGATCTTGACACGGCGCAAGATGCAGCAGCAGCCCCCGGACCTACTGTTCAGCACTACTGAAACGCTCAACCGGTCGCTGAGCGACGGCTGGAGCATGCATGTGTTCGGTGTCGGCCCGAAAGCGCGCTACACGCCGCGCCTCGTCCTGCTCGATGAGGTACACACCTACAATGGCACCAACGGTGCACAGGTCGCCTATCTGCTTCGCCGGTGGCGCCGTCTCATGCGACGCTCGGCGAGCCGGTCAACGGCCTGGGTGGGGCTCAGCGCGACGCTGGCCAACGCCGAGCGTTTCTTCGCCGAACTGTGCGGCCTTAACGATGGCGCTGTCGAACCGGTAGAGCCCCAGCCTGAGCACATGGAGCCACGGGGCCGTGAGTACCAGGTCGTCCTTCGTGGTGACCCCGGAGCCCAGACGGCGCTGCTGTCCACGACGATCCAGTCCCTGATGCTGATCCGCCGGGTCCTGGATCCTCGGCCCACCACCATCGGAGCCTACGGCAGTCGTGTCTTTGCGTTCTGCGACAACCTCGACCTAGTGAACCGACTTTATCGGCAGGTTCTCGATGCCGAAGGTTTCGACGAGTTCGGCCGACGCAAGGCAAACGGCTATGCCCTCGCGGACCTGCGAATGAGTCGATCCGCCCAGCGACTCGGTGCAGTTGTCACGGACTGGCCGCTACGCGATGCCGATGGCCAGCACTGGTGGATGCCCGAGCAGTTGGGATTCGACGGCCGGGTGCTGACCATCGGCCGGACCTCGTCACAGGACGCCGGCGTGAACACGCTGGCCGATGTGATCGTCACGACCGCCTCGCTTGAGGTCGGCTTCGACGACCCGCAAGTCGGTGCTGTCCTTCAACACAAAGCACCTCGCGACATCGCCTCGTTCCTGCAGCGACGGGGGCGCGCCGGCCGTACTCAGACTCAACGTCCATGGACGGTCGTGGTGCTATCCGATTTCGGGCGTGACCGGGCCGCATACCAGGACTACGAGACGCTCTTGGCACCCGCGCTACCCGAGAAGCGACTCCCGCTAGGCAACCAGTCGGTGCGTAAGATGCAGGCGGCGATGTGCCTGATCGATTGGGCTGCGAACGTCTTGAACGTCTCGGCCCGCCGGGACAGTGGCCGCACCATGCGCAAGGTGTTCGTCAAGCCCGACGAGACCCACGACCCTCTGCGTGAGCAGACCGCCGACCTGCTCGATCGGGTGATGAGCGGCGGACCTGAACGCGACGATCTCATAGCGTTCGTCGGGGCGTCTATGCAACTGCCGCGAGACGAGGTCGAGGCGGTGTGTTGGGAGCAGCCACGGTCGCTGCTACTCGACGCCGTGCCGACCGCACGACGTCGACTGGCCAGTCGATGGACCAAGCACCGCGACGACGACGGTCGCGACCCGGACGACAGTTGGGTGGAGGACTCCCCGCTGCCGGATTTCATCCCGAAGGCGCTGTTCAGCGACCTGTGCCTGCCTGAGGTTGCGATCGAACCGCCGGTCGGCTACGACGCCGCTGCCCGCGAGTCTCTCGCGGTCTTTATGGCACTCAATGAGCTTGCGCCGGGCAAGGTGACTATGCGCTGGGCGGTCGAGCGCGGCAAGGGGCTATGGATCCCTCCAGCTGACGACGGCGGGTCGGTAGCGGTGGAGGAGGGCATCGCTCGGGTGAATCAGCTCATTGGGGAGGTGAAGGTCAAGGGCCAAGTGCTGCCGCTGATCCGGCCGCTGATCACCGCACCGGTCGTACCCGAGCCCGACGTGCGGCCGTCGTCAAACGGCCGGCTGGCCTGGCAGATACAGCACCAGCCTGCGGGCGGGGCTATTGAGATGACTCGACCCCGATCTGGTCCACTGCGGACCTGCGTCACCGAGGTCCTCGCCTACCTACACACCGCTGCGGGCGCGCTTCGCACGTGGCGGTACGCGACCCAGACCACCGCCAGCGTGCTACGGCGCACCGGAGGACGGCGGGAGTTGCGTAACTCGTTCACCTGGCAGGGCGCACCAGCGGCCATCGGCTACGAGGCGACGGTGGACGCACAGATCGTCACGGTCACGGTGCCGCAGACCCTGGCAGCGTTCGCCCTGGGCCACTCCGGCAAGCGTCTCCGCCAGTTGCGCCGCGACTACTTCATCCATCAGATGCGCTCCGCCCTGCATGCCGTGCGCATCGATGCCTTCCTCTCCCGCGACATCGCCGAAGCGCTAGCCGTCGCCGCCGCCGCGAGGATTATCGGTGGGGGTGCCGCCGTCGACTTGACGGCCATCCCCGTATCCGAGTGGAAGACAGTAATTGGGGGCCTGCTCCACGAAGGGGTGATCGGCCTCGACGACAGCGATGACGAGCAGCACGACAGTCAGGCCGGCAGTAAACAACAGGAGCGGCTCCTGGAATCGCTGACAACACCACATGTGGCTGCCGCCATCACCGCTGTGATCGGCGAGCTGACAGCACCACCCGGGGACGGATGGCTGCCGTGGCTTCGCGACCGATACGTCCAGACGATCGCCGCCGCCTGGCAGGCTGCCGCGCAGCAGATCTGTCCCGAATTCGATGCCGATCTCGACAGCCTCATCGATGTCGACCCTTTGGGCGACGGACCGACGGCTACCTTCATTATCAGCGACTCTGCCATCGGCGGTGGCGGTCTCATCGACGCGCTAACCAACCGCATCAGCGAGGATCCGCGGCGCTTCGACTACCTGGTTACGACCGCGCTGCAGGCCTCCGATCTGGAGGAGGTGGACCGGTCCATGCGGCACACCCTCGACCTACTCGCCCGCAATGACGGCGTGGCCCGGACGGCGGCCCGGTTCCGGCAGGCGACCGGTGACCGGCTGGGCGCCTGGCAGGACCTCCTCGTGACACTAACCGCCGAGGGTGTGAGCCCGGCTCACACCACGGTGACTGCGCTGGCCAGCCGCATATTCCGGGCGGCGTCATCGCCCGCGTCCGATCAACTGCTCACCACGTGCCTGCGACGCTGGGACGAGACCGAGGAGCGGGTCGGGTTTGCGGTCGACTACCGCAGCATCTGCATGACCTTGCTCGCCGAACAGGATGTCCGGGCCGCGCTCGTCGAGGCCATACCCGAAGCCGCCAAGCAGGGCGACAGTTGGGCACGGTCCGTGTTGCAAGGGTTATTGTGGCCGAGCGCCGAAGCGAGGCGGGCGGCGTCCCTCGTCGCGTCGAATCGGTTCGTCAACGAGGCCCCTCTAACCGAACGGACGCTCGTGCTGGATTCCTTGCCCAACCCGGTGAGCGACGTAGACGTCGATGAGCCGCAGTGGCTCCGCATGCTCAGTGACTTCATCGCCAGCAGCGGCCGTTGCCGATTGTACTCGGCAAGCGATGACCGTTTGCAGCTCAAACACGCGATCCAGCAGTTGGTTACGAGCCCGATCGAACTCGGGTGGCTGCATGTGCACGCGCATGTGGAGGCAATGGCCCGCCACGACGGCGTCCTACACGTCGAGGTGTCGCTGGAGGAGACGCCTCAATGAGCAACAGGCACATCCACCGGCTCGCGGCGCGGCCGCATCGACTCATCGGCGAGGCGCTGCAGGGCCTCGTCGTCGCAGAGATCCTGTCACCCGGACGGCGCGTTCTGATTGCGTCGCCGTGGATCAGCGACGTGCCAATTCTGGACAACCGCGGCGGCCGTTTCACCGCGCTAAACAGCTCCTGGAGCACCCGCGTCATCCGTCTGTCAGTGGTGCTCCGCACCCTGCTCGAAAGGCACACCGAGGTGTATCTGCACTGTGGGCCCGGCGGACGTGAGAAGGCGTTCATCGACCATCTGCGCAATATGGCCCGCACCGACGGCACTGAGACACGGTTACACACCCGCCAGTCCAGGCATGACCCAGAGAAGGCTCTCGACCATGAGAAGGCGATCGCAGGTGACGACTGGGCCGTGTTCGGGTCCATGAACCTGACCTACCGCGGTGTGGAAATCAATGGCGAACTTGTGACGGTCTCCACCGATCCAGCGCGTGTCGCCACTATCACTACCGAACTGATGAGCCTGTTCCGGTGACCGGACCACGAACGCCAGTGATCGCGGTGTGGCCAACTTTCCGCGACACGTTCTTCGCGCCCCCCAACACTCTGGACATCACCAAACGAATTCCTGACCTGGACCGTCTGCTATCTGTTGTCAGCCAACTCGTTGCGGCCGAGCCGCCCCAGCCGATCGTGCTGCCGGCGGTCGTGGGCCGTGTCTCCTTCTACTACGGCATTGCTTTCACCAATGAACAGGCCCACAGCCTGCGAGAACTGCTGCAGTCCCACGTCGGAGCAACCTGGTCGGACTTCGACGGGCTCAGCGTCCACGGTCCGGCCCTCAACGATCCGCTGGTGCAGGCCGCCACAGCCTTCGCTGGCAATCCACGTTACGTCTACCGGTTGAGGGTCGCTACCACTGAACGCGACATGGTCCGCGCCTCGGTCCTGTCGCTACTGGAATCGCTGGGCACAGCGCCACGTCGCCAAACACGGCTGGCCGTCCCAATCGGACGTCTGGTGGGCGACCTCGCCGACGCATGCGCTGCCGGCGCAGAGGACGCTGCCAACCGCACATACGCTATGTTGGCAGCCGATCACCGGATATCCGAGACGAATCGGCTATTCCTGCAGGTCCAAGTTCTCGCTGCGTTCGATAAATGGGACGATCTTACAAATCATCCAATGCTCGACAACCTGCTGAGGCTCGACCGGCCCAGCCCGGTCTCGGACGCACTGGCCCGCCTGGCCATCGCGCAACTGCCGGATTCGCCAACGCTGGAGGCATTCCAGCCTGTCGGGACCCGCTTCGGATCGTTGATCGACTCCGTGACGGTCATCCGGACGCCGGCCGGCGCCCTGTACTACACCCTGCGGTCGCTGGCGGCCGGTGAAGCACCTGAGCAACTACGCCAGCGTCTCATCGACGCCGGCTGGGCTACCCCGACCGTCACCGCCATTCTCGGTACCGGCGGCCCAGCCGGCGCCGACGAGGGCGCACCGACACGTACGCACCAGGAGTTGCGCGCTGCGGCCCAAGCGGCGATCCGCGAAGGTCGCTACGACACCGCAATCGAGTTGCTCTCGGTACTGCCAGCTGATGTCGTCGACCTGCCCGGCGTCATCGACGCCGTCACCCACACGTTCACCTCAGCCGCCCTAGCGCTGTTAGAGCGTCACCGCGCGGCACACGGCGACGAGATACTACGCCAGGCCAGCATCCAAAAGCCCGTTCCTACCAGTGCCGGCACCTCGCTCGTGCAACGACTGCGGGCACTGTTCAACCCGGCGACGCCACCTGCTGCTATCGCCGACATAACCACCGCCATCGAACGGTCCGGTCTCGCAGAACTCCGCGCTCCGGGTGGCACCGACGCAGTGTGTCGGGCGCTGCGCGAGCTCACAGCCAGCGAGGACGTGATGCGCTTGGCCACTGGTCTGGACGTGTGTATCGATCTCGCCCGCGATCTTAAGGCCAGCGAGGCAGACCATGATGCCATTAGGTCGCTTAGCCGGACGGTGCTGGAACTGTGGGCGTTCCATGACACCACCGGTGACCGCCGTCGGGCGGCCCGTATCGGGCAGCTCGCCAGCGCGGCTGTCGAAGTCGGGCTGAGCCGTCAGGAGTTCGACGAGGTCATCGAGTTGCTGCGCGTCGGCTGGGATCCGTTCCTTACCGATGCCGACCTGCCTGTCGGACTTGACGTCCTGGAGCAGTTGATCGGCTACCGACCCGCCGACTCCGACAGTCTGGACAAGTTCGCCATCCCGATGCTGTCGCGAATCGGCAGCCACAACGCGGGGCGCATCCCGTCGGCGCCACTGGCGGTGGCAGTCGACCTCGCGGCGACGTTCGGCCTGACCATCGAACTGCCGGCAATGCACACTGCCCCATCGCCCGTTGTCATACCGAACGGTCTCAAGATCGCGCTCTATTCGCTCGAGGAGGGGGCGCTCGCTCGGGCAACGAAGATACTCCAGCAACGGCATCCGGGGCTGGGGTTTCTGGTCTCTTCGGACCATGTCGCCACCGACACACTCAAGGTGGCGGCCCGGACAGCCGACCTGTTCGTCGTCGTTGACCGGGCCGCCACGCACGCGGCTACCGCTGCGGTCAAGGCCGACCGACCCAGCGCACCGATCCGTTACGCTGCCGGCAAAGGTTCCACCTCATTGATCGAGACTGTGGAGACGTGGCTGCGTGACCGGCAGGCCGGGCCGGACGAGACTCCTGAACGCCCGGCAGGCCGCCTTAGCCGCGACCGCCGACCCGGTAACGATAACGGTCGATGAGGTACTCCTGCACTCTGGCGATGTCGCGGGAGGTGTTTTCCACACCGTTCCAGACCCGTTCGCCGTCGGGGAACGGCCACGTTCCCTCGGTCCAGTGGCAGTCGTCGGCGATGGCCTTCAAGTCGGCTGCGAACTCTGCCTCCGTGACAATTCCATCCGAACTGCCGCGTGCATGGGAGATCTCGTCCATCAGCACACCCATACCGATGATGCCTACACCGTGCATGAGCCGAGACTGGCGTGGCGGTTTGTTCCACGCGTCGGGGAAGACCTCGGCGACGGCCTTCCAGAAGTTGTTCAGGATCGAGGTCATGCGGTCATAGTTCGGCGCAGCGTTGTCGCCGCGGTAGGGCCAGAGGGCACCGTTACTGAGACTAGACTCCAGCATCCGCAACATCGAATTGTCTTTGATCAGCCCTTTCGGGTTGGTCTGGGTTTGGATCATGCGGTGCAGCGGCGACTCTTTTAAGAAGTTAAGCCGTTCCACGAGGGTCGCCGGTATTTGGCGGACCATCAGCGGCGCTGGGAGCGCACCGGACGCCTCGGGCAGTAACTCATGGATAAGGCCCTTAGGAAGCGCCTTGGTCGAGTTGACCAGGATGAACTGAGAACGTTGGTCGGCGTGAGTGTCGGCAATGAAGGCGGTCACGCACACCGGAAACTCGTCAAGACGCGAGTCACGGATTGCGGCACTCCGCTGCTGCCCATCGACGATGAACCCGGGCTTGTCCTCCTCCTGCCCGTCGACGATGATCGGAATAATAATGGTGCCCGACCGCACGAAACCAGGGCCGTCCTCATCAGCGCCTTTCTTGCCCTGAAATCGGACGCTCTCGTCGAACGCGATCACGATTGCATTTGGCAGCAGAGGGCTCGGGTCAGTGTCCAGGTAGCGGCGAATCGCACCGACGTGCGCCGCGCTTTCCGGCCGCTGGTAGCCGTGTAGCTTGGTTGTGTCGTCGCGGCGAATACGTGACACCGTCGCGATGTCCGGCAGCTGCTTCCCGTCGATTGCGAACGTGTAGACGCGCCGGTTTGGGCCCTGCTGGATCTGCAGCGCGGGCAGGCGCAGCAGCCGTCGGCGGCCAGACTTCTGCGGGCTGTCAGGTGCCTGCGTCACATTGGGTCCTCTCCGAGTTGGGTACGCAACCGATTTCGGAAAACGTACAGGTTATGAAAGCCGCGTCGCTTGTTGCGCTCGCTTCCGCGGAAGATGGCGATGGTGATGCCTTCCTTGCGGCACAGCGGGCACTTGCAGTCCTTCCAGGGCATGTCCTGCAGGGTCCGCCGGTAGTCCGCGCGGCGGTCGACCTTGGGGTCCACCAACTGGCTATATTCGTGGACGGCCGTCAAGGTTTCATCTATGGTGGCTAGCCCGGCATCGTACTCGCGCAGCCGGCGAAGAGCGGCGCGTTCGAGGGTCATCGCCCTCCGCTGGTCGATCTCCCCGGCGCTGATCCTCTTGCGTAGTGCGGGGTTACCTTCCACCTGCTTCACCCGGATGGCGACATAGGTCGAATTGGGTGTGTAGTAGTTGTCGCGGTCGTCTTTGAACGACTGCAGGAACGGCGAGGTGCTGTCAAAGCTTGTCACGCCGTGCTCGGCGAAGGCCGGGATATTGTCGCAACGGCTGATCCCGAGCAGATGCAGTTGGGTACCGGCGTGACGCTCCCCATCGACGGCAGCGAGGCAGGCGAGGATCTCCGGAGTCTTGTACGGGACCATGCCACCCATCGCAATACGACTGTAGCCGATACGCTGCAGTTCTCTCACGGACTTGGCGTAGGACTCTGGGCTCCAGCCCTGCGCCACCCCAAGTGGCTCGAAGCGCACCTTGCGGTCTTTGCATCGCTTCCAGAACTGGTTAGCATAGTCGAGGGTGAGATCCTGGCGGTCGGCCCATTTCTGCACCGACTCGTGCCCTGGATCGACTGGCGTCAGCGGTTTCAGGTTGAACACGATGTGGTCAACGGAGATACCGTAATCGAAGTCGTTGCGGTCGTAGAACTCAATGACTTCCTCGACGGTGAACGGCGGCTCATCGAGTTGATGATAGGTGAAGGCGCCGCAGTCGCCCATGATGCTCAGCGGGCCGTGGACATGGTCCAGGCGGAAGAACCGGCGGGCTCCTTCGCGTCGCAGCCGATTGCGCTGCGCACCGGTGTACTTCCCCGCGACGCCGCTCGAGTAGCCGTCCACGATTGACTTGGCGACCAGCAAGCCATGAAAGGGCGGCGAATCGAAGACCTCGTGAGCGTACAAGTCATCGCGTTGGCGTACCCGCATGGGGTCGCGTTCCTCTGTGAGGAAGTCGAAGCTGGGGTCGATCTGATCCTGGCTATCGGGGAAAAAGTACTTCATGATCGGGCCGCCCGTGCATCGATGTAGACCCGAATAAGGTAGTTCGACAGTGTCTGGATCTGGCCGGGTACGTTCTCAACCGCGTTCCACGGCAAGTTGATCTGGTCCCAGGTGCCGGCGGTCCACCGGCAGTAGGGGGCAACCAAGTCGATCTCCTTGCGAATCTGTTCGGCGGCGTCGAGACGGCGCGGATCGACGATTGCTAACACCCTGTCCATGAGCCTTCCCATCGCCCGGATGCCGGCGCCGTGCATGAGGCGGCTGTCGTTGGCGGGTTTGCCCCACGCGTTTGGGAATGCGTCGCGGACTGCCGACCAATACAGGCACAGGGCGTGGTGGATGCCGTCAACATCGATCTCGTTGCTGGTCAGGTTCCGGTACGGGTACAGGCAGCCAGCCGCAGCAGTGAGGCTCTCTTGGATCATCGACACGATGCTGTTGTCGGCGATCACCGCGATGCGGACGGCGTTGCCGCTGGTGGAGGCCCGTTTGATCATCTGGTGAAACGGTGACCGCTCGTCGTTGTTGAGCCGGTCACACACCATCGATGGCGCTTTACGGACGCTGAGCCGCTGGGGCAGCGGCGCGTCCACCTCTGGCAGAAGTTCGGTTACCAGGCTCGGCGGCAGCGGGCGGGTGTTGTTGACGCGGACGAACTGATCGCGTTGCAGGCTTACCGCGTCGGCGACGAACGCGGTAACTGGCACGGGGAAGTCGTGGCGTTCGGCTCGGGACAGGGCGATCGCCCGTTGTTGCCCGTCGACGATCCACGCAGGCTTTGCCTGTGCCGGACCGGCCAGCGGGAGTCTTAACGTGCCTGCAGTGGCCAGCCCGTCGTGGGTGCGGGGTCCACGGCTGCCAGTAAACCTCGCGCGGGAGGACAGGGCCAGGATGATCGCGTTAGGAAAGATCACCGGTCCGCTGTTGAGGTAGTCGATGATGTCCTGGACATGGCTACGAACCTCGGGCCGCTGGTAGCCGATTAGCCGGCTAGCCTCGTCGCGGCTCACCCGAGACACGTCGGCGATCTGCAGCACTTCAGCCGCGGTAAGTGCGAACAGGTACAGCGGGTGTCCGTTGATCTGGTCGATGCGCAGCGCGCGGCGCCGCAACTCCGTCGGCTGATCGGTCATCATCGGTGCACATCGCAAACGTCGCGATGCAGGTCGGCAAAACGGTGCTGTTCGCACGAGCGGCCGGTAGCGCGCAACTGACGTAGCAACTGGGTGGCGCTGGTATGGGCGTGGCTGCGGATGTAGGCAGCGACCTCGACATCTGTCATCCGCTGACCTGCGGCGCGGGCCGCCGGTGGGTTGGCGGGGACTGCAGCCTTGGCGGCCGTACGCAGCGCGACGCGCGTCGTGCCGGTGCCATGTTCGAGTAGGTAGTTGGCGACGCGGATGTTGAGGGCCTGCAGGCTGCCCCCGACGGTGTGACGCAGCACTGCGGTGACCGGGATCAGCAGATTCGCGAGCGGGGCATGCGCGGCGGGTGGCCCGACGACAGACAGGGTGTCTCCGTTGAGCAGCCCAGCAGCAGCGAGCAGGTCCTCGGCACAGGCCCGCTGGTATGCCTCGGACAATACGGCGATTACGGTCGCCGACCTGTCGGCGGCGACGAGTTGTTGGAACGTGCGGGGCCCGACGGCGGGCCCCTCCCACTCGCCTAGCCGCTGCCACCAGTCGCTCACCTCCGCAACTGTCGCCCCCACCGTGTCGGGGGCGGGCGCAGAGAACGTGGCGCCGTAAGCACAGATCGGAGCATCGGCCGGGATCAGGCCATAGCCAGCGGAAGCAATCCACAACTGAGCGTTCCGACCGGCCCGGGAATCGACCAGCTCACGCACGACCTTCCAGTGTTCGCCGGCGTAGGCGTCGATCGCGGGGCAGCGGCGAGAGGTAGATGTCTCGAGCCGGCGGGTCCAGCTGGCAAATCGATCTGCGGGGCGCCGCTGGAGGACTGTACGCAGGTGGAGGTCGGCCGGGACAGCGTGACGTTTGCGGTTCGCGCAGGTGACCACGATGTGTAGCGGCCCACGCTGGCTGGTCACGAACCAGCTCCAGACGGTACGGGCCACGATACCTGGGCAAAGGCGACGTGGTTGTGGATGCTTTCGTCGTTGACGACCCGCACCCAGCCCCGGTTGATCCGTGGATCGTCGCGGAGCGCGATCACCACGTTGCGGGCCATGTCTTCGACGAAGACTGGATTGTCGTGGGCGGCCATCGTCACGTACCGCTCGTCCGGGCGCTTTAGTAGTGCGTACAGCGGCGATGAGCCGGCCTGCTCCGCCACGGCGATAAGGTCGTCGAACCACAGCCCGGTGGCTGGACTGGCCAGGTCGGCTTCGATGGTGACCCGGCCACGTTGGTTATGCGCGCCGTAGTCGCTGATCGCCTTACTACACGGACAAACGCTGGTTACCGCCACCTCGGTGCGCAGCGACACCCGACCACCGGCCGGACCGCTGATGACGGTGATCCTGCATGGGTAGTCCATGAACGAGGCCGCACCGGTCGCCGGCGCCTGCCGCTCTAGGAAGTAGACAAAGGCAGCCGATACGGTCGCGGTGAGCGAGCCCATCCGCTGGCGTAGGTCGTCGGCCATCAACAGCATGGTCGCAGCGTCGAGTTGGTCGCGCCAGGCATGCAGCACTTCAACGAATCGCGACAAGTGCGCGCCCTTGACCTCGGCCTCCACATCAATGGTCATGGTCATAGTGGCGACCGTGTCCCGCTTATTGCCCTGGCCGTCGCGGACCAGTACCGGATAGCGCAACCCGTCAACACCCACGGTTTCCAACGGGACCCCGCGCTCGTCGGGTAGGGCCTGCACATCGATGAGGGTCACCGCTCACCTCGATACACACAACCCGAGGTGCAAGTTTCTCTGACCACGATCGCCGACAGCGACAGCGTGTTGACGAGTCGTTCCCACGCCCACCGAGCCAAGTTCTCGCTGGTCGGATTCTCCAACCCAGGGACCTCGTTGAGGTAGTAGTGGTCTAGCTCAGCGATCACCGGATTGACGGCAGCCTTCAGATCACCGAAGTCCATGATCCAGCCCATCGTCGGGTCGACCTCGCCGCTTATGTGAACCTCTAGCTTGTACGAGTGGCCGTGGAGCCGGGCGCATTTATGGCCTTCCGGCACATGGGGTAGCCGGTGGGCGGCCTCGAAGGTGAACTCGCGGAAGATTTCCATCAGGCGATCCCAAGGTACTTGTGGGTCTGCAGGCTGAGCTGCCACTGCGGATGTTCGAGGCAATACGCCACCGTCGCCGCCGTGTTCGCTTCCCGATCAGGGCCATCCATTGGCTGCAACAGGAAACGGCGAAAGTCGAGGTGCTCGAACCGGTCAGGCATCGCCTCCGGCTGCGGGAACACCAACTTCAGATCGTCGCCCGAGGTCAGTACAACCTTTGCCTCAGCTTTCGGGCTCACGCAGATCCAGTCGATACCGGCCGGTGCCGGCCGGGTGCCGTTCGTTTCGATTGCGACTTCGAACCCTTCATCGTGCAGGGCCGCGACCGCCGCAGCGTCCAACTGCAGCAGCGGCTCGCCGCCGGTGCACACGACGTAGCGGCGGGCCCGCGGGTGCGCCGTTCCCTGCCATGCCTTCGCAACGGCAGCGGCAAGGTCGGTCGCAGAACGGAAACGGCCCCCGCCGGGGCCGTCGGTGCCGACAAAGTCCGTGTCGCAGAACTGACATACAGCCCGATGTCGATCGCTTTCTCGACCGGTCCACAGGTTGCAACTGGTGAAGCGGCAGAACACTGACGCACGACCGGCGTGGCTGCCCTCACCCTGCAAGGTATAAAAAATCTCTTTCACCCGGTACATGGACTACGCGACCGCAGCCATCGACGGATCGTCCATGCCCAACTCGGCGAAGCCGCGTATCCGGAGCAGACACGAGTCGCAGGTGCCGCAGGCGCGGCCATCGACTGGGTCGTAGCAACTGTGCGTCATCCCATAATCGACACCCAACTCCAGACCACGCTTGATTGTTTGCGCCTTGGTCAGCGCCACCAGCGGCGTGTGGATCTTCAAGTGCTGAGTGCCCTCCACGCCAGCCCTGGTCGCCAGGTTCGCCATCCGCTCATATGCCTCGATGTATTCCGGCCGGCAGTCCGGGTACCCGCTGTAATCCAGGGCGCTCACCCCTATGAACACGTCCGACGAGCCGACCGTCTCGGCGAACGCCAGCGCGAACGACAGGAAGATCGTGTTGCGGGCCGGCACGTAGGTGACTGGAATGTCGGAGTCAAGATCATCAGCACTGTCGTGGTGGGGTACGTCGATCGCGTCGTCGGTCAACGCCGACCCGCCGAACGCGCGCAGGTCGATGTCCGCCACCACATGCCTACTAACGCCGAACGCCTGGGCAACGCGGGCTGCGGCTTCCAACTCGATGGTGTGACGCTGGCCGTAGCGGAAGCTCAGCGCGTAGGGCTCGAAGCCCTCGCTACGGGCGATGGCAAGCACCGTCGTCGAGTCCAAACCACCGCTGAGCAGGACCACTGCCTTCGGTGCTAGCATTGCCGCCCCCAAACTCCAGGAAACTGTGCCGGGATCGAAAACTACGGAGATGTAGTTTCCGTCCTGTTGTGGCTCACGTTAGCGTGCAGAAAGCGCGGATGAAAGTCGCCGCGGGAGCCAGCGAGTAGACCATCGATCTAGTCTCGAACCTTGCGGGTCCGTGCAGGCGTAGACCGCATCCCGAGGCCGGCCCCCGCCACGCCGCTCGGCTGTTACGCGGCCACAGGTGTCGGCAGCCGGCGGGGCACAAGTGCGGCTACGGCCTCGGCAGCGGCGTGGCTGAGTTCGGGCAGCACGTTGGTGTACGTATCGGCCGTGAGCGCCAACGTGGAGTGACCGAGGGTGGCCTGGATGACTTTGAGATCGACGCCGGCGGCGAGGGCGAGGGTGGCGGCGCCGTGGCGGAGGTCGTGCAGACGACCACGTGGTAGGTCAGCCAACGCGACGAGCCTACGGAATCGGCGACTGACGGCGGCCGGATGCCAGGCGAACCCATCGGGGCGGGTGAAGAAGAGTCCCTCATTGCGATCACGGGGCCGCCGGCTGCGGTAGGCGCGTAGGACGGCGACGGTCACAGTGTCGAGTCCGATACTCCGGTTGCTGGATTCGCTCTTCGGGCGCTTCCGGTGCAGTCCGCGGCCGATGGCGGTGATCTGATTGGCGATGGTGATCTCGGCGCGATCGAGTGCGGTGTCGAGGTCACGCAGGCCGACTGCCTCTCCGCGGCGCAGTCCCCGGTACGCGATGAGGTGGAACAGCGGGTAGAGGTCCGGGTCATGCTTGGCGGCGTGATCGAGAAACGCACCAGTCTGCTGCGGCGTCCACACCATGACCGAAGCGGGGACCTGTCCGGTGTCTCGCCAGTGGTCGACCCGCTCTTCGGTCCAGAGCAGTGGTCCGGCCGATCCAGCCCGGCGCATCCGGACGTGTGTGGCCGGGTTCGTCGCGATCAGGCCCTCGGCGATGGCGTCGTTGAGCGCCTTGCGGAGAGTCGCGCGGATCCGTTGGCAGGTGGAGGGGCCGGCGGGCCTCAGTCCACGGACCGAGGCCCGCACCGCAGCGTCACGCGAAGCCTGCGACAAACGGATTTTCGCACCGTTGCTCTCGATGGCATCGAACATGATCCGGATGTCGTCGACCCGCAGCTGGTCGAGGGACAACTCACCCAAATGCGGGATCAGGTGGACCCGGACGTGCCCCTCGTAGGCAAGCAGCGTGTTCGGATCGACCCTGCACCACTGGAGCCAGCGTCGCAGGTAGGTGGCGACCGAGGTGGAACCACCGAGACTGCGCCGAGCCTCAACTTTGCGGCGTACGGCGTCAACGGAGGCAAGCGGCCGCATCCGACGGCTCGCGACCAGTAGATCCGTGATCTCGCCGAGCAGGGTGGCATCGCCCTGAGCAAGGTCGAGCAGGGCACGGGCATGGTCCCGGGCGGCGAGCGCGTCGCGCCGTATCCGGAACCCGCCCCGGCATAGTTGCCGTCGGCGACCACCACTCACCCGGGGCAGTTCCAGCTGGTAGTACCAGGTCCCGTGGTCGATGCTCCACGTCCCGCCTACGCGGCGCAGTCTCGGACAGGGCCCCTCGGACGATCCCGTCGGGCGGCAGCCGCACCGCTTGAAACAGCCAGTAGTGCCCACCGATGACCTCCATGCTGACAGCAGCGCGATCGCTACGGACCAGGACCGATACCGCCCGCAGTCCACCTGGTGCAGTCCAACCAGCGAGCGAGCCGCTCAAGACGTTCAACGCAATACAGCTCAAAAGGTGCGCCGCCCGGAGTCAGCAGTCTTCAACTACATACCCAATGAGCAGGCAATATGGACGACTTGCGATGAGATGTGGATCTTGAGCGATTGAGTTCCGACAACGGCTCCCACGAGGGGCCCACATTTGCCCCCGAACTCACTTCTAATTTGCTAGCCCACAGGTCAGGGCCTTGATCAAGACTCGGCGGAGAGCAAAACTCTCGGTTTAGGAAACCGATGCTCTATCCCCTGAGCTACGAGGGCGCGAGGGTCCAGGGTACCTACCAGCAGCCGCCGACGCGCCACAGGGACCCTCAAAATCTATCAGCGCTGGCAGTGCCACCCGGGGATCACACAACGACCGCATGCGACCGGAGCCGGGCCGCCGTCGCACACGTTCGCGCGCTGCCGCTCACCGACGCTCACCGGCGCCCGAGCACACAACGCGCACACCCACGAAGATCAACAACATCGGGCGGAACGGGCCAATTCGGAACAGACCTGGGGCCCCGACTGGCCGGGGCTCGACGACACCGAACCTCCCCCGGCGGTTGCGCGACACGATCGCCTCCTTCCCACAGTGTCCAGGTCAGTCGAACAGCCGCCCCAGGAGCGCTCCCTGGCCGGACTGGAGGATGTGCGCCGCCTCCAACGGCAGCCAGAAGCACTCGAAACGGGTGGGCTCCCGCTCACCGTCATGATCTTCCTGGCTTGCCCACCGATGGGGCGCAGACTGGGTGAGTTCCAGTTGAAAGACGTGACGATGCTGAATCTCGAACCGGTACGGGCTGATGTCGTACTCGATCTCACCCAGCTTACGAACGATCTTGAAGCCGTCGAGCCCGGTCTCCTCGCGGGCCTCACGCAGGGCCGCATCTTCCGGCGCCTCGCCTGGGCGGACGCTGCCGGCCGGAACCTGGATGCCCACCTCTTCGTAGCTGTAGTCGGTATGCCGGAAGACGAGCAGCCGCCCGTCGCGCACGATGTAGCAGAGCACCTTGTGCTTGACGACCCGCTCGGGCATGACGTCCTCTCCTTGGCCTGAGGCCGGGCCGGATCAGCACCGTCGCCACAAGTAGAACGCATCGCTGGAGACGGCAGGCCGATGACAAGCGGTAACCGTGAGCTCACCCAAGAAACTGTTCGCGACAAGCGCCGAACCGGGCCGATCTGCCGGCCGTCGGATGACAGGTCCTGCCGCCAGCGATCAGGTCTGCGCGGCGCTCGCGGGGTCGCACTTCGCAGTAGCAGATGACGTCGCCGGCAACTGCCTGAACGAGCCCACTTGATCAATGTGGTACCTGGCTGCTCCATGACCGTCGGCCTGGTCCGGGAGATACCGGAGAAGGGACTCGACACCGGCGCGGGGCCACTGGAGCTGGCAAGGCCGGCAGGGCAAACTGTTCGGATGATCGCTAGTGTCTTCTTCGATGTGGGTGAAACGATCGTTGACGAGTCTCGGGAATACGGGACGTGGGCGGACTGGTTGGGCGTACCTCGACACACGTTCTCTGCCGTCTTCGGTGCGGTGATCGCGCGGGGCTTGGACTACCGGGAGACGTTCCAGGTGTTCCAGCCCGGGTTCGACCTGGCCAAGGAGCGGGAACGTCGTACCGCAGCCGGGCAGCCAGAGCACTTCTCCGAAGATGACCTGTACCTCGACACGCGGCCGTGCCTGGCCACGCTGCGGGAAATGGGGGTACAAGTCGGCCTGGCAGGTAACCAGACGGCACGGGCGGAAACGATCCTACGTGCCCTGGACCTGCCGGTTGACGTGATCGGCACGTCGGACGGTTGGGGTGTGGAGAAGCCGTCGGCGGCATTCTTCGATCGGGTCGTAGCTGAAGCGGGCTGCCGGGCCGATCAGGTGCTCTATGTCGGTGACCGCCTGGACAACGACATCCGGCCGGCGCAGGAGGCCGGGATCGCGACCGCCCTGATTCGCCGCGGGCCTTGGGGATACATCCTTGACGACAGGGCGATCAGCGAGCGCTGTCTGTTCCGACTCGACTCGCTGGCCGACCTTCCCGAGCTGGTACGCAAGCACAACGAATCGGTCGCCTAACTTCCAGGCAGGGCTGCCCGGGCGGTCGTGAGGGCGGCGATTCGTTCGTCGAGCTGAGCGCCCTGTCGACCGTCGCCAAGTACGGGGCGTACGGCTCTGACTCGGTCCAGGCCGGTTCCGTACCAGTCGGTGTGCAGCACGTCGACGGCCCGGTTGAGGTAGTCGGCGGCGTGGTCACCATCAGCGCGGTGCGCGGTGGCGAGATCGGCCAGAACGACGCTGCGTTGCTTTGCACCGTGGCCGCTCAGACCAGCGAGGGCCCTCGTGAGCTGGTCCGCAGCCCCGGCGTCGTCACCTGCCGCGAGCGCCGAGTAGCCGGCGAAGGAGTGGAGGCGCCCGGCGTTGTAGAAGTCGAGCCATCCGGGTGGCGTGCTGCTGGTGTCGATCGCGTTGGCGGCGAGGTCGATGTGGTGGCGACTGGCCAGCCCCGCCCCGGCACGCGCTTCGACCTCTGAGGCGACGCAGTGCAGCCAGGAGCGGACCATGGGGCTGACACCGTGCCAGGTGTGCTGGAGGGCTGCGTCGATCAGGGGTCGGGCGCCGGATGGGTCGTTGCTGAAGGCGGGGATGAAGGCCATGTGGCCGAGGACGGCAGCCGCCAGGGAGTGGTCGCCCGCCTCGCGTGTCGCTGCCAGGGCGACGTCGTAGCAGCGTTCGGCAATGGCGGGTTGGCTCAGGTCGAAGAAGGCGAGCCGGGCGGTGAGCAGCGCGGATTCGGCGAGCGCGGTAGCGAGGCTGGATCGACTGTTGTCGCCGGCCGCACGCAGGAGGCCGATCCCGAGCTGGGTGTGGGCGTACGCCGCCTCGTAAAGCGGCCGCGAAGGGCTGGTCCAGTACAGCTCGCGCTGGCACCGCACGATCTGGGTGTACGAGTCTGGGTCGATGGTCTTGCCGTGCGCGTGGGGGGCTTGCGGGTCGAGTGACAACAGTGGTGCGACCATGGGCAGCATGCTGGCGCCGAACAGCGCTCGCAGTACGGATGCCCGGTCCCAGCCCGTGCCGTTTTCGTCTCCGGTGAGCATGTCCCACAACCTCCTGAACTCGTGCAGTGTTTCGGCTTGCGGACGCACGGCCATCTCGTCCGGGGTGAGCAGACCCAGGTCGGCGGCCGGCATCCCGAGGATGGTGACCAGGTGCTTTCGGTAGCGCGGGTCTGGCCACCGCTCGCCGGTCTCCCATCGCCGCACCGTGTTGGCGTTGAGGCCGCTGTCGGCCTCTCCGGCACGGCTCATCTCGGTACGGATGCGTTCGGCGACCTCTTCGTAGGACCAGCCCCGCTGGAGCCTCTCCCACGCTAGCCGACGGTTTGGTGGATAGCGCCGTCCGGTCATCCGGGTACCTCCGCGGATCGGATGTCGATGGGTTCACGCTAGCCACCGTGGCGACAGATCGTCACTACCTGGTTGCGAACGGATGGGTAGTGGACGGTACCGCCCCAGTCCTGTCAACGGTTTCCTGTTGACGAGCATCAACGGCCGCCGGTGATCAAGCGGACCAGCTCACCGACAACTCGTCACAACGCCGAGGACTTCATGGTGGATAGATTGATCGCACATTTCAAGGCGCTCAGTGAGCCGATCCAGCCGACCGTAGCGGCTGGCCCGTTTGTCGTGGGGTTGATCCCTCGTCTGCGTACAGCCGTCGGGGTTGCGCGGGCGGGTGACCGGCGCGGCGCTCCCGGCCGCCGCATCGCGGTGGTGGATCCACCGGGACATCGGTGGATCCACCACGGCCGGCTGGATCGCCTACTGCCCGATGTCGTACTGAGCCCGCTCCGGAACGACCCGAACGGGATTCATCAGACGGCGATGTGGCCATGACCCTCTACGTCTCCCAAAACGCCACCACCGGCACGGTCTCCAGGCCGCGCCCGGCGGCGCCCGCGCACACAGAATCATCGGCGATCGGCCGAGCCGGTGCCGTCTGGGCTGATCCCCCTTTGCTCACCCATGCCTGGCGTCGCGTGTTCGCGCGAACGACCGGTGAAAGCGGTCGCATGTGATCGCCAAGGTCTTGGTGGTGGCGTCGCAAGCTGCATTGGCTCGCACCTGGTCGACGCGCTGCAGATGGGCCGCTGGTTCGGTTTCCGACCTGGCTACCGCGACCTCGTCCGGCTTTACGTCACCGACGAGCTTCGGGAGGCCTTCGAGGCCGTCTGTCGGGACGAGGAATTCTTCCGCGAGGAACTACATCAGTATGCGCGACTCATCGACGGGCGCCCTCAGGTCACCCCCGCGAAGATACCCCCGCTGGTAGCTCAGCGACTGCCGTGGCTCAAGCCCACCGCCGCAAACAAGATGTACAACGCCGAGCTGGTCGAACGCCGTTCACCTGGCAAACCGTTCGAACCGAGAGCATACCCTACTGAACGCAGTCAACGCGCGTATAACGTCGAACGATTCCTGCCGCTCGTAGACGCGGCAACAATTCGGACTCAGCTACCCGGTCGCAGCGAGCACCCCGACGCCGTGCTCGTCGGCCAAGTGCCGCATCGCACGCTCACCGCCGCCCTAAGCGGGCTTAAGTGGAGCGATCCAGCCAATGTTGCACCGGATCTCCGATGGGTCATGTCCCTCACCGACCACGACGTAGATGGGTGGGTGGTCCTCCTTCCACAACAGCGCACAATGGACCATGACCGAATGCTGAATGGACGTGGACCTATTGCCATCGCAACACGCAGCGAAGTCAGGCCCGGGTATTTAAACACCGTTGCCGACTCCATACACCGCCAGTGGGCCATCGACATCGCCCACGGAAGGCACAACGAGCTGCCACGATTGCGTATCCGGCCGAAGACCGGGGCGATTGTCCTCTATCCGACAACCATAGCCAATCAGGTGTCTGGCCAAACCAAGCATCCCATTGACGCACGACAGGTGGTCATGGCGTTCTGTCTCGTCGCCCCCTCGTCGGCAATCAAGGAGACGCAACCGCTCGTTACCTTCCGCAGCCACGACAGCCTCCATACCGAGGCGGCGATCATCGACCGCGTGTAGCCTGCCGTTAGCAGCCCCCCGATTAGCCATTCGCTACTCTTGCACGTCTGGGGAGGACTTTACCTTCACACACTAAGGGCATTTAGGAGTTGCCTCCAGCCAACCTAGTATTGGGTCAGATCGTAGGCATACGGAGTGACTGGCCGCGTTCAAGGCGCGCCAATCCATGTGACTCATGGCGCCAACCATCCATCGCGTAGGGGTAGTTCACCTCTTCCCGATAGATCTGCACACCTGGCGGCTCCACTGTGGCTTGCCAACCAACCGGCAGCGCGGCGACCACCCGTCGCAGGTGAGACATTAGCGGAGCTTTGCCACGCTCCAGCGTGACCTCTCGTCCCACGTAGTCAACCACACTAGCCTTGTCACTCTCACTGCCACTGCGGTCCGATGCGTACCGGAAGAGATCGAATGGCACGGCAGCTTTAAGGGCTGCCAGTGCCCCCAATACAGGCATCGGTCCACCTGCCCCCGCCACTCTAACCGTGACCAGGTGATCCACGGGTCGATCAAGAAACCATTGTCCAGGCTTACCAGACGCACGGCCGCGCCCGACATCCTTCGGGGCAAAGCCTTCGGCAACGTTCCAGGGTGCGAGACCCGCCTCTCTGTACCGCTTGATAAGCACCGACTCCGGGGACGCTGCGTCAACGAATTTATCAACGTATAAACACCGGAACGACATGTCGCTCACATCGATACCAAGCCGCCCCATGCAGCGTCGCCGGTGCTGATTCAACCGGACACGCAAAGTATCCTGGGACTTTCCTATATAGACTGACTCGCCAGCGTGGAACAGCTGGTAAACGCCATGCTCCGGTCCAAGCGCGGAGAGATTTTCCTCCGTCAATGAGACCGGCTCCAGGGAATCCAATGCCTGCGGCAGTTGCTCCAATAGAGCGGCGTTCAGGTCGATAGCGAAGACATCCGCATACGACAGGAGCTCTCCGCGGGCGCGTTGCCGAGGAACCATCACGAAACCCTCACGTCATCGCTACTGCCAGACTCCAGCACCGTCTTCCCCCATCTGCGGTCCATCGGGTCGAAGCCCTGACTTGATCACCTCGAGCATGATTATGCGCCACAAGGAGCCGGGGCGATAGGCCCTTGGACTGCGGTGAGGGCAGCAGACGCTGCACTGCTACTGGTGGACTCCGCCGCCAGCGTGAAATCGTGTCGAACCGGGAGTCGCCTAAGTAGCACCGCCAGCCGCGACGGGGTGACAGTTCAACCCCGTCCCCCAAGAAGCATCCCTTAGGCTGGATTCGCCCGATTTATAATATTTGATGGACTCGGACCATTGTGCACCGATGCAACCGTAAACCGGTTGGTGGATGACGGGATCGATCCTGGCCTCGATAGAGATCGGGGCGCATGGGCTGGGCAGGATCAAGCTAGTGCGGGTGAGTGGGTCCCTGTAGACAGTTGTTGCCATGCCGTGCTCCGGGGCCACTGGGCGGGCAGATGAACGACGATTTGTCGAGCGCGCCTGGTCCGCCTGGGTTGTAGTTGGATCTCGAAGACTAACCTGTCAGACTACGGGGACCCGGCTTGGCGAGTCTGTGGAGGCAGCGGTGACTGACCATTGGACTGCCGAGTTTCGCCTCAGCATCACGCGAGCTCTGGCCGACCAGTTGGAGACCACCCTGCGGCCACTTAAGCCCGCACCCTTGACGACGACGCACCTGTCCAGGGTTCTGGGTCGTCCCGGCGTGTACACGCTGTTCTTCAACGGTCAACGTGTCTACGTCGGCAAGGCCGCGAGTTCGCTGCAGGACCGGCTGACCCAACACCTCCGCAAGCTCTCCGGTCGTTCCGGGCTCGATCCGGCAGCTGTTGGCTTCGTGTGCGTCTACGTGGACGAGGACCTCGACGCCGCAGCGCCCGAGAAGCTGCTTATCAAGAAGTATCGGGAACACGACAGTATTCCCTGGAACACTAATGGCTTCGGCAACAAGGACCCGGGGCGCAATCGGGATACAAGCGTGGTCAAGGCGGTACATTTCGACGCAACCTATCCCATCGACCTTGACTACCGCTGTCGACTGCACCCAGGCTCCCAGCCACTCACGGCGATCTTGGACTCGGCCAAGGGCCAATTGCCCTACCTTCTGCGATTCGACAGCAGCGCTGGGGCCAGGAAGACCTACCGAGACACCTCGTTGACCCCTTCCGACCAGCCCATGAACGCGAGGAACCTCGCGCACCAGGTTATCGCCGCCTTGCCCGTTGGATGGCAGCTGACCGCGTTGCCCGGCTACCTCATCATGTATCAAGAGCGTCGGCGGTACGACAGCGCGCTCGGCTGGTGGCGGCGTGAGTCGGATGGTCAGGTCCTGTACGCCCCGGGCCCGCGCCAATTCGCCGCAGGCAGGGTGGACGCGGACGCGGCCGACGAGGGCACGACTGAGGCCGATCCGCTCTTCGAACTCGACGCGTAGGCAGCCTGCCAGAAGGGCTCATCCCGGTGCCTACTGCCCAGGACTACGTGGAGATCGGTACCTCTTCCGCGCGGGAGCAGTGGCGGTCGATTCTCGCCCGCACGCCGGTCATGGTCGGCCGGCAGGTGGCCTTCCTCCCGGTGGAGACGTTGACCTGCCTCGCCGCAAGCCTGCTGGTTAACCATCGAAAGTACGGTGGCTCCACGGCCCATAGGGCCGAAGCGCCGGTGCCCGCACTCGCGCGGTTGTTTCAGCGGCCCAACAGCAGCGTCCTGGCGAAGATGGCGAACCTCGACGGCAGCCGACGCAACGGTGCGAAGCACGAGATCGAGGTAGCCGCTCACCTCCTGGCGGGTCCGGGAAGTCTCGGCGCTGTTTACCGCGTCATACTCGCCGCAGCGCGGGACGTCGGCATCGGGCCGGCGCGTCTGCCCGACTTTCTCGGACTCGCCGACAACGACTCCGAACTGCTCCTGCTCGGTCAAGGCCAGCTCGACAGCGCGGAGGTCGAACTCGCCGTACAGGCCAGCTCGGCGAACTGGCTTGAGTCGCGAGCCGACCTCGATGAGCGGACGACAGAGCGGCTACTCGTGGCCGCCGTACGGGTTGGCCAGCACCGATTCGCCCACGAGGTGTTACGCAACCACGGACACCGGTGTGTCTTCTGCGGCCTCTCCATCAGCGTGGAAGGAAGCCGCGCGGTGCGGATGTTGGTAGCCAGCCACATCAAGGCGTGGCGATCGAGTAACCACGCCGAGCGGCTGGACGCGCGGAACGGCCTCACCGCCTGCCCAACGCACGATGTCGCGTTCGATACGGGGCTCATGACCGTCAACGGAGGCCTACGCATTCACCTCAAGCCCTCTCTCACCGCCGCCGTTGGCACAGATCCGGCGACCCGAGCCGCGTTTGGCCGACCACCATTGGCTGACCGTCTCCTCCTGCCCGCCGCCGCCCTGCCCCCACGCGCCAAATACCTGGCCTGGCACCACCAGCATGTCTACCGAGAAACACCGGCACCCGCTCTACCGCTCGCCCTCTAACCCAGAGCACGCGTTCGACGGCGTAGACAGCCTGTCGGTGCGATCGCTCGTAGCGATCAACCGCCCCCGAGTCCGGCGGCACGCCCGTCGGGACGTGACTCAATTGTCCTCCGACCTCACGCCGATGGCGCTCAAGCCCAGGCCGTGACGGTAGCCCCCCTCGGCTGCGACCGAATCTCGGTCGCAGCCGGGTTCGGCTCTCGATCGTACCCTCGAGCGCGCGTCATTTGCCTCGTCTAGCGCCCTGGACGCAATGGCCGAACATGACCCTCGCCTCGGACCACCTCCTCAACGCGGTTGGCGGCCTCCGTGGGATCCTCGTGCTCCCAGATTCGGATCACGGTCCAGTCCGCGTCGGCGAGTAACTGGTCGGTCTCCCGATCACGAGCGCGGTTTCCATCGATCTTCTCCCGCCAGAAGCCGCCGTTGGCGTGGGCCGGACGATAGTGCTCGGGACATCCATGCCAGTAGCAGCCATCAACGAAGATCGCGATGCGGGCGGCCGGGAACACCACGTCGGCGGTGCGGCGCAGGGACGGTAGGGGTTTGGCGTTGACTCGGTACCGCAGACCTCTCTTATGCAGAAGCGAGCGCAGGCGCAGTTCGGGGCCGGTATCGCGGGCCTTGTTGGCGCGCATCACCGCCCGTACGGCGGGGGTCTTCGCCCAAGAGCTCGTGGTGACGTCCGGCGCGACGAGAAGACCTCGGTCCCACGCCAAGCGCCACCCCTGGGCCAGATTCTCGGCCCGGGTAGCGTGTTCGACCTCACCGAGGTAGCGAGCGGGTGAGCGGCCCTTATCGGACCAGCGTAGGTAGGCCCGGATGCGACGAGTCCGGGGCAGCAGTTTGAGTTCGACGGACGCGCGGGCCCGCCGTCCGTCGCCGAGATCGACCAACCGCCGGTCGGCCCCGCCAGCGGCTCGGTCCTGCTCAAGCGACGCCGCTCTCCTGCTACGGCCCTGCCGGCCCTTCCACGCTCTCGGATCGGGGGTCTTGTCCGCCCAACGATTGTCGGACGGGGCGATGGCCGAAGTCACCGCTGGCTCGTAGTCTCGTCGAGGGCGGTGGCAATGGCCCGAGCGAAGAACTCACCAAGCATGACGGGCACAGCGTTGCCGAGTTGGCGCATTTGCTCGCTCCGAGGACCGGCCAGCTTCCAGTCGTCGGGGAAGGTCATAACCCGTGCTGTCTCACGTACGGTCATATACCGGTGCTTGTAGGCGTAGGGCGAGCCCTCTAGTGGCTCGGGTAGCAGTTCGTCGGTCAACATCACCGACTCCCCGCCAGGTACGCCGTGCACGCCCGCCTTCACTGTCTTCGCCGGCCGGTCGAGCTCGTTCGGGGTGTGGCCGGCGTAGATTCGCGCGTCAGGCCAGCCGATGTGGCCGGTGAATCCACCGAGTCGGTACTCCCGCCGGTCGAGTCTGTCCCAAGGCACCGCTGGTAGCGGGGGCTGTCCGTCAAGGCCCTTAAGCGCGTCCCGCAGAGTGCGCCATGGAAGCTTGCCGTCGTCCTTTGGAGGAGTATCCGGCAGCCGGGACATGACACGCTCGCGCACGTGGTCGGGCACGTCCGGGTGTCGGTCCCAATACGAGCCGTCCAACATCGATCGGACCAACGCCGTCTCTGAGTAGCGAGGGCTCACGGCCTGCTTGAAGCGTTCGATGTCAACCCCGCGGTCCGCCCTGAACGCCACGATGATGATCCTGTTGCGAATCTGTGGAACACCGTAGTCGGCGGCGTTCACTGTCGTGGTCACTACCTCGTATCGCTGCTTCGGATCCGACGGCTCTTCGGCCAGTCGCCCCTGTAACACCTCGTCATGCTCACGCCACGAAGTGTCGTCGTCACGTTCCACGAACGGCAGCTGCAACTCACGCTCGATGTACTCGAAGTACGGTCTGAAGGAGGGGCGCAGCAAGCCGCGGACGTTCTCGCAGATGACGGCCTCGGGTTGAATCTTGCGGATGGCGCGGAACATCTCCGGGAACATGTTGCGTTTGTCCTCGTCGCCCTTCGCCACCCCACCGAGGCTGAACGGCTGACAGGGTGGTCCCCCGGCGAGCAAGTCCACGCGGCCCCACAGATACTCGAACCGGACCCGGCTCACATCCCCCTCGATCAGGGGCCACCGCTCGCCCGGGTCAGGGATCCACTCCTCGTCGCCCCTCGAAACCGCAGCGTTGGCCTTGAGGGTGTCGCAGGCGTGCCTCACAAGCTCGTTGACCAGCAGGGGCCGGAACCCAGCTCGATGCACGGCCATCGCCAGACCGCCACCACCAGCGAACAACTCCACCGAAGTGCGGTCATTGACTGGCTCTTTTAGCGGCTCAAGCATCCCGGAAGCATACCGCGGAGTTGTCGATCTTTCCAGTAACGCGCCCTGCTATCGACGAACGGACCGATAGGCCGCCGACACGCCACGGGACGCGCTACCCAGAGGTCGCCGAACGCCAGAGCCCGAGCCCCGGGGCAAGCCACGAGGACCGTGTGGTTTGGTTACGCGATCCCGAGGAGGAGCGATGGCGACCTGGCAGTTCGGTCCGTTCGACAACGACGACGCGGTCGAGTGGTGCGCCATATTGGAAGGCAGCGCGCCCGACCAACGCACGGAACTCGTGCGCCGCACGCTCGAAGCAGCAGCCCTGGCCGGGCCCGCACTTCCGCCGGAAAGAGCCGCGCAAGCCATCGCCGCCGCCGCAACCGTAATCCAGTCGCTCACCGGCATGCCATCATCGGAATCGGCCTACGCCCCCCGCTTCCTCCTTGGCCGCGCCGACGTATACGTCGATCCGTCGCTGCGAGACCTGGCCACACGGGCGCTCGAGGCAGTGCTCGCCGAAGGATCGGCGTGGCGCCTGCGGTGGGCCGGAAACATCGAGGAGGAGGAGGCGCTGAGCGTCGTCAAAAAACTTAGCACTTCCCTCGCCACGGGCTCGCCAAGGCCTCATCGTTCGAAGGTAGTGTCAGGCCAGATGCCACGCGAGCGCGCTCTCCAGTTCGGGCAGGAGGTCGGCGACGGCCCGGAAGATCTACCTACCTGACGGACACGCCATGCGACGCCCTCTCAAACACCACGAAGTGACCGCCCAGACATGTTGTCCTAACGGGTCGTACAAGTCGCGATGGGGCGGCGGACAACACCGGGGCGGCATCCCTAGCCCGCGAGCACGGGGGGCGTCCCTATGGGCTTCGTCAAGCGGCGAAGGCATGTTGCCTAGGCCGAGCCCTGGTAGGCCTGCGTCCCGCTGCCAAAACGGCCGGCAGGGTCCGCGTGAAGGGCAAGGGCTACGTCATTAAGGACGGCGACGTCGTAGAGTTTCAGAGGGAGGAACATCTGGGATCGGGAGGGAGTAGCTGTCCTACGCAGCGACAGCGAACATCATGGCCAACGATCCTCTGAACCTCGACAAGTCCGGCGAGTGGGCAGGTCTCTGGTGGTTGCCGGACGACCCTGACGAGCAGATCCCCGGTGTGCTCCGGTACGAGCCGGAGGGCGGCCTGGTGCTCTCGTTGATCGGCGCGTTCGAGGACCGCATCATGTCGAGCCCTTCTCCTGGTGTCGTTGCGGTCCACGAAGGGCACCGGGTGTGGGACGTGATCCACGGTGCGGCCGAGCAGCGCGAGATCACTCTTCTTGCCTGCGTCCCGAATAGCAGCAAGCGGACCATTGGTGCGCGAGTGAAAAGTCCGGACAAGCAGACCGTGATGGCGACGACGGCGCTCATCGGGGCGCACGTCAGCGGCGAGGACGACGCAGCGTTCTCCGCGGCCGAGGTGTCGGTCGAGGACCTCGGGCTCTGGGCAGCCTCGTCGGTGTTCGAGGGCTTTCTCGGAGCCCCCGACGGCAAACCGGACGGAAGCGGAAGCATCTCCGTGAAGCCGTCGGAGACCCAGTCGATCGTGGTTGATGGAACTGAGTTCCGCCTCTCGCACCGGCACACGCTGCCGTTCTTCGATCAGCGGAGGGGCGGGACCGTCGGCCGCGTGCGCGACACCGCGTTCGTGCGAATCGTCCCTACGGACCCGTTCTCCTTGAGCGGTGCGCTGGGCACGGCCAGCCTGGTGCAAGATTTGATCGCTCTCGCGACACACCGTGCCGCCGGCGTGATCTGGTTGCGGCTGGAGGTGGCAGAAGCGGACTCTGTGCCGCGTGGTGACCGCCCTTCGCTGCGCCGAGATGCTGATGTTCTCTACTCGCCCTCTGTGCTTGGTAAGCACGATGCCAAGGCCGCCGACCACCACCGCGTGTTCTTCACGTGCGCATCGTTCCCGTTCGAGGAGGTCGTTCCACGCTGGTGCGAGGCACACGGGCGGCTACAGGCGGCGATCAACATGATCTTAGGCCTCCGCTACGCACCGGCTCGCTATGTCGAGAACAATCTTCTGACGGCGGTGGGCGCAGCCGAGGTGCTGCATCGCCGTCTCGGCATCGATGAGCGCCCGATGCCCGCAGATGAGTTCAAGCCGATGCGCGAAGCCATGCTGACGCACGTGCCCGAGGACCACCGAGAGAGATTCAAGCGAGCTATCCGCAACGACCCGACCCTGCGGGACCGGCTGTACGCGCTCGCTGCGCGTCCTGATGATGTGGCCGTCGGGCTGCTCATGCCGGACGTGGACCGATGGGCGAGGAGGACCACTCGGGCACGGAACGACCTGGCGCACGAGGGTAGCACCCCGGATCACTCCATGGAGGAGTTGATCGCCGTTGTGGAGGTGACCACAGCCGTCGTGATCCTCAACGTGCTGCACGAGCTCGGGTTGCCCCCCGAGCGACAGCGCGAGATCGTGCAGAAGCATCCGCAGCTCCGTGCGACGGCCAGGAGCGCGCGCGAATGGCTGGTTGTCCCGGGAGCCGACTCCTGAAGCCTCGTCTTCTGCCAGCGAGGAGAGTGAGGCGTCTCTATGGATCTTGTCCGGCGGCGAGGGTGAGTTCTCCTGCTGTTTGGCGCTGATAAGGCGTACGAGTCCGGGGCATGGCGTGCAGGACGTCGACGCGACGGCGGGCGAGGCAGATGACTTTGCGGTCGTAGTAGGCGCGGCTATGCGGGTCGGATAGGGCTACGAACGCGGGCAGGAAGAACGGTTTGAGCTGCTTGATGCCGCCTTTGAACGGGTGCTCGCCGACCAGATCGCCGACGGGTGGAAGGGCGGTCCCGATGAGCTTGTCGAAAAAGCCCGGAGGAGCATCCGGTAGCCCCGGCGTACGAAGAGTCTCCTGCTCGTTGGCTTGCCGCGATATCCTCGATCTCCTATGAGCGATGCAGCGGCCTTGACGTTCGACGACTACGCTGCCGAATCGGCTGTTCTCGGGATCTACCGGCAGGTCTTCGCGGTGCTAGCGCGAAACGCCAACGCGATGGTGGACGACGCAAACTCGGTCGGGGCCGATGAGTCGATCTTGCAGGCGTTCGCTGACGGGGGCCCGTCTGGGATGACGGTCGAGCAGGTCGTGCTGGCGTGTCCGAGCGTGCCTGCCGATGTGGTCCGGCGCCGATTTGAGGTGCTGCGTTCGTATCGAGCGGTGACCCGGGTCAACGAGCGGCCGCACGAGATGTTCTACCAGGCGACGTTCGCGCCGTACGTGATGTTGCTCTTCCTGCGCCGCCTGTCGCAGACCGGGGGTCAGGCGGAGCTGCACCGGATGTTGTCGATGGCCCGGCTGGCCTTGGACGAAGATGACACCACCCCGGAAGTGGTGCGCGAGCAGCTGCTGGAGATGACGACGGTCTTCCGGTTGCTGGCGAACCCGATCATGCAGTTGGCGAAGTCGGCGACGGTCGAGTCCTTGCAGACGCAGGCGCAGCCGCTGCTGGGTAACAGCGACCTACTCGACAAGGCGCGGGTGTATCACAACGCGGCGGCGGACCGGCATCCGCAGCTGCTGCCGGAGTGCACGCAGTTGAGGATGGCGCTGGCGGCATATCGCGACGCGTTGAACACCGCAGCCGGGCGGCTGCTGGCGCACGCAGGCAAGACTCGCGCGCTGGGGTTGCTGCCGACCGAGCGATGGCGCACGTTCGCGCGTGACAGCAGCACGGAAGGCCTGGCTCAGGCTCTGAACGGTCTGCTGTTCGACGCGCCAGAGCCGTTCTTCACCGCCGACGATCTGCTGGACGCGGTGGAGGAAGGACTGCAGTCCGAAACCGGCCGAGTGCCGCCGCCGCGACCGCGTGTCGATGACGAGCCTCCGCCGACGGAAGTCGACATCGACTCGGAAGCGACGCTGCTGGCCCGGCCCGCGGAGGAGCTGCTCACCGGGCGGGACGTGGTCACGGTGGCGCAGCTTCTCGCCGATGCCGGTGACTGGCCGACCAGTCGGCGGGTGTTGTCGGAGCTGACCGCGATTCATCTGCGTCCGGAGCTGCCGTACATAGTGACCTGGGGTAATGGATGGCGCGTCGATGTGACATCCACGCGGACGTGGGTCTCCGACGGCTGGTTCCGCCGGGACCAGCGGGAGACAGCGTGAACGAGCGCGACGTGGCCCTGTGGTGGGCCAGGATTCGGTCCGGCGGACCACAGCAGGTCTCCGCCGGTGGGCCGACACCGGCCGGGCTGCGCCGTCTGGTGGAAGCCGACGCCAAGGCAGTGTGGCTGATCCCGAACCTGCCCGACAGCGCGGGACCGACTGTTCTGAGCGAGTACGGAATCCCTGGCTCCTCAATAATGGACAGCAAGGGGACCCTGCGAGTGCTGGCCGCGACTCTGCGATGCTGCTGGCCCGACCCCGCGACGGATCCGTGGCCCGGGCTGCCGGCTTCGACCGGCCACGTCGGTCAGGTGTTGCAGCGGCTGGTGCCAGGCCGCAACAAGGTGAGCCGCCAGCAACTGTTGTCCGCAGGGCTCAGGCGCCTCGCATCATCCGGTTGGGTCCTTCTGGAAGGTACGGACACGGTGCGGATCGGGCCACGAATCGCCTCCTTCGGATCGTTGGAACTGAGCACTCTCAGGGAGCTGTGGCGGTTGATCCCCAACACCACCGACAGCGGGCCGGAGGTGTGGTGAACCGCCCGAATCCCATCTTCGAAGAGGTGCTCGGGACGTTGCCCGACCGGCAGCGAGAGCTGGTCGAAGCCGCGTACGCGCTGCTAGAGCACGGCAGTGGCCCAGTTCACCGGCAGTTCCTGCCCGCGCTGCGGGACGCGACGAGCCGTGAACGGCTGGAGGAGCTACTTCGCCGAACGGGCCGGACACTGGTGTCGGTCGACGCGCTGCACTTCACGTCCGGATTCGACGACGCCGTACGGACCGAGCTCGCCGAGACCGGGTGGCAGCCGCTGTCGTTGGCCGACCGCGCCGTTCTGGTCCTGGTGCTGGTCCACTCGGTGGCGGTCCCGCGCAGCGAGGAGCGAATCGCCGCGGACTCCTGGGACAGCCCGTACCCGACCACGTTGCAGGACGTCACTCGTGACAGCAAAGTGCCGATTGGAGAGGTCAGAGCGGCCCTGGGCCGGTTGACCGCGTGCGGGCTGCTCCGAACAGTCCGGGGCGGCGACCACGACAGCGGCTACGTACCGGGCCCGCAGCTGTCGCGGCTGACGCCGGCCGCCCGCGAGCAGTTGCAGGACCAGTTGATTCTCGCCGCGGCACCGGACCATCCGCTGGCCGCGGCGATCCGGGAACGCCGGCACAACCGCATGGGAGGACAGCGTTGACGTCGGTAGCCATGCCGTCGGACGGCGTCGTCGAGGACATCGTCGGAGCGCGCGTCCTCGCCGGCATCCAGATGGTCAACATCTCACGGCTGTCGACTCATCCGGTGCCGATCACCGCCCGTGGGCTGATCACGATGGCGGGTCAGGGGCCCTCTGACTCCAACGGGGCCGGCAAGTCGTCGTTCATCGCCGGGCTGAGCCTGCTGCACGCCGACGAGCAATGGCGGTTGCAGTCGGGGGCGCAGGCCGCTGCCGAGTTGCTATTCACCGCCGAACTCGCCGGCCAGGAGGCGATGCACGCCAACGCCGACCGCGGCTACCTGATCGGCGTTTTCGTGCCGTCGCAGGCCGAGACGGTGGAAGAACTGGACGCGTCGGCGTTGACGGTGTGGCTACGGATCAACCGGCAGAGCCCGCACGTTGAGCTGCGGTGGGCCCATCGGCTACACGTGCCGTTCGGTGACACGGAGGACGAACGAGCCGGCGGCGCCGACGGGTTGTGGGACGCCTTGCCGCGCAGCAACGGCCGTACCGATATCCGCGCCAACCGGCTCGCTCGCACCCTGTACGGCTCGACAGTTCGATGCGTGTCGTTCCTGTCGACCTCGGTACGGGCCAGCCCGACCGCGAACCTGCTCGCCCAGCCGCTCAACGAGCTGACCCCGGAGCGGATCTTCGAGGCCATCGGAGCGCTGACCGGTTTGACCGCCGAGATCGAACAGGAGCAGCGGTCCAGGGCCGAGGAGTACGAACAGGCTGGGAAAGCCGAGCGGGCCGAGTCGGAGTACGAGTTGTGGGACGGCCGGATGAAGGTCGTCGAGGATGGCATCGCCTCGCGGGAGCAGTCCCGGACGTTGCTAGCCGAGGCACGTGACGGTTGGCGAAGTCGCTGTGCCCGGTACCTGGTCGACGGCGTGCACGAAGCCGAACGGATCGCCGCGGATGTCGAGGCGAAGGAACGTCGGCGTGAAGAACTGGATGCGAAGATCGAGACGGCCGGCGGTGAGGTGGATCGGCTATCCGACGACAAGGCATTCGATGAGAGCTGCCGCACCCGGATCAAGGCGTACGAGGATCTCAAGGCTGCCGAAACCGCACTGCAGGACGAGCAGAACAAGAACGTCGGCTCGATCGAAACCCTTGGTGGACAGCTGCGGCGCCTTAAAGCCGACGCGGCCGTAGCGGACGGGCGCACCGTTGAACAGGCCGAGGATGAGATCACCGAGGCCGAGAAGATGATCCAGGCGGCGGAACGGGCCAAAGGTCGTACCGAACACGCGCTGGGGGTCGCCAAGGCGGCGCTGTCCGCCGCAGAGAAGGGCGAGGATGTCGCGGTCGCCCAGGTCCGGCTGCTACGGGCGAACGACATCACCGCAGCGCCGCTGGTCGACACGATCTCCTTGACCGAACAGCAGCGGCCTACGTGGGAGGCGCGGCTGCTGCCCTATCGGCACGCGGTCGCCGTCGCTCACCACCAAGCTCGGGATGCCGTCCGACTACTGACCGCACTGCCAGGCAGCCTACTGGTCGAAGCAGACCCCATCGATCATGTGGCCGAGCCGGGCCTGCCCGCCGCTGCGGACCCCGACCTACCGGTGAGCCGGTTCCTCGCGGCGTTAGCCGAGCGAGCCGGAGCCGACGAGCACATCGATCCCGTAGCTGGCGTGCACGGGATCGCCGGGTTACCGGAATCACTGACCGGCCGTGCCGGCCGGATCCGAGGCGCTCAAGATCAGGTGAAAGGAGCCGCCAGCGAGGACGACGAGGCCGACGAGGGGATCCGCGAGGCCAAACGCATCAAGGGCCGCGCCGACACGCACCTACGCGGCGCGAAGGCCGAGGCCGAGGCCACAGTGGTTCGCGACAAGGTGACGAAGCTCCGCAATCGCAACTCCGCAACCGAACTGGAGCTGAACAAACTCGGCGGGCCGTTGCAGCAAGCCAAGGTCGGCTACGAGGCCGCCCTCGGCGAGAAAGCCGCCCGGGCTCAGCAGATCGAGGCGGCAAACAGCACCCTTACCAGGCTAAAGAAGGAACTCGAAGATAACCGCAGCCAGTGGCGAGCCCTGCTGCAGCTGCGTACAGATCTTGACTTGCCTCGCCTGCACGCGCAGTGGACCGGAACGGTGGAGTCCGCCGAACAGCACCTGCTTACGCTCGACGAGAGTGAGGCGCTGCGGCCGTCGGCGGAGTGGGACGAGCTGTGCGCGCGGCTGGCCAATGAGGTTCGCGCCGTGTGTTTCCCGCCCGGTGACCCGGAGCAGAACCGGCCGGAGGAACTCCGGGTCGTCGACGAGCAGCGCGCCGACCGGCGCACCGGAGCGTACGTACGGCTCATTCCCGACGTGTTGAGGATCGTCGGCAACTTCCTGACTGATCATGAGCGCGTCGACCGGGAGAATGCCTCGCAGATCCAGCAGGAGCGGCAAGCCAAGACCATCACGCTGACCGGCGCGAAGGCCGCACTCGACGAGGCCCGGCGAACATCGGAGGCGCTGCGGTCGACCACCGCCAAGGCCATCAAAGCGAAACTGCGTCAGGTGTCCGACGAGTTTGACCGGCTCGACCAGACCTACGGCGGCTACGGCGGCAACCTCGATTTCCCTGAACCGGAAGCCCCCGCCGACCCCGAGAAACCGTGGCAGTGGACGATCACCCCACGGTGGCGGCGCGGTGAGGGAAAACCGCCGTCGTCGTACCGGCTGCGCGGCAACACGGCACAGATGGACGACAAAGCGGTGAAGCTCGTCTGCGCGGCGGCACTCGCCGGCGCCCAGGACCGGCCGCTGTTGCTGGTCCTCGACGAACTCGGCCGCAACCTGGGTGCGGCACACCGCCGTGACGCCGTCGCCCTCTTCGAGAACATCGGCCGGGACCGTGCGATCAGCGTCGTCGGCGCCCTGCAGGATGACATGGAGCGGTACGCGATCGGCGCGTCCAGCCTCTACATCAAGCTGAGACGCCCGTCCGACACCATGCCGTACAACCAGGCGCCGGTCGTCATCGGCAGCGAAGCCGACACCACCCGGGTGCAGCTGCTCTCCGACTGGATGACCTCGTTCCGGCCGGAGCCGCAAACATGACCGACACCGACGGCACCGTCCCAGAGGAACCGGACCCCGAAATCACTCTCAGCTGGATCCGTGACTACCCGGGCCTGGTCGCCTACGCGCCGCTGCCGCCCAGCGGGCACTACCCCCGGGACAGCCGCGGTCGGCCGAGACCGCGATCCGCCCGCCTCCGCACCGAAAACCCTGGCCAGGCTCCACGCCGACCGGACGGACTACTCAGCGACAGCGACTGGACCTGGGTCATTCGCAGCGAGCACAGCTGGGCCGGTGTCAGCAACAAGTTCGGCGCTGACGCGCTGCGCATCATGCTGGAACTCGCCGCATCCGGCTGTGTGACGATCGGCTACACCCTTAACAGCAACGCCCTGGCCCAGCCACCACGCCGGGTGTACCCGCACCCCGACCTGGCGGCAGCAGAACAAGCACGCCGAAGCCGCCGACGCGACGACACCAGCACCCTTCGAACCAGGGCGGAGCAGATCGCATCGGCGATCGCCGATGACTGGCCGGATGCCAGCCGGGCCCTACGCGTCACCGACCACCCCGACCGGCTGTTGTGGGCGCTGCGCGCCGCCGCCGACCTCGCTGAGGGCCGTACCCACGATTCCCTCCGCGCATTCGTGCAGAGCCACGCCAACGACACGAAAGCCCGCGACGACGTGCATCATCTGCTCGCCGCTATGGGTTTCGACCACGAGACACTCATCGCGCTCGGCGTGGCCCGCAACCCGTACATCGGGCTCGGCGGCCCGATCCTGCTGCACACGACCACCGGCTCCGTCCTCGACCTGTCGGCGATGCCCGGCCCGCACGACATCCGACTGAGCCCCCACGCGCTGCCGCGACTGACCGTCTCCGGGCACACCGGCGTCCTGCTGGTCGTGGAGAACCGGCAGGCGGCCGAAACGGTTTGTGACACCCGGCCCGACCTGCCGGTCGTCTGGTGCCACGGACAGCCGCCCGCAGCCGTCGTGTCGATGATCGTCCAGGCCGCGCAGCAGACCTCAGCAGTCGTCATCTGCGCGGACGCCGACCTCGGAGGCGTCCGCATCACCGCCCGCGTCCACGACAACCTGCCGCTGGGCACCACCATCCACGTCGTGGACGTCGGCACGGTGCAGCACGACGAAGGCCGGACATTCAACACCCACAGCCGTACCCACCTCGAGCAGCTCGCACAACGCCCGGACCAAATCGGCGCCTTCGCGCAATGCTGCCTGAACCGGGGCTACGCGATCGAGCAGGAAGCCACCGCACGGGCCGCCCTTCACACCGTTTTGAAGAGCCAGCCACCTTCGTAAACCGCACTGGCGCCTTCTCACAGTTGCCGGTGCACCGGCAACTGTTTTGAACGGGACGAGCGAACCTCGACCTACTCCGCAAACGCGTCCTCAACGCCACATGCGAAAAGCAAGATCAACGACACAATGATGTGTGCCAGGGCCGATATGCGCTACCTCGGAAGTGCGTCATGACACCGCCGCCGCACGTCCCACGTCCTTGGGGCAGGCTGCGGTGACGTGGCCCGAAAAATCCGGACTCGAACTAAATGCACATTATCAAGCTGCCCGCCGATTAGCAAACCATTCTTCGAGGATTTCCGACGGCGGGCGGTACCCGAGACCGGAATGTAGACGCCGCCGATTGTAAAAGCCCTCGATGAACCTGATGATCTCCCGTCGCGCTTCGGCACGAGTGGCGAATGTTCGGTGATGCACCCACTCCGTCTTCAGCTTCCCGAAGAACGACTCGGCCATCGCATTATCGAAACAGATACCGGTCCGCCCGACCGACTGCCGCACCTTATGCCGACTCAACGCGACACCGAACTCGTGCGATGTATATTGACTACCGCGGTCGGAGTGAAATATCGCTCCGGTCGGCAACGGGAAACGCCGCGCGGCCATATCCAGAGCCCCGCACACCAACGACGCCGGATAACGGTCATCGACCGCCCACCCGATCACGCTCTTGGAGAAACAATCGATGACCGAAGCCAGGAACAACGGCCCTTCTCCGGTGTCGATCTGGGTGATGTCACCGACCATCTTCGCCCCGGGCGCCTCGGCGGTGAAGTCCCGGCCGACGAGGTCCGGGATCGGCCCGGCGGCCCGGTCGGCCACCGTCAGGCCACGACGGCGTTTGACCCAATGCCGTTCAGTTAAGGATGTTTGGGCAGGCCAGTTGCGGTGTTGGCGGGTTGGGGTGGCGGGTGGTTCGGTCGGTGGGGCGTTTGACGCGGTAGGAGTTGTGTCGGGCGCGTTTGATGACGCGGGGGCAGGTCCGGTCGCGGCGGGGTGGGTTGGGCTGGTGGCGAATCTCGTCGAGCGCGTCGGTCAGGGCGGTGTAAAGGTGTTCAGGGGGTGATGGCCGCCTGGTCGGTGACCTGGCGGCGCGTGACCCGGAGGCCTTTGATGAAGGACATGCGGTCGGGGTCGTAGCCCGCCGGGTCAGCGGCGTCCAGCAGGAGGGCGCGGATGGCGTAGTGGGCCAGTAGCAGTCCCCACATCTGTTGTTCGACCAGGTCCGGGGTCTTCGAGCGCAGGACTTCACCGCGTCCGCGTAGGTCCGTCTTGATCTCGTCCAGCGCGGATTCCTCTTCCCAGCGTTGGTGATACGCCTCGGCCAGGGTGAGGGCGCCGATCTCGTGCGGGTCGGTGATCGTGGTGATCACCACGATCAGGTCACCATCGAGGTTGCGGTCCGGGACGGTGTACTCGACCACCCGTACCCGGCGAGCCAACTCGGCGGGAACATCGTGGCCGGCTTTTGCCTGTTCGGCCAGCCGGGCCCGGCTGGCGGCGCTCAGCCCGGCTGTGTAGATCAGCGCGTGGTAGGAGCCGTCCGGAAGCCAGCTCAGGTGCCCGACCGACACCGACGCGCCGATCCGCCAGGCCAGGTCCGCGCCGGTGCCCGCGAACCGGTTGAACAGGTCGTAGGAGTACAGGCCGGCGTCGGCCATCACCAGCATGCCCGGCCCGACCGTGCTGGTCAGATCGGCGGCCAGGGTGCGCTCCCCGGTGCGGCAGCTACCCAGCACGGCACCGACAATCGCGTGGCTGCCGCACTCGGCGATGGCGGCGAGGTGCAGTTTCGGATACGCCGACGCTTTCGGCCCGGAGCCCATCCGGCCGAACCGTTCGGCATTGTCCGAGGTGTCGGCCACGTCGAAGCTGGTCGCGTCGATCGCCATCAACCGGCGCCGGGCCAGCCACGCGCCCTTGGTGCCCGAGGTCGCCAGAGGCACCGCGGCCCGCTCGAACAGCGCCTTCATCGGCTCTGGCCCGAGCCGTTGTCGGGCCTGGGTGATCGCCGACTTGGTCGGGACCTGCCAGTCGTCGTCCCACGAACCGAGTGCGCGCAGGTTACCCACCAACCGGCGCATCACCTCGTCGTAGGACTCGGCGAAGAACAAACCCATCGCGATGACGTAGCGGATCATCACATGCGCGGGCAGCCGCCTCGACCGCTTCTCCCGCCGCTCGGTGCGGTTGAGGACCTCCTCCAGCAGGTCACGCCCGAAACGGGCCGACACCACACCCAGCCCGATATGGTCGGTCAACCGGCCCCACGGCCGTTGCGCTGTCTCTACCACCGCTGACGTCACGGCCAGCCACCGTACCGCCCTCCACAACCGACGTCAGCTCACCACACTGACCTCAGCAGACGCCCTAACTGAACGGCATTGGCGTTTGACCTGTACAGGCACCAACCCGGCCGCCGCCATCAGCCGCCGCACGAGCTCGTCGTCGACCTCCACGCCGGCACGCGCGAGTTCAGCGTGGACCCGCCGGTAACCATAGGTACGACCAGACCCGACAAAGACGCTCCGAATTCTCTTCGTCAGTTCCAGACGCCGCGTTGCCCGCGCCGAAACAGGCCGGTCGAGCCACTCGTAGTACCCCGACCGGGAGACACCCAACATCCGGCACATCATGCTTACCTCAAAGTCGGCCTTCCCCCCGGAGATGAAAGCGTACCGCTCGCTCACCGTTGTTCTCTCGCGAAGAAGGCCGCAGCTTTTTTCAGGAACGCGTTCTCTTGCTCCAGTTCCCGAATGCGCCGTTCCATCTCGGCTGTCCGCACCCGATCGATCGCCTCGCGGGCGTCATCACTGCCACCAGGGTTCTTTTTCTTCTCCGCGATCACCCAGTTGCGTACCGTCTCCGCAATCAGACCGAAATCGCGGGCGACATCAGCGTAGCTGCGCTGCCCCTCGATCACCGCCTTGACCGCCTCGGCGCGCAACTCCGGTGAATACCTTGCTGGTTTCTTTGCCACGTACCGTTCCTTCCGGACTCTCATCACCCTACTTGGGGACGTGTCCGGAGTCCTCGGGGCACCTCACGGGCCAGGATCTCGACCGCCATGGCAGCCTTCTTCTGCCCTATCCCGGGTAAGGTCCGCAGCCGTGCCGCAAGGTCGGCGGCTCGTGGCTCGCCGGACCAGACCAGCCCGGCGTCGCTGCCGTAGCGGTCCACGACCAAGCCGGCGGCGGCCACGACCCACACCGACATGTTGTTCACGTACCTATGCAGGGCGGGCTGCTGGGCCACCGCGGCCCGCACGCCTTTCGGATCGGCGACGATACCGGCCGGATCGAGGTGACCGAGACGCCGCCGCAGCTCGTACGGTGCCTGCCAGGCGCGCTCGGCGGGTATGCCCTGGTCGAAGAGGACGGCCAGGAGGAACGCGAACGGGTCGGTGAGGACGAGGGTGTTGGCGTCCGGGTCGGGGGTAAAGCGAGGCGGAGCGTCAGCCCTCTCGGCCTGGTGCTCCCGCCCGTAACGCAGCAGCGCCGCCACCACGGCCTGACTCGTGGACGGTACGACGGACGGCTGCGTCTCGACGGGTCGAGCCTGCGTCGGAACCAGGTCCTTCGGCTGTTGGTCGTACCAGGCCAGTTGCTCGCCAAGCGTCAGCCCGGCAAGCGGCCGACGAACGGTCGCCCCGGCCTGCTCAAGAAGGTGCGCGATCGGCCGGCTGTACTCGTCGCCGGCATGAACCTCGACAATCCTGCCCCGCAGCGAACCCTCGGCACGCACCAGCTTTGCCAGCACCCACTGACCCCAGGCACGCCGATACTCAGAAGTTTGATCGGCCAGCGCGGTGTCGTACGGGGCGAGCACCGTCTCGGGCGGGACCAGCGCGTGTTCGGCACTCAGGATGTAGCAGCGGTAGGCCTGCTGCTCGGCGTACTCACGACGGCGTAGGAACAGTGGCGACAGGTAGAGATCTCGAGCGGGCATGGGATAGCCCGCTTTCGTCTTCACACAGCCAATCAGCGCGATGTCGGCACGCCCGAGGGTCTGGGCTGGCGCCACGACGCGGGTCTGCTGTGGCAGGGCGGTCTCGACGAGGGCGTACCGCCCGTGCCCGAGGCGGATCAGGGGTGTCCCGCAAGGGCTCGGTGGCCCACCGCTGGCGTCCCTGGTCATCCCCTGAATCACTGGCCCGAGTGATTCCGGCCGTCGGCTCGGGTCGACTCGCCGTACCTCATCAATCAGCTCGGCTCGCCCGAACTCTGGCTGTTCCACTGCGAGCCGGCGGGCAGCGGATAGAACGAGCTGCCAGGCGGGTTCATACCCCAAAACGTACCCCTCACCATCTGGACCAGCCTGAGGACTGAGGATCGCAGCCATAGGCCAAGATGTACATCGCCCAAAGGGCCTTTCCGAGCCGGACGGAACTCACCCACCCGCATGATCAGGTTTAGCCTGTCGCCGTACCCGAAGGTCACAACCGGTCCGCCGACCAGTGCCCACTCACCACCTGCGGCAACACTCGATCCCGACCATCCCGTCATCGGCGATGGCACGACCAAGCATTTGCAACGGAGCACCCAACGACCATCGTCGTACACGAATGCAACAAATGGATGCCGAAAACGCGGGGTGTGCGGCTACAACGGTTTCCTCGCATCACTATTAGGAAACCGATGCTCTATCCTCTGAGCTACGAGGGCGCGAGGCTACAGGGTACCCGCTCGCGGCCGGTCCCCGTCGACAGGGAGCGGTACGCGTCATCAGCTGCCGGCACCCGTCGCGCCCCACCCCGGGAACCCCACCCCGATCCCACAACCCGCCTGATCATCGCGCTACACGTCACGCAGCCGGACAATGAAGCAGCCGACAAGTTCGCTCACCCGTCGGCCGGGCGGCGGGCGGGGCCGTTGTCGACGAACTGGAACAGGCTCAGCAGGGGCGCGCCGCCGAGCTCTTCGAGGATCAGACCGTCGTTGGAGGAGAACTGGAGGTACGCCGAGCCGATGCTGACCCCGTACGCTCCCCTGCCGTTGGGGGTGATGGTGAACCGTTGGGCCGGGTTGGTGGCGTCGCAGACGGCCGCCTCGACGGTTGACGACCTCGCGTTCACCGGGACGTACTCCTGCCAGCAGCTCGGTTCGTCGGCGGCCGGATGGTTGTTGGCCCTGGTGTACGCCTTGATCAGGTACGTGTCCCCGTCGAGCGGTGTCGGGACGAACAGCTGGCGCCCACCGACCTCGTCGGCTTCGACGAGCCGGCCGTCGAGCGCCAGCCGCCCCCCACGAGCCTGCACCGGCGCCTGCACCGCCACGATCGTGACCTCACGCGTACCGGAGAGTGCCGGGTCGATCGCGTCTGTCGCTGCTTGCGGTGCCTCGGCGGCGAGCGGAGCTGATGCCGCCCCCACCGGGGCACCCGGTGTCGCGCCGATTGCGGGCCCGCAGGCCATCAGCGCGCCGGTGCACACCAGCATCGCCGCACCGGTAACCCACTTCATGGTGAACATGTCGTCCTCCTAGCGCTCCGTCACATCGGTGTCGGTTGGGAATCAAGATGGCGTGTCGGCGTCGGTTCAACACGCCTGCTGTCGCCCGGCGGTTTCACGGACCCTGGAAATCTTTTGTACGACCAACCGGGTGCCAGGTGCCGACGGACCAGCACCTGGCACCCGGGAGCCGGTCAGTGGTCCGGGGCCGTCTGGGCCACGGGGCGCCGGGGACATCCGTACAGGGTGTAGGCGAGCAGCCCGGTCGCGGCGAGGATGGTGGCGCAGACGGTGGCGGCGGTGGTGTCGGCGGGCTGGATCAACCAACCGGCAACCTGCATCCTCAGGTGCTCGCTGGGGCCCATCATCGGCAGGATCGCGATGAGGGTCCAGGCCAGCGGGGCGATCCAGGCGCGGGTGACGCCGAGCAGCGCCGCGCCGAGTGCGGTGAGTCCGAGCATGCCCGCGGTGTTGCGCAGTACGACGGTGAGCGGTTCGAAACGCGCCTCGGTGATCGTGGTGAGCAACAGCAGTCCGACTATCGCTCCGGCGGCGAGTACCAGGTGTCCGGCACGGCGTACCGGCCAGTTCATCGACGCGGTGTGGTCGAGGGCATCGTCGGCCCCGCTGAGGGTGGCGCCGAACGCGGCTACCGCCAGCGTCACGGTGAGGCTGATCAGACGCACGTTGATCGCCCGCGAGTCGGAGTAGGCAAACCACAACGCCCACACCAGCACGATCGCCGCCGTCGCGAGGGTCAGCGCGAGGGGAACCCGTCGGGACCGCAGGTAGAGCCGGAGCCACCTCACGGCGTCTCGCCGTACAGGAATGGCATTAGATCTTCGCCCTGGCAGTTCAGCGCGGCGGCGCGGGCCTGCGCCATCCGGCGTCCCTGCTCGGCCGGCGGCAGGCCGGTCAACGTCCGGTACGCGTCTTCCGCCTGCCCGCGTTCCTCGGGCATCAGTGCCTGCCAGGTGCTCGGTTGCCCGCGCAGCCAGGCGGCGGCCACCTCCTGGAAGAGGTACCGGCCCTCGGTTCCGCCGGGTTCTCCGCTCATCTTCGCGTCGCAGTCCTGCTCCCAGGCCGACCCGAGCAGGAATGTCAGGAAGATCGGGTCGGCGAATTCGCTGCTGACGATCCCGATCGAGGCAAGGCCGAAGCCGAGCGTGTCGGGCTGGTGCGGGACCGGGGCCGGGTCCGTGCTCGACCGTGCCCAGTCGTGAAGCTGTGGGCTTTCCACCACTCGGGTGGGGGCGTCGGGCAACTTCGCCGCCAGCATGGTCAGGGCCTGCCGGGCCGGGCCGACGACCTCGGGCAGGAGGTAGGCGTGCACCCGGGTCACGCAGACCCGCGGGCCGTCGCTGTCGCACACCAGCTCCCGGGCTACCGGGTCCACTGCGGCCGCGGCGGAGTAACCACCGGCGGGCAGGAGCGGTACCGCGATCACGGCACCGACCACCGCCGGGAGCACCGCCAGCGCAACCGTGCGGCGGCTGGCCGCGCCGACCAGGAGCAGTGCGGTGATGGCGAGGGCCGTCAGCCACAGCGCCTGGGTGGTGTTGACCCGCGCCACGATCGTCTGGAAGTCGTCGATGTTGCCGTCGTGGATCGGGCTGAGCAGGAGCGCCGCCGGACCGGGTTTGGCGTCCCCGCCCACCATGGGCTCACCCATCCACAGCGGAATTATGCCGGCCACGGCGGCGCCGACCACGGCGAGCGCCGGCGCGGTGAACAACCGGGGTACGGCCCGACCGGCGGCCATGCCGAGCCAGCCCGCGGCGATCAGCGAGATGGCACCGACCACGGTGACGGCGATCGCGGCGACCGGGAAGTATCCCGACGTCGGGGCTACCCATGGCACCCCGATGAGGAAGACCAGGAGGTAGGCGCTCACCATCGCGAGCGCGAGCGCGGCCGCCGCCGGCACGACTCGTTGCCGTCGCGGTCTGACGGTGCTGGCGAACAGTTCGTCGACCCGGTAGAGCGTGTCGCGCCGGCCCAGCCACGCTCCGCCGGCCAGTGCCAAGGGCAACATCAACAGCAGGTTCATCCGTACGGCCACCGCCAGCTGCATCCAGCGCCCTTCGAACCCGACGGTGTAGGACAGCAGCAGGCCGGTGCCGAGCACGATGGACAGCAGTGCGATGAACGCGGCCGGGGAGCGGCGCAGTTCGATGCGCAGGATCCGGGCCATCATGCCTTCACCTGCTCGCGGTGCGCCCGTAGCAGCGCCGAGTAGCCGCGCTCGGTGGCGCTGTCTCCGGCTGCTCCGGCGTCTTCCTCCTGCGCCAGCTGCGCCGCGCTGCCCTGCCACACCAACCGGCCCTCGTTGATCAACACCACGTCGGTGCAGGCGGCCGCGACGTCCTCGACCAGGTGGGTGGAGACCAGTACGCAACTGTCCACGCCGATGTCGCGCAGCAGTTCGCGGAAGTCGAGGCGCTGCTCCGGGTCGAGGCCCACGGTGGGCTCGTCGAGCAGCAGCACCTGCGGGTCGTTGACGATCGCCTGCGCGATTCCGGCGCGGCGCAGCATGCCCCCGGACAGCGTCTTCATTTTCGAGTCGGCGCGGTCGGCCAGGCCGACCCGTTCGATGGACCGCTGCACCGCACCGGCGACGACCGGCTTCGGCATCTCCTTGAGCCAGGCCATGTACTCGACGAACTCCCGTACGGTGAAGCGCGGGTAGAACCCGAAATGCTGCGGCAGGTAGCCGAGCCCTCGGCGTACCTCACGCAGGTCGGCGCGGCCGGTGGCGTCGTGGCCGAGCAGGTTCAGCCGCCCGCCGGCCGGCTTCAGCACCGTGGCCAGGGCTCGCATCAGCGTTGTCTTGCCGGCGCCGTTGGGGCCCAGCAGTCCGTGCACGCCGGTGCCCAGCGCCAGGTCGAGTTCGTTGACCGCCACGTGCCGTCCGGCTCGGACGACCAGTTTCTCGGCGTGCACCGGCCAGGCGTAGGTGGTCGGCGATATCTCCGCCGCGCTGACAGCGCGCATCATAATTTCTCCATTCGTGGTGTGGCATATCCGCCACCTGCGGGTGGAATGTCCGGCGGGGGCTGTGCTTCCCGTACGTGAAATCGGCAGCCCGGAGGGCGGGGCCGCCGATGTGGTGGCGTGCCGCCGGTGGAGCGGGGAACGTGGTGGCGCTCGGGGCGCCGGGGTCAGGTCAGGTCTGGTCCGTACCGAGACGGTTGTGGTCTGCGGCGCGGACGAGCACCACGGCCGTCAACGCCAGGGTGAGCCCGACCCATCCGGGCCAGCTGTCGCCGTTCAGGATGCTCGGGAGTCGATTGCCGGCCAGGCTCGGCAGCACCACCCCCGCGGACCAGGTGACCGTCAGCCCGAGTGCGGCCCGGTCCACCCCGACCAACCCGCCCAGCGCCAGGGTGCCGGCGATGAAGGCCAGGCACGGCAGCAACCATTGGGCCGGCGAGTGCCCGGTCCCCCAGCCCGCCACCGCCAGAATCGGCACGACCGCCGCCAGAACCGCGGCCGTACGGTGCAACAGCAGTCGCAACCCGGCTCGGGGCACGCTCGCCATCAGCTCCCAGGCGGGATCGGTGTAGCGGCTCCACGCGGCGGCCACCGGCAGCAGCGGCGCCACCGGCGCGATCAGCAGCACAAGTGACGGTCGGCTCTCGAAGACCTTCTCGAACATGACCGCGAGCAGCATCAACCCGGCCGCCGTGGCCAGCCAGGGCAGGAGCCGCGCCGCAGCCCCCGTACGCCGCAGCAGCCTGCGCCGCCTCCGGACGGGACTGGCGGCGATCCCCGCCGCGACCCCGTCGGCCACCCGGTCGAGCAGGTCCCGCGTGCCGGGGTCGATGGCGTCGGCCAGCAGCGCCCGGCAGTCGGCGCAGGATTCCAGGTGCGCCTCCACCGCCCAGACGGTCGCGTCGTCGACACCGGCGTCACCCATGGCGTAGCGGGAGATCAGGGCGTGTGTTGGGTGAGTGGTCATGACAACGCCTCCCGCATGGCGATCCGGGCCCGCCGCGCGCGGGTCTTCACAGTTCCTTCCGGGACACCGAGCAGCAGCGAGGTCTCCCGTGCCGTCAACCCGTCGAGGACCATCGCCCGCAATACCTGACGCAACTCCGCCGGCAGTGCCAGCAGGGCTGTTTCCAGGCGGGAGTCGATGCCGCCGGCCAGCGCCTCGTCCTCGGCCGCCGGGGCCATGTTCTCGAAGGTCTGTACCGCCGGCACCCGCTCCTGCCGGGCTCGCCGACGGAACGCGTCGACCAGTCGGTGGGCCGCGATCGTCCACATCCAACCCAGGGCGCTGCCCTCGGTCGAGGCATGCGCCTGGCTGCCGGCCGACCGCCACACCGCCAGGTACGTCTCCTGTAGCACGTCGGCCACCACGTCCGGGTCGGTGCAGCGCCGACGCAGCCGTACGGTCAGCCACGGCGCGGTGCGCCGGTACAGCTCGTCGAAGGCGCGCCGATCGCCGCGTGCGACGCAGCGCAGCAGCTCACCCTCGTCGAGTTTGTCCAAGCTTCGTCTCACACCAAGCAAGACGACGGGTACGCCCGCCACGGTTCTCCATATTCCGTGACGTGGGTCACAAAGCAGAACCGGCACCCGGCGACCTCGACCGACCGCAGGGCCCGTCTGTCCTCCCCCGCGACGCTAGCGCACGGCAGGAGAAGACGATCGGTCGTCGCTGGACCCATAGTGGGTGGGCCCCCGTCCAGCCGACCGGTACGGCATCCGACGATCGTCCGGGCCGGACGACCCATGCCCGCTCCGGCCGACCGACCGATTCTTCAGCCGACGGCCCCGGCCGAGTTTTTCAGCCGGCGGCCCCGGCCGAGCCCGGTGCCGACGGCAGCCTGCCGCCGCCCCGTCTCCGACGCTCACCACCGGATACATATTTCCGCACAGGAAAACAGTCATCGATATCGCAGCAGGGAGGGATCGCGTGAAGAAGTTCGCCACCGTATTTCTGGTAGTAATCCTGGGTGGTTTTCTGGTAGCGCCGGCCCAGGCGGGTCCGAAGCATCAGGACCAGAACCACTGGCGCCCCGGATGCGCGCAGCGGTTCGACCAGGTCGTCCGAAAGCGTGACGTGGCCTTCCAGGCCCGCGACCTGACTCGGCTGATGCCCACCTACCGGCAGGACGCCGTGGAGATCGATCCGACCGGGGCCTACCTTCCCGGCAAGGCGACGATCGAGGCGCATCTGACCAACCTCTTCGCCGTGGATTTCGTGTCCACCTTTGTGGAGTACCAGCGGATCGTCGACGGTTGCGGAACCGCGCTGCTGGTTCTCGAGTCGCGGTTCAGCAATCCCGCGATCGGCATCAACATGCATTTCATCACGTCACAGACCTTCACCTACGAACGCGGCCAGTGGCTTCTCCTGCTCGCCGCCAACACCACGATTCCCTGACGAAGGGGACCGGCGCACAACTGGCGCTCCCGCGTACCCACAACGCGGGAGCGCCAGCGTCGGCCGGGGGCGGATCAGAGGTCGACCGCTCGTGAGTTGAGTACGGACAGCAGGGTGCGGGCCTGGACGTTGACGTAGTGACCGTGCCGTACGAGCGAGTTCAGCTGACCGCTGGTGACCCAGCAGAAGCCGGGCGGTGGATCGATCGGCGCCTGGTCCGGCTCGGCCTCGATGATCAGGTAGCGGCTTTCGGCGTGGTAGAACCGGCCGCCCTCCTCGGAGTGGACGGCGTCGTAGCGGATCGTCCGGGCCTCCGCGTCGCGTACCAGGTCGAGGAACGGCGGGCGGCTCGGGCCGGTCAGGTGGTCGTGGTAGTTCGGCGTGAGCTGCACCGTCGGCCCCAGTTCGACCGTGTCGAGGAAGCCGCCCTCGACCCTGGCCTGGGCCAGCAGGTGGGGTACGCCGCCGAAGCGCCGTACCAGGAAGGCGGCGATACCCGTCCCGAGCGGTTCGAACAGCGGCTGGGTCCAGCCGGCCACCTCGCGGTTCCCGGCCTGGACCGCCACCGCCATCACCCGGAAGTACCAGTTGCGCACGTGGTCGATGGAGGACCCGCCGCGTACCCAGTCGCTGACCCTGTCCAGCGGGATCAGCCGGGCGGACACCTGGTGCCGGGCCCGCTCGTCGGTGATCCAGGACAGCAGGTCGATGTCGGAGTGCAGCGCGCCGGAGTCGGCGGGCCAGGCCGGCGCGCAGGCCAGGACGGTACGGGAGTCCATGTTGACCACGTTGTCGAGGCGCAGCAGCTCACCGATCTGGCCCAGGGTCAGCCAGCAGAAGTCGTCGTCGAGCGGGACGTCCTCGTCGGTTTCGACGATCATGTTCCGGTTGACCTTGCGGAAGAACCAGGAGCCGTGCTCGGACTGTAGGACGTCGGCCAGCACCCGCCCCCGGTCCCGCCGGGTGAAGTACTCCAGGTACTTCACCTCCCCGCCCTGGTGCACCCTTGTGTAGTTGCTCCGGGTGGCCTGGACCGTCGGGGAGAGTTGCAGCAGGTTCGGGTTTCCCGGCTCCATCTTCGCCTGCATCAGGAAGTGCAGTACGCCGTTGAACTCCTTCGTCAGGATGCCCAGGATCCCGACCTCCGGCTGGACGATGATCGGCTGCTGCCACTCCGGGAACGGCCCCTCCTCGACGGTCACGTGCAGCCCCTCGACCGTGAAGAACCGGCCGCTGCGGTGCCCCAGGTTGCCCCGGTCCGGGTCGAACGACCAGCCGTCGAGCTGGTCGAACGGGATGCGGTCCACCCGGAAGTGGTGGGCCTGCTTCCGGCCGGCGAGCCACTCGGGGAACCGCGCCGTGGGCATGCCCGCCCCGGTGGTCCTGATCTGGGCGGAGTAGGTGAACCGGCCGGGCAGTGTGGTGTCCTCGCGGGGCCGCAGCCGTGGGCCGGGTGGGACGAACGTCGCTTCCCGGGCCGCCCGGCCCGGGAAGCCGGTGCCCAGGTCAAGGTCGGTCATCGTACGTCTCCTCCCCGCCATCCGACGAACAGGCCACGGCCGGCCTGGACGTCACCGATGTACTCCGTCTTGCAACCGGCGTTCTCGAACGCGGCCTCGTACTGCTCCCGCGTCCACAGCCCGAACACGTGGTTCTCGGTGAAGTGCCGAATGCCGTGCCGGTCGGCGACCGTCCAGTGGCTCTCGATGTGGGTGGCTCCGTCCCGCTCGCGGCTGTGCGACACCCGGGCCACGGTCATCTCGGGGCGCCGGATGATGTCGCCGGCGATGTAGCCGTCGAGGTAGTTCTCCGGGAAGTACCAGGGCTCCACGACCAGTACGCCGCCGGGCGCGAGGTGCGCCACCATTCGGGTGAGCGTGACCCGCAGCGCCGCCACCGACGGCAGGTACGCGACCGCGGTGGACAGCGAGATCACCGCGTCGAAGCGCCGACCGAGGTCGAAGTCGCGCATGTCCCGCAGGTGGATCTCGACGCCGGGCAGCTTGGTCCGGGCGACCGAGACCATCGGCCCGGACAGGTCGAGGCCCTCGACGTGGTCGAATGCCCCGCTCAGGGTCAGCAGGTGCTCTCCGGTTCCGCAGCCGACATCGAGCAGCGAGGTCGCGTCCGGCCGGCGGGCGCGGACGATCTCGGTCACCAGCTCGGCCTCGCGGTCGAAGTCCTGGCCACGGGCCCGGTAGACCAGGTCGTAGACCCGGGCGAGGTCATCGCCGAACATCGGACCCCCTGTTCCGCCGTGGTCGGGCCGTACCCGGTATCGCCAGGTGCGGCCGGGGGTGGGGCGCGGCTGTCACGCGGCCAACTCGATCCACGCGTCGTCCCCGACCACCATCCGGCGTCCGGTGGCCCGCGAGCGGATGGTGGCCGAGCGGCCGATGAGCGATCCCCGCAGTCCGGGTACGTCCGAGATCGATGCGCCGTCGAGCACTATCGAGTCGCCCAGGTTCGTCGTCCGGACCAGGCAGTTCTCGCCGATGGCGGTGTACGGCCCGATGTTGCTCGCCTCGACCACGGTGTTCGCCCCGACGACCACCGGTCCCTCGATCCGGGACCGCAGCACCCGCGCACCGGGTCCGATCACCACCTGGCCGACGAGCTCGCTGGCGTCGTCGACGTCACCGAGGTTGGCCGACCGCAGTGCCCCGAGCTGGTGCCGGTTGCATTCGAGCACGTCCTCGGTACGTCCGGTGTCCTTCCAGTAGCCCTGGTATTCGATCGCCCTGACCTCGGCACCGTTGGTGAGCAGCCACTGGATCGCGTCGGTGATCTCCAGTTCGCCGCGTGCGCTGGGTGGGATCGCGTCGACCGCGTCGTGGATCGCCGAGGTGAAGAAGTAGACCCCGACCACGGCCAGGTCGCTGACCGGCTGCTCGGGTTTCTCCACCAGCCCCCGTACGTTGCCGTGCTGGTCCAGCTCCACGATGCCGAACTGACGCGGGTCGGCGACCTTGTACACCAGCACCTGGGCGGCCGGCCGGCGGGCGGTGAACTCCTCGGTGCTCCGGAGGATTCCGTCCGGCAGGAAGTTGTCGCCCAGGTACATCACGAAGTCGTCGTCGCCGAGGAAGTCGCGGGCGATCGCGACGCAGTGCCCCAGGCCGCGCGGCTCGTCCTGCCGGATGTAGGTGACCCGTACGCCGAGGCGGGACCCGTCGCCGATGGCCTCGTCGATGGCGGACGCCCAATCACCGACGACGATGCCAATGTCGGTGATGCCCGCATCGCGGATGCTTTCCAGGACGTACTCAAGCACGGGTTTGTTGGCGATCGGGATGAGCTGTTTGGGCATCGAGTAGCTGAAAGGTCTCAGGCGGGTACCCGACCCGCCCGACAACACCAGTGCCTTCATGACAGTGCTCCCCTCACGGCCGACCGTCGGTGTTCGACGGCCTTGCACAGTTCGCCGGCCACGGTCCGGACCTCGGCGTCGTCGAGTCCCTGGTGGATGGGGAGCAGCAGGGTGGCGGCGGATGCCTGCGCGGTCCCGGGCAGGACCGCGTCGGACTGGAAGAGCGGCACGGTGTGCAGCGGCTCGTAGCGGAACGTCGTGTAGATGCCGCGTTCCAGCAGGTCCTCGGCCACCTGGTCGCGGATGGCCGGGTCGAGCTGGATCCAGTAGAAGTAGTGGGTCGACTCGTGCCCGGCCGGCAGCCGTGGGGGGAGACGGATGCCCTCGACGTCGCCCAGCAACCGGTCGTACGTCTCGCTGATCGCGCGGCGCCACTCCACGAAGCCGGGCAGCCGACGCAGCTGTACGCTGCCGATCGCCGCGGTCATGTCGTTGCCGATGAGCCGCCGGCCGACGTCGTGGATGCTCAGCTCCCACCAGCGGTGGGCCACCTTGGACGCGGTGGTGAAGGCGCTGCGGTCGTCCACGCCGTGGTAGGCGAGTCGCTGGGCACGGTAGCCGAGTTCCGGGTCGCGTACATAGAGCATGCCGCCGTCACCCGTAGTGATCACCTTGCGGGAGTCGAAACTCCAGGTGGCGATGTCGCCGAAGGTGCCGACGCGCTGGCCGTCGACCGCGGAGGCGATCGACACGGCCACGTCCTCGATCAGCGGAAGGCCGCGCTCCCGGCAGAACGCGGCGATGTTGACCAGGTCGCCGGGGTGGCCGCCGTAGTGCAGTACCAGCACCGCCCTGGTCCGCTTGGTCAGCGCCCGCTCGATGTCGGCGACCGAGGGGTTGAGCGTGTGCGGGTCCACGTCGCAGAAGACCGGACGGGCGCCGGTGGACGCGATGGCGTTGGCCGCGGCGATGAAGCTGACCGACGGCAGCAGCACGTCGTCGCCGGGGCCGAGGTCGAGCAGCTCCATGGCCAGGAACAGGCCGGAGGTGGCCGAATTGATGAAGATGAGGCGCTCGGGCTCGACGTCCAGGTACTCGGCGAACTCCGCCTCGAACCTCTTGGTCCGGGGGCCGTACCCCAGCCAGTTTCCGGCGAACACCTCGCGTACGGCTTCGAGTTCCTCGGCGCCGAGATTGGGCTGGGAGATATTGATCATCTTTCCTCCGACGGTGCGGACGTCCCCCGTTCGGTGCGGTACCGCGCCCGAACTCCCGCCCCGGCCCGCTACGCTCCGCGACGAGCAAACCAGGCACGGAAAGACGTCACAGCTGAAAAATTCGCTCCGCATTACCACTGGTCGAGCCAAACACAAAGCATATCGTCAAGCTTCGCTGTCCGGCGCCGCATCTTCCGTGTTGCGGTATCGACGCGCACACTCGGAGATGACAGGGGGATATGCGCTGGTACAGGCTGTCGCACGTAGCGTGGAATCAGTGACTGTTCCCACCCGGGCCCGGCGCGTGCGGCGAGCAACGGCTGCCCGACCTCGTCCCGGCTCGCCACAATTATCGAGGGGGTTGCCTAAGTGCTTGGCAACGACGTACCGCCGACCGTAGCCGAGTGCCGCGTCTGCGGCGGCGCCGTCCAGGAATGCCTCGACTTCGGGCAGCAGCCCGTGTCCAGCGCGTTCGTCGATCCCGACCGGGCCGACGCGGAGGTCTTCTTCCGGCTGGCCGTGGGCTTCTGTACGACCTGCACGATGGTCCAACAGTTGGAGGAGGTGCCCCGGGACCAGATGTTCCGCCTGGACTACCCGTACCGGTCGTCCGGCTCCGCGGTGATGCGCAAGCACTTCGAGCAGACCGCCCGGCACCTGCTGGAGACCGAGCTGACCGGGCCGGACCCGTTCGCGGTCGAGGTCGGCAGCAACGACGGCATCCTGCTCCAGGACATCGCCAACGCGGGCATCCGGCACCTGGGCGTCGACCCGTCCGGCGGCGCGGCCACCGTCGCCCGGGCGAAGGGCATCCGGGTACGGGTCGAGTTCTTCGAGGAGACGTCCGCTCGGGCGATCCGGGCCGAGAATGGCCCCGCCGACGTCATCTTCTCCGCGAACACCATCAGCCACATCGCCTACATCGGCTCGATCTTCCGGGGCGTGGACGCGCTGCTCGCGCCGAACGGGGTGTTCATCTTCGAGGACCGCTACCTCGGCGACATCATCGAGCACACCTACTTCGACCAGATCTACGACGAGCACTTCTATCTCTTCTCGATCCAGTCGGTCCAGGCGATGGCCGCCACGTACGGCTTCTCGCTGATCAACGCCGAGCGGCTGTCCGTACACGGTGGCGCGGTGCGGTACACCGTCGCCCGTACCGGCTCCCGGGAGCCCGACCCCGCCGTCGCGGAGCTGCTCGCCCGGGAGCACGCCCTCGGGCTCGGCACACCGGACACGTACGAGCGGTTCGCGGCGAACATCAGCCGGACCCGGGACGACCTGGTCGCCCTGCTGCATGACCTGCGTTCGAAGGGCCACACCATCGTCGGTTACGGGGCCACCGCGAAGAGCGCGACCGTGGCGAACTACTGCGGCATCGGACCGGACCTGATCTCGGCCGTCTTCGACTCCACCGCGGAGAAGCAGGGACGACTGACCCCGGGTTCGCACATCCCGGTGCTGTCGCCCGAGGAGTTCGGCAACCCGTACCCCGACTACGCGCTGCTGTTCGCCTGGAACCACGCCGACGAGATCATGGCCAAGGAGCGGCGCTTCCGGGAGAACGGCGGCCGCTGGATCCTCTACGTCCCCGACGTCCACATCGTCTGAGCGGCGACAGCGGCGACAGCGGCGGAACCGTCGGCGCGGGCCCGTGGACGGGACACGCGGGCCCGGTCGAGGGAGGCAGCACGGGATGGATCTGGTCGAACGGGACCTTGAGCTGGCACGACTGGAGGACCTGCGGGCGCAGTGCGTACGGGGCAACGGCGGCGCGGTACTGGTCAGCGGTGCCCCGGGCAGCGGGAAGACCGCGCTGTTGAACGCCTTCACCCAACGGTGGACACGGGACGGTCCGCTCCTGCTCACCGCGACCGGCTCGCGGGCGGAACGCGGCGTACCGCTCGGTGTGCTGCGCCAGTTGCTCGCCGGTGCCGGGCTCCCCGGGAACGTCCGGGACGGCCTGGTGACACCGACGGAACCGGCAACGGGAGCCGGGCCGGCGGCAGCGGAACGGGCGAGCGCGGCGCCGGTGGCGCAGTGGTGCTCCGTACTGTTGGATCTCGCCACCGACCGGCCGGTGGTGCTCGTCGTGGACGACGTGCACCACGCGGACGACCCGTCGTTGCAGTGCCTGCTCTGGCTGCTGCGTCGGCGGAATTCGGCCCGCATCCTGCTGGTGCTCGGCGACCAGGCCCCCTCGACCGTCATGGACCCGTGGTTCCGGGCCGAACTCGTCCGGCAGCCGGGCTGCCACCGGCTCCGGCTGGCACCGCTGTCCGTGCCGGCGGTACGGGCACTGTTCGTCGACCAGCACGGTCAACCGGCGGCGGGTCAGCTCGCCGTCGCCTGTCACCGGGTCACCGGCGGAAACCCGGCGCTGGTCGAAGCGCTGGTCGAGGACCTGCGCCTGCCCGGCACGGGTGGGGTTCGCCCGGCCGGGCCGGTGCTCGGCGAAGCCTTCGCCCAGGCCGTGGTCACCTGCCTCTACCGGGCCGAGCCGGACGTGCTCGCGGTGGCCAGGGCGATTGCCGTGCTCCGGGGCGGTACGGCGACGGCGCTGGTCGGCCGCCTCGCCGGGGTCGACACCGGCACCACGGCACGCGCGCTCCGGCTGCTGGACCGCGCCGGTCTGCTGCACGCCGGCGCCTACCGTCATCCGGCCGCCCGCGCCGCCGTGCTGGACGAGATGGACGGGGCGACCCGTGCCCGTTGGCACGAGCGCGCCGCCGAGCTGCTGTACCGCGAGGCCGCCCCGGCCTCGACGGTCGCCCGGCACCTGGTCGCGGCCGGTGGGCCGGGCCAGCCCTGGGCCGCCGGTGTGCTCGGCGAGGTCGCCGAACGAGCGTTGTCCGACGGCCGGGTGGCCGAGGCCGCCGACCGGCTCAGGCTGGCCCGCGAGTGCGCCACCGACGGCCGGCAGCGCGCGGAACTCACCGCCCTCCTGGTCCGTGCGGAATGGGAGGTGAACCCGGCCGCGGCCGGTCGGCACCTGGCCGGGCTCGGACGGGCGCTGCGCGACGGCGATCTAGGTGGGCGTTGCGGCGTCGACCTGGCCCGCCGCCTGCTCTGGCACGGCCGGGTGGAGGAGGCGCTCGACGTGGTCGGCCGGCTCGCCGGATCCTCGGACGGGACCTCGGCCTGGCTGCTCGGCGAGCTGCGGGCACTGCGCGAATGGCTCGCCGTCACCATGCCGGCGGTGGCGGGGCGTTTCCCCGCCCTTGCCGGCGGCGCCGGGTCGGGCGGGGTCGGATGGCCGGCCGTCGATCCGTACAGCCGTGCGACGGCCGTCCTGGTCGCGGTGCTGCGCGGGACCGCCGACGAGCAGGTCCTGGCCGCCGCCGAGCAGGTCCTGGAGGGCGCGAAGGTGGGCGTGACCGCCCTCGAACCGGTCGTCTTCGCCCTACAGGCGCTGGTGTACGCCGACCGGGCCGACCAGGCCGCGCGGTGGTGCGACGGCTTCCTGGAGCAGGCCACCGACCAGGGCGCGGTGACCGCGGCCGCGATCCTCGCCGGGATCCGGTCGGAGATCGCCGGCCAACAGGGCGACCTGGCGGGGGCCGAGCGGTACGCCCGGACCGCGCTCGACCGGCTCGACCGGGAGAGTTGGGGTTGGGCGGTCAGCGTGCCGCAGGCGTCGCTACTGCTGTCGCTGAGCCTGACCGGCCGGTACGACGAGCTCGGCGACGTGTCCTGGTCCGACCTGCCCGCGCCGGCGATGGAGACCCGCGACGGGTTGCGTTACCGCTACGCCCGTGGCCACTACTGGCTGGCCGTCGATCGCGCGCAGGCGGCCCTGGGTGACTTCCTCGCCTGCGGGGAGCTGATGGCCCACTGGGGACTCGACCTGGCCACGCTGGCGCCGTGGCGGCTCGGCGCGGCAACGGCGTACCTGCGGTTGGGGCAGCCGGACCGGGCCCGGGATCTGGCCGGTGAGCAGCTCGACCGCTGCCCGTCCGGGTTCGGCCGGATCCGGGCCGGAGCTTTGTGGATCATCGCCCGGACCAGTGCGCCGCAGGCCCGGATCACGCTGCTGAGCGAGGCCACCCGGGCCTTCGAGGCCGTCGGGCACCCGTCCGAACTGACCCACTCGCTCACCGAGCTGAGCCAGGCGTACCAGGCGCTCGGCGACCACGACAAGGCCCGGTTGGCCGCGCGGCGGGCCGCCCGTACGGCGAGATGGTCCACCGGCGGCGAGTCCGACGGCCCGCCGCCGCCGGACCGGGACCCGGCCACCCCGTTGCCCGGTACGGAGGAGCTGAGCGCGGCCGAGCGCAGGGTCGGCGCGCTGGCCGCGCTGGGCTACACCAACCGCGAGATCAGCCGTCGGCTACACATCACCGTGAGCACGGTGGAACAGCACCTCACCCAGGTGTACCGGAAGCTGCGGGTGAGCCGGCGGACGCACCTGCCGGCCAGCCTCCGGTACGAGGTCGCCGACGCCGGCTGAGCGTCGGCGGACCCGCGCCGCCCCGGGTCCGGACCGGTCACCTCGATTCCATCGCACCGACCGTCCGGTAGACCTCCAGGCACTCCTGGTAGCGCGGCAGAAGGCCCTGTTCCAGCACGGTCTGGAGGGGTGGGGCGGTGCTGTCGCGTACGGACAGGATGGGGTCGGCGCCGCCGAGCATTCCCCGCCAGTCGATGCCGAGCTGCGGGTCGAGCGGATGCACCCCGAACTCGTTCGAGGCGTCGTAGGTCGCCGAGCAGAGGTAGAAGGCGGTGGTCTGTTCCGCCAGGGAGGCGATCCCGTGGCCCACCCCCTCCGGCAGGTAGACCATCCGGAGGCTGTCCGAGTCGAGCCGGACCGAGTCGTGGCAGCCGAAGGTCGGCGAGCCGATCCGGGTGTCCACGATGACGTCGTTCATGGATCCGTAGAGGCAGCACACGAACTTGGCCTGTCCGACGAGTCTGGTGAAGTGCACGCCGCGCACCACGTTGCGGTGGTTGACCGTGCAGTTCACCTGGGCCACCGGCAGGTCCCGCCCCAGGATTTCGCGCCACCATTCGACGCGTAGCAGTTCCGAGAAGACGCCCCGGTTGTCCGGCAGCACGCTCGGCGTGAATTCGAATGCGCCGGCGACCGCGAGTTCACGTACCTTCACCAGATCCTCCTCAGCAGAGCCTTCGGACGGCAGCAGAAGGGATATCAATAGTCATCGCACCGGAGTGCGATGCACACTCCCGCTGGCGCCATACGCCCCGGCACCTCACCGTCAAATATGTTTTCCGTACGACCCGATGTCAAGGGCGATCCAATTAGCCGCACCCCTGTTTACAGAACAAGGGTTGATAGGGGTTTTGGCCGACGATCCGGATTCCTAAGATTCAGGATGACGATCTACCCGCACGTCGCGCCGGAATCCGTCCACCCAGCCGGATCGGGCACCAGAATGGGGGTCAGCCAGTGACAGTCGACACAGCGCAACTGCTGCGCGAAATGGTACGCATCCGCTGCATTGAGGAGACGCTCGCCGAGGTTTACCGCGACGAGCAGGAGATGCGTACGCCGATGCACCTGTCCATCGGTCAGGAGGCCGCGGCGGTCGGCGTGTGTGCCGCGCTGGGCCGCGGCGACCTCGTCTACAGCAGCCACCGCTGCCACGCCCAGTACCTGGCCAAGGGGGGCGACCTGTCCGCCATGGTGGCCGAGTTGTACGGCCGGGAAAGCGGCTGCACGCACGGCCGGGGCGGCTCGGTGCACCTGATCGACACCGAGGCCGGGTTCGGTGCCTCGTCGGCCATCCTGGGCGAGATGATCTCGGTCGCCACCGGTGCCGCGTGGGCCATGGCGCTGGAGGGCTCGCCGGGCGTGGTCGCCACCTTCTTCGGCGACGGCGCGACCGAGGAGGGCGTGTTCCACGAGGCGCTGAACTTCGCCATGGTCCGGCACGTCCCGATCATCTTCGTCTGCGAGAACAACGGCTACTCGCTGTCCTCGCCGCTGGAGTACCGGCAGCCGCCGGGGAACAGCATCACCGGGTGGGCCCGGGGCTACGGCATGCCGGCCCAGCGGGTCGACGGCAACGACGTCCTGGCGGTACGCGCCGCGGCCGAGCAGGCCGCCGAGTGGTGCCGGGCCGGCAACGGTCCGTACTTCCTGGAGTTGGAGACGTACCGCTGGCGCGAGCACGTCGGCCCGAACTGGGACTACGACGTCGATTTCCGGACCAGGGCGGAGGTCGACTCGTGGATCGAGCGCTGCCCGATCCGCCGGGCCACCGAAGTGGTCCGGGAGCGAACCTCCACCATCGACGATCAGGTCGCCGCCTGGGAACAGGAGTTCCGGGACGAGGTGCGGCAGGCCATCACCAAGGCGAAGCTGAGCCCGTTCCCGGCGATCGAGAACCTGCTCGTCGGCGCGTACGGACCCAGCGGGAAGGCGTGAGACATGCGCAAGCTGAAGTATTCCGAGGCGATCGGCGAGGCCACCCTGCAATGCATGGAGGCCGACCCACGGATCTTCGTCGCCGGCCAGAGCATCGCGGACCGCAAGGGCATCTACGGTACGACCGTCGCCCCCACCGAACGTTTCGGGACGACCCGGATGCACGACACCCCGAACTGCGAGAACGCCTTCGCCGGGATCGCCGTCGGGGCGGCGTCGAGGGGGATGCGGCCGTTGGTGGTCTACTCCCGCGACGACTTCATGTTCCTGGCCATGGACGCGATCTTCAACCTGGCCGCGAAGTGGCGCTACATGTACGGCAACCAGGGCGGCGTGCCGGTCGTACTGCGTGGTGTGGTCGGCCACGGCTGGGGCCAGGGAGCCACCCACTCGCAGAGCCTCCAGTCGATCTTCGGGCACTTCCCCGGCCTGTACGTGGCCACCCCGGCCACCCCGGCGGACGCCAAGGGGCTGCTGATCAGCGCCCTTCAGGGGGACAACCCCGTGGTCCTGCTGGAGAACCGAGGTCTGTACGAGGTCGAGGGTGAGGTGCCCGAGGAGCCGGTGGCGGTTCCCTTCGGCGTGGGTCGGATCGCCCGAGCCGGGCAGGACATCACCATCGTGGCCGCCTCGCTGATGGTCCGCGAGGCCGAGCGGGCCGCCGAGGCGCTGACCGAGTGGGGCGTCAACGCCGAGGTGGTGGATGTTCGCAGCATCCGCCCGCTGGACGAGGAGATCATCTGTACCTCGGTGGCGAAGACCGGGCACCTGGTGGTGGCCGACACCAGCTGGGCCCGGTACGGATTCAGCGCCGAGGTGGCCGCCGTGGTCGCGGAGAACGTACTCGGATCGCTGCGCGCCCCGGTGCGCCGGGTGACCCTGCCGGACAGCCCGGCACCGGTGTCCTGGCCACTGGAGCAGGCGTTCAACCCCGACGCCGAGGCGATCGCCAAGGCGTGCCTGGAGGTACTGGGGATGGACCAGAAGGTCTCGGTCGAGTTGGATGAACTGGCACGCGACTTCATCGGCCCGTACTGAGCGGCTCACCGGGCCACCGGCGGTCGGAGCGACGAGGGGACGACATTGAGCAGCACGAGTGGGCGGCGCCTGCGGGTCGGCCTGATCGGCACGGGCGTCGGTATCCGGACGTACCTGCCGGGTTTCGCCGCCACCGGACGGGCCGACGTGGTCGCGCTGTCCGGTAGCAGTGCCGGCCGGGCCCGCGAGGTGGCCGCGGCGGCCGGCATTCCCACCGCGTACGACAACTACCGACAGCTGTGCGCCGACCCGTCGCTCGACGTCATCTGCGTCGCGTCGCCGAACCAGTACCACTACGAGCACTACCTGGCCGCCGCCGCGTCCGGCAAGCACGTGATCGTGGAGAAACCGGCCGCGCACGACGCCGAGGAGCTGGCGAAGTTCCTGGAGATTCCGACCGCCGCCGACCAGATAGTGCTGGTCGACCATCAGCTCCGGTTCAATCCCTACCTGCGGGTGCTGCGCGACCGCATCGCCTCGGGCGAGCTGGGTACGCCGTACCACCTGCGCATCCACCAGCAGGGCGTGGGCCTGCTGTCGCCGGACGTGCCGTACTCGTGGCGCTTCGACGCGGAGCGCGGCGGCGGCGTACGCCTCGCCATGGGCTCCCACCTGGTCGACCTGGTGGAGTTCCTGCTCGGCGGCGCGTCCACCGACACCGTCTTCGGCACCCTGGACGTCGTGGTGCCGACCCGGCGCGACTCGGCCGGACGAACGCATCGGGTGAGCGCTGATTCGGCGTTCTCGTCGGTGCACCGGGTCGGCGACGTCACCGCGCTGCTCTCCGCGAGTGCCGCCGCCGCGTCCGAGAACCTGTTCGACGTCGACCTGCTCGGCAGCGCCGGCGAGGCGCACTTCAGCCTGACCGACAAGTTGCGGCTGACCACGTCGGGCGGGCACCGGACGGTCGACCGGCCCGAGGGTGTCGATCCCGACGAGGTGCACAACCGTACGTCCGTGTTCAAGTCCTCGTTCGTCCAACTGGCCCGCGCACTGGTCAGTGCGGTGCTCGACGACCAGCGCGAGGCGCTGGCGGTGGGGTCGTTCCTGCACGACCAGATGCCCACGGCCCGTGTGTTGGACGCGCTGCTGGAGTCGGCGCGGACCGGAACCTCGGTCGCACTCGGCGAGCCGGTACGGTCGAGCTGATCGTCAGCTCGGCAGGGCCGCCGCGACTACCAGTTCCGGCAGCCGGTCGACGATCTCCGCCGGGGTGGGCTGCGCGGCGACCTCGTCGGCGACCTCGGCCGCGGCCAGGGCGAATCCGACCGTGCCCAGCAGCTCACGGGTGTACTCGGTGACCGTCTGCGCGGTGGCGTTGCCGGGGGCGAGGCTCAGCCCGGCGCCGGATGCCACGACCGCCTGGGCGTTGTCGGCCTGGTCGTCGAACTGGGGCAGGACGAGCTGCGGCACACCGCTCGCCAGCGCGGTCAGCGCGGTGCCCTGTCCCCCGTGGTGGATCACGACGTCGCAGGCTCCGAGCACCTGGGCCAGGGGCAGCCGGCCGGCGTGCCGGACCGCGGTGGGCAACGGTGGCCAGGTGTTGACGACATCGTCGTCGACCGCGACGACGACGTCGAGCCCGAGCCGGGCCAGGGCCTCCAGCACCGGGATGACCAGCCCCGGCACCGTGTCCGCGCCGAGCCGCGGCACCAGCGTGCCGACGGTCAGGCAGACCCGCGCCCGTTCGCGCGGTTCGAGCACCCAGCGGGGCACGTACGCGTCGCCGTTGTACGGCACGTACCGGATGCCCTGGTGTTCGGTGGTGTGCGGCAGCCGCAGGCTCGGCGGCCACGGGTTGATCACCCGCGCGGGGCGGGGCAGCGTGTCCCGACCGAGGTCGGCCAGCACCCCGCGCAGTTCGGCCTGCGCACCCGCCCGGTACTCGGGTAGCTCCGGGACGCCCCAGTGCATCTCCACCTGCGGGATGCCGTGCGCGGCGGCGGCCAGCGGCCCGGCGAACTCGGCCCGCTCGGACACGACCACGTCCGGTTGCCAGGACTCGACCAGCTCCCGTACGTGCGCCAACCGGGCCTCGGCGAGCTGCCCGAACGCGCGACCGTGGGCGTACCGCCGGTCGTCCGGCCCGTGCCCGGTCGCGGCGGCGGCCAGCTCGACGAAGTCGACGTCCGGCCCGCACGAGGACGCCGGCAACCCGGACCGCAGTACCACCGGTACGAACCGGTCCGAGGTCGCCACCAGCACCTCGTGACCGGCCAACCGGCCGGCCCAGGCCAGTGGTACCAGCGGGAAGAAGTGGCCGGACAGCGCCACGGTGGTGAAGAGAATCCGCACGGTGCCTCCCCTCGTGAGGGGCCGACCGGGGTCGGCTGCGATGGCGGGGCCCGGCTTCGGGCTCCGGAGCACGTCGCACCGGCTGTTGACCGGGCCAGGCAAGCATGTACCGGCAACCCACCCCGTGACTTCTTCGACCGTGCCCTCCTGGGCACCGTGATTCGCGCGTACCCGATGACCGTCGCTCCTGTGGGTCCCCAGCTCGCACCGGCGGTCCGGGCCGCGACCGTCGCGGCCGGGGCCCGCTTTGATCGAGCACGATCGGATAAGACAACCCGGCCGCACGCCGCTAGACAGGGGGGCGACAGAAAGATCGCGAGAGTAAGGAGTCATGGTGCAAGGGAGCAGCAGCAACCGAGGACATCCGTCCGCCAGCGGGCGCCGTCGACTGGCGACGGCCGTGGTGGCGCTGTGTCTGACCCTTGGCGGCGGCTTCCAGCCGACTCCCGCCTCGGCGGACTCGCCTGCCCCGTCCGGCGCGGGGCGCACCGACCGGATCCTGGTGTTCCACCAGACCGGCCCCTTCCTCCGCCACGCCTCCATCGAGTACGGTCTCGCCGCCATCCGGGAGATGGGTGAGCAGAACGGCTTCACCATGGAGGAAACCCAGGAGTCGTCCGCGTTCACCGACGCCAACCTGGCCCGGTTCGACGCGGTCATCTGGCTCAACGCGATCGGTGTGGTGCTGGACCGCGACCAGCAGGCGGCCTTCGAACGCTACGTCCGGGGCGGCGGCGGGTACGCCGGTGTGCACGGCCCCGGCGGCATGGAGACCAACTGGCCGTGGTTCTACAACGACCTGATGGGCAGCTTCTACGAGTCGCACCCGGCCCAGCCCGCCTTTCCCGAGACCCAGCCGGCGCTGATCCGGGTCGAGGATCGCGGGCACCCGTCGACCACCGCCCTGCCGGCGGAGTGGGCGTTCGCCGAGGAGTGGTGGAACTTCTACCAGAGCCCCCGGCAGGACGTGCACGTGCTCGCCTCGCTGGACGAGTCCAGCTACGACCCGGGCACCGGCGCGATGGGTGATCACCCGGTCACCTGGTGCCGGGAGGTGGCCGGCGGCCGCTCCTGGTACACCAACCTCGGGCACAGCGTCGGCAGCTACGCCGACCCGGCGTTCCGGGGCCACCTGCTCGGCGGCATCTCGTACGCGGCCGGCTGGGCGGCGGGCGACTGCTCGGGCCGCAACACCGACAGCGACAACGCGTTCGAGCAGGTGACCCTCGCCGAGGGCGGGGCGCGGATCGGCGAGGCGACCGCGCTGGCCGTGTTGCCGGACCGGCGGGTGCTGCACGCCGCGCGTACCGGCGAGGTACGGCTGACCACCCCGAACGGGAACACCACGCTGGCCGGGAAGCTGCCGGTGTACACCCACCGGGAGAACGGCCTGTACGCGATCGCCCTCGACCCCGACTTCGACACCAACCGTCAGGTCTACCTGTACTACGCGCCGCCGCTGAACACCCCGGCCGGCGACGTACCGGCGGACGCGAACCCGCTGCTACGCGCCCGCTACCAGGGCTACGACCAGCTCTCGCGGGTCACCCTGGGCCGCGACAACCGGCTGGACCTCCGGCACGAGCAGAAGATCCTGCGGGTCCCGACCGACCGTGGGCTCTGCTGCCACGCGGGCGGCGACATCGGTTTCGACCGGGCGGGCAACCTGCTGCTGTCGACCGGCGACAACACCGACCCGTCCGCCTCGGACGGGTTCACCCCGATCGACGAACGGCCCGGCCGTAGCCCGGTCTACGACGCCCAGCGCACCGCCGGCAACACCAACGACCTGCGCGGCAAGCTGCTGCGGATCACGGTGAAGCCGGACGGCGGCTACCGGATCCCGGCGCACAACCTGTTCCCGGCCGGCACCGCGAAGACCCGGCCGGAGATCTACGCGATGGGCCTGCGCAACCCGTCCCGTTTCACCGTCGACCCGGCCACCGGCTGGATCCAGCTCGGTGACGCCGGCCCGGCCGCCGGTGCCGCCGATGCCGACCGTGGTCCGGCCGGTCAGGCGGAGTTCAACCTGCTCAAGGGTCCGGCGAACCTGGGGTGGCCGTACTGCGTCGGGGCGAACCAGGGCTACCGGGACCACGACTTCGCCACCGGAGGGTCGGGCGGCACGTTCGACTGCGCGGCACCGGTGAACACCAGCCCGCACAACACCGGGCTGGTCGGCCTGCCGCCCGCGCAGGGCGCGTGGATCAGCTACGACGGCCTCTCGGTTCCCGAGTTCACCACCGGCGGTTCGACGCCGCCGTTCGGCAACGGTGGCGAGGCCCCGATCGGCGGGCCGACCTACCGCTTCGATCCGCGCCTGTCGTCGCCGACCGGCTTCCCCCGCTCGTACGACGGACGGACCTTCGCCGTCGACCGGGACCGGGCCTGGATCAAGGAGATCGGGGTCGGTACGGACGGCCGGCGGGGCGAGATCCTCCCGTTCGGCAACCAGCTGCGGCTGACCGCGCCGACGGACCTGGAGTTCGGGCCGGACGGCTCGCTCTATGTGCTGGATCGCGGACGGGCCGGCACCGACTCCGCTCTCTACCGGATCGACTACGCGAAGGGCCGCCGCGCACCACTGGCCACCGCGACCGTCGACGGGGACAGCGGGCCGGTGGGGCAGGTGGTGACGTTCCACTCCGCCGGCTCGTACGACCCGGACGGTGGCCGGTTGCGCTACTCCTGGGACTTCGACGGCGACGGGCGTACCGACGCGACCGGGGCCGGGCCGGTGACCTTCCGCTACCCCCGGCCGGGCGGCTACCAGGCGCGGCTCACCGTCACCGACCCGACCGGACGTACCGGCACGGCGCGGGTGGCGGTCACCGCCGGCAACACCCGCCCGGCCGTGAGCCTGACCGCCCCGGTCAACGGCGGGCTGCTCGCCGCCGGCGACCGGGTGCCGTACCGGGTCTCGGTCAGCGATCCGGAGGACACCGGGGGCTGGTGTGACCGGGTGGTGGTCGAGTACCGGTTGGCGGACGGTCCGCCGTTGAGCCGGGCCACCGGCTGCGCAGGGGTGATCGACACCCCGGGGGCACGGACCCCGGGTACGACCGCCGGCGTGATCACCGCCAGCTACACCGACCGGGGTAACCGGGCCGCGCCCCGGCTCACCGGCACCGCGCGACACGTCCTGCAACCGATGTCGCGGGAGGCCGAGTCCGTGGTGGAGGCGTTCGGCGTACGGGTGGTGCCGCACGGCGCCGCCAGCGGTGGCGCGTACGTCGGTGACATCGATCCGGCCGACTGGATCAAGATCGACCCGGTGAACCTGAGCGGCGTCACCGGAATCGGGCTGCGGGTGTCGGCCACCGCGCCCGGCGGGAAGATCGTCGTCCAGAACCACGAGGTGGGTGGGCCGACGGTGCTGACCGTGGACGTCCCCGCCACCGGCGGCCCGGACGCCTTCGTCGACCTGCCGATCGCACCGCTGACCGATCCGGGCGGCACGGAACCGCTGTACCTGATCTTCACCGGACCGAGCGGCGGACTGTTCAATCTGGACAGCATCCGGTTCGACGGTCCCGGCGTGGGCGGCTGACCAACCGGGGAAAGGACGCCGGGCCAGCGGGTCGCTCGCTGGCCCGGCGTCCTTTCCGGGGATGCCGGCTCTCGTTCTCTCCGGGGATTGCCGGCTCTCGTTGACCGTCCGGCAGGAGGTCCTGGTCTTCCTATGCCTTGAGGCGGAGCGCCTCAAGCTGGTCGGCCAGCTCCTTCGGGCGACTCAGGGCAACCGGGTGGCCCCCACCCATCTCGTCGGCGGTGATGCCGATCCGGTCCTTGACCAGCTGGCGGAGGAAATCGACCGGGAAGAAGTGGTCATCGCGGCAGATCAGCGCCCGGGTCGGCACGTTCGGCCACGCGTCGAGCGGCCACGGCTTCTCGAACGGCGTGCCGGACTGCTCCCGGGCGTTCTCGGCGGACGCCTCGACCAGCTCCGGCGACAGGTCGTTGAAGAAGATGAGATTCGGATCCTGGTCCTGCTCGGGCGTCCAGCCGTTCCGCTCGGCCTGCGCCTGCCGGGCCTGCGGGTAGCCGCTGCTGCCCCACCACTCGCCGGGCGACTCGCCGGGCGCCGGCACCATGGGCGTCAACAGCACCAGCAGGTCCGCCGGCACCCGGTCACAGACCAACGCACCGGTGTACGCCCCGAAGGACTGGGCCACCACCACCAGGTCGGTGCGATCACCGATCGCCTTGACGGCGACGTCGGTGTATTCGGCCAGCCCGGCCGAATCGTCGTCGCATGGTAGATCAACCACTACCACCTCATGGCCCTTGTCCCGCAGTTCGGCCTCCAGCGGCTGCCAATACCAGGGACCATTCCCGGCCGGCGGAATCAACACGTACGTCGCCATAGTCAGCGATCCTCCAGGGTAGACGAACGGTCGGCAACCGCGCCCAGCAGGCCGGGGAGCACACGTTGGGCCCGCCGATATCGCGCCGACGTGATCCGCCCGAGCCTATCGCACTTCACCGGCACCGCCAGGCGGACAGCCCGTACGTCGACCCGGCCGATTCTCATCGCGTACGTCGATTGTGTCCGGCCCGGCGAAAGGAGCCGGCCCACCACCGAAAATGCCTCCAGAACGCCCGGTACAGGTGACCCGGAAACGATCTAGAGGCATTTACCGGTCGGTCCCCGACGCGGCTTGATCGGCGACGCGGCTTGATCGGCGACGCGTCAGGGGCGGCTGCGGTTATGCGCGGTCAACCGCTCCAGGATCGGAATGATGTCGTGCGAGTTCGGCGCCGAGAGCCACTCCTGGTGCACCCGAGCCGCACCCTCCCGGTACGAGGGATCCTCCAGCACCTGGATGAGTTGCTTACGCATGTCCTCCACCGACTGGGTGGACCGGTCGAGCGCGACACCGGCACCACGGGCGGCCATGTAAGGACCGGTCACCGGCGACTCGATGCCCCACAGCTCGACCGGAATGATCTGCGGCACCTGGAACGGAATGGCCGACGCCCAGGTTCCGAGGCCACCGTGGTGGATGAATGCCGAACAGGTGGGCAGCAGCAGGTCGAGCGGGATGTACTCGACGATGCGCACGTTGTCCGGTACGCGGGGAACGCCCTCAAGCTGCGACTCGTTCAGCGTCGCCACCAGCTCGACGTCCAGGTCGGCCACCATCTCGAACATGTCCGTGACCAGGGAACGGACCGCCGCCTGGAGGTCCTCCGCGCCCTTGCCGAACTCGCGCATGGAGGCGCCCAGGCACAGCGCGACGCGCGGTCGGCTGGGCTTGTCGTACAACCACTCCGGCATGACGGCGGTGCCGTTGTAGGGTTCCCACCGCACCGACAGCGCCGAACGGGTGGTCGGCAGGCGCATCCCGGCCGGAGTGGGGTCGATCGTCCACTGCCCGAAGAGCAACTCGTCGTCGACCTCGAACCCGTACGGCTCGGCCTGCGGCCGCATGGCGCTGGTCAGCGGGTCCTCGCCCAACGTGGAGCCGGGCAGCTGGCGGGCCTTCTGCCAGCGGTCATAGCTCGCCGCGAACATGTCGTGACCCCACAGCAGGCGCGCGTGCGCCGCACCACTGGCCCGGGCCGCGATCGCCGCCGAAGGCCAGCAGGGCTCCCAGACGATCAGGTCCGGCTGCCAGCCGCGCGCGAGCCGGACGAAGTTCTCCACCCCGGAGTCCTGCACCGCCGTCGCGTCGTCGACAGGGTGGAAGTTCCAGATGCACGGCAGCATGAACATCCGGAAGAAGTCCCAGGCGTACGCCTCGCCCGGATCGTCGATGGCCAGCTGGCTCGCCGCGTCACCGTACCGCTCCGCGGCGAGGCCCCTCAGCTCCGCGCTGCCGGCGCCGACCGTCTCGGGTAGGTCGTCGCCGAGCGACACCGCGGTCAGACCGGCCTCGGTGATGTGCTTCACGACCGCCGGTCCGGACACGACGCACACCTCGTGTCCGGCGGCCTTGAAGGCCCAGGCGAGGGTCACCGACGGATAGAGGTGCGCAATGGCGGGCCAGACGGCGAACATGACTCGCATTAAAATTCTCCCTTTTGCGACGTGGCTTTGGTATGACCAGGCCGGAGCGACGTGTCCCCGGAATGTGCGGCGTGGTGGCATCGCCGGGGCGCCGTACCACCATACGTCATATCCATGATCATCGCTCCATAACATGCCCCGCCGCCCCGGTCAACCCTTTAGCGGCCTCGGTTGCCGAGAAATAATCCGCCAGTCAGCTTTCCCGCCTACGGTAGGCCGCTCGCGGCCGTCCACCGTGGACCCGCGCCGCCGGGCGGCGCTCGGGCCGGGACGAATCCGCATCTTTGAGATTGCACTTCTGGTCATCGGCGCGACCGGGACGAACCGGGACTACCGATATCACCAGGTCACTACGGCACGAAAGCGCACGTCGCCGTTTGCCACCCGGTCGAGCGCGTCGGGGATCCGGTCCTTGGTGAAGGTCTCGACCACCGGCGTGCAACGGCCACGGGCGACCAATTGCAGCGCCTCGGTGAGGTAACGCAACCCGCCGTGGGTGGCACCCATGATGCGGTGCCGCTGGGTGAAGAACGGCTTGGTCCGCTCCGGCGCGAGATTGAATCCGGCGGCGTTGTCCAGGCCCACCAGCACGAGTCGACCGTCGACCCGCAGGCCGCGCAGGCTGTCGGAGGCGGCCTGGTAGGAACCGCAGGTTTCCAGGATGACGTCGGCGCCGCCCACGTCACGCAATTCCGCCCCGTCGCTCACCACGATGTCGGCACCGAGCTGTTTGGCGACCTCGTGCTTGTCCGGAGAACGGGTGACGGCGATGGTCTCGTACCCGCAGGCGTGGGCGAACTGCACCGCCAGGTGCCCCAGCGCGCCGACGCCCAGCACGGCGATCCGTTCGTGCGGCTTCGGCTCGCTCTGGCGCAGCGCGCTCCAACTCGTGTAACCCGCGCACATCATCGGCGCCGCGAGTTCGTACGCGAGCCCGTCCGGCAGCAGCACCGTCGCGTCCGCGGCGGCGACCACGTACTCGGCATGACCGCCGGCGACGCTGAACCCCGTCGTACGGGGTGCCACGCAGTTCATCGCGGCCTGTCCCGAGACGGGCAGGTTGAGCCGGCAGTAGTCGCAGCGACCGCAGGTGGCCTGTACCCAGGTGGTGCCGACCCGGTCCCCGACCGCCCGGGAGGTGACCCCGGCGCCGACCTCGACGACCTCACCGACCGGCTCGTGCCCGGTCACCGCCGGGGTGACGGCCGGGAAGGGGATGACACCCCGGGTGGCCAGCACGTCGTTGACGCAGATACCCGAGGCGTGCACCCGGATCAGCACATCTCCGGGACCCGGTCGGGGAGTCGGGATCTCCTGGATCTCCCACCTGGCGTTGACCTTCGGAACGACCGCTGCCTGCATGATTCCACCGCCTTCGTTGTTCGGTCACCCGCCGCACCCTGACGCGACTAGCGGGTCGAGGTGCCCACCCGGGCCGGCGCCAACGAGCCCTTGTTCCGGCGGGCGGTCCACTCCAACCACCACTGGGCGGCGAGCAGGTTGAGCACGATCCCGATCCAGCTGGCCGTCTCCAGCAGCAGGGGGAAGGACGACGGGTCGAATCCGGGCAGGTGCGGAATGGTCAGCACCATGACTCGGCCCTCGATGATCTGCATGCACAGCGCGAAGCTGTAGATCATGAACCGGCGGTGCTGCTGGTACCGACGCAGGCGGGCCATCCGCCAGCCGTAGAGGCTGGCCGCGAGCCAGAGCAGCGCCCCGATCGCGTTACCCGCCGGGCCCGCGGCGAACGGCACGATCGCCAACGCCAGCAGCGAGGACGGGATCACTCCCACGAAGACGTAGGCCCGACCCATGAAGCGGTGCGCCGCCGGGAAGCGCTGCCGGAAGCGGGGCCACAACTGGAACGGCACCGTCGCCATCGCCACCGTGCCGAAGATGACGTGCGCGGCCAGGACCCCGTAGTGCCACGGTACGTCCTCGCGCAGGTTCACCCGGGCCTGGCTGGGATCGAAGGTCAGGTACGCCGGAACGAACATCAGGATGAAGAGGTACGCGATCACCGCGACGGGCAGGATCCAGGGACGGCGCCACCAGCTCCGCCGACGTACCGGCGGGGAGCTGGCTCTGCCGTCCGGTGTCGGTTCCGTCGACTGTGGATCGGCTTCCCTCGTAGAGACACCGATTGCCGGGGGCTGCGTCACGGTTGTTCCCCTGTTCGTCTGAGGTGCTTGAGCAGCAAGAAAGAACCTCCGACAGCGATCGTCGGACTGATCGACTTCACGTTCGACGCGTGCCGGCGGGGTGGCCGCCGGACGGCCCATCAAGAATGACAAGGCGGGCCGGACGAAGCTCCTTCGAAAATGCTCAATGTGATGGCGGTCGATCGGTGTCGGGCCTAGGATCGTCGGCACCCGGCACCCGGCACCCGGCACCCGGCACCCGGCGGCAGGGGCGGCGGCGGAACCGACGGCGACCATCGGCCACCGTTTGCCCGCTCTCCCGCCGTCGGACGCGGACCCGGATCGGTTCAGCGGCGCGCCTCGCCAAGACCGCAATCGTAGAGATGCGGGTGGGTCAATATCCAAAGACGATGGCAACGTCGGGCCCGACGGGCCTGGGCACGCTCCGACGAATCCGCATGCAGCCGGCGAGCGCCATCTCGCGGACGAGCGGCCCGGGGAGTGGGCCGTGTTCGCCAACCAACCACCCAACCCGCTGGCTCGTCCCTGCGGAGCTCGACTGATGGAGGAGCACATGTACGACTATGTGATCGTCGGTGCCGGGTCGGCCGGATGTGTACTCGCGGCTCGGCTGAGCGAGGATCCCTCGGTGACGGTGTGCCTGGTCGAGGCTGGCCCGAGGGACACCGCGCCGAACATCCACGTGCCGGCCTCGTTCGGCCGGCTGTTCCGTACGGAACTCGACTGGGACTTCAGCACCCACGAGGAGCCGTTCCTGGACCGCCGCCGGATCTACCTGCCCCGTGGTCGGGTGCTGGGCGGCACGAGTTCGATCAACACGATGGTCTACGTCCGCGGCAACCGGCTCGACTTCGACGAGTGGAACCAGCCGGGGTGGCGCTACGACGACCTGCTGCCGTACTTCAAGCGTTCCGAGGACAACGAGCGGGGCGAGTCCACGTACCACGCGGTCGGCGGGCCGCTCACCGTCTCCGAGGGGCGGGCGAAAAACCCGATGTCGGCGGCGTTCGTCGAGGCCGCCAGCCAGGCCGGGTACGCCGTCAACCCCGACTTCAACGGGTCCGAGCAGGACGGATTCGGGTTCTTCCAGGTGACCCAGCGCGACGGCAAGCGGGTGAGCACCTCGACCGCGTTCCTGCACCCCGCGCTGGACCGGCCGAACCTCACCGTGCAGTCGAACCTCCAGGTGCACCGGGTGCTCATCAACCAGGGCCGCGCCACCGGTGTGGTCGGCCGCCGGCTGGAAGAGGAGATCACGATCGAGGCGCGGCGGGAGGTCATCCTCGCCGGCGGCGCGTACAACTCGCCGCAGCTGCTGATGCTCTCGGGCATCGGTCCCGCCTGGCTGTTGAACGCGCTGGGCGTGCCGGTCACCCTGGATCAGCCGCTGGTCGGCCAGAACCTGTACGACCACGCGCTGGTGCCGCTCATCTTCACCCACTCGCACCCGATCAGCCTGCTGGTGGCGGGTGAGCCGGCCAACGTCGCCCAGTTCATGGAGGAGGGTCGGGGCCCGCTGACCTCGAACGGCCCCGAGTCCGGTGGCTTCGTCCGGACCAGTGCCGACCTTCCCGCACCGGATGTCGAATACCTCGGGGCGCCGGTCATGTTCGCCGACAGCGGCCTCGGCACCCCCACCCAGCACGCCTTCTCGTTCGGCCCGTCCATTCTCACCCCGCGCAGTCGGGGCAGCGTGCTGCTCGCCCTGGACGACCCGACGGCGAAGCCGAAGATCGTGCACAACTACTTCTCCGAGGACGCGGATGTCGAGGTCGCGATCGCGGGGATCCGGATCGGCCTGGAGATCGCCCGGCAGAAGGCGCTGGAGCCCTACACCGAGGGTACGTTCGAGCCGCCGGCCTCCGATTCCGACGCCGACCTGCGCACGTACATCCGTCAGTACGCACACTCGATCTTCCACCCGGGCGGCACCTGCGCGATGGGCAGCGTGGTCGACGCCGAGCTGAAAGTCCAGGGGATCGACGGGCTCCGGGTGGTGGACGCGTCGGTCATGCCCGCTCCGGTCCGGGGCAACCCGAACGCCGCGGTCATCGCGATCGCCGAGAAGGCGGCCGACCTGATCAGCGGCGCGACGCCACTGTCGCCGGCGACCGCGGCCCTCGCCGGCCAGCCCGCCAGCGGCGCGAGCCGGAGCGCGTGACACCCGGCAATCCCACGAGCGGGTACCGAACCTACTACTGATATCTCGACGGCCCGGGTGCGACGGACAACCGCCGCCCCCGGGCCGTTCGCTGAGCGACCGGTGGTGCTGGCCGCGCCGAGCCCGTTCGGCTTCCCGGCCGCCGGGCCGGGACGACCGTCGTGCTGCCGGGAGGCCGACGACGAACTGGCCTCCCGGCAGCACGGAACGGTTCGGTCCCTCGTCGGCTGGTCAGCCGCCGACCTGGACCGCCGGCTCGTCGGCGTCGGCCTCCTCGGCTTCCGGCGCCGCGCCGGTCGGCGGCGCATGACGCAGGGTGACGACCGCGATCAGGGCCAGGCCGACGAGCAGGACGGCACTGATGGCGGCGACGACGTGCATGCCGGTGGTGAACGCGTCACGAGCGCTCTGGAGCAGTTCGGCACCGACCTCGCCGGGAAGTTGCCCGGCCGCGGTGAGCGCACCGACGATGCTCTCCTCCGCGCTCCGCGTCGCCTCCTCACCGGCGGCGCTGGGCAGGTTCCCGCTCAGCGCGCTGCCGTACACGGCGGTGGCGATGCTGCCCATCACCGCGAAGCCGAGGGCCATGCCGAGTTCGCCGCCGGTCTCGGAGACGGAGGCGGCCGAGCCGGCCTTCTCCGGCGGTGCGGACCGGAGCACCAGCTCGGTGCTCAGCGCGGCCTGCGGCCCGCTGCCGGCGCTGCTCAGGATGAGGGCGATGACCAGGAGGACCACTCCGCCACCGGTGTCCACCTGGGTCAGCATCAGGTATCCGCCGGCCGCGACGAGCAGTCCGACCGCGACCACGTAGGCCGGGCGGACCGTACGGGCGATCGCCGGGGCGATCATCGCGGCGGCCACCATGGCGAAGCCGGAGGGCAGCGTCAGCAGACCGGCCCGCAGCGGCGTGAGCCCCTCGACCGTCTGGAGGTAGAGGTTGACGACCAGGATGGTCCCGCCACCGACGGACGCGCCGAACAGCGCGATCACCAGGGCCCCGCTGAACGACTTGATCTTGAACAGGCGCAGGTCGATCAGCGGCTCGGCGAGGCGGTTCTGCCGGAGCACGAACAGCACACCCAGGACCAGGCCGACCACGATGGCCGCCACCGGGACCGGCTGCACGCCGTCCTTGGCCAGTTCCTTGATGCCGTACACGGTGGACAGGATCGTGCCCAGGGACAGCGCAACGCTGAGCAGGTCGATCCGGCCGCTCGAACTCTCGTCCCTGAACTCCGGCAGCAGCACCGGGCCCGCCACCAGCAACAGCACCATCACCGGAACCGCCAGCAGGAACACCGCGCCCCACCAGAAGAACTGGAGGACCGTCCCGCCGATCAGGGGGCCGAGGGCCATGCCGCCCATGAAGCACGCCACCCACACCCCGATGGCCGATCCGCGCTGGGCCGGGTCGTGGAACATGTTCATGATCAGTGCCAGGGTGGATGGCATCAGGGTGGCACCGGCGATGCCCATCAGCGCCCGGGTCACGATCAACATCTCGGGCGAGGTGGAGAGCGCGGCCGCCACCGAGGCGACGGCGAAGAGTGCCGCGCCGATCAACATCAGTTTCCGGCGGCCGATCCGGTCGCCGAGGCTACCCATCGTGATCAGGAAGCCGGCGATCATGAAGCCGTAGATGTCGATGATCCACAACTGCTGGATGCTGCCCGCGCCGAGATCGGCACTCAACTGCGGCAGCGCCAGGTGCAACACGCTGAGGTCCAGCGACAGCAGCAGGGTTGGCAGAGCCAGCACCGCCAGACCCAGCCACTCCCGGCGGCCGGCCTTGGGCCCGGCTTCCGGAATTGCCGTGTTCGCGTCCATGGAAAACCCTTCTGTGAACAGTTCGAGCTGATGAGTACGGGGGGCGCGAGCGGGTGTTACTCGTCGTACCGGTCGTGGTGCCGCCACCACTGCTGCGGGTAGTCCAGCTCCTCTTCCTGCCGCCCCAGCGGGGTCAGGTCGAGGTAGTTGTAGATGTTGATCAGCGCGTCTCCGCCACGGGAGAACGACGAGTACGTGTGGAAGATGTCCGTGCCGTCACGGAGGAAGACACTCAGTCCCGAGGTTTCGGAATCGTTGACGGTGACCCCGAAGTCGGGGTTGAAGTCGCTGCCGAACGACGAGAACCAGGGCGCCGTCCATTCCATCCGCTGCCGGAACGCCTCCAGCTTGGCCAGCGGTGCGCGGGACACCAGCACCAAATTGGTGTCCCGGGCGTGCAGGTGAGCCGGGTGGCCCAGGTTGTCGACCTGGAGTGAGCAGCCGACGCAACCCTCGCTCCAGTTCGGATGGAACATGAAGTGCCGGACGATGAGCTGGCTACGGCCGTCGAACAGACCCAGCAGGTCCGTCTTGCCGTTCGGCCCCTCGAAGACGTACTCCTTGTCGATCTTGACCATTGGCAGCTCGCGCCGAAGGGCACTCAGCGCGTCCCGCGCCCGGGTCAGTTCCTTCTCCTTGACCAGCAGTTCTCCTCGGGCGGCGACCCACTCTTCCCGACTGACTGTTTTCGGTAACTTCATCCGTGTCTCTCCCGCAGAATCGTTGTCGTAACCCAGGTCCGGCTCGCCACCGTCGTCGCCGGACCCACCGAAGATCGCTCTAGAACGGGCATAAGCTGACGAAGACCAACTACTGGTCGAACATGTGGCGTTATCTCATCCCGGACCATCTCCCTCGGCCGTCGTTCCGACGTGGCCCTACTTGAGACGGTGGTGGCCGGAAAAACTCATCGCTTCGACGGAAGCCGATCGAAAACGGGCCTCAGCGCGGACCGGTTGGCTGGTCACGGCGGGAGACGGCGGCCAGCACCGCGGGCTCCCGCTCCTGATTACGGATCACGAACGGCGACACCCCGTCCAGGCACAGCACGTCGCCGCGCCCGTACCGCTGCCGGCCGCCGTCGGCGTACTCGATCTCGACCTCGCCGTACTCGATCACCACGATGGCGCGGCGCCAGTCCGTGTCGTCGACCTCGGGGGTGCGTCCGGGCGCGACGACGATCACCAGCAGCTCGAACGACGGCGGGAGCCGCCGGTTGAGAAAGGAGACACGGTCGCCCCGGCCGCCGTCCATCAGAGCGTCAGCGGCAGCCCGAAGGCGGGGAAGACCTGCGGCTGGAAGGTGGTGATCTCCGCTACCACGCCACCCTCGATCCGCAGCACGTCCAGACCCAGCGCCCGGTACGCGGACTCGCCCGGCCCGCGTACGTAGCAGGCGGCCGCCGGCTGCCGGTTGGCCCGGGTGAGCACGTGCCGCCAGCCCGGCCACGCCCCGGGACCGACCATCGCCGGCGCCCAGCTCGCGATGATGGCCGACCGCCCCTCGAACCAGGTCGGCTTGGGCGGCATCGTGAACCGGGCGTCCTCCCGCAGCAGCGCCGCCAGCCCGACCATGTCGGCCCGCTCGGTCGCCTCGACATAGCGCTGCAACACCGCCCGTTCCTCCTCGCTCGGGTCGGTGGACGACGACCACTCGATCCGCCGCTCCGGCAGGTGGAGCTTGAGCGTGGCCCTCGCCCGTTGCAGCGCGCTGTTGACCGCCGCGACGGTGCCGTCCAGCAACGCCGCCGTGTCATTGGCCGACCAGCCGAGCACGTCCCGCATGATCAGCACCGCCCGCTGTTTGGGCGGCAGGTGCTGGATCGCGGCGAGGAAGGCCAGCTCGATCGTCTCCTTGGCGACGACCGCCGCGTCCGGCTGGACCTCGGACGGCGCCACCGGTTCGAGCAACCGGTCCGGGTACGGCTGCAACCAGGGCACCTCGACCTGCGGCAACGGCAGCCGGTCCACGCCCGCGAGGCCGCCCCCGACCGGGGCGAACGGCTGACGCGCGTGGCGCTGGTGGCGTTCGAGGAAGTCCAGGCAGGCGTTCGTGGCGATCCGGTACAGCCAGGCCCGGAAGGTGGATCGTCCCTGGAAGCTCTCCCGCCTGCGCCAGGCGCGCAGGAACGTCTCCTGGACCAGGTCCTCCGAGTCGTCGAACGAACCGAGCATCCGGTAGCAGTGCACCTGCAACTCGCGCCGGTATCGCTCGCTGAGATCGGTGAACGCCAGTTCGTCACCCACCCGTACGGCGTCGACGACGGTGCTCTGCTCGGACCTGCTCGTGTCCGCTCCGATGCCGCTCACGAAACGCCCTCCATCGCTTAACAGGTGCCCGCCGGTTTCAGGACCGCCAACCAAAGCGCCCGCCCGAATGCGATCCGGCGCGTGGCAGAGAATGCGTGTAACACAATGACCGCCGTTTATGGTCGGTTGCCGCTGCCTGCGGTATCAACCGACCGGCACCAGCGTATCGCAGGGCGGGCGCCGACGGCCCGACGAACGGGCTGCGTTCGGCGCGTCGGCGGGCCCGCTCGGTCCCGACAAGTGAGACCGCAACCCAAGAGATGCGGTCCTGGACCGCCCACCCCGAGGATGTATCGGGAGGACTGCCGAACATCGGGCGTAGCTCGTCCCCACGACACCCTGATTCGTCCGGCGCAAAGGTCTCATGTCCGCATTCGCTCCTCTCAGGGATGGCTACCAAATGACCTCGGTCGACCTGTTCAGCAAGGACTTCCAGTCGAACCCCTACCTGAGCTACGCCCAACTGCGACAGGACGCGCCGGTCTACCACGTCAGCGGGCCGATGGGCTCGGAGATCTGGCTGATCACCCGCTACGAGGACGCCCGGGCCGCGCTCGCCGATTCCCGATTCTCGAAGGACCCGAAACGCGCGCCCCAATGGGCGAAGATGATGGCCGCCGGAGTCGGGGACGAAGGACCGCTCGGCGCCAACATGCTCAACAGCGACCCGCCCGACCACACCCGGCAACGCCGCCTGATCAGCATGGCCTTCACCCGTCGCCGGATCGACCTGCTGCGGCCACGGGTCCAGGAGATCACCGACGAGCTGATCGCGGCGATGGCGACCAAGAGCGAGGTGGACCTGATCACCGCGCTGGCGTACCCGCTGCCGATCACCGTGATCTGCGAACTGCTCGGCATCCCCGGTGAGGACCGCGACGACTTCGGTACCTGGACCCGGATGCTGCTCGCGTCACCCATGACCAAGGAGGGTGTCGAGAGCCGGCGGCAGGGCAACCAGAACATGGACCGGTACCTGACCGACCTGGTCAGCAAGCTGCGGGCCGAGGTCGACCCGGACCTCGACTACGACGCACAGCCCAACATGCTCAGCGCGTTGATCGTGCCGGGCAAGGCGGACCAGCTCTCGGAACGCGAACTGCTCGGCATGATCAAGCTGCTGCTCGTCGCCGGCCACGAGACCACCGTCAACCTCATCGGCAACGGCACGGTGGCCCTGCTCCGCCACCCGGACCAGATCCAACTGCTGCGCGACCGGCCCGAGCTGATGCCGGCGGCAATCGACGAGCTGCTGCGCTACGACGGCCCGATCGAGCGGGTGCCGATGCGGTTCACCACCGAGGACATCGAGATCGCCGGCGTCACCATCCCGGAGGGCAGCGCGGTCAACATCGTCCTGGCCGCGGCGGACCGCGACCCGACGCGGTTCGACGCGCCGGACCGCCTCGACATCGCCCGCGAGGAGAACCCGCACATCGCCTTCGGCCACGGCATCCACTACTGCATCGGCGCGCCCCTGGCCCGGATCGAGGGTCAGATCGCGTTCCGCGCTCTGCTGGACAACTTCCCGAACATGGCGCTTGCCTGCCCGCCGGAGGAGTTGGACTGGCGAATCGGCGGGCCGAACATCATGCGCGGCCTCGGGTCGCTCCCCCTGGCACTGAACCGATGACCGATCGCTGCACGCGGGGAGGACACCCATGCGCGTACTCTTCCTAGCCGGAATCAACAAGTCGCACCTGTACGCGATGACCCCGCTGGCCTGGGCCCTCCAGATCGCGGGGCACCAGGTACGCGTCGCCAGCCAGCCGGACCTGGCCGACGACGTGGCGCAGACCGGGTTCACTCCGGTGCCGGTCGGTCAGGTGCTGCGGATCAGCGAGAAGCTCGGACCGGCGGAGCCGGCGAAGCCGGGCGAGTCGCGCCCGCAGCGGTGGGAGAAGCCCGTCCAGGGCACCTTTCCGGAGGACCCGCACGGCCACCTGGCGTCGATCTCCTCGGGCTTCTTTCCGCTGGTCTGCCCGGATCCGCTGTTCGACGACTTCATCGAGTACGCCCAGAGCTGGAAGCCCGATCTGATCATCTGGAACTCGCTGGCGTTGGCCGGCGGGGTGGCCGCCCGGATCAGCGGCGCGGCGCACGCGCGCCTGCTGTTCGGCGCCGACGGGCTGGGCCAGATCCGGGCGGCCTTCCGGAAGGTACGCGACGAGGCCGCACCGGAATCGTTGAACGACCCGCTCGCCGACTGGCTGGGTCCGAAGCTCCAGCGCTACGGCCACGAGTTCGACGAGGAGATCGCGCTCGGGCAGTGGACCATCGATCCGATGCCGCCCTGGGTCTACCACCCGCCGGCGGACGTCCACTACGTGCCGATCCGGCACGTGCCCTACAACGGTCCGTCCCGCATCCCGGACTGGATGAACGAGCCGCCGACCCGGCCGCGGGTCTGCCTGACCCTGGGCGTGTCGCACCGGGAGTCGCACGGGATCGAGGCATCCGTCGTCGACCTGTTCGACGCCGTGGCCGACCTCGACATCGAGGTGATCGCCACCCTCAACCGCAGGCAGCTCGCCGACGACCCGAAGATCCCGGACAACGTACGGGCGGTCGAGTTCGTGCCGTTGAACGCGCTGCTGCCGAGCTGTGCGGCGATCGTGCACCACGGTGGCACGCAGACCTTCGCCGCGGCGATGGAGAACGCGGTGCCACAGCTGATCGTGCCCAGCGCGTACTGGACCGAGAAGTGGTGGGGGCCGGTTGCCGAGGGCAACGGGTTGGAACGGCGCGGTGCCGGCGTCTACGTGGCCGACTCCGACTTCCTGACGGTGGACATGCTCCGCGAAGAACTGGTACGGGTGCTCAACAACCCGTCGTACAAGGAGAACGCGGTCAAGATCCGGGACGAGCGGCTGGGCACACCGACGGCGAACGAGCTCGTGCCGCAGCTTGAGCGGCTGACCGCGCGACACCGTGGGCTCGGCTGAGGTCGTACCCGAAGTTCCGCCGCACGACGGCGTGACTGTTGTTGATGGTCCCGGACCGAGTTTCAGGTCCGGGACCATCAACGTGTTGTCACACCTTCGTCGTCCCGACCCGGTGTGACGGGGACACGGGACCGCCCCCGGTTCGGATCGATCCGATCCTGTTCGGACCGGGTCGTCGAACCGGGGGCGGTGGCTGTCCTGCCCGGGGACTCGCGCGCTGTCGGGCTGGCCCGGCGCGCGGGCACCCGCTAGTCGCGCAGGGCCGGACTACCGACCTCGGATCCGGTCGCCGGCGTCGGTGCCGGCGGCGGGACGGCTGCCGGCGGCGGGCTCTTGCGCCGACCCCAGCGCCGCATCACCGGCCGTTCGACGGTGACGAACAGCAACCAGCCGGCGATCACGTTGGCCACGAGGAACGCGAGGATGACGGCTATCGCGACCCCGGTGCCGTACTGCTGGTTGTCCCCGAACAGCGCGCGTCCGTGGTAGAGCACGATGCCCTGGGCCATGTAGAAGCCGAACGACACGTCACCGAGCCACTGCATCGGCCGGCTCGCTAACAGGGTTCGCCTGCCCTCCCGGTCGGCCACCGCGGCGGCACAGATCAGGATGCCGAGCGGCACCATGGTGGCAAAGCTGAAGGCGTACGCGGTCGGCAGGGACAACGACAGCGAGTACCCGCCGGTCGCCATCCCGGTCGCCGACAGGACGCCGATACGCGGCCACAGCCCGGCTATGACGATCCGGGCCAACAGCATGCCCAGTACGAATTCGAACACTCGGGCCGGCGGGAAGAAGTAGCCGAACCAGAACTGCTGCATGGAGAGTTCGGGGATGAAGGGGCCCTTCGGGGTGTCCGGGATGACGTACAGCGTGGTGAGTACGACCGCGAACCCGCCCAGCACCGTCGCTCCCGCCCAAGCCCACAGCCGGCTGTCGGCGATCCGCCGGATCGGGTGGATCAGCAGCGGGAACAGGAGGTAGAAGAGCAGTTCGCAGCCGAGCGACCAGCTCGGTGGATTGACGCTGATCGACATCAGCGCATCCGGGAAGAACGGGTGCAGCAGCAGCAGGTTGGGCAGCCACGTCGACACGGGAGTGAACGCCGCCGCGAACAGGATCATGGCGATGGCCCAGGTCACGATGTGCGTCGGGTAGATCTTGAGGAGTCGGCGACGAAGGAAGGACCAACCACTGTCGCCGGGCCGGGTCGACCAGGTGAGCACGAAGCCGCTCAGTATGAAAAAGAACGACACCCCGACGAAACCGCCGCCGGCCAGCACTTTCGCGTATCCCGCCTGCCAATCCGGATCGGCGAACGGGGTTGCCGGGAGGTTCGGCGGGACCGGCGTAACGAACTGTGACGTATGGTAGAGAAAGACGAGCAACGCCGCGACGAAACGAAGCCCCGTCAACGACGGAAGCTTGCTCGCCGTGGCTGACGCCCGGCTGTGGGACTCCGTACTGGACGGGGTCATGTCAGGTAACCTTTCCTCAGGGCGGCCATAGGCGGTCGCGGGCGCATCCTCGGAAACCGACGCGGCGACAACAGCAGGGGTACGTCTTACGTCTCCCTCCCCGAAACGAATCATCGCCGGGCACCCCGGAGCCCGACGAAGGTCAACAGGGACATCGTTCTCGACTCCACCCGGGGCCGCATCTCCTGAATTGCCGAATTGACGTGCGTCAACAGCGCCGAGACTCCTGCCGCAGGCCAAAATCCGGCCGGTCGATCGAGGCTCGTCCACTCCGCACAGCGGAAGAGGGTTCGGCGCCCCGACCAGCGGTAATCTCAGCCGCCAACGTCCGTACGGGCGTCAACGCGAGTTGCGAAAACCCGCCGGCGTCGGTCGCGGGCCGTGGGTCACGGATTCGGGACGTCGGACTCCAGCCGCAGGGTGGGGACGCTTTCGGTGCCGGCGTCGATGACCGCGTGGGCGAGTGCCGGGGGTAGCCCCGTCTGGGTGGCGAGGCTGCCGCTGGAGACCCGTTGCCGGTCGAGGAGTTCGACGGCCTTGCCGAGCAGCGACGGCTGCTCACGGGGGCCCAGGTCACCGGGTTCCGGGTAGCCCCACTGGGCGAGCAGGCTCATGCCGCGCCGGTAGGTGTGGTCGCGGTAGACCCCGACTTCGTGTCCCCGGTAGATCAGCGCCTTCAGGCTGATCCCCCAGCGGCGCTTCAGCTCGTGCAGCCGGTCGAAGTCGAGTCGGGCCGGCAGCTCGTCGCGCAGCACCGCGCTGGGTGCGAGGAACTCGGACGCGAACGCCATGGCCTCCCGCTCCAGAAGCTGGCTGCCCGGTTCGGCGTCGTGGTGCATCAGCAGGTGGCCGAGTTCGTGCGCGGCGTCCATCCGGGAGCGGGCCTTGTCGTCCTTGGCCGGGTTGAGGAAGACGAACGGACGCTGTCCGTACCAGTGGGAGAAGGCGTCAACCCGTTCGGAGACGTCGGGCAGGGCCAGCACGATCACCCCGTACGACTCCAGCAGCCGCACCATGTGCGCCACCGGTGCCGCCCCGAGGCCGAACGCCTCACGCGCCGCCGCTGCGGCCGCCCGTACGTCCTCCGGGCCGGCCGGCTCGGCCAGGTCCAGGTGCGGCAACCGCAGTTCGGGCAGCCGCAGATACCGCTCGACCACCTCGACCACCCGCCAGGCGACCTCACCGAACGCCGCCGCCTGGTCCCGCTCGGCCTGGGTGGCCGTACGGAGACTACGGAAGTGCGCGTGCCCGGGGGTGACCGGAACCGGGAACCCGGCGGCGAAGAACTCGACCGGCATCGACAGCGCCAACGCCAACCTGGCCAGCACCGACGCCGACGGACGCGCCTGGGCCAGCTCGTACTGGCTGACCGCGGCCGCGGTCACCCCGACCAGCCGGGCGAGTTCGTTCTTGCGCATTCGTCGCCACCGACGGGCGAGCCCGAGTGCGTGCGGCTCGAAGCCCGCGGCGGCGACGGCAGCCGGAACCGGCGGTCGTAGCGCCCTCGTCACGCCGACCGGCCGGACACCCGGCCGGGTCGCAGGGCAAGCAGGTCAAGCTCGGGAATCGGCAGTTCGTCATGGCGCGACTGCGGCACCACGACGGTGCCGTCGGCGACCGGCAACGGCGTACCGACCAGGGCCGCCGGACCGAACCACAGCGTCACCTCGAACCACGGCGAGCCGCCGTCGCGGTTGTCCCTCGGCAAACCGATGTACGCCACCGCCTCACCGGTCGCGATGTCCCCGGTGTGCGCGATCCGCACGTGCCGCTTCGGCGGCACCACCCCCGCGAACACCTCCGGGAACTGTCCCTCGTCGTCGAACGCCAACTGCCGGTCACGGCTGTTCTCCACCGCCCCACCCAGCCGTGCCTCGCTGCCCTCCCAGCGGATCGACTCGATCCCGCCCTGCAACGAGTACAACCGCACGACATAGCCCGCGCAGAGGATCTCCAACGAGTTGTCGTCCAACCGCGCCCGCACGCCGTCGACGCCGTTGAACTCGGCCTGACCGAGATGCACCAGGTTGCGCCACACCGTGGTCCCGAAACTCATCGCATCGTCACCGAGCTCCGGCTCGTGCCGATCCGCCGCCCGCCGGTACACCTGCTGGATCAACCGACCCAGCCGATCCAGCACCCCGCGTTCGTCCAGCACCGCCACCGCGTCACCCAGCAAGCCCATCCCGAAAACCTAGCCGACACACCACTTGATATTGCAAAAATCAAGTCTCCGACACGCCACCGCGACCCGGACGGGCACGAGCCCGCGCGGTCGGCGGAGCGGCCCGGCGCCGCGCCCCGGAAGCGGACCACGGGGGCGATGTGTCAAGGTGGGCGCGTGGCCGGGCGTGTGATAGCTGACCGTTACGAACTGCAAACGATGCTGGGCCGGGGCGGCATGGCGGTGGTCTGGCGCGGGGTCGATCTACGGTTGGGCAGGTCGATCGCGGTCAAGCTGCTCAACCCGGCCGGTCTGGCCGACCCGTCCATGTTGGAACGGTTCGACCGCGAGGCGCGTACGGCCGCCCGGCTGGCCCACCCCAACATCGTGGCCGTACACGACGTGGGCAGTGACCGCGACGAACCGTACCTGGTGATGGAGTTGGTCGACGGGCCCAATCTCGCGACCCTGCTCGCCGACGGGCCGCTCAGGCTCGACCGGGCGCTGGAGATCGCCGGCCAGGTCTGCGGCGCGCTGGGCACGGCACACGCCGCCGGGGTGGTGCACCGTGACATCAAACCGGCGAACATCCTGCTCGACCCGGCCGGCACGGTGAAGGTGTGCGACTTCGGCATCGCCCGCCTGCTGCACGGTGGCCAGGCCACCCTGACCGCCCCGGCCACCACGCTCGGCACCAGCCACTACATGGCCCCGGAACAGGCCGCCGGCGATCCGGTGGACGCGCGCACCGACCTGTACGCGCTGGGCTGCCTGCTGTACGCGATGCTCACCGGTGAGCCGCCGTTCACCGGGGACAACCCGCTCCGGGTGCTGTGGCAGCACCTGCACGAACCCGCCCCGGCGCTCGCGTCCGTACGGTCCGGTGTTCCTGCCGGCCTCGATCGCCTGGTCGGTCAGCTGTTGGCCAAGGATCCCGCCGAGCGACCCACCACCGCCACCGACGTACGCAACCGCCTGGCCGCGCTGGCGTCCGATCAGCCGTCGTCCGGTGCGCTGTCGCCCGGTCGCCGGTCGACCGAACCCGAGTCGTCCGACTTTCGCAGGACGGTGGTGGTCGACGCCGTTCCCCAGCCACCGACGCCCGGCCCGGTACGCGCCGCCGCCTCGGTTGCCGCCCAGACCCGCGCGCTGCCCGCCCTCGACAACGGTCTGACCCGGTCGGCCACGCGGCACGATGAGGGACCCCACTCCCGTCGGGCGCTGGTGGCGGCGCTCGGCGCGATCCTGCTCGCCGCCGTCGTGATCGGTGTGCTGCTGAACAACCGTGGCGGTGGCGGTACGGTCGACCCGCCGGGGAACGCCGCGCCCGCCGGGGCCTCCACCCCGGCGCGTGCTCCCACGACCGCCGCCACGACCGCTGCCGCCGCCACGACCGCTGCCGCCGCCACGACCGCTGCCGCCGCCACGACCGCTGCCGCCGCCACGACCGCTGCCGCCGCCACGACCGCTGCCGCCGGTCCGGCCGGCGCCCCGACCGGTGCTGCCCCGTTCGGCACCACCGCCCTGCTGATCGCCGTGCAGACGACGCTCGACCTCCAGGTCCGGGCCGGAGCGGTGGAGGCCGACGTGGCCGAGGACCTGGACGACAAGCTGGACGACGCCGCCGGCAAGCTGATGGAGGGAGAGCCGGGAGAGGCCGCGAAGCGGGTGGCCGACGTACGCGCCAAGCTTGTCGACCTGCGCGAGGACGGGAAGATCCCGTCCGGGACGTACGACCTCCTGCGCCCCATGTTGGACAGGCTCGCCGAGAGCCTGCCCCCCGGTGGCCGGGGCAACGGGAACTGACCGGTGACCGACCCCGGTCAGCGGCAGTTCCAGACCACGGCCTGGATGACGTTCTGGGCGTCCTCGCTCTGCCCGGCGATGATCCGACCGTCGTCGCTGACCGCCACCGGCGCATCCCCGACGGCCGTCCGGTGCGGCTCGACGTACGGCAGGTCGACCGTTCCGGCGTCGGTGAGCAGGCCGAGGCGTTCGTTCGGGAGCCAGCCCACCATCCAGCCCTGCCCGTTCCCGCCGCGCGGCCGGAGCGTGCTCGGCGGCAGGTCCACGAACTCGCCCGTGGGCAGGTGGTACCGGGCCGGCGTATCGACCTCGGTGCCGTCGGCGGCGTACGTGACGGCGGTGCCGATGATCCAGCCGTTGCGGATGCCCAGCGGCCGGAACGACTCGGCCGGTACGCCCCGCACCACCGGCTTGGGCAGCTCCCGCCGCGTTCCGTCGGGCAGCCACAGGTAGCCCGCCGCCGGGTTCCGGGCCGACCGCGCCCGGTCCTTCGGCGTAACCGAACCGCCGGGGTCGGCCGAGACGGTGGACGGGTTCGGCCAGACGACGCCGACGACGGTGCCGTCCTCGTCGATGCCGGCGACGTGGCCCACCCAGTCGGGGCCGGGCAGCGCCAGGTCGACCGGCTGGGCGGACGCGTCGGGCCAGACGATCGGCCGTTGGTCCACCGCCCCCTCGCCCCGGACTCCGGCGATCCGGCCGGCGTCGTTGATCGCCACCGCCGCCGAGGTGCCCTTCCCGGGCAGTGGACTGACCCTGCCGTCGCGGTAGACGTACGCCTGCGGACCGTTTGCCAGCCAGCCCGAGCCGACGGCCACACCGGAGGTGTTGACGTCGGTCAGGGACTGGTCGGCGCCGGGCAGAACAATCCGGTACGGCTTGCCGTCGTCCCACATCAGGATCGGGTAGCCGTCCCGCCGTTCCTCCGGATAGGTCCGGCCGACGATGAACCGGCCGGTCGGGTCGGCGCCGGTGACCAGGCTCATCGGTTCCCGGTCCGGTAGCGGCAGCCGGTTCACCGTGCACTTCGTTGGTGCCATGCCCGGTGTGGGCCGGGTCGCCGCCGGCTCGGTCGCGGCGGGCCCGGTGGTGGCCGGTACGGTGGCGGCCACGGCCCGTTCGTCCGGTCCGGACGAGTCCGGGCGCAGCGCGGTCAGCGCCACCGGCACGGTCGCCACCATCGCCGCCACCAGCAGGACCGCGCCCCCTCCGCCGAGCGCGCGCCGGGTTCGCCGACGTCGTCCCCCCTCGGCGATCGCCCGGCCGAGATCCACCCGGCTCGGGTTGGTCGGTTCGTCGTCGAGCCGGCGCAGCAGGGCGATCGCGTACTCGTCCTCGTTTTCCATCTCTCATCCTTCCCGTGTCGTGCCGGCGGTCGCCGGTGTCGTGCCGACGAGGTCCCGGTCGCCGAGCAGTCGGCGCAGTGCCTTCAGCCCGTACGAGGTCTGGCTCTTGACCGTGCCGGCGGAGCAGCCGAGCACCTCGGCCACCTCGGTCACCGGCAGGTCGTGCAGGTAGCGCAGGACCAGCACGGCCCGCTGCCGGGGCGGCACCCTGAGCAGCGCGGCGTGCAGGATGGTCCGGTCCTCGGTGGGCTGGTCGGTGCTTGCGCGTACGTCCGGCGCGTCGCCGAAGAGGCGGACCCTCCACCAGCCCTTGCGCTGGCTGTCGAGGAAGACGCGGACGAGGATCACCCGTACGAGTGCGTCGAGCGAGTCGGCTCGCGACGACCTCGCCCAGCTCACGTAGAGCTTGGTGGCCGCCTCCTGGACCAGGTCGTCGGCCTGGTGCTCGTCACCGCAGAGTGAGTACGCCAGCCGGCGCAGCGCGGGCAGCCGGGCGGTCACGTACTCGATGTATTCGCGTTCCGATCCTTCGCGCATCCGGCGACTACCTCCCTGGGATCCCCTCTACTGACGGGCGCCACCGGGAATCGGTTGTACGGGACGGGCCGGATCGGCGGGGACGACAGCGGCGGCCGGCCCGGAACCAACCGGGCCGGCCGCCGCCGGTGGTGCTGACCGCTGTCCCGGTCAGCCTTCGGGGTAGTTGACGATGGTGCTGGTGCCGTACGAGCCGACGACCGGGGTGCCGGCGTCGTTGATGGTTCGTTCGATTCCGCCGCTTCCGTCGAGGAAGACGGTGACCATGTTGTGGAACTTGACCTTCGGCGTACGGGGGACCTCGATGCCCCGGTCCGCGCGGATGTCGACCTCCTGGTTGAAGTACGAGTAGACGCCCAGCCCCCAGGCTTCGTGCTCGCGTACGTGCCGGCCGACCTTGTACGAGGCGTAGCCCTTGCCGGTGGGGCTGGTCCAGGCGGCCTGGCTCGGCGGGTCGTACGGCAGTTCGCTCTGGTAGAAGATCGTCCGGCCGTCCTCGCCGTTCCAGACGGTCTGGTACTTCTGGTAGTGCTCGACGAACAGCCCGTACGCGGTCACGTCGTCACCGTTGATCACGACGCCGGTGTCGGCGGTGTTCTGCGACCAGCCGATGCCGTTGCCGTGGTCACCGCGCCAGGCCCAGATGTTGTCGATGATGGTGTCGTCGCTGTTCACCACGAGGCTGGTCTTGGCCTTGCCGACCCAGGGCCCACCGATGCGGAAGAAGACGTCCTGCAACGAGATCGGGTTGCTGGAGTGGTTCTTCCGGCTGTGCCGGTCACCGACCTCGACCAGCACGTCGGATTCGCGCGCACCGGCGTCGACCAGCACCCCGGCGATCCGTACGCCGTCGACGTCGTCCACCCGCAGGGCCGCGTCGCCACGGTCCGGGGCGAGGCTCGGCATGCCCAGGCCGAGCACGACGGTGTTCTTGTGCTTGACCCGAAGGGCCCGGTCGAGGTGGTAGACGCCGGGGGTGAGCAGCAGGTGCTTGCCCCGGGCCAGCGCCTTGTTGATGGTGTGCTCGCTGTCGGACGGCTTGGCGATGTAGAAGTCGCCGATCGGCAGCGAGTAGCCCTGCTGCCGCTGGCCGTCGCCCCAGGTGGTGCCGGAGGTGTTGTGCCGCAGGGTCGGTACGAAGACCCGGTAGTCGCCGCGGGCGTCGACGTACAGGTAGGGCTTCTCGCGGGTGACCGGGCTGGTCGGCAGCGTGGTGTACGGCGGGTTCGGGAAGCCCGTCTCGGGTGCCCCGACGACACCGGAGAACACCTGGTTCCAGACGCCGTTGGTCCAGACGTCGCCGAGCTGGCTGTCCCGGGTGATCCACTGCTGCTGGGAGCCGTTGATGGTGACCCCGTCGACCTTGGAGTCGGCGATGTAGCCGCCGCTGGAGAAGCCGGCGTTGCCGGGTTCGAGCCAGAGCACGCCCTTGATGTGCACCCGGCGCATCGGCGACGCCTGCGACACCGCCCACTGGTTGGACCAGTCGGTCGGCGTCACGGACAGGTTCTCCGCCGAGCGCCAGAAGTTGGTGAGGGCGGAGATGCCGGCGGCCGAGTCGGGGTCGGGCTGGCCGATGACGCGTACGGCGCCACGGATGTCGACGTCGTCCGGGGACTGGCCGAGGCCGGCGACGGTGGTGTAGTAGCCGAGCTTGCCGTTGACGTCGTACTGGCCGGGCTTGAACAGGATGGCGTACCTGTTCGTACCCATCTCGTTCTCTTCCTGCTGCGCGAAGAGTTCGTCGAACTTGGCCTGGATCTGGGCGACCGGCGTCGACGGGTCGTAGACGAAGACGTTGGGTCCGAAATCAGGGCGTCCGCCCTGGTGAGCGGCGGCGCTGCCGGCCAGCGGCACCAGGCCGCCGGCGGTGAGCAGCGCGGCCGAGGAGATGACCGTGCCGAGGCGGCGCAGAGTGCCACCGGTACGCGGGCGCGTGGTCGCGCGTACGCCCTGGTTGTGGATCGGTTTCATCGACCTGCCTATCGGGGACGGCGGCGAGTCGTCACCGGCCGACGGAGAGAGCGCTCTCTCCGTCGGCCCGGCCCGGTCCAAGCCGCGAAGGAAGGGATCGGTGTGTTTCTACCCCGCCGATCACGTCCCGCGCTATAGCTGGCACAGCCATTTGCCGACCCGAATCACGACCGGCCCGGCTCCACATCGGACAGTGCAGCCATTAATCGCGCTATGTCCGGCGTCCCCCGAGCAGGCTGCGGTGGACAGCGGATGTCCACCGCAGCGAACGCACGCCGGATCCGCGCCGAGCTCGCCGCCCCCGGTACGACCGGCAGCCCTACCGGAGGCGGCGAGGTCGAGTCAGGCGACGGCGGTTCCCTCGAACTCGACCATCAGGGTGGGGATCGCCAGCCGGGTGACCCCCAGCATCGTGGTGGTCGGTGCCACGCCGGCCGCGCCCAACCTCGACGTCAGCACACCGTAGTGCTCGAAGAGTCGGTCGACGTCGGTGGTGTAGACGTTGAGTCGGACGAGGTTCGCGAGGGACATGCCGGCCTCGCCGAGGATCGCCTCCAGGTTGTCGAGACTCAGCGTCACCTGTGCCGCCATGTCACCGGCATGCCGGGGCTTGCCGTCGCCGCTCATCGCGGTCTGCCCGGAGCAGTACAGGGTCCGGGTGTCCCCGGATACGACCTCGCCCTGGTTGTACCCCAGCCCCACCGACCAGGCCCACGGGTTGACCGCCGATCGTTGCACTGCCATCTCAGCTCCATTCGTCGAAAGCGTGGGCACGCTGGAACCGAACCCACGTGTCGGTGAGCCTCTCAGCGAATACACGACATCCTGTGTCTTGTATTCCTGGCACAATTTCCGGGTGCGAGCCGACCGGTTGGTCTCGCTGGTGCTGCTGCTGCGCCAGCGCGGTCTGCTGCCTGCGGCCACACTGGCCCGCGAGTTGGAGGTATCCACCCGCACCGTGCTGCGCGACATCGAGGCGCTGTCCGCGGCCGGCGTCCCGGTCTACGCCGAGCGCGGGCGGCACGGCGGATTCGCTTTACTGCCCGGTTTTCAGACCGAACTTACCGGGCTGAACCACGACGAAGCGCTCGCCCTGCTGGTCGCCGGATCGCGACGCGGCGCGCAGGCGTTCGGTCTCGGCTCGGCACTCGCGTCGGCCATGCTCAAGGTGGTCGACGCGCTGCCTGACAGCCATCGACACACCGCGATCGGCGCGGTCGAGCGACTGCTCATCGACCCGGAGACCGATCTGCTGTCGCGCCGGCTGGTCACCGAGGAGGTTCCGTACGGCACGGTGGCCGAGATCCGGCGCGCGGTGTTCGCCGGACACAGGCTGCGCATCCACTACGCGGCCGTGGGCCAGCCCCCGAAGTGGCGCACGGTGGACCCGATCGGCCTGGTCACCGTACGCGAGCAGGGCTACCTGCTGGCCATGAGGTCCGGCGCGGACCGCACCTACCGGCTGTCCCGGGTCCTGGCCGCCGAGGAACTCGCCGAACCCGCACAGCGACCGGACCGGGTCGATCTGGACCGGGCCTGGCGGGAACGCAGCACCCGGTTTCGGACCGGCGGCGACACGGTCACCGTGCTGGTACGGGTCACCGCCGCGCGGCGTGAGGACCTGGTACGTACCGCGCTGGCCGTGCACTCCGAAGAAGCCGACGCAGACGGCTGGCTGCGGCTGGAGGTGACCTTCCAGGATCCGAGACATGCCGAATGGGCACTGTGGCAGCTCGCCAGCAGCGGGGAGGCCCTGGCCCCGCAGTGGTTGCGCACCGCCCTGCACGACCGCGCCGCCGCGATCGCCACCCGCTACGCAGTGTCATCCGGAGGTTGAAGGACGACTCACCCGCCAGCCAAGAAGCGTCCGGGCGCTTCCGATCTCGAAGGTGTGCGCCTTCGACTCCAGCTCAACCGCCAGGTGGAGGACGGCCGCGGGCCGGCTGCCCTCCCCCACCTGGTCGGCGTACGTTCCACCATTCACCCATCGACAGGTGACGTGACGTACCTGGTGTGCGACCGTAGGAAACCGGTCAGTCCCGTACGTCGGCGGCGGCCCGGACGTGGATCACGACCTCGGGGGTGGTCGAACCGAGCCGGCGGGCCCACGAGGAACTCATCCGGTCCATCTCGGCGCCACTGATCACCTCCGCCCCGGTAACCTTCCAGCCGCAGTCGGCCAGCCGGTCGGCGAGGACCGCGTCGACGTACTCGGGGGTGAGTTCGGGCAGCTCGCGGATCTCCAACGGCACCGGGTCCCGCCAAATGCTGGTACCGACGGTCACGTCGAGCGTGGCGCCGGACCGGGCCACCGCCCGCAGCCCCGCGCAGACGTCCCGGTCGCCGTGCACGATGCCGCGCAGCAGCTTGCCCCAGGGCATCAGCACCGACACCTCGTCGGCGATCCCGTGCAGCTCACCCGGCACCGACTCGATCGCGGAGTTGACCAGGAGCAGGTTCGGCGCACCGCCCTTGGCCGGCTTGCGGGCGGCACGCACGCTGGTCGGCGACATCCGCTGCCAGGCCGGATCGATCCCGATCACCAGCCAGTCCGGCTGGGACCGGGCCAGCCGGTAGGCGGTGCGCGCGTCACCGGTACCGACGTCGACGATCACCCGGCTGGCCGCGCCCCGGAGCGCGTCGAGAACCTCGCCGTCCGGCGTGACCAGGCGCTTACCCTGTACGACCTGCATCCGGCGATTCTGTCAGGTGCGTACGGGCGCACCGGCCGGGCCGCCCGGCGACCGGTCCGGGCCCAGCGCGTCGTACACCCGGCGCCGGGTCAGCCCGAACGGCGCCAACGCCTCGCTCAGCGTGCGCGGCGACACCCCGGCGGTGGCCAGCGCCCGGACCAGGGCGTCAAGATCGACCGGCTGGTCGGTGGCCGGCGAGGACGCCAGCACGACGGTGACCTCCGGCAGGCCGAGCCGGCGTACGGCGGCACCGGTGCGCTCGGCCGTGGTCCAGCGCATCGCGGTGCCGACATCCGACTGCCCGTCCGGTACGGCCACCCGGCGCGCGGGGGTCGCCGCGACCACGTGTTCGAGCACCGCGTCGACCTCGTCCACCGGCAGCACCAGCACCGTCGGCGCCAGCGCGGAACGCAGTGACACCTCGACCTCCGGCCGACGTACCGCCCGCCGGTCCACCCGGCCGAGCAACAGCGCCGGGGTCGGCGGCAGGCCGGCGGCGAACAGCACCTCGGCCGGGCCGCCCGGCGCGTTCAGCAGCGCGAACCGGGCACCGGTGCCGGCGGCGGCGGCGGACAGCCACCCGAGCGCCGGGGTGGACAAGCCGTCCGCCGGGCCGGGCAGGGTCACCGCGACGATCCCGGCCCGCTCGACAACCGCCGCCGCTGCCACCGGCTCGCGTACGCCGACCAGGTCGACGGTCGCGTCGGCGTGCCGCCAGAGCAGGTCGAGCCGGCCGGCGGGTACGGCCGACCCGGCCGGTCGGAGCAGGACCAACGGCGCGGGCGGGGTCACCTCGACCAGGGTCAGGGTCACCGCCGTCGCCGGGTCGGTGAGCGCGGCGGCCAGCTCGCGGTCGAGATCCTCGGCGGTCAGGGTGGCCGCCACGGCCAACGTGCCGGGGTCGTTGTGGTGACTGCGACGCAGCACCAACCCGTCGCGTACGGCATGGTCGGGGTTGATCGTCGCCTCGCCGGTGGCCTCGTAACCGGCCGCCTCGACGGTGTACCGCACCCGACCGCGCAGCAGGCCGAGCTCGGCCGGATCCAGTACGGCCGCCACCCCGACCACACAGGTGGCCCGCTCGGTCACCTCGGTGTCGTGGGTGAACTCCAGCGTCTTGGCGTGGGTCGCCCGGATCCGGGGATGGCCGTGGCCGCGTACCAGCGCACGGCGCCTCGTCCTCGCCACCGGTCGGTTCCTCCTCGACTGCCGCCCCGAGGCGGGGCGAGCCAACGCCAAACGATATCCCGTGCCCGATCCACGGCCGGCGGCGTCGCCGTCGAGGGCGCCGATATCCGACTGAAATGGACGCTGACGAAATGTGAATGACGTGCCATATTCGTCACACCGGTGAATGAACAGCCCTCGCAGGAATCGACGGACATGACCCCCTCCGAACTGATCACGGCACCACCGGCCGGGGTACGCATCACCGCGTCCCGGCTGAGCCAGACCGTCCGCGGCGGTCGGCGGACCCTGCTCGACGTCTCGCTCACGATCGAGCCCGGCGAACTGGTCGCGATCATCGGCGCCAGCGGTGCCGGCAAGACGACCCTGCTGGAAACCCTGGCCGGGGTACGGCCGCCAAGCTCGGGCACAGTGGACCGACGGCCGGGCGTCGACACCGACCGGATCGACGGACCGGCCGTCGTCGGCTACGTGCCGCAGGACGACATCATCCACCACGAGTTGCCGCTCGAACGGACCCTGCGGTACGCCGCCCGGCTCCGGCTGGCACCGGGCACCGACCCGACCGCGCTCAGTCGACGGGTGCACGAGGTCATGGCCGAGCTGGGGTTGACCGAACGGGCCGGGGTACCGGTCGGGCGGCTCAGCGGCGGCGAGCGCAAACGCGCCAGCATCGCGGTCGAGCTGCTGACCCGACCCGGGGTGTTCTTCCTGGACGAGCCGACCTCCGGGCTGGACCCGGCGATCGCGGTCGAGCTGCTGCGCGTACTGCGCGGGCTGGCCGACTCGGCCGCCACGGTCGTACTGACCACGCACCAGGTCACCGACGTCGAGTTCTGCGACCGGGTGGTCGTACTGACCCGGCAGGGGGCGCTGGCCTTCGCCGGCACGCCGGGCGAGGCGCGGGAGTTCTTCGGGGTGGCCACGCTCGCCGAGGTCTACCTGCGGCTGGACGGGGAACCGGAGCCGGGCACCTGGCCCGACCGGTTCGCCGCCCGCCCCGAAGCTGATGCCCGCACCGCCCCCACGGCGGCAACGGCCGACCGGCCGACGCACACCGGCGAGCCGGGACGGACCGGTGGGTCGCGGCAGCGGGTGGGGCGGCTGCGCCAGTGGGCCGTGCTGACCGCCCGCAACCTGGAGATCGTCGGGCGGAACCGGCTCACCCTGGCCATCCTGCTCGGCTCACCGCTGATGGTGCTCGGCATGTTCGCGCTGCTGTTCCGGCCCGGAGCGTTCGAACCGGCCGACCCGAGCCCGAATGTGATGGTGATGATCCTGTTCTGGATCGCGTTCGGCGGCTTCTTCTTCGGGCTCACCTACGGGCTGCTCCAGATCTGCACCGAGCTGCCGATCGTCCGGCGGGAACGGCTGGCCGGCGTACGCGTCGGGCCGTACCTGTTGGCCAAGGTCGCGGTGCTGCTGCCGCTGCTGGCCCTGGTCGACCTGGCCCTGCTCGGGGTGTTGCGCGGCATCGACCGGCTGCCGGCCGCCGGCGGGGCCGCGTTCGCCGCGCTCTACCTCACCCTGCTGCTCTCCTCGGCCGGCGCGCTCGCCCTCGGCCTGCTCTGCTCCGCGTCGGTGGCCGACGCCGCCCAGGCGACCCTGCTGCTGCCGATGCTCTGCTTCCCGCAGGTGCTGTTCGTCGGGGCGATCCTGCCGGTGCCGGAGATGGCCGCCGGGGGCCGGTGGCTCAGCTACGCCATGTCCAACCGGTGGGCGTTCGAGGGGCTGGGCCACACCGCCGAGGTGGAACGGATCTGGCACGACGGCGCGTCCCCGCTCGGCCCGCCGCTGCTGGCCAGCTACGGCGACAGCTTCGCCCGACCGGTCTGGGTGAACTGGGTGATCCTCGGCGGGTTCCTGGTCGCCTTCCTCGGCGCGGCGTGGACCGTACTGGCCCGGAGGGACTCCCGTGGCGCCGCGGCCTGACCTGCTGGCGACCGACGACCCGGCATACGCCGGCACCAGCCGGATCGACGAACTACGCGCGGGCGAGTACGCCCACCTCGACCGCAACGGGCAGGTCTACCTCGACTACGCGGGAGCAGGTGTGCCCGCACGGGCCCAGATCGACGCCCACCACCAACGGTTGACCTCGGGCCTGTACAGCAACCCGCACTCGGAGAACCCGACCTCGGTGGCGGCCGGCACACTGGTCGAATCGGCCCGGCGGGCGATCCTCGCCTTCTTCAACGCCGACCCGGAGCAGTACGCCGTCGTCTTCACCCCGAACGCCAGCGGCGCCTGCCGGCTGGTCGGCGAGGCGTACCCGTTCGGGCGAGGGGTACCACTGGTGCTCACCGCCGACAACCACAACTCGGTCAACGGCATCCGCGAGTACGCCCGTACCGCCGGCGGGGCAATCCGTTACGTGCCCGTACGCGGCACCGAGCTGCGGGTAGAACGGTCCGATGTGGAGGCAACGCTGACCCGGCGAAACGGCCGGTGGAGACGGCGGCGGGGCCTGTTCGCCTTTCCGGCACAGAGCAACTTCAGCGGGGTGCAGCACTCGCTGGAGTGGGTCGGACTGGCCCAACGGCACGGGTACGACGTACTGCTCGACGCCGCCGCCTTCGTACCGACGAACCGGCTGGACCTCGGCGCGGTCCGGCCCGAGTTCGTCTGCCTGAGCTGGTACAAGCTGTTCGGCTACCCGACCGGGATCGGCGCCCTGGTCGCCCGCCGGGACGCGCTGGCCCGACTGCGCCGGCCGTGGTTCGCCGGCGGCACCATCCGGGCGGTCAGCGTCCAGGGCGACTGGTACGAGTCGATGGACGACGAATCCGCGTTCGAGGACGGCACGCTCAACTTCCTCGGCATCCCCGACGTCGAGTTCGGCCTGAACTGGGTCGAGTCGATCGGGATCGACGTCATCCATGCCCGGGTCGGCGCACTGACCGGCTGGCTGTTGGGCAACCTGACCGCGCTACGGCACCGCAACGGCGAGCCACTGGTCCGGGTGTACGGCCCGGCGACCAACGAGCGCCGGGGCGGCACCATCTCGTTCAATTTCCTCCACCCGGACGGCACCCCGGTCGACGAGCGACTGGTCGCGGCCGAGTCGACCGCCGCCGGCCTCTCCCTGCGTACGGGCTGCTTCTGCAATCCGGGGGCGGGCGAGGGCGCGTTCGGGATCACGAAGTGGCGGTTGGGGCGGGCACTGCTGCGCAACCCGAAGACCGTGGACGAGTACCTCGACGTACTGCGGGTACCGACCGGTGGCGCGATCCGGGTTTCGTTCGGGCTGGCCTCGAACGCGGCTGACGCGTACCGGTTCCTCGCCTTCGCCGAGTCGACCTACCTGGACCGGGACCGCCCCGACGTGGCCCTGCCGCCCCGACTGCGCTGCTGAAATGGAAACGTCCGGCGCCCGTCGGTAAGTCCGTGGCGCCGGACGTGTTCGTCGGGAGGTCAGTCGCAGCCGTACCCGTCGCCGTCCCGGTCGAGGTCGTAGATGTCGTCACCGATCACCTTCACCGGTCCGGTCACGTACGCGGGCCCGTTGCCGCTGCCTCCCGCGCAGTCCACATCACTGGCGATCGGTACGCATCCGCTGTAGTTCGGATCGCATTTGCTCGCCGCCTTGGTGCCCACGGCGACCACCTGCGTAACCGGTGCCTTGGTGACCGCCTCGCGAATCAACTTCTTGCCGGTCTGCTTTCCGTCGGTCGTGGTCACCTCGTAGGTGAGTGTCTTCACCCCGGCGACGCCCTTCGTCTTCGTCTTCTTGGTGCCCTTGGCGAGGGTCGCGTCGTTCACGGTCCTGGTGGTGAACGGAATCGACCTGGTCTCGATAACCGTCTTCTTCTCGATCCTCGGCGGCTTCGGTACGGCCGTCGGAACCGGTGCGGCGGTCGCGGATGCCGGCGGTTGCGTGGTGTCCGCCGGCACTGCGGACGGAGTCTCGGTCGGTACCGCCGTCACCAGCTCGTCTGCGGATGGGGTCGCACCGGGCAGAGCCTCGGAGGCGGGCTGCGGACCGCAGGCCACCACCAGGCCGACCGCGGCGAAAACAACCATCCAACGGGTCGGTCGGATGTCGCGGCGATTGCCGACCGACCAGAAGGCTCGCGATTTCCGCACCATTTCACTCCCAGCTACTAACGTCGAAGTAAGCAGACCACGATGGACGTGTAGCAGTCTGACGACGAGCGGTAGTGGTGCGCACCCGCCAGGGGTGTGGACAGCGGAAACAATCCGGTAATGAGCACGACCATAAGGCCGATGACCGTTTGTGTGATCAACCAACGTCCGACAGGGGCCCGCCCTGGTGTTGTCGACCCGTACGGGTGGCCGCTTTTCGGTGGACCCGCGCGGTCGTCCCGGACGTTCAGGCCCGAGAGATGATGCGTGCCCGCCCCATCGACTGTCTAACCGGCAGTAGGGTCACCGGACGGGTGCGTGGGCGGGGCCTTTGCGACCGAGCCTCGGGATCGCTCGACCGTGTAGCGCAGCGCCGAGTCGTCGAGCTTGTCGTGGGCGGCGGCCACGAGGTCGATGCCCAGTACGTCGGCCAGCCGGGTCAGGTACGTCATCACGTCGCCGATCTCGGCGCGTACGCGCGCTCCGGCCGTCGGATCATCCATCACCCGGGCCGCCTCGTCCGGGGTGAGCCACTGCAACTCGGCGACCAGCTCGCCGACCTCACCGGCCAGCGCCATGGCCAGATTCTTCGCGGTGTGGAACTGCTGCCAGTCCCGCTCGGCCACGAACGTCCGCAGCCGCTCGGTCAGCTCCGGCACGGTGTTGGCGCGGACGTCCGCGCCGGACGGGGGTTCGGTACTCATGGGCAGGACGATATCGGCGAAATTTTTCGAAGAACCTGGGGAGCCCGCCCGGGAGCCTCGTGACCGACCAACCTCGGTTTGTTGCGGGAGCGCTCTCTACCTGGCAATTCCGACGTTTTGCTGGCCCCGCATGCTCCCGGCCGGCCCGTCCGTCGGCTGACGCCTGGGAGCGCTACCCCGGCCCAGAGAGCGCTCTCCAAGCGCCCCTCGAATTGACAGCTGTCACGGTGCGGTTAAGAGTGGGTTGCAAGGGAGCGCTCTCTTCATCCAGATGTCACTGATCCGCCACGGTTCGTTGACATTCGTCCTACTCCATGAAGGAGGACTGATGGATCGGGTTCCTACTGCTCCCGGCACCCCGCTGCCCCCTCCAGCCGACGCTCGGCGGTCTCGTTCGCGACGCTCCAGCACCGGTGGGTGGCGCGGAATCGTCTCACTGACCGCCTTACTCGCCCTGCTCGGCGGCTATCTGAGCGTCACGCCGGGCACCGCCAGCGCCGCCGAGGAAGGGCTGCTGTCGTACGGCAAGCCGGCGGTCGCCTCGACCGACCAGAGCGACGTGAACTGCTTCGAGTGCACGCCGGACAAGGCGTTCGACCTCGACCCGGCCAGCCGCTGGGCGACCAGTTCCACCACCGGTTGGGTCGACCCCGGCTGGATCTACGTCGACCTCGGCGCCACCGCCACCGTCAACCAGGTGGTCCTTCAGTGGGATCCGGCGTACGCCTCCGCGTACCAGATCCAGGTCTCGCCGGACGCGACCACCTGGACCACCATCTACTCCACCACCACCGGTCGGGGCTTCAAGGAAACGATCAACGCCACCGGCACCGGCCGCTACGTCCGGATGTACGGCACCGCTCGCTCGGGCCCGTACGGCTACTCGCTCTACGAGTTCAAGGTGTACGGCACCGGCGGCAACCCGACCGCCCCGCCCGCGCAGCCGGCCGACCCGACGTTCCCGGCCACCCGGCTGATCTGGAGTGACGAGTTCAACGGTGCCGCCGGTAGCAAGCCCGACCCGGCGAAGTGGACCATCGACCCCGGCACCGGACAGAACAACGAGATCCAGTACTACACGAACAACAACAACGCCAACATGGACGGCACCGGCTCCCTCGTCATCGAGGCCCGACGCGAAACAGCCGGCGGACGCGACTACACCTCGCACCGGATGAACACCGGCGGCAAGTTCACCACCCAGTACGGCCGCGTCGAAGCCCGGGTCAAGGTACCCAAGGGCAACGGACTCTGGCCCGCCTTCTGGATGATGGGCGCCGACTTCCTCACCGGCCGCCCGTGGCCCTACAACGGCGAGATCGACATCATGGAGGTCCTCGGCCGCAACACCTTCGAGGGCTACTCCACCCTGCACGCACCGGCGTACAACGGCGGCGGCGGGTACGGCCAGAAGTACCCGGCACCCGGCGGCGCGGACCTGTCCCTGGACTACCACGTCTGGGCCGTCGAGTGGGACAGCCGGGGCATGACCTTCAAGCTCGACGGCACCACGGTCTTCTACGCCAGCAAGGCCACCGTCGAGGCGACCCGCGGGCCGTGGGTCTTCGACCACCCGTTCTACATCATCCTCAACCTCGCCGTCGGCGGCGACTTCCCCGGACCGGTGGACGGCACCACACCGTTCCCGTCCCGGATGCTCGTCGACTACGTACGGGTCTACCAGTAACCGATCGCCGTGGGGTGGCCGGCCGCGCCGGTCGGCCACCCGGCGTCCGGCCGACCCGGTCCGCCCGTGAGCTTCGATCCGCTTCCACTCACCGCGTAAATCCCACCCGTGAGTCACAAGGAGTTTCCGTATGCACCGGAGATCCGCACTCGTCGCCCGGCCACGACTGCGCCTGGCCCTGCTCTTCGCCGCCATGGTCGCGCTGCTGGGCGCCTACCTCACCGCCGCCGTGTCGAAGGCCGACGCCGCCGCCGAACCGGTCCGGGTGTCGGAGTTCCTCGCCGACTGCCCGTTCAGCCACCGCCTGCCGGACGACCCGATCGTCTTCCCGGGCCTGCCCGGCGCCTCGCACATGCACAGCTTCTTCGGCAGTGAGGCCACCAACGCCCACACCGAGCTGCCCGACCTGGTCAACGCGAACAGCAACTGCAACCCGGCGGTGGACAAGTCGTCGTACTGGGTGCCGACCCTGTACGTCAGCGACCAGCCGGTCGAGCCGGAGATCACCACGTTCTACTACCTCGGCGAGGGCGTACGCGACGACGTGATCGCCCGGATCCAGCCACTACCGCTGGGGCTGCGGATCGTGGCCGGAAACGCCAGGGCGACCGCGCCGGACGAGACCACCAACTCCCGCTGGTCCTGTCTGCACCACGGCGAGGTCGGCTCGTCGAAGGACTTCGTGAACTGTCCCGCCGGCAGCATGATCGAGTCGTATCTGGACTTCCCGCAGTGCTGGAACGGGGTCGACCTCGACTCGCCCGACCACAAGAGCCACATGGCGTACCCGGTCAACGGCGAGTGCGCGAGCACCCACCCGGTGCCCGTACCGAAGTTGCGCCAGGTGCTGCGTTACCCGGCAAACGGTGACCCGGCCCGGTTCCGGCTCGCCTCCGGAGCCGGCTACACGATGCACGGGGACTTCTTCAACGCCTGGCCCGAGGACGAGATGGCGCGGCGGGTGCAGGACTGCATCCGACCGATCATCAAGTGCGGCGCCGACGGCCGTCCCTGACCCGAACCCTGATGGGGCTCCCGACTGGCCGGGAGCCCCATCAGGCTGTCTGCACCGGGCTTCCGCGTGATATCTCCTGACAAAACACGAATCAACAGCTCATCACGTAGGCTTTTGGACGCCCCGCCCAGACGTGTCGACACCCTCCCGACCGGGTAATGCCTCTCCGCCGACATCGAGAGGGGTCACCGTGATCATGGCGACTGAGCGGGGGGCCGACCATGTCTGACGGCACGGCTGCACCCGATCCCGGCGCCGCCGGGGCCAACCCGGCCGGGCCGGACCCGCAGGAGCCGATCGACGGCAGGCAGCAGCCGGTCCACGGCAGGTTGGAGCGGATCCAGGGCGCCCAGGAGCGGGTGCACAGCACCTGGGACAGCCTGCCCTGGTTCCTGCGCTGGTCGGTGGTGTGGAGCGCCTGCCTGCTGATCATCGCCGCCGGGATCTACCTGCTCGCCACGGTCGCCTCCCGGCTCGCGCCGCTGACCATCGCGCTCGCCGCGACCTTCTTCCTGGCCGCGATGCTCGACCCGCTGGCCGTACGGCTGCGCCGGTTGCGCCTGCCCCCGGCGCTGGCCGCGCTGATCTCCCTCTTCCTCCTGCTGGCGGTGATCGGCGGGGCCGCGTACCTGGTCTGGACGCTGACCGCGGACCAGTTCTCCAGCCTCAGCAAGCAACTGGACGAGGGGTTGGACCGCACCCGCGACTTCATCACCGGCTCGCTACCGGTCAGCCCCGAGCAGCTGGACAAGTGGACCAAGCAGGCCACCGACGGCCTGCGTGAATCGACCCCGGACCCGGTGGCCGGAGCGCGTACGGCAGCCGAGGTGGCGGGCGCCGTACTGCTGATCTTCGTACTGCTGTTCTTCCTGCTCAAGGACGGGCGCCCGATGTGGCACTGGGTGCTGTCCCGGGTCTCCGACCGGTCCCGACCGGCGTTTGTGCAGGCCGGCCGCAACGGCTGGCACACACTCAGCGCGTACACCCGGGGGACGGTGCTGATCGCGGCGATCGACGCCGTCGGCATCGGTCTGGCACTCGTCCTGCTCGGGGTGCCGCTCGCCTTTCCGCTGGCGGTGGTGACCTTCCTCGGCGGCTTCATCCCGATCATCGGCGCCACCGTCGCCGGCAGTGTCGCGGTACTGGTAGCGCTCGCCGCGAAGGGACCGACCACCGCGCTGCTCGTCCTGCTGGCGGTGATCGCCGTACAGCAGACCGAGGGCAACCTGCTCGAACCCCTGATCATGAAACGGCAGGTACGCCTGCACCCGGTCGTGATCCTGGTGGCGGTCACCGCCGGCACGCTCTTCGGCGGGATCGCCGGCGCCTTCGTCGCGGTCCCGGTGACCGCCGTGGTCTACCGGGTGGTCGACACCGTCACCGCACTCCGACAGGGCCGAGAGGTCCCGTCCTGACCGAGCCACAGGTGCCAGCGGGGCCGGCCGGCAGCACGAGCCGGGCAGCGGGCGGAGCGACCGCTCACGAGTCCTGGCGCAACGCCTCCACCAGCTCGTCGGCGGTGAAGTCGGCGTCGTAGGTGATGCCGCCCGGCTGCTGCTTCCGGCCGCCCGCCGCCAGATCACCGGCGTCCACCGGTTGGAAGCCGAGTTCCTCGATCAGGTCCGCGACGGCCCGCTTGGCCTTCGGGTCGTCCCCGGACATCGGAATGCCGTAGCGCTCCTGGGCCGAGGACTGGCGGGCGTGGTCGCGCATGTGCTCGGCGTGCAGGGTGTTGAACGCCTTGACCACGTTCGCACCGCGGAGGTGCTGCTGCACCAACTCGCTGGAGGTGACCCTGTCCTGCTCCAGGTCCGGGTACTCCCCGTCCCGCTCCGGCGTGTAGTTCCCGGTGTCCATGACGGGCTTGCCCTTCAGCTCCGCCGTGGGCAGTTCGTCGTACCGGCCGAACGGCACGGCGACGATCACCACATCGCCGAACCGGGCCGCCTCCGAGGGGCTGACCGCGTGCGAGCGGTGTCCGAGTTCGCCCACCAGATCCCGAAGATTCTGTGGGCCGCTCGCGTTCGCGATGGCGATCTCGTGACCGGCCGCGGCGAGCCGACGGGCGAGCGTTGCGCCGACGCTCCCGGCGCCGATGATTCCGATGTGCATGCCAGTGGTTACCCGCCAATCCCGGCGACGAACGGGCCGGGGCGTGAGTCCGGTGACGGCCGCCGGTCAGGGCGCGGCGCCGAAGCTCGGTAGGCGCTCGGCGAACCAGTCGGCGGCCTGGTCGGCCACCTGCTCCAGCGCGCCGGGCTCCGGGAACAGGTGGGTCGCGTCCGGGATGATCCGCAGTTCCACTGCCCCGCCGAGCGCGTCACGGGCCTGCTGGTTGAACTGGATCACCTGTTCGTCGCGACCGCCGACCAGCAGCAACGTCGCCGCCCGTACGCGGGAAAGGGCCGGACCCGCCAGGTCCGCGCGGCCGCCGCGGGAGACGACCGCCGGTACGTGCTCCGGCCGCTCGGCCGCGGCTACCAGCGCCGCCGCGGCACCCGTGCTCGCTCCGAACAGTCCGACCGGCAGGGCGGCCGTGTCGGGCTCGGTGCGCAGCCAGTCGATCACGCCCACCAGCCGTCCGGCGAGCATCGGGATGTCGAAGCGCAGCTCGGCGGTCTGCTCGTCGGCCCGCTCCTCCTCGGGTCTGAGCAGGTCGACCAGCACGGTCGCGAGGGCGCGCTGGTTCAGCACCCGGGCGACCGCGACGTTGCGCGGGCTGCGCCGGGAACTGCCGCTGCCGTGGGCGAACAGCACCACCCCGACCGCCCCCTCGGTGGGGGTGACCAGGTCGGCGGTGAGCTGCACCTCCCCGGCCCAGACGGTGGTTTCGGTCGTCACTGTGTTCACCTGCTGTCCGGTACCCGGCTACGGGTGGAACAACCGCCCGTCGGCCCGGCAATCACCGTTTGCCGGGCTCCCCGCTCGGGAAGGCGAACCGGGTCAGGCAGGAAGACCACGGCGGAGCCGGTAGCGGCCCGCGCTGAGGCGATCGTGAGGATGCCATGACCCACCACAAATCCGCCAGGTCGGAGTCCGGTCGAGCCGACACGGGTCCGGCCGGCGACAAACGGGACAAGCGTAAGGACGCGGGGCGGGACTGGGCGGACGAGGCGGCACAGGCACGAGCCTCGGACGACCCGCGCCGGGTGACCCCGCACGACCCGACGGGCGTCCCCTCGACCGGGGACCGCCGCTGACGTGACGACGCGCCGCGCCCGGCACCGGAAATTCCGGGCGCCGCAGCGGCGTGAACGTTCGCTCCGACGAACCCCGGCGGGCACTCCTGGTGAGGCCCGCCGGGGTCGGTCACCGACCCGTGGACCGGCGGGGCGGCCGGTGGTACGCCTAGCAGGAGAAATCCTCGACCGCGACCCTGAATTCGGCTGCTAAGTCCGTCTGATCCGGTAATGTCACCCTCGGTTCCGACCCGGTGGTACCCCCTCTGCTGTCGGCGACGACCGCCGCCCAATCGCCGTCACCGGCGAACCGGGGAACCAGGTAGTCGGGGTGAGTCCGCACACGCGGTAGGGGTAGTTCCGTCCCGAACCCGTCAGCTAACCCGGTCGGCGGCCGACGGGAGGAACGTGCATGACGAGATCCAGACGTCAGCGGTTCTCGCTGGCTCTGACCCTGCTCACCGCGGTGAGCATGCTGGTGGGCGGCGCGGCGGTCGCGGCCGGGCCCGCCTCGGCCACACCCTCGCCGCCGACCACACTCGGCGACGAGGGCGGCAACCCCCTCTTACGCGACGTACTCGAATCGACCGGGCGTGGATACGCCGCCGCGAGCGTCGCCGTCGAGAACGCCCGCAAACGCCAGGCCGCGTACGCCGACGAGCTGCGGCAGATCGAGGCACAGCTCGACCAGCTCGCCCCCGAGGTCGGCGAGGTCGCGGTGAGCGCCTACCGGATCGGCCGGATAGGACCACTGAGCGCGCTGCTCGGCAGCGCCTCGCCGGACGACTTCATGGACCGGGCAGAGGGACTCGACCTGATCGCGCAGCGCGACAACAGCAAGCTGCGCCGGTTGCACGAGGCCCGCAACCGGGCCAGCCGGGCCAAGGCGGCGGCCGACGCCGCGGTGGCCGACGAGCAGCGGCAGCTGTCCGTGATGGCCGCGCAGAAGGAGGCGGCGGAACGCGCCCTCTCCCTGGTCGGCGGCGCGGCCACCGAGGGTTTCGTGAACGCCAGTTCACCGGTCGCGGCACCCGCGCCGCGCAACCGGGACGGCTCCCTGCCGGCGCAGTCCTGCAACCGCGACGACCCGACCACCGTCGGCTGCCTCACCCCGCGCGCCCTGCACGCGCTGACCGAAACACGACGGCTCGGCTTCGATCGGTACGTCTCCTGCTACCGCGCCGGCGGGCCGTTCGAACACCCGAAGGGCCGGGCCTGCGACTTCTCCGCGCAACCCGGCGGGTTCGGCGGCAACGCCACCGACGGCGACAAGACGTACGGCAACAACCTCGCCGCGTTCCTCGTCCGCAACGCCGACCGGCTCGGCATCCTGTACGTGATCTGGTACCGGCAGATCTGGTTCCCGGCCACCGGTTGGAAGGCGTACTCGTCCGCGAAGGGCGACCCGTCCAGCGACCACACCAACCACGTACACCTGTCCCTGCTCTGATCCCGGTGCCGGATGCCGGGTCCGGGCCCGGTCAGTTGCGGGTTTCGCTCGGCGCGACCTCGTTCTTCACCGGGGTCCCCGAACCCGAGGTCTCCGCGACCGAGGCACGCCGGGCCGGCGCCCGACCGGGCGGCTGCTGTGGCGCCGGACCGACCGGTTGCGGCTCCGGATTCGGTTTGGTCACCGGCTCGTCGCAGCCGACCTCGACCCTCTCCCCGTGGTGTAACAGCTCCACCGACCCGTTCCGGTCGCCGTTGCGCAGGGCGTACGTGGTGTCGCGTTCGCGTACGTCAACCCGCAGCCGGTGCCCGTGCCAGACCAGCGAGAACTCCAACCGGTCGATCCGGTTCGGCAGTCGGGGGGCGAACGACAGGAGGTCCCCGTGGTCGCGCATCCCGCCGAAACCGGCGACCAGCGCGATCCACGCCCCGGCCAGCGAGGCGACGTGCACCCCGTCGCGGGTGTTCTGGTTCAGGTCGTGCAGGTCCATCAGCGCGGCCTCGCCCAGGTAGTCGTGGGCCAGTTCGAGGTGCCCCACCTCGGCCGCCAGGACCGCCTGGGTGCAGGCCGACAACGACGAGTCACGAACCGTACGCCGCTCGTAGTAGGCGAAGTTGCGGGCCTTCTCCTCCGCGGTGAACGCGTCCCCGCGCCAGTGCATCGCGAGCACCAGGTCGGCCTGCTTCACCACCTGCTTGCGATACAGGTCGAAGTACGGGTAGTTCAGCAGCAGCGGGTACTTCTCCGGCGGAGTGCCCGCGAAGTCCCACTCCTGGAGCCGGGTGAAGCCCTCCACCTGCTGGTGCACGCCCAGCTCCGGGTCGTACGGGATGTGCATGGCGTTCGCCGCGTCCCGCCAGGCGGCGGTCTCCTCGTCGTCCACGCCCAGCCGCCAGGCGTGCTCGCTGTGCCGGGTCACCGCGTCGGCGGCGGCCAGCAGGTTCCGCTGCGCCATCAGGTTGGTGTAGACGTTGTCGCTCTTCACCGCGGTGTACTCGTCCGGACCGGTCATCCCGTCCAGGTGAAACTGCCCGGACCGGTCGTGGTGCCCCAGCGATCGCCACAGCCGGGCCGTCTCGACCAGCAACTCCAGCCCGATCTCGCGCTCGAAGTCCTGGTCACCGGTTGCCTGCACGTAGCGGCGTACCGCGTCGGCGATGTCCGCCGCGATGTGGAAGGCGGCCGTCCCGGCCGGCCAGTACGCCGAGCATTCCTGGCCCCGGATGGTCCGCCACGGGAACGCGGCCCCGTTCAGCCCCAGGGTCCGGGCCCGTTCCCGGGCCATCGGCAGGGTCGAGTGCCGCCAGCGCAGCCCCGACGCCACCGCCGACGGCAGCGTGTACGTCAGCACCGGCAGCACGAACGTCTCGGTGTCCCAGAAGACGTGCCCGTCGTATCCCGGACCGGTCAGCCCCTTGGCCGCGATCGGCCGCAACTCGGCCCGCGCACCCGCCTGGAGCACGTGGAACAGCCCGAACCGGACCGCCTGCTGCACCTCCGGATCGCCCTCGACCCGTACGTCGGAGGTGTCCCAGAAGGTGTCCAGGTAGTCGCGCTGCTCGGCGATCAGCCCATCCCAGCCGGAGAACCGGGCCCCGGCCAGCGCGGCGCCGACCTGGTCCCGCAGGGCCGGCCGGGACCGCTCGCTCGACCACCCGTACGCGATGTACTTGTCCAGCCGGATCCGCTCCCCCGGCTGGAGGACGCAGGTGATGGTGGTCCTGGCCCAGTCGTTGAAGGTCTCGGTGCTGAGCGTGGTCCGGGCGGGTGCCTCCAACTCGTGGCCCATCGCGGCGGCCAGCCGCAGCCCGCTGGCCCGGGTGTGGTGGACCAGCAGCCCGCCGTCCTCCAGCGCCAGGTGCTCCTCGGACTCCAGCGGCGACTCCAGCACCGCCGCGACCCGGGGGTCCTTGCTCTGTGCCGGCAGCACCTCGTTGGCGACGAGTTCCGACTGCACGATCAGCCGCAGCGGCTCGTCGACCGGTTCCACCTCGTAGCGGATCGCGGCCACCGAGCGCTGGGTGAAGGAGACCAGCCGGGTGCTGCGGATCCGGACCCGCTTGCCGGCCGGGGAGCGCCAGAGCACCTCCCGGTGCAGGGTGCCGGCCCGCAGGTCGAGCACCCGTTCGTGGTCGAAGAGTTCGCCGTACCGGACGTCGAAGGGTTCGTCGTCGACGAGCAGCCGGATCAGTTTGCCGTTGGTGACGTTGACGATGGTCTGGCCGGACTCGGGGAAGCCGTAACCGGCCTCGGCGTACGGCAGCGGCCGGAGTTCGAAGAACGAGTTGAGGTAGGTGCCGGGCAGGCCGTGCGGCTCGCCCTCGTCCAGGTTGCCGCGCAGTCCGATGTGCCCGTTGGCGAGTGCGAACACCGACTCCGACTGGGCCAGCACGTCGACGTCGAGGCGGGTCTCCCGGACATGCCAGGGCTCGACCGGATAGGCCCGTTCCCGGATCATGCCGCGTCCCTACCGGTCAGCAGTTCGGCCAGGTCGGCGACGACGGTGTCGGCGCCGTACTCGCGCAGCGCCGTGGCCTGCCCGACCCGGTCGACGCCGACCACGAAGCCGAAGCCGCCGGCCCGCCCGGCCTCGACTCCGGCGAGCGCGTCCTCGAAGATGGCGGCCTGTTCGGGCTTGACCCCGAGTTGCTCGGCGGCGGCCAGGAAGGTGTCCGGGTGCGGTTTGCCGCGCAGGCCCCGCTGGGCGGCGACCACCCCGTCGACCCGGACCTCCAGCAGGTCTTCGAGTCCGGCGGAGGCGACCACGTCCCGGCAGTTCGCGCTGGCCGACACGACCGCCCGGCGGAGCCCGGCGCGGGCGGCGGCGTGCAGGTAGGTGACGGATCCGTCGTACACCTGGACACCGTCGGTGTGGATCCGGCGGAGCAGGATGTCGTTCTTGCGGTTGCCGACGCCGTTGACCGTGTTCGCCTCGGGCGGGTCGTCGGGGGCGCCCTCCGGCAGGTTGATGCCGCGGGAGGCGAGGAAGGTCCGTACCCCGTCGGCGCGCGGCCGGCCGTCGACGTACCGGTTGTAGTCCGGGCCCGGGTCGTACGGCACGAACGGCTGCCCGTGGGCGGTTGCCCACTGGCGCAGGAAGGCGTCGAACGTCTCGGCCCAGGCGGCGTTGTGGACCCGGGCAGTCTGGGTCAGCACGCCGTCGAGGTCGAAGAGGCAGGCGGTCACATGAGCGGGTAGACCCAGCACGTCTTCAACTTATCCGGGCGAACCGGTCGACCAAACGTCTTTCCTCGATGGTGTTTCCCATCCGATCCCCGGTCAGCGGCGGCGCAGCGTCCAGAGCACGGTCATCTCGGCGGTCGGCTCGCCGTCCTCGGTGCCGATCTCGACCCGTACCGGGAACTCGGGCCGGGTGCCGGCGTCGAATTCGGCGATCACCTCTGTCGCCGGGCGGCCGAGTCGGGCGGTTGCCCGTACCGGGCCGAGGGCGAGTTTCCGGTAGGCGATGTCGGCGGTGACGGTCAACGGCACCGCCCGGTCGAGCAGCGCGCCGAAGGCGGTCAGCACGACCGCGCCGGAGGCGGTTTCGCCGAGGGTGAACAGGGCGCCGGCGTGCGGTCCGCCGACGTGGTTGTGGGTGGCGGGCGAGTCCGGCAGCCGGACCGTCACCCGGACGCCGTCGGCGCCGTCGGGGGCGATCTCCACGAACTCGACCCCGAGGGTACGGACGAACGGCACCGCTTCGAGCATGCCGGCCGCGATCTGACGCGAGTCGATGGTCATGAGCCGGAGGCTACTCGCCGGTAATTTGTCCGGGCAAGACCCGACGGGTGTCGGCCGCCGCTCCCGGCCGGGCGGGTCACCGGCCGGGGAGCAACGGTCAGAGGCTGGCGATGGTGTTCAGGATCTCGGCGTAGAAGTTGCCCTCGATGCTGCGGAAGAACGCGAAGTCCTGTCCGGGGTCGCCGAAGAACGGGCGCAGGGTCCAGGCGAGCTGGGTGCCGACGAACCCGAACAGCAGGATCCAGATGTAGAGCAGCGTCATGCTCGCCGGCCGCTGGCCGCCCGCCGCCACCCGAGCCCCGGGCTGTTGTTGCCGGTAGCCGGGCGGGAGCTGGTGGAGCGGCTGCGGGTACGGGGGGAGCTGCGGCGCCACCGGCGCGGCCACCGGGGCCGGCCCGGCGGCAACCGGTACGGGCGCCGCGACCTGCGGCCTGCCGTCACCGTTCGCGGCCACCGTGGCGGGCACCGGCACCGCCGGAGCGGTCACCTCGGCGGCGCCGGCCGGCACCTGCGCCGGCACCTGCTGCGGCACCTGCTGCGGCGGTGCGGTGGTGAGTAGGCCGTGCTCGTTGAGCACCTGCATGCCGCCGGTCAGGAACTTCAGCCCGACAAAGGCGGAGAGCGTCAGGATCGCCACGTTCAGCAGCTTGAAGAAGCTGTAGTCCGGCGCGGTGATCAGGAAGAACAGGCTGATCGGCGCGAACGCCACGGCCAGCATCGAGATGACCGTGATCGCGACCATCACCATCGCCAACGCCTGGCGTATGGACAGCCGGGCGCCGAAGACCAGATTGAACAGATAGAGCGTCGGTAGGCAGATCGCCAGCGTGACCAGGAACAGCAACGGCAGTTTCACCGCCGAGGTGAGGGCCATCAGGAAACTGTGGAACGCGCCGAGTACGGCGCCGTAACAGGCCAGTGCGATGGCCGAGGCGGCCAGCATCCGGCCGGTCAACGCGTTCAGCTCCCGCTCCTCGACCACCTGCTGCCAGATGCTGTGCCGATCCCGGAGAATGCGCTCGATCACGAGCAGGCCGGAGCCGTCAGATGCCAACGGAAGATCCCTTTCGGTGGGAAAGCGGAAGCGAGCACGTTGACGCTAGGTGGTACGGGCGCGTCAGCGCCACCCCACATCGATCCGGTCGCCGCGTTCGTCGAAGAAATGCAGGGCGTCCATGCGTACCGAAATGGCCAGTGGGTGTCCGGCCGCGACCGCCGGGTACGGCGCCAGCCGGACCGCCAGCTCGGCCGGGCGGCGGTGGTGCCGACCCGGATCGTTGAGCACGCTGGTCCGCGAACCGGGGCCGATGGTCTCGCGGGCGGCACCGGGCTGGTCCGGCACGGTGGCCCGACCGGTGAGCCGCTGCACGGCGTGGCCGAACCGGCGCAGCCGGCTGCCGGTGGGCCCCTGCTCCCGCGTCGGCCCACCGAGTTCGTCCACCACGATGGCGGTGGCGCCGATGTCCAGGAAGGCCAGCGACTCGTGGCCGTGGTGTTCGAGGTAACGGATCCGGCCCTGGAGCACGTCGCCCGGGGCGTCGGCGGCGACCGGGGTCAGCGCCTCGGCTCGCATCCCGACCACTATCCGCTCGCCGTGGTAGTGCGCGACCGCCCTGGACCGGATGTCGTCCCAGGGCAGGTAGAGCGACTGCTCACCGAGGTTCAGCGTCACGTACCGGTCGAGGTGGACGTAGACCGACGCCTCCAGCAGGTTCATCCGGGGACTGCCGAGGAACGCCGCGACGTAGAGCGTCGCCGGGCGGCCGTAGACCTGGGTCGGGGTGCCGACGTCCTGGAGCACGCCCTTGCGCATGATCGCCACCCGGTCGGCCATGGTGAGCGCCTCGGCCTGGTCGTGGGTGACGTAGATGGTGCTCACGCCCAGTTCCCGGACCAGGCCGGAAATCTCCGCCCGCAGCTCGGCGCGCAGGCCGCTGTCGAGATTGGACAGCGGCTCGTCCATCAGGAACAGCCCGGGTCGGCGTACGATCGCCCGCCCCATCGCCACCCGCTGCCGCTGCCCGCCGGAGAGCTGGCTCGGCTTACGCCCGAGTACGTCGCCGATGCCGAGCGCGCCGGCCACGTCGCTGACCCGTTCGGCCCTCGGGGTGGGCTCGACGCCGGACAGCCGCAACGGGAACGCGATGTTGTCGCCGACCGTCATGTGTGGATAGAGCGCGAAGTCCTGGAAGACCATGGCGATCCGGCGGTCGCGCGGGGGCAGGTCGTTGGCCAGTTCGCCGTCGAGCAGGATCGCGCCGCTGCTCGGCTCCTCCAGCCCGGCGACCATCCGCAGCACGGTGGACTTGCCGCAGCCGGAGGGTCCGAGCAGCACCATGAACTCGCCGTCGTTGACGTCGAGATTGACGCTGTCGACCGCGATCGTCCCGTCCGCGAACACCTTGGTCACGTCTTTGAGCGCGACGGTTGTCACCGTCACCTCCCCGCAGCATCGAGCCGGTCCCCGAGATGACTGTGACGAGGATCATCGCCCTCGCACATCGGGTAAACGTGCCATGCTCATACTGTGACGAGACGGTAACTCGCCCGCAAAGGGACTCTGCTAGGCATCGACCGCTGGTCAGCGGCGGTGCACCGCCCAGGGCTCGGACTCACGGTCGACGTCCAGTTCGGTCAGTCCGGTGAGGCTGGACTCGGTGCCGAACTCCCGGTGCCGGGGCAGCCCCGACCACTGCATCCCGGAGCCGCGCAGGAAATACTCCAGACCCGGATCCCAGGTGTGGCCGTCCGACCGCCGTTGGTAGACGTAACCGAGCGGGTGGGTCCGGTAGATCAGGCCACCGGCGCGGCGGACCCGGTCGAGCAGTCCCCGGTCGATCGAGCGCGGCACCGGGCGCCAACCGCCCACCTGCTCCAGGTCACCCCGGCTGATCAGCATCGTGCCGCCGGCCACCACCGGGACGTACTCCTCGGCGAAGCCGGCGGACCGGCGGACCGTGGTGTCCAGGGTCTGGAGGTAGACGAACTCGGCACCCTTGCCGACCATGGTCGCGCCGGAGTAGTGCCGGGCGAGCACCAGGTCCCAGACGTGCTCCGGCCCGTACGTGTCGTCGTCGTCGAACTTGGTCACCAGACTGCCGCGGGCGCGGGCGGTGGCGGCGCCGATCGCCTCACCGAAACCGTGCTCCGGCGGCAGCGTCATGATCTCTATCGGCCGCGAACCGCGGGTCACCCGGGCCCGCAGTTCCGCCGGCAGTTCGACGCCGTGCAGGCAGAGCACGATCTCCAGGTTCGGGTACGTCTGGTTCTCGATGGCGTTGACCGCCTCGATCACGTGCTGGAGCCGCTTGGTCACCAGCAACGCGCTCACCGACGGCACCGCCGTCAGGTTCGGGAAGGTGCTGGCGGCGAGCCGGGGCAGCGCGAACCCGCTGGCGTGCAGGCGCATGGCCGACCGGCGCAGCGCTACCGCGCGTACCTCCCACTCCAGGTCGTCGGAGGGGGCGGGCAGGTCCGCGCGCAGCGCGTCCCGCACCTCGTCGGCCAGGTGTTCGCCGACCGCGTCCGGCAGCCCCGGTACGTGCACCAGCAGGCCGGCCAGGGTCAGGTGCACCAGGAACGCGGCCTCGGCGACCGGGTGCCGGGCCGGAACCGTGGCGCAGTGCACCACCCCGGTCTTGGCCAGCGCCGCGAGCGCCTCCTCGCCGAGCCAGGGCCGGTCGATCCGACCCGCGCGGAGCAGACCCGCCGGACCGGTGATCCGGTAGCCCCAGCCGTCCTCGGCGTCGGTGAAGATCAACTCAGCCCGGTCGGCCGAGCGTCCGAACGGACCGTAGCGGCGGCGCACCACCGAGCGTTCGAGGTCGACCAGGACGGTCGCCGGCCGGGCGGCGACACCGGCACCGTACGGCCCGGCGGCCAGTGTGGTCGCATACAGGTCGGCCGGGGTCGGGGCGGCCACCGCGGAGTCCACCAGCTCGACGACGCTGGTCTCGGTGACGGCCGGCTGCTGTAGCGGACGTGACTCGCCGCTGGCGGTGAGCACCACGTCGTGCGCCCGGATGTCGTTGTTCTCCGGCAGCGCGCCGGAGACCGGGGCGATGTTCTGTCCACCGCCGAGCCACGCCGGCAGTACGTCCTGCGCGGTCACGTCGGCGCTCGCCGGCTGCGGCAGCGGGCGGACCGGGGTGAGCAACGGAACGATGGCGGCAATCACCGAACGTAGCTGGGTCGGCCAGCGCACCTCGATCTCGACCATCGCCCGGCCCTCGCTGGAGCGGGGAAACCGCGTCCGGTACGCGAGTACGTGCCGGAGCGCGCCGAGCCGGCCGGACCAGCCGCTCTCGGGGACCCGCCACGAGTCGACCACGACCGTCACCCGGCGTACCTGGATCAGCGAGACGGGATGTTCGAGCAGATGCCACAGCCAGTCGACCGACTCCGCGGCGATCGCCAGCCGGCTCACCTGGTCGCCGACCCCCGGCATTGACCGCTTTCCGGGTCGGCCCGGCACCTCGGTCAGACCGGAGCCCATCATCACGGCCGGCCATCGTCGGCGGCGTAGACCTCGCCGGTCACCCACCACCACCCGCCAGCGGGTGTACATCTCCGGCGCGTCCTTGCTCGACAAAACCCGGTCCCTCTCTGCGTCTGTTGGCGGCCGAGGGCGGGCCCGCCACCGACCGCTGTGGTGCCGGACAGACGCCGTCACAGCCGTACTGACAACCCCGAAGATTCCACGATAGCCCGCCAAAAGCGTACGCGCCGGTCGGGCCCGGGGGCCCGGAAGTGAACCGCAGGGGCTATTTACCGGGGCCCGGTACGGGCTGCTCCGAACCGGTTACGTTCGGGTCGACCGGAGGCCGTCTCCCCGTCGTACGAAAGGGGCGGTCAGCCAGCACCGCCCGGCGCGGCGGTTGCACATCGTTAGACTGTGGCTCGTGTCGAGCCGGAATCGCGTCCCGTCGGATGCGCACCAGCATCAGGTCAGGTTGGTCCGTAACGATTGGAGCCCGCTCAAGCCAGGCAAAATTGGCGAATGGCAGCCGACGAGGTCGGTCTCGGTTGTCATTCCCGCATACAACTGCCAGGAGACGCTCAACCTCACCCTGGCCTCGCTGAGCCACCAGACGTACCCAGAGCACCTGCTCGAAGTGGTAGTGGCCGACGACGGCAGCGAGCCGCCGCTGGAACTGCCGAAGATCCGGCCGGCCAACTGCCGGATCGTCCGGGTGCCGGAGCACTCGACCGGTTGGGGCCGGTCCAACGCCCTGCACGTCGGCGCGATGAACAGCGGCGGCGACATCCTGCACTGGCTGGACGCCGACATGGTCGTCTTCCCGGAGCACGTCGAGGCCCAGGTTCGCTGGCACCACGTCTCCGAAGAGGCCGTCACTCTCGGTTACAAGCGGTTCGTGGCGAGCGACTTCCCGACGCCGGAGGAGGTCTCCGAGCGGAGCATGGCCGGCACCCTCGACAAGCTCTACCGGGTGCAGGACACCGAGCCGCACGACTACGTCGAGAAGCTGATCAACGACACCGACCAGCTCCGGGGCGGTGACCACCTCAACTTCCGGGCCCACGTCGGTGCGACCGCCGCGCTGACCCGCACCCTGTACCTCGCCGCCGGCGGACTCAACCCTGAACTGCGACTGGGCGAGGACACCGAGTTCGGCTACCGGCTGACCCAGCTCGGTGCGGTCTTCATCCCCGAACCACGCGCCGGCAGCTGGCACCTGGGTGCCACCCACATGCAGACCAGGGGCGAGGCGCTCCGCCGCTACAACCACCCCTACCTGGCCGATTTGATGCCACTGCCGCGTTACCTGCGGCCGGCCCCGAACCGGTCCTGGGCCGTCCCGCTGATCACGGCGGTGGTGCCGGCCGAGGGGTCGTTCGAACTGGTCCGCGCCTGCGTCGACCGGCTGCTCGCCGGGGACCAGACCGACCTGCTGATCAAGCTGGTGGCGGACTGGGACGCGATCGAGGACAACCGGCGCTCCGTACTCGCCGACCCGCTGCTCGACCGGCGGCTGCTCGCGGTCACCTACCGCTCGGAGCCCCGGGTCGAACTGGTACGCCAGGCGCCGGACACCGTGTTCCCGTCCCCGTTCCTGCTCAACGTCCCGCCGCACCTGGGCGTGGACGTCAACACCGTACGCCGGATGGTGTCGGAGGCCGACGAGTGGCAGGCCGGGCTGGTCCGGCTGCTGCCCGCCGGTGCGACGTCCCCGGCGGAGGCACTGGCGCTGTGGCGTACCTCCGCACTCAGCCGGGCCGAACGGGTACGCCGACCGGGCGAGCAGCTCGACAAGGTGGTGGCCGAGGTGTCCGGCGAACGCTGGGTCAGCGGCGACGAGTTCGGGGTGGTCAACCTCGGCCTGCTCTCCCCGGCCGGGCTGGTCCCGCCCCGGCCCCGGTTGGTGCACCCGGCCGGCAAGCGGTCCCGCCGACAGTTCGGCGACGCCGAAACCGTCGCGGTCGGCGGCGTGCGCTCCCTGGCCAGCGCCACCCGTTTCGTCGCCCGCCAAGCCGCCATGGGCGTCGCCCGCAAAGTCCACCGCCGAGTCAACCGCCCAACCCCACCACCAACCTGACCCCCTCCCCCTCCCCCTCCCCTCCCCCACCCCCCGGGGCGGCGATCTTGCAGTTGTGGCCGTGCACAAATCCGGACAAGTGTCCTAACCTAGGGCACCACAAGTGCAAGATCGTCGACGAAATCGGGGAGGAGGGAGGGAGGAGGGAGCGGGAGGGGGAGGGGGAGGGGGTTAGGTCGGTGGGGTTAGGCGGATTGTTTCTTGGTCGCGGGTTGGTAGTAGTTCCAGCCGGCGGCCTGCTACCTCGATGTCCTGGGGGAGTGAGGGTCGGGCGATGATGTCGAAGGTCAGGTTGGCCGGGGGCGCGTCGGCGGTGCGTCGGTAGAGCAGCAGCCAGTCGCCGTCGGGCAGCCCGGTCAGACCGGCGACGGGGATCCGTACCCGCCAGCCGGTGGACACCTCGGTCGACAGTTCGAGGTCCGGCGCCGGCACCTCGTAAGGGTCCGCGCCGGTCCGCTGGCGCAGCACGATCCGCAGGTCACCCCAGTCGTATTCACCCCCGGGCAGCCCACCTGCGAGCGAGAGCAGGCCGTCGGCCAGGTCGGCGTCGTACACCACCGGGCCGGGCGGGAGCACCCGCAGCGACAACACCTCGTCGTCGGTCGCAGCGGCGAGCACCTCCACCTCGCCGACGATCCGCCGGACACCGGTGAAGCCGGCGACGATCGGCAACTCCGACGTCTCACCGCCCGGATCGACGAAGGTCACCCGCCAGCCGGGACCCACCTCACCGACCAGGGGCGACCGGTAGGCCGGGCCGGCGCCGGCGACCAGGTCGGCGAGCGGAATCCGGGCCGCCCAGCCGACCCCGGACGACACCGGTCCGGGGCCGGACGGGTCAGTTCCCACCCGGTCGGCCGGAGCCGGGCCATCGTCGACCGGCTCGACCGGATACGAGCGCCAGAGCACGCCCGTGGTCCGGGCGAGCCGGAGTGCCGCCCCCGGCGGGTGGGTCAGCGCCCGGCCCTCGACCAGCAGATCCGCCCCGTCGATCCGGGTGCCGGTGATCCACGCGCGGGGCCGTTCCACCCGCAGCCGCAAGCCGGTCCGGTGCGGGTAGGGCACCACCCGTACGCCGTGGGCCACCCAGCGGGCCGGCAGCGCCGGCCGGGCGTCGCCGAGGCCGAGGGTGCGCCGCTGCGGGCCGCCGGGATTGACCAACGCCACGTTGAACACCCACTCGCCGGGCCGCCAGCCCTCCCGGCCGCCCAACCGGCGCGGGTCGACCACGGCGGAGAACCCGGACCAGCCGTACGGGACCGAGGCGGCCACCTGCGCCACCCGGCGGGGTCGGCTCGGCAGCAGCCGGATACGCCGCCGCCCGGTGGCCTCACGCAGCCAGAACACCCGCGCCGACACCCACGGTCGGGCCGCCCCACGGATCACGTCGTACGCCAGGCCGCGTACGTGCAGGCGGCCGTCGACCCAGCGTGCCTCGTGCACCTCGGTCCGCACTCCCGGCCCGAGCCGGAACAGTCGCCGGGGTGCGGCCGGGTGACCGGCGTCGAGCAGCGGCAACCGGAGGTAGCGCCCGCCGCCCCGACGAACCACCGGCGGGGTGGCGTCGAGCCGGCTGGCCGCCACCACCTCGACCAGTTCCGGCAGGGCCCGCGCGCGGGCCAGGTGCCAGGCCACCCGCAGTCGGGGGACCAGCCGGTCGAGCACCCGGTCGTCGACCCGGCTCAGGTAGTCGGTGGCCAGGTCGCGAAAACGCTCCCGGTACGTCTGGTCGACGTCGGGCAGCAGGTCCAGGAAGATCCTCAGGTCGTTGACGAGCGTGGTCTCGTCGTACCAGTCCTTGAGCCCTCGGTCTAGCGCGGCGAGCGACCGGCTGGCGCTGTCGACGGCGGCGAACCGGTCGACCAGGTTGCGCACCTCGTGCTGCCGCTGGGTGATCGACAACTCGGCGCCCGGCTCACGCTGGCGCCAGTAGTAGACCGGCAGGTCGAGCACGTCGACCGAGCCGGCCAGCGCGTACGCGGGCACGGTCACCGGGATGTCCTCGTAGCGGACCCCCTCCGGGAACCGAAGCCCGTGCCGCTCCCAGAACGACCGGCGGAAGACCTTGTTGCAGGCCAGCCGGTCGTAGACCAGGTTCCGCCGGGCCTTCAGGCTGGTCCGCAGGGCGGTGGCCCGATGGGTGCCCCGGTGCAGCGGCGACTGCCGCAGGCCACGGGCGGTGAGCAGGGCGACGTTGCCGGAGGCGAAGTCGGAGCCGGTCTGCCGTAACGCGCCCACCAGCACCTCCAGCGCGTACGGCGGCAGTAGGTCGTCGCTGTCGACGAAGCTCAGGTAGTCACCGGCGGCGGCCTCGATCCCGGTGTTCCGGGCGGCGCCGAGCCCCCGGTTGGGCTGCCTGATCAGCCGGAACCGGTCGTCGGTCCGGGCGTACCGCTCGGCGATCTCGCCGCTGTCGTCGGTCGACCCGTCGTCGACCAGCACCACGTCCAGGTCCGGGTAGGTCTGCCCGGCGATCGAGTCGAGACAGTCGACCAGGTAGCGGCGAACGTTGTGGATCGGCACCACGACGGTGATCGACGCCCCCAATTCCGGCACCCGGGTCAGCCGGGCTCGCCGAGCAGCGTCCGGCGTACCACCCGCTCGGCGGCCCGGCCGTCGTCCAGGGCGCAGAACCGGGCCCGGAACCGGGTTCGGGCGTTCGTGGCCGCGTCGTTGTCGACCGCGTCGGTGCGGAACAGGTCCAGCAGGTCCGGGAAACCGGTGGCGACCGCCCCCGGCGGTTGCGCGGTGACGTCGAAGTAGACCCCACGGGCGAGCCGGTACGCGTCCCAGTCCGGGGCGTAGATCACGATCGGCCGGTCCAGCGTGCCGTAGTCGAACATCGCCGACGAGTAGTCGGTGACCAGCACGTCGGCGGCGAGGTAGAGGTCCTCGACCGACGGGTGGTCACTGACGTCCAGGACCCGGCCGGCGGCGCCGAGGACACCGGCGACCTCCCGGTCGTGGAAGTAGTGGCTGCGCATCAGCAGCCGACCCCGGGGGCCGAGCGCCTCGACGAACTCGGTCGGGTCGAACGGCGGCCGGTAGCCGGGCAGGTGTTCCCGGTGGGTCGGCGCGTAGAGCACCACCCGGTCCCCGGCTGCGAAGCCGAAATCGGCCCGGATCTGCGCGACCTCCTCGGCGGTCGCGTTGGCCAGCCGGTCGTTGCGCGGGTAGCCGGTGTCGAGCGCGACGTAGTTCGCCGGGTACGCCCGGTGCCACATCTGGGTGGAGAAGGTGTTCGAGCTGATGCTGAAGTCCCACCGGTCGATCCGGCGCAGCAGCCTGGTGAACCGCATCCCCGGCGCGCCGGCCGGGTACCGCTGCTGGTCCAGGCCCATCACCTTGACCGGGGTGCCGTGGTGGGTCTGGATGTGCACGGAACCGGGCCGCTTGACCACATAGTCGGGGAAGTTGACGTTGTTGACCAGCCACTTCGCCCGCGCCAGCGCCCGGTAGTAGGCGGGTGTGCCGGCGACGACGTACCGCACGCCGGGCGGCAGGCTCGACACCCGGTCGCGGCGGACCACGAAGACGCCCCGGATGTGCGGGGCCAGCTCGCGGGCCTTGGCGTGGATCGCCGCCGGGTTGCAGGTGTAGCCGCGGTACCAGTAGGCGGCGTAGAGGGCCAGCGACGGGTCCATCGGCAGCAGCAGCTGGGCCCGGTAGTAGCCGCGCAGGACGGCGTCGCGGCCGAGCCGGGCCGACCGGCGGACCGGTGGTTTCACCGTCCGCCGGGCCGCGCCGGCGCCGTCGCGCAACCGGCCCCGGACCAGGTACGCCGTACGCAGGGCGCTGAACGTACGCCAGTTGCCCCGGGCGACCAGCCGGTGCTTGAGCCCCTCGGCGCCCGCCGGCACGGGGTAACCGCCCGCCGGCAGCCACCGCCGGTAGTCGGCGACCATCCGGGCGAAGAACGCCGGCCGCAGCTTCGGGGCGAGCCGGTCGCCGTTGCCGAGGATGGTCAGGTAGTGCCAGATCATCCGCTGGAAGAGCAGCGGGCGCAGGTCGTCGACCCGTGGCCCCCACTCGTCCATCAGCTCGAACACCCGGCGCCAGTGCAGGAAGACCTCGAAGTGCCGGTCCCCCCGGGTACGGGTGATCGCGCCGGACCGGCGCTGCCGGTAGTTGACGCAGACCAGGTCGAGTACGCCGATCCGCTCCGCCGCCACCATCAGCGGGTACGTGAACGACACGTCCTCGTACCAGCCGGGCCCGAAGCGGAGCCCGAGATCGACCAGGAAGTCCCGCCGGACCAGCTTGTTCCAGGCGGTGTGCAGCAGTTGGATCAGTTCCGGCCGCTGCCGCAGGTTGACCGTGGTCGAACCCGGCAGGTCCGGGAACAGCTCCGGCATGGCGCTGCCCAGCACCGAGTTGTCCCAGTACACCCGGACGTGGTCGACGATCAGCAGTTCCGGGGAGGTCTCCCGCAGTTGCCGGGCCACCGTCGGCAGGCAGTCGGGCACGAGCCAGTCGTCGCTGTCGACGAACCAGACGTACTCGCCGTGGGCCCGGTCGAGCCCGATGTTGCGCGCCTCGCCCAGACCCACGTTCTCCGGCAGCGACACCACCGTCAGCCGGGGGTCGCGGGCGGCGTACTCGGCGAAGATCTCGCCACTGCTGTCCGGGGAGTGGTCGTCGACCCCGATCACCTCGATGTCGTGCAACGGCTGCCCGAGAATCGAGTCGAGACATTCCCGCAGGTAGCCCTCGACCCGGTAGGCCGGTACGACAAAGGTGATCAGGGTCATCGGGTCCAGCCAACCACCCCGGAGCCGCACCCGCCCGGTGTATCGGGCAGGTGCCCACGAAGACGGCCGGGGTCAGGTCCGAACGACGTTGTTGTACGCGTCGAGCGCTTCCCGGACGGTGCCGTCGATCTCCAGCTGGCCGGCGTTGAAGTAGAGCCCACGGGTGCAGAACCGGGTCAGGTCGTTCTCGTTGTGCGAGACCAGCACCAGCGAGCGGCCCTCACCGAGCATCCGCTCGATGGTGGAGTAGCACTTCTTCCGGAACTCGGTGTCGCCGACCGCCATCACCTCGTCCATCAGCAGGATCGGGTGCTGGAGGTGGGAGATCACCGAGAAGCCCAGCCGGACCTTCATACCGGACGAATAGTGCCGTACCGGTGTGTCGATGGCCTTCTCAACCTGGTCACCGGCGAACGACACGATGTCGTCGAACCTGGTCTTCAGGTACTGCGAGCTGAGCCCGTGCAGGGACCCGACCAGGTGCACGTTCTCCCGGCCGGTGAGGTCGTTGGAGAAGCCGGCGGAGAGCTCCAGCAGGGGCGCGACCTCACCGCGTACGGTGATCGTGCCCTCGTCCTGGATCAGCACCCCGGCGATCAGCCGGAGCAGCGTGCTCTTGCCGGTGCCGTTGCGGCCGATGACGCCGACCGCGTCGCCCGGCTGGACCTCGAACGACACGTTGCGCAGTGGCCAGAACTCGTCCGCCTTCGGCTGCCGCCCACCGCGGTGGATGAACATCTCCCGCAGGCGTAGCTGCCGCCGCCGGTTGCGAACGAACTGGATGCCGAGGTTGTGCGCCTCGATGATCGGCTTGCTCACTACAGCTCCTTGAGCACGGCGGGCTCTAGCCGGCGGAAGACCCACCAGCCGCCGAAGAACAGCACCAGACTGCCGACCACCGAGACGGCGAGCAGACTGGCGTCGGGGAATTCCGACGGGTACCAGATGGCGCGGAACAGCTCGAAGATGCCGACCAGCGGGTTCAGCTCGTAGACGATCTTCACCCAGCCCGGCATTCCGGAGTCCTGGACGAGCTGCAACGGGTAGATGATCGGGGTGCCGTAGAACAGCAGCCGGGTGAACAGCTTCATCAGCCGGTCCACGTCCCGCAGCAGCACGTTCAGCGACGACAGCAGCAGCGCGACGCCGGTGAGCAGGATGGTCATCAGCAGCACCGCCAGCGGCAGCGCGAGCAGTTCCCAGCCGAAGTGCAGTTCACCGAAGTACGCGGCGAGCACTACCAGCACCGGCAGGCCGGCGACGTACTCCGCGAAGCGGCCGATGACCCGCCCGATCGGGAAGACCTCGCGGGGCACCTTCATCGTGGTGATCAACCGGGCCTGGCCGGTGAGCGCGCTGGTGGCCTCACCGATCGCGGAGTTCGTCCACATCCAGGCGAAGATGCCGGTCACCAGGAACAGCGGGTACGAGTCCTTCGCCGGGCCGGCGTGGTTGCTGGTGTTGTAGAGGACACCGAAGACGAACCAGTAGATGCCGCCCATCGCGAGCGGTTCGAGCAGCGACCAGAAGTAGCCCAGGAACGACTGCTGGTACTTGACCGCCAGGTCCCGGCGGACCAGCAGCCGCAGCGCGTTGCGATGGCCCCACATACTCGCGACGCTCGTTGTCATGGCCGCCTTCCCGAACCGAGGAATGATCGAGGGCGGCTGCGCCGGAGAGATCCACCGACGCGTCCGGTACGAATCACGTGTCGACCTCTCCCGGTCACCGTCCGCGACCGCCCTAACAGCTATTGTGCTCCCGCGTCTCGTGCCGGAATCTCGGACACGGCAACCTGGAGCGCGGCTGCGGGCCCCGCTTCAAGCGGGCCGCTGACGCGCCATAGGTTAGCAGTCGGTCAGCACGCTCGGTAGGCGGTGCCGGGCCTGCGCGAGCGCTCCGGAGCGCGGATCCATCAACCGTCAGCACTCGATGACATTGACCGCCAGACCACCCCGTGCGGTCTCCTTGTACTTGACCTTCATGTCCGCCCCGGTCTCCCGCATGGTCTTGATGACCTTGTCCAGGGAGACCGTGTGTACGCCGTCCCCGCGCAGCGCCAGCCGGGTCGCCGTGATCGCCTTGATGCTCGCCACCGCGTTCCGCTCGATGCACGGGATCTGCACCAGTCCGCCGACCGGGTCGCAGGTCAGACCCAGGTTGTGTTCCATGCCGATCTCGGCCGCGTTCTCCACCTGGGCGGGCGTGCCGCCGAGCGCCTCGGCCAGACCGGCCGCCGCCATCGAGCAGGCCGAGCCGACCTCGCCCTGGCAGCCGACCTCGGCCCCGGAGATCGAGGCGTTCTCCTTGAACAGCACCCCGATCGCCGCGGCGGCCAGCAGGAACCGGACCACGCCGTCCGGCGACGCGGTGGCCACGAACCGGGTGTAGTAGTGCAGCACCGCCGGGATGATGCCGGCCGCACCGTTGGTCGGCGCGGTGACCACCCGGCCGCCGGAGGCGTTCTCCTCGTTCACCGCGAGCGCGAACAGGGTGACCCAGTCCATCACCCGCAGCGGGTCCTCCGAACCGCCGGTGCCCGACCAGCCGGCCCCGCGTTCGGTCGCCAGGGACCGCCGCAGCTCCGCCGCCCGCCGGCGCACCTTGAGCCCGCCCGGCAGCACCCCGTCCCGGTGGCTGCCCCGCTCGACGCACTCCTGCATCACCCGCCAGATCTCCAGCAGGCCGGTACGGATCTCGTCGGCGCCGCGCCGGGCCCGCTCGTTGGCGAACATCACCCCGCTGATCGACAGCCCGGTCTCCTCGGTCACCTTCAGTAGTTCCGCCCCGGTGCTGAACGGGTACGGCACCCTGGTCGGGTCCGGCTTGATCCGGTCCGCGCCGGCCGCCGCCTCGTCGACCACGAAGCCACCACCGACCGAGTAGTACGTCCGGTCCCGTACCGCCTCACCGGCCTCGTCGTACGCGGTGAAGGTCATCCCGTTCGGGTGGTACGGCAGCGCCCGGCGGCGGTGCAGCACCAGGTCCCGGGCCGGATCGAAGTCGATGGTGTGCGCGCCGAGGACGGCCAGCCGCCCGGTGCGGCGGATCTCGGCCACCGCACCGTCGACCAGGTCCGGGTCGACGGTCTCGGGTGCCTCACCGGCCAGCCCGAGCAGGACCGCCCGGTCGCTGCCGTGGCCGTGCCCGGTGGCGCCGAGCGAGCCGAAGAGTTCGGCGTGGATCCTGGCCGTGCCGGAGAGCAGCCCGTCGGCCTTGAGCCCGGCGGCGAACGTACGCGCCGCGCGCATCGGCCCGACCGTGTGTGAGCTGGACGGCCCGATCCCTACCGTGAACAGATCGAAGACGCTGATCATCGATCCTCCTCCCGCCGCTGGCTCTGCCGCATCCGGCTCCGTTGCCGTCGGTCCGGCCAGCACCGAGCGGCGAGCCTACCCGTCATCCCGAGCATGCGTCCGATGCGGCCAACCGGGGTAAGCACCTACGGGTACGGATGCGCCGAATCGCCCTCAGTGAGGAGGTCGGCGGTGGATGTCGGTTCGTACGGTGGATTCAGACGCGGCGGACCGCCGCAGAGTTGGAGAAGACGACCATGAGTCGCAAGCTTGCACGACCCCGCGACGGCCGGATGATCGCCGGAGTCTGCGCCGGGCTGGCCCGCCGCTTCGGCCTCTCCACCGGCCTGGTCCGGCTTCTGTTCGTGCTCTCGGTGATCCTGCCCGGCCCGCAGGTGCTGCTCTACATCGCACTGTGGATCATCCTGCCGAACGAGGACCACCAGCAGGCGTACGTCGCCCACTGAACGTGGATCGGGGCCGCACCCCGCTGGGTACGGCCCCGATCGTGGTCCTGCCGGGCCGGCTCGGCCCGGTGGGGCCTCGGCCCGCGGTCAGCGCCGGACGGCGACCACGACGTCCTGCGGCAGATTGTCGATCACGGTCCAGTACTGGGACGAGAACTGCTCCGGGGAGAACCGGTTACCGCGCCAGACCCAGCCGTCCGGCTGCTCGCCGAGCACGAAGACCTGGATCGGCCCGAACCCGCCGACATCGGCGGCCCTGGCTGCGAACGCCGCCGGGTCCCGGGTGGCGGCCAGCTTCTGCACCTCGGCGAACCGGTCGTCCCAGCGGGACAGGGTGCTGCCGGCGGTGCGGTCGTTGTCGACGAACCCGGGCCAGGGCAGGTACGAGAAGACCCGGTCGTCGATGGCGAGCGTGACCGGCTGTGCCTTCGGTCCGAGCACACCTTCGACCGCCCGCTCCACCTCGGTGATCGGGAAGCCGGTACGGAGATCCTCGTCCGGGGCGTAGACCGGGTAGCCGCCGCCGGGCAGCGGTTCGCTGTGCGCCATGATCGCGTACTTGCTGCCGCTCTCGGGCATCCAGGTGGTGGTGAAGCCGGTCGCGGTCCAGGCGAGCACGACCGCGAGTAGCCCCGCACCGGCCAGCCGGGGCGGGGTCAGCCGCAACCGGCGTAGCACGATCGGGACGAGGTGCGCCAGCACCAGGACCCCGGCGATGGTGAGCAGCACCCCGTAGAGCCGGGCCGTGTAGTGCAGGAACCCGGTGTGCTGGGTCAGCACGTACCGGATCATCGACAGGATCCGGTAGCCGTACGCCGAGATGATCAGCAGCAGCAGCGGGCGGGCCCACCAGACCGAACGCCACAGCCAGACCAGACCGATCAGCCCGACGAGGTTCAGCAGCCCGAGCGGGTTGAAGTCGAGGAACGGGAAGAGGCCGGAGTTCAGCGAGCCGGAGACGTACAGGTCGGAGATCGACTGCCCGCCCTTGGTCAGGCTGTCCCAGCCGAACGGCACGATGTACCAGGACGCCACCACGAACGAGACCAGCACGATCAGGCCCAGCCGGCGCAGGTACGCCCACCGGTCCGGCTCGGTCCGCCAGGCGACCACGATCAGGGTGATCAGGCCGATCGCCCCGTAGACCATCCACGCCTGGTAGGTGATCACGATGAAGCCGCCGAGGATGCCGGCCGGCAGCCAGTGCATCCGGCGCCGGGCCGGGCGGGCGAAGACCTCCAACGCCCACGGTACGAAGATCGCCAGCGTCAGTACCTCGAACGCCTTGCGCGGGTCCGACCAGGTGACCAACGTCAGGGCGGCGATGGCCAGGGCGATCCACGGCCCGACCAGCCGGCGCCACAGCACGAACGCGGCCAGCACCGCCAGCGAGCTGAAGAGCACCTCGGCGTCGGCGAGCAGCCGCCAGGCCGGCTCGTCGAGCACGACCGACGCGCGGCCGACCAGCCAGGCGTAGAACGGCGGGTACTCCGACGGCAGCCCCTGGACCAGGGTGTCGCTGGAGGCGATGGTGGTGGTGTAGCGGGTCGCCGACGCCGACATCCGGCCCATGTCGCCGACCAGGCCGGCGAAGCCGAACGGGGTGCCGTTGAGGGCCGAACGCAGCATCAGCACGGTCCAGGCCGCGCCCAGACCGGCCGCCAGACCGGCCACCGCGTCCCCGGACCGACGCATGGCCAGCACGAACACCCCGATGATCAGGATGAACGCCCCGGCGAGCGGGATCGTGGACGCGCCCGCCGAGAACGGATCCCGGTCGATCAGCCGGGGGATCACGATCGCGACCGGGGTCGCGACAAGCCAGGTGAGTACGGCGACCGTGCCACCGTTGGCCAGCCAGTTCGGCAACCGCCGCCCACTGCCCGAGGTGGTCTCGGTGGTGTCGGCGGCCGCCGGTTCGACGGCTGCCGGCGCGGGCGACTCCGTCTTCGGTGCGGCGGACCCGGCCGGCGCGGATGCCCCGGACTCGGCCGCGTCGCGGTCTTCGGTCGGCACGTTCGCCTCGTCGGACTCGTCGGCCCGGTTCGGCCGGACCGGGCCGGTCGGCTTGGCCGACCCGTCGGGCGTGGTCTGCACTGTCATCGCGTACTCAGCCGCGGGCCGGGGCGAGGTCGCTGTCGCTGCGCGCATCGTCGACCGGCGTCGTGGCGACCGGCGCGCTCGGGCCGACCCGACGCAGGTTGAGCAGGCTGGCGAAGAGGCCGGAGAAGAGCACCGTCACGCCCAGGCCGATCACCGTGGACGAGGGCAGCACGACCCGCAGGGTCTCGGCGAGGTTCTGCTCGCCGAAGCCGCTGGCTCCCCACGCGGTGACCGCGAGCACCGACCCGGCCAGCCCGAGCAGGATCAGGAGCAGGCCGGCGGCGGTGCAGGTCTCGAACCGTACCCACCTGCCCCACCAGGCGACCTGGGCTTGGTTGGTGATCCCCTCGGTGTGACCGTAGAGCAGCGCGAAGACGCCGAAGAGCAGTAGCTGCGCACCGGTCAGGACGGCCAGGCAGGTGTAGACCATGGTGCTGATGTCGAAGCCGACCCCGGCCACCTGTAGCGGCCCGAAGGACAGCGTCGCGGTGCCGAGCAGGCCCAGCACGACGAGCACCAGCCCCGGCCAGATCAGCGTCTTGCGCGGTGCGAAGACGAGCAGGAAGCGCAGGTGCCGCCATCCGTCCCGCCAGGTACGCAGGTGCGGCGGACGGCTGCGGCCGTCCTTCTGGAGCGTGGTCGGCACCTCGACGATGTCGTAGTTGTTGAGCGCGGCCCGGACCACCAGTTCGGAGGCGAACTCCATGCCCGGCATGCAGAGGTGCAGGTCCCGGATGCGGTCCCGGTTGAAGCCCCGGATCCCGCAGTGGAAGTCGCCGACGTTGCGCAGGCCGAACAGCCGGCGCCCCAGCCAGGACAGCACCGGGTTGCCGAGGTAGCGGTGCAGCGGCGGCATCGCACCCTTGGCGATGCCGCCGCGGAACCGGTTGCCCATGACCATGTCGTGCCCGGCGCGCAGTTCACGGATGAACGGCTCAAGGTTGGACAGATCGTACGAATCATCCGCATCGCCCATGATGATGTACTTGCCTCGGGCCTGCTCGATGCCGTTGAGCAGTGCGCCGCCGTAGCCGCGGATCGGCGCGTGGGACACCCGCGCCCCGGCCCGGGTGGCGATCTCCTGCGAGCCGTCGGTGGACCCGTTGTCGCTGACCAGGACCTCGCCCACCACACCCAGTTCGGCGAGCGCCCGGACAGCTTTGGTGACGCAGATCTCCAGCGTCTCCGCCTCGTTCAGGCAGGGCAGCAGGACGGTAACCTCGATCTCGTCTCCGGCAACAGAAAGTGCCACAGGCGTTTCTCCCGATTCGATTTCTCGGTGTGTCGATTGGCGAGGGGCCGGGCGGCGAGGGCAGCGCGGTGCTCCGTCGGCCGCCTTCTCAAGACGCCGCTGGATCCTACCGCCACATCCCGCACCCGGTGATACGCCACCAGGGAACGCTAGGAGAATACCCGGCGCGGCCGGTTGACCTGGGATGACACCGAGTCATCGAGCTCCTACGCTCAGGGAGCGGTATAGGTCACGGTCACCTTCTCGTAGCCCAGCGAGCGCAGCAGACCCTCAAGCATTTTCCGGGTGTTCTCCTGCGCCCTGTCACTGAGTCCGCTGTCCCGGGCCGCTGCGGAGATGCTCTCCTCCGCCTTCTGGTAGACCTCGCGCTGCCGGTTGGGGTCGCCGCCGAAGACCTCACCGAGCCGGTTCAGCAGGCCCCGGTCCTCCGCGAAGACGTAGCTTTTCTCCAGATCGAGATTGGTCTCGCCGAGTTGCGGCGCGGGCAACCTGATCTCGACCGACTTCCGGTCGGCGGATTCGATCACGCCGCCCTCGGAAATCTTCGCGAAATCGACATATGCCTCAACAGACCCGGCCCCGACAAAAAGGGTACGTTCGTTGAGCAGGAAATCCGGCACGTACTTGCGGTCCTGCTGTAGGTCGATCACCACCTGGAAGTTGCCCTCCGCGGCCACGTAGCGGCTCAGGTCCTGGATCGACTTGAGCAACGGCGGCTGGCTCCGGTCGGTCGTCTCCTGCGCGAACGGGTTCCGCCAGGTCGGCCACAACCCGGTCGCCCGTACGCCGAGGACCAGCACCAGCACCACGACGAGCGCACCGGCCAACCAGAACAGTCCGCGCCCGCGCGCCGGGGTGGTGGTGACCAGCGGCTCGGGTTGGGTCGGGTCCGGCCCACGGTCGGGGTCGACCGGGTGGTCGGCCGATTGGTCGGCATCCCCGGCGTCGGCGGCCCAGCGCCGATCCTGGGCCGGTACGGTCGGCGCCGCCTTGCCCTGCACCGCTGGCGCCTTACCCTGCGTGTACTCCGGGTACTCCCGGGTGGGCTCGTTGACATCTCCGCTACGGGACATCTGCCCTCACCGTCCTCATCAGACCGTTTGCCTGCTACAAACGGTACGGGTCGGGTACGACAACACGACCACTGCCGTGCATGTACCCGATGGGACGGTCAGTTGAACGCGGCGATCCCGGTCAACCGCTGGCCGATCACCAGCTGGTGGATCTCCGAGGTGCCCTCGTAGGTCAGCACGGTCTCCAGGTTGCTGGCGTGGCGCAGCACCGGGTACTCCCCGCTGATCCCGTTCGCGCCGAGGATCGTGCGGCACTGCCGGGCGATGGCGAGTGCCTCCCGTACGTTGTTCAGCTTGCCGACGCTGACCTGGTCCGGCCGCAGCGCACCGGTGTCGGCCAGCCGGCCCAGGTGCAGCGCCAGCAGGTAGCCCTTTTGCAGCTCGACCGCCATGTCGGCCAGCTTCGCCTGGGTGAGCTGGAAGCCGGCGATCGGTCGGCCGAACTGGGTCCGGTTGACCGCGTAGTCGAGCGCGACCCGCAGGCAGTCCCGGGCCGCGCCGAGCGCACCCCAGACGATGCCGAACCGCGCCTCGGTCAGGCAGGACAGCGGCGCCTTCAGCCCGGTCGCCGCCGGCAACTGGGCCGCCGCCGGCAGCCTTACCCCGTCGAGCACGAGTTCACCCGTTGAGGAGGCACGCAGCGACATCTTGTGCCCGATCTCGCGGGCGGTCACCCCGGCACTGTCCAGCGGCACCACGAAGCCGCGTACGCCGTCGTCGGTGCGGGCCCAGACCACCGCCAGGTCGGCCAGCGGGGCGTTGGTGATCCACATCTTGGTGCCGGTCAGCACCCAGTCGGTGCCGTCGCGCCGGGCCCGGGTCGCCATCGAGGCGGGATCCGAGCCGTGGTCGGGTTCGGTCAGGCCGAAGCAGCCGATCGTCTCGCCGGTGGCCATCGTGGGCAGCCAGGACCGCTTCTGCTCCTCGCTGCCGTACCGCCAGATCGCGTACATGGCCAGCGAGCCCTGCACCGACACCAGCGACCGCAGCCCGGAGTCGCCCGCCTCCAGCTCCAGGCAGGCCAGCCCGTACGCGACCGCCGACGCGCCGGCGCAGCCGTAGCCGGTCAGGTGCATGCCGAGCAGGCCCAGCTTGCCGAACTCGACCGCCAGCTCCCGGATCGGCGCCCGGCCGGACTCGTACCACTCGGCGATGTGCGGGCGGACCCGGTCGTCGACCAGCCGACGCACCACCGAACGGATCTGCCGTTCCTCCTCGGACAGCAGCGCGTCCAGGTCGAGCAGGTCCAGGGCCGATTCCGGCGGGCTGCTCACTGCGCCACCCCGAGCACGAGCACCCGGGCGTGGATCTGGTTGCGCTGCTGCAACGCCGCGCGCAGCGCCCGGTGCAGGCCGTCCTCCAGGTAGAGGTGGTTGTTCCACTGCACCACGTGCGGGAACAGATCGCCGTAGAAGGTGGAGTCCTCGGCGAGCAGCTTGTCGAGCGCCAGCTCCCGCTTTGTCGTGATGAGTTGGTCGAGCCGGATCGGCCGCGGTGGGATCTCCGCCCACTGCTTCAGGGTGAACTCGTGGTCCGGGTAGGGACGTCCGTCCCGAACCGCTTTGAAGATCACGACGGTACGCTCCCCTCCCCGTGGCCGAGCCGGCCCTGCCGTTTCACCGTGCCAGTTTGGCCGTGCCGGTTCGACCGCGCCCCACCACGCCCGATGACGCCGGCAGCCAAACCGAAAGCCGGTGTCAGCCTAGCGACCGGCAACGACATTGCGGTTTGTTCCCGGATGTCGATTTCGTTACTGCCTGACCGGCAGCCACCGGCCAACCGGTCAACTCCATTGACCGCGATGCACAACCTGTTCGACCGGCCGACGACCCCGATTCAACGACGTCGACCGATGATCGGGAGCGCGATAACCGATGGTGACCGCGCCGATCGGCGCAAATTCCTCCGGTACGCCGAACGCCTCCCGGTAGGCCGCGAGACGTTCCGGCGGGATTCCGAAGAAACACGCGCCGAGCCCCTCGTCAACCGCGGTGAGCAGCATAAGGAGTGCGGCGAACCCGGTGTCGACATACCAGTACGGCACCGGCCACCGGTTCTCGTCCCGATCGACCCAGCCCTTGTCCGGCTCGGCGTACCGGTTGAGATAGGCCGAGCGGTTGGCGTGCGGCACCACTATCAGCGGCGCCCGCCGCATCCCGTCGAGCCATCGCCCCCGACCGGCCCGCTCCGGGCTGGTCGCCGCCCAGAACCGGTCCCGGTCGGCGGCCTCCTCCAGCACCAGGAAGCCCCAGCCCTGGGCGAAGCCGGCCGACGGTGCCCGTACCGCGTGGTCCAGTAGCCGGTCGACCACCGCCGGCGGGACCGGTCGGTCCGGGTCGTAGTTGCGCACCATCCGCCGCCGCCGTACGACCTCCGTGAAGTCCATCCGGTCGCCCGCCGCCCGGCTATTCGGCGCCGGGGCGGATGCCCCAGCTCGCCCGCCAGGTCCCGCCCGGGGCCAGCACGATCACGTCCCGACCGGACCGGAACGCGTCCGGCGGGCAGGTCATCGGCTCCACCGCGACCGAACGCCGGTACCGCTCCCCGGTCAGGGTGTCCCCGGTGAACACCTGCCACCAGCCGAACGCCGGGTCGGCCCAGACGTCGACCGTGGGCGCCCCGGCCGGGCCGGTGAGCGTCACGCTGGAGCCGTCCGGTCCCTGGTCCACGTCGCCGAAGGTGACGTCCAGCACCGCGTCGCCGATCCGGCGGGGCTCGGTGAAGTCGTACTCGCTGCCGGTGACCTTGATTTCACCGATCGGCAGCATCCGCCCGTCGACCAGCAGCCGGCTGCGCCCCGGCACCCGTACCCGCACCTCGTCGACCGGCACCCCCGGCAGCCGCAGGTACGGATGCACGGACAGCCCGAACGGGGCCTCCTGGGCGCCGAGGTTGGTCACCTCGTGCTCGGCCCGCAGCCCGTCCGGACCGACCGACCACCGGGTGCGGAGGCGCAGCGGCCACGGGTAGCCGATCTGCGCCGGCAGCTCGCAGCCGACCGTGACCGCGTCCGGGGCCTGCTCCAGCAGCTGCCAGGGCAGCCAGTTGACCAACCCGTGGATCGCCGTCTGCTTGTCCGGCTCGGTCAGCGAAAGCTGGTACGCCCGACCGCCGAAGCTGTACTGCCCGTCCCGGATCCGGTTCGGCCACGGCGCGAGCACGTGCCCGGCGCTGCCGGGCGAGACCTCGTCGTCGGCGTACCCGTCGAGGTAGTCGACGCCGCCCACCCGGTAGGCGCGCAGTCCCCCGCCCACCTGCACCACGACGGCCTGCTGGCCGCCGCCCGTGATCGTCCACTGTGTTCCGGACAGCGGGCGGGGCCCGGTTTCGACGTTGTCCATGCCGGGACGATATCGGTTGTCCCGGCCCGCCGCCCGGTCACCCGGCAACCCGGTCACCAGCGGCTCTATTCCGCCGGGGTGGCCGGTGCCCGGTAGCGCAGCAGGGCCGGGAAGGCGAGCGCGAGCAGCGGGGCCAGCACGACGACCGCCAGTCCACCGCCGACCCAGGCGAACCCCACCCCGAACGAGGAGGCCATCAGCCCGGCCCGCAGGTCACCGAGCCGGGGACCGCCGGCGACCACGGTGATGTTGACACCCTGCAACCGCCCGCGCATCCGGTCCGGCACGTAGACCTGCAACATCGACTGCCGGAACACGGAGCTGACCAGATCGGCGGCGCCGGCCAGGGCGAGCAGCCCGACCACCAACCAGAGCTGGTGCGCCAGCCCGGCGAGCGCGATGCTCACCCCCCAGCCGACCACCGCGACGACCAGGGCCAGACCCTGGCGCTGGATCCGCCCGATCCAGCCCGAGGTGAGCCCGCCGAGCACCGACCCGATGGCGATCGCGCTGTAGAGCAGGCCGATCGCCGCCCCGCCGCCGAACCGCTCGTCGGCCACCTCGGGAAAGAGGCTGCGCGGCATGGCCAGCACCATGGCGATGATGTCGATGGCGAAGGAGAGCAGCAGCACCGGCGTGGTGGCCAGGTAGTGGAAGCCGTCCGCGATGGTGCGCAGCCCGGCCCGGCGGGGAGCCGGCGGTGCGCCGTCGACCGGCTGACCGGCCTCGACCAGCGGGGACAGCGACGGCAGCCGGTAGGTGGCCCAGAGCGACACGGTGAACAGCACGGCGTCCACCCCGTACGCCAGCGGCAGTCCGGTGGCCGGCGTCCAGGCGGAGAAGATCAGACCGGCGGTGAGCGGTCCGGCCACCCCGGCGGCCTGCGAGGTGGTGAAACCGAGGGTCAGCGCGGCCGGTACCAGCGGGGTCGGCACCAGCCGGGTGATGATCGCCTGGCGGGCCGGTGAGCTGATCCCGAACGCGGCCGACTGGACCGCGACCAGGCCGAGCAGCAGCAGCGGGCTGCCCACCTCGAACACCGCCTGGCCCAGCAGGCCGAGCGTGGTGAGCCAGGTCAGGGCGGTGCTGACCAGCAGCAGCTTGCGGCGGTCCATCACGTCGGCGACGGCACCGCCCCAGATGCCGAAGATCACCAACGGGACCAGGGTGGCGAGCCCGAGCAGGCCGACCCAGAGCGAGTCGCGGGTCAGGCTGTACATCTCCACCGGTACGGCGACCGCGGTGAACTGCATGCCGTACATCGACACACCGTTGCCGACCCACAACCGACGGTACGCGGGCACCCGGAGCGGGCGTACGTCGATCGCCCACCGCGACGGTGCCTTGGATTTCTTCCCTGCTGCGAGTTTCCGGTCTGCGTGGCTCTGCTGACCGTTTTGCCGGTCTTCGAGGAGCTGCCGGGAGTCCTGCGCGGAGCCCGGTTCGGAACTCATGGTGCCAGTCGTTCGATGATCCACCCCTGTTCGTCGGCTCGACGGTAGCGCAGCCGATCGTGCAGCCTGCTGGCCTGCCCCTGCCAGAACTCCACCGTCTCCGGCACCACCCGCAGACCGCCCCAGTGCGGCGGCGGCGGGATCGGTGTCTGCTCGCCGAACCGCTCCGCCACCGCCCGGTAACCGGCGTCGAGGGTTTCCCGGTCCGGCAGCACCCGCGACTGTGGGCTGGCCCACGCGCCGAGCCGGGAACCGCGCGGCCGGCTGGCGAAGTAGGTCTCGGTCTCGGCCCGGTCGACCGGCTCCACCGACCCGACGACCACCACCTGCCGCTGCATCGGAAACCACGGGAAGACCAGGCTGGCGTACGGGTTCGCGAGCGCTTCGGTGCCCTTGCGTGACCCGTAGTTGGTGAAGAACACCAGGCCCCGCTCGTCGTACCCCTTGAGCAGTACGGTCCGGCCGCTCGGCCGGCCGGCGGCGTCCGCGGTGGCGACCACCATCGCGTTCGGCTCGGGCAGACCGGCGGCGACCGCGTCGGCGAACCAGCGGTCGAACTGGGTGTACCAGTCCGGGGCCAGGTCGGCGCGATCCAGGCCACGGTCCACGGAATAGTCGCGGCGCAGCGCCGCCGGTCGCACTGTGTCTCCGGTCACCCGACCATCGTCCCCGGTCATTCGACCATCCTGCTGCACCCGCCTCGACCTGTACGAACCGACACCGGCCAGCCGGTTTGCCGGCAGTCGATGGATCCGGGCCGGCCGGCCGGCAGCGGGTGTGTTGTGCGTAGCACAACCCGTTCGGGTCGCAAAGTCAGTTACTCACCAGGCAAGATGGCACGAAATACATCCCTGAGGGTCGCCTAAGGAGCTCCGGGTTACGCCGATGAGCCCCGGGTGTACGGACGATGCAGATCCAGGAGAGCAAAATGTCCGACTTCAAGCCGGGGCTGGAAGGCGTGATCGCCTTCGAGACCGAGATTGCCGAACCCGACAAAGAGGGCGGCTCGCTGCGCTACCGAGGCGTCGACATCGAGGATCTGATCGGGCAGGTCTCCTTCGGCAACGTCTGGGCCCTGCTCGTGGACGGCCGATTCGGCCCCGGACTGCCGCCGGCCGAGCCGTTCCCGGTGCCGGTGCACTCCGGCGACATCCGGGTGGACGTGCAGTCCGCGGTCGCGATGCTCGCCCCGTACTGGGGCCTCGACCAGCTGCTCGACATCAAGGACGAGCAGGTACGCGAGGACCTCGCCCGGGTCTCCGTCACCGCCCTGTCCTTCGTCGCCCAGTCCGCCCGTGGCCTGGGCCTGCCGGCGGTACCGCAGAAGGAGATCGACAAGGCGCAGACGATCGTCGAGCGGTTCATGAAGCGCTGGCGCGGCGAGCCGGACCCCCGGCACGTCAAGGCCGTCGACGCGTACTTCATCTCCGCCGCCGAACACGGCCTGAACGCCTCCACCTTCACCGCCCGGATCGTCGCCTCCACCGGCGCCGACGCGGCAGCCTGCATCTCGTCCGGCATCGGGGCGCTGTCCGGCCCGCTGCACGGCGGGGCGCCGTCCCGGGTACTGCACATGATCGAGGCCGTCGAGCGCAGCGGCGACGCCGAGGGGTACGTCAAGGGCGTACTCGACCGGGGCGAGCGACTGATGGGCTTCGGCCACCGGATCTACCGGGCCGAGGACCCGCGGGCGCGGGTGCTGCGGCGTACGGCCAAGGAACTGGGCGCGCCGCGCTTCGAGATCGCCGAGGCGCTGGAGAAGGCCGCCCTGGCCGAGTTGCAGGCCCGCAAGCCGGACCGGGTACTGGCCACCAACGTCGAGTTCTGGTCGGCGGTCGTACTCGACTTCGCCGAGGTGCCGGCGCACATGTTCACCTCGATGTTCACCTGCGCCCGGATGGGCGGCTGGAGCGCGCACATCCTGGAGCAGAAGCGGCTCGGCCGGCTGGTCCGCCCGGCCGCCCGCTACATCGGCCCCGGCACCCGCAAGCCGGCCGACGTCGAGGGCTGGGACGCGGTCGTACACGGGGTGTGATCCCGACCACCACGGTGGCCCATTCGACTCCGGTCGGGTGGGCCACCGCCGTTTTGTCGCCGTGGCGCCGCACCGGGCCGATCCGCGGTGTGGCGGACGACTCACCGGGGCGGCGGGACAACGACGGGTCGGGAGCCCCGGTAGTGCGAGGATGAGGGCTCGGCAACGTCGCCGGACATCCATGGATCCGGCCCCGGCGCCCGCCGCCCGTGGGCCCGGAGCCCTCGCATCCCAGCTCCCGGGCCGCGCCGGCCCATCGGAAGGATCGTCGATAACCGTGGCTGACCCATCGACCATCAGGATCCCCGACGAGTTGAAACCCGCCGACGGTCGGTTCGGCGCCGGCCCGTCCAAGATCCGCCCGGCGGCCGTCTCCGCGCTCGCCGACGTGGCGACGACATTCCTCGGCACCTCCCACCGGCAGCGGACCGTACGCGACCAGGTCGCCCGGCTGCGCCGGGGCCTCGCCGACTTCTTCTCCCTGCCCGAGGGGTACGAGGTCGTGCTGAGCAACGGCGGCAGCACCGCCTTCTGGGACGTGGCCACCTTCGGTCTGGTCCGCGACCGGGCCCAGTTCGCCAACTTCGGCGAGTTCGGCGCCAAGTTCGCCAAGGCGGTCACCGACGCGCCCTTCCTCGGTACGCCGACCGTACGCAAGGCCGAGGCCGGCTCCGCCCCGGCACTGCTCGCCGAGGCCGGGGTCGACGTCTACGCCACCCCGCAGAACGAGACCTCCACCGGTGTCGCGGTCCCGGTCCGCCGGGTCGCCGGTGCCGACCCGGACTCGCTGCTGCTGGTCGACGCGACCTCCGCCGCCGGTGGACTCGACGTCGACGTACGCGAGAGCGACGTCTACTACTTCGCCCCGCAGAAGTGCTTCGCCTCCGACGGCGGCATCTGGCTCGCGCTGATGTCCCCGGCCGCGCTGGCCCGCGCAGGCGAGATCAAGCAGTCCGGTCGCTACATCCCGGCCTTCCTCGACCTGGTCACCGCGATCGACAACTCCCGGTTGGAGCAGACCTACAACACCCCGGCGCTGGCGACCATCTTCCTGGCCGCCGAACAGACCGACTGGATGAACGCGCAGGGCGGGCTGGCCTGGGCGGCCAAGCGCACCGCCGAGAGCGCCGCCATCGTGTACGGCTGGGCCGAGCGGTCCGAGGTCGCGACCCCGTACGTGATCGATCCGGGGCTCCGCTCGAACGTGGTCGCCACCATCGACTTCGTCGACCGGGTGGACGCGGCGGTGATCGCGAAGGTGTTGCGGGCCAACGGGATCGTGGACATCGAGCCGTACCGGAAGCTGGGCCGCAACCAGTTGCGGATCGCGCTCTACCCGGCCGTGGAACCGGCCGACGTCGAGGCGCTGACCGCCTGCGTCGACCACGTGGTCGCCGCGCTCTGACACCGTCGGGTCGGGACATCCGACACCCATCGGTTTCGTACGGGTGTCGGATGTCCGGCTCCGCCGGCTGTTCATAGATCGTTCGTGCAGCTCACCCGCGACATGCGGGCGTGGCATCCCCCACGCGCGGGCGGACGGGCGTACCGTGTGTCGAGGACGCCCGGGTGGCTGGCTCGTGGCGTGGGCCGAGCAAGCGGGACGGAGGCAACGCGATGCGACCGGTACGCTTCGTCGCCCTCTCCGAGGACGGCCAGGCCTTGGTGCTTGCCGACGAGGTGGGCCGCCTGCTCGCGCTCCCCATCGACGAGCGGGTTGCCACGGTTCTGCACGCCGAACCGGGTGGCACTCCACTGACGGTGGTCTCCCCCGCCCAGGACCCGGTGGCCTCACTGTCGCCACGGGACATCCAGGCCCGCATCCGGGCCGGTGAGTCCGCCGAGGACGTCGCCCGGATCGCCGGTGTCCCGGTCGACCGGGTGCTGCGCTACGCCGGCCCGGTCCTACAGGAGCGGGCGATGGTCGCCCAGCACGCGCGGCGTACCCGGCTGAAGAACTCGGAGAAGAGCGTTCCGCTCGCCGAGGTGGTCGACGGCCGGCTCGCCCAGCACAGCATCGACACCGAGAAGATCTCCTGGGACGCCTACCGGCGCGACGACGGCACCTGGCGGATCATCGCCAGCTGGCCGTCGGGCAAGGCCACCGCCCAGGCGGTCTGGGACCTCGACAAGACCCGGCAGATGGTCTCGCCGCACGACGACATGGCGCAGTACCTCTGCGCCGAGCGGCCCACGCCGATCCTCGGCCAGGAGCCGACGCCGGAGCGCGGTGGACACGGCCTGCCCGGCCCCACCCGGGTCGAGCCGACCCGCGGTGGGCACGGCCTGCCGGCGGCCACCGGCGACCAGCACGCCCCCCGTCCGACCCGCGATCCGATCCGGGCCGGTCGGGACGCGCTGCTCGCCTCGCTCGACCGTCCGCTCGGGTCGAGCGCCGGTCGCGGGCTCGAACCGGTCTCACCGGCCGCGCACACCAACTACGAGGCGCCCCGGCCCCGGCCGGTCGCCGGTGGTGCCGCTGCTCTGCTCGGCGGGGGCCAGGGTTCGGCCTTCGACGACGACGCGGACCTGCCGAAGGAGGTGCCGGCCGTGCCGTCGCTGGCGGTGCTCCGGCCGCGTCGGACCACCGGCCCGGCGGCCACGAACGAAACCACCGACCAGTCCGGCAAGCCCCGCAAGCGGCTGCCGAGCTGGGACGATGTGCTGTTCGGCAGCGGTCCCGCCCAACGCGAAACCTCCTGACCCCGGCGCCTAGAGCGGCCAGGCCGCCAGACGGTCGTAGGTCGGTCGGGGGCCGGGTCGGCTGCGTACCAGCACCAGTTCGGTCGCCGGCCACTCCGGACCCAGGTATCCGTCCAGCGCGGCCCGGTCCGCCTCAACCGCCTCCGGGGACAGCCGGTTGCCCGGTCGGGCCAACGTGACGTGTGGCACGTACGGCCGTGGGTCGGCTGGCAACCCGACGGCGGCGAGTTCCCGTCGGCTCGCCACGCTCACCGCGTGCAGCGCGTCGACGTCGCCGCGCAGCCCCACCCACAGCACGGTTTCCGGCGGCACCCCGAACAGGCCGCCCCCGCCCAGTCGCAGCCGGGGTGTGCCGACCAGCTCCACCGAACCGTCGGTGCCCGGCGACGGCCGCCAGGTACGGGCCGCCCGGTCGAGCGCCGAGTGCAGTCCGGGTAACCGGCTCTCGGCCACCTCACCGACGAACACCACGGTCAGGTGCAGGTGATCGGGCGGCGTCAGCCGTACGTCGACTCCGGACGCGGATGCCGCACCGACCCGGAGTCGGGTCAGTTGCCCGGTGAGGTCGGCCAGTGCCGCCGGATCCGGGTAGATCGCTACGAACAGTCGCACCGGACCACCTCGCTCGTCTCCGACGCCGTCACGCTTCACCAGCGTCGTCACGGTGGTGAACCCCGGTCGGCGCTGCACAGAACCAGGCCGGCGGCCTGCAACTCGCCCTCGACCCGGACCCGTTCGATCTCCCGGTCCAGCCCGTCGAGGTCCGCCAGGTGTTCGGCCACCCCCAGTGCGCGGCTGGCCACCCGCAACTGCTCGTCGTACGCCCGCAGCAGATCACCGTACGCCGGGCCGGACCGGGCCGGCCGGCCCAGTCGCTGACCGCCGAGCCGGCGCAGATCGGCGGCAACCTCTTCGATGGCCGGGCCACCGGGTAGGTCCACCTCGGTCGGGTCGAGCCGACCCGGCTCCGCCGTGGCCCGGAACGCCCGGTCGAGGCGGTCGAGTTCCCGCCGTTGCCGCCATCCGGTCCGCCGGGTGACCGCCTCGGCGGTGAGCCAGTCGACCAGTTCGTCGGCGCAGAGGATCGCGGCCACCAACGCCGGCAGGCAGACCAGCGACAGGAGTGCCAGGGCCAGCACGAAAACCTGCACGACGGCCATCCTCCGACGCTAGGCCCCACGATCGGGGCACGCCACCGATTTGGAAAGTGAGCCGGGTCGCTACTGGGTCGCCGCGCCGAGCACCGCCCGGAACGTGTCGACCGCGTGGCGATCGGCGGTGCGGCGTACGGCGTCGTCGGGGGTGCGGCGCCAGAGCCAGAGCAACAGCTCCGGCGGGGCACCGCTGATGGTGGCGTGCACCGCTTGGTCCGTCGAGCCCGGCTCGACCACCGCACCCGTGGCGTCGAGGCGGACCAGCCAGCTCTGCTCGCCGGTGTCGACCAGCAGCCGGACGGTCGAGCTGGGCAGCACGCCGGTGAAGGCTTCCGGCCAGCGGTGGGTGCCGTAGCCCAGCATCACCCGGAGCACCTCGTCGATCCCGTCGTGCGCGAGGTCGTCCGGGATGTCGGCGACGGAGGTCCCGGCGGCCAGCTCGGCGTCGACCCGGTGCACCACCGTCTCCTGCGCCATCCGACGGATCCAGAACGCCACCGTCTGGTCCGGGTCGTACCAGGTGTGGGCGGGCGATTCGGGGCTGCGCTCGGCGAACTCGGCGCGCAGCTGCGCGTACGCCCGGTCCAGGAGCGCGAGTGGCGGCTCGCCGGACAGGTCCGGCGGCCAGGTCTGTGGCGCGGACCCGGTCCGCATGCACTCGACCTTGTGCAGGTAGACCTGGGCCACGTGGCGGGTCAGGTCCTCGACGCTCCAGTCCGGACAGCTCGGCACGGTCTCGGCGAGGCCGGTCGCCGCGACCGCGCCCAGCCGGGCGTGGTCGGCGGCGAGACACTCCAGATAGCGCGACGTTTCCATCCCACCAACCAATCAGACACCTACGACAGTTCGCGCCTGGTTGGCGTCGGCGGGTACGACGTAGAAGCGCGGCAGCGGGGCGATCCGCAACCGGAGCCGGGACTTGTCGTGCCGCAACTGCCAGAGCACCGCCAGTAGGGCGGCGGCCAGCGAGATGAGCCCGCCGATCCAGATGGCGGCGTTGGCGCCGGCGTGCTCGGCGACCCAGCCGATCGCCGGTGCGCCGACCGGGTTGGTGCCGAGGAAGACCAGCACCCACAGGGCCATCACCCGGCCCCGGAAGGCGGCGTCGACACCGAGCTGGACCCGCTGGTTGGACGCCTGGGCGAAGTAGACCATCAGGAAACCGGCCGGCACCAGCAGCACCAGGACCAGCCAGTACGTGGTCGCCACGCCGACCAGGGTGCCGGCGACCGCGCAGGCCACCGCGGCGCCGAGGACCACCCAGACCGACGGCCGGCTGCGCCGGCCGCTGCCGGCCAGTGCCCCGCCGAGCGCACCCACGGCCAGTGCCGTGGTGAACAGCCCGAACGAGGCCGCGCCGGTGTTGAAGACGGTCTTGGCGAGCGCGGCCAGGGTGATCTGGAAGTTGAACAGGGTCATCCCCATCACCGACATGAGCACCATCGGCAGCACCAGGTCCGGCCGGACCCGGACGTACCGGAGGCCGTCGATGACCTTGGCCGGGGCGCGTTCGTCCATCGGCAGCAGGGCTTCCCGGTGCAGTTCCTCACCGCGCATCCGGACCAGGCCGATCAACGGCGCGAGCGCGCCGAAGACACTGATCAGGAAGACCGGCCCGACGTCGAACAGGGCGATCGCCACCCCGGCGACGGCCGGGCCGATGATCCGGGCCGAGTTGAAGGTCGCCGCGGACAGCGAGAGCGCGTTCGGCAGCAGCGGGGTGCCGACGAGTTCGGAGACGAACGACTGGCGGACCGGCGTCTCGACCGCGTTGGCCGTACCGAGCAGGGCGGCGAAGACGAAGACGTGCCAGAGTTCGATCACACCGGTGACCACCAGCAGGCTCATCGCGAGCGACAGCACGCACCAGGCGGCGTTGGCGATGAACAGCAGCAGGCGCTTGTCGTACCGGTCGGCCAGCCGACCGGAGAACAGGGTGAGCAGCAGTACGGGGGTGAACTGTAGTGCGGTGACCCAGCCGAGCGCGGTGGCCGAGTCGTCGGACAGATCGAGTACGAGCCAGTCCTGCGCGGTGAACATCATCCACACGCCGATCAGCTTGGCGAGCTGACCGATCGCGAACAGCCGGTAGTTTCGAACCTGTAGGGACTGGAACGTGGTGCCTAGTTTTGCCCGCACTCGGGGTGCGCCTCCTCGGGTCGTACGCGTCATCCACGGCGGACGAAGCGGACCCGGTTGGTGGCGCCGATCAGGCGCGAGCCACCTTTTGCAGGATCGCCGCGGCCTCCCGCAGCGTCTCCCGTTCCTCCGGCGTCAGCTCGGCGAGCCGGTGGCCCAGCCACTCGTTGCGGGCCCGCTCGAAATCGGCGAACACCTCGCGGCCGGACTCGGTCGTCGAGAGGATGACCTGTCGCCGGTCGGTCGGGTGCGGAGTGCGGCGTACGAGGCCACGCTCCTCCAACTTCGCGACGATCTTGGTCATGGTCGGTGGCTGCACCCGTTCGGTATCGGCCAACTCACGCGGACTCAGCGCGCCCGCCAGCTCAAGGCTGGTCAGGGCGGACAACTGGGTCAGCGTCAGTTCGCCGACCGGCCGGGACTGCCGGACCCGTCGGTTGAGCCGGGTGATCGCATCGCGCAGCAGGCTGGCCAGCTGCGCGGGCGGCACACGTTGCGCCATCACCGTCCGCTCCGTCACGATAGTTAGCCTAACTAATAAGCCTTGCTAACGACCACTGTTATGACCACGGTCACCGAACCAGCGAACGGGCGGGGGACCCGTCGACTACCAGTGTCCCCCGCCCGCGCACGCCAAACCGATCAGCCGATCAGCGTCTCGATCGGACCCCGCAGGAAGTACAGGACGAACAGCGCGGCCACCCCGTACAGCAGCGGGTGCACCTCGCCCGCCTTGCCCCGGGCCAGCTTGAGCACCACGAAGGTGATCATTCCGGCACCGATCCCGTTCGAGATCGAGTACGTGAACGGCATCAGCACGATGGTGAGGAAGGCCGGTACGGCGATCTCGTAGTCGGTCCAGTCGATGCTCCGTACCCCGGTCATCATCAGGAACCCGACCACCACCAGCGCGGTCGACGCGGCTTCGAACGGCACCACCACGACCAGCGGGGCGAGGAACATCGCCAGCAGGAACAGCCCGCCGGTGACCAGGTTCGCCACGCCCGTACGGGCACCCTCCGCCACCCCGGCCGCGCTCTCGATGTACGAGGTGTTGCTCGACGTGCTCGCCGCGCCGCCGGCCGCCGCCGCAATCGAGTCGACCAGCAGGATCTCCCGCGTACGCGGTGGCGTCTGGCTCTCGTCCAGCAGGTCGCCCTCCTGGCCGACGGCCACCATCGTGCCCATCGTGTCGAAGAAGTCGGTGACCAGCAGGGTGAAGACGAACATCAGCGCGACCAGCCAGCCGGCGGTCGACCACGAGCCGAGCACGTTGAAGTTGCCGAGCAGGGACAGGTCGGGGGTGTCGACCACGGTCGCCGGCAACTCCGGCACGTTCAGCGACCAGCCCTGCGGGTTCGGCTTGCCGTCGACGAACGACGGGCCCACGTTGGTGATCGCCTCCACCACGATCGCCAGCACGGTCGAGGCCACGATGCCGATCAGGATCGCGCCCCTGACCTTGCGCACGACCAGCACCAGGGTGATCAGCAGGCCGAGCACGAAGACCAGCGCCGGCCAGGTGACCAGCTTGCCGTTGATGCCCAGGCCGACCGGGACGGTGGTGCCGGCGGCGTCCGGAATCCGCCGGACGAACCCGGCGTCGACCAGGCCGATGATGGTCAGGAACAGGCCGATGCCCACCCCGATCGCGGTCTTGAGCTGGGTCGGCACCGAGTGGAACACCGCCGTACGCAGCCCGGTCAGCACCAGGATCGCGATGATCACACCCTCGATCACCACCAGGCCCATCGCGTCGGCCCAGGTCATCTGCGGGGCGATCTCGTACGCGACCAGCGCGTTCACGCCGAGGCCGGCGGCCAGGGCGAGCGGGAACCGGCCGACAACACCCATCAGGATCGTCATCACCCCGGCGACCAGGGCGGTGGCCGCCGCGAGCGCCGGGATGGCCAGTTTCTGACCGTCGCCGTCGACCGCGTTGCCGAGGATCAGCGGGTTGAGCACCACGATGTAGGCCATCGTGAAGAAGGTGGCGAGACCGCCCCTGATCTCGCGGCTGATCGTCGAGCCACGGGCGGATATCTCGAAGTACCGGTCGAAGCCGTTGCGCGGGGGTGTGGTCGCCGCCGGGGCGGCGGCCTCCGGGGTGGTGGTCGTCATAAGGACCTCACATAGTGATCATGGGGGGTTCATTGGGCGCATCGTCCCAGACGACCTGTTACCGGGAAAGTACGTTCCGGTTACGAACTTCGATCCCTGCCCACGGGTACGCTGACCACGTGCCGGAGCAGCAGCAACCGCGGCCGGAGCCGCTGGACCCACCGATGGTTCCGTTCGCCGTCGGCGGCCTCGTGATCTGGGCGGCCGTCGGGCTGGTCCTGCTGGTCTTCTTCCGCGACTGGCTCACCGAGCACGGTCACCGGGACTGGCTCTGGACCTGTCTGGCCGGCTTCCTGATCGGCTTCCCCGGACTGGCCGTGATGCTGCGACACGACGCCCACCGTCGACGCCGTCGGGCCGGTCAGCAGCACTGATCGGTGCCACGAACCGACAGCCGACGGCCGGGCCGACTCAGCCGTGGCCGTACGGCTCGGCCGGCTCCTCGTCGGCCACCGAGCCCGGCGCCCGGCTGACCGAGACCGCCTCGACCTCGTTGTCGTCGTAGATCGTCGGCAGCTCGTCCACCGGCGTCTCGGCCACGTCGAGCATGGTCTCCGAGTGCGCCCCGCAGCCGTGGTCGGCACTGACCGCCCGGCCGTCGTCGGGGGCGTAGAAGTTGCCGCACACGCCGAACGCCTGGCGCAGGGAACCGGCCAGCGGCAGGTAGAAGCCGCAGGTCCCGCAGCGGGCGGTCCGGGGGGCGGCGGCCGAGATCGGCGCGGTCGGGCCGTGGTCGCCGTCGTACCAGCGCTGCGCGGTCTCCTCCCGGCCCTCCTTGGACATCACCCGCGAACGGCCGAGCCCGAGCTCCCAGGTGGCCTCCTCGACCGCCGGGTCGTCGGAGAGGACGTAACCGGGAACGAGCCGGTCGTCGTCGGCCGTGGCCGGCAGTAGGTCGCCGACGCCCAGATCGCCCGGCTGAAGGCGCTCCTGCCAGGGCAGCCAGCTCGGCGCCAGCAGGGCGTCCGGTCCCGGCAGCAGCACCGTCTCGCAGATGGTCACCTGCTTGCTGCGCGACACCCGGGTGACGGTCACCGCCCAGCGCCAACCCCGGTAGCCGGCCAGCAGACATTCAAAGAAGTGGGTAACCAGGCGTTCACCCTCGGCAACCACCTCCAGGTGATCGCCGACATCGGTCGGCTCCACCTCGGTAATGCCGGCCCGCGCCACCTCGACGGCAGCGGCACAAACCTGGTCGAGACGGGCTGCGCGAGCACCGGCGGTCCTGGTCACATGCTCATTGTTCCCTATCCGAGCGGCCCGCCGGCAGGGACTCCCCGTACCTGTTCTCGCGCCACATCCTCCGGCCGCTCGCCGAATGGGCGAGGATGGTGCACATGCCGCTCTTCAGCCGCCCCCAGGGGTCGTTCCTCGGGCGTGCCCTCGGAAGGACGATCCGGGGCGTCCGGGCACTCGTACGCGGGACGTTCCGTGGCGGTGCCTGGATCACCCGGAGCGCCGGCCGGGCACGGACCAGGGGCGCCGGCGGCGAGACCGGCATGGTGCGCCTGTTCGACCTGCACGCCATCTCCTGCGCCGGCGACGTACTGATCACCATCGGGCTGGCCGGGACGATCTTCTTCAACGCCCCGCTCGGCGAGGCGCGGGGCAAGGTCGCGCTCTACCTGCTGGTCACCATGGTTCCGTTCGCGCTGCTGGCACCCGTGGTGGGGCCGCTGCTCGACCACTTCCGGCACGGCCGCCGGTACGCGCTCGCCGCCACCATGCTCGGCCGCGCCTTCCTGGCCTGGTTGATCTCCGACTACATCCACGGCTTCGGGCTCTACCCGGCCGCGTTCGGCGTACTGGCGCTCTCCCGCGCGTACGGCGTGGCCCGCTCGGCCGCCGTACCCCGGTTGCTGCCCGAGGGGATCGGGCTCTCCCAGGCCGGGGCGCGGGCCAGTGTCTACGGCACCATCGCCGGGGCCGTGGTGGCGCCGCTGGGGCTGGCCGCGTTCTGGCTAGGTCCACAGTGGCCGCTTCGGGTGGCGTCGGTGATCTTCCTGGTCGGAATGGTGATCGCCCTCCGGCTGCCACCGCGCGCCGACTCCGAGCCGCCGGAGGCGGTGCCCCGGGCGATGCGCGCCGCGTGGCGGGGCGGAACGGGCGCACTGGGTCGGGGCGGTCCGGGCGGCCGGCTCGTCATCGGCGCCCTGGCCGGCGGCGCCACCCTGCGCGGCCTGTACGGCTTCCTCCTGCTCTTCCTCGCCTTCGCGATCAAGGGCGGCGACATCACCACCGCCGTGTTCGGTCGGGACCTCTCCGACCAGGCCGCGCTGGGCCTGGTCGGCGGGGCGCTGGCGGTCGGAAGCTTCCTCGCCACCGCCGTCGGCACCCGGCTGCGCATCCACCGGCCGACCGCCATCCAGTCCAGCGGCCTGGTCATCGTCGCCGCCCTGGCGGTACTGGCCACGGTCGAGTTCTCACTGCTCACGGTCGCCCTGCTCTGCCTGGTCACCGCGCTGGTCAGCGGCATCGCCAAACTCGCCGTCGACGCCTCGATCCAGGAACGGATCCGGGAACGGTCGCGGGCCAGCGCCTTCGCCCACTCCGAGACCGCGCTGATGCTGGCCTTCGTGGCCGGCGGCGCGATCGGCCTGATCCCGTTCGACGGCCGGGTCGGCATCGCGGTGCTGAGCGGGCTGGCCATCCTCGCCGCCGTACGCGCCGTCGTGGTTGCCGGGCGGCTGCGGGGCGAGCGGCTGCACGGTCGGGCCATCCCGGACGCCGAGCAGGAAGCCGCCGAACAGCAGGCCGCCGCGCAACGGGCCGCCGAGGAGCAGGCCGCCGCCGCGCAACGGGCGCGGGCGGCCCGGGACGAGGACGAACGGCAGCGGGCGGCCGCCGAACGGGAGGCCGACGACCGGACCGGCGTCACCGAACCGGCGACGGCGGCAGCGGGCCAGACCGGGAACGGGGGCGGCGGCGAACGGCCGTTGGCGCCGCCCGGTTACCACATCTACCGACCGTCGTCGGCCGTACCCGCACCGGGCTCCGGCGACGACGGCGGGCACCGGCCACACGAACCACGGGAGCCGACCACATGAGCGCTGGACTGCTGATCGTCACCGCGGTGCCGGCCGAGGCGGAGGCGATCCGGGCCGGCCTGACCAGCACCACTGCGGTGGTCGCCCCGGTCGGGGTCGGGCCGGCCGCCGCCGCTGCCGGCACCGCCCGGCTGCTGGCACTGGCCGAGGCGGCCGGGCGCCCGTACCAGGCGGTGATCAGCGCCGGGATCGCCGGCGGCTTCCCCGACCGGGCGGCGCTCGGCACCATCGTGCTGGCCACCCGGAGCATCGCCGCCGACCTCGGTGCCGAGTCGCCGGAGGGTTTCCTGCCCCTGGACGACCTGGGCTTCGGCCCATCGTCGGCCAGTGCCGACCCGGCACTGCTGGAACGGCTGCGCGAATCGCTGCCCAGGGCCACCGTCGGCGCCGTTGTCACCTGTAGCACCGTCACCGGGACCTCGGAGAGCGCCCGCACGCTCGCCGCCCGCTACCCGGACGCGGTAGCCGAGGCGATGGAGGGGTACGGGGTGGCCGTCGCCGCCGCCCAGGCCGGGGTGCCCTTCGCCGAGCTGCGTACCATCTCCAACCCGGTCGGGCCCCGCGACCGGGGCGCGTGGCGGATCACCGAGGCGTTCGAGGCGCTCCGCTCCGCAGCCGCCGCGCTGCACTGATCCACTGCGGGTTACCGTGGGGGACGTGGCTCTCTCGCTGGCGTTCTCCCCCTGCCCCAACGACACCTTCGTGTTCCACGCACTGGTGCACGGTCTGGTGCCGGGGGCACCGCCGGTGCAGGTGACCTACGCCGACGTGGACGTCACCAACACCGCCGCCCAGCAGGGCGCGTACGACATCGTGAAGGTGAGTTACGCCGCACTGCCGTGGCTGCTCGACGACTACCAACTGCTGCCGTGCGGCGGGGCGCTCGGGCGCGGCTGCGGGCCGCTGGTGCTGACCCGGGGCGACCGGACCGATCTGGGCGGGGCGACCGTCGCGGTGCCCGGCGACCGGACCACGGCGTACCTGCTGTTCCGGCTCTGGGCGGCGGACCAGCGGCCGGCGAGGATCGAGGTGGTGCCGTTCCACGAGATCATGCCCGGGGTGGCGGCCGGTCGCTACGACGCCGGACTGGTCATCCACGAGGCCCGGTTCACCTACCACCGGCACGGGCTGACCGCGCTGGTCGACCTCGGGCAGTGGTGGGAGTCGGACACCGGCCTGCCGATCCCGCTCGGCGCCATCCTGGCCCGCCGCGGCACCGTTGATCCGGTGGCCGCGGCGGACTGGATCCGCGCGTCCGTACGGCGTGCGTGGGCCGACCCGGCCGGCACCCGCGAGTACGTGCTGGCGCACGCGCAGGAGATGGAACCGGACGTGGTCGACCAGCACATCGCGCTGTATGTGAACGAGTTCACCGCTGACCTCGGCGAGGACGGCTACCGGGCGATCGACGCCCTGCTCCGCCGGGCTGCGGCGGCCGGGTTGACCCCGGCGACCCCTCAGACTTCCAGTTCGCTGGCGACCGCGTGGACAAGCTGAGCGACGGTCGTCGCGGTCTTCTTGTCCGGGTACCGGCCGCGCCGCAGATCCGGCTGGACCTTCGCCTCCAGCACCTTGATCATGTCCTCGATCAGCCCGTGCAGCTCTTCGGCGGGACGGCGGCGGAGTTCCGCCATGGACGGCGGCGCGTCCAGCAGTTTCGCGGCGTGTGCCTGGGCGCCCTTGCGACTGTCCACCACGCCGAACTCGATCCGCTGACCCCCCTTGAGATCGGTGACACCAGCGGGCAACGCACTCTTGGGTAGGAATACGTCGCCGCCCTCGTCACTGGTGACGAATCCATAACCCTTGGCCGCGTCGTACCACTTCACTCGACCCGTCGGCACCTGATTGACCTCGACTCCGTAAACGGCTGATGACCCTCACAAGGCTAGCCGCAACAGGCCCGACAACGCCGCTGGGAATCCGGTGAGGTCGTCGAGCACCATTCGCGCGCCGGCCGCGCGCAGCTCATCCACATCGCACGGCCCGGTGGCGACACCGACGCCGGGCACGCCGGCGATCCGGGCGGCGGTCATGTCCGCGACGTGGTCGCCGACGTAGAGCCGGGCGTCGTGCTCCCGCAACGCGGTCGCCTTCTGCTCGGCGAACAGGTCGCCGACCACCTCGTCGACGGTCAGCCCGAGGTGCTCGGTGTGCAGTCGGGCCAGCCGGCCGAGCTTCGAGGTGACAACCAACACACGCAGCCCGGCGTCGCGTACCGAGGCCAGCGTCTCGGCCGCGCCGGGCAGCAGCAGCGTCGGGCCGACCGCGTACGCCGGGTAGAGCGAGCGGAACGTCGTCACCGCCGACTCCACCTGCTCGGACGGGAACCAGTGGGCCAGTTCGTGCCGCAGCGGCGGGCCGAGCCGACTGACCGCGAGGTCGGCGTCGACGTGCACCCCGGTCCGGGCGGTGAGCTCACGGTAGGTGGCGGCGATGCCGGGGCGAGAGTCGATCAAGGTCATGTCAAGGTCGAACCCGACCGAGGGGGTGGTCGCCATCCGATCATCGTCGCACGCCGACCGCATCGCGAAGTCCAGCCGGCCGACCGGGGGGCACAGGCGGCACTCGGCCGGATAGCGTGGAATGACGATGACCACCTCACTCGCCGATCACCTGCGGTCGCTGCCGGACGAAGCCCTGGCAGCGCTGCTACAACTGCGCCCCGATCTGGTCCTGCCGGTCCCGGCCGACATCTCCGCGCTCGCCGTACGGGCGCAGTCGCGGGTGTCGGTCGCCCGCGCCCTGGACGGGTTGGACCAGTTCACCCTGCAAATCCTCGACGGTGCCCGGCTCACCCGTGACCCGGCCGACGGCACCACCTCCGTCGACGCGGTCCTGGCCGTCGCGGCGGTGCCCGTGCAGGGTGCCGACCCGGCCGCCGTACGGGCCGCGCTCAACCGGCTCCGCGCGCTCTTCCTGCTGTACGGCCCGGAGCACGCGCTGCGGGTGGTGCCAGGCGTGGACGAGGTCAGTTCGCCGTACCCGGCCGGTCTGGGGCGCCCCGCGCTGGATCTGGACCCGGCCGCCGCGGCACTGTGCGCCGACCCGGCCCGGCTGCGCCGTACGGTGCTGGCGGCACCGCCCGCGGCCCGCGCGATCCTGGACCGGCTCGCCGCCGGCCCCCCGGTGGGCACGCTCCCGCCGAAGGCGCTGGACGCGCCGCCGGTCGAGGATCCGGCGAACCCGGGCTCCGGCTCACCGGTGCGCTGGCTGGTGGAGAACGCCCTGCTCGTCCCGATCTCGGACACCGACGCCGGGTCCGGCGGGACCGCGGTGGAACTGCCCCGCGAGATCGGCCTGCTGCTGCGCCGCGACTCCGGGCCGCTCGGGCCGATGCAGCCGCTGCCACCGGCTCTGGGCACCGCCGCGCTGCGCGAGCCGAAGGCCGTCGACTCGGCCGGCGCCGGCCAGGCGATGGAGGTGGTCCGGCAGGCCGAGACGGTGCTGGAGGCGCTCGCCGCCGATCCGCCCCCGGTGCTGCGCTCCGGTGGTCTGGGCGTACGTGACCTGCGCCGGATCGCCCGTGGTGTCGGGTTGGACGAGCCGACCACGGCGCTGGTGCTGGAGGTCGTCTACGCCGCCGGGCTGGCCGGCGAGGTCGACCTGACCGGCTCCACCACCACCCGCGCCGGTGCCGACCAGCAGGTGCTGCCGACCGCCGGCTACGAAGCCTGGCGGGCCGGAACGCTTGCCCGGCGGTGGGAGCAACTGGCTCGGGCGTGGCTGGCCATGACCCGTCAGCCGGGGCTGATCGGCCAGCGGGACGAGCGGGACCGGTTGATCACCGTGCTCTCCCCCGAACTGGAACGGGCCGGTACGCCGACCGCGCGCCGGGGGCTGCTCGGCGTACTCGCCGGGCTGGATCCGGGGACCGCGCCCGGACCGGACGAGGTGTTGGCGCTGCTCGCCTGGCGGTCACCCCGGCGCAGCCGGGGTCGTGAGACGGCCCAGCGGGAGGTGCTCGCCGAGGCGGCCCGGATCGGTCTGACCGGGCTCGGCGCGATCACCGCCTACGGGCGCCTGCTGCTGACCGACTCGACCGCCGCCGAGGACCGGTCGGCCGCCGGGACCGACGACCCGCTGGGCGTACGGCTGGGCGCCGACGAGTCCGGCGAGGCGTCGGCGGCGGTCCGGGCCCTGGACGGGCTGCTTCCGGCCCCGGTGGACCACTTCCTGCTCCAGGCCGACCTGAGCCTCGTGGTGCCCGGCCCGCCGGAGCCGACGCTGGCGGCCGAGTTGGAGGCGCTGGCCGACCCGGAGTCGGCCGGTGGCGCCAGCGTGTACCGGGTGACCGCCACCAGCCTGCGTCGCGCCCTGGACGCCGGGTACGCCGCCGAGGACCTGCACGCGCTGTTCCAGCGGCGGTCCCGTACGCCGGTGCCGCAGGGGTTGACGTACCTGGTCGACGACGTGGCCCGCAAGCACGGCGGGCTGCGGGTCGGTTCCGCCGGTGCGTACCTGCGCAGCGACGACGAGGCGCTGCTCGCCGAGGTGGTCGCCGACCGACGGCTGAGCACGATGTCGCTGCGGCGGCTGGCGCCGACGGTGCTGGCCACCCCGTTCCAGGTGGGCCGGCTGCTCACCATGCTGCGCGAGGCCGGGTACGCGCCGGTGCCGGAGGACGCCACCGGCGCGGTGGTGCTGACCCGGACGAAGGTGCGCCGGGCTCCGGCCCGGGCGCCGGTGGGGAACCGGGTCGGTGACCCGCTCGCCGCGCCGAAGCTGACCACGCCCCGGGTGCTCGGCATCGTGGAGCAGATGCGCCGGGGCGACGCCGCCGCGCGGGCCGCCCGGCGGGCTCCGGACCCGGTCCGGGGTGCGGCCGGCCGGGCCGGCGGGAGCGCCACCCCGGCACACGCGCACACCCAGGCACTCGCGGTGCTGCAACAGGCGATCCGGGACAAGACACCGGTCTGGGTCGGGTACGTCGACGCCCACGGCGCGACCACGTCCCGCCTGGTCCGGCCGGTCTCGATCGGCGGGGGTTACCTGCGCGCCGAGGACGAGCGCACCGAGATGCTGCACACGTTCGCGCTGCACCGGATCACGGCGGCGGTGCTCGACGCGTAGCCGACGGCGTCAGTGGCGGCGGTGTCAGTGGCGGCTGCGGCGTAGGGTCCCGACGATCGCGATGACGAGCAGCAACGTGAACGCGGTGCCGGCCGCCTCGCCGACCGAGTTGACGAAGCCCTGGCGTTCCACCAGCCAGCCGAACAGGAACCAGCCGAACAGGGCGACGGCGACCGTGGCGTAGCCGATCAGGGTGGCCCGGGAGACCGGGGCGTCCCGGGCCGGCGGGCCGTTGGGCTCCTCGGTCGGCCGTTGCGTTCCGGTGCTCAGCTCGCGGTCCAGCGACATGGCTGCCTCCCCCACCCGGGCCCGTCCTGTCCCTCAAGACTCGCACTCGGGTGGGCGTGGTGACAGGGCCGAAAACTGGTCGGGCGCCGGCGAGCCGTTCGCCCCCGTTGCCTTCCGCCGCCGGGACCGGCCGGTGCCCCCGCACCCACCCCGGTCCCCCGACGGATCGAACGCGCGTACACCGGCGCCGACCAGGACGACCACCACCGGAGCGGAAACCGGACGGAATGTTCCCGAGTTCTGAACCGGAACGGTCGTCGTCTGCTAGACGCCCGGAGGGTGGTCAGGGTTGCCTGAGGTGAAGACTTTTCTTGCCCGGTTGTCTACCGGCGAAGACTGGTTACCGACCGTGCAACACTTGAGGGTCTTGTTCCGCGCTGTCGAGAGGAACCTGAGCGTGAGCAGTGGCCCATTGATCGTGCAGTCGGACAAAACGCTGCTGCTGGAGGTCGATCACCCGGACGCGCTCGCCTGCCGGATGGCGATCGCCCCCTTCGCCGAACTTGAACGCTCGCCGGAACACGTGCACACCTACCGGCTGACGCCGCTGGGGCTGTGGAATGCGCGGGCCGCCGGGCACGACGCCGAGGGTGTTGTCGACGCGCTGCTGAAGTACTCGCGCTATCCGGTGCCGCACGCGCTGCTGGTCGACATCGCCGAGACGATGGACCGGTACGGCCGGCTGCAACTGATGAACCACCCGAACCACGGACTGGTGCTGCACGCGCTCGACCGGATGGTGCTGATCGAGGTGGCCAAGAGCAAGAAGCTGGCCGGGATGCTCGGCGCCAAGGTCGACGAGGACACCATGATCGTCCACCCGTCCGAGCGTGGCCGGCTCAAGCAGGGCCTGCTGAAGCTCGGCTGGCCGGCGGAGGACCTGGCCGGTTACGTCGACGGTGAGGCGCACCCGATCGAGCTGGCCGAGGCCGGCAAGGACGTACCGGCGGACGGGCGGCACCCGGCGCGGCACCAGGCGCCCTGGACGCTGCGGTCGTACCAGCGGGAGGCGGTGCAGCACTTCTGGGCCGGCGGGTCGGGCGTGGTGGTGCTGCCCTGCGGGGCGGGCAAGACCATGGTCGGCGCGGCCGCGATGGCCGAGGCGAAGGCGACCACGCTGATCCTGGTGACGAACACGGTCGCCGGGCGGCAGTGGAAGCGCGAGCTGATCGCCCGTACGTCGTTGACCGAGGAGGAGATCGGCGAGTACTCGGGCGAGCGCAAGGAGATCCGCCCGGTCACCATCGCGACGTACCAGGTGCTCACCGCGCGCCGCAACGGCGCGTTCACGCACCTGGACCTGTTCGGTGCCCGCGACTGGGGCCTGGTCATCTACGACGAGGTGCACCTGCTGCCGGCGCCGATCTTCCGGTTCACCGCCGATCTCCAGGCCCGCCGCCGGCTGGGCCTGACCGCGACGCTGGTCCGCGAGGACGGCCGCGAGGGCGACGTCTTCTCACTGATCGGCCCGAAGCGGTACGACGCGCCGTGGAAGGACATCGAGGCGCAGGGTTGGATCGCCCCGGCCGACTGCACCGAGGTACGGGTGACGCTGACCGACGCCGAGCGGATGTCGTACGCGACCGCCGAGCCGGAGGAGCGTTACCGGATGGCGGCGACCGCCCGGACGAAGCTGCCGGTGGTGAAGGCGCTGATCGACCGGCACCGGGGCGACCAGGTGCTGGTGATCGGCGGTTACATCGACCAGTTGCACCAGTTGGGCGAGTTCCTGGGCGCGCCGATCGTGGAGGGTTCCACCACCAACAAGGAGCGCGAGCGGCTCTTCGACGCGTTCCGCTCGGGTGAGGTGCCCACCCTGGTCATCTCGAAGGTGGGCAACTTCTCGATCGACCTGCCCGAGGCCGGGATCGCGATCCAGGTCTCCGGCACGTTCGGTTCCCGGCAGGAGGAGGCGCAGCGGCTCGGCCGGGTGCTGCGCCCGAAGGCCGACCGCCGGCAGGCGCACTTCTACACGGTGGTGTCCCGGGACACCATCGACACCGAGTACGCCGCCCACCGGCAGCGTTTCCTCGCCGAGCAGGGCTACGCCTACCGGATCGTGGACGCCGACGACGTGCTCGGCCCACCGCTGCCCACCATCGACTGAGCGCTCTCACCGGCCCGTCGTGCCGGTCGCCGGCCCGGATCCGCACCGCCGCCGGCAGCCGGGCCAGCAGACGTACGCGCAGTTCGCCGCTTGGTGACCGCCAGTGCAGCGGGCCGGGGCGAAGTGGGCTGATGTCGTACCCGCTGAAGTCCCGCCAGCGCTCCACCCGGCGCAGGCAGTTGGGGATGGCTCGGATCCACTCGTCCAGCCGGGGCAGGTCGTCCTCGGCCACCGCGAGGTCGACCCGGGTCGGCCTGATCGGCACCCCCTGGAGCGCCGCGGCCAGCTCGCCGTCGACCAGGTACGTCAGCCCGTCGGGTGCCCGGCGGTGCAGCAGGGCCAGGTCGTGGAGGCACATCTCGACGTGGTCAACCTCGATCCGGTGCCGGTCGGTGACCGCGTCGATGGCGGTGTCCAGGTCGGCGTCGCGTTCCTCGACGTCCAGCCGGAGCTGCTTGCCGAGCGCGGCGAAGAGTCGTTCCACCTGCGTGGTGGTGGGCGCGGACCGGCCACTTTCGAACCGGGAGAGAGTCTGTTGGGTCACGCCGGCCCGGACGGCGAGCCTCGCCTGGGTGAGCCCGGCCGCTTCCCGCTCCGTTCGCAGCAGGCGACCGAGTTGCCCGGCGAGGGTCTGTCCGACATCCCGCCGATGGTGTCCGCCCCCGCCCACCGTGCGCCACCCCACCCGGCAATCCTGTGGATAACCCTGTGGACAATCGAATCGAAGGCATAACTCGAATTCTTCGTACGCCTTCTTTGATGTGCGTACGCCGAAGAAGGTGTACGAAAGTTTCGTGTTATGCGTTTCGGCGGGGCCGGGCCGGCGGAACCGAGCCGGCGGGGCGGGGTGGGTCAGCGGGGGAGTTTGGGGCCGGGGACGAGCAGGTCGGCCATCAGGTCGCCGTACTCCTCGGCTCTGGCCAGCACCTCGACGGCGGTGAACGGGCGGACGGCGCCCAGCTCGCCCGAGCCTGCCGCCTCCACCTCGGTCCAGGTCAGCGGCGCCGACGCCGCCGGCACCGATCCGGCCCGCAACGAGTACGGCGCCACCGTCGTCTTCGCCGCGCTGTTCTGGCTCCAGTCGATGAAGATCTTGCCTGGTCGCAGCCGCTTCGCCATCTTCGCGGTGATCAGCTCCGGGTCGGCCCGCTCCAGCTCCTCGGCGATCCGGCGGGCGTAGCCGGAGACCTCGTCCGCCGACTGCTTGCCGGCGATCGGGCAGCAGAGCTGCATGCCCTTCTTGCCCGAGGTCTTCGGGTAGCTGGCAATTCCGTCCTGCGCCAACCGGTCGCGCATCCGTACCGCGACCGTGGAGCACTCCGGCAGCCCGGCCGGCGAGCCCGGGTCGAGGTCGACCACCATCAGGTCCGGCCGGGGCTCACCGGCCCGGCTACGGGTGCCGACCCGCCACTGCGGGGTGTGCAGTTCCAGTGCGGCGAGGTTCGCCAGCCAGACCAGGGTGGGCAGGTCGTCACAGACCACATAGTCCAGTTCGTCCCGGTCCTTGGACGAACCGGGGGTGGGTAGCCGCGCCTGGCGCACCCAGTCGGGGGTGCTGGCCGGGGCGTTCTTCTCGAAGAAGAAGGACGCGTCCACCCCGTTCGGGTAGCGGATCCTGGTCAGCGGCCGGTCCCGCAGGTGCGGCAGCAGCACCGGGGCGATCCGGGTGTAGTAGTCGATCACCTCGCCCTTGGTGAAGCCGACCCCGGGGTAGAGCACCTTGTCGAGGTTGGAGACCTCAAGGGTGCGGTCTTCCACCTCGACCCTGATCTTCTCAGCCGGCATCCTCGACTTCCTCCGCCGCCTTGTCGGGACGCAACCGGCGCAGCCGCGGGAACCGCAGCCGCCCGTCCGGGGTGCGCTGGCCGTACTTCACCTCGATCACGACCTCGGGACGTACCCAGATCGCGCCCTTGGCATCCTCGCGCGGCACGGCGTCGACGAACGGGGCGGTGTCGACCCGCAGCGGCTCCAGTGCGGCGAGCAGTTCGCGTTCGGCCGCCGCGCCGATCCCGCCGCCGACCCGGCCCCGGAACACCAGCCGCCCGTCCGGCGCGGGCACCCCGACCAGGAGTCCGCCGAGCCGGCGTGCGCCCGGACGCCAGCCGCCGACCACGAAGTCCCCGGTCACCTCCAGCTTGACCTTGAGCCAGTCCGGTGACCGCACGCCCGGCCGGTAGATCGAGTCGAGCCGCTTGGCGACCACGCCCTCCAGCCCGTGCTCATCGGCGGCCTCGTAGGTGGCCGGGCCGTCCGGAAAGACCGGCGGCGCGGCCCACCGCGCGCCGCCCAGGCCGAGGCCGTCGAGCGTCGCCCGGCGCCGCTCGTACGACTGGCCGATCAGGTCCGCGCCGACCAGTCGCAACACGTCGAAAATCATGTACGTCACGGGTACGGTGGCCGCCAGTCGCGCCGCCCGGCCCGGTTCTCGTACGTGCATCCGTTCGGCGAGGGCGGTGAACGACGGCTGCCCCCGGTCGGTCAGCACCACCACCTCGCCGTCGAGCAGGGCGTCCGGCGCCTGCGCGCCGAGCGGCGCCAACTCGGGGTAGGCGGCGGTGATCTCGGCGCCGGAACGGGCGAAGAGGCGGACCGCACCGTCGATGACCTGCGCGATCGCGCGTACGCCGTCCCACTTGAACTCATACCCCCAGCCGGGGCCGCTGGGCAGCTCCCCGGTCATGGCGAGCATCGGTTTGAGCGGTGCGCCCGGCACGACATCACTCTAGGTCCGCAGGGAAACACTCGCCCGACCTTCTATCAGATGCAATCCTGGTCAATACCGGGGAAGGGAGCGGGGAATGCGGGCTATCTGGCGGGGCGCGGTCTCATTCGGCCTGGTATCCATCGGCGTACGGCTATATTCAGCCACCGAGGAGAAGGACATACGGTTCAATCAGGTACACCGGACTGACGGCGGGCGGATCAAGTACAAGCGCACCTGCTCGATCGACGGCGAAGAGGTCAGCTACGACGACATCGCCAAGGGCTACGACCTCGGCGGCGGCGAGATGGTGATCCTGACCGACGAGGACTTCGCCGAACTGCCGCTGACCACCTCGCACGCGATCGACGTGCTGGAGTTCGTACCGGCCGAGCAGGTCGACCCGATCCTCTACAACAAGGCGTACTTTCTGGAGCCGGACGGGGCGGCGACCAAGCCGTACGTGCTGCTGCGGGACGCGCTGACCGACTCGGACCGGGTGGCGATCGTGAAGGTGGCGCTGCGCCAGCGGGAGCAACTCGCCACCCTGCGCGTACGCGAGGGAGTGCTGCTGCTCAACACGATGCTCTGGCCGGACGAGGTCCGTGTCCCCGACTTCGGGTTCCTCGACGAGGACATCACGGTCCGCCCGCCGGAGCTGGCGATGGCCAGTTCGCTGATCGACTCGATGGCCGGCGAGTTCCAACCGGACGCCTTCACCGACGACTACCGGACGGCGCTCCAGGAAGTGATCAACGCCAAGGTCGAGGGCCGCGAGGTGGTGCAACCGGAGGAGGCGGAGGAGGCCCCGGCGGCCGCGGTTGACCTGATGGCGGCGCTGCGTGCCTCGGTGGACCGGGCTCGGGCGGCCCGCGGCGAGGAGCCGTCCGAGGGCCGGGGTGTGGCCAAGGCCACCCCGATCTCGGCGGCGAAATCCGCCCAGCAGGCGGCCAAGGCCGCGAAGGCGGCAAAGACCCCGGCGAAGAAGACCGCCCAGAAGAAGGCAACCGGCACCACCGGGGCCCCGGCGAAGAAGGCCGCCGCCGGCACCAAGTCCACCGGCGCCAAGTCCACCGGCACGAAATCGACCTCGGTGAAAAAGAGCACCCCGGCGAAGAAGACCCCCCGCAAGTCCGCCTGAGCCAGATTGATCATCGGCTCCGGGACCATTCGGCTGCTGGCCGAGTACCGTATGCAAGGCCCTCCGATCGGAACACATCCGGGCGAGGCCGCCCCGCCCCGACCTCTTGCAGGAGCCGACACCTATGAGCGACCAGGTCCAGAGCCGTCCCGCCAACGTCACGGACGAGCCGGCGCCGCTGACCAAGTCCGAGAAGCGCGCCCTCGCGAAGGCCGCCAAGGCACGGGCCGCCGCCGCGAAGCGCCGCCGCCAGGCGCTCGCCGGTGCGTTCGCCGGCCTGGCCGTGGTCGCCGTGATCGTCGTCGCATTCGTCGCCCTCGACGACACCGGCAAGGAACCCGCCGACGGCGGTCTCGCCTCCAACCCGAGCGCCAGCGCCCCGGCCGACCCCGCCGCCCCCGCCGACCCGGCCGCTCCCCCGGCCCAGCCGCCGGCGGACGCGGAGTTCCCGCCGCTGCCCGAGGGCGCCGACCCGGCCCTGGGCAAGGAGCCGGTGGTGACCAAGGGCGAGGGCGAGTTGGCGAAGCTGACCTCGAAGACCCTGGTCCAGGGCACCGGCCCGGTGGTCCAGGCCGGGCAGCAGATCACCGTGAACTACGTCGGCGTCACCTACGCCGACGGGCAGGAGTTCGACTCCTCCTGGAAGCAGTCCCGGGCGGTCCCCTTCCAGATCGGCACCGGTCAGGTCATCCCCGGCTGGGACCAGGGCCTGGTCGGTGTCAAGGTGGGCAGCCGGATCCAGCTCGACATCCCGCCCGCACTCGCGTACGGCGAGAACCCGGGCAACGGCGCGCCGGCCGGCGCCCTGCGCTTCGTGGTCGACGTACTCGCGGCGCAGTAGACCCGGCAGCGGCACGACCGCCGCAACCGCTCCGAACGGTGAACCCCCGCGTTTCGTCGCGGGGGTTCACCGTTTCCGCATTCCGGCATCGAGAGCCCGGCGCCGCCCTAGGGTCGATGACAGGATCCCGGGCTGGGACAGGAGCGGACATGAGGGCAGTCGTCTACCACGGGGCCAACGACGTCTCGGTCGAGAACGTCGAGGACCCCCGCATCGAGGACCCGAACGACGTGATCATCAAGATCACCACCACCGCGATCTGCGGGTCCGACCTGCACATGTACGAGGGGCGCACCAAGGCACAGCCGGGCATGGTGTTCGGCCACGAGAACATGGGCATCGTCACCGAGATCGGCCCCGGTGTCTCCCGGGTCCGCCGCGGCGACCGGGTCTCCATCCCGTTCAACGTGGCCTGCGGGTTCTGCAAGAACTGCTTCGCCGGCAACACCGCCTACTGCCTCACGGTCAATTCCAACTTCGCCGGCGGCGCGTACGGCTACGCCGCGATGGGACCGTACCGGGGTGGGCAGGCGGAGTACCTGCGGGTCCCGTTCGCCGACTTCAACTGCCTGGACCTGCCCCAAGGTGACGAGCACGAGGACGACTTCGCCATGCTCGCCGACATCTTCCCCACCGGGTACCACGGCGTCGCCCTCGCCGACGTACAGCCGGGCGAGACGGTGGCGGTGATGGGCGGCGGACCGGTCGGGCTGATGGCCGCGTACTCGGCGATGCTCATCGGTGCGGCCAAGGTGTTCGTGGTCGACCGGGTCCCGTCCCGGCTCCGGCTGGCCGAGTCGATCGGCGCCATCCCGATCGACTTCAGCAGGGCCGACCCGGTGATGCAGATCCTGGACCAGACCGACGGCAACGGCACCGACAAGGGCGTCGACGCGGTCGGCTACCAGGCACACGGCACCGGTGGCGAGGAACAACCCGCGCTGGTGCTGAACAACCTGATCGATATCGTCCGGGCCACCGGCCGGATCGGGGTCGTCGGGCTCTACCTGCCGAGCGATCCGGGCGCGCCCGACGAGCACTCCGCCCACGGCGAACTGCTGTTCAAGGTCGGCAAGTTCTTCGAGAAGGGCCAGCGGATGGGGACCGGGCAGGCGAACGTCAAGGCGTACAACGAGCAGTTGCGGGACCTGATCATCGCCGGCCGGGCCACACCGAGTTTCGTGGTCAGCAAGAGGCTGCCACTGAACGACGCACCGGACGCGTACGCCCGGTTCGACCGTCGGGAGGACGGCTACTCCAAGGTCGTACTCAAGCCCGCCGCCTGAGGCAGGCGCAGATGTTCCCACCCTCGCCGAAGGAGCGCCCATGTCCGTACTGAAACTCGCCGACGCGCGTCAGGTGATCGCGGCCGCCGAGGCCCGCGCCAACGAGATCGGCCAGCCGCAGAACATCGCCGTGGTCGACGCCGGTGGCAACCTGGTCGCACACGTACGGATGGACGGCGCCTGGCTCGGCAGCGTCGACATCAGCATCAACAAGGCGTGGACGGCACGGGCCTTCGACATCCAGACCAAGGACCTGGGCACCAACGCCCAGCCCGGCTCGCAGTTCTTCGGCATCCACGCCACGAACCACGGCCGGGTGGTCATCTTCGCCGGCGGCATCCCGCTGGTCCGCGACGGCAGGGTGGTCGGTGGGATCGGCGTCAGCGGCGGCACCGGCGAACAGGACCAGACCGTCGCCGAGGCCGGTGCCGACGCGCTCTGACTCAGGGGGTCAGCACGACCTTGCCCCGTACCCCGCCGGCCTCCACTATCCGGTGCGCCTCGGCCGCCCTGGCCAGCGGCAACGTGGTAGCGACCCGGGTCCGCAGCCGACCCCGGGCGACCTCGACGATCAGCTCGCGCAGCAACTCCCGGTCGAACCGGATCAGGACGACCTGCTGTCGGACGCCCCGCGCCGGGTCGACCGGCGGGGTGGGGCGGGTGGTGAGCAGGATCCCGCCGTCGACAACCGCCACCGCGGCCGACTCGGCCAGCGGCACGGCGTCCAGCACCGCCGGCACCGGGCCGATCCCGGCCAGGTCGACCTCCTTCGGTACGACCTGCGCCACCCCCAGGTCGCGTACCCAGTCCTCGTCGTCGCGGCCAGCAACGGCGAGCACCCGGTGCCCGGCCCGTACCGCCAGTTGGGCGGCGAAGCCGCCGACCCCGCCGCTCGCACCGGTGACCAGCACGGTGGACGCGGGCGGCAGCTCCATCAGGTCGAGCGCCTGACGTGCGGTCAACGCGTTCAGCGGCACGGTGGCGGCCACCGTCGGGGCCAGCCCGTCGGGCAGCGGCACCACCCAGTCGGCATCCGCGGCGATCAGTTCGGCGTACGCGCCGACCGCGCCCCGGGTCCGGTACCAGGGCACCATCCCGACCACTCGGTCACCGGGCCGGTATTCGCCGCCGCCGCCGTCGCCGACCTCGACCACCTCACCGGCGAAGTCCCAGCCGGGCAGGAACGGCGGCTCGACCGGCCCACCGGGGATGAGTCCGAGCCGGGCCGCCACGTCGGCCGGATGTACGACCGCCGCCAGCACCCTGACCAGCACCTGCCCCGGACCGGGGACCGGGTCCGGCCGCTCGATCACCTGTAAAACCTCCGGACCACCCTGCGCGGTCACCGCTACCGCCTGCATCGATCGGCCTCCTCTTGGCTCAGAGGTATCGTCGGCATTCAAGGTGGTGATCGCAATGGGCATCGGCCACCGCCGGACCCGATGTGCGGTCCGCCGATGCCGTCCGGGGTACCAGGCGCCGGAGCGGAAGCGGGGGAACTTCGCGGATCTCGGGACGTGTCGGGCAATGCGCCTCGATACTGCGGACATGATCCCTGTACATCACCGGACCGCGACGGTCGACGGGTTCGAGGTGTTCTACCGCGAGGCCGGCAATCCGAGTTCGCCAACCCTGGTACTGCTGCACGGCTTCCCGACCAGTTCGCACTCGTTTCGGGAGCTGATCCCGGCACTGGCCGACCGTTACCACCTCGTGGCCCCGGACATGCTCGGCTTCGGCTACTCCGCCGCGCCGAGCCTGGCCGACTTCCCGTACACGTTCGACGCGCTCACCGACGTCACCGCCAAACTGCTAGAACAACTCAAGATCCGGCGGTACGCGGTCTACATGCACGACTACGGCGCGCCCATCGCCCTGCGGCTGTTCCTGCGCAAACCCGAGCAGATCAGCGCGTTCATCACCCAGAGCGGGAACGCGTACATGGAGGGTTTCGTCGACGCGTTCTGGACACCGCTGTTCGCGTACGCGAAGGCCCCCGGCCCGGAGACGGAGAAGACGGCTCGGGTGGCGTTCACGCCGACGAAGGTCCGCTGGCAGTACGAGAACGGCGTGGCCGACGTGAGCCTGATCAGTCCGGACGCGTACGCCCACGCCCAGTCGATTCTCGACCGGCCCGGCAACGACGACATCCAGCTTCAGCTCTTCCGCGACTACAAGACGAATCTCGACGTCTATCCGGCCGCCCAGGACTGTTTCCGGCGCACGAAGGTGCCCCTGCTCGCGGTCTGGGGCGGCAACGACGAGATCTTCGGCCCGGACGGGGCCCGTGCCTTCCAGCGGGACCTGCCGGACGCCGAAATCCACCTGCTCGACACCGGGCACTTCGCCCTTGAGACCCATCTGGACCCGATCACCGGTTACATCCGGGGCTTCCTCGGGCAGACCCTCAACTGACCGCGTTGCTAGACGCGTACGCGGGCGCTCTCGGTGAGCTGCCAGGCCGTGTTGATCAGTGCCATGTGGGAGAACGCCTGCGGGAAGTTGCCCAGCTGCTCCCCCGTACGCGGATCGAACTGCTCGGCGAACAGCCCGAGATCGTTGGCGCGGGCGGTGAGGCTCTCGAACATGAGGCTGGCCCGGTCGTGCTCGCCCGCCTGGGCCAGGCAGTTGACCAGCCAGAACGAGCAGAGGAAGAAGGCCGCCGGGTCGCCGTCCCAGCGCCGGACCAACCCGTCCACGGTCAGCTCGCGTTCGATCCGGTCGATGGTGGCCCGCATCCGTGAGTCGGTGGCGGGCAGGAAACCCCAGATCGGCAGGGTCAGCACCGAGGCGTCGAGCCGGTCAGACCCGAAAGCCCCGGTGTACGCGCCGACGTCCGCGTTCCAACCCTGCGCGAGGACGGTGGCGCGGACCTCGTCGCGGGCCCGCGCCCAGCGCTCGACGTCCGCCGCGTCACCGATCCGCTCGCCGAACAGGACCGCCCGGTCGAGCGCCACCCAGCAGCACACCTTGGACGAGAGGTAGTGCCGCTGCGCGTCCCGCGCCTCCCACATGCCGGCGTCGGGCAGGTGCCAGCTCGCGGCGGCCTGGTCGGCCAGCGAGCGCAGCAGGTGACAGACCGACTCGCGCATCGGGTCGAGGTAGTCGCGCAACAGCCAGGCCGCGTCGAGGACCTCACCGAGTACGTCCGACTGCCGCTGCCGCCAGGCGTCGTTGCCGACCAGCACGGGTCTGCTGCCGGCGTACCCGCCGAGGGTGTCGAGGGCGTGCTCGGTCAGGTCCCGCTCGCCCTCGGGCCCGTACATGATCGGCACCGGTTCGGTGGTGACCCGGCCGACCGACTTGGCCACCCAGTCGAAGAGCCGGTTCGCCTCGTCCGGGCAGGCCGCCACCCACAGGGCGCGCATGGTGAGGGCGAAGTCGCGCAGCCAGGCGTACCGGTAGTCGTAGTTGCGGTCGCCACCGATCTCCTCCGGCAGCGAGGTGGTGCCGGCGGCCACCACGGCACCACTGGGCCCGAAGGTCAGCCCCTGCAACACCAGTGAGCTGCGGCGTACCTGGTCGCGGTAGCGTCCCTGATAGTTGTGGTGGTGCATCCAGGAGCGCCAGCCGGTCACCGTGTCGGCCAGTGTCTCGGGCACGTCCCCGGCCGGCAGTCGCCGGGCACCGTCGCCGTAGGTGGGCGAGTAGGTGACGGCGAAGCTCTCCCGTTGGCCGGCGGCGACGGTGAACCGGGCCGAGGCGTCGATGTGGTCCCGGTCGACGGGAACGCTCGCGGTCATGGTGAGCGTGGTCGCCCCGGCGGTCGCGGTGACCTCGCGTTCCTCGACGGTCAGGTACGCGGTCACCCGGCCGTACTCGAAGCGCGGGGCGAAGGACATCAGGATCGGTACGCTCCCGGACAGGCCCTCCACCGTACGCAGCAGCATGGCGGGTGAGCGCCGGCCGATCTGGTGCCCGCGTGCGCCCGGTTCCAGTGCGAGCGCGTCGGTCACCGCGACCGTCCCCTCCCCCGTGGTGAAGACCGTACGCAGCACCAACGTCTCGTCCAGGTACTCCCGTTCCACCTCGAAGTCCGCTGCGGGGCGGATCGTCCAGTGCCCGCCGCCCTCGTCCAGCATCCGGGCGAAGACCGACGGTCCGTCGAACCGCGACGGGCACCACCAGTCCACCGCGCCGTCCCGGCCGACCAGCGCACCGGTACGGCCGTCGGCCAGGAAGCCGTAGTCGCCGATCCGGTTGCCGGTCACCGGCACTCCGTCCGTACGACCTGTGCCCGATGTCCGATCTGTCATACCCCCGACACCCCGCCGTCCCGCGCCACGACACCTCCCGAACCAGGAAGGACCCCGGATACCCGTACATGGCTCCGATAACCGGGGAAAATGGGGTCAACCGCGCCAGGCAGGGAGACCACCATGAAGGCAGCCGTCTACACCCGCACCGGCGAACCGGGGGTGCTGGAGCTGGTCGACCAGCCGATCCCCGAGCCCGACGCGGGTGAGGTCCTGGTCCGGATGGCCTTCTCCGGCATCAACCCCACCGACGTCAAGGCCCGCTCCGGCGACGGCGGCCCACCCCCGTACGGTTGGCAGGTCCCCGGTCAGGACGGTGCGGGCGTGATCGAGGCGACCGGCCACGGGGTGGACTCGACCCTGGTCGGCGAGCGGGTCTGGGTCTGGGAAGCCGCCGTCACCCGCCCCTGGGGTACGGCGGCCGAGTACACCCTCGTACCGTCCCGCCAGATCGTCCTGCTCGGCCCGGCATCGTTCGAGGTCGGCGCGGCGCTCGGCATCCCGTTCCTGACCGCCCACCGTTGCCTGACCGTCGGCGAGTTGATGCCCCGACACCTCGACGTCGGCAGCCTGGCCGACCACGTCGTCCTGGTCCAGGGCGGTGCGGGCGTGGTCGGCAACGCGGCGATCCAGCTCGCCCGCTGGGCCGACGCCACCGTCATCGCCACGGTCAGCAGCGCGGAGAAGGCCCAGCTGGCCGCCGCAGCCGGCGCCTCACACGTGATCAACTATCGGCAGCAGGACGTGGTCGCCGAGGTGAAGAAGATCGCCCCGCACGGGGTGGACACGATCGTCGAGGTGGCCGGCGATCGGAACGCGTCGATCGACGCCCAGGTGATCGGCCACGCCGGGGTCGTCTCCGTCTACTCGTTCGGCGGCGACGGCACCCTGAGCCTGCCCGCGATGCAGCTGATGACGCCCAACGCGCGCTGGCAGTTCGTGACGATCTACCAGGTGCCGACGGCGGCCAAGGCGCAGGCCGTACAGGACGTGGCCACCGCGGCGACGCAGGGCGGCATCCGGGTCGGCGCGGATGCCGGCCTGCCGTTGCACTACTACCCGCTGGCCGAGGCCGCCGACGCGCATGCCGCGGTGGAGGATTCGACGGTTGGCAAGGTCCTGATCAGTACGGCCCAGGAGCAGCCGGCGGCGTAGCTCAGCCGCTGCGGCGGTTGCCCCACTGGCGCGGCCCCTGGACCGAACCCCGGCCGCCGAAGCTCTTGCCCTTGCCCTGCGGCTGCTGCTGTGGGCCGCCCTTGCCCCGGCGGGCCGCCCGGTTCAGGAAGGTTGGCGCGTCGTCCTCGGCCGGCGCGTCGTCGTCGGCCGGGTCAGCGCCCTCGGTCAGCTCCGCCGCCTCGGTCACGTCGTCGGTGTTCTCGGGACCGCTCGGATCCGGCATCGTTGTCTCCCTGGAGCTCGTGGGTACGGGTCACACGACAGCGCCGGGCTCCGCACTGGGGAATCCTCCAAAGCTTACGGGTACGCGCCGACGCCGCCGCACCCGACCAACCGGTCCGGCCGCGGCCGAGGCGGAAACATATGGTAGATCATCGATTAATTTAACCTTTTCCCTCTTCCAGGGCAGACATCCACTATCGAAGATGGATCACGACCCGCACACCCCCGCGGACTTCCCCGGCACTGGAGGCCCACCATGACCGTCCTCGCCCCGCTCGCCGCCGTCGCCCGATCGCGACCGCAGCGCCTGCTCGCCAGCTTCGCCCTGCTCGCCGCGATGGTCGCCACGATGCTGGTCGGACCGGCGGTGGTCGCGCCGGCGCACACCGACTCGGCCTCGGCCGCCGTGTTCAGCTCCTGCAACATCTCCCGGTGCGCCGACGCCCGGACCGCCCGCAGCGGCTGGGCCAGCCGGGGCTTCCCGACCTCGCGCGGCTGGGTCTCCTGGAGCGGCGGGCTCTCCAACTACGCCGGCGGCCGGCACATGAACTACGAGGGCCAGCTCCCGACGAACGCCACCTACTACGAGTACGACGTCTACCCGCGCAGCCAGGGTGCCGCCCGCGACGCGTACCGGATCGTGGTCAACAAGGCCACCGGCGCGACCTGGTTCACCCCGAACCACTACGCGGACTTCTACCGGCTCTGATCGGGTGCGTACCGTCGGGCCGGGCGGCACTCGCCCGGCCCGACAGCTCGACCGTCAAGACGAGGAAACCCGATGGCAGAACCGACCGGTCCGCAACTCCCGCCGTGGCTGAGTGTGTCGACCACCGCCGCCGTACCGCCGGACGCGGTGGTGGTAAGCGGTGCCGCCGGTCGTACCCGGGACGGGCTGTTCACCGGGTGGGCGGCGGCGCTCGCCTTCCCGGACTACTTCGGCCGCAACTGGGACGCCCTGCTGGACGCGCTACGCGACCTGGTCGAGCGGCAACGGCCCACGCTGGTCGTGACCGACGCCGACGAGTTGCTCGCCGACGAGCCGCCCGCGCAGCTCACGACCCTGCTGGCCGTACTCGGCTCGGTCGACGACGGGTCCGGGCAGGCGTTGCGGGTTGTTCTGGACACCGGGCCGGACGACGCGCCCACCCTGCGACGGCGGATCGCCGCCGCGCTGTCCTGAGACCGGGCAGGACTACGGCAGTTCCATCGTCTGGACGACGAAGATCTCGGCCAACGCCGCGTCGAGGTAGTCGGCGAGCGGCCGGCCGGTGACCGCGAGCAGGTCGGCGACGAGCAGCGGCGCGTGCCGGGCCATCGCCGCCGGCTCGATCCGCGGCGCCTCCTCCTCCGAGGGATGTACGCCGAGCGCGGCCGTCAGCAGCAGCACGAGCACGGTCGGGTCCAGTTCCGGAAACCAACCGAGGTTGTCGACGGCGCACCGCTTCAGGACCACTTGCAGGTCGTCGCTGTCCAGTCCGTCCGGGTGCATCTCCTCCAGCAGCATCCGTACCACCCCGCCGAGCACCAGCCCGACCTGCTCCGGATTGCGGGCCGCCAACTCCACCGCCGCCCGCTCGAACTCCTCCGGGTCCCGTGCGACCGCCGCCGCGACGGCACCCTCCGCCGCCCGCGAAATCGCCCGCCCCACCACCACCCCTGATTCCATGCACCCCATTCAACTCGCTGCGCCGGTCCGCTACCCCTCCAGGGGCAGCGGACCGCCACAGCATCGAGCGGATTTGGTCAGGTGTCGGCACCGATACCTTGGAAAGCCCGGCGGCGCTCTCCCGAGGCCGAAACAGCGGACTCGGCGGCCCGGTTCGCGCCCTAGAGTTATCGGGATGAGCAGCATTTCGTGGGCGGAGTCCTACCTCGGGCAGCTTCGTACGCTGGCCGGCGACCGGACCCTGATGTTCGTTGGCGCCCGGGGCGTGGTCCGGGACGCGGCCGGTCAGGTTCTGCTGATCGAGCGGTCCGACAACGGTGACTGGGCGTTGCCGGCCGGGGCGATGGAGCTCGGTGAGTCGATCAGCGACTGTGTGAAGCGGGAGGTGTGGGAGGAGACCGGTCTGCGCGCGGAGGCGGTCACCCCGTTCGCGTTCTACACCGGCCCGGAGCGCACCTTCACCAACATGTACGGCGACACGTACCAGCTCTTCGTGGTGGCGTTCCGGGTCGAGACCTGGTCCGGTGAGCTGTTGACGGTCACCGACGAGACCACCAACGCCGGCTTCTTCCCGCCCCGTGGCCTGCCCGCGCCGACCTCTCCGACGGTCTTGGAGACCCTGGACGACCTGGCGGTGTACGAGCGCACCGGCCAACTCGTGCTCAAGTAGGGCGGCTAGATCATCGTCTGGGCGTTCGCTTCCATGTCCGTCGCGGCGTCGTCGTGCGACTCCTTGGAAAGCGGCGTGCCGGCGCCACCGGCACCGCGCAGTTCCTGGTTCGGCATCAGCACGGTGAGCACCACCGCCACGATCGCGATCAGGCCGGCGACCAGGAAGACCAGGTGCAGCCCGCTGACGAAGCTCTGCTGTACGGCGTCGCGGAGCGGGTCCGGCAGCGCCATGATCTTCGCCGGTTCGTTGATGGAGAACGTGCTCGGGTCGATCGGGGCCTGCTGCTCCGGCGGCAGCTTCGACAGCGCGGTCGGCAGCCGGTCGGTGAGCCCACCGGTCAGCCGGGTGGAGAGCAGGGTGCCGAGGATGGCCACCCCGAACGAACCGCCGAGCGAGCGGAAGAAGGTGACGGTCGACGTACCGGCGCCGAGGTCGCGCACCTCGACCGAGTTCTGCACGCCGAGGATCAGCGACTGCATGCACAGGCCGAGGCCGATACCGATGATCACCATGTAGACGAACGCCAGCCAGAGCGTCGAGTGCACCTGGAGCTGGGTGAAGAGCAGCATGCCGAGCACCAGCAGTACGGCACCGGCGACCGGGAACCACTTGTACCGACCGATCCGGCTGATCGCCCGGCCGGTGAGCACCGAGGTGACGATGATGCCGGCCATCATCGGCAGCATCAGCAGACCGCTGTTGGTCGGCGAGGCGCCCTTGACGATCTGTAGGTACAGCGGGATGAAGATGATCGACCCGAACATCACCAGGCCGAGGATGAACGAGGCCGCGTTGCCCAGCGCGAAGGTCCGGCGGCGGAACAGGCCGAGCGGCAGGATCGGCTCGGACACCCGGGACTCCTGCCACAGGAAGACCACCGCGAGCAACGCGCCGACCGCGAACAGGGCGAGGATGAGCGGCGAGGCCCAGGCGTACTCGTTGCCGCCCCAGCTCAGCGCGAGCAGCAGCGCGCTCACCGAGCCCACCAGCAGGCCGGCGCCGAGCCAGTCGACCGAGTGCTGCCGCTTGACGAACGGGATCAGCCGCATCACGTAGTAGCTGACGATGATCGCGACGATCGCCAACGGCACGTTGATGTAGAAGATCCAGCGCCAGTTGTGCTCGGCGAAGTAACCACCGACCAGCGGGCCGGCGACCGAGGCGATACCGAAGACCGCGCCGAACAACCCCTGGTAACGACCGCGTTCCCGGGGTGCCACCACGTCCGAGATGATGGTGAAGGCGAGGGTCAGCAGACCACCGGCGCCGATGCCCTGGATCGCCCGGGTGATGATCAGCTGGGTCATGTCCTGGGAGAGCCCGGCCAGTGCCGAGCCGACCAGGAACGTACCGATCGAGAAGAGGAAGACCGGGCGGCGACCGTAGAGGTCGGCCATCTTGCCGTACAGCGGGGTGGAGGCGGTCGACGCCAGCAGGTACGCGGTCACCACCCACGAGTAGTGGTTGATCCCACCCAGCTCACCCACGATGGTGGGCAGAGCCGTACCGACGATCGTCTGGTCCAGGGCGGCCAGCAGCATGCCGGTCATCAGGCCGCTCATCAGGAGCAGGATCTGCCGGTGAGTCAGGCTCGGCCGGGTGTTCTCGGCGGTCGTCATCGTGCTTTCTCCCCCCGCCGGCACCGAACATGCCTGGCGGGTGGCCACTCTTCCACCCGCACCCACCCGCCTACTTACCGGCCGACAAGTATGTGATCCCGGACATCCCGAAGATCAGCGAATGCTGGGAGCCGGCTGTACCAGCGAAACCGGCTCGACGGCGGGACGACGATCCGGGACCATGCGCCGGGTGAAGACCGGCCTGCTCCGGCGCCTGGCGCTGGACCTCACCCCGCTGCGTACCTCCCGTGACTTCCGGCTGGTCTTCTCCGCCGCCGGCATCTCCGGCTTCGGGTCGTTCATCACGTACGTCACCGTCCCGTACCAGGTGTACGAGCTGACCCACGATCCGCTGCTGGTCGGCCTGCTCGGCGTGGTCGAACTCGTACCCCTGCTCCTGATGGGTTTTGTCGGCGGCGCGCTGGCCGACTACCTGGACCGGCGCCGGCTGGTGCTCGGCGGCGAGATCGGCCTCACCCTGCTCTGCGGGGTGCTGCTGGTGAACTCGCTGTCCGACCAACCCCACCTGTGGCTGCTCTACCTGGTCGCCGGACTGACCGCCGCGGTCGACGGGGTGCAGCGCCCGGCCCTGGAGGGACTCACGCCGAGGCTGGTCACCCCGGCCGAGATCCCGGCCGCCAGCGCGCTCAACTCGCTGCGCATGCAGATCGCCCAGCTCGCCGGCCCGGCCCTGGCCGGGGTGCTGATCGCCTCGGTCGACCTGGCCTGGGTGTACGCCATCGACCTGGCCACCTTCGCCGCCTCGCTCGGCTGCCTGGCGCTGGTCCGGGCGGTCCCACCACCACCGGCCGCCGACCGCCCGTCGGTGCGTTCGGTGCTGACCGGCCTGCGGTACGCCCGCAGCCGCCCCGAACTGCTCGGCACCTACCTGGTCGACATCAACGCGATGTTCTTCGGCATGCCGCAGGCGCTCTACCCGTTCATGGCCGGCAAGCTCGGCGGACCGGCCGTACTCGGGCTGCTCTACGCCGCCCCGGCGGTCGGCTCGCTGCTCGCCACGCTCGGCTCCGGCTGGACCCGGCAGGTGCACCGGCACGGGCTGATGGTGGTGCTGGCCGCCGGGGCCTGGGGGCTGGCCATCCTCGCCTTCGGGCTGGTCGACTCGCTCTGGCTGGCGCTGGTCCTGCTCGCCCTCGCCGGTGCCGCCGACATGGTCTCCGGGCTGTTCCGGATGATCATCTGGAACCAGACCATCCCCGACCACCTGCGCGGCCGGCTGGCCGGGATCGAGATGCTGTCGTACTCGACCGGGCCGCTGCTCGGGCAGTTGCGCTCCGGGCTGGCCGCCCGCGCGCTCGGCGTGAACGGCTCGATCGTCTCCGGCGGCCTGCTCTGCATCGTCGGCACGGTCGCCCTGGCCGCCGCGCTGCCCCGGTTCCTGCGCTACGACGGGCGCGACGGCCTGGCCCGCAAGGAGGCCGAGGACGCCGCCTGGGCCGCCGCCGCGACCACGCCGGCCAGCCCCGTCGGATAACCCCGATCCGGTACGAACACCACCAGAACCACCGCGCGCCGATCACCGCCCGGTTTGGCCCTGCCGACAGCGGGGACCCGCCGGCATGGTGATCGGAGCAGCAGATGATCGGCGACTCGCCGATGTGGTCGAGAGCTGGCTCGGGCGTGGCGTGCTGGTCGTCGGCGACGCGATGCTCGACGAGTGGCGGTTCGCCGATTCCGACCGGCTCTGCCGGGAGGCGCCCGCCCCCGTACTCACCCTGCGGCGGCGGATCACCGCCGCCGGTGGCGCCGCGAACACCGCGGTGAACCTGAGCGCGCTCGGTGGCCGGGCGTCCCTGGTCGCCCCGGTCGGCGCCGACGTGGCCGGCGACGAACTGCACGACTGCCTGGACCGGGCCGGGGTCTGGGACCGTACGGTGTCGCAGACCGGACGGCGTACGCCGGTCAAACGACGGATCCTCGCCGCCGACCAGATCCTGGTACGCGAGGACGAGGGCGACCGGGACGACCGGCTCTGCGCCGACGGGGTGGAGCGGCTGCTCGGCACCCTCGCCAGCGCCACCGAGGAACTGCGCGAGGTCACCGGTCAGCCGCCGACGCTGGTGATCTGCGACTACGGCCTCGGTGCCCTGCCCGAACCGATCCGGGCCTGGCTGGTCGAGCACCGCGACCTGTTCGGCACGGTGGCGCTCGACGCGCACGACCTGGCCTACTGGCGCGGTCTCGCCCCGACCGTGGTGACGCCGAGCTTCGCCGAGGCGACCCGCCTGCTCAACGCCGCCCGCCCCGCCCCGACGGCAGCACCGCAACCGCCGGCTGCGCATGGGACACCCGCGGTGGCGATGCCGACGGTGGTGACCACGGTGGACGTACCGCCGCTGCCGGAGCGGTCGCGCGGGTTCACCGAGAGCACCACCGGCGCCGGCACCGACCGGGCGGGGCTGGCCCGCTCCCGGCTCGCCGAGATCCGTGAACGTACCGGGGCGGACGTGGTGGCGGTGACCCTGGACACCGACGGTGCCGTGGTCGGCGGCGCCGACGGCGAGCCCCGCCGCAGCCACGCCACCCCGGTCCCGGCCAGCTACGCGGTCGGCGCCGGAGACGCGTACCTGGCCGCGATGACCCTGGCCCTGGCCGCGGGCGCACCACTGCCGACGGCCGCCCGACTCGCCCAACTCGCCGCCACCAGCACCGTGGCCGGCACCGGCACCTGTGTCTGCGTACGGGAAGATCTGCTCGCGGCCCTCGGCTCGACCGACGGCGGCGAGCCGGCGCCGGCGATCGTCGACCACGGCGGACTCGACGCGCTGATCGCCCAGCACCGGCGCGACGGCCGCACGGTGGTCTTCACCAACGGCTGCTTCGACGTCCTGCACCGGGGCCACGTCCGCTACCTCGACCAGGCCCGCCGGCTGGGCGACGTGCTGGTGGTGGCGGTCAACTCGGACGACAGCGTGCGCCGGCTCAAGGGCGCCGACCGGCCGGTGAACCCGGTCGAGGACCGGGTCGCCGTGCTCGCCGCACTGGCCTGTGTGGACCACGTGGTCGTCTTCGAGGAAGACTCGCCGGCCGCCCTGATCGAGACCGTCCGGCCCGACGTGTACGTCAAGGGCGGCGACTACCCGCCCGAGATGGTCCCCGAGGCACCCCTGGTACGGCGGCTCGGCGGCCAGGTCCGCACCCTCGGCTACGTGCCCGACCGCTCCACCTCCGCCATCATCGAACGGATCCGGGCCCAGGCCGGCGACCGAACCCCCGCCGTCGCCGACAGCGCCGCCGGAATCCCGGTGGTGCTCACCGAAAGCCCACCCGACCCCGTGGAAAGCCCTGTCGACAGCCACACCGAGGGTTACGCCGGGGGTTACGCCGACAGGCCGGTCGACAGCCCGAGCGGCAGTACGCCGTGAGCCGGCCGCCCGTCGTGAACCGGCCGCTGGCCTCGGACGACGCGGCGGACTTCCGGACCGGCCGGCTGCTGGACGTGCTCATCCCGACCCGGAACCGCCCGGCCGAACTGGCCGTCACGCTGGCCGGGCTGGCCGCCCAGAGCGGGCCGGACGGGTTCGGGGTGGTGGTCAGCGACCAGTCCGGCGGCAGCCCGCCGTGGGCCCAGCCGGCGGTCGCCGCGACCGTACGCGTGCTCCGCCATCGCGGTCACCCGGTGCTGCTCACCCGGCGACTGCCCCGGCGCGGGCTGGCCGAACACCGCGCCTACCTGCTCGACCAGTCCCTCGCTCGGTACGTGCTCTTCCTCGACGACGACGTGTGGCTCGAACCGGACGCGGTCGACCGGCTGGTCGACGCGATCCAGGAACTGGACTGCGGCTTCGTCGGCAACGCCGTACACGGACTGTCCTACCTGGACGACGTACGGCCGGAGACGCACCGGCACTACCAGGAGTGGGACGGGCCGCCGGTGCCGGAGGAGATCCGCCCCGGCACGCCGGAATGGGACCGGGCCCGGATCCATCCCGCCGCGAACCTGCTGCACGTCACCGAGACGGTGGGTCTGACGCCCGGCCAGTGGCGGGCGTACAAGGTCTCCTGGATCGGCGGCTGCGTGCTCTACGACCGGCTCCGGCTGCACGCCTCGGGCGGCTTCGACTTCTGGCGCCGGCTGCCGGAGAAACACCAGGGCGAGGACGTCGCCGCCCAACTAGCGGTGATGCGCCGGTACGGCGGGGCCGGCATCCTGCCCAGCGGCGCCTACCACCTGGAGGCGCCGACCACGGTCACCGACCGACCGGTCGAGGCGTGGGAGATAGTGCTCGCCGACGAGTCCGACGGGCGGGCGGTGGCGGCACCGGAACCCCAACCGGCCTCGCTGGAACCACAGGCCGCCTCGCTCGAAACCCAGGCCGCCCTGGAACCGATGTGACCGATCCTTTCCGACCCGACACCGACACCGACCGGGTCAGTGGGCGTCGGTCAGGTCGGCCACCGCCTCCAGCACCTCCACCACCGGTACGTCGGTGACGAAGGAGACCCGGTGCGGGCAGTCCCCGGCACCGGGGCGGGCCGGATAGATGCCCCGGCTACAGTCGAGGCCGCACTCCGGGCAGTGGATCGTCCAGGAGCCGATCGGCCGGTGCCGCGCCCGCAACGGGGTGGCGCAGTTGATCAGGTTGCCGACCCAGAAGATGCCGACCGTCGGCGTACCGACCGCCGCCGCGACGTGCACCGGGCCGGTGTCGTTCGCGATCACCACCGCGCAGCCGGTGAAGAAGCCGAGCAGCCCACCGAGCGACAACTCCCCGGCCAGCGATCGCAGCGGTACGCGCGCCGCGTCGACCACCTGCCCGGCCAGGTCCCGCTCCTGCGACGTACCGGTGACGAACACGTCGTACCCGTCGGCGACCAGCCGGTCGGCGACCTCGGCGAACCGCTCCGCCGGCCAACGTCGGCGCGGATCGCTGGCACCCGGATGCAGGGCGATCCTCGGTCGGTCCGGCTCACCGAGCACCGACCGGGCCTCGGCCAGGTCGGCGGGGGTCACGTGCAGGCGCGGGCTCACCGTCGCCGGGCTCACCCCGACCAGGCCGGCGACCTCCAGGTAGCGGAAGACCTCGGGCTGGTAGAAGACGTACCGCAGCCACCGGTCCAGTTCCGGCGCACCCTCGGCGCGCAGCCCGGCGGTGACCCGGGCGCCGAGTCCGGCCACTATCGGGTTCGAGTTCCCCCCGCCACCGTGCATCTGTAGGGCCAGGTCGAACCGCTCCCGACGGGCAGCGGACAGGAAGTCGGCCATCGCGGCACTCGACGGCGCCGGCTCGTCCGGCCCGGCGGTCCTGATCCCCTCGGCCGGCGGCACCACCAACACCCGGTCCACCGGCCCCGGCCGGTCGGCGAGCAGGCCGGCGTGCCACGGTGCACCGATCAGGACCAGCTCGGCGTGCGGATAACCGGCCCGCAGCGCCTCCAACGCGGGCAACGCGAAAATGAAGTCACCGAGCGCGTTCGCCCGCAGTACGGCGATCCGCTCGACATCCGGCACCAGGTCCCGTACCCGGCCGATCATCGCCCGTGGTCGCCGCTCAGCCGAAGTGGCGTCGAGTGGGCTGACTCGATCCCGCCTCCGGCTGATGCAGCTCCCGGTCGGCGGCCGGATCGCTGGTGCCCTGGGTGATGCCACCACCGGCACGGGCCGAACTGCCCGCCGTCAGCGCCGCCTCACCGACCCGACGCGCGGCGGCACCGGCCGGCAGAGCCGTACTGCCGCTCGTCGCGCCACTGCCGCTTCCCGGTGGGGTGGACCGGCCGGACGGGTAACGCCGGCCGACGGTGATCGTACGGCGACCGGACCGGCCCGCCTTCGGTAACGCCACCGTGAGCAGGCCGTGGTCCATCACCGCGTCGATTCGCTCCAGGTCGACCTCACCCGGCAACCGGATCTTGTGCTCGAACGCCCGCGCCTTCGAACCGGAGCCGGGCATCCCGTTGTCGGTGTTGACCTCTTCCTCGGACCGGCCCCGTACGCACAGGTCCCGGCCGTCGACCTCAAGGGCCACCTCCTCCGGGGCGACCCCGGGCAGCCGGGCGACCACGTACCAGCCGTCGTCGCCGTCCACCAGTTCCACGTCCGGCGGGCCGCCGCCGACCCCGGCCAGCGCCGAGTTCACCATCCGGCCCAGCTCGGTGCGGAATGCCCGCAGCCCGGTCACCGCCTCCCGGCCACGGTCGAGTCCTGCCTGCACCGGTTGACTCATCGGGCGTCTCCCATCCGGCCCATCCGGTCCGCCGCCGGGGTTGGGCTCAGCGAACTGGACGCGTTCAGCCCCGCGTCCCGATCGATCCCGACGCCGAGCCGGTCGACCAGTTCGCCACCGAACCAGGCACCGAGACCGACGCAGGCGAGCGCCACCACCTCGATCGCGAACAGGGCCCCACCGGCGCCGCGCTCGTTGGCCGCCAGCCGTACCGCCCAGATCGCGGCGAAGAGGAGGATCACCGCTATGTTGATCGCCGCGTGGCTCACCCCGATCCGCTTCGCGCGGGTGCCGGACGGGATCGCCAGCAGGTCGACCGCGCCGACCCCCGCTGCCAGCACACCGCCGATCAACCCGATCAAAATATTCCAGTACGCCACCTCGCCCAGGAACCTCGGGCCGCCGACGATGTCGGCGAAGTCGAAGATCACCGCAGTCACGAAGAGCGCGACCGGAAACATGACCAACATCGGGTGCACCGGGTGACCCAGCGATTTGATCCGGCTCTCCATGGTCGCCTCCCAGCTCGGCGGGCTTTCCCGCGCTGGGCCCGTACCCGGCTGTGACCTCGGCAAACACGATCGCCCACGATCGGGCCGGTCGGCTACGAGACGGGACGGCGGGTCGTCTCCGACCCGCCGTCGATGCCGATCAACGGCATGCCCCGTGGAGACCCCCAAGGTTCACGGCAAGCCAGACCGGCCCGCCCATCAGACGAGAGTTGTGGCGAGACGACAACCGCCGGCCCGGCACCCTCGAAGCGCCCGTCGTCGCGGACCCGTCGGGCCCACCGGAGCCCGCGAAGAACACCGAGTGATCGGCCGGATCGCCATCCGTGGGTGGAGGGATGACCTGCCGCTGTATCCGCTGGTGGCGGTTGTCCTCGTCGGGTTGCTGCCGCTCGCGTACCTGGTCCACCGGCCGTGGGAGCGACCGGTGGCCCGCTGGCTGACCGGCCGCCTGCGGGCAAGCTTCGACCAGGTACGAGCAGCCACCGCGTAGTGACCGCAGGGAGCGGGCTGTCTCCACGGACCCTTGTTCGACAACTACGCTCCGCACTACCCTGCTCACCAGAAGCGTTGACCGATGGCATCGAGTCCGCCGAAGGAGATCGCGGTGAAGCTCACCAAGCTCTACAAGGACGGGACTTCCGGTGGTAACGGCTGCCCGACCGTCTACCTGGGTGAGAGCGGCGAGCTGATCGTCCAGGGAGACATGGTCGACGAGGACACCTTCAGCGAGCTGGAGAATGTCCTGCCCGGTGAGGGCGCGGTCCGGATCTCTGCCGAGGTCGTGCTCGGTGCGATCGAGCGCTACCGCGAGTCCGGGGCAGCGGTGAGCGAGGGTTGAGCCGGTCCTTCACGTCCCTGGACGACGAAGACTTCAACCGCCTGTTCCGGGAGTTCCGCTACACGGCCTACCGATTGGAGACCCTCCAGCGGTATGACGTGTCGTACGAGCAGGACGAGTTCGCCCGATTCCTGGCGGGCGAGTCCCGCGGCGAGTTCCCCGGCATCGCGACCTGGTGCGACACTGTGCGGACCGCCGTGTCGGCGGGTAAGCGTATGCACCGGGTCCACATCGTCACCGAGCCGTTGTCGGACTACGTCCGGTTCGAATGCGGCTGGGCCTACGAGCACACGGTCGAGGCGGGCGAGGATGTCCGTCTCATCGTGGTCTCCGGCGACGACTGGCCGACGGGGTTGCCACACTACGACTACTGGCTCTTTGACTCGTCGGAGCTCGTGGCGATGCACTACGACGAGGACGGCCGGTTCGTCTCGGGTGAGTTGATCAGCGAGCCGGAGCGGATCGTGCAGGCCAATCACTGGCGGGACGCGGCCGTCTCCTCATCGGTCCCCTACCCGCAGTACGCTTCCCAGCCGCAACTCAGCTCGCCCTAGTCCGCATGCCGCCGTCGGCGAGGAGGCAGCGTGGACACAACACGAAATGAGTCGTCGGGGGACGCCGAGGCCATCGTCCAAGCGGGGACGGTGCACGGCGGAATCAACCTGTATGCGCGAGCCGTGTCCCCACCACCGCCGCCTCGCCAGTTGCCCCTCGACACGACCCGTTTCGTCAACCGCCAGCAGACGCTTACCCGACTCGACGCCGCGCTGCCGGTGCCCAGCAACGACGCGACCACAACGGTCAGCCGGCCAATGACCGTCGCGGCCATCGCCGGTGCTCCCGGCGTCGGGAAGACAGCTTTGGCCGTTCACTGGGCCCATCGGGTCCGACGGTGGTTCACCGACGGTGACCTCTACGTCGACATGCGCGGCTACGGTCCCGGCCCCGCGCTCGCCGTCGACCAGGCACTGGACACCTTTCTGCGCGCCCTTCACGTGCCCGCCGAGCAGATCCCCGCCGACACCGAGGGACGAGCCGCCCTGTATCGGTCTGTACTGACCGGCAAGCGGGTGCTCATCGTGGTGGACAACGTGTCCACAGTCAGCCAGGTCCGGCCGCTGCTGCCCGCCACTCCGACTTGCATGGCGATCATCACCAGCCGCAGCCGGCTTTCCGGCCTGGTCGCGCGGGAAGGAGCGTCACGCATGACCTTGGACGTCCTCACACCCGAAGAGTCGATCGCGCTGCTGCGCGACAGCGTCGGCGACGACCGCGTCAACGCCGAACCTCAGGCAGCCTCCGAGCTTGCCCGTCGATGCGCCTACCTGCCGCTAGCCCTGCGCATCATCGGTGAACGCATCGCCAACTCACCCCACCTGCTCCTCGCGGACTTCGTAACCGACCTCGCACTGGCCGAACATCAACTCGATGTCCTAGCCGTCGAGGGCGACGAACTCTCCGACGTGCGGGCGGTCTTCTCCTGGTCATACCGAGCCCTGCCGGACGACGCCGCACGGTTGCTCCGACTACTCGGGCTACACGCCGGGTCCGACATCTGCGCCGCCGCAGCGGCAGCGCTCGCCGGTGTGAGCGTGCCCCGAGCCCGCAACCTGCTTGATCAACTGAACGCGGCGCACCTGCTACAGAATCCCGCTCGGGACCGCTACCTCCTCCACGACCTCCTCCGCGCCTACGCCAAGGAACGCGCTGAGGCCGAAGAGTCAGCAGAGCAGCAGCGCCGGGCGCGGCGCCGTGCCTACGACTGGTACCAGTGGATGGCGGAAGAGGGCCGAAAAATCATCCTGCCCTACTCCCACGCCATTCCCCTCCCACCAGCGGAACCCGACCTACCCCTCACATCCCCGAGGACCGTGGCCGAGGCGATGGCCTGGTTCGAGCAGGAAAGGCTGAACCTGCTCGACAACGTCAGACAGGCCAGCGAGCTCGGTGACTACGACATCGCCTGGCAGCTACCCGTGGTCAGCGACGGCTTTTTCGAGCTCAAGTCCTACTGGACGGACTGGCGCGACATCCACCTCTTCGGCCTGCGTGCCGCACGCGCGGCCGCATCCCGCCACGGCGAGGCCGCCAACCTCCGATGCCTCGGCGACGCGTACTGGCGAATGGGACAACGCGAGGACGCTCTCAGCTGCTACCGCCAAGGCGTCGAAGCGAGCCGCGAAGTTGACGACCGCTGGGTGGAGGGGTTCTCCCTCCGAGGAATGGGTCTCATACACGAGGAACGCGGCCAGATCGACGAGCGATCGACCTGTACGCCCAAGCACGCGACGTCTTCCGCGCCAGCAATATCACCCGAGGCGAGGGCATGTCCCTGCTCAGCCTCGGCAACTGCCACCGCACGCTCGGTCAACTCGACGCCGCCATCAGCCACTACCGCGACTCGGTGGCCATACTCGAACGTATCGACGACCAGTGGAGCGTCGCCTGGGCCTCCTACCCCCTCGCCCTGGCCTACCAGCAAGCCGGCCAACTCGACCAAGCCCGCCGGCAACACCAACGCGCCTTGGATCTGTTCCGCAGATTCGACGACCGGCGCTCCGAAGGACTCACCCTGGCAGCCCTTGGCGATACCCTCGACGCCACCGGCCAGCCAGACGAAGCCCGACGCTACCGGCAAGAAGCGCTCCGTATCCTCGACCCGCTCGGAGACCCCCGAGCCGACACGGTCCGGCGCCATCTCACCGAGGGTGTATGAGTTTGTTGTCAGCCGGGTGGGTTGAAGGTGCGGCGTTGTTGGCGCCGGGCCGGGCGTCCCTTGGCTGCCCTACAACACCGTGGAGATCGTCCGGAAACCCGCCGACAACGAGGGCTTCGTGGTCCACCCGCGCCGTTGGGTGGTGTCGAGCGGACCCTGGCCTGTTAGCCGCCCACCGTCGACTCACCCGCGGCTACGAACGCCTCCCTGAAACCGCCAGAGGCATGATCAACTGGACGCCGGTAAACCAGACTCCGCCGACCTTCCACGCGGACCGAACTGGTCCGTACACACACGGCAGCGATCGACGCCCGATGTGTCCAGGCTTGCCAAACCTGATCGCTTGCGGGGGTTATCGGGGGTTTTCGGGGGGGCTTCAGGACCGCATAGATAAACATGAGGCCCTGGCCAGCGTTTCCGCTGGTCAGGGCCTCACACCTGGAGCCGCCTGACGGAATCGAACCGTCGACCTACGCATTACGAGTGCGTCGCTCTAGCCGACTGAGCTAAGGCGGCAACGCCCGTCGAGCATACGGCACGCCCCCCGCCCCCTCTCCACGGGTTTCCCCCTCCCTCCCTCCCCCCTTCCCACGTCCGCGATCTAGGGGAAATGGTGGCGATTGGAGATCAACTAACACGTATTTGCCCTAGATCGACGCGCAAAGAGGGGCGCGGGAGGGGCGCGTGGGGGAAGGGGAGGGGGAGGGGGAGGGAGAAGGGTGGGGGTCATGTAGTGGACAGCGTGGGTTGAGGAGGCATGGGTAGGCTCCGATGGGTGAAGAGGGATGAGGTGGCCGGGGCGGGATCGGTCACGCCGGCACGGCCACGCAGCCTCGATCCCCGGGAACTTGGTTTCACTCCCGCCCGGCCGGTGCCGTGGTTGGCGCCCCTGCTGCTGATCAGTACGGGTGTGCGTACGTTGCTGGCGTTGCTGTTCGGCGCCTATCTCGACAAGCGTGAGTTGCAGAACGCGCTGCCCAGTGAGGTCTACCGGGAGCCGGGCACCGACGGTGAGCTGTGGCTGGACTACGTGGCGGACCTGGGCGACGGGTTCAACGCGACCTACTCGGTGGCGTACCTGCTGGCGCAGCCGGAGCTGGTGGTCGACGGGCACCGGCTGCCCCGTGGACAGATGCTGATGATGGGTGGCGACCAGGTTTACCCGACCGCCAGCAGCGCCGCGTACGAGCAGCGGTTCAAGGGGCCGTACCAGGCGGCCATGCCGTGTCCGCCGGCCGACGCGCCACAACCGACGCTGTACGCGATCCCCGGCAACCACGACTGGTACGACGGCCTGACCGCGTTCCTGCGCCTGTTCGCCCGCTCCCGCGACGACAACATCGGCGGGTGGCGTACCCCGCAGTCCCGCTCCTACTTTGCCGTACGGCTGCCGTCGGACTGGTGGTTGTTTGCCCTGGACGAGCAGTCCGGCACCTATCTGGACGACCCGCAGTTGCGTTATTTCGAAGAGGCGGCGAAGCAGCTCGGTCCACACTCCCGGGTGATCGTGTCGGTGCCGGCGCCGACCTGGGTCAAGGCCGTGGACAACCCGCAGGCGTACGAGTCGGTCGACTATTTCGTCCGTACCGTGCTCGATCCGGCCGGCGCGAGCGTCCGCCTGATCATCTCAGGTGATCTGCATCACTATGCCCGCTACGCCGCACCGGACCGCCAGTTGATCCACTGCGGTGGCGGCGGCGCGTACCTCTACCCGACCCACCACCTGCCCGAACGGATCGAGGTCCCACCCCGGGACACCCTGGCCCGCCGAGCCAGCCAGACCCGGGAGTACGACCTCGCCGGCCGCTATCCGGAGGCAGCCAGGTCTCGGCGCTACGCCTGGGGCATCTTCGGCCGGTTGCCGCTGCGCAACACCGGCTTCATCACCCTGCTCGGTGCCCTGCACCTGCTGCTGATGTTGCCGATCGCCGGGGTGGCGACCCAGCGGGCCAGCTCGACCGACCAGGGACTGTTCAGCATCCCGCTGGTGCTGATGTTGGCGGTCGTCCTGGTGAGCGCGGCGTTCTTCGCCAAGCCACCGACCGCGAGTGGCAAGCGGCAGATCCGGCACTACCTGCTCGGTGTGCTGCACGGGGTCGCGCACATCGCGCTGGGCGCGGCCGGCGCCTGGCTCTGGCTGCAACTGCCCTTCCGGGACTGGCCGTGGCCGCTGCCGGTGGCCGCCGCAGCATTGCTCTACGCCCCACTCGCCGGGCTCGTCGCCAGCCAGCTCACCGCCGCGTACCTGTTGGTGGCCGGATTTTTCGGGGTGAACCTGAACGAGCTGTTCGCCGGGCAGGGCATCGAGGACGCCAAGAGCTTCCTGCGGATGCGGTTCGCCCCGGACGGCTCGCTGACCATCTACCCGATCGGCGTCGACCGGGTGAGTCGCGAGTGGCGGGTGAACCCGGACGACAGCCGGCCGGACGCGTCCTGGCTGACACCGCAGCAACCGCTGCCCGCCCGGCTCGCCGAACCACCGATCGTCCTGCGCTGAGCCCGGCCGGAGGAACCATCCCGGGCCGGCACATGCGAGATTGCCTCACTCCTGGTACGCCTGCCCCCACTACTGCCTTATGTGGCATTTGGCGGCATTGCGCCGCTTTGCATGGATAACCTCGTACTAGAAGGCTTTCGGGCGTCCGTCACCTGACGCTGCGCCAGTCAACGACCTTCACGCTCTGAATCTCGCCGGGGGCGGGATCTTGATTGGTGGGGGAAAATCCGTGTCGGTGATCCGTTTGGCTCGCGCGTGTCGTAGACGCCGTCGGTCTACTGCGATGGCGATGGCGGGGGCGGTCGCAACCGCGACGATTTTTGTTGGGGTCGTTGGGGTGCCGGCGGCGTGGGCCCAGGCCCCGGTCCCGTTGGGCGTTGCCGAGACCTACGGGGTGTTGGCCGGCCAAGCGGTCACCGACGTCCCACCTCCCGTCGGCCCTTCCACCATCAACGGGGACCTGGGCGTCTGGCCGGGCACGTCGGTCACCGGCGCCCCCGTGGTGAACGGCGCCACGCACGTCGGTGACACCGCGGCGATGCAGGCCCAGGCTGCCCTGACCACGGCGTACAACTTTGCCGCAGCCGAACCGACGACCGGCACGATAAGTTCCGACCTCGGCGGCCAGACGCTGGCCGCAGGGGTTTACAGGTCGCCCGCCACCATGTCCCTGACGGGCACCGTCACACTGGACGCGGGGAACGATCCCAACGCGGTGTTCGTCTTCCAGGTGGGATCCGACCTGGTCACCGCGACTGACAGCCGGGTCAGCCTGATCCGTGGCGCGCAGCCGTGCAACGTGTTCTGGCAGGTCAGCAGCTCGGCGACCCTGAATACCAGAACGATTTTCGCCGGCACCATCCTGGCGTTGCAGTCGGCGACGCTGGGAGAGGGAGCCACCGTTGCCGGGCGGGTGCTGGCCCGCAACGGCGCGGTCACGCTGATCCACAACACCATCACGCGACCGTTCTGTGCCGCAGCCATTGCGCCACCGACGATCTCCAAGGCTTTCGGGGACGCGACCCTCCCCTTCGGCGGGACAACATCGCTCGACTTCACCCTGACCAACCCCAATGCGGGTACGTCGCTGACCAGCGTCAACTTCAGTGACACCCTGCCCGCAGGGCTGGAAGTCGCCACACCCAACGGCCTGACCGGCTCCTGCGGCGGCGGCACCATCACCGCAACCGCCGGCAGCAGCACCATCAGCCTGACCGGCGCCACCCTGCCCGCCAACGGAAGCTGCACCTTCTCCGTGAACGTCACCGCCACCACCAGCGGCACAAAACTCAACACCAGCGGCCCGGTCGACTCAACCGAAAGCGGCCCCGGCGCCCCCGCCTCGGCAACCGTCACAGTCGGGGCGGCGGTCATCGCACCACCAACAATCGCCAAAGCCTTCGGAGACCCGACCATCCCCTCCGGCGGCACAACCTCACTCGACTTCACCCTCACCAACCCCAACCCGAGTACGCCACTGACCGGCGTCAACTTCAGTGACGCCCTGCCCGCAGGACTCGTCGTCGCCACCCCCAACGGCCTGACCGGCTCCTGCGGCGGCGGCACCATCACCGCAACCGCCGGCAGCAGCACCATCAGCCTGACCGGCGCGACCCTGCCGGCCAACGGAAGCTGCACCTTCTCCGTGAACGTCACCGCCACCACCAGCGGCACAAAACTCAACACCAGCGGCCCGGTCGACTCAACCGAAAGCGGCCCCGGCGCCCCCGCCTCGGCAACCGTCACAGTCGGGGCGGCGGTCGTCGCACCTCCGACGATCGCCAAGGCTTTCGTGGATGCGACCATCCCCTTCGGCGGGACGACATCGCTCGGTTTCACCCTGACCAACCCCAACCCGGGTACGCCACTGACCGGCATCGGTTTCAGTGACACCCTGCCCGCAGGACTCGTCGTCGCCACACCCAACGGCCTGACCGGCTCCTGCGGCGGCGGCACCATCACCGCAACCGCCGGCAGCAGCACCATCAGCCTGACCGGCGCCACCCTGCCCGCCAACGGAAGCTGCACCTTCTCCGTGAACGTCACCGCCACCACCAGCGGCACAAAACTCAACACCAGCGGCCCGGTCGACTCAACCGAAAGCGGCCCCGGCGCCCCCGCCTCGGCAACCGTCACAGTCGGGGCGGCGGTCGTCGCACCTCCGACGATCGCCAAGGCTTTCGTGGATGCGACCATCCCCTTCGGCGGGACGACATCGCTCGACTTCACCCTGACCAACCCCAACCCGGGTACGCCACTGACCGGCATCGGTTTCAGTGACACCCTGCCCGCAGGACTCGTCGTCGCCACACCCAACGGCCTGACCGGCTCCTGCGGCGGCGGCACCATCACCGCAACCGCCGGCAGCAGCACCATCAGCCTGACCGGCGCCACCCTGCCCGCCAACGGAAGCTGCACCTTCTCCGTAAACGTCACCGCCACCACCAGCGGCACAAAACTCAACACCAGCGGCCCCGTGAACTCGAACGAAGGCGGCCCCGGCGCCCCCGCTGCGGCAACCGTCACGGTTGCTGTCGCCACACCGCCGACGATCGCCAAGACTTTCGGGAGCACGACCATCGGTGCCGGCGGTACGACATCGCTTGAATTCACCCTCAGCAACCCCAACGCGATCACACCGCTCACCGGGGTCGGTTTCAGTGACGCCCTGCCCGCAGGACTCGTCGTCGCCACCCCCAACGGCCTGACCGGCTCCTGCGGCGGCGGCACCATCACCGCAACCGCCGGCAGCAGCACCATCAGCCTGGCCGGCGCGACCTTGGCGCCCAACGGGAGCTGCACCTTCTCGGTGAACGTCACCGCCACCACCAGCGGTACGAAGGTGAACACGAGCGGCCCGGTGAACTCGAACGAGAGCGGCCCGGGTACGCCCGCCGCGGCGAGCGTCACGGTTGCTGTCGCAACGGCACCGACGCTCGCCAAGGCTTTCGGTGACGCCACCATCCCTTCCGGCGGGACGACGTCCCTCGACTTCACCCTCACCAACCCGAACCCGGGTACGCCGCTGACCGGCGTCAGTTTCGTCGACAACCTTCCTGCGGGACTGGTGGTCGCCACCCCCAGCGCCGCGCAAACCGACTGCCCCTCCGGCACAATCACCGCGACGCCCGGTAGCAGCACCATCAGCCTGTTCAGTGTCACCCTGCCGGCCAGCGGGAGTTGCACGGTGTCGGTGAACGTCACCGCCACCACCACCGGAACAAAGGTCAATACGACCACCGCCATCACCTCGGTCGAAAGCGGTCCGGGCACCCCTGCCTCGGGAACCGTCACGGTCGTCGCGGTGATCGTCACGGCACCGACAATCGCCAAGGCGTTCGAGAAGGGCATCCTCCATCTCCACGGGACGACGTCGCTGAGCTTCACCCTCACCAACCCCAATACGGGTACGCCGCTGACCGGCGTCGGCTTCACCGACGACCTTCCTGCGGGCCTGGTGGTCGCCACCCCCAACGGTTTGAATGGCTCCTGCGGCGGCGGCACGATCACCGCGACCGCCGATAGCAGCAGCATCAGCCTGACCGGCGCGACCCTGCCGGCCAACGGAAGCTGCACCTTCTCGGTGAACGTCACCGGCACCACCAGCGGCACGAAGGTCAATACGACGTCTGCCGTCACCTCGGACCAGAGCGGCCCGGGCTCCTCGGCCTCGGCAACCATCACGGTCCGCAAGGGCATGCTGCCCGTCACCGGAAGCCGAGTCTCGGCCTACGTCACCATCGCCCTGACCACCATCGCCCTCGGCGCGGCATTCATCGCACTGAGCCACCAGCGCCTCCCCGGACGCAGACGCAACCTCGTCTAACTCGCCCCTGCTCCGCCCCATACCCAACCCAGCGCGACGCTCACCCCACGGCACGTCGATCTAGGGCAAATGGTGGTGATCGGAGATCAACAAGCACGTATTCGCCCTAGATCGCGGGCAGAGAGGAGCGGGGGCGAGAAGGGCCACGAAACCCTGCCGCTGCGCCGGGTATCGACAGGACCGCCTTCGGCTGGCCATGATCATGGCGAGAACACCCAGTCAGGGGCGGGGTTCAGGTGATGAGTAGGCGAAGGCCGAGCTCCGCCGCGTCGAGGGCGACGAGGTCGCGGTTGCGTTCGGCCCACCGACCCGAGTCGAGGTCGTCACGGAGGCTGCGAACCGCCCGCTGCTCGGCATCCGGCCCGACCCTGGCCCACACCGATAGTCCACGACGGACACGATCGTCCAGGTACGCCTCCGGGCGGCGCCAGTATGCCTCGAAGAAACCGTCGGTGCAGTCCCACGGAATGGGCACCGGCTCGATGCGGGCTTCGATCGCGCTGGCCAGATCGGTCACCGAGGGCCGGCCGACCACGAGGTCGGCGACCTCGGGCAGGTAGTCGCGAGTGAGCCAGAACCGGCGACGCCATCCGGCATCACTGGTGTCGTGCGTGAAGACCACCACGCGGCGAGCCACACGCCGCATCTCGCGCAGCCCCGCGATCGGATCCTGCCAGTGATGAAGGGTGGCAAAGGCCATCGCGGCGTCGAAGGACTGGTCCGCGAACGGAAGGCTCTCGGCGGTGGCGGCCACGCACGGCGCCGCGCCCGCGGGACGCTGCGCACGCATGAGCGTCGACGGTTCCACCGCGGTGACGTCACGGTCGGAGGGCTCGTAGGAGCCGGTGCCGGCGCCGACATTCAACACCGTCCGCGCATCGCCGAGCGCGGCCCAGACCCTTGCGGCAATCCGTGGCTCGGTACGCCGCGTCACGGTGTAGGTGGCACCGATGGTGTCATACAACTGCGTACCGGACATGTCGCTGCCCCTCTGCTAGCTCGGGTCGGCGCCCTCGTACGCGCGGCGCGAGCCGCAGACGTCGGCGACGGCGCAACGCCGGACGGTTCCGTCCTCGATCTGCCGTACGGTGACGGTCTCGCTCGGCGGGTGCCGGGACACGACCTTCGCCAGGCCATCGGGAGTCTCGACCCGCTGACCCGACGTCGGGTAGTTGCTGCTGTTGGCGTACAGCGGGTGTTCGTATTTGAGGCAGCACATCAGCCGGCCGCAGGCGCCGGAGATGCGCAGCGGGTTGAGCGGCAGGTCCTGGTCCTTGGCCATCCTGATGGTGACCGGCTCGAAGTCGGTCAGGAAGGTGGCACAGCACAGGTCGCGCCCGCAGGAACCGATGCCGCCCTGCACCCGCGCCGAGTCCCTGGCCGAGAGCTGACGCAACTCGACCCGGCAGTGCAGGGTGGCGCCGAGGTCGCGGACCAGCGCCCGGAAGTCGACCCGGTGCGGCGCGGTGAAGTAGACGGTGGTGCGGGAGCCGGACGTGGTGCCGCCCGGCGACTCCAGCACGTGGTCGATGGCGATCACCTTCATCGGCAGCCCGTGCTCCCGGATGAGCCGCTTGGCGGCGACCTTCGCCTCCGCCTTGCGTTTGCGCTGGAGTTCGTCGCGACGCAGGTCGGCATCGCCGGCCAGGCCGGCGAGGCGCGGGAACCCGTCGGTGTCGTCACTGACCCACTGGGCCGCCCAGACGCACTCGGCAACCTCGGTGCCGTCGTCGGTGGGGACCAGCACCCGGTCACCGACCGCCGGCCGGAACTCACCCGGATCCAGGTAGTAGAGACGACCGTACCGGGTGAAGCTAACCGCACACAGCATCCCCATGTGCCCACCCTACGTCCAAAACGCCGGGTCCTTACCTACCGTTTTTTCCGACCACCACGGGAGTCAGCCGGAGATCCAGGTGGTGCCGTCGAGCCGGCTCGGCGCCGCGTCCCTCGGACCCCGGTACGGCAACTCGGTCAACTCCTGCGCCCACCGGTGCAACAGGTCCCGCCCCCGCGTCTCCGCCTCGGCCACTGTCGCCAGCACCCGGGCACCGATCTCGGCGGCGGCCAGCGCGACGGCGCCGGGGTCGCCGGTCGTACCGGCCGTGACGACCGTAACCGCCTCGGCGGAGCCGAGCACGTCGGCCAGGGTGCGGGCGAGCGCCTGCCGGCTGCGGGCCACCCAGTCGTCAACCGCTTCGGCGTACGCGGCGGTCGCGGCGAGCCGCCCGGTCAGGCTCTCCGGATCACCGTCGAGGTACGCCGCGAGCGCGTCCCGGTGGGCGGCGTACGCCTGCGCCCCCGCCCCCTGCCACGGGTCACCGGTGGTGAGGTTCGCGCGGGCGTGGTCGTACTCCTCGGAAAGGGTGCGGACGGCGTGGCCGGCGGCGGCCAGCGGCGCCGGTCGCAGCGCGACGATCGTGCCCAGTGCGTCGGCGGGCAGTGCGCCGAGGGCGCGCAGCAGTGGCCAGATCCGGTGGTCGTCCGGCGCTCCGGCCACCGCGAGCAGGTCGTCGACCCGGCGGAGCAGGTCGGTGCCGGGCCCGGCGAGGTGGTCCAGCGGGTCCTTCGCCCCGGTGGCGTTCGGGCCGAGGTCCATCATGCCTCCCGCGCGTGCCGGCGCCGGGCGGCGTCATCGGTGTCGGCGTAGCCGTCGGCCACCAACCGCAGCGTGGCGGCGAGGTCGGCGACCCGGTCGGCGGTCAGCGTCGCCTCCGTGGCCCGCGCCCCGATGGCGGCCTGCCACTGCTCGCCCAGCGCCCGGATGGTCCCGGTGAGCCGGCCCGGTCCGTCGACCCGGAGCGCCGGCCGGGCACGGTCGGCACGGCCCAGTTCACGGCCGGCGGCGGTGAGTGTCCCGGCCGCCTCGTCCAGCTTGTCGGCGAGTTCGCGCAGGCTCTCCACTCACGCCTCCGTCAGTCGCCGGTACGCGCCGAACGTCTCGGTGTGCAGCTTCTCCCGCGCCCATCCGGCCGCATCGGCGGCGGCGGTCACCGCGGCCTGTACGGAGCGGGCCAGCTCGGCGTCGCCACGGCTGCGCACCGGGGCCAGGAAGCGGACGTCGGTGATCGTCCCGGCGGCGGTCACCAGCACCTCGACCAGCCCGTCCGGTGACCGTACGCTGACCTCGACCGCGCGTATCGCCTGGTCGAACTCGGCCTGCAACGACTCGATCCGGCGGTAGCGCTCGACCGCCTCCTCGACCCAGGTCTCGTCGATCTCCCGCGACATCGATGAGCTCCTCCCGGCAGCCATTCACTGACTGTGCCGTCGCTGTTGCGCCAAGCTACGCACCGTACCGGTTGGATCTCCCGAACGGAACCCCGTGGGATCGACCTCGGTCAGCCGCGCCAGAGGGAGAGCATCATCGCCTCGACGGCGATCCGGGGCTTGACGTTCGTGTCGATCGCCGTACGGCAGGCGAGCACCGCCTCCAGGCGGCGCAGCGTCGCCTCCGGGGTCCACTTCGCCGCCGCCGCGCTCGCCAACGGCGCCGTGTCGGTGTGCACCGGCGCGACCGGGGCACCCAGCGACACCGCCAGTACGTCCCGGTAGAAGCCGGCCAGGTCGACCAGGGCCCGGTCCAGCGCGTCCCGCTGCGCCCTGGTGGCCCGCGACTTCTGCCGTCGTTCCAGGTCCTTGAGTTGCCCGGCCGAGCCGCGCGCCGCACCGGCGGCACCCTTGCCCGTTCCGCCGGCACCCAGCGCGGTCTGCAACGCGGCCCGTTCGCTCGCGTCCGACTCCGCCACCGCCGCCTCCGCTTCGGCCTCGGCCGAGTCGATCAGGGTGGCGGCGGCGTCGAAACAGGCCCCGACCCCGGTCAACCGGCGCGGCACCGCCAGCACCGCGTCCCGCCGCTTGCGCGCCTCCGGGTCGCGGGCCAACCGGCGGGCCCGGCCGACGTGCCCCTGCGCCGCCGCGGCCGCCCACCCGGCCAGGTCCGGCGCGATCCCGTCCCGCTCGGCGAGTACGGCCGCAACCGCGTCGGCCGGCGGTTGGCGCAACGGCACCAGCCGGCACCGGGACCTGATGGTCACCGAGATGTCGTCCGGGTGGGTGGACGGGGTGCAGAGCAGGAAGACCGTCCGAGGTGGAGGCTCTTCGATCGCCTTGAGCAGGGCGTTTCCGGCAGCCTCGGTGAGCCGGTCGGCGTCGGAGATGACCACCACCTGCCAGCGCCCGCCGGACGGGGTGCTCGCCGACCGGAGCACCAGGGCCCGCATCTCCCCGACACCGATGGAAAGCCCCTCGGGTACGACGAACCGTACGTCGGCGTTGGTGCCGGCGAGCGTGGTGTGGCAGCCGGCGCAGTCGCCGCAGCCGGTGCCCCGCTCGCACTGGAGCGCGGCGGCGAACGCACGGGCGGCCGCCGACCGGCCGGATCCGGGCGGGCCGGTGAAGATCCAGGCGTGCGTCATCGCGCTGTTGATGACGGCCGCCGGGTCCGGTACGACACCGGCCCGGATCACCTCCGCCGCCGAGGCGGCCGCCCGCCGCAGCGTCGCGGTCGCCTCGGCCTGGCCGACCAGTTCGGCAAAGACATCGGCCATCAGGACCGCCGCTCCGGTTCCGCGAAGATGTCGGCCATCAGGACCGCCGCTCCAACTCCACCGGGGGGCTCGGTTCCGGGGGGCTCGGTTCCGGTGTCCTCGGTTCGACCGACGGGTCGAGCGGCCTCGCCGGACCGGGGTGCACGATCGGGTCCGGGTCGGTGAGCATGCCGCGAACCCGCTGGGCGACCGTGGCGGCGATCCGCTCGATCGAGCCGGTGCCATCGAGCACCAGGTAACGCTTGGGGTCGGCGGCGGCCAGGTCGAGGAAGGCGTCCCGGACCCGCTCGTGGAAGTCGAGCGACTCGCCCTCCAGCCGGTCCGCGCCCCCGCCCCGGGCGGCCACCCGGTCCAGCCCGGCCCGGGGGTCGACGTCGAGCAGCACCACCAGGTCGGGCTTGAGCCCGCCGGTGGCCCAGGAGGAGAGCCAGGAGACCTCGTCGACCGGGAGCGTACGACCGGCGCCCTGGTAGGCCAGGGACGAGTCGACGTACCGGTCGCTGATCACCACCGCGCCCCGGGTCAGCGCCGGGCGGACCACGGTGGCCACGTGATGGGCCCGGTCGGCGGCGTACAGCAGCGCCTCGGCGCGTGGCGAGAGCGGTACGGCACCGGCCGCCACACTGTCGAGCACCAGGGAGCGGATCCGTACGCCCACGTCGGTGGCGCCCGGCTCGCGGGTCACCAGCACCTCCCGGCCCTCGGACCGCAGCGCCTCGGCCAACGTCGTGACCTGGGTGGACTTGCCGGCCCCCTCGCCGCCCTCGAAGACCACGAAGGCACCGGTCGAGGTGAACGGTTCGGCCGGCGAGAGCGGGCGTCCCCGGATCGAGCCCCACAGGTCCGCCAGGACCGGTACGCCCGGCTTGTCGTCCATCTGGCGGAAGGCGTTGATGCCGGCGAAGATCCCGGCGACTCCGGCGACGAGCAGCAGCAGGCGGGTGGAGGAGACCGAGATGCCCAGGTCGGCGATCCGCAGTTCGCGGGAACCACCGACGCCGACCAGCAGGCTGCTGATCGAGATGGCCAGGATCAGCACCAGCCGGGTGCCGGTCTGTACGACCGAGAAGACCCGGCCGCGTACCTCGTCGGCGACCTCGCCGCCGAGCAGGGTGGTGCCGGCCAGGAAGGCCATGCCGGCACCGGCGCCGACCAGCACCGCGCCGAGAATCGCCATCGACAGGTGGATGGCGGCGGCCAGCACCAGCACCGAGGCGCTGGCCAGGACGATGCTCATGCCGAACCAGCGGCGGCGGGACATCTCCCGGACGATCATCGGGCCGAGGCCGATGCCGACCGACAGGCCGATGAAGATCGAGCCGAAGAGCAGGTAGAACGCGGCCTCACCGGCGCTGAGCGACTTGGTGAAGAAGTTCGCCGTACCGATCACCACGCCGCCACCGGCGAAGGCGCCGAAAATGCCCAGGACCAGGCCACGGATCAGCGGGGTCTTGCCGATGAACTTCCAGCCGTCGAGGAACTGTCGCAGCACGCTCTCCTGGCCGCCGCCCTCGCGGGCGCCGACCCGGCCGCTGATCTCGCGGATGCCGAAGAAGACGACGAGCGCGGTGGCGAGCCGGCTCAGCGAGTTGAAGTAGAGCGCCAGTTGGGTCGGGTCGCTCCAGCCCTGCGGCGGTCCGCCGGAGACGGCCCGGACGCTGCGGTCGAGCACCGCGATGCTGATCGCGGCCAGCACCGGGGTCACCCCGTAGGTGGTGATCAGCGTGAGCTGGTTGGCCACCTCCAGCCGGGTACGCGGGATCAGGTTCGGGACCGCGGCCTCCTTGGCCGGGATCCAGATCAGCGTGATCGCCTCGATCAGGAAGGTGGCCACCGCCGCCCAGCCGACGACCAGCGCACCGCCGACGTTGAGCAGCGCGGCCAGCGGAATCGAGGCGAACAGCACGAAACGCAGCAGGTCGCAGACGACCATGGTGAGGCGCCGGTCGAACCGGTCGGCCAGCACCCCGGCGACCGGGCCGAGCAGCAGCGCCGGCAGCAGCCGTACCGCGATCACCCCACCGAACGCCAGCCCCTTCGCGGTGTCGCCGCTGACCTGGGTGGCCGCGAAGATCGACGTGGCCAGCAGGCCGAGCCAGTCGGCGAACGAGGCCGCGCCGAGCACCAGCCAGAGCCGGCGGAAGGGTCGGATCCGCAGCACTGACCGGAGTGCCTGGTAACCCGTGCGGTCGACCTGGGTGGTGGACGGCGCTGCCGAGGATGTCGCTCCTGGCTCGCCGCTGCGGTTCGTGTCGATGGCCGTACCTCCGAGTGCCGGCCCATCGCTGGGCTTCCCCGGACACTCTAATCGCGGCGTGAACGGGCGCTGCCCCGACATTCCCCTGTTCGCGGCGGGGACGGTCGACACGATCGGCAAGACGCGAGGGTGTTTCGCATTGGCGGCTGGGCGGTTAGCGTGCACATGTGCCCACCGAGGAACCAATCGCCCGAGATGCCCTGCGCACCCGCCTGGACCGGGCGACCGCGCACCTCGACCCACCGTTCGCGGCGGTCGACCTGACCGCCTTCGACGCCAACGCCGACGCGCTCATCGCGCGCGCCGCCGGCAAGCCGGTACGGGTGGCGAGCAAGTCGGTCCGCTGCCGTGACCTGATCACCCGTACGCTCGCCCGGCCGGGCTGGCACGGGGTGATGGCGTACACGGTGCGGGAGGCGAACTGGCTGGTCCGGGCCGGTGTGACGGGCGACGTGCTGGTGGCGTACCCGAGTGCGGACCGGGCGGCGCTGGCCGAGTTGGCCGGGGACGCCGAGCTGGCCTCGGCGGTGACCCTGATGGTGGACAGCCCGGACCAACTCGACCTGGTCGACGCGGTCGTACCGGCCGACCGGCGGGAGCCGATCCGGATCTGCCTCGACCTCGACGCCTCGTGGCGACCGGCCGGGGGCCGGGTGCACATCGGGGTGCGCCGCTCGCCGGTGCACTCGGCCACCGCCGCCGGCACGCTGGCCGCGCAGGTCACCGCCCGCCGTGGGTTCCGGCTGGTCGGACTGATGTCGTACGAGGCACAGATCGCCGGGCTCGCCGACGCCCCGCCCGGACAGGCCCTGCGCGGGGTGGCGATCCGGGCGTTGCAACACTGGTCGTACCCGGAACTGCTGGCCCGGCGCGGCGCGGCGGTGGCCGCCGTACGCGAACACGCCGACCTGGCGTTCGTCAACGGCGGCGGCACCGGCAGTATGGCCGCGACCAGCGCGGATCCGGCCGTGACCGAGATCACCGCCGGCTCCGGGCTGTACGGGCCGACCCTGTTCGACGGCTACCGCGCGTGGCGACCGGCTCCGGCCGCGTTCTTCGCCCTCGCCGTGGTACGCCGCCCGGCGCCCGGCCTGGCGACGGTGCTCGGCGGCGGCTGGATCGCCTCCGGTCCGGCCGATCCGAGCCGGTTGCCGGAGCCGTGGCTACCGGCCGGGTTGCGGTTGACCGGCTCGGAGGGCGCCGGCGAGGTGCAGACGCCGCTGGCCGGGTCGGTGGCAAACACCCTGGCGGTCGGTGACCGGGTCTGGTTCCGCCACGCCAAGGCCGGCGAGTTGAGTGAGCACGTCAACGAGCTGCACCTGATCGAGGGTGAGCAGGTGGTGGCGACGGTGCCGAGCTACCGGGGCGAGGGCCGGGCGTTCCTCTGACCCGCCCGCGACCAGCCTCGGCTGGCCTACCCGCGACGAGCCCCGGTGGTCTACCCGCGACCAGCCTCGGCCGGAGGTCAGCCGGTCGGGTTGTCGGCCGGGTCGGCGGCGCCGACGGCGACCGGGACGCCCGTGGCGGCACCGGTCTGTTCCGGTCCGCCGGACTGCTCCGGTACGGCCGGCGCCGTGCCGACCTGGCGGTACAGGTATTCGCGGATCAACGCCTTGGCCTCGGCGAGCACCCGCTCGTCCCCGTCGGAGTCCCGCCGGAAGGCGAGCTTGATCAGGGCGTCGGCGGCCTCGACGGCGATCTCCAGCGCGAACCGCAGCGGCGGGCCGTCGGTGATCCCGAACTGTTCGACCAGCACCCGGGCGAGCTGTTCGGCGATGACCCCGTTGTTGTCCCGCTGCTCGTCGAGCAGGTGCACGTCGACCACGTCGCCGAAGTGCAGCGTACGGAAGCCGGGCACCAGCCGGTGCATGGCGATGTACTCGTCTATGCCTGCGTCGACCCCGTCCCACCAGTGGGCCAGATCGCCCTGGGAGAACCGGTCGGCCAGGCGTTCGAGGTACGCCTCCATGTTGCGCAGCGTGAGCGCCTGCACGATCGCCCGCTTGTCCGGGAAGAACTGGTAGACCGAGCCGATCGCCACCTCCGCCCGTTCGGCGAGCAGGGTCGTGGTCAGCCCCTCGTAGCCCACCTCGTCGACCAGTTCGGCACAGGCGTCGAGCATGCGCTGGACCCGGGCAACGCTGCGGCCCTGCACCGGGACGCGGCGTAGTGGACCACTCGTGGCGGTTGATGTGGACACGCGTCGCCACTCCCCCTTCGACGGATGAGATGCGTCTGTACGTCGCGAGTTCGAAACGTTACCTGGATTAACGATCGGACCTGGTGTGCGATGTTTACTCATCGCATCGAAGCCTGATATGAATGCTACTCATATTCGGCCCTGGAGGCTGCATGGCCAGCACCCCATCGCCGTCCGGCGCGGTGTCGCCGCTCGGCGCGACGCCATCGTCCGCCGTGTCCGGCCCCGGCTGGCGCAACTGGACCGGCAACCAGCGGGCCACCGCCACCGCCGTACTCCGGCCGTCCGGCGTGGACGAGCTGGTCGACGCCGTACGCGAGGCGGCCTCGGCGGGACACCGGATCAAGGCGGTCGGCAGCGGTCACTCCTTCACCGACATCGCCCGTACCGAGGACCGGCGGATGGAACTCGCCGCCCTGACCGGGCCGGTCCGGGTCGACCCGGACCGGCGCCTGGTCACCGTGCCGGCCGGGCTGGAGCTGCGCCAACTCAACGCCCTGCTGGCCGGGCACGGCCTGGCCATGCCGAACCTCGGCGACATCGACGCCCAGACCGTCGCCGGGGCGATCTCCACCGGCACCCACGGCACCGGCGCCGGCTACGGCTGCCTCTCCACCTTCGTCACCGCACTGCGCCTGGTCACCGGCACCGGCGAGGTACGACACTGCTCCGCCGAGACCGACCCCGAACTGTTCGCCGCCGCCCGGGTCGGGCTCGGCGCGCTGGGCATCATCACCGAGGTGACCCTGCGCTGCGTGGACGCGTTCGTGCTCCGGGCCGACGAACGGCCGGCACCGCTGGCGCAGGTGCTGGCCGACCTGCCCGACCTGGTCGCCGGCAACGACCACTTCGAGTTCTACTGGTTCCCGTACACGGACAGGGTGCAGGTCAAGACGAACAACCGGGTGCCGGCCGACGATCAGCCGCTGAACCGGTTCCGGGGTTGGCTCGACGACGAGTTCCTGGCCAACACCGTCTTCGCCGGGGCCTGCCGGCTCGGTCGGGCGGTGCCCGCGCTGGTGCCGCCGATCAGCGCGTTCTCCGCCCGCGCGCTCACCGCCCGGACGTACACCGGCCGCTCCGACCGGGTCTTCTGCACCCCGCGCCGGGTCCGGTTCACCGAGATGGAGTACGGCCTGCCGCGCGCCGCCCTGCCCGACGCGCTGGACGCGCTGCGCCGGCTGGTCGACGGGCTGCCGTTCAAGGTCCAGTTCCCGGTCGAGGTGCGGTTCACCGCCCCGGACGACATCTGGCTGTCGCACGGCTACCAGCGGGAGTCCGCGTACCTGGCGATCCACCAGTACGCCGGTGCGCCGTACGAGCCGTACTTCCGGGCGTTCGAGCGGATCGCGATGGAGTGGGGCGGCCGACCACACTGGGGCAAACTGCACTACCGGCACGCGGACTCGCTGCGCTCGGTCTACCCACGGTTCGACGACTTCGTGGCCGTACGGGACCGGCTCGATCCGGTACGGGTCTTCGCCAACGCCTACACCGAACGGGTCCTCGGCGCCTGACCCGGCCCGACGGCGAAACCCAGCCGGCCCGGCCCGGCGGCCTCAGCCGGTGCGGGACAGCACCTTCAGTCCGTCCTGGTCGGCGCCCCGCGCGGTCAGATAACCGGTGATCCGCCCGTACGCGCCCCGGTAGACCTCGCGATTGGCGGCCGGCAGGGTCGGATCGGCGAGTGCGGCGGCGAGATCGACCAGCCGGATATCGGGCGCGAGATCGGTCCAGATGGGAATCGCCGCAGCCTCGCTTATCTTCCACTTTTCCGGGGCAATTTCCGTGAAGGTAATTTTTGCCATGACACCCTCGCGGTTGTCATTCACCGGTTCGGAATGGCGTGCCAACTGGTTGCCCATGCCGTATACGACCCACTTCTCACCGAACTGCTCGAACGGCTGCACCACGTGCGCGTGGTGCCCGAGAACCAGGTCGATATCGGGCGAGTCGATCAGCTGCTGCACCCAGCGCAGTTGGTCGGCGTCCGGCAGATGCTGGTACTCCGTACCCCAGTGCAGGCTGAGCACGACGATCTCGGCGCCGGCCGCGCGCAGCCCGGCCGCCGCGGCCAGGATCTTGTCCGGCTCGATCAGGTTGGCCATCCAGAGCTTGCCCGCCGGCCGTTGCAGCCCGTTGAAATTCAGACTGTACGACAGGTGCCCGACCCCGACCCCGGCCGCCTGGTAGATCCTCGGCGTGCCGGCCTCACGGGCGTCGCGGGCGCTCCCGGAGTGGCCGAGCCCGGCCGCGTCGAGCGCGTCCAGGGTCCGCTTCACCCCCTGCGCGCCCTGGTCCAGCGTGTGGTTCGAGGCGGTGGAGCAGGCGTCGAAGCCGGCTCGGCGCAGCCCGTCGGCCAGCTGCGGCGGGGCGCTGAACTGCGGGTAGCCCAGAAACGGACCGGCGGCCGGGGCGAGCGGGATCTCCAGGTGGCAGATGGCCAGGTCGGCGCCGGTGATGGCGGGTGCGACCGAGCCGAACATCGGCAGGAAGTCGAAGCTGCCCGGTCGGCCGGTCCGGGTGGCGTCCCGGCGCGCCTGCTCCGACACCGCCGGATGCACCAGTACGTCACCCGCGCCGAGCACCGTGAACAGCCGCCGGCCCTGCCCGTCCAGCCGGGCCCCGGACGCCGCCGCCGCACCCCCGGACGGCGTCCCCGGCACGCCGCTGGGGGCACCCACCCAGGTCGACGTACGCGGCGACGACCCACCCCACCAGTCCGCGCCATAACCAACGGCACCGATACCGATCAATACCACTACCAGTACGGCCGAAAACAGCAGCATTGTGTGCCGATGTCCGGCCAATATCCCCCGTCGAACCATCGCAGCAGCCTAAAGCACACTCCCAAACCAAAAAACCCGTTCCAGCCCCCTTCACCCCTTCCGGCCCCCACCCCCACCCCCACCCCCGTCCACCCCGCCCGCCGCCCACCCACCCCGTCGATCTAGGGCAAATGGTGGCTGTTAGAGATCAACAAGCACGTATTTGCCCTAGATCGACGGGGACAGGGGCGGGCACGGGGGCACGGGGGGCACGGGAGGCACGGGGGGCATGGGGGGGCACGGGGCGGGGCGGGGGGCGGGGGGGTGCTTGGGGGTTTACTTGGCTCGGTCGGTTGCCTTGGCGGGGGTGGTCTTCTTGGTCGCCTTTGTCGCGGTGGTGGACTTGGCGGCGGTGGCTTTTCGGGGGGCGGCCTTTTTTGCGGCGGTTTTCTTGGCGGGAGCATCTGCCCCGGCCGCAGGGGTCGCCTTCTTCGCCGGGGCCTTCTTCGGCGCCGCCTTCTTCTTCGGCGCCGGTCCCTTGGCCCGCTTCTCGGCCAGCATCTCCGATGCCTCCGCGAGAGTCAGCTCCTCCGGGGTCTGGCTTCGCCGGAGCGACGCGTTGACCTCCCCGTCGGTGACGTACGGGCCGAACCGGCCGTCCTTGATCACCAACGGCTTCTCGGTCAGCGGGTCGGCGCCCATCTCCCGCAACGGCGGGGCGGCGGCCCGCCGTTGACGAGCCTTCGGCGCCGCGAGCAGCGCCAACGCCTCGTCCAGCGTGACCGTGAAGATCTTCTCTTCCGAGTCCAGCGAACGGAACTCGTCGCCCTGCTTGACGTACGGGCCGTAGCGGCCGGCGGCGGCCAGCACCTCCGCGCCGTCCGGCGCCAGCCCGACCACCCGCGGCAGGCTGAGCAGGCGCACCGCCTCGGTGAGCGAAATGTCGTCCGGCGACTGCGACTTCAGCAGCGACGACTTGCGGTCACCGCTGGAGACGTACGGGCCGAAGCGGCCGGACTTGAGCAGGATCGGCTCACCGGTCTCCGGGTGCTCGCCGAGCTTGCGCTCGCCGCCACCGCCGAGGAAGTACTCGCTCACCTTCTCCGGGGTCAGCTCGTCCGGCGCGACACCCTCCGGGATCGACACCCTGTCCCCCGACGGACCACCGTCCTCCGGCTGACCGCCGTCCTCGGCACCGGTCTCGGCCACGACCGGTTTCTCGATTTCGGGGCCCGGCAGCGTGCGTTGCAGGTACGGCCCGTACCGGCCGACCCGGACGACGACGTCGCGGCCCTCGTCGTCGCGGAACAGCGGGATCGAGTTGACGCTGCGCGCGTCGATCTCGCTCAGGTTCTCGGTGACCATCTTCTTCAGTCCACCGGACCGGGCCACCGAGTCGTCGCCGGCCACGTCGCTGCCGAAGTAGAACGAGGTGAGGAAGTCCACCGCGGCGTGGTCGCCCCCGGCGATCTCGTCCAGCTCGTTTTCCATCGCGGCGGTGAAGTTGTAGTCGACCAGGCGCGGGTAGTGCTGCTCCAGCAGGCCGACGACGGCGAACGCCAGGAAGGACGGGATCAGCGCCTGACCGCGCTTGAACACGTACCCCCGGTCCTGGATGGTCTGCATGATCGACGCGTACGTCGACGGGCGACCGATGCCCAGCTCCTCCAGCGACTTGACCAGCGAGGCTTCGGTGTAGCGGGCCGGCGGCTGGGTGGTGTGCCCGGTCGCGGCGAGCTGTTCGGCGCTCAGCGGCTGGTCCTTGACCAGGTTCGGCAGCCGCCGCTCGGCGTCCTCGGCCTCGGCGTTCTCGTCGTCGGACGACTCCACGTACGCCCGCAGGAAGCCCGGATCGGTGATGGTCTTGCCGGTGGCGCCGAAGTCGGCCTCCTCGCCGGCCGTGGTGACCGCGCGGATCCGGACCGAGACGCTGGAGCCGACCGCGTCGGTCATCTGCGAGGCGATGGTCCGGCGCCAGATCAGCTCGTAGAGCCGGAACTCCTCGCCGGACAGCTCGCCCGCCACCTCACCGGGCGTACGGAAGTGGTCGCCGGCCGGGCGGATCGCCTCGTGCGCCTCCTGCGCGTTCTTCACCTTGCCGGTGTAGCGGCGCGGCTCCGGCGGCACGTTGCGCTCGCCGTACAGCTCGGCGATCTGGCGGCGGGCGGCGGCGATCGCGGTCTCCGACAGGTTCACCGAGTCGGTACGCATATAGGTGATGTAGCCGTTCTCGTACAGCCGCTGGGCGGTGCGCATCGTCTGCTGGGACGACAGGCGCAGCTTGCGGGCCGCCTCCTGCTGGAGCGTGGAGGTGATGAACGGCGCGTACGGCCGGCGGCGGTAGGGCTTCTCCTCGACCCGGGTGACGGTGAACGGCCGCCCGTCGAGGCGGGCGGCGAGCCCGCGGGCTCCGTCACCGTCGAGGTGCGTCACCCCGGCGCCCGGCTTCACCTTCCCGGTGGTCGGCTCGAAGTCCCGACCGGTGGCGATCCGGTCGCCGCCCAGCCCGATCAGGGTGGCATGGAACGTGCGCGGCCCTTCACCGCCGTCGCGTACGGCGAGGGTGGCCAGGATGTCCCAGTACTCGGCGGTGCGGAAGGCCATCCGCTGCCGTTCCCGCTCGACCACGATCCTGGTCGCCACCGACTGGACCCGGCCGGCCGACAGGCGCGGCATGACCTTCTTCCAGAGCACCGGGGAGACCTCGTAGCCGTACAGCCGGTCGAGGATGCGTCGGGCCTCCTGGGCGTCGACCAGGTCCTGGTCGATCTCGCGGGGGTTGGCCACCGCGGCCTGGATCGCCGGCCGGGTGATCTCGTGGAAGACCATCCGCTTGACCGGGACCCGCGGCTTGAGCGTCTCGACCAGGTGCCAGGCGATGGCCTCGCCCTCGCGGTCCTCGTCGGTGGCGAGGTAGACCTCGTCGACCTCCTTGGCCAGCTTGGTCAGCTTGGCGATCTGCTGGCGCCGGTCGGCGGAGACGACGTAGAGCGCGGTGAAGCCGTGGTCGACGTCGACGCCGAGCCGGGCCCACGGTTCCTTCTTGTATTTGGCGGGTACGTCGGCGGCGTTGCGCGGCAGGTCCCGGACGTGTCCCAGGCTGGCTTCGACGATGTACCCCGGGCCGAGATAGCCCGAGATCGTCTTGGCCTTCGCCGGTGACTCGACGATGACCAGACGGGTGCTCTTGGCGTTACTCGGCACGTCTCTCCCCGACCTCACTCACGACATCTCGCCCTGCGGACCACCGTGGTCCGCCTTTCCACCGGTCGCCACGCCGCAGGCGTGACGTTGAACGTCCAACGTAACGCGCTGCGCGGCATCCGGGTTGCGCGGGCCGCGAAGAGGCCCACAGAGCTGGGCGAACGCTTGACCCCGGAGCCGGCCCGGTGTTCATCCCGGACGGCGACACCGTACACCGACGATGAATCGGCCCGGATCCATTGGCGACGACCATCTCCTTCGAATGCCACCAGTTGGTGGATTATCTCCCAAATCTCCGGTTCGCTGTCCGCCATCGGACAGTAGACCAGATTGTCCCTGAATCAGCGCTGAAAGTGTTAAAGCGGATGAAGAATAGTTAAAAGCCGTAAATCGCTAGAGCGCCGAGGCCGGCCACGTCGCGGCCGGGGCCGCCGCCGGCCGCTCGCCCACCAGCTCCACCAGCCGGGCCAACCGGCGCCGGCCGGTGATTCGGTACGCCGGACCCCCGGCCCGGGAAAGCAACAGTACGGCCGGCAGCCCGATCGCCGCGAGCGCCGCCCCGACCGCCTCCCAGCAACTCTCCTCGGCGTCGCCCAGCCCGAGCAGGAACCCCGGCGGTTCGGGGCTGCCCGCCGCCGCCACCCAGAGCCGCAGCCGGCGCCCGTTGAGGTGCAGGCCGGCCGGTGGCCGTTTCGCCGTACCGCGCAACCAGGACCGGGCGAGCGGAGCGAGCGTCGTCGCGTACGCCGTGCGTACCTCGTGCCGCTGGTCCTCGGTCGGCTCCCAGGTGGCCGGCAACCCGCGTTGGGCCAGTTCGGCCGCGAGCACGTGCACCCGCCAGGCGGCGTCCACGATCACCGAGACCCTGGCCGTCCCGCCCATCCGGACCACCTGCGCGGGGCCGACGAGCAGACCGGTGAGATCGGCCGGAGACGGTTCGGTCGCCTCCACCCCGAACAGCGAGAGCTGCCGCACCCTCGGATCAGGCGGATCAGGCGGAGTCGGGGGAGCTGGCGGATCAGGCGGATCAGGCGGATCAGGCGGAGCCGGTGGATCGGGGGGATCAGGTGGAACGGGCAGATCGGGTGGATCGGGCGGGATCAGTGCCGGCGCCTCCCCCGCCGACGGTCCGGCGGACTCCGTCGGCGGCGCATTCGGGGGCGGCGTGGTCAGCGACACTCCGGAACCTCGTCGAAGGCCCGCTTCAACTCCGGTGAATCGAGGGTGCTGGTGTCCAGCGCGCCCGCGTCGTACTCCGCGTTGAGGGTGTCCACCGCCGCCTTCACCCCGTCGTAGAACGGACCCGACTGCCCCGTGTTCAGCCCGTCGATGGTCCGACCGGCCCGGCCGTACGCGTCGCGGACCTCGGTGAGCGAGTCGAGGAAACCCCGCGATACCTGCTCGCCCTGGGACACGTCGGGCACCCCCGCGTCCGCCACCCCGCGACGGGCGGTCTCGCTCGCCTGTTCCGCACCGGCCATCATCCGGACCAGGTTCTCCTTGGCCTGCGCGGGTGTCGTCTGCGCCGTCATCTGTTGCTGGGTACTGCTGGTCAGACCATTGATCTCAAGCCGCCAGGGCGCCAACGCCTCGCAGACCGAAGCCGCCCAGGCCGGTGCCGTCGGACCCGCACCACATCCGCCGGTCAGCAGCACGAGGATGCACAGCACCGCCGGGATGATCCCGGCGGCCGGCGCGCGGGGCGTACGCATGCGTTGCAGCGTACGGGTTGGGTCGGATGGTGCGGTGGGACAGCCGTACCGGCCCACCGCACCATCCGACCGAACGAAAGGCCCGATCAGGCGGTGATCGTCTCCGGGCGGTGCTCCGGGCTGCCGGTGGCACCGGGGCCCGAGGCGTCGTCCGAGATCGCGATCGGCTTGCGCTTGCTCCACACCACGGCCGCCACCACGATCAGTACGGCGCCCAGCGACACGGCGATCCGCAACGGGGTGTTCCGGTCGGCCCCGACGCTCCACGCGACCACGGCCGGCGCGATCAGCAGCGAGACCAGGTTCATCACCTTGAGCAGCGGGTTGATGGCCGGGCCGGCGGTGTCCTTGAACGGATCACCGACGGTGTCGCCGATGATGGTCGCCTCGTGCGAGGCGGAGCCCTTGCCGCCGTACGCGCCGTCCTCGACCAGCTTCTTGGCGTTGTCCCAGGCGCCACCGGAGTTGGCCAGGAAGACCGCCATCAGGGTGCCGGCGCCGATCGCACCGGCCAGGTACGACGCCAGCGCGCCCGGACCGAGACCGAAGCCGACCGCGATCGGGGCGAGGATGGCCAGCAGACCGGGGGTGACCAGCTCACGCTGGGCGTCCCGGGTGCAGATGTCGACCACCTTGCCGTACTCGGGGCGCTGGGTGCGGTCCATGATGCCGGGCAGTTCGCGGAACTGGCGGCGTACCTCCATCACCACGGCACCGGCGGAGCGGGAGACCGCGTTGATGGCCAGCCCGGAGAAGAGGAAGACCACCGCCGCACCGATGATCAGGCCGACCAGGTTGCGCGGGTTGGCCACGTTGAGCGCGTTCAGGATCTCGGCGCCCACGTCACCCACACCCGCCTCGGCGTACGCCGAGCGCAGCGTGTCGGTGTACGACCCGAACAGGGCGGTCGCGGCGAGCACCGCGGTGGCGATCGCGATGCCCTTGGTGATCGCCTTGGTGGTGTTGCCGACGGCGTCCAGCTCGGTGAGCGTACGGGCGCCGGCCTCGTCGATGTCGCCGGACATCTCGGCGATGCCCTGGGCGTTGTCCGAGATCGGGCCGAAGGTGTCCATCGCCACGATCACGCCGACGGTGGTGAGCAGGCCGGTGCCGGCCAGCGCCACCGCGAACAGGGAGACCGTGATCGAGGCGCCGCCGAGCAGGAACGCGCCGAAGACCCCGGCCGCGATCAGCAGCGCGGAGTAGACCGCCGACTCCAGCCCGATGCTGATGCCGGCGAGCACGACGGTGGCCGGCCCGGTCAGCGAGCTTTTGCCGATGTCCTGCACCGGGCGCTTGTTGGTCTCGGTGAAGTAGCCGGTCAGCGCCTGGATGGCGGCGGCGAGCACGATGCCGATGACCACCGCGCCGATCGCCACCCACTGCGGGCCGAGCGGCAGGTCACCCTCGACGCCGAGCTGCGTACGCCACCCGTCGCCGAGCAGTTCGGCCCAGGTCGCCGGCAGGTACACGAAGGACATCGCCGCGACCAGGATCGCCGACAGCACCGCGGAGGCGTAGAAGGCCCGGTTGATGGCGGTCAGCCCGGACCGGTCGGAGGCGCGCAGTCGGGTGATGAACACCCCGACGATCGCCACGATCACCCCGATGGTGGAGATGATCAGCGGGAAGACCAGGCCGTCCTCACCGAACGCGGCCCGGCCGAGGATCAGGGCGGCGACCAGGGTCACCGCGTACGACTCGAACAGGTCGGCGGCCATGCCGGCGCAGTCGCCGACGTTGTCGCCCACGTTGTCGGCGATGGTCGCCGCGTTGCGCGGGTCGTCCTCGGGGATGCCCTGTTCGACCTTGCCGACGAGGTCGGCGCCGACGTCGGCGGCCTTGGTGAAGATGCCGCCGCCGACCCGCATGAACATGGCCAGCAGCGCGGCGCCGAAGCCGAAGCCCTCCAGCACGGTCGGCGCGTCGGCCCGGAACAGGACGACGACCAGCGCCGCACCGAACAGGCCGAGCCCGACGGTGAGGAAGCCGACCACGCCCCCGGTCCGGAAGGCGATCTGCATGGCCTTCTCACGACCGCCGGAATGTTCCCGGGCGGCGGCGGCCACCCGCAGGTTGGCGCGGGTGGCCAGGGCCATGCCGGCACCGCCGATGAAGGCGCTGAACACCGCGCCGACGACGAAGAAGGCCGACCGGCCGATCTTCACCAGGGTTTCGTTGTCGGTTTCGTGCACCGGCAGCAGGAAGAGCAGCACCACCGCCAGTACGACGAAGACCGCGAGGGTTCTGAACTGCCGGAAGAGGTACGCCGATGCGCCCTCCTGGACCGCTGCCGCGATCTCCTGCATGTTTGTGGTGCCCCTACCGGTCGCCAGTACCGCCCTGGTGAGGGCGGCGGCGAAGCCGAGCGCCACCAACGCGATGACCGCGGCGATGATGACGTACGACAGGTTCTGATTGGTGAGGGACAACCCGCCGCTTTCGGCGGCGAAGGCCGTGGACATCTATGTCCTCCTGTACCCAACACTCGCGCCGGCCGGCGGACGAGACCGGCCCGGCGTCTCCACACGTGGAGCGACGGTTCGCAAGCGTCCCCGCCGGGCCAAGGCTTCAGCTCAGCGGTGACCACCCGGTCACGCGAGCGCGGGACCAGGGCACTTGCTGATAACCCCGGGTACTCTAGCCGTCCGCAGTGTTGGAGGTCACAGTTACCACCCACCGTGTCGCAATGATCTTCATCGCTGTGCAAGCACAGTTGATCTGCTATGGAGAATCGCGGTGGGGCGTACGCGACCGAACCGGTCGGGTCAGCGGCCGACCGGCCAGACCATCCGGACCTCGGTGCCGATGCCCTCGTCCACCGGACGCACCTGGAGATCCTCGACAAAACCGGCCAACAGGGCGAAGCCGACGCCGACGGTGAGCGCCTCGTCGGTCAGCGACTCGTCGGCCAGCTCGTCCGGCGGCAACGCGGCCAGGCCGAGCCCGGCCTCGATCGGCGCCCGGTCGGTGACCCGCACCGTGTAGGAACCGCCGTCGGACATCTCCACCCGGACCAGGTCGGTGAGACCGTACTGGCGGTGCAGGGCCACCGCGCGGGTGCACGCTTCGCCGATGGCCAGGCGTACCTCGTCGAGCAGTTCCTCGGCGACGCCGGCCCGGCGGGCCACCGCGACGCCGACCAGGCGCGCGGTGCGGACGTGCACCGGCGCCGGAGAGAAGGACAACCGGACGGTCGACATCAGGCGGTGGGGTTCGCCGCGCCCGGCGCCGTCGCCGCGTCGATCGTCGGATAGAGCGGGAAGACCTGGTCCAGCGCGGTGATCCGGAAGATCTTGAGCAGCGGTTCCTTGTCGCAGACCAGCCCGAAGGTGCCGCCGACCGCGCGCAGCCGCTTCAACGCCCCGACCAGCACACCGAGGCCGGTGGAGTCGAGGAAGTCGACCCGCCGCAGGTCCACCACGACCTGCCGGGCGCCGCCGTCGACCATCTCGATCAGGCGTTCCCGGAGCCGGGGGGCGGTGTAGACGTCCACCTCGCCACCGACCTCCAGCACCGCGTGCTCGGCGATGGTGCGGGTCGTCAGCGACAGCTCCATCCGTCCTCCTCGACTACCTTCCCGGCTGATGCCGGCCCGACCGGGCGGCTCCCGCCAGGAATGCTCATGGGCATCTAACCATCGTCCGGCCGGCGCCGCACCGAGCTGGAGCGTCGCCTACCTGACCCATGGCGCCTGCGGCCTGCCGCGCCCCCCGCTTTCGGATCCCGACGGGTCGATGCGAGAGTGCAGGGCGTGACCACCGCAGCCACAGTATCCGCCGAGGCCGACCGGCCCCGCCCGGCCGGTGGCCCCACCCCGAGCCCGGCCGAGCTGCTGCACCGGCTACGGGCCCGGACCCGGGACGATCCGGTCACCCACGTCGAACGGGTGCCGGCCAGCGCCGGGCACGCCGTACCGTGGCCGGACTGGGTGCCGGAGCCACTGCGGGCGGCGCTCGTCGGGCGCGGCGTGGTCGCCCCGTGGCAGCACCAGGCCGAGGCGGCCACCCTGGCGTACGGCGGCCAGCACGTGATCGTCGCCACCGGCACCGGGTCGGGCAAGTCGCTGGCGTACCAGTTGCCGGCGCTGGCGACCCTGCTCACCGACCCGCGCGCGACCGTGCTCTACCTGGCCCCGACCAAGGCACTCGCCGCCGACCAGCTGCGCACCGTCGCCGCCCTCGACCTCGACGGCGTACGCCCGGCCAGCTACGACGGCGACACCCCGCGCGCCGAGCGCGAGTGGATCCGCAAACACTCCCGGTTCGTACTGACCAACCCCGACATGCTGCACCACGGCATCCTGCCCGGACACGGCCACTGGGGGACGTTCCTGCGCCGGCTCGCGTTCGTGGTGGTCGACGAGTGCCACACCTACCGGGGCGTGTTCGGCTCGCACGTGGCGCACGTACTGCGCCGGCTGCGCCGCCAGGCCACCCGGTACGCGCCCACCGTCAACGGCGTACCCCGGTCCCCGGTCTTCGTGCTGGCCTCGGCCACCTCCGGTGACCCGGGCAACGCCGCCCAGCGGCTGACCGGGCTGCCGGTGCACGCGGTGACCGAGGACTCGTCCCCGCGCGGCGGGGTCACCTTCGCCCTCTGGGAACCGCCGCTGCTGCCGCCACCGCCGGACGCGGTCGACGTCGGCGAGGCCGAACCCGTCCGCCGCTCGGCCCTGCGGGAAACCGCCGACCTGCTCAGCGACACCGTCGCCGCCGGGGTGCGTACGCTCGCCTTCGTCCGGTCCCGGCGCGGCGCTGAGGTGGTCGCGAGCACCGCCCGGCGGTCGCTGGACGAGGCGGTGCCCGGCCTCGGCAGCCGGGTCGCCGCCTACCGGGCCGGCTACCTGCGCGAGGACCGGCGCAAACTGGAACGGGCGCTGCTGCACGGTGACCTGCTCGGGCTGGCCTCGACCAACGCCCTCGAACTCGGGGTCGACCTGGTCGGACTGGACGCGGTGCTGATCTGCGGCTGGCCGGGGACGCGGGCGTCGCTCTGGCAGCAGGCGGGCCGGGCCGGGCGATCCGGCGGCGAGGCGCTCGCTGTGCTGGTGGCCCGGGACGACCCGCTCGACACCTACCTGGTGCACCATCCGGAGGCGCTGTTCGGGCGACCGGTCGAGGCGACCGTGCTCGACCCGGCCAACCCGTACGTGCTCGGGCCGCAGTTGTGCTGCGCGGCGTCCGAGGCCCCGCTGACCGAGGCCGACCTGCCGCTGTTCGGGCCGGGGGCGAGGGAGGCGGTGGCCGCCCTGGTCGAGTCGGGCGCGCTGCGGCAACGCCCGACCGGCTGGTACTGGCGGCACACCGGGCGCCCCGAGGTGGATCTGCGCGGCACCGGGGGCGCCCCCATCTCGGTGGTGGAGACGTCGACCGGCCGGCTGCTCGGCACGGTCGACCCGGCCTCGTCCCACTTCATGCTCCACTCCGGCGCGGTCTACCTGCACCAGGGCGTGTCGTACGTGGTCGACAACCTGGACCTGGACGACGCGTGCGCGCTGGTGCACGCGCAGGAGCCGGACTGGTCCACCCACGCGCGGGACGTCACCTCGCTCGGCGTGGTGTCGGTGCGGTCGTACCGGGACGCCGGGCCGGTCGGGCTGTTCCTCGGCGAGGTCGACGTGACCAGCCAGGTGGTGTCGTACCAGCGACGACGGATCGCCTCCGGCGAGGTGATCGACACCCGGCCACTGGACCTGCCCGCCCGCGAGCTGCGTACGGTCGCGGTCTGGTTCACCGTGTCGTTGGAGGCGCTGGGCCGGGCCGGGGTGGAGCTGGCCGACGTACCGGGGGCGTTGCACGCGGCCGAGCACGCCGCGATCGGCCTGCTGCCGCTGATCGCGACCTGTGACCGCTGGGACATCGGTGGGCTGTCCACCGGGATCCACCCGGACACCGGGGCGCCGACCGTGTTCGTCTACGACGGACATCCCGGCGGGGCCGGGTTCGCCGAGCGGGCGTACCACGCGGCGGCGGAGTGGCTGGGGGCGACGCGGGACGCGATCAGCGAGTGCGGCTGCGAGTCGGGCTGCCCGTCGTGCGTGCAGTCGCCGAAGTGCGGTAACGGCAACAACCCGCTGGCCAAGGCGGAGGCGGTGAAGGTGCTGGACGTGGTGCTGACGAACCTGGCCGAGGAATCCCACTGATTCATCTGTATGGATGGTGATGGGAATGGGTACCCTGATGGGAGCGCTTCCATAGTCCCGTCCGAGGAGGATTGAGTGGCCGACACCATCGCCGAGACCGTCGACCTGCTCTACGGCGTCGACCAGGACAACCTCACGGTGGACCAGCAGATCTCGCTCAGTCAGGCGTACGCCGCCCTGGCCCAGGCCGAGCAGCTGCACCGACTGAACGAGCAGCTGCACAGCATCCACCAGATCCTCAGCGCCTCGGCGCTGCGCGCCGCTGCCGACGGCACCGGCCGCTGACCCCACACCCAGCTCCGCAACCGCTCTCGGTCACCGCGTTCGCTCGCGGCTGTGGTCGTCTACTACCCCTCCGGGGGCAGCAGGCCGCCACAGCCGACGACCTTCTCGTTTGTCGATCGCTGCGGCTACCCGTTTCCGTACTGGTTTGTTGAGATTCGCGAGCTGCTTGCCGGCAGCAGGTGCAACGCGGAGTTCCCAGTTCAGAAATCAAGCCCCGCCTTGACCTGCTCCCAGGGGAGAGTCTCGGCATCATCGCCACGAACCCGAGCGACCTTCTCGGCCAGCGCCTCGTGGTTGTCGATGTCGTCCAGGAGATCGACGAGCTCCTCACCTATGCGGCGCCGCGTCGCCGTTGCGGGCGCCGGCACCGACTGAAGCAGGGCGAGGATCGTGGTGCGTGCCCGCTCAGGATCAAGGGAGATCAGATCGGTGACTACCTTCACCACGACCTCGACGGTGTGCTCCTCGATGGGGATGTCGGCTTCATGGCCGGCGAGCCCAGGACTATCCAGGCAGCCCCACCGGCTGTGGAGGTCGATCGCGCCACGGCACCAGCGGCAGGTAGAGCGCTGGATGAGCCGGTCATCCCCGAGGCGGGTTGGAACGAACGGCTTACGTTCACAGCAGGCGTCGACGAGCACGCACACGGCATCTTCGTACGATCGACAAGGCCAGGGGTGGAAGCAGTCGCGACAGTGGCCCAGGCGGTCAGGCTGGTGAGCGGCGTACGTGCGGTAGCCCTCGAACCAACCGACAGGGTCGGTGCACCCCGCAGGCGGGTCGGCCGGCGGGCGTTCGACATTCCACGACAGCAACCATGTCGGCATGTCCACGGCCCAGCCCCTAGAAAAGGTGAATCCGGTCTACGGAGCCGTCAGGTTGAACGAGGGCGACGCTGCCGCCGCCACGCTCCAGCAGTTCGAGCACAACCGCCCACCGTGCGCCTGCGACGGCTTGCTGCCGAACTCCGCAGCATGCGCACCGCTTCAGCCATGACGCGCGAAGAAGTGAGCGAGCAGACCGGGATCAACTCGGCCACCCTCTACCGCATCGAGACGGCCAGGATGCGGCCGCAGCGGCGGACGCTCGTCGCGCTCCTCGATAAATACGGCGTAACGGATGAAGACACCCGTAACGAACTGATCGACCTGTCGAAGCAGGCCACCCAGCTCGGTTGGTTGCAGGCGTTTGAGTCGGAGCTGCCGGATGAGTACACGGCCTACATCAGCTTCGAGGCCGAGGCGCTCGGCCTGCGCAACTACGAGTGCTTGTTCGTTCCGGGGTTACTTCAAACCGAGGACTACGCCCGCGCCGTCATCGCCGGGGCAGTTCCGATCGCTGATCACGGGTACGTCGAACGGCGAGTTGAAGCGCGACTCAAGCGCCAGGCGTCGCTCCAGAAAGACGGCCCACTGAACCTGTGGGCGATCATGGACGAAGCGGTGCTTCACCGGCTGGTAGGCGGCACGAAAGTTATGGTCGAACAGCTGACCGCCCTGGCCAACGCCTCGAAACAGCCGCACATCGTTGTGCAGGTCGTCCCGTTCGGTGTCGGCGCTCACCCGGGCATGCCGGGCTCGTTCGCCATCATGGACTTCCCGGAGGCCGCCGACCCCGACCTGGTGTACATCGACAGCATGGCCGGGGAGCTGTTCCTGGAGCGTGACGCCGATGTCCGGCGCTTCACAGTGATCTTCGAGCACCTCCGCGCCGCCGCACTGAATCCCGTGGATTCCGCTCGACTGATCCGCGAGGTGGCCAACAAAATGAAGTAGGCAAGGAGGAACTGATATGGGATCTATCCCCACTCACGCAGCTTGGCAGAGTCGAGCAGGTCATCATCTAACGGGCAGTGCACCGAGGTACGCGACCGGAGCGTTGCCATCGACGTGCGCGACTCGAAAGACCCAAGCGGCCCGATGCTGACCTTCAGCCCGGTCGCCTGGGCTGCCTTCACCGAAGGCATCAAGGACGGCGTGATCGCCCCGTAAGGGCGTCCCATCCGGCCTCATCTATCAGCGAGCCCCCTGTCGATCCTGATAGGGGGCCGCTGCCCAAGTGTTTGCGGAAGGGCCAACTCAACCTCGGACGGGGCCGGCGCGGGCGGTAGCCCGTGCGGCGCGGGCCAGGCCCGGTAGCGGGGTCACCGCCACCTCGACCACGAGTTGCAGGTCGAGTCCGTCCACCGTGCAGTCGAGCATCCGGCCGCCGTTCGCGGTGACCAGGTCGGCCGCGCGGGCGCAGGCCACGGCCGGGCCGTCGAGCGTACGGGCGGCGCCGGCCAGGGCGCCGAAGTCGGCCGCCACCCTCGCCCGGTGCTTGGCGACCCGGGCCGCCCCGACGGCTGCCCCGGCCAGACCAGCCATGACCAGCGTCAACCCGACCGCGAGCAGCCACAGCGACGCGCTCCCCCGATCGCGTCGACCCCCCATCGGGCGTCGGCTGGGGTTGACGGACGGCCAGACCCGGCTCATGGCAGCGGTTCCGGGTTGCCCGGTTCCACGGCGGCCACCGCACTCGCCGTGACGGTCAGGCGAGGGAGTCGGGTGCCGAAGGCGCGGATCGGTGCCCGTACGGTCGCGACGACCCGCTCGCCCGCGACGGTGACCGCCACGGTGGCGCCCGGCGGTGCGGATCCGGTTCCGGCCGGCACTCCGGGTTCGCCCCGGGAGGCGGCGAGTGCCGCCTCCCGAGCCGCGTCCACACATTGGGCCTTGATGGTCACCGCGCCGACGGCGGCCAGCCCGACGAGCAGCAGCATCACCAGCGCCGGTAGACCGGCCGCCAACTCGGCGGTGAACGAGCCCCGGTCGCCCTCGGCCCACCGGCGCCCGGTCACTTCAGCGCCCGGTCGATCACGGCGGTCAACGCCGACTGAACGCTTCCGCTGGTCAGAACCTTGAGCAGGATGCCGGCGAACGCGACGGCGGCAAGCGTGCCGACGGCGTACTCGGCGGTGTTCATCCCGGCGTCGCCACGCAGCCGGGCCCTCAGTTTGCGGATCACGGTCTTCCCCTTCTCTCGTACGGACTCAGAGCACGTCGCCGAGTACGGCGACGATCACCGGCACCAGGCCGGCGAGAATGAAGGCAGGCAGGAAACACAGCCCGAGTGGCAGCACGATCAGCACGCCGGCTCGCCGGGCCGCCGCCTCGACCGTGATGGCCCGGTCGGCGCGCAGGTCGTCGGCGAGCCGGGTCAGCGCTCCGGCGAGTGCGGCACCGCTGGTGGACGTACGGATGGCAGCGGCGGTGAGGCGGTCCCCGCCGGGAACGGAGCCGAGATGGGACCACGCCTCCTCCGGTTCACCGCCAAGGCGCAGCGTCCGGCCGACCCGGTGCAGCCGCTCGCCCAGCGGGCCGCCGAGGGCCTCGGCGACCGACACCACCGCCCGGTCGACCGGGGCGCCGGCGCGCAGCGCGGCGGCGAGCAGATCGGCGCCGAGCGGTAGGTCGGCGGCCTCGCGCAGCCGCAACCGGCGGGCGCCGGCCGGTTCGAGTCGGCGCAACAGCCGGTCGCTGAGCACCCCGACCAGCACTCCGACCACCGCTCCGGTCCAGCCACCGAGCACGACCGCGACGGCCAGTCCACCGAACCCGGCCCCGAACCGGATCGGATCCGGCCGCCACCGACCATCTCCGGTGTCACGTGCACCACCCCCGGATCCGCTGTGGTTGGCGCCGTTCCCGCTCCTGCCGTCCGTGCCGCCCGAACCGTCGGCGCCGTGCGCCGGACGACGGTCCAGGTCGAGCCGGAACAGGCGGCGCCGGGTGGACCGTGCGCCGGGCCGGCCGGCGACGAGGACGAGTCCGGCAGCGCCGGCCAGGCCGAGGACCAGTGCCGTCGAGGTCGACATCAGACCGCCCGCAGAGCGCTGCCGGCGAGCCGGTCGGCCCAGGCCAGGCCCGCGAGTTGCAGCAGGATGGCACCGACCGCGCAGCCGGCTCCGATCGGCGTACGCAGCAGCACGGCGAGCGGGTCGACGCCGATGCCGTAGCCGAGCGCGATGCCGCCCAGGGGTAACCCGGCGAGCAGCATCGCGGTCGCTCGGGCCCCGGCCGCCTGGGCGGCGGCAGCGGCGAGTCCCCGGTCCATCGCACGGGCGTCGGCCTCGATCCGCTCCAGCAGATCGGCCAACGGCGCACCCGTCTGCTCGGCGAGCCGGACCGCCGCTCGGGCCAACCCGTCAATCCGCTCCGCCGGACCGGTCGCGGTCGATGTCGTGCGCGCGGGCGAGGGCGTACCGGCGGGCGGTACCGAATCCGGGTCCGGCGCGAACGCGTTGGTGATCGGCAGGCCGGCGCGCAGGTCGGCGGCGAGCGCGCAGAGTTTGTCCAGTTGCCGGCGGCGTGCGCGTTCCGCCGCTCGTCCGGTACGCCGACGCAGCGCGGCCCGTACGGCGAGCCCGCCGTACGCCAGTGCGGCGAACCCGGCGACCGGTCCGGCGAGTACGGCTCCGACAACCGCCGCGAACCCGGCGACAACCACCACGACCCGCTTCGGCGCACCGTCCACCCAGCCGGGCGCAGCGATCCGCCGCCCGAGTACCGCGATCCGCCGCCCGGACACCGCCCGGCCGGTGTCCCCGGCCCCGGCGTGACGGGTGCCGCCGGACGACGGTCCGATGATCGCCCGCCAACGTGCCCGGTTGCCCACCGGTGACCAGGCCACCAGCCCCGCCGCGACAACCAGGCAGGCCGCGACGAACCACCAGCCGGCGCTCACGCCCGACCTGCCGTTCCGGGCAACGGCACCGGCGCCCGGCCCGACTCCGCAGGTTGGAGCACCGGCGCCCGGCCCGACTCCGCGGGTTGGAGCAGCGGCGATCGGCTCGACTCCACGGGCTGGAGCAGCGGCGCCCGGCCGGGCTCCGCAGGTTGGAGCAGCACCGCCGGTACGGGCACCGCCCGATCGGCGAGGAGTCGGGCCAGGGCGGTGGCAGCCGGTCCGGCGCCCTCACCCCGTCGCCAGGCCGGTACGACGGTGACCAGTCGTTCCCGCCCGCTGGGCAGCAGCAGGCAGACGGCTTCCAGCACCCGTCCCCGGTCGGTGCGGCGTACCTGCAACAGCACCTGTAGGGCGGCGGTGACCTGCGCGTGCAGGGCGGCTCGGGGGAGGCCGCCGAGCAGGCCGAGCGCCTCCAGCCGGGCCGGTACGTCCGCCGGGGCGTTGGCGTGCAGGGTGCCCGCCCCGCCGTCGTGCCCGGTGTTCAGGGCGGCGAGCAGGTCGACCACCTCGGCGCCCCGGCACTCGCCCACCACTATCCGGTCCGGGCGCATCCGCAGCGCCTGGCGGACCAGGTCACTGAGCCCGACGGTGCCGCTGCCCTCCACGTTGGCCGTGCGCGCCTGGAGGCCGACCACGTGCGGGTGCACCGGGCGCAGTTCGGCGGCGTCCTCGACCAGCACTATCCGTTCGGTCGGCGGGACCAGCCCGAGCAGCGTGTTGAGCAGGGTGGTCTTGCCGGAACCGGTGCCGCCGACGACCAGGTACGCCAACCGGGCGGCTACCACGGCGGCGAGCAGCGGTGCCGCCGACCGGGGCACGGTGCCGTGGTGGACGAGTTCGTCCAGGGTGAACGGGCGCTGCCGGAAGGTACGCAGCGACAGGTACGGCCCGTCGGTCGCCACCGGCGGCAGTACGGCGTGCAGCCTGGTCCCGTCCGGCAGCCGCCCGTCGACGTACGGGGATCCCTCGTCGAGGCGCCTGCCGCAGCCGGCGGCGAGCCGCTGGGCCAGCCGGCGTACGTCGTCGCGGCTGCCGAGTGCGACCGTCACCGGTTGCAGTCCCCGTCCCCGATCGACCCACACCCGTACGCCGTTGACCAGGACGTCGGTGACGTCGGGGTCGGCGAGCAGCGGGGCGAGCGGGCCGGCGCCGACGAGGTCGTCGTGCACCTGACCGGCCATCCGGAGCACGGTGGTGTCGCCCAGCACCGCCGCACCGGGCTCGTCGCGTACGGCGGCGACGACGGTGGCCGGGGTGATCGCCGTACCGTCGGCGGCGAACCGTCGGCGGACCCGGCCGGCCAGTTCCCCGCCGACCGGACCCGCGCCGCCGGGGCCGGTGGGACGGACCCGGCCGGTCATGCCGCGCCCGTGTTCGACTGGTCGTCGAGTTCGGTGAGCAGGCGCTGGCAGAGGGTGGCGAGCGGGCCCCGGCCGCTGGACGCGGGCGCCTCGCCACGCTCCAGGCCACGGCTGAGCCCCGGCTCCGGTCGCAGCGTGCCGGCCAGCGGCAGGCCGAGCGCACGGGCGACCTCACGGGCCTTCAGCCGGCCGGGGGCCGGGCCGCGCACGATGACCGTCAGTTCGGCGCAGTGCAGACCGGCGACGGCGACGACCCGCGCGGCCGCCGCGGTTGCCCGCAGTTCGGCCGGCACCACGAGGAACGCCCGGTCGGCGGCCTGCAAGGCGATCACGGCCGGGTCGTCGAGTTGTCGCGGCAGGTCGACGATGACCAGGTCACGGCCGCGACGGCCGGCGTCCATGGTGGCCGCCATCGCCTCGGCCGGCAGGCTGAACGCCTCGCCCCGGTCCCAGGAGAGCATGACCAGGTCGCCCCGGCTCGGAAGGGCTCGGACCAGGGCCGGTGCGTCGACCCGGCCGTCGGCTTCGGTGAGCGCCGGCCAGCGCAGTCCTTCGAGTTGTTCCCAGCCGAGCACCAGGTCGAGTCCGCCGCCGAGCGGGTCGGCGTCGACCAGCAGGGTGCGCAGCCCGCCCCGGGCGGCGGTGACCGCGAGGCCACCGGCGAGCACGCTCGCGCCGGCGCCGCCCCGGCCGCCGATGACCGCGACCACCCGGCCGAGTCCGGTGCCGGCCGAGCCGGGTACGCCCTCGGCGAACCGGTCCACCAGCCACGGTTCGGCCGCCGGCAGCATCGCCACGTGTTCGGCCCCGATCAGTTCGGCGAGCTCCCAGCCGGGGTCGCCGGGCCGGGACCGGCCGACCAGCACCACCCGGGGGCGGCGCGGCAGCCGGGCCCGCAGGCAGGACTGCGCCTGGTCGATGCCGACCATGACCAGGGGTGCGGCGGCCCAGCGGGGACGTGCCGCGGCCGGGTCGGCGACCACCTCGACCTCGGTGCCGCCGGCCGCGGCGAGCCGGAGCAGTTCGTCGAGCAGGTCACCGTCCGAGGTCAGGACCAGCGGCAGGCGGGGTCCGGGATGGACCGGGGTACGGGCGGGCATCGGGTCTCCAGCGGCGGGCGTCGGTACGGGTTGACCGACACACCCTGGAACGGGCGGCGCGTCACCGTCCCCACCTCCGGCGCCGCCTGTGGATAACCGACCCGCCTGTGGAAAACGTCCGGGATCGGGGGTGATCTGCTATGAAACCCCGGACTTCCAGGAGCAAAGCGGACACGAAGCCGAGTTGATCCACAAGCCCGGTCGCGCGAATTCCCACCCTGGCGGAGGCATCCGGAGATCGACCATCAGCCCCGGTAGACCGCCCGGATTCGGGTACCCACCCCGCGGAGCAGCCGCCACCGCAGCAGCTCCGGGCTGCGCGAGAGGAGCGACCATGGCTCAGTCCGTCGGCACCGTCGTACTCGAACCGGCCGCCCACGAATTCGCCAGGATGACCTCGCAGCCGCCCTTCCTGCACCAGCTCACGCCGAGCGAGGGCCGCACCAGACTCACCGACCTCCAGTCCAGCGGCATCGCCCGACCGGCCGTCGACTCGGAGAACCTGATGGTTCCCGGCGGCCCCGCCGGCCAGGTGCCGGTACGCATCGTGCGCCCGCCCCGCAGCGGCGGATCGGACGGCGGGAACAGACTGACCGACCGGGTACGCGGCCTGATGAGTTCACGCGCCAGCCAGCGGGCGACGCCGGTCATCCTCTACATCCACGGCGGCGGCTGGGTGTACGGGGACTCGTTCACCCACGACCGGCTGATCCGGGAGATCGCGGTCCAGGCCGATGCGGCCGTCGTCTTCCCGGAGTACAGCCGCTCACCCGAGGCGCAGTTCCCGACGGCGCTGGAGGAGTGTTACGCGGTAGCGGAATGGATCACCGAGCAGGGCTCGGAGTTCGGCCTCGACCCGGCCCGGATCGCGATCGCCGCCGACTCGTCCGGCGCCAACATCGCCGCGGTGATCACCCTGTTGGCCAGGCAGCGGGGCGGGCCGCAGTTCCGGCACCAGGTGCTCTGGTACCCGGTCACCGACGCGGACTTCGACACGGGTACGTACCGGGAGTTCCAGAGCGGCTACTACCTGAGCCGGGACCAGATGATCTGGCACTGGGACCAGTACCTGCCCGACGCCAGTTGCCGTGACGACCCGATGGCCGCACCCCTGCGGGCCGACGTCGAGCAGCTCCGGGGACTGCCACCCGCGCTGGTCGTCACCGAGGAGGCCGACCCGCTGCGCGACGAGGGCGAGGCGTACGCGGCCAAGCTGCGCCGGGCCGGCGTACCGGTGACCCAGGTCCGCTACCAGGGCATGATCCACGACTTCGTCATGCTCGACACGTTGGCGACCACGAGCGCGGCCCGCGCCGCCACCGCGCAGGGCGCCCAGACACTGCGTACGGCGTTGCACGACGGCCCTTGACCGCTCCGGTACGCGGGCGCCGCCCCGGTCCGCCGGGCGACCGGGGCGGCGCCCCGCCGGTGACGAAGGGTCCAGCGGCCCACCTGCGGATAAGCGACGACCCCCGTCGGGGGGAGACGGGGGTCGTCTGGGGGTTCGGCTCCGGGGGGGTCGAGCCGAACCCACCTCAGCGGTCACGGGGGGTGCAACCGCCGAGAGTCTGCCGGGCACACGAGATATGAAAGTGTGTCGCGAAGACAAGCATGCCTGAGCGGACCTGTATACGTCGAGTGGCGCGATCTCCACTCACTGCAAAACCACGGCCGTTCGACGCGATCAGGCTCACCGCCGCCGGCTCCGGGGCCGGGGTGTCCGGGGCCACAGCCAGCCGGGTGCCCCCGCGCACCCGCCGACCATAGACCATCCGGCTAGACTTGCGCGCCGTGGGCCGAAGTGCCGCTTTTTTCGATCTGGACAAGACCGTCATCGCGAAGTCGAGCGCCCTGGCGTTCGGCAAGCCGTTCTACCGGGACGGCCTGATCTCGCGCCGGGACGTGGTCAAGTCCGCGTACGCCCAGCTGATGTTCCGGCTCGGCGGGATGAACGACCAGACGATGGCGCGTACCCGGGACTACCTGGCCGCGCTCACCAAGGGCTGGTCGGTGGACCAGGTCCGCCAGATCGTCGCCGAGACACTGCACGAGTTGATCAACCCCTACGTGTACGCCGAAGCCGCCGCCCTGATCGAGGAGCACCAGGCGGCCGGTCGGGACGTGGTGCTGGTCTCCGCCTCGGGTGAGGAACTGGTCCGCCCGATCGGTGAACTGCTCGGCGTGACCGACGTGATCGCCACCCGGATGGCGGTCCGGGACGGCCGGTACAGCGGCGAGGTCGAGTTCTACGCCGCCGGGGCGGCCAAGGTCAGCGGGGTGGCGGAACTCGCCGAAGCGCGCGGTTACGACCTCGCCGAGTCGTACGCGTACTCCGACTCGATCAGTGACCGGCCGTTGTTGGAGTGTGTCGGGCATCCCACGGCGGTCAACCCGGACCGGGCGCTGCGCAAACTCGCCACCGAGAACGCCTGGCCGGTGCTGGAGTTCCGGCACCCGGTGCCACTGGGTCGTCGGCTGCGGGAGCGACCCGCGGTGCCGGTGGCCGCAGCCGCGCTCGGGGTCGGGGTGGGGGTCGCCATCGGCATCGCCTGGTACGGCCGCCACCGCCGGACCCGTACCACCACGTCGGCGCAGAAGGGCTGAGGTTCAGGCGGCGGCGAGCACCTCGTCGCCGACCAGGCCGATCTGCTCGGCACCGATCTCCACCGCCGTCGCGCAGTGCCGCAGCCAGGAACGCACCCCGTCCGGCGTGCCGGTCGCGAACGCCCCGGCGGCGCCGACGTACTCGGGGGACCGGTCATGGTGGCCCACGTCGACCGCCACCAGGCCGCGCGGGTCGAATCCGCTGGCGAGCAGGGTCAGCCGGGCGGCGGCTCGGGCGACCACCCCGGACGGGCCGGCGAACGGGCGCAGGGCGAGCAGTTCGCCGTGCACCACGGCGGCCAGCACCAGCGGATCCACCCTCGTCCCGCCGGTCAGCAGCCCGGCCAGGCCGTCCAGCCGGGCGCCGGTCGACGGGTCGGCGACCGGTCGGCCGAGTTCGTGCTCCGGCAGCACGTCCCGGGCGGCGAGCACGTGCAGCCGGGCCAGCACCTGCCGGGGCGCCCGGGTCCACAGGTCGGCGAGGCCGGGCAGCGCCCCGGCGACCCGCAGCGCGCCCTGGAGCACCGGGTCGGTGACGGTGCCGCCGCGTACGGCTTCGCGCTCGTGCTCGTACCCCTCAAGCGCGGCGCTGGCCACCGCGGACCGGAGGCTGATCTCGGCCGCGACCCGGCCACCGTGCCGGCGCAGCGCGCGGTGTCGCAGGGCCTGGTCGACCCGCTCGCGGGCCCGGTCGACGGCGGGCCCGACGTCGGCGAGGGTGAGCAGCGGGGCGAGCGGGTCGGTGGTCACGACCCTCACGCTAGCGACCCGCCGGGCGGCCGGTGGCGGCAGCCGGCGCACCGCCCGCGACCGGGGGATCGACCCGCGCACACCGGCTCCCGCGCGGGTCGGTGGACCGGCCGGCGCGCGACGGCGTTCACTCGGCGCGCCGGACGACCCGGCGACCCGGCCAGCGCTCGCACCACCGGTGAGGGCGCCGTTAACCTCCTACCGAGACGCATCTCACGCTGACCCCGAGGAGCCCCACCGATGAGCGAACAGATGAGCGAGCACCGCGCATGAGCGAGACCCTGGCGAACCTGTTGCAGGAGACGCGGGAGTTCCCGCCCCCGGCGGAGCTGGCCGCCGCCGCCAATGTCACCGCCGCCGCGTACGCCGAGGCCGCCGACGACCGGCTCGCCTTCTGGGCGCAGCAGGCCAGCCGGCTGGACTGGGCCAAGCCGTGGGACGAGATCCTGGACTGGTCGAACCCGCCGTTCGCGAAGTGGTTCGTCGGTGGGGAACTGAACGTCGCCTACAACTGCCTCGATCGGCACGTGGCCGCCGGTCGCGGCGACAAGGTCGCCATCCACTGGGAGGGCGAGCCCGGCGACACCCGCACCCTCACCTACGCCGACCTGCACGAGCTGACCTGCCGGGCGGCCAACGCCCTGACCGACCTGGGCGTCACCGCCGGTGACCGGGTGGCGATCTACCTGCCGATGATCCCGGAGGCCGCGGTCGCGATGCTGGCCTGCGCCCGGATCGGCGCGACCCACAGCGTCGTCTTCGGCGGCTTCTCCGCCGATGCGTTGAGCAACCGGATCCAGGACGCCAGCGCCAAGGTGGTGATCACCGCCGACGGTGGCTACCGGCGCGGCAAGCCGTCGGCGCTCAAGCCGACCGTGGACGAGGCGGTCGCCGCCTCCCCGACCATCGAGCACGTGCTGGTGGTCCGGCGGACCGGCCAGGAGGTGGCCTGGACCGACCGGGACCACTGGTGGCACGAGACGGTGGAAACCGCGTCGGCCGAGCACACCGCCGCCGCGTTCGACGCCGAGCACCCGCTGTTCATCCTCTACACCAGCGGTACGACCGCCCGCCCGAAGGGCATCCTGCACACCACCGGCGGTTACCTGACCCAGGCGGCGTACACCCATCACGCGGTGTTCGACCTGAAGCCGGAGACGGACGTCTACTGGTGCACCGCCGACATCGGCTGGGTCACCGGGCACTCCTACATCGTGTACGGCCCCCTGGCCAACGGCGCCACCCAGGTCATGTACGAGGGCACCCCGGACACCCCGCACAAGGGCCGGTTCTGGGAGATCGTCGACAGGTACGGCGTGAGCATCCTCTACACCGCGCCGACCCTGATCCGCACCATGATGAAGTGGGGCGACGACATCCCGCAGGGTTACGACCTGTCGTCGCTGCGGGTGCTCGGCAGCGTCGGTGAGCCGATCAACCCCGAGGCGTGGATGTGGTACCGGGAGCACGTCGGCCGGGACCGGGCCCCGATCGTGGACACCTGGTGGCAGACCGAGACCGGCGCCATCATGATCTCCCCGCTGCCGGGGGTGACCAACACCAAGCCGGGCAGCGCGATGTCGCCGCTGCCGGGCATCAGCGCCGACGTCGTCGACGACCAGGGCGAGTCGGTGCCGAACGGCGGCGGTGGCTACCTGGTGCTGCGCGAGCCGTGGCCGTCGATGCTGCGCACCATCTGGGGCGACGACGAGCGCTTCATCGACACGTACTGGTCCCGGTTCCAGGGCATGTACTTCGCCGGTGACGGGGCGAAGAAGGACGACGACGGGCACCTGTGGCTGCTCGGCCGGGTGGACGACGTGATGCTGGTGTCCGGGCACAACATCTCCACCACCGAGGTCGAGTCGGCGCTCGTCTCGCACCCGTCGGTGGCCGAGGCGGCGGTCGTCGGTGCCACCGACCCGACCACCGGGCAGGCGATCGTCGCGTTCACCATCCCGCGCGGCAACGTCGACACCGCGGGCGAGGCCGGCGAGGCGCTCATCACCGAGCTGCGCAACCACGTCGCCCGTACGCTCGGGCCGATCGCGAAGCCGCGACAGATCATGCTCGTACCCGAGTTGCCGAAGACCCGGTCCGGCAAAATCATGCGGCGGTTGTTGCGGGACGTGGCCGAGAACCGATCTCTCGGTGACGTCACCACGCTCCAGGACTCGTCGGTAATGGAAATGATTTCCTCCGGGCTACAGTCCGGGAAGTCCGACGAGGACTGATCGGCGACACAGACGACCTGATGGGCGCGGCTCCCGAAGGAGCCGCGCCCATTTCCGTGCCCGTGACTCCGATTCACCGACCATCGGAAGCGGTCGCTGTCAAGTCGGCCGATTCCACGTCGCTGAGAATTCCGACGCTTGCCCCACCTGGCCTGAGTCCGGGTAAACATCGCAGCACCTTCTATCTGTGACCCGTGACATCGGTGCATCGATCTGCAAAGGTAGTCACGATCATGAGTGACAGGTGTCGCGCCCTGTGCCGAGTTCCTGTCACATTCCACGAAGGGAGGAGGACCCTTTGAGGAGAGATGTCACCGCAGGCATGGCAAGCGTTGCCGCAGCCGTCCTGGCGGCTGGTTTCGTTTCCGTTCCGGCGTACGGCGCCCCCAAGCCGTCGCCCACGTCGTCCGCACGGGTTACCAACGCCGATCAGGACCCCACGGCGTCGCACCGCGAGGACAACCTGCCCCACCCGCTCGGTGACCAGCAGGACGCCCTGCGCCGCGAGGCGATCGCCGACCTGCTCTCCGGCAAGTCGGCACCGCAGCAGCGCAACGGCTCCGAGGTCGTCAAGGTCAAGGGCAACCGCTGGGTCGAGGTGAAGAAGAAGCCGGCCAAGGTCGACCCGATCTTCTCGATCCTGGTGGAGTTCGGCGACCAGGTGGACCCGCTGTACGGCGGCGGTGCCGGCCCCACGCACAACCAGATCGAAGAACCGGACCGGGTCTGGAACGGGGACGCCACCGACAACAACACCACGCTCTGGCAGGAGAACTTCAACCGCCAGAGCTACCTGGACCTGATGTACTCCAAGACGAAGGAGTCGATGGCCTCCTTCTACCTGGACCAGTCCGGGGGCAAGTACACCGTCGGTGGCGACGTCAGCGACTGGGTCACCGTGCCGTACAACGAGGCGCGCTACGGCAGCAACAACGTCGTGGAGAGCGAGGGCGAGGTCTACTGGCCGTTCGTCGAGGACACCGCGCAGGCGTGGTACGACTCGCAGCTCGCGGCCGGCAAGACCAAGGCCCAGATCACCGAGTACCTGAAGCAGTTCGACATCTGGGACCGGTACGACTTCGACGGCGACGGCAACTTCAACGAGCCGGACGGCTACATCGACCACTTCCAGGCGATCCACGCCGGTGAGGGTGAAGAGGCCGGCGGCGGTGCCCAGGGTGAGGACGCGATCTGGTCGCACCGCTGGTACGCGTACCCGACCCGGATGGGCGACACCGGCCCGTCGTACAACGAGCGGGGCGGGGTGCCGCTGGGCGACTCCGGAATCTGGATCGGTGACTACACCACCGAGCCGGAGAACGGTGGCCTGGGTGTGTTCGCGCACGAGTTCGGCCACGACCTCGGTCTGCCGGACCTGTACGACACCACCAACCGTACCGAGAACGGCACCGGATTCTGGTCGCTGATGAGCGGTGGGTCCTGGCTGAGCAAGGGCGGCGACAACATCGGCTCCAACCCGGGCTACATGGGCCCGTGGGAGAAGCTGTTCCTCGGCTGGCTCGACTACAAGGTGGTCAACCAGGGCGAGGGGACGAAGTACCACATTCTCGGCCCAGCGGGTGACAACGACGGTCTGCTGCCCCAGGCCGTGGTGGTCAACCTGCCCACCGCCCGGAAGTACATCGAGTACAACACCCCCACCTCCGGCCAGAACGAGTGGTGGACCGGCAGCGCCGACGACCTGGACATCAAGCTGACCAGGGACCTCGACCTGACCGGCGCCACCACGGCCGCGGTGACCACCAAGGGCTGGTACGACATCGAGGAGGGCTACGACTTCCTCTTCGCCCAGGTGTCGGTCGACGGTGGGCAGAAGTGGCTCCAGGTCGGTAACCGGATCGACGGTAACTCCGGCGGCTGGCAGGACCTGAGCTGGGACCTGACGCCGTACGTGGGTCAGAACGTCAAGTTCCGGTTCCGTTACTACTCCGACGGCGGTTACCACCTGGCCGGTGCCTTCCTCGACGACATCAAGCTGTTGAAGAACGGCGCGGTGGCGTGGAGCGACGACGTCGAGTCGGGTGACAACGGCTGGACGCCCGCCGGCTGGAGCCGCTTCGGCGGCACCGTGGACGAGCAGGTGCCGCGCTTCTACATCGCGGAGAACCGGCAGTACGTCGGGTACGACAAGGGGCTCAAGGTCGGCCCGTACAACTACGGCTTCACCAACACGAAGCCGGACTGGGTCGAGCGGTTCCCGTACCAGGACGGCCTGTTGATCTGGCAGGTCGACTACAGCCAGGAGGACAACAACACCTCGTCCCACCCGGGCCGGGGTCTGGTGTTGCCGGTCGACGCACGGCCGACGCCGATCGCCTGGCCGGGCACCTGCGCCGTGACGGCGTACAACCCGCAGGGGCTGTGTCTGCTGGCCAACCGGCGGCAGCCGTTCGACGCGACCTTCGGTCGGCAGAAGACCGACGCGTTGACCCTGCACCGGCTCGGCGTTCCGTTGGCGATCCCGTCGAAGCCGGGCGTCCCGACGTTCGACGACTCGGACCCGAACCGCTACTGGTCCGCGGCGAACCCGGCTCACTCGGTCAAGGTCGCCGGCACCGGCACCAAGATCGAGGTTGTGCTGGAGCTCGGTCTGCCGATCGGCACCAGCCTGATCAAGGTGAGCACGCCGAGAGGCTGACACCCGAGAACAGGTAAGAACAGAAGGGCCGGTGCCGCGTACTGCGGCACCGGCCCTTCTCACTGCTCAGGACGTCAGCGGGTGAAGCCCAGGACGTCAGCGGGTGAGGCTGAGCCAGCCGTACTCGTGGCCGCACGGCGGGCCGGAGGCGATGCCCAGCCGCAGGTCGTCCAGGTCGAGCAGGACCGAGTAGACGGTTTCGGACCGGTCCGCGAGCGCGTCCCGCTCGTCCACGTGCCGGCAGATGGCGTGCGGGAAACTCGCGTGGTCGCCGAAGAGGTCGGCGAGGTCTTCCTCGGTCACCTTCCGCGCCTGGGCGGCGGGCGCGAGCAGTCGCCGGGCCCGCGCCGAGCGGAACATCGACGAGCCGCCGTAGTCCTTCATGGTGTCGTGCACCCGTACCCCGGACTCCAGGTGGTTGGCGTGCGTCAGCAGACCGTCGGCCGGGTGCAGCCAGCCCGCGTCACCGGGTACGAGTTCCAGGTCGATGAGCTCGCCACCGGCCTCGCCGGCCTGCCCGAGCAGCAGGTTGATGGAACTGTTCCGGGTGCCCCGCATCGCCGCCTTGAACGCCCCGGCCAGGGTGTCCGCCTCCAGCGCCGCCCGCAGCAGCACGTGGTACGGCACGCCGGGCGGCGTACCGTCGGTGGGCAGGCCGTCGCGGTCGCAGCCGAGCATGTTGACGCAGACCCCGACGCCGGCCGAGTTGAGCCCGGTCTTGGCGAGCATGCCCGCCTCGGCCAGCGCGAGCACGGTCAGCCCCCGCTCGTCGCGGGTGGCGAGCAGCACCATCGCCTCGCGCTGGTCCGGATGCCAGTCCCAGTTCTGCCCGAGCAGCAGGTTGCCGCTGGCGGTGTGGGTGCCCAGCACCCCGGCCACGGTGCAACCACCGTCCCGCCCGTCCACCGGTACCGCTGCCGCCGGACCGGCCGCCGTGGTGCTCCCGTAGATCAGCTCGGTGCGGGCGTTGAGCGCGTAGATCTCGCCCACCCCGACCCCGGCGCCCTCGGCCACCCCGTCGAGCATCTGCGCCACCCGTGGGTGGAACTGCTCGGTCGTACGCCGGAACGCCTCACCCGCCGCGCGCACGGCGGCCAGGTCGAGTCCCGCCTCGACCCGGAACCGGCGCAGGTAGAGGTCCAGGTTCGCGGCGATGAGCGAGCGGGCTGCGACGCCGTACTCGAAGCCGCATTGCTCGGGGGTGCCCTGCACCCGGATCACGGGAACGGGCAGGTGGGCGAAGGTTCCGTCGTCAGCGGAAATCATGCCCCGCACGATATCCGCATCCGGCGAAGACGTTCACCGGAAAATTCGACGCCATTTCCGTGACATCCCCGACGATCCCCTGATCTGTGCCGCCGTACGGGACGCAGGCGCTGGTCGGGGGCCTAGGCTGTGCGGATGAGCGATCAGCGAGGCGGTGGCCGGCAGCCGGTCGTCGACGAATCCCGTGTGCTGGTGGACGGCCCCTGGACGCATCGCTTCGTCGGCGCCAACGGCAGCAGGTTCCACGTGGTCGAGGCGGGCAGCGGCCCGCTGGTGCTCTTCCTGCACGGTTTTCCCGAGTTCTGGTGGGCCTGGCACGAGATGCTGCCCGCCGTGGCGGACGCCGGCTACCGGGCGGTCGCGGTGGATCTGCGCGGTTACGGCGCGAGCGACAAGCCACCCCGGGGGTACGACGGCTACACGCTCGCCGCCGACGTCGCCGGCCTGATCAGGGGGCTCGGTGAACGTTCCGCCGTGGTCGTAGGTGCCGGTTTCGGGGGCATGGTCGGCTGGACCACCGCCGCTTTCCACCCGGGTCTGGTCCGCCGGCTGGTGGTGCTCGGCGCACCGCACCCGCTGCGGCTGCGTACGGCCGTCTTCGCCGACCCGCGCGGGCAGTTCCGGGCCGCGACGCCGACGCTGAAGTTCCAGCTCCCCCGCTACGAGCACGTGCTGACGAAGGACAACGCGGCCCTGGTCGGCCACTTCCTGCGCCGCTGGGGCGGCGAGCGGTGGGTCTCCAGTGACTCGTTCGAGGCGTACGCGGACCGCTGTCGGGAGGCGATGCGGATCCCGCAGGCGGCCTTCTGCGCGCTGGAGGGTTACCGCTGGGCGTTCCGTTCGGTGCTGCGGTTGCAGGGCTACCGGTTCGTCCGGCTGATGCAGGAGCCGCTGGTCACCCCGACTCTCCAGTTGCACGGCGCACTGGACCGGGGCGTGCTGCCCCGCACCGCCCAGGGCTCCGGCCGGTACGTGACCGCCCCGTACGAGTGGCGATTGTTGGACGGGGTCGGTCACTTCCCCCACCTGGAGGCGCCGGACCTGGTCCTCGGCGAAATCCTCCGCTGGGCCAAGTCCTGACCCCCGTGTTTTCACCAGGTCATTCGGTCCAGCGGTCCAAATTCATCGACATGCGTAATCAGAAGACGAAGTCTTGACGTCGGCAGCCGCAGTGCGGTAACGATTTGTTGACGAAGAGATTGGGCCTCAACTGAGGAGCTGTCCGTGACCTTGAAGATCCTCAACACTACCGGATGCAACGGGGGGACCTGCCCCACCCTCTACGAGACCGAATCCGGGGACTTTCTGGTCCAAGGATTCATCGTCGAAGACTCCGGCACCATGGACGAGATCGGCACCGTACCGCAGGGCGAGGGCGTCGTTCGCGTACCCCGAGAGTTGTTGAGCAGCTTTCTTGGCAGGGAGTGAAGTGGAAGACCAGACATCATTCGACTTTCTCATGGAGCACTTCCGGACCAGCGCCTTCAGATTGGAAGTCCGAAGGTCGTACGGCGTCCCCTCCGAGGACGCCGCCTTCCAGACGTTTCTTGACGGCGGGGATCCGGGAATCGACTGGCTGAGCGACTGGCTCGATGGCGCCCGGAAGAAGACCGCCGCCGGCAAACGGATCGAGAGGGTGCGCGTCATCGACAAGCCTCCCAGTGATTTTCTGCGCTTCGAGCTGTCCGTCACGCCACACAACATCGAGGCAGGCGAAGACATTCGCTACCTCCCGAGAGACATTGCAAGAGAGCTCGACTTGCCGAACGAAGACTTTTGGCTCTTCGACGCTACGACGGTTCTTATCTTGAATTTTGACGACAACGATCGTTTCAGCAGTATCGAGCCCGTCACCGAGTCGGCAAAGGTAGGACCCTACGTGTCGGCCCGCGACACAGCGTGGCAGCACGCGCTTCCCTACCGGGCCTACCTATCCGCAACCATCCAGCAGTGAATCGGGCTGTCTGGGCGGGATCGTGGTCAGCCTACGCGCCATGTTCCGGAGTGAACTCGGCAGCAGCAAGGTCTTGAACGATGACTGACTTCAGCACCGGATCGGAAGTCGCACGAACCTTGAGGAATGACTTCTCCGGACAGGCCGACACCGTCATCCAAGCCGGCAGCCTAACCGGCACCATCAACCTACAGGCACCCCGCAAGCCAGGCTTTCCGCGCCCACGGCAGCTACCGTCATCGGTGCCTAGCTTCGTCAACCGCAAGCTCGACCTGCACAGGCTGGACGCCGCACTGGAGCAATCGCTTCGGGCGCCCGGCTCCGAGAACTCCGCGATCGTCATATCTGCACTCTCCGGGCCCGCAGGTGTAGGAAAGACCGCCTTGGCCGTGTACTGGGCCCACCGTGCGCGGCACAGATTCCCGGACGGCGATCTCTTCGTCAATCTGCGTGGCTACGATGCCGGGCTTCCTGTCTCTCCTCAACAGGTCCTCGAATCTTTCCTGCGGGCACTGGATGTTCCCGCTCCCCGCATTCCGGCGAACGTCGATGAGCAGGCAGCGCTCTACCGGTCATTGGTTCTTGAGGCGCTTGCGCCGGGCGAGGCAGTTGCCCTACTGGAGGAGATTCTTGGTCAGGATCGTGTCGAGGCCGACCCCAACGGCGCGAGGGCTCTCGCCGAGCAGTGTTCATACCTTCCGCTCGCCCTACGCATAGTCGCCGACAAAGCCACCGCAGAACCGGGTATGACGTTGCGCGAGCTCGCAGCCCAGTTGGCCGCACATCGCAGGAGGCTCGACGGGTTCACCGTAGATGACGACCTGTCCGAGATGCGTGCGGTGTTCTCGTGGTCCTACCAGGCGCTGTCCACGGAGACCGCCCGCGTGTTCCGACTGCTGGGCGCTCACACCGCTCCAGATATCGGAACTCACGCGGTCGCCGCGCTGGCACAGATCTCGGTCGCCGAGGCGCGTAAGAGCCTTGGCGCACTTGCCGACATCCACCTGCTGACTCGGGCCGAGACCGACAGGTTCCGGATCCACGATCTGCTCCGCGCGTACGCCATTGAGCGTTTCGAGCACGAGGAGTCCGAGGCGCAACGCCTGGCCGCCAGCCGCCGCCTGCTCGACTGGTTCTTCGCTGCGGCCTACGAGAGCTATCGGACCATCCTGCCGCAGGGCCGGCTCTTCGCCCAGGTCGAGTTCGGGCGAGACGTGACCACGCTTCCTGTCTTCGCCGATCAGGCTTCGGCGGTCAAGTGGTGCGAGAGTCAGCATGCGAATCTCATGGATGCGATCAATACGGCCGAGGATCTCGGCTTCGACGATCTGCTGTGGAAGATCGCAGTCTCCTGCATGGCCTTTTTGGAGCGACTGTCCTATAGGACCGATTGGATAGTCAGTCACGAGAAGGCGGCGGCTGCGACGACGCGTCTTCACGACAGGGCCGCTCAGGGCTTCGTGTTGATGCTGCTGGGTGACGCGTACTGGTTCTGCGGGCGCCTGGAGGATGCGTTGTCGACGTACCTGAGTTCGGCTGCCGCCAGTCGGGACGCGCATGACAGGTGGACCGAGGGTTTCGCCCTGCGCGGCAGCGGGCTCGTACAGGAGGATCGGGGCAATTTTGCCGAGGCGACGTCGTTCTTCGAGGATGCCTTGAGGGTCTTCCGGTCAATCGGCGAGACCCGCGGCGAGGCAATGAGCCTGCTGAGCATCGGTAACGGACTCAGCGGCCTCGGCCGCCTGGACGAGGCGCTCAGCATGTACGGCGAAGCGCTTGAGGTGTGCCGGCGGATTACGAACCCTTGGATCCCCGGCATGGTGTCGTACCGGATCGGCCTGGTGCACGCCGCGCAGAACCAACACCTTCAGGCGGTCGAAGACTTCAAGCCGGCCATCGAGATTTTCAAGGAGCTCAAAGACCAAAGGCACCTCAGCCTCGCACTGCGCGACATCGGGTCCTCCTACCTCGCGACAGACCAACTCGCCGAGGCGCGCTCCAGCTGGCAACTCGCCCACGAACTGCTCACGACCCTTGACGACCCCGAGGCGGAGCACCTTGCCGCGAAGATCGCATCCTTGCCGTCCCAGGCCCTCGCCAGGTCGGAACAAGACGAGTGAATTCCGGGTAGGTCAAGCGTCGTAGTGCTTCGCCCTTCGATCGCCTCCGGACAGCCTTGGCCTCAGCCGCCGCCATGGTGGACGCCCAGCGGGTCGGGCGCCCACCTGACGACGACTAGCGCTGCTTGGTCAAGGCGACGAACGCGCGCCACGACTCGGGAGCGAAGCTCAGGGCCTGGCCCGACGGGTCCTTGCTGTCCCGCACGGCCACGACACCGGGCAGGTTGTCCGCGACCTCGACGCACTCGCCGCCGCTGGTGCCGCTGCGAGTGGACTTACGCCAGGTGGCGCCGGTCAGATCCATGGCTTCACCACTTCCTTGATCAGGTCCAGCGACTGCCGTCGTGACAGCGCCTCGCTACGCACACTCTCCCACCGCTCGAAGAGAATATCGAGCTGCGCCTGCCGATGCACCACGTTGCCGCCGAGCTGGCTTTCGAGGTCGCCGACCCAGGTGCCCTCGGGCAGCCCGGCAAGGGAAAACGGTCCCGACAGTCCGGCGTGGAGGACCAGGTCGAGCGGCAGGATGTGGACGCTGATGTTGGGCCGCTCCGCGCAGGCCAGCAGGTGCACCAACTGCTCGATCATAATTTTTTGGTACGCCTCGCCGACCCGCCGGACCACCGACTCGTCGATCACCGCGATGAGCTGCGGAACGGGCTCGCGCAGCAGGATCGCCTGCCGTTCGATCCGCGAGGCCACCCGCTGTTCGAGCTCGTCGTCGGTCAGTCGGGGATCGAGGCGCAGCACCGCGCGGGCGTAGTCGGCCGTCTGGAGCAGCCCCGGAATCAGGTTCGGCTGGAAGATCCGAAGCTGGATCGCCGACTGCTCGGCCTCCAGCCAGGGCTGGAACCACTCCGGGGCACCGAACCTGCGGACCAGCCGCTCGTAGACGCCCCCGGTGCGTAGGGCCCGATCGCCGCCGCGAACGAAGTCCATGGTCAGTGCCCGGGTGCCGTTCTCGACAGCGCTCACGTGCGACGCACTGAAGCCGGCGACCTTGCCGAACGCCTCCTGGGTCATCCGGGCGGCATCCCGCCCGCGACGCAGCTCCCCAACGATGAATTCAGCGAGTGGACCCGGTATCTCAGCCATTCTGCTTCCCCCAAAACTTGAGATCAACTATTCACGCCCACCCATGCGGGCCTTTCCGATCTGGCAACACCGCCCCGGTGGCCCGAATGACTCACGAGACTAAGCCCTGTCACGCCACAGTGTCATCAGCAGAACGCCTGGAGTTATCGACAAAGTCCTGCAAGGGACTGCATGGCTTACCGTGCCCTCTCCATCCGTGCACGCACCACCGGTGCGGCGCCTCCACAGAGGAAGGAAGATTCGCAATGTTTGATTCTCACGAACGGCCCACCAATCCCGACGGGTCTCCGGGAGAGATGACGCCCGACCTTCCGCCGGCTCCGGGCACCCGGCGGCGGCAGCGCAACCGAGGCCGGTTCGAGGCCGTGAACAGGCTCGGGCCGGCGGAGTTCTTCGCCGCCGGGGTCTCCGGCCGGGTCCGGCGCGACCCGTCGACGTGACCGGTGGAGGGGTTACCGATCGGGCGCTGGGTGAACCACTGGCGTACGCGGCGGAAGTTGACCCTCCAGATTCTCGCCGATCGAATCGGTACGTCGAAAGGCTGGCTGGAGAAGTTGAGCGCGGCGACCGTCGATTGGATCAAGCTCTCGATCATCACCGAAATCGCCGAGGCATTGGAGATCGACATCGCGATACTGCTCGACCTCGCCCGTGCGCTCGTCCTCGGCAGCAACCTCACCGGCGCCGGCCCGCGCGGCACTGGAGATCGCCCAAGCCTGTGACTACGCCTCGCTGGTCGAGCGGGCACAAGCGCGCATTGACGGCCGATAGGGAAGCGTCGTTATGCTGCTTGTATGGCAACTGGACGATTCGCTTCAGGGCACCGAGCGCGGGCCGGTGCGTGGGTGGCCGTCGCGGTGACGATCCTCTGCGCGATCGTCACGCTGCTGATCCTCGCCGCGGCGGTCTTCACCGCCGTGATCTTCGCCGCCGATCACGAGCTGACCGACACCACCTGGCTGCCCATCGTGATCCTCGCCATGTTCGGCGTGATCAGTGGCCTGGCGACGGCGTACCTCGGCCGACGCGCCAGGCGGGAGTTCCACGCGGCTCGTTGAACGGCCACCGGGCCATGCCCACGCCGATCGCCATGACACCGCCAGGCAGATCGGCCGCGCTGTCCTGTCAGGCCGCGTCGGCCGCTGTAGCGAGGAGGCGGGCGAGTTCGGTCGGCCTGGTGTGCATGGGCCAGTGGCCGGAGTCGATGTCGACGAAGTCGAGGTGCGTGACCTTCGCGAGTTCGGCGGCGTCGCCGGCGTCGATCCACTTCTTGGCCTGGGCAGGGGTGAACTCGGGACACACGAGTACGACCGGCACATCGAAGCGTCGCTCGTCCGTCAGCCGCACGACGCCCGTGGCCACGCCTTCAGGAACGGGGATCGCGGTGGCCTCGATGGCGCGCCTGGCCTCCTCGTCGAGGTCAACCGAGTCCGGTCCCTCGAAGGGGGCCCAGCCGGGGAAGGGCATGGCGCCGTCCCGCAGCTCGAAGAAGGCGGCGTAGGGCTTCCCGTCGTCGGCCGGGAAGCCACCGATGAGGACGGCCTTGGAGATCTTCTCCGGTCGCGCGTCGACGGCCAACCAGGCCAGGGTGCAGGCTGCCGAGTGCCCGACCACCATGGGCCTGCCTGCGGCTGAGTCCACGGCGGCGAGCACGGCCGCCACCTGGTCGTCGAGCGTGGCGGAAGTCGATCCATCGCCCTGACCGGGCAGGGTCAGCGGCACCGGGTTGTGGCCGAGCGACCGAAGTGTGGACGCGACATCGTCCCAGACGGATCCGTCGAGCCACAGGCCCGCGATGAGCAGGACCTCCATGATCAATTCTCCTTTTCCTGTGCGGTCATTTCACGGCGGTGCACCAACACGTCAAGCTACCGCCAATTGCGGACGATCTGCTTCCGGTTCATCGGATGATCGCCTAGCCTGCTCGGGTGCCGAGTCACCTCAGTCCCACCGCACGGGCCCTGCGCGCCCTGGAGATCCTCCAGGCCCGCCCCGGCGCGACGGCCGACCAGCTCGCCGAGTCACTGGGCGTGACGGAGCGTGCCGCCCGCCGCTACATCGGGATCCTCCGGGAGGCCGGCATCCAGGTCGAGTCGACCCGTGGGCCGCACGGCGGGTACCGGCTCCGGCGTGGCACGAGGTTGCCTCCGATCGTGTTCACCCAGGCCGAGGCACTGGGGTTGGTCATGGCGGTGCTCGACGGCCAGCCCGCCGCCACCGACGTCGACGATCTTGTCGGAGCTGCCCTCGGCAAGGTCATCCAGGCGCTGCCCGAAAACGTCGGACGACAGGCAGCCGCGCTACGCGAGCACGCCTCGGCCACGCCCGACCGGCACTCCGCCCGCCCCGATCCCGCCACCACCGGCGCACTCGTCGCCGCCATCGCGGCCAGACGCCGGGTGCTGATCACCTACCGGAGCGAGACCAACAGCGAGTGGGAGGCCGAAGTGGACCCCTGGGCGGTCGTGGCCCGCCACGGGCGCTGGTACCTGCTGTGCCATTCCCACCGCGCGGACGCGATCCGCACCTACCGAGTCGACCGGGTCCGTGCGGTCGGGCAGACCACGCACGAGTTCGAGCCGCCCAACGACCTCGACCCGGTGGCGGCGCTGGAGGAAAACCTCGGCACCGGCTGGGAGTTCCCCACCCGCGTCGTGTTCCACGCCCCACCGGCCGAGGTGGCGCCCTGGATCCGTCCTCCCATGGGACAGCTCCACCCATTGGAGGACGGGTGTGTGCTCGTCGGCAGCACCAGCAATCCGGCCATGTACGCGCAGGAGTGGCTGGCGACCGTGCCGTTCGACTTCCGCGTCGAGGGCGGAGATGAGCTGCGTGCCACCGTCGCGGCCGTCGCGACGCGCTTCGCCGCGGCCCTGGCCCCCCGACAAGCCCTCACCGAACCCTGAGACGGGTCTCCTGCCGGAGTGCTAGCGGAGAAGGGCGCCGTACTGGGGTGAGGCGAGGAAGCGGCGTACGACGTTGGCGACGCCGAGCGGCATCTGCCGGTCGAGGAGATCGGCCGGGGACAGGAACACCATCGCGGCGCCCTCACCGAGGACCACCTCGTCCTGCCGGGCCAGGGTGGGTGCGTAGAAGGTGTACCAGTAGCCGTCGTCGTTGGGCGCCGGCCCGTGCCAGAACAACTCCAACCCGCCGTCGACCCGCAGACCGGTCTCCTCCAGCAACTCCCGGTGGGCCGCCTGCTCGGGCGTCTCGCCCGGCTCGACGAGTCCACCGGGGATACCCCACAGGTTGGGATGGCGAGGAGCGTGGCCGTCACGCAGTTGCATCAGCAACGCGCCGGACGGGTCGACCAGCAGCACGCCGGCATGGTGTTGCAGCGAACCGGACACGATCGCCATCAGGCGCGTTGTTCGCGCAGGTCGGTCACCTCGGCGGCGGGGGCCCAGCCCTGGTAGACACCGAAGTCGAACGCCTCCAGGCCCATCGCCTCGGCGATCGGCCAGCGCCCGCCGGTGTACTCCACCCGCAGCCAGGTGTCGTGTTCGGCGAGCACGATGAACGGCTCACCCTTCCACCAGCAGGTCGTACGCACGTACGCCAGCTCCTCGACCTCGGTGGCCGGCACCACCCGGACGAACCGACCCGGTCGGACCTCGGTGAAGCCGTCGGCCGGTGCGGTCTGGTAGAGCCGGATCTCGTCGTGGTCCGGGCTGACCTCGTATTCCCGGTCGCGCCAGCGGGCGACGTACCCGTCGCGCATCACGGTGCCTCCACCTGCTGCCAGCTCGGCGCGTCGCTGTCGAAGGTGGCGACGAGAGTTTCGCTGCCGTCCGAGCCGAGCCGCCACAGCTCGGCGCCGTGCGGCAGCCGTGCACTGTCCACCTTGAACTCCGCCACCACGTCACTGCTCTCGCCGGGGGCGAAGCCGTTGCCCCGGAACGGCGGGCGCTCGATCACCCAGCCCTCCATCGCCCGCATCGCGGACTCGCTCTGGCCGCCGTACGGGATCCGGTAGAGACTCGGCCGGTACGCCGGCCAGCGCAGCACGTAGATCTCGTCGGCGTCACGGGCGAACGGCGAGCCGGCGTAGCCGAGCCCGAGCGCGGCGTGCAGCTTGGCCGGGGTGTTGAGGTGCGCCACCTCGGGGGCGCGGTGTACGAAACCGGAGACCCGGTCGTAGCCGCGTTCGAGATAGTAGATGACCTGGCTCGGGGCGATGGTCTTCTGCATCATCGTCGGCCGACCCGGATCCTCCTGCGCCGGCGCGTACGTCGAGCGGGGCGTCTCCTCGACCGGGGACGCCGTCGGCTCGATCGCCCCGGTGTCGTCCCCGAGCCCGACCTCGGCCGCCCAGTTGGCCAGCGCCACGATCTGCGAACCGGGCAGTTTGGCGCCGACCGGGGTGCCGGGGTTCACCGCGAACGACCACTCCTTGTCCGGCCACCTGCGGATCACCTGCACGAACTTGACGCTGACCGTGTCGATCGGGATCACCAGGTGGTCCGCGATCCGCTCCGGCGAGGTGAACACCACGACGTACGTCTCGCCGTCCATCCGCTCGGTGTTCCAGACGAACCCCTCGTCACCGGGTCGACTGCCCGGTACGGCGGCGGCCGAGACCGGCAACAGCACCCTGGCCAGCAGCAACGTGGAGAGGAAGGTGTCCGTGCTGCCGTCACCGGCGGCGTTGAGCAGACTCTCCTCGACCTCGTTCGCCGGGGTGAAGTCCGGCGGCAGGGCCGGGGTGGGCGTGACCGGCTCCGGCTCCACCGGCACCACGTCCGAGTACGGCGCCGCCACCGACGAGTAGTCCGAATCCGCCGCCTGCTCCGTGACCAGGGCATATTCCCCGGTCGCCGGCTCGGTCGGGCTGTAGTCGGCGACAGCCGGGCTGTAGTCGGCGACAGCCGGGGCGTAGTCGGCGCTCGGCGCGGCCGACTCGACCGGGGCGTAGTCGGTGGTCGGATCGTCGATGGGGGCGAAGTCGGCGAAGGCCGGGTCAACCGGGGGCAGGTCGCCGAAGGTCGACTCGGTGGGGGCGTACTGCGTCGGCATCGGTTCGACCGGTGACTCGGCCGGCACCGGGCGGGTCGGCAGGGGGTGGGCGAAGGTGGGCGGCTCGGCCGGTGCGGGCTCGAAGTCGATCGGGGCGGTCGGCGGCGGTGGGAGCGCCATCGTCGCCTCGGCCTCGGCGAACGGGCCGGCGACGGGCGTGATCGCCGGCAGCATCGTCGTGCCCGGGTCCGGCGCGTGGGCCTGGCCGGTCGACTTCGCGGCGGCGGCGTACCAGCCGGAGAGTTCCTGGGTCACCGCGGCAGCGGCGGGGGGCGGGGCGGCCAGGGCGGCGGGCGGAACTCTCGGCTGGCGCGGTGCGGCGGTGAAGAAGTCCGGCCGCCCCTCGGGAGCGGAGGCCCCGCGCCCGTTGCCGGGAGCGACGGAGCCGTGACCGGCACCGGTGCCACCGGTCGAGTCGTACGCCGAACCGGGCGCGAAGCCGCCGTATCCCGGATCCGGGCGCAGGCCGGGCAGGCCGCCGTTAGCGCCGGTGGGAGCCTCGGCGGCCGGTTGGCGTACCGGAAGGGCTGATTGCGGGTCCGGTGCCGCCGGCAGTGCCTCGGTGGCCTGCTCGTGCGGCGGGCGACCCGGCACGACCGCCGTCGCCCGAGCCCGTGCGGCGCTATCGGCCCGTTCCAACCGGGCGCGGGCACCGATGGTGCGGCCCGGCAGCCGGACATCGCCCCGGGCGAGTTGCGAGACGAACCAGGCGGGCAGGTAACCCTCGACCGGCAGGCCGGGGTTCACCGCGAGCCACCACTCCAGGTTCGGCCAGTTACCGGCCAGCTCGTGGTAGGGCGTCCGCCGGGTCGAACCCGCGTTCTCGCCCAGACAGGCACGCAACGCGTTGACGGAGGTGAACGCGAGTACGTGGGTGCGGCCGCCGGTGGTCCAGGTGCCCCAACCCATCGGCGCGTGCCCGGCCAGCGCGTTCGCGGAGACGGGTAACAGCAGCTCGGTGCGGGCGAGAATCCGGAAGTAGCGCTCCTGGTCATTCGCGCGCAGCGCGTCCCGCATTGCCGCCTCGGCCTCGGTGGCCGGCTCCCATTCCGTCACGGCCACCTTCCTTTCCACGAAGAGGCCACAGGCATCGCGTACAACCTACAAGGTTGGAACAAGATCACGATGTCAGCCCGGCGGTGGGTGCCGCGCCCGGTGGCACACAGATACCATCCGGTCGCGAAATCGACACACTTTCGGAGGCGGAGGCGGACGATGCCGGGCCGGAGATCACGTCTCGCATTCACGTACGCGGCTCTGGCGGCGATCGTGCTGTCGGTCGGGGCCCCGGCGGCGGTCGCCGCGCCGGTGCCGGCGACCCGTCGGGCCGCACCCGACTGCCAGACCAGGGCCACCCCCGCCAAGTTCGTCGCCGACGACCCGTGGGCCCAGCGGCGCTACCCGCCCGACCGGCTCGCCGCGCTCGCCACCGGCGCCGGGGTCACCGTCGCCGTGATCGACTCCGGGGTCGACGCCGACCACCCCCAGCTGCGCGGACGGGTCGCCGACGGCACCGACCTGCTCGACTCCGGCGGCGACGGAACCGACGACTGCGTCTACCACGGCACCGCCGTCGCCAGCATCATCGCGGCCACCCCGCGCGACGGCGTCCGGTTCCGCGGGCTCGCCCCACAGGCCAAAATCCTGCCCGTACGGGTCAGCGAACAGCAGAACCTCGACGACGACCAGAAGCAACGCACGGTCACCCAGCAGGGATTCGCCCAGGCGATCCGGTGGGCGGTCGACCACGACGCCGACGTAATCAACCTCTCCGTGGTGCTCTACGAGGACAACCCGGCGGTACGCGACGCGATCGCCTACGCCATCGGGCGGAACGTGGTGGTGGTCGCCGCCGTGGGCAACCGGTCCGAGGAGGGCAACCCGCGCCCGTACCCCGCCTCCTACGACGGGGTGCTCGGCGTCGGCGCGATCGACGAGAACGGCGTACGCGCCCCGTTCTCGCAGACCGGCCCGTGGGTGGACCTGGTCGCGCCCGGCGTCGGGGTGCTCGCCGCCACCGCCGGACCGGGACACAGCCGGCACGACGGCACCAGTTACGCCGCCCCGTTCGTCGCCGCCACCGCCGCACTGCTCCGGCAGTACCAGCCACGACTGCCGGCCGCCGAGGTGGCCGCCCGGATCGTCGCCGGCACCGATCCGGCACCGGACGGAGGGCGCAGCAACGCGTACGGCAGCGGCGTGCTCAACCCGTACCGTGCGCTCACCGACACCAGGCCCGCCGGGGCGGCGCCGACGGCCGCGGCCCTGCCGGCGGAGCAGGCCGATCCGGTGGCCGTCGCGGCGCGGCAGCGACGCGACCGGGCCGGGGAGCGGTCGCTCTGGATGGCCGGGGTGGCCGGCGGGCTGGTCGCGCTCGCCCTGTTCCTGGCCGTGGTGCTGCCGCGCGGGGCGCGGCGGGGCTGGCAGCCGGCCGGGCGCGGGTAGCGACGCCGGCCGGTCCGCCAATCCGCGCCTACTGGAACAGGCCGGTGTTCTTCTTCTCGGTGCTCTGGTAGTCGGCCGCGGAGTCGTCCACCGCGATCTTGATGTCCCGGAGCATGGCCTTGAGGTCCTGCGAGGCCGAGCGCCAGGCCGCCTGCCGCTGCTCGTAGGCCTCCTTCGCCTCACCGCTCCAGGTGGCGACGAGCGGTGCGGCGTCGCGTTCGAGCTGGCCGAGCTGCGAGTCGAGCGTGTTCAGCGCCCGCTGGATGTCCGCGCTCGCCTGCTGCAACGCGGTGAAACTGACGACAAGTACGCCATCGTTCATCGGATCGGTCCTCCCCCGAAGATCAGAGCGGCAGCGTGATGCCGCGGTTGGTGTTGGCAACCCGGCTGGCCGCCTCGCTGTCGGACGCGTCGTACTGCTGGCCGGAGGTGCGGATCGCACCGGCCGTCTCCCGCAGTGCCCGCCCCAGCTTGGCCTGGTCGTTCGCCCACTGCTGCTTGACCTGCTCGAACGAGCGGCCACCCGCACCGCGCCAGGTCTGCTGGAGCCCTTCCAGCTCGCTCATCAGACTGCTGAGCATCGACTGAAGCGACTGGTCGACCTCTTCGAACTTCTTCGCGGTCTGTTGCATCACCGCGGCTTCTGCCTGCGTCTGGGACACCCCGGACGTCACCCCGCTCCCTCAATCGTCGCGCCCCCGGTCACCACTGTGGACACCGAGGCGGTATCGGTTCACCCATCGACCCGGCACACCCGCGCCGGTACGGCAAACTCCGTCGCTGACCGTAGCGGGCCGCGACCATGCCCGGTAGCCCCTGCCGCCGCCCTGTGGAAAACGGGCCGCTGACCGACGGGTCAGTCCTGGGTGGCCGGTGAGCGGGCCGCGGCCGGATCCAGCGCCTTGCCGGCCGGCACCAGCGCCACCAGACCGGCCGGCAGGCGCATCGGTTTGGTGTTGCCGAAGCCGAGCATGCCGAGCACGTCCGGGCCCGTCACCGCATGCCGCCGGCCCAGGTCGGTGATGACCGAGATCGCCCCACCGGTCAACCCCGGTGCCGCCACCGCCTCCACCACCGCACCCCGCCCCGGCTCCACCAGGATGTGGTCGGCGAGCGCCGCGCCCTGCCCCGACTGGGCCGCCGTCCGCGCCGCCTCGGTCAGGTCCGGCAGCTCCGCCCCGACCACTGTCCGCTCCACCCCGCCGTCGTCGCGAACCTGACCACAGATCCCGCCGCGCTCCACCGGCACCAGCTCCGGGCGGTTGGCCGGCGGGGCGCCCGGATCCTGCGACACCAGCGGATCCACCTTCGGGACCCGCGCGTACTCGCCCTGCGACATCGGCGTCGGGTCGTCCTGCCGGCCCGCGGTGAGCAGCAGGTCCGCCTGCACCTGGGTGATCCCGGCCAGACCCTCGCGCTTGGCCACCGCGTACTGGCGGCCACCGCCCTGGCTCTCCACCACGAAGACCTCGCCGACCCGCGCGCCGTCCACCCGCAGCGACTGCCGGCCCTGCTCGGCGATCGGCACCCGACCCAGGTCGGCACCGGCCGGCAGGGCGTTGAGCAGTGCTGGCGCCACCGGCACCGGCCGCTCGCTGGCCCAGGTCAGCGCGGGCAGCACCAGGTCGGTGTCGCGGATCAGATGCCGGCGGTTGTGCCAGATCAGGAACAGGGCACCGTCCGGGTGCCGGACCAGCACCGCCTGCTCGCCCAGCGGCGTACCCCCGGTGACGTCGGCACCGACCAGCAGCGCCGACCGGGGCGCGGCCGGGCCGTCGCCGGTGACCAGGGTGGAGCAGATCGTCCACGGTGCGGTGGAGAGCCGGTCGGCGGCCGGCAACGAGTCGGGAGCACCGCTGATGCCGAGCGTGTTCCCGCGCGGCACACCCTCGATCGACTTACGCGACACCAGTACGGTCTTCGGCTGCGCGCCGCCGACGATCAACAGGGCGGACGCGTAGTTGAGCACCAGGTGCAGCTTCTCCTCGCGGAAGACGTACCGGGCGCCGGACTCCTTCTCCACGATCACCGCTGCCGGGTCACGCCAGCTCTTGCCGCCACCGCCGACGATCGCACCGTAGACGGTGACCCCGCCGAGCGCGATCGCGGCGATCAGGACACTGGCCAGGGTCGCCCCGGCCGCCCGTCGGAACGGCGACTGCGCCGGGTCGGTCTCCCGCATGACCAGCGCGGCCACCACGCGTTGGACCATGAACTGGTAAGAGTGCAACTGGTCCTGCCGAGACGGCATGCGGGCCCCCTCCCCGGTGTGTCCGGCCCATACGATAGGCCCCCTGCGGGAGTGTCGCGGGGGGACGCCCGTGGGGCGGGCCCATGCACGGGAGGCTATCGCGTGACGGTGAGTGTGGCGGGTGACGTGGCCCGGTCCGGCGAGTCCGGACCGGTCGGGCGCGACGACGACCCACGGGCGGGCGTACCGGTCGGCGGCGCCACCGCGTCCGGCCCGGTCCGCCGCCGGCCGTTCGGTGTCCGCGCCGGTCAGATCGTCGCCGCCCAGGCCGCCGTCGCGCTGCTGCTGGCCGCCGCCGGACGCGGTCCACTGGTGATGGTCGCCGCCGGGCTCGGCGCCGCCGTACTGGTGCTCACCGCGTGGCTGCGGCTGCGCCGCCGGTGGCTGTTCGAGTGGATCCGGATCGGTGTGCGCTACGCGCTGCGCCGGCACGCGCTCGCCCCGACCGCCGAACCGGCGGCCCTGCTCGACCTGCTGCTACCGGGTGCCCGGGTGGACCCGGCCGAACTCGGCGGCGACGCCGCGGCGGTGATCGTCGACGGGTACGGGCTGACCGCCGTACTCGAACTCGGCGATCCGACCGGGCTGCTCGCCGACACGCCCCTGTCCCTGCCCAACCCGGCGAGCCTGCTGCCGGCGGCCGGCGCGCAGACCCCGCCGATCCGGATCCAACTCGTGCTCACCGGTGCTCCGGCCCCGACCCTGCGCGCCGGTGGCGGCACCCCGGCGACGTCGTACCGGCAGCTCACCGACGGGCGGCTGCTCGGGCACGAACGGGCCCTGCTCGCGATCCGGGTGCTACGCGCCGAGGGTTTCACCGAGGCGGACCTGCGCCGGGCCCTGTCCAGCACCGTCCGCAAGGTGCGGCGTCGACTCGCCCCGGTGCCGGCCCGCCCGCTCGGGGACCGGGCGGCGCTGGGCGTACTCGGGGAACTGGCCCACCACGACGGCGCGTCACCGGCCCAGGAAAGCTGGCAGGCGGTGCGCCTCGGCGGGTTGTTGCAGACGACCTTCCGGCTGCGGCGCTGGCCGGACGCCCGATCGGAGACCGCCCGCCGGCTGGTGCCGCGGCTGCTGGCGCTGCCGGCCACCGCGACGACGGTCTCGGTCAGTGCCGGTCCGCGGGTCGGCGCGGCCACCGACCCGCTCCCGCTCGATCTCACCGTACGGCTGGCCGCCGAGAACGCGGCCGGTCTGTCCACCGCCATGCAGGCGATGCGTCGGCTGCTCGCCGCCGAGAACGCGACCGGTCGACGGCTCGACGGCGAGCACCTCGACGGCTTCGCCGCCACCCTGCCGCTCGGTACGGCGCAGACGGGTCCGCCCGCCCAGTCGCCGAACGCCCTGATGGACGTCCTCGAACTGCCGTTCGGCACGGCCGGGCTGATGATCGGCGCGAACCGGCACGGGGCGGCGGTGACCGTACGGCTGTTCCGGGCCGAGGCGACCCGGGTGATGTTGATCGGCGGGGTGGCGGCGGCCCAGCTCGTGGCGTTGCGGGCGATGGCCCTGGGTGCCCGGGTGGTGGTGCAGACCGCGCGGCCGAGGGCCTGGGAGCCGTTCGTCCGGGCGGTGAGCGCGCCGGGCGAGACGATCCCGCTCGTGCCGCCCGGCCGACAGGTCGGCGGCCCGGCCGGCACCCCGCTGCATCCGCTGCTGGTGGTGGTGGACGTGGGGCCGGTGACCGCGGACGCCCAGCCCGGACCGGGCTGGCAGGCCAACCTGGTGGTCCGGGACGAGCTGACGCCGGCCGACACCGATGCCGTCTCCCGCGCCGACCTGGTCGTGTTGCAACCGCTGCGGCCGGACGAGGCGGCGCTGGCCGGGGTCGCCCTCGGGCTCGGCGACTCGGCCGAGTGGTTGACCCGGATCCGGGGCGACATGGTGGGCGTGATCAACCGGCGGGCGCTGCGCTGGGCGCTGCTCTCGGCGACCCCGATCGAGGTCCAGTTGATCGGCCCGCCGACCCGGAGCTGACCGGCGGCAGGCCGGAGCTGGGGAAACCGGCGGCGGCCGGGGCTGCGGAGGTGGACCGGGCGTGGCACGATCCGCGGCATGGACTTCCTGACCGGGCTGCTGATCCGGCTCGCCACCACCGCCTTCGCGTTCTGGCTGGCGACGTTGGTCATTCCGGGCATCACCCTGGGTACCGACTCGATCGGCGAGGCGGTGCTCACCCTGCTCCTGGTGGCCGCGATCTTCGGGGTCGTGAACGGGGTGCTGCAACCCGTGATCAAGACCTTGGGCTGCGGGTTCTACCTGCTCACCCTGGGTCTGATCGCGATCGTGGTGAACGGGCTGCTGTTCCTGCTGACCAGTTGGATCGCCGGCCAGTTGGACCTGCCGTTCTCGGTCGACGGGTTCTGGCCGTCCGCCGTGCTCGGTGCGCTGTTCGTCAGCGTGGTGACCTGGGTGCTGGGCCTGGTGACCAACCGGGACTGAGTCCGACCGGTGGCCAGAGTTCGGGAATTGGCCTGGCGCGTACCACCGGTGGTGGCGATACCGTCTGCCGGTGTTGACCATCACCCGCACCGACGGTTACGAAATCTCCAGCGATCCCGACCGGCTCGACCTGCACCGGGTACACCACTGGCTGTCGATCGAGTCCTACTGGGCCAAGGGCCGAGCGTACGAGGTGACGGTCCGGGCCGTCGCCGGCTCGATGCCGTTCGGGGTGTACCGGCCCGGTGACGGGGTCCAGGTGGCGTTCGGCCGGATCGTGACCGACGGGGCCACCTTCGCCTGGCTCGGCGACGTCTTCGTGGACTCGGCGCATCGGGGGCTGGGGCTCGGCGGCTGGTTGGCGCAGACGGCTCGGGACGCGGTGTTCGAACTCGGCGTGTCCCGGATCCTGCTCGCCACCAACGACGCCCACGGCGTGTACGCCCGGCTCGGCTTCACCCCGCCGGCCAAGCCGGACACCATGATGGAGTTGGTCCGCCCCCGGCACGCCGACGCCGACCGGGTGACGCCGGTCACCGATAAGGAGAGGTTGACGGGTTCACCCCTTACGGTGACCGAGTGAGCCAGCTCCGCCTGGGATATGTCTTCGGCCTCAGCGCGTACGTCCTCTGGGGTTTCTTTCCCTTCTACATCAAGCTGCTCCGGTCGTCCGGGCCGGTGGAGATCCTCGCCCACCGGGTGATCTGGTCGGTGGTGTTCGTCGCGCTGGTCCTGGCCGTGACCCGGCACTGGGCGTTCCTGCGCCGGCTGGTCCGGCAGCCCCGGTTGCTGGCCGGGATCGCCGCGGCCTCCGCGCTGATCGCGATCAACTGGGGCACCTACATCTACGGCGTGAACTCCGACCGGGTGGTGGAGACCGCGCTCGGCTACTTCATCAACCCGCTGGTGGTGGTGCTGCTCGGCGTCACCGTGCTCAGCGAACGGCTCCGTACGGCGCAGTGGACCGCGCTCGGCATCGGCGGCCTGGCTGTACTGGTCCTGGCGATCGACTACGGGCAGCCGCCGTACATCGCGCTGACCCTGGCGCTCAGCTTCGGCGGCTACAGCCTGTTGAAGAAGCGGCTCGGCCTACCCGCCGCCGAGGGGCTGTTCGTCGAGTCGGCGCTGCTGGCGCTGCCCGCGCTGGGCTACCTCGGCTGGCTGACCTGGCGCTCCGAGTCGAGCTTCGGCGGCTCGACCGGGCACACCCTGCTGCTGGTGTTCGCCGGTGCGGCCACCGCCATCCCGTTGCTGCTGTTCGCCGGTGCCGCGAACCGGCTGCCGCTGACCAGCCTCGGCGTGCTCCAGTACACCGCGCCGATCCTGCAACTGGGCCTCGGCGTACTGGTCTTCCACGAACCGATGCCGCCGGCCCGGCTGGCCGGCTTCGCCCTGGTCTGGCTGGCACTGATCGTCTTCACCGTCGACGCGATCCGGCACGCCCGCCGCCCCGCCCGCTCCGCCGCCGCCCCGGTCACCCCGGTCGCCGAACCCGTCTGAGCCGCTACCGCCGTCCCGTTGCCGCCGTCCCGTGGCCGCTGAGCCGGTGGCCGCTGAGCCGGTGGCCGCTGAGCCGGTGAGCGGCGGCCCGGTCCGATGCGGGTCGGGAACGCGTTCCCCGGTCAGGGAACGTCGTAGCCGAGCAGTGGGACGCCGTTGGCCCGGAGCACCTCCAGTCGGACCAGGTCCGCGCCGGAGAACCGGGTCGCGCCGGTGAAGATGACCTCCTCGCCGGGGGCGGCCAGCCACGACCCCACCTGCTCCGCCGCGCCGTCCGGGCCGTACGCCACCAACCGATAGGTGTACGTCCTCGGGTGGCTGCCGCTGCTGACGTACTCGCAGCGCATGGTGACCTCGGTGCCCCACTTGGTGCCGTTGAGCCCGATCTCGGCGCGTACCGGCACCGCACCGGCCACCGGCTGCATGGCGACCATCCGTACCTGCACACCGGTGGCGGTCGGGGTCGGTGGCAGTGCCTCGGGCGTATCGCCCGGACCGCCGCCGATCAACCGGTCGGCGCCCAGCCCGATCACCACCGCCAGGCAGGCGGCGGCGAGCCCGGCTCCGGCGTACCGGAAGCGGGTGACCCGGCGCTGCCGGCGCCGCGCCGACCGGGCGGCCGTCAGCAGCGACGGAAGTCGCGACTCCACCGTCGGCGACGGCTCGGTGATCAACGCCAGCCCGTCGGCGTCGAGCCGGCTGAGCAGTCCCGGCAGGGCGGCGATCTCGGCCACCGCCTGTCGGCAGGAGGGACAGGTGGCGAGATGGCGTTCGTACGCGGCGCGGTCGGCCGGAGCGAGCGCGCCCAACACGTACGCGCCGTCGTCGAAGGCAAACTCACACCGCTCGTCGTGCTCGCTCATCTATTGGGTCACCCCCATCTCCGCCAGCACCAACCGTAGGGATCGCAGCGCGTAGTGCGTGCGCGACTTCACCGTGCCCGGTGGTACGCCCAGCCGCGCCGCCGCCTCGGCCACCGAGCGCCCCTGGTAGAAGCACTCCACCAGTACCTCCCGATGGGTCGAGGAGAGCCGGGCGAGCGCCTCGGCGACCATCCACGCCTCCACCGCCCGGTCGGCCTCGTCGGTCAACTGCGGCGGCTCGGGCAGGTCGTCGGTGATCACCTCACCGATCCGCGAACTGCGCCGCCGCCAAGCGTCGATCGCCAGGTTGCGGGCGGTGGTGAAGAGCCAGGCCCGGACCGAGCCGCGCTCCGGGTCCAGCGCCTCGGGATGGCTCCAGGCCCGCAGCAGGGTCTCCTGGACCAGGTCCTCCGCCCGCTGGCGGTCGCCGTTGACCAGACGCAGCGAGTGCGCGAAGAGCGCGTCGGCGTGCTCGTCGTGCAGGGCGCGCAGGAGTTCGGCGTCCCGGTCGCTGATGGCAACCCCCTCGGTGCCGCACCCGGCGCCGGCACCCCGACACCCCAACGAACTGTTTCACGTAGCCGGCGGCCGATCGGTTCACCCGGCCCCCGGCTGCACTTGTTCACGTGGGGTTCACCACAGCGCCGACGTGCGCTCACGGCGCACTCCTAGCGTGCGGCTCATCCACCCGCGCGCTGCCCCCGAGCGCGGGTACGGACCAGCACTTTTACCGCAGAAGCACCACTCACCGACAGCATCCTGATCCAGCCAAGGAGGCCATCCCATATGAGCGACCGTCCCCGGCTGCTCCCCCTGCTCGGCCAGAGCGGCCCGCACGGTAGCCGCAGTTCCATGACCTGCCTCTACCGGTGCGGCAACGCCTGCGACCACCCGGCACCCAACGAGTCGGACAACGAGTACTTCGGTGACGTGGTCAAGGCCGAGGTCACCCGGCGCGGTGTGGTCCGGGCCGGCGCCGTCGGCGCCCTCGTGCTCGGCTTCGGCGGCGCGGCCGCCGGCGCCCTGGCCGGCGCCGCCCCCGCGCTCGCCGCCCCCGGCGACGGCGCGGCCCTGCCGGACGTGGAGTCGTTCACCGCTCGCAAGCCCCCGGCCGGCAACGGCGCGCTGACCTTCAAGGCGATCCCGCCGAACCGGCTCGACACCCTGGTGGTGCCGAACGGCTACGACCACTCGGTGGTCATCCGCTGGGGCGACCCGGTGGTGCCGGACGCCCCCGCGCTGGACGTCCACCACCAGACCGCGGCCCGCCAGTCGAAGCAGTTCGGTTACAACAACGACTTCGTCGCCGTGCTGCCGCTGAACAACAAGGGCGACCGGGCGCTGCTCGTGGTGAACCACGAGTACACCAACGAGGAGCTGATGTTCCCCGGCTTCACCTCGCTGGACGCGCTCACCGTCGAGCAGGTTCGGGCCACCATCGCCGCCCACGGCCTGTCCGTCGTCGAGGTGGAGCGGGTCGGCAACACCGGCGAGTGGAAGCTCGTCCGCACCGGCAAGCGGCAGTACAACCGCCGGATCACCGCCCTGAACACCCGGTTCGACTTCACCGGCCCGGCCGCCGGCTCGGCCTGGCTGAAGACCGCGGCGGACCCGCGCGGGATGGTCGCCATCGGTACGCTCAACAACTGCGCCGGCGGCGTCACCCCGTGGGGCACCGTGCTGTCCGGCGAGGAGAACTTCAACCAGTACTTCGTCGGCGGCGACGGCGCGCCGGAGGCCGCCAAGGCGAAACTGGCACGCTACGGCATCCCCACCACCAGCCGCTACCCGTCGGGCAGCCGCAAGTGGGAGCGCGCCGACGAGCGGTTCGACCTGGCCAAGCACCCCAACGAGGCGAACCGGTTCGGCTGGGTCGTCGAGGTCGACCCGCTCGACCCGGAGGCGAAGCCGCGCAAGCACACCGCGCTCGGCCGGCTCAAGCACGAGGGCGCGAACGTCATCATCGCCAAGTCCGGCCACGTGGTCGCGTACATGGGTGACGACGAGCGGTTCGACTACATGTACAAGTTCGTCTCCGACAAGAAGTACATCAAGGGCAACTCCTGGACCGCCCGGCAGCACAACCTCACCCTGCTGGAGTCCGGCACCCTGTACGTCGCCAAGCTCGACTACACCAGCGCCGACGAGATCGACGGTTCGGGCAAGCTCCCCAGCGACGGCGCGTTCAACGGCCGGGGCCGCTGGATCAAGCTCGTCCGGGGCAACACCTCGTACGTGCCCGGCATGACCGCGGCGGACGTACTGACCTTCACCCGGCTCGCCGGTGACGCGGTCGGCGCGACCAAGATGGACCGGCCGGAGGACGTCGAGCCGTCGCTGCTCACCGGCAAGATCTACGTCGCGTTGACCAACAACACCAGCCGGGGTGTCGGTACGAGCCCGGCCGTCGACGAGGCCAACCCGCGCAACGCCAACAAGCACGGGCAGATCCTGGAGATCGTCGAGGACCGGGGCGACCACGTCGGCGAGAACTTCGCCTGGTCGCTGCCGATCGTCTGCGGCGACCCGACCGACCCGTCGACCTTCTTCTCCGGGTACGACAAGACCAAGGTCTCGCCGATCTCCTGCCCGGACAACGTGGCCTTCGACGGCGCCGGCAACCTGTGGATCTCCACCGACGGAAACGCGCTGGGCAGCAACGACGGCCTCTTCGCCACCCCGGTCGAGGGGCCGGAGAAGGGTCACCTGAAGCAGTTCCTGACCGTACCGATCGGCGCCGAGACCTGCGGCCCGTTCATCAGCACCGACAACCGCTCGGTCTTCGTCGCCGTACAGCACCCCGGCGAGATCAGCGGCGCGTCGATCGAGAACCCGGCGTCGAACTGGCCGGACGGCGACTTCGCCAAGCCCGGCGTGGTCGTCGCCTGGCGCCTCAACGGCGGCCCGGTAGGTAGCTGACCCATCCAAGCCAGACCCGCCCGGACCGGCTCACCGCCGGCTCCGGGCGGGTCTGCGTCAGGCACCGGCGTACGCCCCGTGGCAGCGGGACCATCGGGGTGGTCGTGTTCGGTGAACAGGACGGGTCCCCGGCCCACGGGGCGTACCCGGGCAGGACCCGTACGACCGGCGGCCCGGACGGCCGCGATCAGCTCTCGGTGGCGAGCCCGTCGGCGACCGCACGGGCCACCGTCAGCAGCTTGGCGCGGACCACCCGGGCCGAGGTCATCATCTCCGCCGCCGGCAGCGAGCAGGCCAGCACCACCCGGCGTTCCATGTCCTTGTCCGGGCTGACCAGTACGGCGGCGCAGGCCACCCCCTGGCGGTACTGCCCCAGCTCCAGGTGCATCCCGCGCCGGTCACCGGCGGTCAGGTCGGCCTCGAAGGTGTCGGTGGCGGTCAGCGTCGCCGTGGTGAACGGCCGCATGCCGTATTCCCGGAGGTAGCGGAAGCGCTGTTCGGGCGTGAGCGTGGCGAGCAGGGCCTTGCCGAGGGCGGTCGCGTGCGCGCCCTCGTCGAAGCCGGGCATCAGATCCTCCAGGTACGGCGACCGTGGCCCCTCGGCAACCGCGGTGATCGCCACCTGCCCGCCGACGAACCGGCCGAGGAAATGGCTGTAACCGCTGTCGACGGCGGCCCGGCGGAGTGCCTCGCCGACCACCGGCGGCCCCCGGAACGCCGTCACCAGCTCCCGGTAGCGGTCGGCCACCTCCAACCCGACGATGTACGTGCCGTCCTCGCGCCGGATCACGTAACCCTCGTACGCGAGGGTGCGCACCAGGTGGTAGGTGGTGGCGACGGTCAGCTCACATCGCCGCGCTATCTGCTTCACGGTCAGGCCCTTCGGGGCGCGTCCGACCGCTTCGAGGACACGTAGCGCACGCGACACGCTACGGATCAGGTCCGAAGGTTCCGCCAGAGGGTCGCGCACAACCACCTCCGCCGCTGGGGCTTACACCATATGAAAAATCGGCCGACTGCGAAATGCCCGTTCGGATCGAGGATGCCAGATCTACGGCGACAGTGCGTGCAGCGACAGACACGGTAAGTCCTCCACCCGGCTTCCGGGCACCTCGCCTTCGACCAGGGCACCCCGTGTCCCGGATCACGTCAACCCGCCGCCGCCCCGCCCGCGTTCTATACCGGTACGGCAGGAGGGAGCCAGGAGGGAGCAGGGATGAGGATGGCCAAGGACCCGGCCGCCGCGCGGGACCAGGGCTTCCGGGACTTCTACCTCGCGCGCGGCACCCGGCTGCGCGCCACCGCGTACCTGCTCTGCGGCGACTGGCACCTGGCCGAGGACCTCGTCCAGGCCGCCTTCACCAAGCTCTACCTCGCCTGGCCCCGGATCTACCGCTACGAACACCTCGACCAGTACGCCCACCGCACCCTGCTGAACACCTTCTTCAGCGAACGACGCCGCTCCTGGCGGCGGGAGGACCCGGTACGCGAACTCCCCACCACCACGCCCAGCACCACCGGCGGTGACACCGAGGACCGGCTCGTCCTGATCAAGGCGCTGGCCGCCCTGCCGGACCGGCAACGCGCCACCCTCGTCCTGCGCTTCTTCGAGGACATGTCGGTCGAACAGACCGCCGACCTGCTCGGGATCTCCACCGGAGCGGTCAAGACCCACACATCCCGGGCACTGGCGACACTACGCACCCGGCTGGGCTCACTCGCCCTGGTGCCGGCGGAGGAGAACGGATGACCGAGACCTCGATCCGGGAACTCATGTCACGGGCCGTCGAGGCCGGGGCACCACCGGGCGTCCAGTTGCCGGTCAACGACGTACTCGCCCGCAACGGGCGGGTGCTCCGCCGCCGCCGGACCAACCGGGCGGTCGCCGCGGTGGTGGTGCTGGCCGGGGTCGCCGGACTCACCGCCCTGCTACCGGGACGGTCACCGTCGGCCCTGCCACCGGCACCGGCGGCCACCAGACCCGCACTCGACACACCGACGCCGACGATCGACTACGAGCACCGGGCCAACACCGCGATGGGCCTGCTCACCGCAGCCGTACCCGCCGGGTACCGGGTGTCGAAGGGCGGACCGACCCCCGCACCCGGCGGCGGCAGCTACGCCGTACACGAGGTGCACTGGCGCATCCCCGGCCAGCCAACCAAGGATCTGTACGGGGCGCTGCTCGAAGTCCAACTCGACGGCCGCGCCGCCGTACTGACCGCCCGGGTGACCGAACACGACCGCCCCGAACCGCCGCCGACAGCTGACCTCTGCGCGGTCCGGATCGACCCGAACGAGCAGAGCTGCCGGACGGTGCTCGCCTCGAACGGCACCCCCGTACGCATCGCCAGCTGGAATCCGGTGACCGGCCCCGTCGACGAGGCCACCCGGATGGCGAACGGCGTACTCGTCACGGTCCAGCAGGCCGGTCGACCCCGCCCCGGCAGCTACGGGCTCGGCCGCGCCGTCCTGGACGACCGGCAACTCGCCGACCTCACCGCCAACCCGAGGCTGCTCCCCTGACCCACACCTTCCGACACCCGCCCCACCACCCGGGGAGCCCCGCCACCCGAGGCACACCACCCCGACCGGCCTGACCGGTCGCCGCCCGGCACCCCCGAACCGACCCGGACACGCCAACCGGGCCGGCCGGTCCCCTACGCCCATCGCAGCCACTCGTGACGCCCACCGCAGCCGGGTTCACCCGTACCTGTCACCCGTACCCTTCGAGGAGCAGCAGATGCCCGCCCGCCGTACCGGACCCGAACAGCGACCCGTCAGCCGCCGCCTGCTGCTACCCGCGGTGGGAGCCGTGGTGATCGGGCTGGTCGTCGCCCTGCTCGGCCTGGCCGGCGAGGCCGGTGGCAAACCCGAACCCAGCACCACCCGTACGACGAACAGCCCCGTCCCCGACGAACCGGGCACGGCCGGCCAGCCCCCAGCATCCGCACCGGCCCCGCCCCAGAGTCCACCCGTACCGGAAACCGCCATCACAGCCCCGGTGACGTACCCGGAAGCCGGCCCCCGTACCTGGCAGACCGTCGGCGGCCGCAGCCCCGTCCTCGGCCGCGCCGGGCAGCTACTGCGCTTCCGGGTCGCCGTCGAGAACGGCATCACCGGAATCACCCCCGACGCGTTCGCCGACGCCGTCGTCAGCACGCTCGGCGACCCCCGCAGCTGGACCGGCACCGGCCAGCGGCGACTCCAACGGGTCGGACCGACCGAGGCCGCCGCCTTCACCGTCTACCTCGCCACCCCGGCAACCCGCGACCGCCTCTGCGACGACGGCTACGACCGCTACACCTCCTGCCGCAACGGCAACCAGGTAGTCGTCAACGTCGCCCGCTGGGCCCACGGCGTCCCCGACTACGGCGCACCCCTGGCCACCTACCAGCAGTACGTCATCAACCACGAGGTCGGCCACCGCCTGGGCCAGGGCCACCAACTCTGCCCCGCCCCCGGCAAACCCGCCCCGGTAATGCAACAACAAACCCTCTCCCTACACCGCTGCACCCCAAACCCCTACCCGCTCCTGAACGGAAAGTTCTACGCCACCCACTCCGGCCACTACAACGACCCCATCCCCCACTAACCGCCTCGCCGTCCCTCCCCAAGGGTTGGACGCGCGTGCGGCCCCCGCCCGTGGTGTCGACCGAGCGCATCGGGGCGGGTGTGTTCGTTCGAGGACGATGCGGTGAAGCCGTCACCGCCCGGAGGACGGAGTCACCGCACTGGGCGGAGCGAGCCAACCGAGCGAAGCGAGGTCAGCTAGTACGGTCGGCGATGAAGTCGCAGAGGGATTCGAGGGCGAGGCGGGCGGAACTGTTGGGCAGGGGGGCGAGTTGTTCGCGGGCGTCCTCGGCGTAGCTGCGTACGGTTTCCCGGGCGCGCTTGAGGGCGGGTGACTCGCGGAGCAGCCCGAGGGCCTCGGCGTGCAGGGTGTCGTCGGTGACCGGGCCGGCGGAGAGGATCTCCCGGAGGCGTACGGACGCGGCATCGTCGTCGTCGGAGGCGAGCGCGTAGAGCACCGGCAGGGTCGGTACGCCCTCGCGGAGATCGGTGCCGGGGGTCTTGCCGGACTGTACGGATTCCGAGGCGATGTCGAGCAGGTCATCGGAGAGCTGGAACGCGATTCCGATGGTTTCGCCGTAGCCGGCGAGGGCCTCGGTGTGGGCCGGGGTGGCGCCGCCGAACATGCCGCCGAACCGGGCCGAGGTGGCGATCAGCGAGCCGGTCTTCTCAGCGATGACGTTCAGGTAGTGGCCGACCGGGTCGTCGCCGGCGCGTACGCCGACGGTTTCCGCGATCTGGCCGTGCACCAGCCGGGCGAAGGTACGCGCTTGGAGGCGTACGGCCTGCGGGCCGAGGTCGGCGGCGATGTCGGCGGCCCGAGCGAAGAGGTAGTCGCCGACCAGGATCGCCACCGAGTTGGTCCAGCGCGAGTTGGCGCTCGGTGCGCCACGGCGCACGGCGGCCTCGTCCATGACGTCGTCGTGGTAGAGCGTCGCCAGGTGGGTTAGCTCCATCACCACGGCGGCCGGGACCACCAGCGGAGAGGTCGGGTCGCCGAACTGGGCGCCGAGGGCGACCAGCAGCGGGCGGAACCGCTTGCCGCCGGCCTCCACGAGGTGCCGGGCGACCTCGGTCACGAGCGGGTCCGCGCTCGCCACACTCGTCCGCAGCTCGGTCTCGACCGAGGCCAGGACCGCTAGGGCCGACGCTTCCACTTCCGCGTCGACGAATTTGAGCCCAATCCCCGTCAGGCCGTCAGCCGGTCTCCCCACGCTCTCAACCATGCCACACCGGCCCGACCACCCCTGGCCGGGGGCGGTCGGTGACCTTCGTGCGCTGGTACGGGGCCCGGACGGTTGTGCCGGTCACTTCACGAATTCTGCGGCGCCGTTGGCGAGGTCCAGCAGCGGTGCCGGCACCACCCCGAGGGCGAGTGTGGCCACCACGCCGATCGTGAGCGCGGCGGAGGTCAGGCCGCCGGGGATCGAGACCGTCGGGGTCGACTCGCTCGGCTCGGAGAGCCACATCATGACCACGACCCGCAGGTACGGGAAGGCGAGGATCATGCTGGTCAGCACACCGGCGATCACGAGCCAGGTCTGTCCGCCGTCGAGAGCCGCCCCGAAGACCGCGAACTTGCTGGTGAAGCCGCTGGTGAGGGGGATGCCGGCGAAGGCGAGCAGGAGGAACGTGAACAGCCCGGCGAACAGCGGGGACCGCTTCCCGAGCCCGGCCCAGCGGGACAGGTGGGTGGCCTCCCCGTCGGCGTCGCGGACCAGGCTGACGACACCGAACGCGGCGAGCACGGTGAAGCCGTACGCGACGAGGTAGAACATCGTGCTGGACAGTCCGTCGCGGGTGAGCGCGAGTACGCCGACGAGCAGGTAACCGGCGTTCGCCACCGACGAGTACGCGAGCAGCCGCTTGATGTCGGTCTGGGTGACCGCGAGCACCGCTCCGACGAGCATGGTCAGGATCGCGATGGTGCCGAGGATCGGGGTGAAGTCCCAGGCCGCCCCGGCGAACGCCACGTAGAGGACCCGGAGCAGCCCACCGAAGGCGGCGATCTTGGTGCAGGCGGCCATGAAGGCGGTGATCGGCGTCGGGGCGCCCTGGTAGACGTCGGGGGTCCAGACGTGGAACGGTGCCGCGGCGGCCTTGAAGAGCAGGCCGATGCTGATCATCGCGATGCCGGCGACGAGCAGCGTACGGCTGGCGTTCGAGTCGGCGACGGCGGCGCTGATGGTGGCGAAGTCGACACCGCCCGGCTCGTCACCCGGCTGGCCGTTGGTCACACCGGCGGTGAAGCCGTAGGTGAGCGCGATGCCGAAGAGGAAGAACGCGGAGGCGTACGCACCGAGCATGAAGTACTTGAGCGCGGCCTCCTGGCTGAGCAGCCGGCGGCGACGGGCCAGCGCGCAGAGCAGGTAGAGCGGCAGCGAGAAGACCTCAAGCGCGATGAACATGGTCAGCAGGTCGTTGGCGGCGACGAAGAGCAGCATGCCGCCGACCGCGAACATGGTGAGCGGGAAGACCTCGGTGGAGCCGCCCTCCTCGGCCGCCTGCCGGCGGTCCTCCTCGGAGCCGACGGTGACCGCGGCGTGGGCCACGAACGGGCCGCCGGTCTCCAGCGTGCGCTCGCCGATCAGCAGCAGCGCCATGCCGGCGAGCACGATGATTGCGCCTTGCAGGAACAGGGTCGGACCGTCGATCGCGACCGCCTCACCGGCGGTGACCGTCTGGGTGGTCCGTTCGAGCACGACCACGATCAGCGCGGCGACCAGGGCGGCCAGACCGAGGACGAGCTGCACCAGGTGCCGGAGGCGCCGCGGGACGAACGCCTCGACCAGGATCCCGACGCAGGCCGCACCGACCAGGATCAGGATCGGCGCGAGCGCCGCGTAGTCGATGGAGGGCAACTGGAGCGTGTTCATTTCGCGGCCTCCGGAAGGTGCCCGACCGTCGGAGCGGGGTCGGTCTTGCCGACGTTCTCCATCGTGGCCTGCACGGCGGGGTTGATGACGTCGGTGACCGGCTTCGGGTAGAAGCCGAGCAGCAGCAGGAGCGCGATCAGTGGTGCGACCACGACCTTCTCCCGCAGGGTGATGTCACGCCGCATGCCCTCCACCCCGGCCAGCGCCGGGTTGAGGGTGCCCTGGGTGGTGCGCTGCACCATCCAGAGGACGTACGCGGCGGCCAGGATGATGCCCAGGGTGGCGATGATCGCGACCGGCTTGTTCACCGTGTAGGTGCCGATCAGCACCAGGAACTCGGAGATGAACGGGGCCGTTCCGGGCAGGGCCAGCGAGGCCAGACCGGCGAAGAAGAACACCCCGGCCAGCACCGGGACCATCTTGCCGGCGCCGCCGAAGTCGCTGATCAGCGCCGAGTTGCGGCGGGCGACGAACATGCCGACCACCAGGAAGAGCAGGCCGGTGGCGAGGCCGTGGTTGAGCATGTAGAGCACCGCGCCGGTGCCGGCCTGGCTGGTGAAGGCGAAGATGCCGACGCCGATGAAGCCGAAGTGCGCGATCGAGGTGTACGACACCAGGCGCTTGAGGTCGTTCTGGCCGACCGCCAGCAGCGCCGCGTAGATGATGCCGATCACCGCGATGGCGATCGCGTACGGGGCGAACCAGCGGGACGCCTCGGGGAACAGCGGCAGGCAGTACCGGAGGATGCCGAACGTGCCGACCTTGTCCATCACGCCGACCAGCAGCGCGGCGGAGCCGGCCGGGGCGGCGCCACCGGCGTCCGGCAGCCAGGTGTGGAACGGGAAGAACGGTGCCTTGATCGCGAAGGCGATGAAGAAGCCGAGGAAGAGCCAGCGCTCGACACCGGTGGAGATGTCCATCGTCGGCAGCGTCTGGATCAGGGTGGCCCAGTCGAAGGTCTTCCCGCCGACGACCCAGAGGCCGATCACGGCGGCGAGCATGAACAGGCCGCCGACCAGCGAGTAGAGGAAGAACTTCACCGCGGCGTACTGGCGCTGGTGCCCGCCGTAGCTTCCGATCAGGAAGTACATCGGGACGAGCATGACCTCGAAGAAGACGTAGAACAGGAACACGTCGGCGGCGGCGAAGACGCCGATCATCGTGCATTCGAGGAGCAGCAGCAGCGCGAAGTAGACCGGCACCGAGCGCTTCGACTTGTCCGCGTCGTGCCAGCTCGCGAGGATCACCAGCGGCACCAGGAGCGTGATCAGCATCAGCATGACCAGCGCGATGCCGTCGGCGGCAAAGGTGAAGTTGACGCCCCAGCGCGGGATCCACGAGTAGGACTCGCGGAACTGGAGGCGGTCACCGCCGGCCTGGAACGCCACCCACATGAAGATCGAGAGCACCAGTACGGCGATCGACCAGCCGAGCGCGACCCGCTTGGCCAGCTCCGGCTGGCTACGTGGCAGGAACGCCACGATGAGCGCACCGACCAGCGGCGCCACCGTCAGTACGGAGAGGAAGGGAAAGTCCCCCATTAGGCCAGCCATCCCATCTGCAGGGCCAGGAACGCCGCCACCACCAGCAGGGCGCCGGTGAGCATCGACATCGCGTACGACCGGACGAACCCGGTCTGCAACCGGCGCAGCCGGCCGGAGCCGCCGCCGACCGCCGCGGCCAGGCCGTTGACGAGCCCGTCGATGCCGCGGTTGTCGAGGTAGACCAGGGCCCGGGTGAGGAAGATGCCGGGCTTTTCGAAGACGGCCTCGTTGAACGCGTCGGTGTAGAGGTTGCGCCGCGCGGCCCGTACCACCGGTCCGACCGGTTGCTGCGTCAGCGCGGTGCCGTTGCGGAACAGCAGCCAGGCGAGGCCGGCGCCGAGCACGGTGAGGATCAGCGACAGCGCGGTGATCACCCCGTGCGAGAGCACACCGTGTACGCCCTCCTCGGCCTCGGGCAGCACCGCCGGGGCGAGCCAGTCCGGCACCGAGGTGGCGAGCAGCGCACCGGCACCGAGCGAGCCGACCCCGAGCAGGATCAGCGGGATCGTCATCAGCGCCGGCGACTCGTGCGGGTGCTCGATGTCGTCGGTCCAGCGCTTCGGGCCGTGGAAGGTGAGCACGAACAGCCGGGTCATGTAGAACGCGGTCAGCCCGGCGCCGAGCAGTGCGGCGCCGCCGTACAGCCAGGCGGTCCAGCCGTGCCGCTCGAACGCGGCGGCGATGATCGGCTCCTTGGAGAAGTAGCCCGAGAACGGGAACATGCCGATGATCGCCAACCAGCCGGCTCCGAAGGTGAGCCAGGTGATCTTCATGTACTTGGCCAGGCCACCGAAGCGGCGGATGTCGACCTGGTCCTTCATGCCGTGCATGACCGAACCGGCGCCGAGGAACATGTTGGCCTTGAAGAAGCCGTGCGCCAGCAGGTGGATGATGGCCAGCGCGTACGCGCCGCCGCCGAGGCCGACGCCGAGGAACATGTAGCCGATCTGGCTCACCGTCGACCAGGCGAGGATCCGCTTGATGTCGTCCTTGGCGGCGCCGATGATGCAGCCCATCAGCAGGGTGAGCGCACCGACGCTGACCACCACGGTCTGCAAGGTGTGGTCGGCGGAGAAGATCGGGTTGGACCGGGCGATCAGGTAGACGCCGGCGGTCACCATGGTCGCGGCGTGGATCAGCGCGGAGACCGGGGTCGGGCCCTCCATCGCGTCCGGCAACCAGGCCTGGAGCGGGAACTGACCGGACTTGCCGGCCGCGCCGAGCAGAAGCAGCAGCCCCATCACCAGTACGGTGCTCCCGGCCAGGCTGCCGGCGTCGATGCCGCCGATCACCCCGTTGAAGACCTCGTTGTACTGGGTGGTGCCGAAGCTGGCGAACATGATGAAGATCGCGATCGCCAGACCGGCGTCGCCGACCCGGTTCATCAGGAACGCCTTCTTACCGGCGGTGGCCGCGGACGGCCGCCCGTACCAGAAGGAGATCAGCAGGTACGACGCCAGACCGACGCCCTCCCAGCCGAAGTAGAGCATCACGTAGTTGTTGCCGAGCACGAGCATGAGCATCGCGGCGACGAACAGGTTGAAGTACGCGAAGAACCGGCGCCGCCCCGGGTCGTGCTCCATGTAGCCGACCGCGTACACGTGGATCAGGAAACCCACGCCGGTGATCAGCAGCACGAAGACCCCGGACAGCGGGTCGAAGAGCAGGCCGAAGTCGACCTTGAAATTGCCGACCGAGATGAACTCCCAGAGGCTGCTCTCGACGGACTTGTTGTCCAGGCCGCGCAGCTGGAAGAAATAGGTCAGGCCAAGTACGAAGGCGGCACCGACACTCGCCACGCCCAGCCAGTGACCCCACCGGTCGGCCCGCCGGCCGAGCAGCAGGAGGATCGCCGCGCTGGCCAGCGGGATGGCCACCAGCAGCCACACGCTGCTCAGTAGCCCCGTGGCCTGGGCGTACTCCACAGTCTCTTCCACTCCAGGGCCCCTTTAGTACTTCAGCAGGTTGGCGTCGTCGACGCTCGCGGAGCGTCGAGTCCGGAAGATCGACATGATGATCGCGAGCCCGACCACAACCTCGGCCGCGGCGACCACCATCACGAAGAACGCCATGATCTGGCCGTTGAGATCGCCGTTGATCCGGCTGAACGTGACCAGCGCCAGGTTGGCGGCGTTGAGCATCAGCTCGACACACATGAACAACACGATCGCGTTGCGGCGGATCAGCACCCCGACCGCGCCGATGGTGAACAGCACCGTGGCGAGGACCAGGTAGTAGTCAGGACTCATTTCTCGGTCCCCTTCAGCGCGGTCTCCGACTCGGTCATCTCCCGGGTCGGAAGAATCTCGGGCACGCTGCGCTCGCTGAGCGTCCCGTCCGGCAGGCGGCCGGGGGTGGCGACCGAGCTTGAGGTGGCGAAGACACCGGGGCCGGGCTTCGGGCCGGGGTAGTTACCCGGGGCGAAGCGCGCCTTCATGGTCGCCACCTGGTCCATCCGCTCGCCCTTGCGGCGCTCGACGTGAGCCAGCACCATCGCCCCGACCGCCGCGGTGATCAGCAGCGCCGAGGTGATCTCGAAGGCGAAGACGTACTTGGTGAACAGCAGCGCGGCGATGCCCTGGACGTTGCCGTCGGCGTTCGCCTCGTCCAGCCCGACCACCGGAGCGCCGTGTACGGCCCGGTAGACCCCGGTCGCCACCAGCGCGGCGAAGCCGAGGCCGAGGGCGATCGCGGCGATCCGTTGGCCGCGCAGCGTCTCGATCAGCGAGTCCGACGCGTCCCGGCCGACCAGCATCAGCACGAACAGGAACAGCATCATGATCGCGCCGGTGTAGACGATGATCTGCACCATGCCGATGAACGGCCCGGCCTGGAGCACGTAGAACACGCCCAGGCAGAGCATGGTCAGCACCAGCCAGAGCGCCGAGTGCACGGCGTTGCGGGCCGCGACCATGCCGATCCCGCCGATCAGGGCGAGCGGGGCGAGGATCCAGAAGGTCACCGCCTCGCCGGTGGAGACGTCACCGGCCGCGGCGAGCACCGTCTGCGTCGTCATCACTTGTCTCCAGTCGCGCCGGAGCCGTCCACCGTGCCGGTTTCGGACCAGGGCGCCCGTTCGGCGCCGGCCGACGTACCCGGGTTGGTCAGCGCACCGACGTAGTAGTCCTTCTCGGTGTCCCCGAGCCGCATCGGGTGCGGCGGCTGCTCCATACCGGCCAGCAGCGGCGCGAGCAGCTGTTCCTTGGTGAAGATCAGGTCCTGCCGGTTGTCCCGCGCCAACTCGTACTCGTTGCTCATGGTCAACGAGCGGGTCGGGCAGGCCTCGATGCAGAGCCCGCAGAAGATGCACCGGGCGTAGTTGATCTGGTAGGTGCTGGCGTACCGCTCACCGGGCGAGAAGCGCTGCTCGTCGGTGTTGTCGCCACCCTCCACGTAGATCGCGTCCGCCGGGCAGGCCCAGGCGCACAGCTCGCAGCCGATGCACTTCTCCAGCCCGTCCGGGTGCCGGTTGAGGATGTGCCGCCCGTGGTAGCGGGGAGCGGAGACCGGCGGCTTGAACGGATAGTCGGTGGTGACCACCTTCTTGAACATGTGCGAGAAGGTGACCCCGAAACCCTTGAACGTGCCCGAGATCGCGCCCACGTCACACCTCCTTCTCGTCCGCGCCGGCAACGACGTTGGCCGGCTCCCGCTCGGCGACCGCGCGCTTGAGCCGCGGGCTCGGCGGGACCTGCAGGTCCATTGGCGGCAGCGGGAAGCTGCCGGTGGGCCGGTTACGCACCTGCTGTTGCAGGGTCTCGGTCGGTTCCGGCTTGCGGGTCGGCCAGAAGAGCACGATCAGCAGCAGGACCAGCAGCACGACGCCGAAGATGATCCAGCGGTCGGTCGCGCCCCGGCCGTCGACCGAGCGGATGCCGGCCAGCGCCAGGATCCAGACCAGGTTGATCGGCAGCAGCACCTTCCAGCCGAACCGCATGAACTGGTCGTACCGCAGCCGGGGCAGCGTGCCGCGCAGCCAGACGAAGACGAAGACCAGCAGGACGACCTTGGCCATGAACCAGAGCAGCGGCCACCAGCCGGAGTTGGCACCGGACCAGAAGGTGATCGGCCACGGTGCCCGCCAGCCGCCCAGGAAGAGCGTGACGGTCACCGCCGACATGCTCACCATCGCGACGTACTCGGAGAGCATGAAGAGCGCGAACTTCAGCGAGCTGTACTCGGTCATGAAGCCGGCGACCAGCTCCGACTCGGCCTCGGGCAGGTCGAACGGCGCCCGGTTGGTCTCGCCGACCACGGCAATGAAGAAGATGATGAAGCTTGGCAGTAGCAGGATCGCGTACCAGCTCGGCGCGGTCGGGTGCCAGCCGAAGATGTCCCAGCTCGCCGCCGAGCTGCCGGCCTGGGCGGCGACGATCCCGCTGGTCGACATGGTGCCGGCGGACATGAAGACGGCGACGATGGAGAGCCCCATCGCCACCTCGTACGAGATCATCTGGGCGCTGGACCGCAGACCGCCGAGCAGCGGGTAGGTCGAGCCGGAGGCCCAGCCACCGAGCACGATGCCGTAGACGCCCATCGCGGAGCAGGCCAGGATCACCAGGACGGCCACCGGCACGTCGGTGACCTGCAAGGGCGTCCGTTCACCGAAGATGCTCACCATCGGTCCGAACGGAACGACCGACAGCACGGTCACCGCGCTGATCACCGAGATGGTCGGCGCGAAGAAGAAGACCACCTTGTCCGAAGCCTTCGGCAGGATGTCCTCTTTGAAGGCCATCTTGAGACCGTCGGCGAGGGTCTGGAGCAGGCCGAACGGGCCCACCTGGTTCGGACCGGGGCGGACCTGCATCCGGCCGACCACGCGACGCTCGAACCAGACCCCGAGCAGGGTGGCGAGCACCGCGAAGACGAAGGCGAGGACGACCTTGAGCAGCACCAGCCACCAGGTGTCCTTGCCGAAGTCGGCAAGGGTCGGATCCTGGGCCAGATAACTAAGCCTCACTGAGCACCTCTTCCACCGTGCGTGTGGACAGCCGTACGACCGCACCGGAGGTGGCGCCGAGGCTGCGCCGGACCGTCGAGCCCGGCGAGTTGGTCGGCAGCCAGACCACCCCGTCGGGCATGTCGGTGATCTCCAGCGGCAGGGTGAGCGCGCCCCGGTCGGTGCCGACCGTGACGGCGTCACCGTCGGCCGCGCCGAGCGCCTCGGCGGCGGCCTTGCCGAGCCGGACCACCGGCGGGCGGGCGGTGCCGCCGAGCTGCGCGTCGCCCTCGGTCAGGGTGCCCAGGTCGATCAGGTGGTGCCAGGTGGCGAGTACCGCCTCGTCCGCGCCGATCGTCGCCGGGGCGGCCGGCTCGACCGCCGGGCTGGCCGGGCGCTGCGCCCGGGTCACCGGCAGTCCGCCCAGCTCGCGGCGGATGCTGTTGACATCGCCGGCACCGAGGGTGGCTCCGAGCTGCGCGGCGAGCGCGTCGAGCACCCGGGCGTCGGTCATGGCGGTGGTGTCGAGCACGGCCTCGAAGGTGCGCAGCCGGCCCTCCCAGTCGAGGAAGCTGCCGGCCTTCTCGACCACCGGGGCGACCGGGAAGACCACGTCGGCGCGCCGGGTGACCGGTCCGCCCTTGATCTCCAGGCTGACCAGGAACTGCACCTTCTCCAGGGCTTCCTCGGCCAGTCGCGGGTCGGCCAGGTCGGCCGGGTCGACCCCGGCCACCACCAGCGCACCGATCTTGTCGGCGGCGACGGCGGCGATGATCTGGTCGGTGTCCCGACCGGTCTGGCTCGGGATGACGCCGGCGGCCACGTCCCAGGCGCCGGCCAGTTCGGCCCGCGCGCCGGGGTCGGTCACCGGGCGTCCGCCGGGCAGCAGGTTGGGCAGGCAGCCCGCGTCGACCGCACCCCGGTCGCCCGCTCGCCGCGGCACCCACGCCAGCTTGGCACCGGTACGCTCCGCGACCGCGACCGCGGCGGACAGCCCGCCCGGTACGGTGGCGAGCCGCTCGCCGACGAACAGGATCGCACCGGGCTGGCTCAGCGCCTCGGCGACCGTGTCGTGCTCGGCCAGCACCTGCGCCTCCTCACCCGGTACCACCCGGGCGAGCTTGGCGCCGAGCTTCTCCAGCCCACGGGTGGCGAACGGGGCCAGCGCGTAGACCTTGAGGCCCTTCTTCTGGTACGCCTTGCGCAGTCGCAGGAAGAGGATCGGGCACTCCTCCTCCGGCTCCAGCCCGGCCAGCACCACCGTGGACGCCTGCTCGATGTCGGCGTACGTCACGTCGGTCACGCCGGCCACGTTGCTCGCCAGGAACTGGGTCTCCTCGGCGGAAACCGGGCGGGACCGGAAGTCGATGTCGTTGGTGTTCAGGGCCACCCGGGCGAACTTCGCGTACGCGTACGCGTCCTCGACGGTGAGCCGGCCGCCGGTCAGCACCCCGATGCCGTACGCGCCGTCGCGGGCCAGCCGCAGCCCCTCGGCGGCGAAGGCGAACGCCTCGCTCCAGGACGCCTCGCGCAGTTCACCGGTCTTCGCGTCCCGGATCAGCGGGTTGGTGAGCCGTTCGGTGGCGGTGCTGTAGCGGAAGCCCCAGCGGCCCTTGTCGCAGTTCCACTCCTCGTTCACCGCGGCGTCGTCGCCGGCCAGCCGGCGCTGGACCTTGCCTCGGCGGTGGTCGGTGCGCTGGGCGCAGCCGGCCGAGCAGTGCTCGCACACGCTCGGGGTGGAGACCAGGTCGAACGGGCGGGCCCGGAACCGGTACTGGGCTCCGGTCAGCGCGCCGACCGGGCAGATCTGCACGGTGTTGCCGGAGAAGTACGAGTTGAACGGGACGTCACCGGCGCCACCGGAGTCCCGGCCACTGCCGTCTCCGTCGCCACCGAAGACCTCGTCCCGGTAGACGTTGATCTGCTCACCGGATGAGCGGTCCATCAGGTCGATGAACTTGTCGCCGGCGATCTCCTCGGAGAACCGGGTGCAGCGCTGGCAGAGCACGCAGCGCTCGCGGTCCAGCAGCACCTGGGAGGAGATGTTGATCGGCTTTTCGTACTCCCGCTTGGTCTCGTGGAAGCGGGTTTCGGGGCGGCCGGTCGACATCGCCTGGTTTTGCAGCGGGCACTCGCCGCCCTTGTCGCACATCGGGCAGTCCAGCGGGTGGTTGACCAGGAGCAGCTCCATGATCCCCTCCTGCGCCTTCTTGGCGACCGGGGAGGTGAGCTGGGTCTTGACCACCATGCCCTGGGCGACCGTCTGGGTGCACGAGGCGACCGGCTTGCGCTGGCCCTCCACGTCGACCAGACACTGCCGGCACGCCCCGGCGGGCGCGAGCAGCGGGTGGTCACAGAACCGGGGGATCTCGATGCCGAGCGTCTCGGCGGCCCGGATGAGCAGCGTGCCCTTGGGCGCGGTCACCTCGATGCCGTCGATGGTCAGGGTCACGGTCTCGACCGGCGCGACGGCACCGGCCGGATTGACAGCCTTCAGGTCAGTCATCAGAGCCGCCCTTCACTCGCGACTGCGGGACTCGCAAGCTCGTTCCTCGCGCTCATCAGTGCGCCCCTACCAACTGCTTGTCCGACAGCTTCGGCGCGGTGCGCCCCTCGATGTAGTCGAGGTAGTCCTGCTTGAAGTACTGCAAGGACGAGGTCACCGGGCTGGTCGCGCCGTCGCCCAGGCCGCAGAACGAGCGGCCGAGGATGTTGTCACAGGTGTCCAGCAGGGTGTCCAGATCCTCCTGGGTGCCCTGGCCGGAGAGGATCCGGCGGTAGACCCGGACCATCCAGTAGTTGCCCTCCCGACACGGGGTGCACTTGCCGCACGACTCGTGGTGGTAGAACTCCAGCCACCGGTAGGTCGCGTAGACCGGGCAGTCCTGGTCGGAGAAGATCTGGGTGGCGGTGGTGCCGAGGATCGAACCGGCCGCCGCCACTCCCTCGAAGTCCAGCGGTACGTCGATGTGCTCGGCCGCGAGCAGCGGCGTCGACGACCCGCCCGGCGTCCAGAACCTGAGCTGGTGACCCGGCAGCATGCCGCCGGCCAGCTCGATCAGCTCGCGCAGGGTGATGCCGAGACCGGCCTCGTACTGGCCGGGGTTGACCACCCGGCCGGAGAGCGAGTAGATCATCGGGCCGGACGACTTCTCCGTACCCATGCTCTTCCACCAGTCGGCCCCGCCGAGCACGATGTACGGCACGCTGGCGATGGTGCCGACGTTGTTGACCACGGTCGGTGCGGCGTAGAGGCCGTGCGTGGCCGGGAACGGCGGGCGCAGCCGAGGCTGGCCACGGAACCCCTCCAGCGAGTCGAGCAGTGCCGTCTCCTCGCCACAGATGTACGCCCCGGCGCCGCTGTGCACCACCAGCTCCAGGTCGAACCCGGTGCCGAGGATGTTGGTGCCGAGGTAGCCGGCGGCCTTCGCCTCGGCGACCGCGTTGCGCAGCCGCCGGGCGGCGTGCACCGCCTCGCCCCGGATGTAGATGTAGGCGCGGCTGGCCCGGATCGCGTACGACGCGATGATCACGCCCTCGACCAGCGAGTGCGGATCGTGGGTCATCAGCGGCAGGTCCTTGCAGGTGCCGGGCTCGCCCTCGTCGGCGTTGACCACGAGGTAGTGCGGCTTGCCGTCACCCTGCGGGATGAAGCCCCACTTGAGCCCGGTCGGGAAGCCGGCGCCGCCGCGCCCCCGCAGACCGGAGTCCTTGATGAGCTGAATCAGGTCGTCCGGGTGGGCGGCGAGCGCCTTGCGCAGCGCGGCGTAACCGTCGAGCTTCTGGTAGACGTCGAGTTTCCAGGCGTCCGGCGAGAGCCAGCGCTTGGTCAGCACCGGAGTCAGCTTCGCCAGCGTCTCCGGCCGAGGCGTACTCATGATTGAGCCTCCTTCAACGAACGCTGCTGCTGCTCGGCGTCGTCACCGGCCGGCTTGCCATCGCTGGCCGGCTTGTTGGCGGCGGCGCCGGCCTCGGCGGCGGCCTGGGCGTCCGCCGGAACCGGCGGTTCGCCGTCGACCGGGGTGGCGACCCCCGGCGCGTCCGGTGCCGGCGTCTTCGCGTCCGGCGCGCGGGTCTCCGCGGTACGCAACTGCGGCGACTTCTGGTCCGGTGCCGGCAGGTCCGGCGCGGTGGTGCCGGTGGCGGCGGCCGGCCGGGTGGTGGCCGGGGCCGGGGCGGCGTCCTGCTTGCGCTTGATCGGGGTGTTCGGGTCGAAGCCCGGCACCGAGATGCCGTGCTGCTGGGCCAGCTTCAGCCCGCGCAGCGTCGGCTCGCCGGCCGGGCCGTCGGCCACCGCTCCCTCGCGCTCGTCGGCGAAGCCGGCGAGTTGAAGCGACATCTCCTTGAGCGTGCAGAGCCTGGCCCCACGGGTCGGCATCGGCCGGTTGCCGGCGCGCAACTCGTTGACCACGCCGACCGCGCCGTCCGGGTCGACCTGGTCGAAGAAGTCGTAGTTGACCGTCATCACCGGGCCGTAGTCGCACGCGGCCAGGCACTCGGCGTGCTCCAGCGTGATCGTGCCGTCGGCGGTGGTCTCGTCGTGCCCGACGCCGAGGTGCTCGGAGACGGCGTCGTAGACCTTCTGCCCGCCGAGCACGTTGCACATCGTGTTGGTGCAGACGCTGACCAGGTAGTCGCCGGTCGGCCGGCGCTTGTACATGGTGTAGAAGGTCGCCACCGCGCCGACCTGCGCCTTGTTCAGGCCGAGAACCTCGGCACAGAACGACACGCCGGCCGGGGAGACATAGCCCTCCTCCGACTGGACCAGGTGCAGCAGCGGCAGCAGCGCCGAGCGGGACCGGTCGGCCGGGTAGCGGGCAACGATCTCCCGCGCCCGCCCGTACGTCTCTTCACTGAAGGCCACTAGCGATCACACCCACCCATCACCGGATCCAGAGAGGCACCGCCCGCGATCACGTCCGCGATCAGCCCGCCCTCGGCCATCGCCGGGAGGGCTTGGAGGTTGACGAAGCTCGGCTCGCGGTAGTGCACCCGGTAGGGCCGGGTCCCGCCGTCCGAGACCGCGTGGACGCCCAGCTCGCCGCGGGGCGCCTCGATCGCGACGTACACCTGGCCCGGCGGCACCCGGAAGCCCTCGGTGACGAGCTTGAAGTGGTGGATCAGCGACTCCATCGACTGACCCATGATCTTCGCTACGTGTTCGAGGGAGTTACCCATGCCGTCGACGCCGATGGCGAGCTGCGCCGGCCAGGCGATCTTCTTGTCGGCCACCATGATCGGGCCCGGCCGGAGCCGGTCCAGCGCCTGCTCGATCAGCTTGAGCGACTCGCGGATCTCGCCGAGCCGGACCTGGTAGCGACCCCACACGTCGGCGTCGGTCGAGGTCGGCACGTCGAACTCGTACGTCTCGTAGCCGCAGTACGGCATCGTCTTGCGCAGGTCCCAGGGCAGTCCGGCCGAGCGGAGCACCGGGCCGGTGACGCCGAGCGCGAGACAACCGGTCACGTCGAGCACGGCCACGTTCTTGGTCCGCTCGATCCAGATCGGCTGCCCGGAGAGCAGGTCCTCGTACTCCTTGAGCCGCTTCGGCATCATGTCGAGGAACTCGCGGATCTTGACGATCGCCGCGTCCGGTACGTCCTGGGCGACACCGCCGGGGCGGACGTACGCCATGTTCATCCGCAGGCCGGTGACCATCTCGAAGATGTCGAGGATGTACTCACGCTCGCGGAATCCGTACAGCATGATGGAGATGGCGCCGAGTTCCATGCCGGTGGTGGCCAGCCACACCAGGTGCGACGCGACCCGGTTCAGCTCCATCATCAGCACCCGGATGGTGGTCGCCCGCTCGGTGATGTCGTCGGTGATGCCGAGCAACTTCTCCACGGCCAGGCTGTACGCCGTCTCGTTGAAGATCGGAGCGAGGTAGTCCATCCGGGTCACGAACGTCGAACCCTGCACCCAGTTGCGGTACTCAAGGCTCTTCTCGATGCCGGTGTGCAGGTAGCCGACGACGGCACGGGCCTCGCGGACCGTCTCGCCCTCAAGCTCCAGCACCAGCCGCAGCACGCCGTGCGTCGACGGGTGCTGCGGGCCCATGTTGACCACGATCCGCTCGTCGGCGATCGGGTCGTGGCCGGCCACCACGGTGTCCCAGTCGCCACCGGTGACGGTGAAGACCCGGCCCTCGGTGGTCTCGCGCTCAGCCGCGTATCCGGGAGTGGTCATTACTGGTAACTCCTCCGCTTGTCGGGCGGTGGGATCTCGGCGCCCTTGTACTCGACCGGCACGCCACCGAGCGGGTAGTCCTTGCGCTGGGGATGTCCCTCCCAGTCGTCCGGCATCAGGATCCGGGTCAGGCCGGGGTGGCCGTCGAACACGATGCCGAACATGTCGTACGCCTCGCGCTCCTGCCAGTCCGCGGTCGGGTAGACCGCCGTGACGCTGGGCAGGTGCGGCTCCTCGACGCTCACGGCGGCTTCCAGTCGGATCCGCCGCCGGTAGGTCATCGAGGTCAGCTCGTAGATCACGTGCAGTCGGCGGTCGTCGGTGCCGAGGTAGTCGACGCCGGAGACCGAGGAGCAGAGCTCGAACCGGAGTGCCCGGTCGTCGCGCAGCACCTGGCAGACCTCGAAGATCCGCTCCGGTCGTACGTGCAGGGTCAGCTCGCCCCGGTCGACCACGATCTTCTCGATCGCGTCGGCGAACGCGGGGTACGCCTCTTCGAGCGCGTCCCGGACCTCGTCGAAGTAGCCGCCGTACGGGCGCGGGCTGTCGACCAGGCCGACGTGCCGGCGGACCAGGCCGCCGAAGCCGGAGGTGTCACCGGAGCCGTGGATGCCGAACATGCCCTGCCCGGCCGGGCTGGCCGGCGGGTGTTCGGCGGGGGCGCCGCTGGTCGCGCCGAGCGGCGGGGCGGCCACCGGTACGCCGTTACCGGGCTTGTCACTGGGCGTGGTCACGGCTTGACACCCCCGGTGATGTGGTTCTGTGCGTTCATCCAGTTCTCGATCCGGAGCTGTTCCTCGCGGCCCTCGCGAACCGCCTGAGTCCACTCGGCCCGCCGGGCCTTGTCGGACCGGTACGACGACGGCATCGAGCCGTACGGCACCACCGGCACGTCACCGCGCGCCTGCCGGGCCTCCAGCATCTTGCGGCCGTTCGGGCCGAGCGGCTCGTGCATGATCTTCTCGCGGAGCTTGAGGATCGCGTCGATCAGCATCTCCGGCCGGGGCGGGCAGCCGGGCAGGTACATGTCGACCGGGACGATGTGGTCGACGCCCTGCACGATGGCGTAGTTGTTGAACATGCCGCCGCTGCTGGCGCAGACACCCATCGACAGCACCCAGCGGGGCTCCGCCATCTGGTCGTAGATCTGGCGCAGCACCGGGGCCATCTTCTGGCTGACCCGGCCGGCCACGATCATCAGGTCGGCCTGGCGCGGCGAGGCCCGGAAGACCTCCATGCCCCAGCGGCCCATGTCGTAGTGCGGGCCGCCGGCCGCCATCATCTCGATGGCGCAGCAGGCGAGGCCGAAGGTGGCGCCCCAGACCGACGACTTGCGGGACCAGTTGACCAGCTTCTCCACCGAGGTGAGCAGGACACCGGCGGGGAGCTTCTCTTCGATACCCATCTGACGTCCTCCCTCAGTCCCAGTCCAGGCCGCCGCGCCGCCAGACATAGGCGTACGCGACGAAGACCGCGACGATGAACAGCACCATCTCCACGAAGCCGAAGATGGGCAGCGAGTCGAACACGACCGCCCACGGGAAGAGGAAGATGATCTCGATATCGAAGATGATGAAGAGCATCGCGGTCAGGTAGAACTTGATCGGGAACCGACCACCGCCCGGAGGCTGTGGGCTCGGCTCGATGCCGCACTCGTACGCTTCGAGCTTGGCCTTGTTGTAACGCAGCGGACCGGCGAACCGCGCGGCGCCGACGGAGAACAGCGCGAACGCCGCGGCGAGGGCCATGAGCCCGATGATGGGTACGTAAGGCGAGAGCGACATCTCTTCTCCTGCTCGTCCTTCCCTGCCCTCGGTTAACGAAATTCACACTATTCACAGTCCTCCGGGCGCCTTCGCCCGGGGGGCCGCTGCTCACACCGCCGGTGCCACCTTGGTCATCGCGTTGATCACCCGGTCCATCGCGTCCCCGCCGCGCGGGTCGGTCAGGTTGGCCAGCAGTTTCAGCACGAACCGCATCAGGGTCGGGTGCGGCATGCCGTGTTTGGTGGCGATTCGCATGATCTGCGGATTGCCGATGAGCTTCACGAAGATCCCGCCGAGCCGGTAGTAACCGCCGTAGCGGGCCTTCAGCTCGGCCGGGTAGCCGGCCAGTGCCCGCTCCCGGTCCGGGCCCTCGGCGCGGGCCAGCGCCTGCACGATGATCTCGGCGGCGAGTTCGCCGGACTCCATCGCGTACGCGATGCCCTCGCCGTTGAACGGGTTGACCATGCCCCCGGAGTCGCCGACCAGCAGCACTCCCCGGGTGTAGTGCGGCACCCGATTGAAGCCCATCGGCAGCGCGGCGCCGAGGATCGGCCCCTCCGCGTTGGTCTCGTCGGTCATCCCCCACTCCGGCGGGGTGTTGGCCAGCCAGTCGGTGAGCATCCGGCGGTAGTTGGTCTTGCCGAACGCCGCCGACGAGTTCAGTACGCCGAGACCGACGTTGACCCGGCCGTCGCCCATGCCGAAGATCCAGCCGTAGCCGGGGAGCAGGTTGTCGCCGGAGTCCCGGCTGCGCAGCTCCAGCCACGATTCGAGGTAGTTGTCATCGTGCTTGGCCGGTGACTTGTAGTAGCGGCGTACCGCCACTCCGATCGGGCGGTCCTCCCGCTTGGCCAGCCCCATGGCGAGCGGCAGCCGGCCGGAGACGCCGTCGCCGGCCACCACCAGGGGCGCGTGGAAGGTCACCGGTTCCTTGCCCGGTCCCGCCTCGCCGATGACCCCGATCGCCCGGCCGGTCGCGTCCAGCACCGGAGCGGTGACGTTGACGCCGGTACGCAGCTCGGCGCCGGCACCCACCGCCTGCTTCGCGAGCAGGTCGTCGAAGTCCAGCCGGGTCCGGACCAGGCCGTAGTTGGGGAAGCTGGCCAGCTCGGGCCAGTCGAGCTCCAGCCGCATCCCGCCGCCGATCACCCGCAGGCCGCGGTTGTGCAGCCAGCCGGCCTCGGCCGAGGTGTCGATGCCGAGCCTGATCAGCTGCTTGACCGCGCGCGGAGTGAGTCCGTCGCCGCACACCTTCTCGCGCGGGAACTCGGTCTTCTCCAGCAGCAGCACCCGCAGCCCGTGCCGGGCCAGGTGGTAAGCGGTGGTGGAACCGCCCGGTCCGGCGCCGACGACGATGACGTCCGCGTCGTACTCGACCGTGGCCATCAGCGCCTCCTTCCCGAGGGCTCGTGAAATGCTTCACAAGCTAGTTCGGGAGGAGTCTAAGACCGCGTTAAGGGTGCCAGCGGGTTAGGTGAACCTAAGTTACCGAGGTAGGCGCGGTGAGCCCCCCGCCGAGGCGGACCGGTCGGGTCAGCCCGATCCGGTGGGCCGTTCCTCCGACCCCGCCGCCTCCAGATCGGACAGTGTCACCGGGGGCTCGTCCTCCCTCGTCAACCGGTTGGCCGGCGGGCCATCCGCGCCCGTCGACGGATTCGACTCCGCCTGCTCGTCACCGGCCGGCAGATCGACCGGCGCGTTCTCGTACCCGTCCGGAAGATCGACCGGTGGCTCCGCCCGCCCGGCCGCCTCGACCCCGGCGTCCTCCGCCCCGTCGTGCCGGTCGCCCGACCGGCCGGAATCGGCAGCGCCCGCCCGATCAGGATCGGCAGCGCCCGGAAGGTCCGGATCGGCAGCGCCCGGAAGGTCCGGATCGGCAGCACTCGGCAGGCCGTGCGGCAACTGCTCGCGCAACGCGCCACCGGCCGCCCGGTCCAGCGCGGACAGCACCTCGGCGACCACCTGCCGCACACCGGCCGGGTCGGCGTCGGCCGCCAACTGCCGGAGCTGCGCGATCAGCTCGGCCGCGTCCGTGTCGGCCGGCGCTCCGTGCTCCGCCGCCGCCGCCGACCAGTCGTCGTCGTCCGGCTGCCGATATGCCCCCGCCATGCGGGCAGCGTACTGCGCAATATACCCAGAAAAGGACGAAACGCGAAAAGTTACCCACGTGCGCTCGCGCCGCCCGCCGCTCGGACCGCACGCCCCCGCCGCTCGGACCGCACGCCCCCGCCGCTCGGGAACCACGCCCCGCTCGGGAACCACGCCCCGCTCGGGAACCACGCCCCGCGCCGGTCGGGACGTCCGACCGGCTATTCCCGGACGGCGCGGTGCAGGGCCACGATGCCGCCGGTCAGGTTGCGCCAGCCCACCCGACCCCAACCCGAGGCGGCGATCCGCCCGGCCAGCCCGGCCTGGTCCGGCCAGGCCCGGATCGACTCGGCCAGGTAGACGTATGCATCCGGGTTGCTCGACACCGTCCGCGCCACCGCCGGCAGGGACCGCATCAGGTACGACAGATAGACGGTACGGAAGATCGGATTGGTCGGCGTACTGAACTCGCAGACCACCAGCCGGCCACCCGGACGGGTCACCCGGGCCATCTCGCGCAGTGCCGCCTCGGTGTCGACCACGTTGCGCAGCGCCAGCGAGATCGTCACCGCGTCGAAGGAACGATCCGGGAACGGCAGCCGCAACGCGTCACCGGCGAGCAACGGCACGTACGGGCGGGTCCGCCGGCCGGCCTGCAACATCCCGATCGAGAGGTCGAGTCCCACCGCGTACGCGCCGGAGTGGGCCAGTTCCTCGGTGGAGACACCGGTGCCGGCGCCCACGTCGAGCACCCGCTCACCGGAGCGCAACCCGAGGGCGGCGCGGGTGGCCCGGCGCCATCCCCGGTCCTGCCCGAACGAGACGATGGTGTTGGTCAGGTCATACCGGGACGCTACGCCGTCGAACATCGCCGCCACCTCGTGCGGCTGCTTGTCCAGGCTGGCGCGCTGTCCGTGCGGGGTACCGGTCACGCCGTACCACTCTGCCACCCACCCCCACCCCTCCCCATCCACCCCCACCGGGGCCGCGCCTCCTACAGAGAAAGAGTGGCTATCCGCGACGGAGAAGCCACTCTTTCTCTACATGAGTGCGGATCTTCGGGGGCGGCGGCGGGTTAGGAGGAGGAGGGCGCTGCCGGTGGTTAGGGTGCTCAGGCCCAGGGTGCCCAGGAGGGTGGCGGGTGGGCCGGTTTCGGGGAGGCCGGCGCCGGTGCCGGGCCGGGCGGCGGTGGCGACGGTGAAATGGTCGGAGTCGTCGGTGCCGTCCAGGCGGGTGGCGGCCAGACCGGTGATGTCGTCGGGCAGGTCCGCTGTGGGTGGCAGTTGCCCGGCCAGCAGCGGTTCGACGTCGAGCCGGCCACCGGGCAGCCGGGCCGGGGCGGGCGCGGCCCGGTCCACCCGTACCGGATGACGGAAGCGCAGCGCGGAGTAGTTCCGGTCGTGCGGGTCGCGGTCCGCCCGCGCGCCGATCAAGGACAGCTCGGGGTACGCACACGTGGCGTTGCGCCGCCCGGTGTCGTACGTGCACCCGGACCGATCCCCGGCGAACGTGACGTGTGCCGGCAGCCCGACGGTGACCACCATTCCGCTGACCGGCTCGGTCCCGTGGTTGCCGATCTCGAACCGCAGGTCGGCCTCGTTGCCGGGCAGCGCCGGGGTGATCGCACCGGTAAGGTCCGCCGGCCCGTCCCAGGCTCGGGCGTAGAGGTCCGGAACTCTCTCGGGAAAACTGATCGGTGCGGTCGTCGAGTTGTTCACCGGCACCGGGTCGCTACCGCCATGCGAGACCCGTACGGTCAGCTCGCCGACCGGGCCGAGGCCGTGCGCCGACCGGACGAGGGTGCTGTGCAATCGGGTCGACTGGCCGGGGGCGAGGTCCGGCAGGACGCACTCGCCGGCGACCGTGACCTCCAGTGACGGCGCCGAGGTGGGTGGACCCGATGTCGGGCTGGTGGCCGGCGGCGGGCAGAAGGCGAGACTGCGCGGGTTGACGACCTCGCTGTCGACCCGACCGGTGTAGTGGAGGCGGACACCCCGCGCGGTGCCGGTGCCCCGGTTGGTCACGGTCGCGGTGGCGACCTGCCGCGGGGTCCGGTTGGTCAACGTGGTCCCGTCGAGGGAGATCGTCAGGTCGGCGTCGTCCGATGCCGGTAGCGCGACGAACACGGGCGCGACGAACACGGGCACCGAAAGCACGGGCACCGAAAGCACGGGCGCGGCGAACCCGGGCGCCGCGAGCACCGGCGCGGCGAACACGGGGGCGGCGACGGCCAGCCCGGCCACGAGGAGCAGGGCCGCGCAGGCCGGAGCGGCCAGGAAGAGGCGTGTTCGCATGACTGCGTACTGTAGTCAAATACCCGACGCGACGCGCCTGACCAATCGCGTTTCACCTGGGAAAACCGCAAATTTGGCGGGGATACGGTACGGGCGGGGTGCTCAGCACCCCGCCCGCGCCGCCGTGCGTTATGTGGACGGCCCCGCTGGGCCGATGGAGTACGACGTCAGCCACCGTCGCGGTCGACACGATCGCGGCGGAGGGCAGGAGGTCGGAGATGTCGTCCCGTGGGCGCGGGCGCTACAACGGACGTTAGCGATCTCCGCCGACCCCCCGCTACCCCAGTGATACATCCGTTATGACCTGCGGCGCAGCGGGTTCAGGATTGTCCCGATTGATCGCCCTTGGCGGACGAGAGTCCACCCGACCGGTGCGGTCCGGCCAACCGTCCGGCTACTTCGCCTCGACCAACGGCAGTAGCTTGCCGGCGCCGCCGCCGGGCAGCGCGATCGAGGAGAAGTGCGACACCACGCGGTCGTCCTGCGGGTCCTCGGCCGGCGTACGGTGCACCGCCAGATGCCGGTAGAGGGTGTCCCGCTGGGCCGGGATGCGACCGGCGGAGCGGATCATCCAGATCAGGTCCCGGAGGTTGGACCGGTGCCGGGCACCGGCGGAGGAGATGACGTTCTCCTCCAGCATGATCGAGCCCAGGTCGTCCACGCCCATGTGCAGGGCGAGCTGACCCGCCTCCTTGCCCGTGGTCAGCCAGGACGCCTGAAGGTGCGGCACGGTCTCGAAGAACAGCCGGGCCACCGCGATCAGCCGCAGGTACTCCAGGGTCGTGGCCTGGGTCCGCCCCTTGAGGTGGTTGTTCTCCGGCTGGTACGTCCACGGGATGAACGACCGGAACCCGCCGGTACGGTCCTGCACGTCGCGGATCATCCGCATGTGCTCGATCCGCTCGGCGTTGGTCTCGCCGGTGCCCATCATCATCGTCGCGGTCGACTCGATCCCCTGGCGGTGGGCGAGTTCCATCACCTCAAGCCAGCGCTGCCCGGACTCCTTGAGCGGGGCGATCGCCTTGCGCGGGCGGTCCGGCAGCATCTCGGCGCCGGCGCCGGCGATGGAGTCCAGCCCGGCCACCTTGATCCGGCGGATCGCCTCGTCGAGCGAGACGTCGGACACCTTCGCCATGTGCAGGATCTCACTCGGCCCGATCGAGTGGATCACGAGCTGCGGGTAGGCCGCCTTGACCGAGGAGAAGAGTTCCTCGTAGTACTCCACCCCGTAGTCGGGGTGGTGGCCGCCCTGGAGCATCACCTGGGTCGCGCCCAGCTCGACCGCCTCGCCGCACCGGCGCAGGATCTCCTCGGTCGGGTGGGTCCAGCCCTCGGCGTGCTTCGGCGCCCGGTAGAACGCGCAGAACTTGCACGCGGTCACGCAGACGTTGGTGTAGTTGATGTTGCGATCGATCAGGTACGTGACGATGTTGTCCGGGTACCGACGGCGGCGTACGGCGTCGGCGGCCTCACCGAGGGCATGGAACGGCGCCTCGGTGTAGAGCAGCAGCGCCTCCTCGGGCGTGATCCGCCCACCGTCGGCACCGCGCTGGAGAATGTTGTCGATCTCGCTGCTCCCAGTCACAGCTCCGAGCGTACGTGGCCGGGCCGGGGCACCGCCGGATGGTGCCCGTCGACCGGCCCGGATCACACCGGCGGCCACCTGCCGGTCAGGCGTCGTAGTCGACCACCAGGCGGTCGCCGAGCGGGCTGGACTGGCAGGTGAGCACGTAACCGGCGGCCAACTCGTCCGGCTCCAGGGCGTAGTTGCGGGCCATCGACACCTCGCCGGTGACCACCTTCGCCCGGCAGGTCGAGCAGACCCCGCCCTTGCACGCGTACGGCAGTTCGCCGCGCACCTTCAGGGCCGCGTCGAGCACCCGCTCGGTGCGGCCCATCCGGAACGACGACGCCCGACCGTCGAGCACGATGGTGACGTCGGTGCCGGCGGTGTCCGCCGTGGTCGGCCGGACCGGCGCCGCTGGCGGCTCGTCGACGTGGAACAACTCCGTGTGTACGGCGTCGTCGGGCACGCCGCGCCCGGCGAGCACCGTACGGGCGTCGGTGACCATTCCGTACGGGCCGCAGAGGAACCACTCGTCGATCCGCTCGGCCGGCACCAGGTGCTCCAGCAGGCGGGTCAGCCGGTCGGCGTCCACCCGGCCGGAGAGCAGGGCCGACTCGCCCGGCTCGCGGGACAGCACGTGGATCAGGTGCAGCCGGGCCGGGTAGCGGTCCTTCAGGTCGGCGAGTTCCTCGGTGAACATCACGCTGCGGGCGTTGCGGTTGCCGTACACCAGGGTGAAGGTGCTGGCCGGTTCGACGGCCAGGGCGGTTGCGACCAGCGCGAGCACCGGTGTGACGCCGGAGCCGGCGACCACCGCGCCGTAGTGCCGGGTCCGGTCCGGCCGGAAGCCGGTGCTGAACTGGCCCAGCGGCGGCATCACCTCGACCACGTCGCCGGCCCGCAGCACCCGGCCGGCAAAGGCGGAGAACGCGCCACCGGGGATCTCCCGGACCCCGATCCGCAGCCGACCGTGGTCGGCCAGCTCCGCCGGGGTCGAGCAGATCGAGTACGACCGGCGCACCTCCGCCCCGGTCGGCTCGTCGGTTCGGCGCACGGTGAGGTGCTGACCGGCCCGGAAGGCGAAGGTCTCGCGCAGCTCGGCCGGTACGGCGAAGGTGACCGCCACCGCGTCGTCGGTGAGCCGGTCCACCGCGAGCACCGGCAACGGGTGGAAGACCGGCCGGCGGCGGACCGGTCGGGTGATCGTCACGCTGCTCATAACGCCTTCATCTGGTCGAACGGTTCACGGCAGGCGCGGCAGCGCCAGAGCGCCTTGCAGGCGGTGGAGCCGAACCGGCTGACCTGCTCGGTGTCGGCCGAGTCGCAGAGCGGGCAGCGTACGGTCAGCCGCAGTGCCACCGGGCCGGGTCGCCGGTCCGCGGGTCCGGGTGGGGCGATGCCCGCCTCGGCGAGCTTGGCCCGGCCGGCGGCGGTCACCCAGTCGGTGCTCCAGGCTGGTGCGTACACGGTCGCCACCTCGGCGTCCGGGTAGCCGGCGGCCCGCAGCGCGGCCCGGATGTCGGCCCGGATCACGTCCATCGCCGGGCAGCCGGTGTAGGTCGGGGTGATGGTGACGGTGACCCGCCCGGTCTCCGGGTCCTGGTCCACCGCACGCAGGATGCCCAGCTCGTCGATGGTCAGCACCCGGATCTCCGGGTCGACCACCGCGGCGACCGCCTCCCGTGGGCTCACCATCGTGCCCGGCCTCACCAACGCGCGCCGGGATGGGCGCGGTGCAGCACCTGCATCTCGGCCAGCAGGTAGGACAGGTGCTCGCTGTGCACCCCGATCCGGCCACCGGCCGGCGCCCAGCCGTCGGCGGGGCGGACCAGGGTCGCCTCGGTCAGCACCGTATCCACCGTGGACAGGAAGGCCGGGCGCAGGGTGGCCGGGTCGACCGGCGCGTCCGGGTCGGGCGCGAACAGCTCGTGCGTGTACGGCCAGATCTGGTCGACCGCCGCCTGCATCCGCCGGTGCGACTCGTCGGTGCCGTCGCCCAGCCGCACCGTCCACAACCAACCGTGGTCGAGGTGGTACGCCGTCTCCTTGCGGGCCTTGTCCGCGATGGCGGCCAGCCGTTCGTCGGCGCACCCGGCCAGCGCGGTGTAGAGCGGAAGCTGGTACGCGGCGAGGAAGAACAGCTTCGCCATGGTCACGCCGAAGTCGCCGTTGGGCAGCTCGACCAGCAGGCAGTTGCGGTACTGCCGGTCGTCGCGCAGGTACGCCAACGCGTCCTCGTCCCGGCCGGCGCCCTCCCGCTCCCCCGCGTACGACAGCAGCAGGCGGGCCGCGCCGAGCTGGTCGAGCGCGATGTTGGCCAGCGCGACGTCCTCTTCCATCTCCGGGGCGGCGGCGGCCCACTCGCCGAGCCGCTGCGCGGCGACGAGGGCGTCGTCGCCGAGCCGGAGCAGGTGTTCCACGGAGACGGTCACAGGTGGGCCACCCCGTCCGGCACCTCGTAGAAGGTCGGATGACGGTAGATCTTGTCGGCCGCCGGGTCGAAGAAGGCGTCCTTCTCGTCCGGGCTGGACGCGGTGATCGCGGACGCGGGCACCACCCAGATGGAGACACCCTCCTGGCGCCGGGTGTAGAGGTCCCGGGCGTTGCGCAGGGCGAGCTGTGCGTCGGGCGCGTGCAGGCTGCCGACGTGGGTGTGGGAGAGCCCGCGTCGAGCCCGTACGAACACCTCCCAGAGTGGTGACTGTTCGAGGTTGCTCACTGGGCCGGCTCCAGGGTGCGGGCGGCGGCGGTGCGCTTGGCGGCGTACGCGGTGGCGGCCTCGCGTACCCAGGCGCCGTCGGCGTGTGCCCTGCGGCGGTGGTCGATCCGCTGGCGGTTGCACGGCCCGTCGCCCTTGATCACTCGCATCAGCTCCGCGTAGTCCGGCTGGGTGTAGTCGTGCGCCTGGCGCTGCTCGTTCCACCGCAGGTCGGGGTCGGGTAGCCGCAGGCCGAGGATGGCGGCCTGCTGTACGCACATGTCGACGAAACGCTGACGCAGCTCGTCGTTGGAGAAACGCTTGATCTTCCAGGCCATCGACTGGGCGGAGTGCGTCGAGTCGGTGTCCGGCGGGCCGAACATCGCCAGGGACGGGTACCACCAGCGGTCGATCGCGTCCTGCGCCATCGCCTGCTGCTCCGGGGTGCCGTGCGCCAGGGTGTGCAGGATTTCGTAGCCCTGCCGCTGGTGGAACGACTCCTCCTTGCAGACCCGGATCATGGCGCGGGCGTACGGGCCGTACGAGCAGCGGCACAGGGGCACCTGGTTGACGATCGCCGCGCCGTCGACCAGCCAGCCGATGGCGCCCACGTCGGCCCAGGTCAGGGTGGGGTAGTTGAAGATCGAGCTGTACTTCTGCCGGCCTTCGAGCAGCATGTCGACCAGTTCGTCGCGGCTGATCCCGAGGGTCTCGGCGGCGGCGTAGAGATAGAGCCCGTGCCCGGCCTCGTCCTGCACCTTGGCCAGCAGGATCGCCTTGCGCTTGAGCGATGGCGCCCGACTGATCCAGTTGCCCTCGGGCTGCATTCCGATGATCTCGGAGTGGGCGTGCTGGGCGATCTGCCGGATGAGGGTCTTCCGGTAGGAGTCGGGCATCCAGTCTCGTGGCTCGATCTTCTGGTCCGCCTCGATCACGGCCGTGAAGTAGTCGCCTAGATCACTTTCGCTCGCCCCGGCCAGGTCGACGGCGGCACCGGGGCGCGCCTGGAGGGCTGCGGCACGCAGTGCCGCCTCGGCCGCCTCAACCTGGTCGATCAGGCCGCCGGTCGGCTCGTCGGACGCATCGGGGAAGTCATTGCCGTACACCCATCCAGTGTTACAGCTCAGACTTGACTAAGCCAGGGGGTGTCACAAGAAACTGAGTCGGCCACGGTGAGTAGTTGGACGCCTACATACCGCCACAAATCAGCTCCAGGTTGGACAAATGATCCCGATCACAGAGCGTGCTCGGCCAAGAAGGCATTGCCACATAAGGGCTTATTTCGTTTCTCTTTATGAAAACTTGATGGCTTCCTGATCTGGCACATCGAGCCTCGCCACGTAAGCTTTCACCGGTCGGCCCTGCCACCTCCCCCGGCAGCTCACGACCGCGTCGCCGCCCCGAAGCGGGTCGGGCGGCGGGACGAGCAGTGCGAACATAGTCCCAGAGCGAAGATCAACATCCCAAGCGCAGCACGCCCCGGTCCCCCCGGGCCCCGACTTTCTTGGAGCTCTTCCACCCATGCGCCCTCGCCTGATCATGGTGCTCGCCCTCGTGGCCATCGTCGCCGGCGGGATCCTGCTCGTGCCGGCCGCGTACGCCCGGTTCGACGGCGACGACTCGACCACCGCCGACGGATCCGGATCGGCCGGGAGCGTGGCGGCGGCCAAGCTGGCCCCCCCGCCGCCGCCAACCCTCGCGGCCGGTCCGGTCTCGATGAGGATCGACAAGGGGTTCTTCTCCTGGGCGCTGCTCGACCGTGGGACCGGCAAGATCTCCGGGGCGCCGAACATGACCGCGACCAACAGCACCGAGTCGATGATCAAGGTGTGGCTGGTCTCGGACTACCTGCGCCGGCTCGGTGACAAGCAGCCGCCGGCGGCGAAGCTGAAGCAGGCCAGCAGCGCGATCATCAACAGCGACGACACCGCCGCCGAAGCCCTGTTCCAGGCCGGCGGCGGCAAGCCGGTGATCGACCGCCTGATCAGCGTGTGCAAGCTGACCAACACCCAGCCGGTCATCCCGCCCGGTTACAAGACCGTCTGGTGGAGCTACACCAAGATCTCCGCGGCGGACGCGGTCCGGATGGGCGAGTGCATCAAGAACGGCACCGCCGCCGGCCCGAAGTGGACCACCTGGGTACTGGAGGAGATGACCAAGGTCCAGGGCAGCACCGCGGCCAAGGACCAACAGCTCACCAGGGGCGGCGGTCGCTGGGGGATCATCGACGGCCTGCCCCCGGAGATCACCGACCAGGGCCCGGTCGCGATCAAGAACGGCTGGACAATGATCTTCGCGGACGGGTTGTGGCACGTGAACTGCCTCGCCGTCGCGGACAAGTGGGTGCTCGCCGTACTGCTGCGGTATCCGCAGAAGCAGGGGCTCGACTACGGCGCGGACGTCTGCTCCAGCGTGACCACCCAACTGGTCACCGCACAGCCGGGCGCCGCGCTCAAGGTGCCCGTACCGATCGGCAAGGCTCCCGCGAGCAGCGGTGGGGCCTCCTGATGGCGGGCAGCCGACGGGCACCCCGCAGCGGCGCCGAGATGACCCCGCTGCGGATCGGGATCATCACCGGCGTACTGCTGGTGCTGGTGCTGGCCGCGCTCCGGCTACTGCCGGGGTCGCCGCTGGCGGCCAACGCGGCCGCCCAGTGGGGCGAGCCCGACCGGACCACCAGTGCCGCCGATCACACCGACGACCAGGCGGCCAGCCGGTCGGACCGGTCGACGCCCAGTGCCACCCCGACCCCGGAACTGCCGCCGCTGCCGGTTCGTGCGGCTGACATCACGATCAACGCCAAGGGCTGGTGGGCCTGGTCGATGCAGGACACCCGCACCGGTGAGATCGTCGGCTCGGCGAACATGGGCGAGACCAGCACCACCGCCTCGCTGATCAAGTCGTGGATCGGGGCGGACTTCCTGCGCCGGTCGGCCGATGCCGGCCGGAAACCCACCGACGCGCAACTCCAGCAGGTCCGGGTGATGATCCGGGACAGCGACAACAACGCCGCCGAGTCGCTCTACAACACCGTCGGCCGGGCCGCCTCGATTCAGCGGCTGATCAGCACCTGCAAGCTCACCGACAGCAGCGCGGCCAGCGGCGGCGGCTGGAGCCGTACCGAACTCTCGCCGCGCGACATCACCCGGCTCGCCGCCTGCATCGGCGACGGGCGGGCCGCCGGGCCCACCTGGACCAAGTGGCTGCTGGACGAGATGCGGGCGGTGCGCGGGATCGGGGACTTCGGCATCCGCAAGGCGTTCCCGGCCGCCGTACAGAAGACGATCGCGATCAAGAACGGTTGGGTCGACCGCCAGGCCGAGCAGGAGTTCCACGTGAGCTGCCTGGCCATCGGGGACGGCTGGACCATGGGCGTGATGACCAAGTACCCGATCAACCTCGGCTACACGTACGGCGCCAAGATCTGCCAGCAGGTCGCCGAACAGCTCCGCGCCGACTGACGGGACGGGCCGGCCCGACCCGGCTCAGCCGGCGAAGAAGGCCGGTCCGGTCGGCGGCAGCAGCGGGGTGGCACCGATCGCGGCCGCCCGTCGGGCGAACTCCCGCAGGCCGCCCACCTGGCGCTCGCCGAGGGAGAAGTCGAGCACCCGGAAGTACGAGGCCAGCGTCGCCGCGTCGAACGACTCCCACCGGGCGGCCGCCTCGGCCACCTCGTCCAGCTCCGACAGGCACAGGTCACGGGACCGCAGGAACGCCTCGTGCACGTCCTTGACCAGGCCCGGATGCGCCGCCGCGAAGTCGCGCCGGACCGCCCAGACGGCGAACACCATCGGCAGACCGGTCCAGTCCCGCCACGCCTGTCCGAGATCGGTGACCTCCAGCCCCCGACCCGGCGCCTCGTACAGCGCGCGGAGCGCGACGTCGCCGATCAGCACCCCGGCGTCGGCTTCAAGCAGCATCTGGGTCAGATCGGGCGGGCAGGTGAAGTAGTCGGGTCGTACGCCGTACCGGTCGGCGAGCAGCATCTGGGCCAGCAGCACCCCGGTACGCGAGGTCGACCCGAGCGCCACCCGGGCCCCGTCGAGGTCGGTCAGCGGTCGGGTGGAGACCACGTTGACCGAGAGCACCGGCCCGTCGCTGCCGACCGCGAGGTCCGGCAGGAGCAGCAGCTCGTCGGCGTGCCGCAGGTATTCGACCAGCGTGATCGGGCCGATGTCGAGGTCGCCGGCGACCAGGGCGGCGCTGAGCCGCTCCGGCGAGTCCTTGTGCAGGTCGACGTCGAGCAGGGCACCGGACCGCATCAGCCCCCAGTAGATCGGCAGGCAGTTGAGAAACTGGATGTGCCCGACCCGTGGCCTCTGAAGATCACCCATGATTTCCACCGTATCCGGCGCTTCGGACACCCGCTCAACCAGTCACCGAAGAAGTGGCCAACCCCGCACCGCGTCCATCGGCCGTGACCGGCTCCGGTACGGCGGCGCGCGCCCGCTCCCGGCGGGTCATCCGGACCACCGGTACGACCAGCCAGAGCACCACCACCAGCCCGGCCACCCCGAGGCCGGCGACCAGCGGCCGGATCGGCACCCGATCGGCGAGTACGCCCCCGGCTAGGTAACCGGCCATGCTCGCCCCCTGGATCGCGCCGCCGAGGGTGGCGAAGGCCCGTCCGAGCACCGCCTCCGGCACCCTGTTCCCGACCACCACCCCGGCGAAGACGTTCTCGCCGCCGTTGAACGCCCCGCCGACCACCCAGAGCGGGATCAGCCAGCCGACCGCGCCGACCACCGCCGCCACCGGCAGGACCAGGCAGGTCGCGCCGAGCAGCAGCAGGATCCCGCCGACCAGCGCGGCATCGTCGCGGGCGCGTCGGGCCAGCCGGGCGCAGAACCAGGCACCGGCCAGCAGACCCACCATCCAGGCCGCCTCGACCACGCCGTACATGGTTTCGGAGGCGGCGAGTGTCTCGCGTACGAAGAAGACCGCGACAACGTTGATCGCACCGACCACCCCGATCACGGCGGCGACCGAGACGACCATCGCCCGCAGCAGCGGGTCCCGCCAGATCGACCAGCCTTCGACGGCGGCGCGGTCCGCCGGGACCGTCGCGCCGGCCGCCGCCCGGCCACCCCGACGGGTACGCAGCAGCAGCCCCGCCGCCACCAGTGCGCCGTAGCTGGCGGCGTCGATGAGCAGCGGCACGGTGGTGCCGAACTGGCCGACCAGCAGGCCGGCGAGGGCGGGGCCGAGCAGCGCGCCGACCGTGCCGGCGGTCTGGTTGATCGCGCCGGCCCGGGGCAGGTCCGCGCGCCGGACCATGGCCGGGATGAGCGCGGACAGGACCGGTTGGCTGACGGCCAGTCCGCAGGAGAGCAGGAAGACCAGCCCGATCACCGCCACCGGTTGGCTGACCAGGGCGAGCGCCACGCAGATGGCGGCCTGGCCGAGCCCGGCGGTGACCAGCAGCGTACGGCTGTCCACCCGGTCGGCAAGCCGGCCGGCGACCGGGGCGAGCAGCACCAGCGGCATGGTCGAGGCGAGCAGCAGGGCCGCGACGGCGAGTCCGCCGGCACCGGCGGACTGGAGGGTGAGTACGAGCGTGGTGGCGGCGAGGAAGTCACCGCAGATCGAGACGCCCTTGGCGGTGGCGGCGATGTACACGTCCCGCCAGCTCCCGGCCGACGGTACGGCGGGATCACGGACCGGAGCAGATGCGAAGGACATCTTTCGAAAATAATCCTTCACATCTACTCAGGCAAGAGGCAACAGCCGACCCGGCGGCAGCGGCGGGGCCGCCACCGGTCACTCCAGGGGCAGCGTCGAATAGTTGAGCGCCACCGGACGAGCCTCCGCCGGTGCCTCGGTCTGCCGGTTCCGCCGCCGGTACGGCTCCACCAGTTCGAGTACGGCAGCGTTCAACCGGGTCAGCTCCTCCGCCGTGAGCAGCAGCACGGTGCCGCTGATGATCGCCGCGTCGTACCACTGCTTCGGCTCGTCGTACGAGCGGCGGACCCAGTCGCGCAGCCGCTCGAAGTCCCGCGCCGCGAACGCCTCGACCAGCGACCACTCCGCCGCCCGGGTGTCCGGCGAGGCGCCCTGCCCGCCATCGACCCGAAACGAGGGCTGGACCGCCCGCCACAGCCGCTCGCGTGCGTCGCCCCGGCTCGGCGCCTGCTCCACCAACCCGAACCGGGCCAGCTCACGCAGGTGGTAGCTGGTCGCGCTCGGCGACAGCTCGACCACCTCCGCGCACTCGGTCGCGGTGACCGCCCGCCCGGTGGACCCGAGGTGTTCCATGATCGCTATCCGGGCCGGATGGGCGAGCGCCCGCATCACCCTCGGGTCGCTGACCGTCGTCCATCGCGGCTCGGCACGCTCCTCGCTCATGCAGCCATGATTCCGCCCCCGGCGTGGCCAGCGCTAATCCGATCGCCGGCACAACCGGTTCCGCAAGGTCGAGACCGCCGGCGTATTTCGGTGGAACGGTCCGTCCGGTGCGCGTAGCGTGGTTGACCGCCTGACGGCCGCGGTGAACATGCACCGCAGCGGACGTCTATCGCGCTGGGTGCCGGCCATCCGCCCCCGGACACGCGAGCGAGCAGCAGATGATCCCGAGGAAGTCAGCATGCCCGCACCCGACCTGGACACCGAACTCGGCGGCGAACGCGCCCACCTGGACGCCTCCCGTGCCGCGCTGCACCGGATGCGGGAGCACGCCGAGGCACTCTTCAGCACCGGCGCGAACGTCGCCGGTGACTCGTACACCGCCGAGATGCTCGGCCGGACCCTCTCCCGGCGGGTCGCCGAACTCGCCGACGACCCGACCACCCCGCTCTTCTTCGGTCGACTCACCTTCCCGGAGATCGACTACCACATCGGTCGGCGGCACGTCACCGACGACCTCGGCGAACCCATGGTGCTCGACTGGCGGGCCCCGGTCTCCCGGTCGTTCTACCGGGCCAGCGTGCGCGACCCGCAGGGCGTCACCGTCCGCCGCCGGTTCGGCTTCAGCGCCGGGGTGTTGACCAGCTTCGAGGACGAACACCTGGACCGGGGCGAGGAACTCGGCACCGCCTCCCGGATCCTGACCGCCGAGATCGAACGGCCCCGCGTCGGCCCGATGCGCGACATCGTCGCCACCATCCAGCCCGAACAGGACGAGCTGGTCCGAGCCGACCTGGAGACGTCGATCTGCGTCCAGGGGGCACCCGGCACCGGCAAGACCGCCGTCGGGCTGCACCGCGCCGCGTACCTGCTCTACCTGCACCGGGAACGGTTGCGCCGGTCCGGCGTACTGATCGTCGGGCCGAACCGGGCGTTCCTGTCGTACATCGCCGCCGTACTGCCCGCGCTGGGCGAGGTCGAGGTCGCCCAGGCCACGGTCGAGGACCTGGTCACCGCCGCGTCCGTCCGACCGGAGGGCACCGAACGGCCACGAACCCTCGCCGTACGCGGCACCGACGCCCCGGACACCGCCACGATCAAACACGATCCGCGGATGGCCGAGGTGCTGCGCCGCGCGGTGGACGCCCACATCCGCGAACCGGAGCAGCCGATCACCGTCTCCGACGGCTCGTTCCGCTGGCGCATCGGGGTCGAGGTGTTGCGCCGGATCGTCGACGAGGCCCGCCGCGAGGGACTGCCGTACGGCACCGGCCGGGAACGGGTCCGGGCCCGCGTTGTCGGCCTGCTGCAACGGCAGGCCGAGGCGCGCCGGGGCGAGTCACCGAACGACGCCTGGCTGCGCCGGATGGGCAAGGCCACACCGGTCACCGAGTTCCTCGACGCCGCCTGGCCGGCGCTCACCCCGGACGGGCTGGTCCACCACCTGCTCAGCGACCCGGACGCACTCGCCACCGCCGCCGCCGACCTGCTCACCGAGAGCGAACAGGAGTCGCTGATCTGGACCAGGCCGCCCAGGACGGCCAGGACGGCGAAGTGGAGCACCGCCGACGCCGTCCTGATCGACGAGGCCGCCGGGCTGATCGAACGGGTGACGAGCTTCGGGCACGTGGTGGTGGACGAGGCGCAGGACCTCTCCCCCATGCAGTGCCGGGCCATCGCGCGGCGCAGCGTACACGGCTCGATCACCCTGCTCGGCGACCTCGCCCAGGGCACCGCGCCGTGGGCCGCCACCGACTGGCGGGAGTCGCTGGCCCACCTCGGCAAGCCGGATGCCGCCGTGGTGCCGTTGACCATCGGGTTCCGGGTGCCCGCCGCGGTGGTCGCCTTCGCCAACCGGCTCCTGCCGGCGCTCGCGGTCGACGTACCCCCGGCCGAGTCACTGCGCCGCGACGGCGCGCTCGATCTGCGTACGGTGGACGACCTGGATGCGGCGACGGTGGCCGAGGTGCGGGCGGCGCTGGCGTACGAGGGATCGGTGGCGGTGATCGCCGCGGACGCGGCGGTCGACCGGCTGGCCGGCGCCCTCGCGGACGCCGGGATCACCACCTCGACCGCCGACGACGTGCAGGCGTCGGAGAGGGTCACCGTGGTCCCGGCCAGCCTGGTCAAGGGCCTGGAGTACGACCACGTCATCGTCGTCGAGCCGGCCCAGATCGTGGCCGCCGAGCCACGCGGGCTGCACCGGCTCTACGTGGTGCTGACCCGAGCCGTCTCCCGACTGGCCGTGCTGCACCACGACCCACTGCCCGCCCCGCTGTAGCAACGGCGGGTGTCAGCCGCGTTGCCGCAGGTAGCGCAGCCCTTTCTTGAAGTAGGTACGCGGGTTGGTGTCCAGGTGTCGGGCCCAGGCCGGGTCCGACTCACCTCGCAGCCACGCGTACGCGGCCAGCGCGTAACCGAACATCGGCTCGGTCAGGTAACCGGTACGTCGTGCCCGCCAGCCGCTGCCGTGGCTGGAGAATTCGAACGCCGCGTTGGCGCTGAACACCCCGTAGCCGAAGAAGACGGTGAGCAGGTCGGTGAGCGGTTCCGAGTCGCGCCGCTCCGGGGCGATCCGCTGTTCGCCGAGCAGCAGTACGTGCCCCAGTTCGTGGGCGACCGTCGCGACCAGCGAGGTCAGGTCGCCCGTCTCGGCGCTGTTGATCGAGATCACGGCCCGGTCGCCCCGCGGCTGGTAGTGGCCGGCCGCGCCGGACCAGGAACCGGCGAGCGACGGCAGGCTGGACAGCAGTTCGGCGTCGAGTCCGTCGTCGAAGAACTCGATCTCCAGCCGGTCGGGGTCGACACCGGTCCGGCGACAGAGCGATCCGATCACGCGCCGGACGTCGGCCTCGGTGCCGGCATAGGTGTCGGGAAAGAACTCCGGGGTGGGCAGCACCACCGAACGGCGCAGAACCTTCGCGCCGAACTCGCCGACCAACCAGTCCAGCGAGTCCTCGATCCACTGCTGCTCCTCCGAGGCGACCGGACACCGAGCCGCAAACCATCTCATCCCACGCCGCCCAACCGCCCGCCCAACCACACCCATCGCATCGACCGCCTCCGATCTCCCTGTGACAAGTGTGCTCCCCCACCACAACCCCCCGCCCCGGTCGGATAGCCACTCTTTCCTCTACAAGAGCGGTCGCCGGTTGCGGGGACGGGTGGGTGAGGACGCTCTCATGGTGGGTTCAGGAGGGGCTCACTTTGGGGCGGCAGGCTGCCGTTGACCGACAAGGCAGCCGCGCCGTACGGGGTTGTGCAGACGCGGCCGTACCGAGCGAGGTTGCCGTGACCGTTTCCCTGTCCGCTCCACTCCTGGTCGCGTTGCTGGCGGCGGCCACCGCCGCGGCCGGCGCCGACCGGCCGTTGCGCCGCCGCTTCCGGCGACCCCGACTGCTCCAGGTGCTCGCGGTCGGCGCCGCGCTGGTGCTGGTGCCCGCCAACATCGCCTATGGCCTGGCGAGCCGGTCCGGAGCGGGCCCGGCGGCGGACGGAACCACCACCGGCGTGCAGGTGGCCAGCCTGGCCGTGCTCGGTGGTCTGGTCGGGCTCTGTGGCGTGCTCCGGATCGCACCGGCACCGGCCCGGTTGCCCCGCCGGGTGCTCGCCGTCGGGGCCCATCCGGACGACCTCGAACTCGCCTGCGGCGGCACGCTGCTGCGGCTGGTCGACTCCGGTCACGAGGTGCACATCATGGTGATGAGCCACGGTGGTCGCGGCGGCGACGGCAACGTACGAGCCGGCGAGGCCGAGTCGGCGGGCCGGTTCCTCGGCGCCAGCGGGATCGAGGTGCTGGACCTGCCCGACACCCGGCTCGCCCGGCACGAGAACGAGATGGCCGAGGCGATCGAGCGGGCCATCCGGCGCCACCAACCGGATCTGATCTTCACCCACTCCGGCAACGACCAGCACCAGGACCACCGGGCGGTGCACCTGGCCACCCTCCGGGCGGCCCGCCAGCACCCGGCCGTGCTCTGTTACGAGAGCCCGTCGGTGACCGCCGGGTTCCGGCCCAGCGTCTTCGTCGACATTTCCGACCAGCTCGACGCGAAGGTCTGCGCGGTCGCCACCCACCACGACCAGCGGGCCAAGCCATACGTCGGCGAACGGCAGGTACGCGGCCTGGCGGCGTACCGGGGCGGCCAGGCCCGGGTGCCGCTCGCCGAGGGTTTCGAGCCGGTCCGGATGACCGTGCCGCTGATCGAGGAGCAGAGATGACCGTGCCGCTGATCGAGGGGAAGAGCTGATGCCGCGCCTGCTGGTGACCGGTGCGGCCGGTCCCGCCGGCCGGGCGCTGCTCAACGCGCTCGCCGTCCGGGGAGTCCCGGCCATCGGCGTCGACATGGCGCCGGCGGCAACCACCGGACGAGCAGCACCGGGAACGGACGCGACCGCCGGAGCGGAAGGTGTCGAGCTGATGCCGGGCACCGGAGCGGACGGGATCGAGCGGGTGCCGGCCGCCACCGACGAGGCGTTCCTGCCGGAACTGCTGCGGATCGCGGGCCGGCACGACGTCGATCTGATCGTGCCCACGGTCACCGAGGAACTGCCGGTGCTGGCCCCGCTCGCCGCCCGGCCCGGCTTGCCGGCGGTGCTGGTGAGTCCGGTGTCGGCGGTGGCGATCGCCGACGACAAGTGGCGTACCGCGCAGGTGTTGGCGGCGGCCGGGGTGGCCGTACCGCGTTCGGTTTTGCCGGGTGTGCTCAGCCCGCCGGCGCTGCGCGGCTACCTGGGGTCTACGTACCTGAGCAAGCCGCGTCGGGGGCGCGGCGGGCGCGGCGTCCGCGTGCACGACCGGACCGGAACGCCGCCGCCGGATCCGGGCGACGTCTTGCAGGAGTTCATTCCGGGTACGGAGTACGCCGTCGACCTGTTCGTCGACCGGCTCGGTCAGGTGCGGGCGGTCGTGGTGCTCCGCAAGACCACGCTCGCCCAGGGTCGGGTCGGCAACGCGGTACGGGTGGTCCGCGACAATCCGTCCGATGTGGCCGACCTGGCACGGGCGGCGGTACGGGCGATCGGGGTGACCGGCCCGGCCGACCTCGACATCCGGCGTCGGCGGGACGGGACCCCGGTGGTGCTGGAGGTCAACGCCCGGTTCGGTGCGCACAGCGGGCATGCGCCGGAACTGCTCGACGCGCTGCTGGCCGGGTACGGGGCCGGATTCCGGGCCGGGGCGACCCCGTGACCGACCTGCTCTCCGGCGCGATCGTGCTGCTCAGCGTGCCACTGCTGCTGATCGGGGTGCTGGAACTGGCCTACTACCCGCTGGCCGTGCTCGCCGAGGTACGCCGCCGCCGGCAGCCGGTCTTCGACAGTGTGCTGCCGCTGGTGTCGGTGATCGTGCCGGCGTACAACGAGGAACGGGTGCTGGCCAGTTGCGTCGAGTCGATCATCGCGGCCCGGTACCCGCGCAAGGAGATCATCCTGGTCGACGACGGTTCGACCGACCGGACGCTGGCGGTGATGCGCCAGTTCACGTACCACCCGGACGTGGTGGCGTTGACCCAGCGCAACGGCGGCAAGGCCAGTGCCCTCAACCGGGGGATACGACTGGCCCGGGGTGAGATCTGCTGTTTTGTCGACGCCGACGGGGTATTCACCGCCGACACCATCGGCGAACTGCTGCGCGGCTTCGACAGCGCGTCGGTCGGCGGGGTCTGCGGCAACGACGAGCCGGTCAACCTCGACCGGCAGCAGACCAGGCTGCTGGCCCTGCTCACCCACGCCACCGCGCTGGTCCGGCGCGGATTGGCGCAGATCGGCTGCCTGACCATCGTCTCCGGCAACTGCGGCGCGTTCCGTCGCCGGGTGGTGGAGGAGGTCGGCGGCTTCGAGACCGGGACCCTCGGCGAGGACCTGGAACTGACCTGGCGGGTACGCGCCGCCGGGTATCGGATCAACTTCCAGCCGCGCGCGATGGTCTACGCAGAGGTGCCGTCGACGGTTGGTGGCCTGTGGCGGCAGCGAATCCGGTGGACCCGTGGGCTGGTGCAGACCGCTCGACGCCACCGCGACCTGCTCGGCAGCCGGCGGCACGGCCGGCTCGGCCCATACCTGGTCTACAACCTCGTCACCATGCTCGCGGTGCCCCCGATCCAGTTGTTCACGCTCGGGTTGGTGCTGCTGCTGGCGGTGCTGGATCGGCTGCCGAGTGCGCCGACCGTACCGGCACTGCTGCTGTGGATCGGGCTCGGTGCGGCGGCGGCGCACACCCTGGTCGCGATCGCGCTGGACCGGGCGTGGCGGGATCTGCGACTGCTCTACATCCTGCCCGCCGCCGCGATCTTCTCGGTCTTCAGCAGCGTGGTGACCGTACGAGCGCTGTGGCTGGAGGCCCGGAACGCCCCGATGCGCTGGAACAAACTCGACCGCACCGGCGTACGCACCCGCTCGACGGTGAGCTGACCTCTGCGGTACGGGAGGAATGGGCCGGTGAGGTTTGTGGACAGTTCCGCACCTGGTCGAGAAACGGTCAGCGACTGGACGCGTAAGGTTTCGTGTCGCAAACTGAGCGTCATGTCTGTCGGTGGGGCGCGTGCCGGTGCGTGAGGTGGCGACAAGCCACCCGACTGGACGCACGACGTGAGACGACGATGGGCATTCTATGAGGCCGCCGGTGGCGGCGAGCCAGTCCGCAAGGAAATCGAAAGATGCGGACTGACGGTCGCGGAGATGGCCAAGGTCCAGACGGCCATGGACCGTGTCGCCGAGGGGCGAGCACAACCCAGCGACGTCAAGGCCCTGCGCGGCGGCGTGCTGGAGGTACGCGTCTCGGTCGCGCGACGACGCCTCCGGCTGATCTACGCCGAGACCGAGGGCGGTCTGGTCCTGCTCGCGTTGCATTTCTTTCAGAAGCAGCGCCAGGTGGAGGCTAGGCACATCGACATCGCGATTGATCGGCTCCGGGAGTTCAGGGCGACGCAACCGTGAGGTACCCCAGTATCGCTCCGAGGCGATATGATGTATCGGGCACAGGGAGGGCCGGACGATGGGAACCGAACTATTCGATCTATTGGGCGTAAACCCGGACGATCCTCGCGTTCGGGATGCGATAATGGACGCACGGGATGCCGAGCGCCTGATCGACACCCTCGTCCAACTGCGAAAGCGATTGGGGATTACTCAGTCAGAGCTTGCGCAGGATATGGAAACGACCCAGTCCGCCGTTTCGAAATTCGAAAGAGCGGGTGGAGACCCTCATCTGTCCACCCTCCAAAGGTACGCCAGATCCGTGGGCGCCCGGTTGCGCTTCGCATTTGACGTATCCCCCAGGCAAACCCCCACCTGGCAGGCCAGCTACAGAATTCCCGCCGGCATGGAGCAAGACCTGGATGAACCAGAGTCGGAGTCGGTCCTGTCACCCCGCATCGGACTAGCCTCGTGAGCGGCAGATTGATCTCCAGCCTGGAGGAGCTGACCTCGCTCGCCGAGCTCACCGGCATCAGGGTCTACGAGGCATCCGCAAGGCGACGCGATGGGTTCAACCTTGAAGAGACGCCCATCGACCCCAACGCCTCCGAACTGAAGATATCCCAGTATGTTCGCAACGATGAGCTGACTTTTCGCTGTCGCATCGAGATGAGCACCAAGAGTGCGGTCCTTGCGGCTGACGTGGCCGCACGATTTCATCTTGCAGAGAGCGTCGAGGAACCGCCGAAAGAGATACTGGAAAGGTTCTCCCGCGAGGAGGGCCTTCCCATCGTTCTGCCCTATCTGAGGGCGACGATCCAGCAGGCCGCGAGGCAGATCGGCGTCAACGCCCCACTGCTGAGGCACTATTGGCGGCACGACCTCGACAAAATGCGCCGCACCAGGGCCGAGGAGCCGGCGACACCGGAACTGCGGTCCTCCATGGGAGCAAGCAGCCTCCCCAACAGCTAGCCCTCACCGGTCCGGGCTGCCAGGACAGTCTTCCCGCCGACGCTCGACCCAGCCCCGCCACGGGGATGGAGTTTGTGGCGTAAAGTAGTTTGCGTGGCCCTGAGTGATGACGACGAGCAGCCGTTGGCGAGTGCGGCGGAGACGCTGCTGCTGATCCGGCAGCAGCAGGCCGAGGCGGCTCGGCAGCTCAACCCCGACCCCCGGCTGATCTACTGGCCGTGGGGAGTCGCCTGGCTGGTCGGGTTCGGGCTGTTCTTCCTCCGGTTCGGCCCGGACCACCGGGTCTTCGTCGACCTGCCCGAGTGGTTGCCGCTGACCACGCTCTTCGTCCTGCTCGGCGCCGCCGGCGCACTCTCCGCGATCACCGGCGCCCGGTCGTACGGGCAGATCACCGGCGACTCGGCCCGCCGTGGCCAGTGGTACGGCTTCGCCTGGCTGATCGGCTTCGCCAGCTACGGAATCGTCCTCAGCCGGGTCACCGACCACCTGCCGGACGACCTGGCCCGACTGCTCTGGGCCGCCGCGGCGGTCGGCCTGACCGGGGTGTTGCACGTGGCCGGCGGGGCGATCTGGCTCGACCGCAACCTGCTCCGCCTCGGCATCTGGCTCAGCGTCATCAACATCGTCGGCGTGTACGCCGGACCCGGCTGGCACGCACTGATCGTCGCGGTCGCCGGAGGCGGCGGCATGCTGATCGGCGGCACGATCACCTGGCTCGGCCGCCGGAACAGGTCATGACCGCCCCGCCCGAACTCGACCCGGTGATCCACGCCCAGGCCCGGCTGCGAGTGGTGTCCACCCTGGCCACTCTCGCCGAGGGCGACCGGATCACCTTCCCCCGGTTGCAGGAGATCCTGCGGATGACCGCCGGCAACCTCTCGGTCCACCTGCGCAAACTCGAAGACGCGCAGTACGTCGAGATCACCAAGACGCACCACGGGCGTACGCCGGCCACCCTGGTCCGGCTGAGCCGGCGCGGCCGGTTGGCCTTCGACGAGTACACCGCCGCACTGCGCGCCCTGCTCGACCCGTCCGAGGCAGCCACCCCCGCCCAGGAGAAGACATGATCCTCGCCCGCGCCGACCAGGCCACCCGCCGGTACGGCGACGTCACCGCACTCGACCAGGTCAGCTTCGAGGTACGCACCGGCGAGCTGGTCGGCCTGCTCGGACCCAACGGCGCCGGCAAGAGCACGCTGCTGAACCTGCTGGTCGGCGTACGCCGGGTCACCTCCGGCCGGGTCGAGCTGTTCGGCGGCGACCCGCGCGACCCGGCCCACCGCCAACGCCTCGGGGTCACCCCGCAGGAGACCGGTCTGCCGCCCACCCTGCGGGTCGGCGAGGTGGTCGACTTCGTCTCCGCGCACTACGCCGACCCGGTGCCGCGCGCGGAACTACTCGACCGGTTCGGCATCACCGACCTGGCCAAACGGCAGACCGGCGGGCTGTCCGGCGGGCAGAAACGGCGGCTGGCGGTCGCGCTGGCCTTCCTCGGCCGACCGCAACTGGTGATCCTGGACGAGCCGACCACCGGGCTGGACGTGGAGGCCCGGCACAGCCTGTGGGCCGCCATCCGGTCCTTCCACGAAGACGGCGGGACGGTCCTGCTGAGCAGCCACTACCTGGAGGAAATCGAGGCGCTGGCGCACCGGGTGGTGGTGCTCGGCCGGGGCCGGGTGCTCGCCGACGACACGGTCACCGCGATCCGGGAGATCGTCGGCGTACGCCGGGTCAGTTTGGTCGCGGAGAACCTGCCGGCGCTGCCCGGCGTGCTCGGCACCGAACACACCGACGGGCGTACGCACCTGCTGACCACCGATGCGGACCAACTGGTCCGGGACCTGGTGACCAGCGGGGTGGGCTTCGCCGACCTGGAGATCCGGCCCACCTCGTTGGAGGAGGCGTTCCTGACCCTCACCGCCGACACCGATCGGCCGGTCGGAACCGGTACGCCCGCCAACCAACCGATCACCGCCTGACGGGGGAACAGCCATGCAGCTCGCGCTCGTACACGCCAGGTATCAGCTCCTGGAGACGATCCGGATCCCGATCGCGTTGATCGGCAGTGCCTTCTTCCCGGCCGCCTCGATGCTCTTCTTCGTGGTGCCGTTCACCGGCGACGACCCGACCGGCGCCACCTTCGCCACCGCCTCGATGGTCACCTTCGCGGTGATGAGCAGCAACATCTTCCAGTACGGCATCGGGGTGGCCGAGGATCGGGCGCAGCCCTGGGACCCGTACACCCGGACTTTGCCGGCCGGGCCGGCGCCGCGCTTCGTCGGCCGCATCCTCGCGGGCCTCGCGCTGACCTTCGTCTCGCTGATCCCGGTGGTGGTGATCGCGGCGGTGGCGACCCCGGCGACGATCACGCCGGCCGCGTTCGTGCTCGCGCTCGGCGCGGTGGCCGTGGCCGCGGTGCCGTTCACCCTGCTCGGACTCACCATCGGGTACGCGCTGCCGAGCAAGGCGGCGATAGTGGCCGCCCAGGTCATCTTCTTCCCGCTGGCCTTCGGCGGCGGCCTGCTCTCCGCGCCCGGCGCCGCGCCCGGCTTCATCGAGACGATCGCGCCCTTCCTGCCGACCCGTGGTGCGGTCGAGCTGATGTGGGCGGCGGTGGGTGACTTCCGCCCCGACCCGACCGCGCTGGTCATGCTCGGCGTCTGGGTGGTGGTGCTGGCCCTGGCGGCCGGCTGGGCGTACCGACGGGACGAGGGTCGGCGGTTCAGCTGAACCGACGGGCTGCCCCGCCGACCGGGGACCGGTCGACGGGGCAGCGCCACTGCTGGAATCAGGAACTCGTGATCGTCACGTCGTCGACGCCCGCCTCGACCAGGCTCGCGGTGGCGGTGTCGGTCGCCTCCACCAGGATCCGGACCTGCTGCCCCGCGTACGGGGTGAGGTTGAGGCTGGCGGCCGTCCACGAACCGTTGCGGTTGCTCGCCGCCCCGGCCTGGGTCAGCAGTACGGTGGTGCCGCCGTTGTGCACCACGCTGACCCGGAAGAAGTCCGCCGAGGACGAGTTCGCGCCGTGCGCGAGGTACCACGACAGGGACAGCGTCAACGTGCCGCTGCCCGGCAACGCCACCACCGGCGAACGGGCGCTGGTCGAGCCGCCGTCGAGGTCGTAGTCACCCGCCGCGGTGCCGGCGAGCCGGCCGGTGGTCAGGTCGTTGCTGCCGCCCGCCGGGGCGAGCTGCTTGGCACCGCTGGAGTTGGTCGCCTGCGAGGTGCCCCGCTCCCACGCACCGGAGGTGGCGGTGTCCGTACCGCTGGGGTTGATGGTCCAACCGGTCGCGGTCTCGAAGGTGTCCGACCAGACCGTGGTGCCGCCACCGCCGCCGCAGTACTGGGCCTGCTTGCCGATCACCCGGTACGGGCAGTCGGCGTACTCGCTGAGCATCAGCACCGCTTCCCGGTTGCGCGAGGTCTGCGCCGGGATGACCTCGTCGGGCGGGTAGAAGCCGCCGCCGCCGGACGATCCGGGGTACATCTCGAAGGTGTACGCCCAGATCTGGTGCGTCGCCCACAGCCAGTCGAGGCTGTCTCCGTCGGTGATGTAGAGGTCGGAGGACTGCTCCGGGGTGTAGCTGTTGGTGGCCGCCATCTGCTGGCCCAGGGTGCGGAAGGTCGCCTCCTGGTCCACGCTCAGCCCCGGCGCCGTGTTCGCCGTGGTGTAGCCGTACGGCCAGAGCACCAGCTGGGAGTACGTGTGGAAGTCGATGTTCGCCTTGATCTGCTGCGTACCGCCGACCACGCGGCTGTTGACGAAGTTGCGCAGCGCCTGGGTTTCCGGGGCGGAGAAGGCGGACGGGCCACGGTAGGTCTCCGACGAGGTGCTGCCGGAGGAACCGCCGCAGCAGCCCCAGTTGTAGCCCCAGTTGCGGTTCAGGTCGGTGCCGACGTTCGACGAACCGGCGTTCGGCTGCCGGTTCTTCCGCCAGGACCGGTACGAACCGGTGGCGATGTCGTACTCGCTGCCGTCGGGGTTGACCGTCGGCACGATCCAGATCTCCCGGGTGTTCACGATGTTCGTGATCCGGGAGTCGGAGCCGTAGCTGTCGGTGAACAGGTTGAGCAGGTAGATCGCCATCTCGACGGTCAGGTGCTCACGGGCGTGCTGCTGCGAGTTGAACAGGATCTCCGGTTCGGCTTCGTCCGTACCGACGTTGTCCGAGATCTTGATGACGGGCAGGTCCCGACCCTCGTACGAGCTGCCGATGCTGGACTTGCGGGCGATCGTCGGGTGGTCCGAGACCACCTGGTTGATCACCGCGGTCAGTTCGGCGTAGTCGTGGTAGTTCGAGTCGGCGGGCGGGAACGCCATCGTGCCGACACCGTCGGTCGCACCCCGCGCCGGCGGCGCCGGTACGGCTTCCAGGGTGAAGCCGAGCGCGGTGATCGCCTTCACCTCGGCTGCGGTCGCGGTGATGTTCAGGATGCCGTGCTCGCTGTAGTTGATCGCCGCGCCGGTCTTGCCGACGGCGTTGCGGTCCTCCAGCGTGCGTGGGCCGAGTACCCGGTACTCGGCACTGGTGGCGGCACTGATCGCGCCCGGCTTCGGGTCGGCGGAGACCGGGCCGCTCACGACGGCGAACAGTCCGATCGCGACCGTCGTCGCGAGGGCGATGGTCCGGCGCCGAGAAGACCGCCGGGGTACGGGGGTACGGAAGGGCATGCAAAACCTCCTGGGGGTGCGGAGATTCCCGCTCTGTACCGCACACTGCACCACCCCTCACATGGTCATATCAATAATCATCACTCTCTGTTCCATCTCAACATCATCGTCATGCCGGCGAAAAGTGCCGGAACAGCTCGGCCAGACTGGCGCTCGGTTTCGGAGCCGGACCCGCGTCAGAGCACCTGCGGCAGGTCCCATGCCTGGTCGGCGCCGGTGACCTTGTCGATCGTCGGGCCGAGGACCGGCTTGACGATCGTCTGCTTGATCACCCAGTTGGTGGCCAGCAGCTGGTAGCCGGCGCTGGTCGCGTACCGGGCGCTGGCCCAGTTCTGCACCCCCACCTTGTGGATGCTGGTGAGCTTGTACGTCCGGGCGAAGTCGCTCATCCTCTTCAGGAAGAGGGCCACCTTCTCCAACATCCGGGCCAACCGCGCGGCAACCGCCGCCGCCCGGGTCCCGGCAAGGGCCGACTCCACCCCGACCGCCGCCCCGCCGACCACGGCCGACGCCCCGGCGGTGATCCAGGCCGAGGCGAGCGCCACGATGATCGTGATGATCGCCCAGGCGATCAGCTCCCGGACGATCTGCTCGACCAGCTCCTGAGCCTGCCGGGCCCCCTCCGCCGAGCCCTGTAGCAACTCGGCGGTGGCCGCGAAGTGGTCACCGATCTCGGTCAGCGACCGGTTGAGCTGGCTCATCTCCTCGTTGAACGACTCGGCCGCAGCACCCTCCCAGTAGGAGAGCAGGTCGGTCCGGGCACCCAACTCGTCCACCGCGTACCGCTCCAACCGGGCCGCCGCGTCCTGCCACGCCTTCGCCTGCGCGTTCAACGCGTCCGGGTCGCCGGTCACCTGGTCGATCGGGTGGGCCAGGAACTCGACGATCGGCCTGATGATCGCGTACGCGGCACCGGCCGGGGCGAGCCACGTCTCGATCCGCTCCGCACCGCTCGGCGCCCGGGTCACGACCCTCCCCCGAGTCGCCGCGCCGCCGCCTCGTCGGTGCCCCGGTAGTTGTCCCGCATCTGGCGGAACGCCACCGCCAGCTCACCGAACACGTCCTCGCCGGTACGCAGCACCTCCAGCCCGTCCGTGGTGCGCTGCTCGTAGACCCTCGCCACCTCGCGAGACTCCGGCAGCAGCCCGAAACTGTCGTCGGCCACGTCGGCGTCGACCAGCAGCGAACGGGTGCTGCCGAAGGCCGTACCGAGGTCCTGCATCGCGTCCGCGTACCTGGTCATCGCGTCGAGATAGACCTTCACCGGTTGTGTCATGCCTGCTCCTCCCCAGGAGTCTGTGCCGCCGGCCGGGGCGGTCCGATGGCTTCCGCCGCCCGCCGACCCGCTTGCGGCGGTCCGCCGACCAGTGCGCAGACCGATCCGTCGGTGAAGACGACCAGGAACCGTCCTCGGCGGAGCACACCCGCCGGCGCCTTGATCGCCCCGACGATAGCGTTCCGTGGCGACTCGTGGACGAGCGTCGCCGCGTACTCCACCGGACCGAACCAGCGGTCGGTCCAACTTCCCCCGTTTCGGTCGACGGTCTTGCGATCGGCGACCAGCAACCTGGTGTCGGTGACCGCGAGGGTGGGCGAGACGGTGTCGGCGACCGCGTCGTACAGGCGCCGGGCCGGGCTGTCCGCCGGACCGATCACCGCCCGACCGAACGTCGCCCGCTGCAACAGGTTCCCCGGATGGCTGCCCAGTCCGAGCAGGATGGTCGGATCGAGCAGGTTCTTCAGTTCGTCGGAGACGGAGACGTCGTCGGTCGTACCGACGTCCTTGATCAGCATCGCGGCGGTCAGCAACCGCTCCCCGGGCGCGAGGAGTGGACGCAGCGCCGGCCCGATGTGGAGCGTGTCATCCTTGGCCACCGGGCAAGAATGCCACCGGTGGATCGGCGCTCGCTATCCTGTCCACCCTGACCCGCCGTCACCGGCCGAGAGGATCTGACGTGCCCGACATCCGCAACCTGGACGACCTCGCCGAGTACGCCCACCAGCAGGTGGCACGGATCCAGCGGATGCAGGAGGACCTGGCCGACCAGTACGGCACCGGCGAGTCGCCGCGCGGTTACGTACGGGCCCGTACCGGTCCGGGTGGCGCGCTCCAGGAACTGCGGATCGACCCCGGCGCCCTGCGGCTGTCGGCGGAGGACGTGGCGGCGGAGGTCACCGCCGCGATCGGCGCCGCCCAGCGGGAGTACGCCGACCGCGCCAACGAGATCATCACTCCGGTGCTGGCGGCGGCGCCGAGCAAGGATTCACTGGACGACCTGGACGCCGGCATGCGCCGCCTGGACGGCCTGATGGACGACCTGGACCGGCTGGCCCGACGCCGCGGCCTGGACGGCTGAAACCGGCAGTCCCAGCCCCCCGCCTCGTTCAGCGGTTCGCGCCCTGTTCGACGGTTAGCGCTCTGTCAGCGGGTGGCGTCCTGGCTCAGCGGGTGGCGGCTTGGCTCAGCGGGTGGCGTCAGGGTCGGCCGGCGGGGTGGTCGAGCCGGCCGGCGATGTCGGGGCCGGCTGGTCGTCACCGGAGAGCGCGGCGCGCAGCCGCGCCTTCTCCTCCTGCCGCCGCTGGACCGCACCGGCCACCTGCTCGGCCATCTCGTCGCGCCAGGTCTTGAGCAGGAAGAAGGACGCCGCCGCCGAAAACACCACCGCCAGCATGAGCTTGAGGAAGATGCTCATGGGGACCGGCAGCAGCGCGGCCATGACCACCAGGAACAGCCCGACCCGGCCCAGCGTGTACTTCACGGCGGGACTCACGATTCCATCTCCGATCAACCCGTCCGACGGTCCAGCCACCGGACGCCGAAATACCAGATCAGCGTATATACCAGCGCGAACGCCCCGGCCGCCGCCGCGCCCGACACCAGCGGCGCCGCCGCAGCGGCCAGCCCCGCGGCGAGCAGCCCGGTGGTCAGTCCGACCCCCGCGCCCACCACCGCTGCCGCCGCCCTGGCCGGACCCGGCCCCCAGGCCCGGTACTCCTCGACGAAGAGCCAGGCCGGCAGGATCACCGCCAACCAGCCGTTGGTCTTGCCGAAGTCGGCCAGGCCGATCGACTCGAACGCCCAGTCGAATGCGACCAGCGCCAGCACACCGATCACCAGGCCGGCGAGGACCACGCCGCCCAGGTCGGCCAAGCCGGTGATCCGGCCGCTGGAGTCCCGCCGGGGAAAACTGCTCTGCGCTTCGCTCATGACACGTCGAGCGTACGTGCCCTGCCCGCCCCACCGCCCCCGCGGGCGACCCCCCTCACCCCCGTACCCCCAAACGCCCCCAACCCCGCCCCCGCCGAACCCGGCCCCCCGCCGTTGATCATGAAGTTAACGCGGACATTTCAGACTCGAACCTGCGCTAACTTCATGATCAACGACGGGGGCGGGGGTGGGGGCGGTGGGGGCGGCGGTGGGGGGCGAGTAGGCGTAGTGCGGTGCCGGCGGCGATCAGGGTCGCGCCGGCCACGACGAAGGCGCCGATCGCCAGTCCGGTACGGGGTAGATCGCCGCCGTTGTCCGGTGGATCCGTCGGGGCGGCGGTGCTCGCCGTCGGTGTCGGGGACGGGGTGGTGGGTGTCGGCGTACCCGTGCCGGTCGGCTTCGGGGCGATCACCACACCCAGCTCGACCGACGCACCGCGATCCCCGCCGGGAACGGGCGTTCCGAACCGGGTGACCGGTTCTGCTTCGAGAAATTCCTGCCTCGCGTCGGCCACCGCGCGCACCGGCTCGATCCCGGCGGCGTTCACCGGGGGAATCCAGGAGGCCGCGACCGCACCGGCGACCCCGGCCAGGAAGACCAGGATAACGGCGATCCGGCGGCTGTTTTGTCCGACCACTGTCAGCACCCCTCCGCTCGTCGATCACGGGCGACCTCGGCAGCGACCCGCCGCACCGGCCGACACCGGCCGGCCGTCCCGGTTACCGGACCGGCCATCAGGAGGCCACCGGTACCGGCCGGGGCAGTCCCGGGTCGGCGGGGAAGACATCGGCGTCGTCCCGGTCCCGCAGGCGCGTCGACCGGCGCCGCCAGACCCAGGCGACGAGGGCCCCGACGACCAGGAGCAACCCGCCGAGCAGGAGCCACGGTACGGCCGGCACCGACGCCGATCCGGTCAACGCCGGCAGGGTGTTCGGACCGGCCTGCGGGTTGACGCTGACCGTGGCGGTGAGCCGGCCGGCCGGGAAGACCCCCGGCAGGGTCCCGTGCAACTCGACCTCCGAGTCGGGCAGCAACTCCGGAATGTCGATCACCTCGCTGTTGCCCAGCCGTACGCCGAGCGGCCCGGTCACCTGGATCCGCGCCTTCCCGCCGAGCCGGGTGTTGCCCCGGTTCACCAGCCGGTACGTCACCGCGACCTCGGCGCCGCGAAACGGCACCAGCGGGTTGTCGTAGTCGACGCGTACGTCGCCGATCTCGGCGAGCGGGGTGAGCGGTCCGGCGACCCGGAGGTACACCCGGGCGGCGATCCGCCGCTCGACGTCGACCCGCTGGCCGTGCTGGTCGGTCTGCGCCTCGGTGGCCGAGGCGATGATGCCGCCGATGTGGTCACCCGGGGCGGCGCCGTCCGGTACCCGCAGTTGGAACGGCAGGTCGGCGCGCTTGCCCACCGGCACCCTGAGCTGCCGGGTCGGCAATTTGATCCAGGAACCGACGCCGTCCGGCGCCTGGCTGCGCGGCAGCAGGGCGAAGCCGCCGTCCACGGCGGTGAACGCGTCGGTGGGATAGAGGTCGACGGTCAGCGGCTGGTCGCTCAGGTTGGTCACCGAGATCCAGTCGGTGATCTCCTCCTTCGGCGCCAGCTCGTAGTCGAACTGCTTGCGCCCCTTCGGGCCGCTCGGGCTCGACGGCACGATGGTCCAGCGGAAGCTGTCGTCCTTTGCCGCACCGGCCGCCGCCGGGATCGGCACGAGCGAGATCAGCAGCATCGCCGCCACGGCGGACAGCACCGCGATGCGGGTGGCCCGACGGGGGCGTACGGGGTGGGCAGTGGTCATGTGCAGGCTCCGAGGAGAGGTCCGGACAACGGGGTGTGGCGGAGGTGACGCCGGCTCGCGCCGGCGGCACCTCCGCCTCGGTCACCCAGGGGGCGAACCCGACCGGTTGTCGGTCAGGCCAGCGTCAGGGTCAGGGTCGCGGTGTACTCGCCCGGCGCCACGTTGTCCGGGATCGCCAGGCTGAGGTCGGCGCCGCAGGTGAACACACCCGCGTTGGTGCCGGCGACGGCCGAGCAGAGCGTGCGGGTGTCGCCGAGGGCGGCGCTGCCGCCGGCCGCGACCGCACCCGAACCGCTGGTCTTGGCGGCGTTCGGGGTCCAGGTCAGGGCGCTGTTCGCGATGGTGCTGGTGCCCTGGTTGAAGTCTTCGAGCTGACCGGTGAGGTTCCACGCGGTGCCGGTGCCCCGCAGGTCGGTGACGGTCGCGGCCGGCAGCGCGCCGGTCGCGGTGCCACCGACGGTGCCGCCGGTGAGGCTGGTGTTCGGGGCGGCCACCGCGAGGGTGAACGCGCCCGGCGCCACGTCGGCGGTGATCTCGACGTCGACCGGCGGGGTGCCGCCGGCCCGGCGGATGATCTGGTACGACACCGCTGCCGAGGTGGAGGACTTGAAGTCGGCCGAGTTGGCCGGGGTGAACGCGGCGGTGTAGTTGAAGGTGCCCGCCGGCAGGGCGGTGGTGGCGAGGGTGGCGGTGCCACCGGTCACCGGGGCGGAGCCGATCACGCTGGCGCCGCGGCGGAACTCGACCGTACCGGCGACGGCGGGGGCGCCCGCCTCGGTGGCGGCGACGGTGGCGGAGAGGGTGACCTCGTCGCCCTCGGTCGCCGTGTTGCTGGCCGGGCTGATGGCCAGGGCGGTGGTGGTGTTGTACGCCACCGCGACCCGCCAGGTGCCGGCGTTGACCACGATCGAGGTACGGAACTCGTCGACGTGCCGGCCCAGGGTCAGGCTGTAGCACTCGACGATGACCCACCACTCACCGTTGGCCGGGGTGACGTTGCCCAGCGCCTGGGAGAACGAACGGTCCCCGGCGAAGCTCAGCGGAGCCTGGTCGAAGCCGCCACCGCCGAGGGAACGGGCGATGTTGGCGTACTCGCCGCCGGGCCGACCGATCCGCAGCGACGCGTTCTCGCCGAACCCGGTCGGGCAGGCCGCGCTGGTCGCGTTCGCCAGCATCGGGGTGTCGGTGACGCTGCCGCTCTGCTGCGACAGGACCACGTCACCGAGCGACGCGGCCTGGGCGGGAGCGGAAACAGCAACGAGTACGCCGGTCGTCATCGCAATGGCGGCGAGCGTGGCGCCCGCGCGAGCGAACATCCGCTTGCTCATGAATCACTTCCTCTCATTGAGGGTGATGCCTCGGCTGGATCCTCTTGACCCGGCCGGCAATCAGGCTCCACAGGAGCTGTGACCCGGTAGGCAGGCCAACGTCTCCGCCGGACGTGCGGAAAGCGAATTCTCGGTGCCCGCACAAGGGGAAACAGAATGGCCTTTGACCGACTCGACAAATCATTTGGCGAAAGGGCGGAGCGGGCTCAGCCGAACCGGCCGTTCACGTAGTCGTGCGTACGCGGATCCTGGGGGTTGCCGAACATCGCCGCGGTCGGGCCGTGTTCGACGATCATTCCGGGGGTGCCGTGCGACGCCAGGAAGAACGCGCACCGGTGGGACACCCGGGCGGCCTGCTGCATGTTGTGCGTGACGATGACGATCGTCACCTCGCTGGCGAGTTCCGCGATGGTCTCCTCGATCCGCCGGGTCGAGGTCGGGTCGAGGGCCGAACACGGCTCGTCCATCAGCAGCACCCTGGGTCGTACGGCGAGCGACCGCGCTATGCAGAGCCGCTGCTGCTGGCCACCGGAGAGGGCGCCACCCGGCTCGCGCAGCCGGTCCCGTACCTCCTTCCACAGCCCCGCCTTGGTGAGCGTCTCCTCGACCAGGTCGTCCCGGCCGCGCCGGGAGACGCGGGTGCCGGTGAGCCGCAGCCCGGCGATCACGTTGTCGTAGATCGACATCGCCGGGAACGGGTTCGGTTTCTGGAAGACCATGCCCACCTGGCGCCGGGCGTCGGTGATCCGGCGCTCCGCCGAGTAGAGGTCGCGACCGTCCAGCAGCACTTCGCCGGCCAGCGACGCGCTCGGCACCAGCTCGTGCATCCGGTTGAGGATGCGCAGGAAGGTCGACTTGCCGCAGCCGGACGGGCCGATCAGCGCGGTCACCTGCCCGGCCGGCATGGTCAGCGACACCCGGTCGAGCACCTTGTGGTCGCCGAACCAGGCGGAGATCGACCGGGCGTCGAGGGTGGCCAGGTCGGCGTCGCCCGAGATCGACGGGATGGGGGCGGAGGGTGGCAGATCGACCAGGGTCGCGTCTTCGACTGTGGACACGGCGATCCTTTCTGTACCGGAGCAGGGGTGCTAGAGCAGGTTGGGCAGGAGGCGGGCGGCCTGGTCGGCGATGGCCAGGCCCAGTGCGACCAGCAGCGGGGTGCCGACGATCCACGCCTGCCAGCGCCCCCACCGGGATCGGAGGTAGGTCAGCGCGAGCGCCGCGAGCACGATCGCCTGGCCCCAGAGCATCAGCGGGGTCCAGGCATTCGGGTCGGTGGCCATCGCCTGCTCCGCCGGCGGCAGGGAGGCGGCGCCGAACGTACGTTTCGGTGCCGGCTGGGCCGGCGACACCAGGTCCGCGTCGACCCGGAGCACGTCATGCGGCACGAACGGGTCCCCGTCGGCGGTTATCAGGGTCAACCGCCCCGCGCCGGCCACGAGTTCCGGTGGTGCGTTGTCGCCGGGCCGGCGCAGCCCGGTGACCCGGTAGGAGTGTTCGCCCTGGCCGGTGGTGACCGTGATCATGTCGCCGGGCAGCAGCAGGTCCAGGTCCCGGAACGGGCCGCCGTACGCCGCCCGCCGGCCGAGCACCAGGCTGGTGCCCGGCTGTCCGGGCAGTACGGTGTCCCGCCGGTGACCCGGACCCGACCGGAGCACCTCGCCACTGCTGCCCTCGAAGATCACCGTCTGTAGTCCGACCGCCGGGATGCGCAGGACGGCGACGGCGGAGCCGGCCTCGACCAGCCGTTCCCGGCCCGCGCCCCCGTCGGTGAAGTCCATCCGGTTCTGTCCCACCGGTGCGGTTCCCTGCGCCAACTCGGTCCGGAAGTCGGCGAAGGCGGTCTGCTGGTTGCGCGCGTACTGGAGTTGCGAGACCAGGGTCAGGTGGATCACCAGGCCGAGGGCCAGGCAGGCGAGGGTGCTCAGCGCCACGCCCGGCACCTGGAGGGCGAGCTTGACCGGACGCCGGTCCGGCACCGGTGCCGCCGGTGCGGGCCGGGCCGGCGGCGCCTCGGTCACGGTCATCAGCGGGCGTCCGGCCAGGCGACCGGTTGGGGCGCGGTGCGGCGGCGGGTCACCAGCATGGTGCCGCCGCCGACGACGACCAGCAGCAGGCCGACCGAACCGACCATGATCAGCGGAACACCGGTACGCGGCAACGAGTCGCCACCACCACCGCCACCGTCGTCGTCCCCGCCGTCGTCGTCGGCCGGGTCACCGGCCGTGATGACGTACGAGTTGACCGCCGACTGGGATCCGCCGTACGCGTTGGCCGCGGCCGGCGTGAAGATCGCCTTGAGCGGGTGGGTCCCGGCCGTCAGCGAGGCGGTCTTGAAGCTGGCCTGGCCGCCGCTGACGGTGGCCGAGCCGAGTTCGGTGGTGCCGTCCAGGAACTTCACCGTGCCGCTGGCGGCGGACGGGTCCACGGTGGCGGTCAGGGTCAGCTCGACACCTTCCCGCTGTGGTCCGGCCGGGCTGACCGCGAGGGTCGTGGCGGTCGCGACCGGCCCGGTCGGCGGCGTGCCGACGAGGTAACCGTTCAGCGTGTCGGTCGAGGTCACGAAGTCGGCCTCGTCGGCCGGTACGAACACCGCCTGGAGGCTGTAGTTGCCGTCGGCGAGGCGCGGGGCGACCGTGTGGCTGTACCTGCCGTCGGCCAGGTCGGCGGTGCCGAGGACCACCCAGACCGTGGTCCCGGTGAGGCGCTGCTCGAACCGTACCCGCCCGACGGGCTCGTCCGGTCCGGTGCGCTGCCGGACGGTGGCGGTCAGTACCAGGTCGGCGTTGGTCGGCAGCGGGCTGGCCGGCGTCACGGTCAGGGTCGTCTCGGTCTCCGGTGCCGGGGCTTCGCCGACGAACACCGCGACGTCCGACGTGGCCGCGGACCCGAGGTGGCCCGGTGCGTCCGGGACGAACCGGGCGGTGATCCGGTAGGTACGCGAGGTGATGTCGCCCTCCGGCGGCGGCAGGGTGATCGCCGTGAGGACCGCCCGGCCCTCGGTCAGGGCCACCGTGCCGAGTTCGACCGGCGGCTCCGCGGTGGCGGGTTCGGTCCGGCTGAACACCACGTTCCCGGTTCCGGTCGCGGGCAGCGGGGTGCAACCGTCCTGGTCGCCGGGCACGCAGACGGTCGCGGTGAGGGTGACGGGTGTGCCGGCCGGGACCGGACTCGGGTCGACCGCCACAGTGGTCCGCGTCGCCGTGGCGGTGTTGCAGCTCGTGCCGACCTTCCAGGTGTCGCCGCAGACGAAGATCGAGGTCTGGAACTGGTCGGCGCTGCGGCCTGCGGTGAGGCTGTAGCAGTCGACGATGACCCACCATTCGCCGTCACCGACGGTGGTCGCCGGCTCGATTCCCGCGACCGCCCGGGTGAGGGACCGGTCGGCGGCGAACTCCAGCGGGTTCTGGTCCCAGCCGCCGGCGCTCAGCGCGCGGGCCAGGTTCGCGTACGGGCCGCCGGGGCGGCCGAGCCGCAGGTTGGTGGTTTCGCCGAAGCCGGTCGGGCACGGCGTGGCGGTACGCGCGGTGGCGAACATCGGGGTGGTGTTCACGTCGCCGGTCTGCTCGGACAGCGTGACGGCACCGAGCGACACGGCCTGCGCCGGGCTCGCCGGCCCGATCAGCACCCCGGCCACCAGCACGCCGGCGGAGAGTAGGCCCGCCGACAACAGGGCGAGCGCGCGGGCAAACCTGTGCCTGCTCATTGATCACTTCCTTCGGTCAGGGTGCCCAGCGGTCCGGGCGGCCTGGTGGGCCGCCCGGACCGGGGCTGTGCCGGAACTAGCTGTTGGCCCGCAGGTCGGTGTAACCGCAGGCCGCTTCGAGTGCGTTCACGGTGGTGGTCCGCTGGCCGAAGCCGAGCAGCTGCACCACGTTGCGCTGGGTGCCGCCGTCGTTCACGGTGGCCGTGCAGACCGCCGAGCCGGCACCGACGAAGGTGTCGGCGATCAGCTGGTTGGTCAGGTCGGCGGTCGGTACGACGTTGTAGACGTCCCGCCGCATCGGGAAGTTGGTGTTCAGCCGCCCGCCGACGATCGGCTGGGTGGCGGGCTGGGTGGTGGTGCTCATCCCGGTCAGCAGCGCCGGGCCACGCCGGTCGGCCACGGCCACCCCGGTCAGGGTCTGGATCGAGGCGCGGTTGGTCTGCGCGATGAACTGCGCGGCCGAGAACGGGATGACGTGGTTCAGGTTGCCGGCCAGCGGGGTGCCGTCGTGCTCCTGCTCGCGCGGGAACACCGGCACCGCCGGGGTGCCCGGGTTGCTGTCGGTGTCCGCCGCCAGGCAGGGGTAGTCACCGAGGTTGATCTCCGCCTCGGTGATCGCCATCCGGGTCGGGCCGATCCAGAACTGCCAGGTACCGGAGTCGGCCTGGATCATGCGCGGGGTGACGCGGTTGCCGCCGACGTTGTTGCTGAAGCACTTGTAGACCCGCTGCACCTGGGACAGGGACATGTTGAGCGGCAGGTCGAGGTTGTTCGAGTTGATCGCCAGCGCGACCGCGTCGACGCCCATCGGGATGTAGGTGTACGTGCCGGTCGGCGACGGGCTCGAACCGCCGTAGCTGGACGAGCGGGCGAAGTCGACGCAGCCGCGGATGTCGACGCCGTTGAAGAAGCCGGGGCCGCCGTGCGTACCGCCGAGGTTTTCGCCCTCGGAGGCGCGCAGCGCCTGCCGGCCGGCGCCGGAGCCGTTCGGCCGCACGTACGAGCAGCCCGCCGCCTTGGTCTTGATCGGGCTGGTGCCACGCGCGTCCCAGGACGCGACGACCTTCGCACCGCCGGAGAGGATGACGTTGCCCAGGGCGTTGACCGCGTCCTGGGTGGTGTCCGAACCGACCCCGGTGAGCAGGCGGTAGTCGTCCGCCGTGGTCGGGTCGGCGGAGGCCGGAACGGCGATCGCGGCCATGGCCACGGCGACGGCGAAACCGACCGCCATCGCCTTGCCGATGATATTGACCTTCATGAGTTGTCCCTTTCTGCGGGCAAGATACTCAAGCTCGCCTCCATGCCAGGCGGGCCGGAGTCATCGTGGCGTTCCTGTTCGGACCGGCGAAACCGCGCTCAGACAAACGTTTTGCGGTGCTGTATCTCGCCAACACTTAGGCCGGATGAACAAAGACCCGCGAATTGGTGCCGCGCTCCCGGCGGTCATTTCGCGCCATTCGACGGGGTGGACCGGGTGGCGAGTCGTTGCAGAATCGGACCGGCCACTCCGCCGACGAGGCCGAGCAGCAGGACGGCGACGAGCAGATAGCGAACCGACCCCAGCGGGCTGCCCGGCGTCGACCGGGCCACCGGCATCGCCGACGCCGGCCGGCTCGGCGCGGGCGTCGCGACCGGCGAAGGCGGGTTGCCGACGTTCGGCACGGTGGCCGGCGCGGTGGCACCCGCACCGGCCGGTGACGAGGTCGGCTCGGCGGTGGTCGGCGCCGCCGGGTGCTCCAGCCGGTCGGCCGCGACCATCGCCTGCTCGCGCAGGCCGGCGGGGAGCGGTACGTAACCGGCGGGCAGTTGGCCGATGTCGGGTCCCGACTGCTGGCCCGCGCCGACGGCGTACCGCAGCAGCCTGGCGTAGTCCCGGCGGGCCTCGGCCGGGTCGGTGGTGTCGCCGATCGCGTACGTCACCGTGGTCAACGGGTACGCGCCCGGTGCCGACCAGGCCTTCACCGGGTCGATCACCCGTACCCCGCTGACCCGGCTGTCGACGGCGGTGGACGCGGCGGTGGTCATCGCCGCACTGGTCGCGCCCCGGCAGTCGGTCGACGCCAAGAGGGTTCCGATCGTGTCCCGTCGGGGCTTGCAGAGTTGGGCGGTGGCGAGCCCGTACCGGCCGGCGGAGGCGGAGTCGGTCACCGACATCGCGAACCGGGTGCCGACCGACTGGCGCGGGATCTTCTCGTAGCCGTAGCTGGTCGACGTGCTCAACCGGTTGAAGAACGAACTGGTTCCCTTCACGTCCGCCCGCAGCGTCTGCAACGCCGACTCCCCCATCGACGTGAGGTACGGCCGCAGGTCGATCCCGCAGTGCGTGTGCTCCTCGCCGAGCGGGTCGATCTCCGAGGTGCAGGCGGAGTCGAGCTTGGGGAACGACTCGGGCAGCCCACCGGCGAAGACCCCCCGGTACGCCTCGTTGATCACCATCCGGTCCTCGTCGGCGTTGCCCTGTAGCCAGGCGCGGGCCTCCTGGTCGCTCCACAGCCAGCGCCAGACCTCGCGGGCGGCCACCGTGCTGCCGTACGAGAACATCAGGCCGTTCAGGGTGGCCGACTTCTTTGCGTCCCAGTAGCGGAACAGCGGGTTGAGGGTGAGGAACTCCTCGTCGTACCGGATGCTCTGCGGGTTTGTCGCCGGCACACCGGACTTCGCGTCGAGCAGGTAGCTCTGGGTGAGCAGTTTGGCCAGCAGGCGCGGCGTGAGCCTCAGGTCGCTCAGCGCCAGTCCGCGCTGGGCCGCCACCTCGGGTGGGATGGGCCCGTTGGCCTCGTTCGGGTCGACCAGGTTGACGTCGACGTTCGTCGCGATCACGATGCTGCTCAGCGTCACCGGCGCGTGCACGAGCGCCGGCTCGGCGGCGGTGGTCACCATCGGGTCGCCGCTGAGCACCAGGCCCGGTGCGGACTCGGAGGCGCTGCGGAGCTGGTCCGCCGCCTCGAAGTCGCCAACCACGGTGTAGCTGAAGTTCGGGCCGGCGTTGGTGCAGACCGAGGGCCGCCACGAGGTGAGGGCCAGGGCGGCAACCTCGGCGCCGTTGATCCGCCGGGCCGCCGGTCCGCCCGAGCAGGGTTCCGCGACAGGCTGGAACTCCAGCGGTACGACGATCCGGTGCTGCCACAGCGACGGGACGAACGGGCTGCCGTGCACCGATCCGGTACGGGAGACGTCCTCGCCGGTGTACGGCTGGTGGTGCCCGCGCGGCACGATCACCAGGGAGCAGGGCCTCGACGGACGGTTCTCGCTGTTCACGGTGTAACCGGCGCCGCAGCCGAGGTGGCGGGAGAGGTTGGCGTTCTGCACCTCGAAGACGGCCCGACCGGTGCCGTCCGCCGCCGTGACCGCGTACGGGTACTCGTTTGTCGACGCTTCGGAGAAGTACTCCCGCAGCACGTCGACATCGGTTTCGGGGCGGGTGACGCCGGGGTTGTTCGGGACCGGCACCTCCCGGTAGGGCCCAGCGGCGCTGCCGTCCCGGCTGCGCTCGCCGGCCACCGTACGGAACGGGACCATCCGGGCGTCGCCGGGCAGGATCTCGTCGCCGTCGCGGCCCGGGTAGTCGCTCGGGACGCTCCACTCCAGACTGCGCCGCCCGGCGAGGTTGCTGGTGGGCTGGGTGCCGCCCTCCGAGCCCGGACGCGCGGGCGCGTCGAGGTTCATGCCGAACTGGCAGGTTTCGCGGAATGCCAGCCCGTCGGGGTCGTTCGGGTCGTCCGGGTTTCCCCAGCACTGCATGAGTTGGAGGAAGTCGACGCCGAGCGGCCGTTGCGGGGTCGGCGTCGCACCCGTCCAGGAGACCGTGACCGCCTGGTTGGCCAGCTCGCGGGTTTGTGACACGGTCACCGCGAGCCCGGTGAAGTCCTCGAACCCCTGCTTGCGGCCGTGCACGGTGACCGCCGACCCGGCGACGTCACCGGGGCCGGCGTCGGTGATGACCGCGCCGCGGGCCGGCCGGGCCGCCGGCGGTACGGCGGCGAGCGTACCGATGGCGACCAGCAGCACCGCGAGCGCCGCGGCCCGGCGGGAAAGCCGGCGGGTCGGCGTCGTTGTCGTCACCGGTGGCTCCCGGTGTCCGAGTCGCGACCGCGCCGCAGCGTGTTGGACAGCAGTGGCGGTCCGACGACCAGTCCGACCAGCAGCACGCCGGCGAGCAGCATCATGGTGTGCCGCAGCCGCCAGCCGCCCTCGCCGTCGAGCGACACCGGCACCGCCAGCACCTGCTCCGCACCGCCGTCGCCGCTGCCGCTTCCACTGCCGGTGCCGGTGCCGGTCGGCAGACCGGTGTCCGGGTCGATCGGTCCGGCCGAGGCGGTGGGGCCGGCGCTGGCGGCGGGCCCGCCGGTAGCACCCGGCTGGGCGGTGCCGCCGCTGGTGTTCCCGCCGCAGGCGGCGGCCGGCAGGACCGGGGTCTCGTCGCGGGCGCCCGCGGTGCCGGCCGGGTTCTGCGTCGGCCCGCGTTTGTCACAGGATGACGGCTGGGGGGCCTTGGTGAGCAGGGTGTTGGTGCCGTTGCGGTCGAAGGTCGGGTTGTTGCAGCCGACCACGTCGATGTTCCGGTCCACCCCGCCGGGAATCCGGTGGACCTGGTTGATGGCGGCGTCGACCAGGTTCTTCGGCAGCGGCGAGTAACCGAGGTCCTCGGCCTGCTGCTGGCCCTCGCAGAGGAAGTAGTAGGCGAACTCGGCGAGCGTGTAGCCCTTGTCCTCGGTCATGTTGAGCTGGACCTGGTCAACCGGGATGATCATGTACGAGTACGACGACAGCGGGTACGTACGCGGGTCGTTGAACCTGTACACGTCATCGAGGATCTGGGTCAGGAAGTCCGGTCCCTGCCTCGGGTTGATCCGGGCCTTGGTCAGCGCGACGGCGACGTTGGAGGCGGTCGGCTCGACGTAGTAGCCGGCCTGGTTCAGCACCTTGGCGACCGGGAACCGGGCGTCCTTCGCGTACGAGTACTCGACGTAGGTGATCGCGCCCTCGGCGTTGCTCTGCGAGACGTACCCGGCCACGCCCTGGGAGAGGCTCTGCCCGATGAAACCCTCGCTGGCGTTCATCGGGTAGCTGGAGGTGGGGCTGCACGGCGACGGCTTTCCCCACTTGCGGCAGTACGCGTTCCAGATCGCCGGGTACTGCTTGCTCATCCAGAGGGTGAACTGGGCGCTGGTGCCCGAGCTGTCCTGCCGGATCACCGGGACGATGGCCCGGGCGGGCAGGTTCAGCCCCGGATTGTCGGCCCTGATCGCCGGATCGTTCCACCGCTTGATCACACCGGTGAAGATCTTGGCGATCACCTCGCCGGACAGCCGCAGGTTCGTCACCCGACGGCCACCGATCTTCAGGTTGTACATGAACGAGGTGCCACCGGCGACGATCGGCATGTACGCGTACCGGCGCGACGGGGCGAAATCCGGGGTCTGGAACGAGTCCTTCGTCCCGTACGGGATTTCCGAGACGCCGAAATCGACGGTCGCCTCGGCGAACGTGGACCGGCCGGTGGTCGAGCCGGACTGCGCGTAGCTGACGTTGATGCCCTTGCGGACCAGGATCTCCCGCCGCCACTGGTCGATCGCCCGACCACTCCAGGTCGACCCACCACCGTTGATCTGCACGTACTGCGGGGCAGCCCTGGCCAGCGCGGGCGCCGCCGGTACGGCCGGCGCCAGAATGCCGACCAGCACCATCGCCGCGGTCGCGGCGACAACACGAGCCAGCCGGCGGGTCACGCCGGCCGGGCGGCCGAGGATGCGTCCAGTCATTGATCCAACCTCTTGTCACTGCCGAGGGTTTCGACGAGATCGCCGACCGGCACGTCCACCGGTTCGGCGTGGGCGGCGTCGCGGGCGCGCTGGCGGGCGGCGAACCGTCGCGCGTCGCGCCGGGAGGTCCGGACCCGGCGTTGGCGCTGCCTGCGGCTGAGCTGGCCGGGTGCCTTGCCGCCGAAGAGTCGGGCCAGCACGAACAGGAACAGGACCAGCGCCATCAGTACGGCGGCGGCCCCGAAGGCCCGCGAGATCATGCCCTGGTCGCCCTGCTTGGCCAGCTCGAACGTGACCAGCGGCAGCGACACCTGCGGGTTGTTGGTCGGGTCGAAGTTCGTGCTCGCGGTGAAGCCGGCGGTGAGCAGCACCGGTGAGGTCTCGCCGATGCCACGGGCGGTGCCGAGGATGACCGCGGTGGTGATGCCGGACCGGGCGGTCGGCAGCACCACGTGCCAGATGGTCCGCCACTGGGACGCGCCGAGGGCCAGCGACGCCTCGCGCAGCGTGCCCGGCACCAGCCGGATCACCACGTCGGCGGCCCGGATGATGATCGGCAGCATCATCACGCTCAGTGCCAGCGAGGCGGCGAAGCCGGACAGGTTGACCCCGAGGCTGAGGATGACCGTGGCGTAGATGAACAGCCCGGCGACGATCGACGGCAGCGCGGTCATCGCCTCGACGATGGTCCGGACGAACCGGCTGAACGGGCCGGGCAGTTCGCTGAGGAAGACGGCGGCGACGACCCCGAGCGGCACGGTGATCGCCAGCGCGATGCTGATCTGCTCCAGCGTGCCGACCACGGCGTGCCGGATGCCGCCGACGCTCAACGGCTGCAACGGGCCGGTCAGCCGCAGGTCCTCCAGGTAGAAGTTCGAGTAGGACAGCGCCTGCCGGCCCCGCCAGAAGGTGAACCCGACCACCACCACCAGCGCCAGCAGCAGCAGGAAGGCGAGGCTGTGTACGAGGACACCGGCCAGCCGGTCGCGTACCGCCGGGCCGGACTCGTCCAGCGAGACCAGCAGCAGGTAGCTGGCGACGAACGTGACATAGGCGAGCACCACGAAACCGAGCGCCCCGTCGAACGGCGCGAACTGGGCGAAGATCACCGTGGTCAGGCTGAGCGCGGACACCGCCGCGCCGACGCCGGCGAACACATCGGTACGCCGTACGCCGCCCGTGCCGCGCCGCTGCTCGCCCACTGGCTGCCCGTCCGGCCGGACCGGCAGAGTGGTCGCCGGGGCCGGGGTGTCGACCGGGGTGTCCCGGTCGACGGTGGCGGCTGAACTGGTACTCACCGGGATCTCCTCACGCGTCGCTCGACGCGCCGGATCGACTGCGGCTGATGATCAGCCCGGCGCCGAAGTTGACGATCAGGGTCATGACGAAGAGCACCAGACCGGCCGCCATCAGCCCGGCCAGGCCAACGCCCGCGTCCTCGGAGTAGCGCAGCGCGATCAGGGCCGAGATCGACCCGCCACCGTTCTGGAGGATGTGCGGCTGGATGACGTAGACCATGGAGATGACGAGGAAGACCCCGATCGTCTCGCCCAGTGCCCGGCCGAGGCCCAGCATGGTGCCGCCGACCATGCCGCCGCGTCCGAACGGCAGCACGACCGCGCGGATCATTCCCCACCTGGTGGCGCCGAGCGCGAAGGCGCCCTCCCGCTCGCCGACCGGTGCCTGGGAGAACACCTCGCGCATCACCGAGGCGACGATCGGGGTGACCATCATCGCGACCACCAGCCCGGCGACGAAGGTCGACGCGGTGAGCGCGGTCGGGCTGGACATCGGGTCGCGGGGGTCGTACCCGTCCACCTGGAACAGCGGGATCCAACCGAAGTACGTGGTCAGCCAGCGGGGCAGCCCGTTGCCCTGGTCACCGTCGACGAGCAGGCGCGGTTGCAGGAGGTAGAGACCCCAGATGCCGTAGACCACGCTCGGCACGGCGGCCATCAGGTCCACCAGGTTGACCAGCACCGGCCGGATCCGGCGCGGGGCGTACTCGGAGATGTAGAGCGAGGTGCCGACCGCGAGCGGCACCGCGACGCTGACCGCGACCAGCCCGATCAGCACCGTGCCGACGAGTACGCCGGCCACCCCGAAGTTGTTGCCCGCCGGGTCCCATGCCTGGGTGGTGAGGAACCGGAACCCGGCCAGCCGTACGGCGGGCAGCGCCTCGATGGTCAGGAAGGTCCCGACCAGCAGCATGATCGCCAGTACGACCAGGCCACCGGTCCGGGCGACGCCACGGAACACCAGGTCCGACGGACCGCGCCGCAACCGGATCCGGCGCGGACGATCCTCGGGCCCCTCCGACCGGGGCGGTCGGGTGGTCGGCGGGGGCGTAACGGTGACGACCATCAGCCGGCGTCCCGCATTCCGCCGGTGACCCGGTTCGTCGGCCGGTACGTCGGGGTCAGCGGGGCGGGCGCCAGCCGGCGGCCGAGCGAGCGGACCCGAGCCTCCGGCAGGGGTTCCGCCGCCACCGGCCGGGGCCGCCCCCGCCGGGCGCTGCGTGCCCCGGCCACGATCTCGGCCTGCGGCACCGCCTCCAGGAAACGGTCCAGGTTGTACGTGCACTCACGGGCACGCAGGTACGACCGGCTGGAGACGGCGATGGTGGTGCGGTCGATGTCGATACGCCAGATCCACTGCCCGGTCCGTTCGACCGACGTCTCGGTGGTTTTGATTCGGTCGAAATTGCCCTGTAGGTCGAGCACCGACTGCCGACAATCGGCGTAGACCTCGTGATACCTGGTCCCTCGACCGAGCTGTCGGTTGTTGGGCGAAACCAACATCCAGAGGATGCCCTCCGCCGTCGGTCCGCCCTGACTTTCGGGCATCGGCGCGGCAAGGAACACGAAGCGTGGACGCTGCACCCTGATCCCTTCCATAGCTGCTGGCGGGCTCGTACACGAGGTCCGCGTACGGTTGCCCGCCTTGACCGCCTCCCCAAAGGCCAGCTGCTGGGACAGCGTCGACACGACCGGTGACCGCGTAAGCCGTCATCCGCTCACGCCAGACGTGCAGCACATGAACAACACGTATTTCCATGTCATGCTTTCGTCCAAGATCGATCACCGATTGGCGGAGCGGCCGTCAGCACGGATGGATAAAGGCGGATTAGGTCCCCGAACTAATCCCACCGGCGACGTTTTACGGAGCGAATAGGAAGAAGCTCGAAGAATCGCTACCGGAGCCGCGTACCGCCGGAGGGCCGGCGGCGGGCGGCCAGCGACACGGCACCGACCACCGCGAGTACGCCGACCAGCCCCAGAATCCACCAGACGTTGGCGAACGACGCGGACCCGATCCGGAAGCCACCGGTCAGCCGGGGCTCGATCGTTCCGGTGACCGCCGGTTCGGTGCCCGGGGACGCGGCCGGCGGTGTGGCGGACGGGTCGGTCACTCCCGCCGCGCCCGACGCCGACGGCTCGGGGCCGCCCACCGGCGCACCACCGGCCGGTGCACCGACCCGCCACTGCCGGCCGGAGACGGTGATCGGCGTGACGAACCGGTCCGGGTGCATGCCGAGGGTCTCGCTGAAGCACTCGACCACCACCCACCACTCGCCGTCGACCGGCGGGGTGTTGCCGAGCGCGGTGAGGAACGAGCGGTTCGGCTGGGCGGAGACCGCGGTCCGGTCGTAGCCACCGGCGCTCAGCGGCTTGGCCACGTTGGCGAACGGACCGGCCGGCGGGCCGATGCGTACCTGCGCGTTGCTGCCGTAACCGGTGGGGCAGGCCCCGGAGGCGGTCGCGGTGGCGAAGATCGGTGTCGCGTCGACGGTGCCGCTGGTCTGCGACAGCCGTACGGTGCCCAGCGGCGCGGCGGCCGCCGGCCCTGCCGCGAGCAGGCAGGCCACGGCAGCCACGGCCGTCGAGAGAGCGGCGGAGAGGAGGCGGGTTCCGGGTCGATTCACACCGACGGGTCTATTCACCCGCGGCGACCACCGGAGCAATCACGTCCACCCGCCGGACACACAACAGATGAACGGCGGGGCGTGGACCGAACGACCACATCTACGTGATCATCCAGCCGGTGGGCTGAATCAGGCCCAGACCTGCTGCGGCTCCGCCCGGCGCTGGGCCAGGGTCGGCGGGCGGTCGTACTCCCGGACCACGTTGTAACGGGTGTCCCGCTCGACCGGCTGGAAACCGGCGTCCCAGATCAGGTGCAGCAGGTCGTCCCGGTGCATGGTGTTCGGCGTACCGTACGAGTCGGCGTCGTGGGTGATCTTGTATTCGACCACCGAGCCGTCCAGGTCGTCCACCCCGAAGTTGAGCGACAGCTGCGCCACCGACAGCCCGTGCATCACCCAGAAGCACTTCACGTGCGGCACGTTGTCGAACAGCAGCCGGGAGACGGCGAAGGTCTTCAGCGACTCGGCCGGCGACGCCATCGTGGTCCGCGCCTGGATCCGGTTACGGATCTTGCCGTCCGCAGAGTCGACGAAGTCGTGCTGGTAGCGCAGCGGGATGAAGACCGTGAAGCCGCCGGTCTCGTCCTGTAGCTCGCGCAGCCGCAGCACGTGGTCGACCCGGTGCCGGGGCTCCTCGATGTGGCCGTAGAGCATCGTCGACGGGGTACGCAGACCCTTCGAGTGGGCCAGCCGGTGAATCCGCGACCAGTCCTCCCAGTGGCAGGCGTGGTCGACGATGTGCTGCCGGACCTCCCAGTCGAAGATCTCCGCGCCGCCACCGGTGAGCGACTCCAGCCCGGCGTCGATCAACTCGTCCAGGATCTCGTCCGCCGGCAGGCCGCTGATCTTCTCGAACCACTGCACCTCGGTGGCGGTGAACGCCTTCAGCTTCACGTTGGGCAGCGCGGCCTTCAACTCGCGCAGCACCTTCGGGTAGTACCGCCACGGCAGGGTCGGGTGCAGCCCGTTCACGATGTGCAGCTCGGTGAGCTGCTCGTCCTGCATCTCCTTGGCCTTGCGTACGGCCTCTTCGATCCGCATCGTGTACGCGTCCTTCTCGCCCGGCTTGCGCTGGAACGAGCAGTACGCGCACGACGCGCTGCACACGTTGGTCAGGTTCAGGTGCCGGTTGACGTTGAACATCACCCGGTCGCCGTTGCCCTCGGTCCGACGGTGGTGGGCCAACCGGCCCAGCCACGCCAGGTCGTCACTGTCGTAGAGGTCCTCACCGTCCTGGCGGCTGAGCCGCTCCCCGGCGTAGACCTTCTCTTCCAGCTCGCGCTTGCGTCCGGCGTCCATGTCGGGCCCGTCCCTTCCGTACGATCCGGCACCGAGCCTACGTGGGTCCCGGCACCACCACCCGGACGGCCGGGCCCACAGCGACGTAGTTCACCGGATGTCCGGCTGTCACCAGACTCTCAGGCTCTTGTTACCCCCGCTCCAATCGACTTCCTTGTCGCGGTGCGGTAGACAAAAGTGGGACGCCGGGCACATCGCCGGACGCGAGGGCACCGGAGCCACCGGCTCAGGGGCCCTTGATGCTGGATGGGGAGCGGAATGGCAAAAAAGACGGGCATCCGACCGAAGCGACGTAGACGACCGCTGATCAGCCCGGTGCTGCGGCCACTGGCCTGGTCCGCGCTGCTGAGCGCGGCTGTCGCGTTCGCCTTCGCCAGCCCGGTCTACGCCGACCCGGCCCGACCGACCACGGTGCCCGACATCGGCTCCCGTCCGGCGGTCGCCGGCGCGCTGCTGCTGCCCGGTGCCACCGCGCCCGGCTCGACCGGTCCCCGGACCCCGCTGCCGCCGCTGCTGAACGGCCCGCTCGCCACCCAGATCCAGGCGAAGGAGACCCAGCTCGCACTCTTGGGGGAGGAGTTACTCCAGCTACGCGCGGATCGTGACACCGCCGCCGGCCTGCTGGTCACGGCGGACGCCCAGTGGCAGACCACGCACGTGCAGTTGACCGCCGCGCAGGAGGCGGCCGACGCGGCGGCGGCCGAGGCGTTCAAGGACGCCGCCGGGCTCCCGCCGGGCGCGCTCGGCTCCGATCTGCACGGGCTGGGTGCACTCAGCCGCCTACAGAAGGGCGAGCAGTCCGGCGCGGACAGCATCGCGCCCGCCCGCGAGCTGGCCCGGGTCCGGGCCGCCGAGCAGACCGCACGGGAAGCGCAGTTGGCCGCTTCGGCGGCGGCGACGAACGCCGCAGCCCTGTTCACCACGAAGGAAGCCGCCTACAAGCGGTTCGAGGCCGACCTGCTGAAGCTCAAGCGGGACAACGCCGACCAGCTCGCCGAGATCGAGAGAGTCCGGGAGGCCACTGAGCAGCAGCTCAGCCCGGACGGTGTGGGCAACGCCGACAGCGTCGGTGGAAAGGTCGCCAACCCGAACGCGCGCAAGGCGGTGCAGTACGCGCTCGCCCAGCGGGGCGACCCGTACGTCTGGGCGGCCGAGGGTCCGGACCAGTTCGACTGCTCCGGCCTGATGTACGCGGCGTACCGGAGCGTGGGCACGACCCTGGCCCGGGTGGCGAAGGACCAGTACTACACCACGCGCAGCCAGTCGGTCGACCGCTACTCGCTGCTCCCCGGCGACATGATCTTCTTTGCCTCGGGCAGCAGTTGGACCACGGTCCACCACGTCGCGATGTACATCGGCGGCGGCAAGATGGTGCACGCCCCGAACTCCGGTGACGTGGTGAAGGTGTCCACCGTCTGGTGGTCCCGGTTCTACGCCGCGACCCGGGTCTTCCCCGCGGTCGCCGCGCCGAACACCAGCCCGACCACGCCACCGCCGACCACGAGGCCGCCGACGACGCCACCGGCCACCACCCCGCCGCCGACCACGAAGCCGCCGACCACCCCGCCGGCCACGACCCCGCCGCCGACCACCCCACCGCCAAACACCACGCCGCGGCCGACGACCCCGCCGCCGACGACCCCGCCCCCCGCCACCACCCCGGCGGAAGAGCCGGCGTCGACCCCGGACATCCCCGCGACAACCACGGCCGCCGTGCCGTCCACCACGCCCCCACGCACCACACCACCAGCAACAACCCCCGAAACCCCACCCACCACCTAACCCCACCCCATCGCCCCTCCCCACCGGTTTCCTCGACGATCTTGCAGTTGTGGCGCCCGAGTTGGGACCCTCATCCCGATTTATTCACAGCCACAACTGCAAGATCGTCGCGCTACCCGTTGGGCGACGGACGGGAGCGGTTCGATCGGGGGGCTGGGGGCGGTGTGTGGACGGGGCAGGTAGGGGTGGGAGGGCTTGTGGGGGTGTCGGTCGGTCAACGGTGGTGGGCGGGGCGCCTCGGGGGGCGGGGGAGTCGGGCCGACAGCCCGGTCATCGCGTCCGTTCGAACCGGACAATGGCCTCCGACTGTCCGCCCGTGCCCGGATGTGGCACGGTGAGGATCGAGGGCACTCCCGGTCCGGCGTCACCGGTCCGGGGCGCGGGTGCGGGCGCGGGAGGCAAACAATGGCTGAAGAGCAGGCACCGCCAACGGTGGAATCGGTCGGTTCCGGTAGCGGGACCCTGACCAGGACACCACCGGACGCGGCGGAGGGCACCACACCGTCTCCACCACTCCTCGGCCGCGCCGTGCCCGATCCACCGATCGAGAAGTCGCCCGACGGGTCCGCGCCTCGACCGGCCGCCGTCGAAGAGGTCGCCGAACCGGCCGCCATCGGGGCCGGCACCGGGGCACCCGTGGTCACCGCCGGGTCCACCGACAGCGCCAACCCGGCCGTACGGGGACGAGCGGTCAGTGCCGCCGGCGCCGTACCGAGCGTCGCCGACCTGGCCGCCGTGCCGGTGGCCGTGCCGGCGGGCACCACGTACCGGGCGGCTGATTCGGGGGGCCCGAGCACCGCCGCACCGGAGCCCGCCCCGGTACGCACGGCTCCGGCCGCCACACCACTGGAACGCCGTACGCCCAAGGCGCCGCAAGAGGACGTGCCCTGGTCGGCCTTTGGCCCGAGCAAACAGCCGGAGCCGAAGGACGCCCCGCCCGCGCCCACCGACCCGCCGAGGGCCGTCCCGACCGTCCGGTACGTGATCCCGACGCAGCGCTCCGGACTGCTCGGCGACAACTCGGCGCGGGCCAGTGCCGCGGTGCCCGGCGTGACCCCGCTCTCGGCCGACGAGCGCGCCGCTGACACCTCGACGCCGACCGCGCGGGCAAAGGTCTACCGGGCCGGCGAGTCCGCCGCACCGACCCCGACCGAAGGCACCGTTCCGACTTCGGCCGCCACGCCGGTCAAGCAGGTCACACCGGCCGAGCAGGCCGTCGCGCCAACGAAAGCTGCTTCGGTCGAACAGGCCGTCGCTCCAACGAAAGACGTCGCTCCAACGAAAGCTGCCTCGGTCGGACAGGCCGTCGCGCCAGCGGGAGCCATTCCGGTCGAACAGGCCGTCGCGCCAGCGGAAGCCGTTCCGGTCGAGCGGGCGGTTCCGGTCGAGCCGCCCGCCCCGCCCCGGCCGCCGGATCCGGTCGAGCCGCCGAAGCCGGCGGAGCCGCCCAGGCCCGCGCCGCCGAGCCCGCCCGGCCCCGGACCAGCACCGGCGCCGTTCCCCGCACCACCGGTTCCCGCGCCGACCCCGCCCCTTCCGGGGCCGACACCACCGGCGCCCGGACCGACCCCGCCGCGACCGACTCCGCCTCCTCCCGGACCGGGACCGGTACCACCGGCTCCGCCGGTCCCGCCGGGGCCGCCCGTACCGGCACCGGTGCCGCCCTTCCCACCACCGCCCGCGATGACCGCCCCGGCGTACCCGGCGTCGGCGTCGCCCGCCGTCACCCAGCCGATCAGCACGGCCCGACCGCCGGCCACCCCATCAACCGCGCTCACCACCCAGCCGATCAGCACGACCCGACCGCCGGCCACCCCACCATCCGCGCTCACCACCCAGCCGATCACCACGGCCCGACCGCCAGCCACCACCCCACCATCCGCGCTCACCACCCAGCCGATCACCACCACGCCACCCGTCGCCGCTACCCAGCCGATCCGGCTGCCGACGACTGGCCACCGGACGGCCCCGGACCAGCAGGGCGACGGCCGGGGAACGGTGTACGGCGGGCCGGGCAGCGCCCCACCCGCCGACATGACGGTCGCCATCCCGATCGGCAATCCGGTGGAGAACACGGGTTCGCTGACCGGGCACATCCTGGCCCAGGGCTGGACGGACTCACCGGCGTCGAACGCGGGCACCGGGAAGATGATCGGGGTACTGGCGGCGGGTCTTGTCGTACTCGTGGCGATCGGTCTGCTCGTGGTGTTCGCCGCCGGGGACACGTTCAGCGCTATTTTCGGCGGGCTGCTCGGCAGCTGAGCCGACCCGTCCGAGCCGGCATCCACGCTGGCCGTGGCCTTGGGAACAACGGGTAACCCGGTGGGTGACCCTGCCCACTGACCGGGGTCGGTCGATGGCGGCCGGGCCGACAAGCCGTACACTTGACGCGATTACTGACCTGGCGCGCACAAAGCGCGCCCCTGGGCGATCTTGCGGGCGATTCAGCGGCGAACGTTGCCGCAGCGGGCCATTCGCGAAGATGCGCCCCGCTTGAGAGGTTTTTCTTGACGCCCTTCGCTGATCCCAGCACGTTCCCGTCCGTCTTCGACTCGGTCGACAGCACCAAGCAACCCGCCCCGGTTGCGCAGGTTTCCCCGTCAGAGGTCACTCAGATCGCCCCGGCAGAGGTCACCCACGTCTCCTCGTCGGATGTTGCCCAGGTCGCCCCGTCGGTCGAGGTGGCGCCGGCAGAGCCGGTCGAGCCGGCCACGGTCGACGAAGCGGTCAACGCCGTGACACCCGTGTCACCCGTAGCGCCCACGGCGGAAGAGCCCGTGGCAGTCGTGGCGCCCACGACGGAAGAGCCCGTGGCAGTCGTAGCGCCCACGACGGAAGAGCCCGTGGCAGCAACGGTGGCGGACGAGCCGGTCGCGGTCCGCGACTTCGCCGCCCTCGGCCTGCCGCACCAGCTCGTCCGGGCCCTCAACCGCGAGGGCATCAGCACCCCGTTCGAGATCCAGCAGGCGACCGTGCCGGACGCGCTGGCCGGCCGGGACGTACTCGGTCGGGGCCAGACCGGCTCCGGCAAGACGCTCGCCTTCGGCCTGCCCGTACTGGCTCGGGTCGCGGCGGGTGGCCGGGCCCGGCCGCTGCACCCCCGGGCGCTCATCCTGGTGCCGACCCGCGAGCTGGCCATGCAGGTCAACGACGCGCTCGTGCCGCTGGGCAAGGCGGTCGGCGTGTTCCTCAAGACCGCCGTCGGCGGGGTGCCGTACGACCGCCAGATCGACGCACTGCGCCGTGGTGTGGAGATCATCGTGGCCACGCCGGGCCGGCTCGGTGACCTGATCTCCCGTGGCGTGTGCAAGCTCGACGAGATCGAGATCACCGTGCTGGACGAGGCCGACCAGATGGCCGACATGGGCTTCCTGCCCGAGGTCACCGAACTGCTCTCCAAGACCCCGGCGAACGCCCAGCGGCTGCTCTTCTCGGCGACGCTCGACGGCGACGTCGACGCGCTGGTCCGGCGCTTCATGCACGACCCGGTGACGCACTCGACCTCGCCGGCGACCGCTGCGGTGTCCACCATGGACCACCACCTGCTGCTGATCCCGCCGCACGACAAGTTCGCGATCGCCGCGTCGATCGCCGCCCGACAGGGCCGCACGATGATGTTCGCTCGTACGCAGATGGGCGTGGACCGGCTGGTCGAGCAGCTCGCGGCGGTCGGCGTACGCGCCGGGGCGCTGCACGGCGGCAAGACCCAGCGGGTACGCACCCGCACGTTGGCCGAGTTCAAGGAAGGCCGGACGAGTGTCCTGGTCGCCACGGACGTGGCCGCCCGGGGCATCCACGTCGACGGCGTCTCGCTGGTCGTCCACGTGGACCCGCCGAAGGACCCGAAGGACTACCTGCACCGGGCCGGCCGTACGGCACGGGCCGGCGAGTCCGGTGCGGTGGCGACCCTGGTGTTGCCGAAGCAGCGCCGGACCACCCTGGCGATGCTGGAGAAGGCTGGTGTCGAGCCGGAACAGACCCGGGTCCGGCCCGGCGACGCGGTGCTGGCCGAGCTGACCGGTGCCCAGGCGCCGAGCGGGGTGCCGGTGATCATCGAGCCGGAGCGCTTCAGCGACCGTCCGCGCGGCGGCGACCGCCGTTACGGTGACCGCCCCCAGGGCGAGCGCCGCTATGGCGACCGGCCGCAGGGCGACCGCCGTTACGGTGACCGTCCCCAGGGCGAGCGCCGCTTCGGCGACCGGCCGCAGGGTGACCGGCCGCAGGGTGACCGTCCGCAGGGCGAGCGCCGCTTCGGCGACCGGCCCCAGAGCGACCGGCCCCAGGGCGAGCGCCGCTTCGGCGACCGGCCGCAGAGCGACCGGCCCCAGGGCGAACGTCGCTTCGGCGACCGGCCGCAGGGTGACCGGCCCCAGGGCGAGCGGGCTGCCGGTGGACGTCCGGCGGGCGAGTGGCGGACCGGCGGCGAGTGGCGGTCCGACGACCGGCGCGGCGGGTACCGGCACGAGAGCACGCCCCGGCACGACCGGCCGGCCGACGCCCAGGGCGATCGTCCGCGTACCGGTGGCGACCGGCAGTTCGGCGCGCGGCGCCCGACCCGTACCCACTGATTTTCGCGTTTCCGACCCCGATGGCGGCGGGCGGGCGGCACGGTCTCACCGTGCCGCCCGGCCCGCCGCTTTCGTCCGTCCCGGCGGCACGGCCGGCGAGGGGCCGCTTCCGGCGGTAACGTCCGATCCATGCCGATGATGCCGAGATCGCTGCTCTGGAACCGTACGGACGTCCCGGGTGCCGACCACGTGCTGCTCGACGACCGCCGGGGGCTGCTCGCCCGGGGCGTGGCACTGGCCGTGGACCCGCTGCCCTACACCTGCCGTTACGAGCTCACCACCGACGAGAACTGGGCGGCCGTACGGCTGGAGGTGAGCGTCGAGGGTGCCGGCTGGCTGCGCAGCCTGCGGCTGGAGCGGGCGGCGGGGCGCTGGCGGGCCAGCACCGCCGAGCAGGGCGACCTGGACGGGGCGCTGGCCGTGGCCGGGGCTCCGGGTGCCGGCATTCCGGGGATCGAGGAACCGGACCGCCTGGTTGACGCGCTCGACGTCGACCTCGGTGGCGCCCCGCTGTTCAACACCCTGCCGGTACGCCGGCTCGGGCTGCGCAACGCCGCACCGGGTACGGTGCACCGGATCACGGTCGCCTGGGTGCTGGTGCCGAGCCTGCTGGTGGTCCCGTCCGAGCAGGTCTACACGGCGCTGGCCGGCGGCAACGTACGGTTCCGGGACGACGACTTCGAGGCGGACCTCGGCCTCGACGCGGACGGTTACGTGGTCAGCTACCCCGGGCTGGCCGAGCGGGTCGGCACCGAGGTACGCCGCTGACACCCGCCCGGTCCGTGATCCTCACTCCGACCACTCGGCGCTGGCGAGGAACCGCTCGACGGTGGCCAGGTACGGGCTCAGTTCGAGGCCCTGGGCGGCGAGCCAGTCGTCCGAATAGTAGGTGTCGACGTACCGTTCGCCGCCGTCGCAGAGCAGGGTGACCACGGACCCGGCCTGGCCCGCGGCGCGCATCTGCGCGATCAGGCCGAAGGCCCCCCAGAGGTTGGTGCCGGTCGACCCGCCGACCCGCCGCCCGAGTACGGCGGTGGCCGCCCGCATGGCGGCGAGCGATGCCTCGTCCGGCACCTGCACCATCCGGTCGACCACGGCCGGCTGGAAGGACGCCTCGACGGTGGGTCGGCCGATCCCCTCGATCCGCGAGCCGCGCCCGGTCGACACGGACCAGTCGGCGGCCAGCCAGGCGGGGTAGTAGGCGGAGTTTTCCGGGTCGACCACGCAGATCTTGGTCGGCAGTCGCCGGTACCGGGTGTAGCGGCCGATGGTGGCGCTGGTGCCGCCGGTGCCGGCGCCGACCACTATCCAGCTCGGGATCGGGTGCCGTTCCAACGACATCTGCGCGTAGATCGACTCGGCGATGTTGTTGTTGCCGCGCCAGTCGGTGGCGCGTTCGGCGTACGTGAACTGGTCCAGGTAGTGCCCGTTGCGGTCCTCGGCCAGCCAGCGGGCCTCGACCACCACCGCCGCGGGGTCGTTCACCAGGTGGCAGCGCCCGCCCTGGAACTCGATCAGGGCGATCTTCTCGGGCGAGGTGGCGGCCGGCATGACCGCGATGAACGGCAGCCCGAGCATCCGGGCGAAGTACGCCTCGGAGACGGCGGTGGAGCCGGAGGACGCCTCCACGATCGTGGTCTGCGGGCCGATCCAGCCGTTGCATAGGCCGTACAGGAAGAGCGAACGGGCCAGCCGGTGCTTGAGCGACCCGGTCGGGTGTACCGACTCGTCCTTGAGATAGAGGTCGATGCCCCACTCGCGGGGCAGCGGGAACGGGAGCAGGTGCGTGTCGGCCGACCGGTTGGCGTCCGCCTCGACCAGGGCGATCGCCTCGGTAACCCAGGCCCGCTCCGCGTCGTTGCACCTGTCGAGTTGTTTCATGCCCCGGTCTCCTTCGCCCGTGGCTGTGGGCGGTTCTCCCACTTGGTGGAGAGGGCGATGCCGGTCCGGGTCGACGCGACGCCGGCGGTCCGGTTCAGCCGTACGATCAGCTGCTCCAGTTCGGCGATCGTGCCGACCCTTGCCTTGAGCAGGAACGACTCGACGCCGGCCATGAAGTAGCAGGATTCGATCTCGGGCATCCCGCGGAAGGTGGCCAGTACGTCGTCGGTGTCGCCGCCGGAGTCCTGGACGATGCCGATCAGGGCGGTGACGCCGAGGCCGACCGCCTCCGGGGCCACCTCGGCCCGGTAGCCGCGGATGACTCCGTTGGATTCGAGTTTGCCCACCCGCTCGTGTACGGCGGGCGCGGAGAGGCCGACCTGCCGGGCCAGCTCGGCGTACGAGAGCCGGGCGTTGGTTTGCAGCAGATCGACGAGTACCAGGTCGATGGCGTCCACGGACTGTAGACACTATCCCGATGAATGGGACGGGTAACGACCGGTAGGCGGTACCCCGCGCTCAAAGCTCGTAAAAACCACATATCGGCCGAGCTAACTTCCCACTCAGGGCGTTTTCGCGTTCGCCGGACACGACACTCTGGCGGTGCTGTAATTGCCGTACGTCCCCACCGAAGGCTCTGGCAGGCACTTTTGTCCCGGGGGCGGTCTTACCAGTCCGGGGACTTCGTGGACGCGAGGAGGGGGCTGTGGACACTGGAGATCGTCTGCTGACGCCGGGCGAGGTGGCTGCGCTGTTCCGCGTCGACCCCAAGACCGTCACCCGATGGGCTGCGGCCGGACGGATCGGCAGCATCCGGACACCGGGCGGACACCGACGGTTCCGCGAATCGGAGGTGCGTGCCCTGCTCGAAGGCGAGGGCATGCTCGACGAGGTCGACGACAGCATAGCCAACCGGCCGCGCAACAATGGTCCGGCAACGCCGACAGGCCCGAATCCGGCCAGCGCCGGCAACATGGGCATGCACTGAGTAACACCCGGGCTCGGGCCGGCCACCATCGGCCCGAACCGGGGTTTCACCCCAACCGATCCGGGTTTCCAACCGGACCGATCCGATCCCGATCCCGATCCCGATCCCGGTCGCGGCCGGCGCCGAGTTCGCCGGCCCACCGCCGGAACAGCGAGTGCGGCACACCGAGCGCGTCGAGCACCTTGCCGGCGACGAAGTCGACGAGCTGCTCCGCCGAGGCGGACGCACCCGCGCCGTAGAAGCCGGGGCTGGCCGGCAGCACCACCGCCCCCGCGTCGTGCAGGGCGATCAGATGCTCCAGGTGGCTGCGGGTCACCGGGGTCTCCCGGGGCACCACCACCACCGGTCGGCGCTCCTTCAGGTTCACCTCCGCCGCGCGCTGCAACAGGTCCTTCGACAGGCCGATGGCGATGCCGGCGCAGGCGGCCGTACTCGCCGGCACCACCACCATCCCGCGCACCGGGTACGACCCGCTGCTCGGACCCGCGGCCAGGTCGCCGGCCGGCCAGTACGCCAGGTCGGCACCGGACAGGTCCCGCCCCAACCAGGCGCCCAGGTCGTCGCGCCAGTGCGCGTCCCGGAACGCGGTACCGGTCTCGTCCAGGACGGTGAGCCGGGCCGCCCGGGAAACCACCAGGTCGACCGCTGCCCCGGCGTCCAGCAGCCCGCCGATGACCGCAGCCGCGTACGGCGTACCCGATGCTCCGGAAACCCCCACCACCCACGGTCTGCGCATACCCCAAGCCTGCCCGGTCCGGCCGGTGCTCGTCCCGCCGACCCCGGCAACCCGGCCCGGACGGGGTCAGGGACGCAGGTTGAGCCGGAACACCAGGTCGAGCAGGGCGAAGAAGAACAGCGCGATGGCGACGAACCCGTTGGCGGTGAAGAACGCCCGGTTGACCTTCGACAGGTCGGTCGGCGAGACCACCACGTGCTGGTACGTGAAGGCGGCCGCGGTGAGCACCAGGCCGATCCAGAACAGCCAGCCGAGGCCGATCAGCGCGCCGAACCAGCCGAACAGGGCGAACGTCCCCACGTGCGTCGCCGTCGACAGGTGCAGCGCGAAGCGCTTGCCGTACCGGGCCGGCACGCTGCGTACGCCGATCTCGCGGTCGATCTCGGCGTCCTGGCAGGCGTAGATCAGGTCGAAGCCGCCGATCCACAGCCCGACCGCGGCGCCGAGCAGCCAGGCCGGGCCGGAGCCGTTGAAGCTGCCGGTGACCGCGAGCCAGGCGCCGACCGGGCCGACCGCCTGGGCGAGCGCGAGGATGGCGTGCGGCCAGTCGGTGAACCGCTTGCCGTAGGGGTAGAGCACCAGCGGCACCACGGCCAGCGGTGCGAGCGCGAAGCAGAGCGGGTTCAGCGCGGCGGCGGCGCCGAGGAAGACGATCACGGCGACGATCGCGCCGGTCCAGGCCGTGCGGACGCTCACCGCCCCGGTGACCAGTTCCCGCCCGGCCGTACGGGGGTTACGCGCGTCGATCCGCCGGTCGATGATCCGGTTCGCCGCCATGGCGAAGGTACGGGCGCCGACCATCGCGACGGTGATCAGCAGCAGGTCGAGCCAGCGTACGTGCCCGCCGTCGACGAACATCGCGGCCAGCGCGGAGAGGTACGCGAACGGCAGAGCGAAGACCGAGTGCTCGATCGCGACGAGCTTCAGGAACGACTTCACCCGTCCGGTGCGTTCGGCGACAGTGGTGGTAGTCACTGGATTCCGTACTCCTTCCAGCGCTTGTCGACCAGGGCGCGGATCTCCGGCGACATGGTCATCTCCTCCGGCCAGCCTCGGGTGTAGCCCTCGGTGGGCAGTTTCCGGGTGGCGTCGACCCCGGCCTTGCCACCCCAGAACTGCTGGTACGACGCGTGGTCGAGGTGGTCCACCGGCCCCTGGGTGATCAGCAGGTCGTGCGAGTAGTCGACGTTACCGAAGGCACGGAACGCGACCTCGGAGTAGTCGTGCACGTCGCAGTCCTCGTCGACCACCACTATCAGCTTGGCCAGCGAGAGCAGGTGGGCGCCCCAGATCGCGCTCATCACCTTCTGGGCGTGTTTGGGGTAGCGCTTGCGGATGGAGACGATCACGCAGTTGTGGAACACCCCGGCGGACGGCAGGTCGTAGTCCACGATGTCCGGGATCAGCATCTTGAGCAGGGGCAGGAAGATCCGCTCGGTGGCCTTGCCCAGGCCGTGGTCCTCCTGCGGCGGCTGCGAGGTGACGATCGAGTGGTAGATCGGGTCGCGCTGGGTGGTGATCGCCTCGATGTGCATCACCGGGAACGGTTCGACCGGGGTGTAGAAGCCGGTGTGGTCGCCGAAGGGCCCCTCCGGTAGCCGCTCGCCCGGCTCGATGTAGCCCTCCAGCACGATCTGGGCGTTCGCCGGCACCTGGAGCGGCACGGTCAGGCAGTCGACCATCTCGACCCGCTCGCCGCGCAGGAAGCCGGCGAACAGGTATTCGTCGATGTCGCCGGGGAGCGGGGCGGAGGCGGCGTAACTGACCACCGGGTCGGAACCGATAGCGATCGCCACCGGCAACCGCTCACCCCGGCGTTCGGCGACCGCGTGGTGCGCGGTGGAGTCCTTGTGAATCTGCCAGTGCATCCCGATGGTGTTGTGCGAGTGCTGTTGCAGCCGGTAGAGGCCGAGGTTGCGCTTGCCGGTCTCCGGGTGCTTGGTGTGGGTCAGCCCGAAGTTGTGGAAGATTCCGCCGTCGCCGGGCCAGACCTGGAGGCCGGGCAGGCGGTTCAGGTCCACGTCCGCGCCCCGGTAGACGATCTGCTGGCAGGGTGCGGTCTTCACCTTCTTCGGCGGCAACGACTTGAGTTGCAGCACCTTGCCCAGGCCGTCCCGGATGCCCGACCAGCCGACCGGCAGTTCCGGCTTGATCATGGCGCCGATCCGCTCGCCGACCTCGTCGAGGTGGTCCACGCCGAGCGCCATCGCCATCCGGCGTTCGGTGCCGAAGAGGTTGATCGCGACCGGCATCTCGCCCCGGGTCGGGCGCTCGAAGAGCAGCGCCGGGCCGTTCGCCCGGACCGTCCGGGTCACCACCTCGCTGATCTCCAGCGTGGGGTCGACCGGCACGGTCACCCGGCGCAGCTCACCCGGCCCTTCGAGCGCGGCGAGAAAGTCCTTGAGATCGGCGTACGGGAAGCCACGAGCCACCATGCCTGCCAGTCTCCCGTACCGGCGGGCCGGTCGACGCAGCCGGGGTGCCGTGCGGCGGTGGTCACAGCAGGCCGATGCCGAGCAGCAGGGTGCCGGCGGTCAGGCTGGCGCCGCCGAGCGGGACGAGGTAGATCAGCTTGTTCGGTTTGGTGTCGGTCGGGCGGACCACGGAGAGGAAGAAGCCGAGCGGCATCAGGATCGGTGCGGCCACGAACAGGACCCGTACCAGGGTCAACATTGCGTCGCCGTAGTCGGACTGGTCGAGGTAGAGCAGGGCGACCAGGGCGAACAGCACCAGGACGCCGGCGTGGGCGTGGCCGGCGGTCCAGAGCGCCCGCCGGACCGGGTTGTCCAGGTAGCCGGGGATCCGGCGGACCAGTTGCATCAGCAGCGACAGCCCGCCGAAGGCGATGGTGCCGACCGTGATGATCAGGATCGCGGCGGTGGTACGGGTTTCCGGTGTCACGGCAGGCTCCCGGTAGACGAGTCGAACTCACCTTGTCACTGTCAAGATTGGCGCCCACCAAGCATCTTGTCAACAGCTAGATTCCGCCCGCGTCGGGGAGAAGCAAACAGGCCCGCCGCCGCAAACTTGCACATCCAGTGTGGTTGCGCGATTACCGCCCGGAGTAGAAGTGCAGTTCTAAGAAGTGCACTTCTACATCTTGCGAAGGCGCTCGACCTGCCGAAGGGGTCAGTTCACTCCGGCGTACGAGTGCAGGCCGGTGAAGAAGAAGTTCACCCCGAACAGGTTCATCAGCATGGTCAGGAAGCCCAAGATCGAGATCCAGGTGACCACGTTGCGCTTGACGCTCGGGGTGGCACGGGCGTGCAGGTAACCGGCGTACACCACCCAGGAGATGAACGCCCAGGTCTCCTTCGGGTCCCAACCCCACGCCCGGCCCCAGGCCGCCTCGGCCCAGACCGCTCCGGCGATCACCGCGAAGGTGAAGATCGGGAAGGCGAACGCGTTCAGGCCGAAGGTCAACCGTTCCAGCGTCACCGCGCTCGGCGCCCTACGCGCCAGCACGTACGGGAAGCTGCGCTTGCCGGACTCGTAACCGGCCCGCAGCAGGTACATCAGGGCCGGTACGAAGGCGAGCAGCAGGATGCCGGACGAGAAACTGATCGTCGTCACGTGAATGTCGAACCAGTACGAGTTCAGCGCCGGCACCAGCGGCACGACCGGGGTGTAGAGCACCAGCCCGGCGATGCCGAGCAGCACCACCATCACCATCGTGAGGACCAGCCCCAGCTGGCGTACGGACGGCCAGCGGAACAGCAGGTAGAGCCAACCGGCGGCGCCGACGAAGGTCACCGACAGCAGGAACTCGTACATGTTGCCCCAGGGCAGCCGCTCGGCCGCGACCCCACGGGTGACCAGCGCGCCGAGGTGCAGCGCGGTGGCGAGCATGGTGGCCACCATGGCGATCCGGGCGGCGATCGCGGCCCGTCCGGTGGACTTCGGCGGAACCCTACCGGTCGACGTTCCCGCGGGCGGCGCGTCGACCTTGGCCAGCGGGGCGTCGGACTCCCCCGCACCCACGGTCACCAACTGCCGGGCCGGACGGCTGATCGCGGCGACCGCCCCGCGCCCACTGAAGGCGTACGACGCGGCGTGGCTGATCATCGCGATCAGGTATCCCAGGATGGTGAACACCAGGAGCTGGTCGGAGAGTGCGGCCATTTACTCGGTCCCTTCTCGGCCCCCGGCACCGCGTTCCACCGCGGCGACGAGCTGGTTGAACTCGTCGGCGAATCCGGCATAGTCGGTGCGCGGCAACCCACCGGCCTCGATCAAGCTACTACCGCCCGTCGTGGACCTATCCTCCGGGGCGGCCGGAGTGACCCGGAACCAGACCCGACGCCGCCGCCCGAACAGCGACGACATCAGCCCAATCAGCAGCAGCACCGAGCTGACCAGCATCAACGTCGAGGCCGGGGCGTACCGGACGGTGAGGGTGATGTACTGCTGGGTGCCCAGGAACTCGACCGTCGTACCGTCGTCGAGCGTCCACCTGTCATTCGGGCGAAGCAGTTTCGCCTCCCCGACCTGGGTCAGCTTGCCCTCGCGTACCTGTTCCTGGTTGAGGCTGTAGACCGAGGACGGCATGCCGGCGTCCATGCCCAGGTTGCCCCGGTACGGGATCAGCATCAGCGCCGGATTGCGTTCCGCCGGGAACTGCGAGCGAACGAAGGGTGCCTCGTCGGGCGCGGTCGGCAGGTAGATGCCCTCGAACGCGACCTGCGCCTTCGGGTCCCGCTGCCCGGTCGACGGGTCCAGGTTGACGTCCGGGAACGTGGCGACGCCCTCGCTGGTCAGGTTGCCGTCGTTGCTCAGGAACGGGAACGGCTGGGTCTGCGACTTCCCGTTGCGGTCGGTGTAGCGGATCACCGGGGCGTAGCCGTGGCCGAGCAGGTAGACGTTCGCCCCGTGCAGCCGCAGCGGGGAGTTGACCGAGAAGTCGGCCGCCCGCTGGGCGCCACCGTCCTCGTCCACCAGCACCGAGGCGCTGAACGACTCGGGCTGCCCCGACGGCAGGAACCGGGCCTTGAAGTCGGTCAGCTCCAGGCAGAACCGGGGCAGGTCGGTGGCCTGCACCCGGGGCCCCAGACCGGACTCGCTGAACTGGTCGAGCGCGCTGCAAAACGACGAGTCCTTGCCGGCGACGAGCAGCCGGTTGCCGTGCCAGCCGTACCAGGAACCGAGCGCGACCCCGACGAGCATGGCCAGCAGCGAGATGTGGAAGAGCAGGTTGCCGCTCTCCTTCAGGTAGCCCTTCTCGGCGGCGACCGTGTTGCCCCGGACCACCACCCGCCACCGCCGCTTGCGCAGCATGGCCGCGATCGCCGCCAGCTCCGCGTCGGCATCCGCCGGCTGCCCGGCCGCGTCCCGGTCGGCCAGGACCGCGTGTTGCGGCAGCCGGTCCAACCGCTTCGGACCAACCGGCGGTACGGACCGAAGCGTACGAACGTGGTCGCGCAGGCGGGGCGCGATGCAGCCCACCAGCGAGGTGAACAGCAGCAGGTAGATCGCGGAGAACCAGATCGAGGCGAAGACGTCGAAGCCGCCGAGCCGGTCGAGCACCGGGGCCAGGTCGGGGTGCTGGTCGAAGTAGTCGTTGACCTTCTCCGGGGCGATGTTGCGCTGCGGCAGCACCGAGCCCGGGATGGCGGCGACGGCGAGCAGGAAGAGCAGGATCAGCGCCGTACGCATGCTGGTGAGCTGCCGCCAGGAGTTGCGCAGCAGCGCCAGCACCCGGTTCGGCCGGCGTACGGTCGGCGGCCCGCCGCTGGTGGTACCCGTACCGGGGATGGTCTGCTGTTCGACGCTGGACATCAGATGCCGACCTCACCGACGCCGAACGTCGTCTGCAACCAGATCACGAAATTGAGCCAGCCGCCGGTGACCAGGGCCAGCCCGACCACCACCAGCAGCGCCCCGCCGATCCGGGTGACCCAGGCGCTGTTGCGCCGGACCGCCTTGAACACGCCGAGCAGGCGACGGAAGGCCAGCCCGAAGATCACAAACGGCAGCCCGAGCCCCAGGCAGTACGCCACCGCCAGCAGCGCGGCCCGGTCGGCCTGGCCGCTGACGGTCGCCATGCCGAGCACCGCGCCGAGCGTCGGCCCGGAACAGGGCAGCCAGGACAGGGCGAATACCGCGCCGAAGACCGGGGCACCGACCAGCCCGGCGGCCGGCAGCCGCTGGAGCCGGAACTCGCGTTGCAGGCCCGGCACCAGCCCGAGGTAGGCGAGGCCGAGCAGGATGATCAGCAGCCCGACGCCGATCTCCAGCGGCCGGCGGTGGGCCGAGAGCACCCGACCGACGCTGGCGACAAGGATCGCGCTGAGCACGTACACGGTGGTGAAGCCGGCGATGAACAGCAGCGTGCCGGCGAGCACCCGGCCCCGGACCCCGCGGGCCTCCCGGCTCGCCACCGCGACCGCGACCCCGCCGCCGGGGCCGTCCGGGCCGGCGTCGACCGGCGTACGCGGCGCGCCGGTGGCGCCGAGGTCCGCCCCGGCCAGTCCGGTGACGTACGACAGGTAGCCGGGCACCAGCGGCAGGATGCACGGCGACAGGAAGCTCACCAGGCCGGCGAGGGCGGCGGCGCCGAACGCCAACAGCAGCGGCCCGCTCTCGGCGAGGTTGGCGAAGGTGTCGCCCATCAGCGGGCCACCGGCGACGGCGAGCCCGTCGGCGCGTCACCGCTCGGCGGCGCCTCGGCGGCGATCCGGGTCACCACCGGTTCCAGCATCGAGCGCACGACCGGCTTGCGGAAGACGGCCGCGATCCGGCCCTCCCGGTCGAGCACGATCGTCGCCGGGGTGCTGTTCGGCGGGATCTCGAAGTTGAGCGCCACCCGGTTGCCCGGATCGAACAGGCTGGCGTACGTCACCCCGAGGCTCTGCTCGAACGCCTTCGCCTTGTCCCGGCCGTCCTGGACGTTCACGCCGAGGAACCGGACCCCCTGGGCAGCGGTCGCCTGGTACGTCGCTTCGAGGTCGTCCGCCTCGGCCCGGCAGGGCGCGCACCACGAGCCCCAGAAGTTGACCACCACCACCCGACCCCGGTCCTGGATCAGGTCGTACCGACCGCCGTCGAGCAGCTCACCGCTGACCTTCGGCGCCGGCGCCCGGTTCTCCGGACCGCACTCGATCGCCTGGTCGGCGTTGGTCGAGCACTTCGCCTCCCAGTTCTCGCCGCCGGAGCAGCCGGCGAGCGCCACCACCGTGACGGCGGAGAGCAGCGCGCCGAGCCAGACCCGTGGCGGGAACCTCATAACGTCAAGCCCCCTTGGCCGTCCGTGCGGTCGGCGACATGGCGACCAGGTGCGCGGCCGGCTCGGAGTAACCGATGCCGACGACCTTGGCGCCGTCGAAGTGGAACGAGGTGAGGCTGGCCAGACCGCACTGGCGCTTGCGCGGGTCGTGCCAGAGTCGCTTGCGCTCGACGTACCGGCGCAGGGTCCAGATCGGGAGCTGGTGCGAGACGCAGACCGCCTCCCGCCCCTCGGCGGCCACCCGCGCGGCGTGTACGGCGGCGAACATCCGCTCGGCGATCACCCGGTACGCCTCGCCCCAGGACGGGGTGACCGGGTCCCGCAGCACCCACCAGTTGCGCGGGTCGCCGAACGATCCGTCGCCGGGTGACACCCGCTTGCCCTCGAACCAGTTCGCGCTCTCGATCAGCCGGTCGTCGACCGCCACCGGCAGGCCGAGCTGGGCGGCGAACGGTTCGGCGGTCTGCTGGGCCCGCTCCAGCGGGCTCGCCACCACGTACGCCAGGTCGCGGTCGGCCAGCGACTGGGCCGCCGCCTTGGCCATCTGGACACCCAGCTCGGACAGCCGGAAACCGGGCAACCGACCGTAGAGGATCTTGTCGGGGTTGTGTACCTCCCCGTGCCGCAGCACGTGGACGACCGTCTTGCTCACTTGCTACCCCCCGTGACCGACCGCCGCTGCCGCAGCCGCTGCCACGGGCAGGGCTGCCGCGTACTGCTCCAAGGCGGCGTCGTCCAACGCCGTCGACACGAACCACGACTCGAAGGCGCTCGGCGGCAGGTAGACGCCATTGGCCAGCATCGCGTGGAAGAACGCCCGGAACGCGGCGACGTCCTGGGTACGAGCGGACTCGTAGTCGACCACGTCGTTCTCGGTGAAGAAGATCGAGAACATGCTGCCCGCGTACGACAGGTTGTGCGGGACCCCGGCGGCGGCCAGCGCGTCGCTCGCCAGCTTGCCCACGGCGGCGGCGGTGCTGTCCAGCCGCTGGTAGAGCGCGGCGTCGGCGAGCCGGAGCGTGGCCAGCCCGGCGGCACAGGCGAGCGGGTTACCGGAGAGGGTGCCGGCCTGGTAGACCGGCCCGGCCGGGGCGAGGCGGGACATGATCTCGGCCCGGCCACCGAAGGCCGCCGCCGGCAGCCCGCCACCCATCACCTTGCCGTACGTGAACAGGTCCGCGTCGACCGGTTCCAGCCCGGCCCAGCCGCCCGCCGACACCCGGAACCCGGTCATCACCTCGTCCACCACCAGCAGCGCGCCGTACGCGTGGGCGATGCTCGCCAGGGCGGCGTTGAAACCCGCCCGGGGCGCCACCACGCCCATGTTGCCCGGCGCCGCCTCGGTGATGATCGCGGCGATGTGCTGCCCCTCGGCGGCGAACACCGCCTCGACCGCGCTCACGTCGTTGTACGGCACCACGATGGTCTCGCTGGCCGCCGCACCGGTCACACCGGGCGAGTCGGGCAGGCCCAGGGTGGCCACGCCGGAGCCGGCCGCGGCGAGCAGCGCGTCCACGTGCCCGTGGTAGCAGCCGGCGAACTTGACGATCTTGGAGCGCCCGGTGAAGCCACGGGCCAGCCGAATCGCCGTCATCGTCGCCTCGGTGCCCGAGTTGACCAGCCGGACCTGCTCCACCGGCGTACGCGCGACGATCTCGGCGGCCAGCTCGACCTCGCCCGGCGTGGGCGTACCGAAGCTGGTGCCGAGCGCGGCGGCGGCCTGGACCGCGGCAACCACCTCGGGGTGGGCGTGCCCGGCGACCAACGGTCCCCAGGAGCAGACCAGGTCGACGTAACGCCGGCCGTCGGCGTCGAACAGCCACGGGCCGGAGCCACGGACCATGAAGCGTGGGGTGCCTCCGACCGCCTGGAACGCGCGTACGGGGGAGTTGACCCCGCCCGGCACGATGGCGCGGGCGCGGTCGAACAGGGCCTCGGAAGCCGGGGCGTCGGCCGGGTACGGGCCGGTGCCGGCAGAGTACGTATCGGTCACGGTGCCGCCATTCTGTCAGCGCTACTACGCAGCACGGTAACCACCCCTTGCGGGGTAACCCCGCTCACGTCCCCTTCCCGTCCCGCTCACTCCCCCGCTCACTCCCCGGTCGCGTCCCGGAAGCTGCTTCGACCGCGCGGCGGTACGCCTCAACCGGCCGAGTCACCTAGATCGCGATACGCTGACCCGGTGGAGCGAGCGGAGCTGACCATCGCGGTCCAGCGCAGCGCCGACGAGGTGGTCCTGAGCCTCGCCGGCGAAATTGACATGCTCACCGCCAGCCGGCTGTCCGCCGTCGTGAACGAGGTACTTTCCGACGCGCCGCCCCGGTTGGTCCTTGATCTGGCCGGAGTCACCTTCTGCGACTCCCAGGGGCTCGGCACGCTGGTCGTACTGAGCCGCAAGGCCAGTCACGCCCAGACCCTGCTGGTCCTGACCAACGTCGGCGACTTCCTGCTCCGGGTACTCGACATCACCGGCCTGCGCTCCGCCCTGATGATCCGCAACGAACCCGCCAACAGCTGACCGAACCGGTTACTCGCGCGTCAGTCCGGGCGGGAGTGCGTCTTCGTCGGGTCCGACCGGGCGGGCGTTGACCAGCGGGTTGTGGCGTAGGGCGGTGATCAGGTCCGGGCTGCCGCCGATGTCGGTCCAGGTGTCGTCCCAGAGGGCGGAGACGAACCAGGACCGGTCGGCGGGAAAGAACAGATCGGGCAGCGGACCGTCGCCGCGCATGTGCCCGGTTCGCCAGGCCAGGGCCTGTTCGGGTCCGGCCTCGACCAGCACGTAGGACCAGTCCCAGTAGAGGGACACCTTCGGGGCGTCCGGGAAGACGATGTCGTGGGCGCCGGTTTCGAGGTAGCCCAGCCACCAGGGCTGCTCGGGGGTGTGCCGGGCGAGCACGTCGACCACGGCGCGTTCATGGGCCGGGTAACCGACGCCCTCGGGCGGGTAGCAGGTGGCGTACGCGTCGAACACCGGCGGAATCGCCGTGGTGATCGAGAGCCCCTGGGTGGTCTGTCCGGCGAGCCAGGCCACGTCGTCAGCCGTACCGATCCGCCAGCTCCGCCCGTCCCTGGTGACCTCCATGCCCCCATCCAACCGAAGTCGGCGAGGGCGCCGTGGCGAATTACTGCCCCCGGAGGGGCACGAATCCGCCACAGCCGACTGGGCTCAGCGGGATCACGGTTGGGTCGGAGTGCCGACGAGGTGGCGCATGGAGGTCCGGAATTCGGCTCGACTGTCGTTGATGCCTTCGGAGATCGTGGCATGAGTCTCGTCCAGCCGGACCAGTACATCCGCCAGATGCTTGAGCCCGTCGCCGAGCTGCCACGCCGGCCACTGCCCGCGTAACTTGTCGAGCGCCTGGCCAAGCAGCTCAAGAGTGAGTTCGTGAGCGGCGATGGCGGCGACGGATCCGATCGCCTCCCCCACCACGTCGGGTTCGTCCGCGATCAACTCAAGCAGCTCACGCGTGTCGATCTCGTAACCGAGTTCGGCCGCCATCTTGCACACCTGGTCACGAAGGTCCACGTCATTCCCCAATCCTTGGGCGAAATCGATGGATCGATTCTTGCCTAGACTTCAAACTCTTGGCAAGAGTTGGGAGTCTAGGCAAGAAACTCGTACTCCAACTCGTAAGCGGTCGCGTCGAGAACCATCCGCGTGACCTCGACACAACGGTCGGACCCGTCGTACGCGAATCTGGTGATCTCGATCACCCGTGCACCGGCCCCGGACGAGAGGGCGAGCTGCTCACGCTCCTGTTGGTTCGGCGCCCGGTCGGTCAGCCGCTCGACGAAACGCACCGGAGCGAAGCCCAGTTCGGCCAGGCGGGCGTAGGCACCGCCGGGTCCGGTGTCCGTGTAGGTGATCGCCGTGCCGCGTACCAGTTCCAGTGGAAGGTAGGAGGTGGCCAACTGGACCGGGCGCCCGTCGACCTCGAACCGCCGCGCCCGACTCAGGACGGCCGTGCCGCTGTCCACGCCGAGCGCCGCCGCCACGTACTCCGGAGCCGGGACCTCACCGACCACGACGCCCAGAACTCTTGCCCGTACGCCCGTGTCGTGGTCCTGGATAGCCCGGCCCTGTCCCCAGTGGGAGCGGGCGAGCCGGCCCGGTGAGCTGCGCCGGATCCGTTCGAACCGGCGTACGTAAGCGCCCGCGCCCTGCCGGGTGACCACCAGGCCCTCGCCGCGCAGCACGTTGACCGCGTTGTGCGCCACGGTCGTGGTCACGCCGAAACGGGTGGCCAACTCCGGCAACGACGGCATCCGGTCGCCCTGCGCCAGCTCTCCGGAGAGGATGGCGGCCCTGATCTCGTCCGCGACCCGCTGGTACGCCGGCCCACTGCCCACAATTCTGCCCAGAACCCTTCCCTCCGGCGAACAGTGCGAACTCTACGCGTCAAACACCGCCGCACCGGACGCCGGCCAAACCGCCAGATCAACCGTCCCGGTGTCCGGCGGCCTGCTCTCAGAGACCTGACCCGCCACGAGTGACGCCGGACGCCGGCCGGTCAACGGGCCGGCGTCCACAAGGGCGGCGATCAGGAGGGTGAGCCCCAGCGGGCCTGTTCGAGGATCTCGGTGGCGCGGGCGGGGGCGGTCGGGTCGTCGGAGCGGAGCAGGCGGGTGGCCTCGTCCACGGCGTCGGTGAGGTTGCGCCACTGGGCGTTGCGCTCCCGAACCACCTCGGCCTGGGCGATCAACTGCCGGTTCTTGGTCCACAGGTCCACGAAGACGGAGACCTTGGCCCGCAGCACCCACGGGTCGAACGGCTTGGTGAGGTAGTCGACCGCGCCGACCGCGTACCCACGCAGCGCGAGCTGGGCGTCGCGGTCCGCGGCGGTCAGGAAGATGATCGGTACGTGCCGGGTCCGCTCCCGCCGCTTGATGTGGCTGGCGGTCTCGAAGCCGTCCATGTCCGGCATCTGGGCGTCCAGCAGAATCACCGCGAAGTCGTCCACCAGCAGCTGCTTCAGCGCGGCCTCACCGCTCTCCACCGCGACCGAGTGCACCGGCAACCCTTGCAGGATCGCCTCCAGGGCCAGCAGGTTCTCCCGCCGGTCGTCGACCAGGAGAGCCTTCGCCACCTCGCTCATCGGGCCATCACCCCGTCGCTGCCGTACTCGCTCACTCGGTCATCTCCCGTCCGCTGCCGTTGACCCAGGAGGCCATCAGCTCGATCAGCTCATCCAGGTCGACCGGCTTGGTGATGTAGTCGCTGGCCCCGGCCCCGAGCGCCGACTCCCGGTCGCCCGGCATCGCCTTGGCGGTCAGGAAGACCACCGGCAGGTCGGCGAACCGATGGTTGCGCCGGATCGCCCGGGTCGTCTCGTAACCGTCCTGGTCGGGCATCATCGCGTCCATCAGCACGATGTCGACCTCCGGATGCTCGGCGAGCAGCCGTACGCCGTCCACCCCGTTGTCCGAGTAGAGCACGGTCATGCCGTGCAACTCCAACGCGCTGGTCAGCGCGAAGACGTTGCGTACGTCGTCATCGATGATCAGTACGGTGGCGCCGTCGAGTTGGCGGGTGACCGGCGTACTGACCCGTTCCACCTCGATGGTGCGCAGCAGCGGCGGCAGGTCGTTGCGGACCGGGGAGGCCGGCAGCGGCATCGGCGCGACCACCGCGTCCGGTGCCAGCACGTCCGGTACGAACAGGGTGAAGGTCGAGCCCTGGCCGGGTGCGGACGCGACGGTGATCGTGCCGCCGATCAGCCGGGCCAGGTCACGGCTGATCGACAGCCCCAGCCCGGTTCCGCCGTAGCGGCGGCTGGTGGTGCCGTCCGCCTGCTGGAACGCCTCGAAGATCAGCGACAGCTTGTCGTCGGAGATGCCGATCCCGGTGTCGATCACCGTGAAGGCGACCACCTGCCGGGCCGTGGCCAGCGCCGGTACGTCGAAGTACATGCCCTCCGGCGCGGGCGCGATCCGCAGCGTGACCGCGCCGTTGTCGGTGAACTTGACCGCGTTGGAGAGCAGGTTGCGCAGGATCTGCTGGAGCCGCTGGGCGTCGGTGACCACCGCCTCGGGCAGGTCGCGGGAGACGCGTACCTGGAAGTCCAGGTTCTTCTCCTCGGCCTGCGGGGCGAACGCCTGCTCGACGTAGCTCCGGATCTCGGCGAACCGCACCTCGGTCGGTTCGACGTCCATCCGACCCGCCTCGATCTTGGACAGGTCGAGGATGTCGTCGATCAATCGCAACAGGTCCGAGCCGGCACTGTGGATGGTCCGGGCGAACTCGGTCTGCTTCTCGGTCAGGTTCTGCTCCGAGTTGTCCGCCAGCAGCCGGGCCAGCAGCAGCAGCGAGTTGAGCGGCGTACGCAGCTCGTGGCTCATGTTGGCCAGGAACTCCGACTTGTACGCCGATGCCCGGCTGAGCTGCTGCGCCTTCTCCTCCAGACCGATCCGGGCCATCTCGATCTCCCGGTTCTTGGTCTCGATGTTCCCCTTCTGCTCGGACAGCAGCTGCGCCTTGTCCTCCAGTTCGGCGTTGGTGCGCTGGAGTTCGGCCGACTGTTCCTGCAACTCGTGGGCGAGCCGCTGCGACTGCGCCAGCAGCTCCTCCGTACGCCGGTTGGCCTGAATGGTGTTGACCGCGATGCCGATGGTCAGCACCAGCCGTTCCAGGAAGGTGAGGTGCAGTTCGGAGAAGGCGGCGACGCTGGCGAACTCGATCACGCCGAGCATCTCGCCCTCGAACAGCACCGGCAGCACCACCAGATCGGCCGGGGGTGTCGCGGCCAGCCCGGACCGTACGGTGAGCTTGCCGTCGGGCACGTTCACCCGGATCGTGCGCCGGGAGAGCGCGGCCTGGCCGACCAGCCCCTCACCGGGGCCGAAGGTGACGTTGTGGTGCCGGGCGACGTAGCCGTACGAGGCGGTCAGCCGCAGCCGCATCGACGCCTCCTCGGTGTCGGCCAGGAAGAACGCGCCGAGCTGCGCGTCGACCAGCGGGGTCACCTCGGTCATGATCATCCGGCAGACCTCGCCGAGGTCGCGCTGCCCCTGGAGCAGGCCACCGATCCGGGCCAGGTTGGAGTCGAGCCAGCCCTGTTCGGCGTTCTTCTTGGTCGTCTCCCGCAGGGTGACGATCATCTGGTTGATGTTGTCCTTCAGCTCGGCGACCTCGCCCTGCGCCTCGACCGTGATCCGCTGGGTCAGGTCGCCCCGGGTCACCGAGGTCGACACCTGGGCGATCGCGCGCAGCTGGGTGGTGAGGGTCGAGGCGAGCTGGTTGACGTTCTCGGTCAGGTCCCGCCAGGTGCCGGAGACCCCCTTCACCTGCGCCTGACCGCCGAGCTTGCCCTCGATGCCGACCTCGCGGCCGACCCGCGTCACCTCGTCGGCGAACGAGGACAGCTGGTCGACCATGATGTTGATGGTGTTCTTCAGCTCCAGGATCTCGCCCTGCGCGTCCACGGTGATCTTCTGACGCAGGTCACCACGGGCGACCGCGGTAGTCACCGAGGCGATGTTGCGGACCTGGGAGGTCAGGTTCGACGCCATCGAGTTCACGTTGTCGGTCAGGTCCCGCCAGGTGCCCGAGACGCCCTTCACCTCGGCCTGGCCGCCGAGCTTGCCCTCGGTGCCCACCTCGCGGGCCACCCGGGTCACCTCGTCGGCGAAGGACGAGAGCTGGTCGACCATGGTGTTGACGGTGGACTTCAGCTCCAGGATCTCGCCCTGTGCGTCCACGGTGATCTTCTGCGACAGGTCGCCGCGCGCCACCGCCGTGGAGACCTGGGCGATGTTGCGGACCTGGGAGGTCAGGTTCGACGCCATCGAGTTCACGTTGTCGGTCAGGTCCCGCCAGGTGCCGGCGACGCCGCGTACCTGGGCCTGGCCGCCGAGCTTGCCCTCGGTGCCGACCTCGCGGGCGACGCGGGTCACCTCGTCGGCGAACGACGACAACTGGTCCACCATCGTGTTGACGGTCGACTTCAACTCCAGGATCTCGCCCCGGGCGTCGACGGTGATCTTCTGGCCGAGGTCGCCCCGAGCCACCGCCGTGGTCACCGAGGCGATGTTGCGCACCTGCGACGTCAGGTTCGACGCCATCGAGTTCACGTTGTCGGTCAGGTCCCGCCAGGTGCCCGAAACGCCCTTCACCTGTGCCTGACCGCCGAGCTTGCCCTCCGTACCCACCTCGCGGGCAACGCGGGTGACCTCGTCGGCGAACGACGACAACTGGTCCACCATCGTGTTGACGGTCGACTTCAACTCCAGGATCTCGCCCCGGGCGTCGACGGTGATCTTCTGCGACAGGTCGCCCTTGGCGACGGCGGTGGAGACCTGGGAGATGTTCCGGACCTGGGAGGTCAGGTTGCCGGCGAGCTGGTTGACGTTCTCGGTCAGGTCCCGCCAGGTACCGGAGACGCCGCGTACCTGGGCCTGACCGCCGAGCTTGCCCTCGATGCCCACCTCGCGGGCCACCCGGGTCACCTCGTCGGCGAACGACGACAACTGATCCACCATCGTGTTGACGGTGTCCTTGAGTTCGAGGATCTCGCCCTGCGCCGCCACGGTGATCTTCTGGCTCAGGTCACCCCGGGCCACCGCCGTCGACACCTGGGCGATGTTGCGCACCTGGGAGGTCAGGTTCGACGCCATCGAGTTGACGCTGTCGGTCAGGTCCTTCCAGGTCCCGGCGACGTTCGGCACCTCCGCCTGGCCGCCGAGCTTGCCCTCCGTACCCACCTCGCGCGCCACCCGGGTCACCTGCTCGGCGAAGAGGCGCAGCGTGTCGGTGAGCGAGTTGAAGGTGTGGGCCAGCTCGGCCACCTCACCCTTGGCCGACACCGTGATCTTCTGCGACAGGTCGCCCCGGGCCACCGCCGTGGCCACCTGTGAGATCGACCGCACCTGGTAGGTGAGGTTCGACGCCATCGTGTTGACCGACTCGGTCAGGTCCTTCCAGGTGCCGGCGACCCCGCGTACGTCGGCCTGGCCGCCCAGCTCACCCTCGGTGCCCACCTCGCGGGCCACCCGGGTCACCTCGTTGGAGAACGAGGAGAGCTGGTCCACCATCGTGTTCACCGTGCGGCCGATCCGGAGGAACTCGCCGCGCAGCGGCCGGCCGTCCATCTCCAGCGCCATGTGCTGGGACAGGTCCCCGTCGGCGACCGCCACGATCACCCGAGCGATCTCGGTGGTCGGGTTGGTCAGGTCGTCGATCAGCGAGTTGATCGCCCGCTGCCCGTCGGCCCAGGCGCCGTCGAAGCCCTCCTCGTCCAGCCGCTCGGTGAGCCGCCCGTCCCGGCCGACGATCCGGCTCACCCGGCGCAGGTCCAGGTTCTGCCGCTCCTGGAGGGAAACCACCTCGTTGAAGGCGTCCGCGACCTCGCCCCCGAGCCCCGCGCGTCGCGGCAGCCGTACCTTGAGATCGCCGCGGCGGACCCGCCGCAGCGCCTCGGCGAGTTCGCCGAGCAGGACCGCGTCGTCGGTGGTCGACGGGTCCGCGACGGGCAATTGTTTCGCCGTGGTCATTCTTCCTCGCTCAACTCGGGGAGGTGGTGGACCGTGCCTGACCGGCACCTGTGCCGGCGGCGGCACACCCATCATTGTGCTCCGATCCCGCCGATACCACTCCACGCTGAGCTGGGGCGGCGTGCCGGCAGGCTTGGCACCGGCAGCCGAGCGGTGGAGGATGAGACAGTGTCAGCGGAAATCGGGGGGCCGTTCAGCGACGGGACGGACGAACGCGTACGGCGGGTGAGGCTGCCCGCCGATCGCCGTACGCCGGCTGCCGCGCGGGCGATAGTGAGGTCCGTGCTCGCCGAGGCAAAGCTCGACGAACTGCTCAACGAGGCCCTCCTGCTCACCACCGAGCTGTCCACGAACGCGGTGGAGCACGCCGGGACGGAGCTGGACATCGAGGTCGTCGCGGACGAGAGCGGACTGACCGTCACAGTCTCCGACTTCGCCGTCGGACCACTGGAAAAGGTAACCGCCCGCCCGAAAAATGACCTAACAGACATTTCTGAGGTATCGGAGAGAGGGCGGGGCCTGCTGCTGGTCGACCACTTCGCCAGCCGCTGGGGCACCACCCACCTGCCCACCGGCAAGGGCGTCTGGTTCCGGCTCGACCGCAAGAGCGCGCCCGCCCCCACCTCCGGCGGCCAGCCGTCCAGCCGTACGGAGACCGGTCCGGCGCCCAGCGTCGGCGCGCTCACCGCCCTCATGCATACCGTGCCCGACCCGTACGCCGACGACCCGCTGCCGGACTTCGCCGGCGACCTGCTGGCCCGGGTCGGCGAGATGGTCGGCGCGGCCGGTGGCACCGTTCGACTGGACCGGGGCGACGGCAACGGGTCCCAGGTGCTCGCCCGCTACGGCCGGCACCCGCGCCCCGGTGACGACCTGCTCCGGGTGCCGCTCGCCGTGCACCGCCCGTACGCCGGGGAACTGGAACTCGACGCCGCGCCCTCCGGCTATGCCCAGCCACTCGCCGCGCTGATGGCCGAACGCCTCTCCCTGCACCTGGAGAACGACCGGCTCCGCCGGGCCGACGTACGCCGGCAGACCTGGCTGACCTTCCTCGCCGAGGCGAGCGAACTGCTCGCCCAGTCCCTCGACGTCGACCTGACCATGGCGCTGATCCCGCAACTGGTGGTGCCCCGGCTCGGCCAGTGGTGCGCGGTGCACACCGCCGACGAGTGGGGGCGGCTCAAGCTCGCCGCCGCCAGCCACGCCGACGAGGCCATCCTGCCGGAGCTGCACAAGGTGCTCGGCGAGGACGGTCCGGACTCGGTGCAGGCGCGGCTGCGGGAGGCGTCCCGCAGCGGCTCCCAGGTGCCGATCGGCGGGCCGATGGACGGCTTCGCGGTCCCCCTGGTCGCCCGAGGCCAGCGGCTCGGCACCCTCGCCGTCGGCCGCCACCTGCGCCACCGGCACGACCCGGACGAGGTCGCGGTGCTGGAGGACGTGGCCCGACGCGCCGCCCTGGCGATCGAGAACGCGCGCATCCACGCCGAACGGCGGCGGATCGCGCACACCCTGCAACAGTCGCTGCTGCCGCCGGTGCTGCCCGTCGTCGACGGCATCGGCTTCGCCGCCGAGTACGTACCGACCGGTGACGACGCCGACGTGGGCGGCGACTTCTACGACGTCGTACCGCTGCCGGACGGCCGGTGGCTGGTGGTGGTCGGTGACGTCTCCGGCAAGGGCGTACAGGCCGCGGCCGTCACCGGGCTGGTCCGGGACGTGATCCGGGTGCTGGTCGGTGACGGCAAACCGCTGCCGGAGGCGCTCGACCGGCTCAACGAGACCCTGGTCGAGCGCGGCGGCGGGCGCTACTGCACGCTCGCCCTGGCCGCGGTGGGTCAACGCCCCGACGGGCAGCTCTCGGTCGAACTGCACCTCGCCGGCCACGATCGCCCGGTGCTCGTACGCGGCAACGGCCGGGCCTCGTTCGTCGGCACCGGCGGCACCGCGCTCGGCCTGCTGGACTCGATCGCCACCCCGTCGGCCAGCGTGCCGATGGGTCCGGGTGACTCGCTGATCTTCTACACCGACGGGGTGACCGAGCGGCGGCGCGGTCGGGAGCTGTTCGGGCTCGATCGGCTCCGGGACGCGGCCGGGCCGCTGGCCGGCTACTCGGCGGACGTGGTCGCCGCGCGGCTGCGCTCCACCGCTATCGGGTTCTCCGCTGAGACCCCGCGCGACGACATCGCCATCCTGGTCCTGCGCAACGACGCCCTTCCGGTCTGACCGATCGGGTCAGATGCCGCCGGTGTAGCGGCCCGGTGCGAGCCGGTGGTGCGGGTCGAAGCGCTCCTTGACCCGGCGCAGCAGCGGCAGGGTGGGCAGTTGCCCCCAGAAGTCGATCTCCCGGCGCAACCGGGGCGGGGCGGACAGCACCACGCAGCGGCCGTTGCGGCCGAGCAGCACCTGCCGCACCGTCGAGAGGATCGCGGCGATCTGCGCGGGCGTCAGGTAGCCCGGCAGTGCGGCGTACACCACGCCGAGTCCGGCTGAGCCGCGCACCGGCACGGGTGTGCCGACGGCGTCACGCAGTGCGTAGACGGCGGCGTGCAGGTCGGTCGCGGGTACGTCGATCCGGAGCGCGACGTCGTCGGCGGTGAACGGGTAGCGCCCCCACCAGTCCGGCGCGGCGGTGTGCACCCGACTGTCGCCCTTGAGCAGCTCGACCAACCGGGCCACCCGACCGCCGACGTCGGCCTGCCCACCCTCCAGCAGTACGGCGAGGCTGCCGGCTACCAGCGACGAACCGGCCGGGTGGCTGCCACGGGAAACGGCGGGCCCCTCCTTCGGCAGGTCGATCTCGATCGCGGCGGGGCTCAGCCAGGCGCCGTGGATGAGTCGGACCAGGTTGTGCATCTCCAGCGGGGACCGGACCGGGCGGGACACCCAGATCTGGCTCGCCGGCACCGGCTGCACCCGCAGCGTGGCCGAGACCAGCACGCCGAGCGCACCGTTGGAGCCGCAGAGCAACCTGGCCAGGTCGTGCCCGGCCGTCTCGCCGGCCGCCCAGCCGCCCGCGTGGTGCAGCGCCCCGGTCGAGTCGACGTAGCTGACCCCGAACAGCCGGTCACCGGGCGAGCCGTGCCGGTGCCGCATCGGACCGGTCTCGTCGGCGGCCACCAGCCCGCCGATGGTCGCGCCGGCCGACGGCGTGTCGAGCGGCAGGCGCATGCCGCTGGCGGCCAGCGCGGCCTGCACCGCCCGCACCGGCGTGCCGGCGCCGACCTCGGCCACCATGTCCTCACCGGACCGGTGCCAGACACCGGCGAGCCGGCCGGTGTCGAGCACGATGTCCACCCGCGACGGTGGCGCACCCCAGTCCAGTTTGGTGCCGGCGCCGCGCGGGACCACCGTCAGTGCCTGGTCGGCGGCGGCCCGCAGGACCGCGCCCACCGCCTCGGCGGTGCCCGGTGCGGCCACCCACGCGGCCGGTTCCCCGGCCACCCCGTCGGCCATTCCGGCCGGTCGGGCGAAACGCTCTCCACAGATCTCGGCCAGTCGCCGACCGATCCCCCCGCCAGTTGTCCGCTGCACCGCTGTCGATGTCCCCACGGCGCTTATCGTACACATGTTCGAATCTTTTGCCGATGGTCGGCGCCGGACCGGCGAGGCGCGGGGGTGGGGACAGGGGCGGTAACGTGGCCGGGGTGAGCACTGAGACGCCCGTCGCCGCCCCCGTCGCCAACCGGATCCCCACCGAGCGCACCCACCACGACGACACCGTCATCGACGAGTACGCGTGGCTGGCGAACAAGGAGGACCCGGCGACGATCGCCTACCTGACCGCCGAGAACGACCACACCGACGCGGTCACCGCACCACTGGCCGCCCTGCGGGAGACGCTCTTCGGCGAGACGAAGGAGCGCATCCAGGAGACGGACCTGTCGGTGCCGGCCCGCAAGGGCGGCTACTGGTACTACACCCGCACGGTGGAGGGCCAGCAGTACGGCATCCAGTGCCGGCGCCCGGTCGCCGACGGTGAGACCGAGCCCCCGGCGACCGGCGACGGTGCCCCGCTGGCCGGTGAGGAGATCCTGCTCGACGGCAACCTGCTCGCGCAGGGGCAGGACTTCTTCGCCCTCGGCACCTTCGACGTCAGCCCGGACGGGCGCTGGCTGGCGTACTCGACCGACTTCGCCGGGGACGAGCGCTTCACGCTGCGGGTCAAGGACCTCCGGACCGGCGAGGTGCTCGCCGACGAGGTGCCGGACACCTTCTACGGCTCCGCCTGGTCCGGCGACGGATCCACCCTGTTCTACCTGACCGTGGACGAGGCATGGCGGCCGAACCAGGTGTGGCGGCACACCGTCGGCGCGCCGGCCGCCGACGACGTGGTGGTCTACCAGGAGGACGACGAGCGGTTCTGGGTCGGTGTCGAGCTGACCCGGTCGGAGAAGTTCATCGTCATCGACTCGCACAGCAAGGTCAGCAGCGAGGTACGGGTCATCCCGGCCGGCAACCCGACCGGCGAGCCGGCGGTGATCGCCCCGCGCCGGCAGGGCGTCGAATACTCGATCGAGCACCACGGGCACCGGTTCCTGGTCCTGCACAACGACGGCGCCGAGGACTTCGCGCTGGCGTACACGTCGGCGGACAGTCCCGGTGACTGGGTGCCGATGATCGACCACACCCCCGGCGTCCGACTGGAGTCGGTGGACGCGTTCGCGAACCACCTGGTGGTGTCGCTGCGCAACGAGGGCCTGACCGGGCTGCGGGTGCTCACCGCCGGCAGCACCGACTTCTACGACATCGAGTTCCCCGAGCCGATCTACAGCGTCGGCCTCGACAGCAACCCGGAGTACCAGACCGACACCGTGCGACTGCGGTACACCTCGATGGTCACCCCGGACTCGGTCTACGACTACGACCTGGTGACCCGGGCGATGGTGCTGCGCAAGCGCAAGCCGGTGCTGGGCGACTTCGACCCGGCCGCGTACGAGCAGCACCGGGTCTGGGCGCTGGCCGACGACGGCACGCGGGTGCCGGTGTCGCTGGTCGCCCGCGTCGGTACGCCCCGCGACGGCTCGGCCCCGTGTCTGCTCTACGGCTACGGGTCGTACGAGGCGAGCATGGACCCGTGGTTCTCCATCTACCGACTGTCCCTGCTGGACCGGGGCGTGATCTTCGCGGTGGCGCACATCCGTGGCGGCGGTGAGCTGGGCCGGCACTGGTACGACGAGGGCAAGATGCTGGCGAAGAAGAACACCTTCACCGACTTCGTCGCGGTCGCCCGGCACCTGGTGAAGTCCGACTGGACGTCGGCGGACAAGCTGGTGGCGCGGGGCGCGTCGGCCGGTGGGCTGCTGATGGGCGCGGTGGCGAACCTGGCGCCGGACGCGTTCGCCGGGATCGTGGCGCAGGTGCCGTTCGTCGACGCGCTGAACTCGATCCTGGACCCGTCGCTGCCACTGACCGTGACCGAGTGGGAGGAGTGGGGCAACCCGCTGGCCGACCCGGAGGTGTACGCGTACATGAAGTCGTACACGCCGTACGAGAACGTGTCGGCCGTGGACTATCCGGCGATCCTCGCGGTGACCAGCCTGAACGACACGCGGGTGCTGTACCACGAGCCGGCGAAGTGGATCGCCCGGCTGCGGGCGGTGGCGCCGGGCGGGTCGTACCTGCTGAAGACGGAGATGGGGGCCGGGCACGGCGGGCCGAGCGGGCGCTACGACTCGTGGCGCGAGGAGGCGTTCATCAACGCCTGGACGCTGGACCGGTTCGGGCTGACCGCCTGAGGGCCGTACGCGATGATCGCCGGGTCCGACGGGGCCCGGCGATCCGCCGTTCTTTGCCGGAATTGACTTAGTTATTAGTTAACAACCTTGCCAGAAAGCGTCATCATGTTATAGAAGTATTTCCATGCGTATACGACGGACCGCCCTGGCACTCGCCCTGCTCGGGGCTAGCCTGGCCACCCTGCTGACGGCTCCGGCATCCGGCGTCGCCCAGGCGGCGCCGGGCGCACTGACCTGGAGCGACGAGTTCAACGGAGCCGCGGGCACCAGCCCCGACGGCGGCAAGTGGAAGTTCGACATCGGTGGCAGCGGCTGGGGCAACAACGAGCAGCAGTACTACACCAACTCCACCCGCAACGCCGCGCACGACGGCGCCGGCAACATGGTGATCACCGCCCGCCGGGAGAACCCGGCCAACTACCAGTGCCACTACGGCACCTGCCAGTACACCTCGGCCCGCCTGCTGACCGCGGACCGGTTCACCCAGACGTACGGCCGCTACGAGGCCCGCCTGAAGATCCCGCGCGGCCAGGGCATCTGGCCGGCGTTCTGGATGCTCGGCACCGGCTCGCAGGGCTGGCCGGGCAACGGCGAGATCGACATCATGGAGAACATCGGCCGGGAGCCGAACACGGTCTACGGCACCCTGCACGGGCCGGGCTACTCCGGTGGCAGCGCGATCAGCAGCGCGTACAGCCTGCCCGGCGGCCAGGCGTTCGCCGACGCCTTCCACACCTTCACCGTGGACTGGGCGCCGGACTCGGTGACCTGGTACGTCGACGGCATCCAGTACGCCCGCAAGACCGCCGCCGACCTGCGCGGCAACCCGTGGGTTTACAACCACCCGTTCTTCATGATCATGAACGTGGCGGTCGGCGGCTACTGGCCCGGCTACCCCGACGGCAGCACCCAGATGCCGCAGCAGATGCTGATCGACTACGTCCGGGTCTACGCCTGGAACACCGGTGGCGGCCCGCCGCCCACCGGCGGCTCACTGATCGGGTACGGCAACAAGTGCGTCGACGTGCCCGGCGGTACGCCGACCGACGGCGCCCTCCTGCAACTGTGGGACTGCAACGGCACCGACGCCCAGCGGTGGAGCTTCCCCGGCGACGGCACGGTCCGGGCGCTGGGCAAGTGCATGGACGTGGCCTGGGGGTCGGTCGCCAACGGCGCGAACATCCAACTGGCCACGTGCAGCGGCAACGCGGCCCAGCAGTTCGTCCTCAGCGGCGCCGGTGACCTGGTCAACCCGCAGGCGAACAAGTGCGTCGACGTACGCGACTGGAGCACCGCCAACGGCGCCAAGCTCCAGCTCTGGACCTGTGGCGGCGGCGCGAACCAGAAGTGGCGGCGCGGCTGAGCCGGTGACGGTGTTCGCCTGAGCGGGGGGATCCGCTCAGGCGATCGCCGCGGCGGCCAGTACGGCCGGATCCACGTTGCCGCCGCTGATCACCGCTACCGTCCGGCCGGGCGGCAACTCGGCCGGACGGAACAGCCGGGCGGCGGTGGCCACCGCGCCGCTCGGCTCGACCACCAGCCGGGCCCGGCGGACCAGGTGGGCGGTGGCGGCGGCGATCTCGTCCTCGGTGACGGTGACGATGCCGTCGAGGTGTTCCCGCAGGTGCGCCAGGGTCAGCTCGGCGAGGCTGGTACGCAGCCCGTCGGCGCTGGTCCGGTGGGTGCGGGCCAGGTCCCAGACGACGAGTTCACCGGTGGCCAGCGACTCCTGCGCGTCGGCCGCGTACGCGGGTTCCGCGCCGTAGACGCGGGTCGACGGGGAGAGCGCCTTGATCGCGGTGGCGACGCCGGAGGAGAGGCCACCGCCGCCGACCGGCACCAGCACCACGTCGACCTCGGGCAGGTCCTCGACGATCTCCAGCCCGATCGTGCCCTGCCCGGCGATGACCTGCCGGTCGTCGTACGGCGGGATCAGCGTCCGGCCCCGCTCGGCGACGATCCGCTCGGCGGTGCTCAACCGCTCGGCGGGCGGCACGAGCAGCACCTCGGCGCCGAGCGTACGCACCTGTTCGATCTTGATCGCGGGTGCGCCCTCCGGGATCACCACCGTGCACGGCACCCGGGCGGCGCGGGCCGCGTACGCGAGCGCCTGGCCGTGGTTGCCGGAGGAGTGTGTGACCACGCCACGGGCCCGCTGGGCCTCGGTCAGCCGGGCGACCGCGTTGGTCGCGCCGCGCAGTTTGAACGAGCCGACCGGCTGGAGGCTCTCCGGCTTGAGCCAGAGCTCCGGATCCCAGCCGGTGGGCAGCAGCGGGGTACGCACGACCCGGCCGGCGATCCGTGACGCGGCGGCCCGGATGTCGTGCAGCGTCACCAGATCCATTCGATCATCATGCCGCAGGAACGGGTCCGGCATCCGACACCGGAAACCCCGATCTTGAACGGGCAAAGCAGCACTAAAGCCTAGAATCAGGCAAAGTGTTCCGCGTGATCGGGGGACCGCGATGCCCACGCCCGACCCGCCGGAGAGCGGCCCGCCCGAGCCGTCCCCGGATCCCCACCGATCACCGTCGTCCGAACCGGCCCCCGCCTACGGTCCACCGGACCAGTCCGGCCCGCACGCCCAGCCCTGGACCTGGTCGGTGGACCCGGACCCGCCCACCCGCGAGCCGACCCCCGACCCGGAGGGCGGCCCCTACCTGGACGACCCGCCACCCCCACCACCCGTCACCGATCCGGCGCGGGCGCGACCACCCGCCGGACCGCCGGAGGCGCAGCCGCCCGACCGACCGCCGGACTGGTCCACCCCGGACACGCCCGCCGTGGCTCCGCCGATCGGCGGCGACCCCTGGCCGCCGCCCCCCGACCAACCATCGCCGTACGCCGACCCGTCGGCCTCCTCCTCCGATTCGTCGGCGTCCCACTCCGACCCGTCGGCGTTCCATTCCGAGGAGCAGCCGTACGCCGACCGGCCGGATTCCGAGCAGCCGCACCCGGACGAGCCGGGACCGTACTGGCCGGACCAGGCGCCCTGGCTGGACGAGCCGCCGGAGCACCCGTACCCGGCGCCGGAACGGCGCAGGCGCCTCTGGCTGCTGCTCGGGGTCAGCATGGCCCTGGTGCTCTGCTGCTGTGCCGGGGTGGTCGGAACGGCGCTGACCTGGGGCGGCGACCTCTACGCCGAGGTGGAGAACCGGGGCCAGCGGATCGTCGGGCTGAACCAGCCCGGCCGCGACGGCGACCTCGAATTCCTGGTACGCGAGGTCAGATGCGGCGTCGGTCGGGTCGGTGACCCGTTGGTGAACCAGGCCGCGCTCGGCCAGTTCTGCCTGGTCGAACTGGCCGTACGCAACGTCGGCAAGCGGCCGGTGTTCTTCACCGACACCCTGCAACGGGCCTACGGGCCGGACGGCGAGCAGTTCGGCGCGGACAGCGGCGCGAGCGTGCTCGCCAACTCCGACCAGCAGGTCTTCCTCAGCGAGATAAATCCCGGCAACCAGGTGAGCGGCGCGGTGGTCTACGACATCCCGCCCCGCGCCCGGATCGTCCGACTGCGGCTGCACCACGCACCCACCTCACCCGGCCTGGTGGTCCGGGTGCAGTAGCCGCTCAGCCCACCCGCAGCTCGGTCAGTGCCGTGCTGCGGCGCAGGAAGAGCAGCCCGATCCCGGCCGTCACCAGCACCGCGCCGAGCGCACCGGCCCCGTACAGCGCCAGTTCGGGCAGGGGTACCGGCAGCGGGACGGTGAGCAGCGGCTCCGACACCGTCCGGGTGTACTGGGCCGCGGTGGCCGGGTCGCCGCACAACTCCGGGCCGGCGTCGCAGACCTCGTAGCTGTACCCGCCGTGGCTCGGCGTACCGAAATAGCCACGGGCCAGGAACACCCCGACCGTCAGGGCCAGCAGGATCGCCGGCACCACCGGGGTGAGCGCCTGCCAGGCGACCGACCGGCTGAGTACGGACACGGGCACCCCGGTCGCGACGAGCGAGGCGTACGCCCTGCGGCGGGACACTATGCCCTCGACGAGCGCGACCAGCAGCCCGGCGGCGGCGATGACCAGCGCGACGACCACCGCCACGTCGATCAGCGCGATGGTACGAAAATAGAACTCGTCCTGCCCCACCTCGACGATCCGCGGTCCGCCGTCGACCAGCGCTTGCCGGCGCTGGACCTCGTCCCGGAGGTTCGCACTGGCGACGAAGTGCGCCCGGACGCCGGCCGCCCCCGCGCCGAACAGCACGGCGGTCAGCAGCGCGCCGAAGGTCCGGCTCCCGGTCCACGGATCGGCGATCAGCCGCCGGGCCGCCAGCAGCGCGGCCGGCCCCCGGCCGAACCGGTGCAGCAGCCGACCCGAGGTGTACGAGAACCAACCGGCGCCGAGCACCACCCCGAGCGCGGCCAGCACCCCACCGCCGAGCAGCAACAGGATCATCACGCCTTGGTCCCCGCCGTACCGTTGGCCGATCGTCTCCGCACTGCCGGCCGCGACCAGGCCGAGCGCGATCAGCACCCCGGGCCAGGGCCACGGGCTCCGGTCGCGCCGCACCCGGCGGAACACGTGGAGCGGGGTGATCACGACCCGGCGGGCGAGGACCGCGCCGATCAGCGCGGTCAGCAGCGGCAACCCGACGAGTACGGCGACCAGCGCGCCCGGCGCCGGCAGTACGTCGGTGGGCAGGGCCAGCCTGCCCTCGGCGTTCGGCCGGTGCAGCACCTGCCGACCGACCAGGTAGACCACGAACCCGAACCCGGTGCCGAGCAGGCTGGCCAGCCCGGTCTCGGTGGCGATGATGGCGACCGCCTGCCCCGGTGTGGCCCCGGCCAGCCGGATCCCGGCCAACCGGCGGTCCCGGGCCGGCGCGCCGAGCCGGGCGCACTGACCGGCCAGCGCCAACACCGGGATGGCGAGCAGGATCAGCGCGATCACCACTCCGGGTCGTAGCCCCGGCTCGATCAGCACATTGTTGATGTACTGGTTGGAGTTCTGGCTCAACTCGTTGTCGCCGACCAACGGCGGCGTCGGAATGGCCAGCACGGTCAGGGCGGCCAGGCCGATGAGTGTGGCCAGGGTGGCACTGAGCCCGGTCAGCGCCACCCGGAGGGTGTCCGTACGGGTCCCGGCGAGGGCCAGCCGGACCAGGGTCGGGGGCGTCATCCGGCACTCGTCAACAGGGTGTCGAGCCCGAGCCCGGACCGGTCGATCTCACCGTCGCGGAGGGCGACCTCCCGGTCGGCGTAGGCGGCCACCCGTGTCTCGTGGGTGACCAGCACCACCGAGGTCCGCTGCTCGCGGGCGACCCGCATCAGCTCGCCCAGCAGCCGCTCCCCGGCGAGTACGTCCAACGCGCCGGTCGGCTCGTCGGCGAAGAGCACCCGGGGTTCGGTCACCAGCGCCCGTGCCATCGCGCACCGCTGTTGTTCCCCGCCGGACATCTCGCCCGGCTGCTGGTCGGCCAGGTGGGCCACGCCCAGCCGGTCCAGCCAGGCCAGTGCCGCCGACCGCGCTGCTCGCCGCCCCGTGCCGGCGAGCAGCAGCGGCAGCGCGACGTTCTCCACCGCGGTCAGTTCGGCCACCAGTTGGCCGAACTGGAACAGCACCCCGAACTCGGTCCGGCGCAGCCGGGAGCGGGCCGCCTCCGACCAGGTGTCGAGCCGGTGTTCGCCGTAGTGGACCGCACCGGAGTCGGGGCGGAGAATGCCGGCCAGGCAGAGCAGCAGGGTCGACTTGCCGCAGCCGCTCGGGCCGGTGATCGCCACGATCTCACCCACGCCGACCGCCAGGTCGATCCCACGCAGCGCCGGAGTGCGCCCGTACGACTTCACCAGGTCGTTCGCGCTCAGCAGGGGGTTCGGGGCCGCGGTCATCCGTACTCCTCGCTCGGCTTGGTCGGGCTTCTCGTTCGGCTCGGTCATGGCCGCACCTCCCGGTGCCAGTCGGAGACGCGTTCCAGGGTGGTTTGCAGCCACCGCAGGTCGGCGTCGAGATGGACGATGGCGAAGTCGGCGGCGATGATCTCGGCGAGGCTGGCCGTGGCATCCGTCTTGACCCGGGTCAGTTCGCGCAGTCGGACGGTGTGCGCCTGTCGTTCCGCTACCAGGTACTCACGGGTCCGGTCGGCACCGACCACCAGCAGCGCCACCGTGGCCTTGGCGAACAGCGCACTGCTCACGTACGGCGCCGGTGGTTCGACCGCCTCCAGCCAGGAGTCGAGCGCCGCCCGCCCGGCGTCGGTGAGCGCGTACGACGTGCGGTCGGGCCCGCCGTCGCGGTCCTGCCCGACCGGTGTGACCAGGCCGTCCCGGGTGAGCCGGCCGAGCGTGGCGTAGACCTGCCCGTACCCCAGCGGCTTGGTACGCGGCAGGCGCTCGTCATGGGCCCGTTTGAGCTCGTATCCGTGCTGCGGGCCGGCGGCGAGCAGCCCGAGCAGCACCTGTGCCGTCGACATGGACCCCACTATTCACTGAATGAATAGTGACGGTCAAGCCCTCGTGCCGTACCCGACGCACCGGCCGGCTGCCGGCTCCACCGGGGGCGCCTGCCTCCGGTCGTCGCCCGGCTAGGAAGATGAGCACGCCAAGTAGGGCGTGCGGTCCTGCCACCGAACCCGACGGTGGAGTACCGTTTGATCGATAACAGGAGGTCGCGAATGTCCTTGACGGTGCACACCGAGCAGCGCGGCGACGTGGTCGTCGTGGCGGTCGCGGGCGAGCTGGACATGGCCACGGCGCCCCAGTTGCAGGACGAGATCACGGATCTGCTCGACCGGGGCAACAGCCGGCTGGTCTTCGACCTGTCCGAGCTGACCTTCTGCGACTCGACCGGACTCTCCGTCTTCGTCCGTGCGAAGAACAGCAGTGACGAGGCCGGCGGGGTGGTCCGACTCGCCGCACCGCAGCGCGGCGTGTTGCGCATCCTGGAGGTCAGCGGCCTGGTCGAGGTGTTGCAGACGCATCCCTCGGTGGAACAGGCCATCGCGGCGGACCAGACTCCCGCCTCGTCGTAGCCGCCAAACGCCCGGTCATGACGCAATCACCGCCTGGTCCGCCACACGGCGGGCCAGGCGGCACTTTTCCGCGCGCCCCCGACGGGGCATAGGTTGTCGGTCGACACCGCCAACCTTTCGGAGACGCGAATGCTCAAGGGTTTCAAAGACTTCATCATGCGTGGCAACGTCGTCGACCTCGCGGTCGGCATCGTCATCGGCGCGGCCTTCACCACCGTGGTCAACCAGCTCACCCTGTCGTTCCTCAAGCCTCTGATCCAACTGATGGGCGGTTCGGCGGCCAGCCCGGCCCCGGCCGGCTCGCCCGCCGCCCCCGGCACGGAAGCCGCGGCCACCCCGGGCGCCTGGAAGGTCGCCGGCGTCGTGTTCGACTGGGCCGCCTTCATCAACGCGGTGGTCACCTTCTTCATCACGGCCGCGGTGCTGTACTTCCTGGTCGTGCTGCCGCTGAACAAGCTGGCCGAGCGGCGCCGGCGGGGCGAGGAGCCGCCGCCGGCCGCGCCGAGCGAGGAGGTCAAGCTGCTGACCGAGATCCGCGACGCGCTGGTGGCCGGCGGTCGGGTGCCGGCGCAGCACCGGGAGTCGTTCGACGACCTGACCGGCCGGGACTACCCGCCCGCCGGCCGGGAGTACCCCTCGGCCGGTCGCTGAGCCGCCGGTCACCGACTTTCCCCCTCCCCGCACCCTATCGAACACGTGTTCGATAGGGTGCGATCATGGAACAGCGGAAGCACTGGTGGAACGGCAAATGGGGACACCTCGCACGACGCGATGTCTACCTGCGGGCCGACGCCGACCAGTGGCACCTGGAGCAGCGGGCCGGCGGCGCCGAGGGGATCTCCCGGTTCTACGAGTACGACAGCGAGGACGAGGCGTACGAGGCGGTGCGCGGCCTGCTGGTCGGACCGGACACCTGGCGGGAACTCTCGGCCCGACCACCCGGACTCGGCAGCGGTGGTTTAACCGGCTGACCGGGCGGGAATCGCCCAGACATGCACACCAATGTCCCGAACAGCACCGAACCCATCGCCCAGGTGACCAACGGTATGCGGGTGGTCGATCCGGGCGGTGAGGAGGTGGGCACCGTCGTCGCGGTCCGACTGGGTGACCCGAACGCGGTGACCGCCCAGGACCCGCCGACCGGTGACGGCGTACTCGGCGCCGGCGTGCCGCACACCGAGAACGGGGACGAGCCCGACGTACCGCCGGACCTGGCGGCGCGGCTGCTGCGGACCGGCTATCTGAAGGTGGACAGCCGGGGGATCCTCACCCAGGACCTCTACGTCGAGGCCGACCAGATCGCGAAGGTCAACCAGGACGTGGTGGAGCTGACCGTCGACCGGACCCGACTCATCACCGAAGTCCACTGAGGTGCTGGCCAGGGGCTGGGTCGGAGCGGTCGGGTCAGACCGACTGGGTCGGTCCGGTCAACTGCCGGCGGACCGCCCAGAGGGCCGCCTCCGTACGCGACGCGGAGCCGGTCTTGCGCAGCAGGTTGGACACGTGCACGGTGACCGTCCGGACCGAGATACCCAATGATCTCGCCACCTGCTTGTTCGACATCCCGGCGGCCAGACAGCCGAGCACCTCGATCTCCCGCGCGGTCAGCTCCGCCCCGACCAGTTCCGCCCCGATCGGCTCCGCCGACAACCGCGGATGCTCCGGCGGCGGCTCCCCGAGCAGCCCGTCGGGCCCGTGCCCGCCCCGCGTCGCGAGCAACTCGGTGAGCCGGTACGGGTTACCGCCGGTCCGCTCCCGTACCGCCTCGACCAGGTGCCGCTCGACCGTCCCGTCCGGGTACACCTGGGCCAGCACCGCCGCCACCTGGTCGGCCGTCAACGCGCCGAGGTGCTGCCGTACGGCACCGGGCGCGCCGGTGAGGCGGGCCAGCGTACGCGCGGCCAGCTCCGGCGCGAGGGCGGTCTCCGGCGGCCGGCTGGCGACCACCAGCAACGCCGGCAACTCCGGCGCGGCGGCCAGCTCGCCGATCAGGTTCAGGCTCGCCGGGTCGAGCGCGTGCAGGTCCTCGACGACGATCACCGCCGGCCCCGCCCCGACCAGCGCCCGTACGGTCGCCACGGCCAGCCGCAGCAGCGTGCCGGGGGCGTACCGCTCGCGGGGTGCGTTGGGGTGCTGGGCCAGCCAGGCCAGCGCGTCGGCGGGCAACGGCAGACCGGCCGTGTCCCGCCCACTGAGCACCGCGGCCAGCCAGTCGTACGGCGCCGGACTGTGCACCCGCGCCGTACCGAACAGCACCACGCTCGGCCGAGGGTCGGCGAACCCGTCCAGCGCGGCGGCGACCAACAGGCTCTTGCCCACCCCGGCCGCACCGGTGATCACCACCGTACGGCGGGCCGGCGTCACCGATCCGGCCAGGCTGGACCAGGCGCGGGCAAGCTCGGTCAGCTCACCGACGCGCCCGACCATGGCGACCGGCATCATGGACCAACCCTACGCAACAGTGCGTAGAGACGATTCGGTGCTCCGCTTGGCATGCTGCACGGCATGAACCTGCGCCTGCGTACCGCGATCGTCAGCGATCCCGGCCTGGTCCGCACGAACAATGAGGACGCCGCCCTTGCCGGCGACCGGTTGCTCGTGGTCGCCGACGGCGTCGGCGGGCAGCCGGCCGGCGAGGTCGCCAGCGAGATCGTGATCCGGAACCTGTTACCGCTGGACCGGGCCCCGATCGACGGCGACCCCATGACCGCACTCACCGAGGCGCTCCTGGTGGCCAACCGGCAGATCGCCGAGACCGGCCGGTCCGACCCGAGCCGCACCGGTCTGGGCACCACGGTCACCGCCGTGCTGCTCACCGACGACCGGCTCTCCGTGCTGCATGTGGGCGACTCCCGCTGCTACCTCGCCCGCGACCCGAACTTCTACCAGTTGACCAGGGACGACACCTTCGTCCAGGAACTGGTGGACCGGGGCGCGCTGACCCCGGAGCAGGCCCACCGGCACCCGCAGCGTTCGCTCATCACCCAGGCGGTGCAGGGCGGCGAACTCGTCCCGGCGACCGTGGTCGTACCGGTGGTGGCCGGCGACCGGCTGCTGCTGTGCAGCGACGGCCTCTCCGACGTGGTCGACGACGACGCCATCGGCGAGGCGCTGGCCCAGCACGTGGAGCCCCGGCAGTGCGCGGAACAGCTGGTCAAGCTCGCCCACCAGGGCGGCGCCCCCGACAACGTCACGGTCATCATCGCCGACCTCCTCTCCGCCTAAGCCCCGGTCCGCCTCGTGATCCCGAAGAGTTCGGCTCGCGATCGTCGGCCGAACTCTTCGGGATCCTGAAAGGTCTGCCTCAGAGGCCGAAGACGTCCTCGGCGGCGCCGTCGCGGGCGCCGTCGACGAAGCCCCGGAAGGCGGGATCGTCGTGGTCGGCGGTCACGCTGGTGACCGTCTCCCCGGTCGCCTCCGCCACCGCGTCGACCAGCGGCGGGTAGTCCAGCTCGACATCACCGAGATCGTCCTCGTCCGCCTCGGCCAGATTCAGCACCTGCTGGAGGTCGTCCGCGGAGGTCACCTGGTCTGTCGCCCAGTCGTGGCCGATCGAGTAACACGCGTCGTACAGCCCGCGTTGATCGTCGGTCCAGTCATCGTCGTAGTCCGGCACGCTGCGCCTCCTTCGGAGCCCTTCCCTTGTGCAGCATGCCCGGCCGCACCGTGAGGGCGCGCAGGGACGACAAAACTCGCACCCGCGTACGTCCCCCGGAGGATCAGGTCAGTACGGGCCGGGTCGACGGTCCCGGCTCGGCCGGCAGCCGTACCGCCAGCGACTCCGGGCACAGTCGGACGAGTTCCGGCAGCACCACCCCGAGCGGGGCATCGATGGTGAGCGCAGAGTACGTCTCGCCCCGGGTCGGCCCCTGGTTCACGATCATCACCGGGATGCCGAGTTTCGCCGCCCGGATGACAAACCGGCGGCCCGACATCACCGCCAACGACGAGCCGAGCACCAGCAGCATCCTGGCCTTCTCCACCAGGTCGAAACACTCCCGTACCCGGTCGGGCGGCACCGTCTCGCCGAAGAAGACCACGTCCGGCTTGAGCGTGTCGCCGTCGCACGCCGTACACGGAACCATCCGGAACCGGTCGACCTCGTGGTCGGACAGATCCACGTCGCCGTCCGGGTTGATCGCCGTCGCCTGCGCGTCGAACCGGGGATTGGCCAGGCCGAGGCGTCGGTCCAGTTCGGCCCGCGAGGTCAGGTCACCGCAGCCGAGGCAGATCACCCTGGCCAGGCTGCCATGCAGCTCGACCACCCGGTCGGCGCCGCCCGCCTGGTGCAGGCCGTCCACGTTCTGGGTCACGACGCCGGTCACCAGCCCGCGCCGCTGCAACTGGGCGACCGCGCGGTGGCCGGTGTTCGGCCGGGTCCGGGCCATCCGTCGCCAGCCGAGGAAGCTGCGCGCCCAGTAGCGCCGTCGGGCCAGCGGATCCCCGGTGAAGGTCTGGTAGGTCATCGGGCTGGTGCGTACCAGCGCGCCGCTCGGGCCCCGGTAGTCCGGGATCCCCGAGTCGGTGGAGAGGCCCGCGCCGCTGAGCACCACGACACCGCCGCCGGCCAGCGACCCGGCCAGCTCGGCGCACTTCTCGGCCGTACCCTCATGCACCCGTCCATGCTGCCGCACCCGGAGGCCGATCGACCAGGCGCGGCCAACATCGTGGGGCAGACCTCAAACGGTACGGCGAAACAGCCGGCGATTCGCGCCGATTGGACGGATCATCCGTTTCACGAATGGCTGATGGCTGCCCTCCGACACCCCGCGCCCGCCCCCGTGGCGGTTAGCTGGAGAGGACCGGCCACGTACCGCCGCGCGGATCGGAGGAGCCATGCCGTTCACCGGTAGCCACCCCGCCGCCGTACTGCCGTTCCTGCGATCGGGGCTGGTGCCGTCCGCGCTGGTCATCGGCAGCATGACGCCGGACCTGCCGTACTTCCTGCCGACCTCGTTCTCCGGCACCACCACGCACACCCTGGCCGGGGCGCTGACCGTGGACGTACTCCTGGGTGGGGTGGCCTTTGGGGTGTGGCAGGCGGTGCTGGCGCCGTTCGCCGTCGCCATCGCCCCGGCGGCGCTGCGGGACCGGCTCGACCCCCGGCTGCCGCGTGGCCTCGCCTTCCACCTGCGCGGCTGGCGCAAACTGGGCGTGCTGGCCGCCTCGCTGGCGGTCGGCGCCGCGACCCACGTCGGCTGGGACTCGTTCACCCACCTGCTGGGCTGGGGGCCGTCCCACGTCGCCTGGCTGGCCGACACCCACGCCGGGCTGCCCGGCTATCGCTGGGCGCAGTACGCCAGCACGATCGTCGGTGCGACAGCCCTGGCCGGCTGGTTCACCCACTGGTGGTTCACGAGTACGCCACAGTCGCGTACCGAGACCCGGGCACCGCTTGCACGCCCGGTCGCGTACGCGGCGTGGGCCTTCATCGGGTTCGCCACGCTCGCCGGCGGCCTGCTCGGCGCCCGCCCCCACCTACCCCAATCCAGCCCGTACGTCACGGTGTTCCTGGTCCTGACCAGGGGCGGCGGCGCCGGCCTGATCACAGCCCTGGGCTGCGCCCTAGCCTGGCTAGCCCTCTCCCCCAAACCCGAACACACCCACCACCCCCTCCCCCCAACCCCCTGAACCCACCCCCTCCACCCGAGCCCCCACCCCCGAGCCCCCACCCCGGCCCCGCCCACCCCACCCCCACCCCCAGCCCCGTCGATCTAGGGCAAATGGGGGTGATCGGAGATCATCAAGCACGTATATGCCCTAGATCGACGGGGGCGGGGGCGGGGGGCGGGGGCGGGGGCGGGGGCGGGGGCGGGGGGCGACTTCCGCCCCTGGGCGCCGGTCATGTCCGTGTCTTCGCCGCCTCCTTGATCAAGTCAAGTGATTGCAGACCGGTGCGCGATGTTCGGGACAATTCGCGATTGGTGGACCGGCCGTCGGCCCCGATCGCCAAAGATCGTTCGACAACGGCTCGAAGAAACGCCCGAGCTGCGGCGTGGCGCGATGCTCCGACCGCCGAATACCGGCCGAGGATCATGAGTTTGGGGCAGTTGGCGGGCGGGACCGGGTGGCGGACACGGCAGGTGAGCCGCGTGCCCGCCACGAACGGTTTCTCGGTCGGATGCCGATCCACAAAACCCGATGACCGAGCTGATGAAGATCACCGTCAACCTGAGCCCGGTAGCCGAGGCGGCGTTGACCAGACTTGCGGTTGTCCAGCGGGGTAGGCGTACCGATATGTCGAACCGGGCCCGGCGACTGGCCGCGCTGATGCTCGGCCTGGCTCTCGACGGACATCTTCACGCTCGTCCGGCCGGACGGTTCGCTCGACCGAATCCGCCTTTTCTGAACGGGCGCGGTAGCGGCGGTCGAACGCGACGTCCTATTTCCGCCGGAGTCTCGGCGGCCGTCGGGGCACGCTTTCCGTCATGGACAGAGTTCTGGACGGGAAAGTGGCACTGGTGACGGGCGGCAGCCGGGGTATCGGGGCGGCGGTGGCGATCCGGCTTGCCGGGGACGGCGCCGATGTCGCATTCACCTATCGGCAGGATGCCGAACACGCGGCGCAGGTGGTGGAACAGATTAAGGCAACCGGACGGCGGGCGCTGGCCATTCGGGCGGACAGCGCGGACGCGGACGCGGTCACCGGCGCGGTGGACGGTGTGGCGGGCGAGTTCGGCCGACTGGACATCCTGGTCAACAATGCCGGACTATTCGTCGTCGCACCGGTCGAGAATCTCGGACCGGACGATTTCGACGGCACCGTCGCGGTCAACATAAGGGCACCGTTCGTCGCGGCACAAGCGGCCGTCCGGCACATGGTCGACGGCGGAAGAATCATCAACATCGGCAGCAACGTGGCGGAGCGGGTGCCATTCCCCGGCTTCTCGCTCTATTCGATGAGCAAGACGGCGCTCATCGGGCTCACCAAGGGACTCGGCCGCGATCTGGGCCCACGGGGGATCACCGTCAACCTGGTCAACCCCGGCCCGACCGATACCGACTCGAACCCGGCCGACAGCCCCGCCGCCGACACGATCCGGGGCTTCACCGCCCTGAACAGGTACGCCACACCCGCCGACATCGCGGCGGCGGTCGCCTTCCTCGCCCGCGACGACAGCCGGTACGTCACCGGCGCGTCCGTCAACGTCGACGGCGGCTTCACCATCTGAGCGACTGCGCCCCGTACGACCGCTCGTCGGGCCGGCTACGAGGCCAGCCGGTCCGGCAGTTGTCGTACGGGCGGCGTGGCGAGCGCGTCGGCCAGGTCGTTGAGGTCCAGGTCGAGAACCTCGGCGAGGGCGGCGACGGTGAAGAAGGCCGGGGTGGCGATCGCTCCGCGTTCGATCTTGCGTAGCGTGTCCAGCGAGATGCCGGCGCGCAGTGCCACCTGGGCGGCGCTGCGGGTGCCCCGGGCCCGTTGCAGCATCCGGCCCAGCGCGAGCCCTCGCTCCCGCTCATCCTCGGTCAGCGGTGTACGAACCATGGCACCGATAGTAATCCTAGTATTAAAATACCAGGCATGGTTGTGCTCAAATCAGAGACCGAGATCGCCACGATGCGGGAGGCCGGACGGATCGTCGCCAACACCCTGGCCGCCGTCGCAGCCGCCGCCCGGGTCGGCGTACGCCTGATCGATCTTGACGAACTCGCCGCCGGACTGATCGCCAGCGGTGGCGCCAAGCCGTCCTTCCTGAACTACCACCCCTCGTGGGCACCGACGCCCTACCCCGGCGTGCTGTGCCTGTCGGTCAACGACAACATCGTTCACGGCATCCCCGATCGCCGGGTGCTGGCCGAGGGCGACCTGCTCTCGATCGACTGCGGCGCGTACGTCGACGGCTACCACGGCGACGCGGCGATCACCGTTGCCGTCGGCGCGATCGACGAGGCAGCCCGGCGACTCGCCGACACCACCAACCGGGCCCTCGCCGCCGGCATCGCCGCAGCCAGAGTGGGTGCCCGGATCGGCGACATCTCGCACGCCGTCGAGACCGTCGGCCGCGAAGCCGGGTACGGCCTGCCGGACGGCCTCGGCGGTCACGGGGTCGGCACCGCCATGCACGAGGCACCCTCGGTGCCGAACACCGGCCGGGCCGACCAGGGCATGGCGCTGGCCGAAGGACTGGTGATCGCGATCGAACCGATGCTGCTCGAAGGCGGATCGAGTCGTTGCCGCACCCTTGCCGACGGCTGGACGATCGCCACCGCCGACGGCAGCCGGGCCGCCCACGCCGAACACACCATCGCGATCACCGCCGCCGGCCCGGTCATCCTGACCGCACCCTGACCGGTCGCCGTCGCGTAGGCGGGCTCACGCGGCCATCCATACCGGACGTGAAAAGCTCCGACCTGGCATGAGAGGCCAGGTCGGAGCCATGATCAACGTGGGCCGCCTGGGATTCGAACCCAGAACCCGCGGATTAAAAGTCCGCTGCTCTGCCGGTTGAGCTAACAGCCCGCCGAGGGCCAAGACTACCGGATCACGCCATGATCGCGCCCGGCCGGCCACCGGGGCAGGGCGTACGGATATCCGACGCGTCCGCCCTGCCGACGTGCCCCGGCGGGCCCTCGAAGCGGCACCGACTCCCCTCAGGCGCGCATCACGGTGGCGATCGGAATCCGGGCGGCCCGGATCGCCGGGATGAGCCCGCCAAGCAGCCCGGCGACCAGACCGGCGATTACCCCCGCCACCCCGGCCTGCCAGGGGAAGACAAGATTGGCCAGGAACTGCTCCCGGTCGCCGAACAGGGTGCTGACCGCGCTCAGCGCGGCAGCCGACAGCCCGATCGCGACGGCGGCCGTGAACAGCCCGGTCAGCAGGGTTTCCGCGAGCACGATGCCGGCCAGCAACGATCGTGGGGTGCCGACCGCCCGCCGGAGCGCGAACTCCTCCACCCGTTCGCCGACCGTCGCAAGCCCGACGTTCAGGATGCCGGCGACACCGATGAGCAGCACCAGACCGGCCATGCCGAGGAAGATCCAGCGCATCAGCGCCAGTTCCTTGGCGATCTCCTTGCGGGCCTGGACGGTCTCGGCGTGCACCTGGTCGGCGGGGATTCCGCTGGCCACCAGCCGGACCCGCAGCAGCTGTTCCGCGTCGAGCGCCGTCGGTGCCAACATGATCTGCAAGCCGGGGCCGGAGTTCCCGCTGCCGGTCGGTGTCGGCAACCAGTTACCGAGTTCGTCGGCGCGGCCGTACGCGGTCGGCTGCGGGTTGCCGTCGTCGACCACCCCGATGATCCGAGGCGTCGGGTTGGCGGTAGCCCCGGTGATCCGCATCTCGGCCGGCACCCGGTTGCGGCTGAAGCCCTTGGCGGCTTCGAGGTTCACCACGATCCCCGGCGACAACGACGGACCGGTGGAGAAGTCCAGCCAGTCACCGGCAACGGGCCGGAACGGCCGGAACTGGCGAATGTCGCCGGTCAACGCGCTCAGGCTCAGCTCGATCGCCGCACCGGTCACCGGCGCGGCCGCATTCTGCCCGTCCATCGGCACCGGCCAGCAGTTGCCGTTCTGGTCGCACTGCATCGAGTAGCTCGTACCGCCGTAGCCGCCGGGCTGGTCGAACGGGGCCCCACCCGGGTTGATCGGGGTCACGTTCGGCTCGCCGATGATCGCCTGGAGGCCGATGATCGCGAGCGCGTCCGGCCGACCGGCGAGCGTCTCCTGGCTGACCCTGATCGCGCTCGGGGAACCCTGGAGGTACATCTGCCGGGTGCCGTCCTTGCCCATGTGCAGCTCCAGATCGGCCAGCCGGGCGCTCTTGGCGGTCTCGGCGCCGACCTGGACGACGACAACGGCCAGCACACCCAGGAAGAGGCTGACCATCGAGAGCAGGGTGCGCGTCTTGCGGGCCCGGATGCCCTGACCGCCGATGATCAGCGCGGACCGGAACCGCCCGGAGAGCCGGATCACGGGTACACCGCCGGGACGGCCTCGGCAGCCGCGACGGTCTGCGTCGCCGGCCTGGTGTCGATGGCCGGTTCGAGCAGACCCTCGTTGAGGCGCAACACCCGCTGCATCTTGTTGGCGTGGTCCCAGTCGTGGGTGACCAGGATCAGCCCGCAACCCCGTTCGGTCGCGGCGCGCATCACCTCGATCACCAGGTTGCCGGTCTCGGTGTCCAGCGCACCGGTGGGCTCGTCGGCCAACAGCAGGCGCGGCTCGCGTACGAGCGCGCGGGCAACCGCTACCCGCTGCTGCTCACCACCGGAGAGCCGGGCCGGCCGGTGCTTGGCCAGATGCGCTATGCCGACCTGGTCGAGCGCGGCCATCGTCCTGGCCTTCCGCTTCCGCCGGGACATCCAGCCCTGCCCGTTGACCAGTGCCATCGCCACGTTCTGCGCGGCCGTCAGGTGCTTGAGCAGGAAGAACCGCTGGAACACGAAGCCGAACTCGGCGCTGCGCAGCGCCGCCGCCCTACGCTCGGAGAGCTTGGTGATGTCCCGGCCGCCGAACAGGTACTGCCCACCGTCGGGCCGGTCGAACAGCCCGATCAGACTCAGCAGCGTGCTCTTGCCCGAACCGGAACGACCGAGGATGGCGACACTCTCGCCCTGGTCGACGGTCAGGTCCGCGCCGGCGAGGATGGTCCGCGGGGCCTGCTGCCCCCTGAGGGTCTTGGTGATGCCGTTGAGCTCCAGCAGGGCCGTCATTTTCCAACCATCGGCGCGTTGGGGTCGCCCTCGCCGGGCTTGGGGGCGGGCAGGTTGGGACCGGGTACGGCAATCGTCTCCGTACCGGTCAGACCGGACTTGACCTCCACGACCTTGCCGTCGCTGAGCCCCAGCACCACGTCCGTGGTCTGGCGTACGCCGTCCGGGCCGACGATGTCCACCCTGCCCCTGCCCTGCATCCCGGCAACCGCCTCGACCGGCAACGTCAGCACGTCGTCCGCCCGCTGGGTCACCACTTCGAGGGTGGCGGTCGCGCCGTTGATCAGCCTGACGTCGGCCGGGGCGGTGCAGACCACCCGCAGCCCGGTCGGCTCCGACGGCTCGGTCGGATTCCGCTCGTCCGGACGTACCGGAATCGGCGGCGCGGGCGGCGCACCCGGCGGCGGCGCGGCGGGCGGCGCGGCCGGCGGGTCCGGGATGGTGCCGGCGGGCAGTGCGGCGATGGTGCCCAGCACCTTGCACGGGAACGGGCCGGGGCCGTTCTTGATCTGCGCCTGGACCGTCGCGAGACCCTCGGAGATCTGGTACGCCTGGGCACCGTCCAGATCGGCGACGAGCCCGTAGCCGATCATCTTCGCCGAGACGATGGGCATGCCGACCGTCACCGTGGACCGGTCGTCCACCAGCCGACCGGCGAACACGGCTCCGGCCGGCACCTCGATCCGGTGCGCCTTACCGGACACCCAGACGCTGGCCACCCGGGTCGGCTTCGTCGGGGTGGCATCCGGTGCCTTCACGTCCAGGTAACGCACCTGTCCCTTGACCGGCGCCACCAGCCCGAACACCGGGTTGATGGTGACCTTTCCGGTGAGGCTGACCTTGTTGGCCAGATCCTGTCGGGTGGGCTGCACGGTGGTCATCGTCGTGCCCCTGGCGGCGAGCCCCGGGGTCTCCGTTTCCGGCCCCGACTCGCTGCATCCGGCAGCGGCGGTCACCACCAGGGCGAGGACGCACGTACGGAGTAGCAGTTGCCTTCGCACCGGTGCCCCTAACTCGATTGCTTCAGGCGTACAACTGAAAGACGCATGGTGACGGCGACCCGTTGCGGTCCACACGCAACTATCTCGACGGCCGTCGAAACCCGGCGAAAGACTACCGTCGACAGTCGTTCCTCGATGCCCCATGAGCCCGGTCTTCACAGGAAACACACGGCTCGCGAACGCATTCGCAGCACCAGCGCACCGGCGGTGACGGTGAACAACACCGCCGGCAACGGAACGACCCGGGGCAGATATCGCACAACCCGTGCGGCAATTCCGGCACCGATCAGAACGCCGCCGATCGCCGGCGTCTGCACGCCGCCGGATCGCCGGCGCCAACCGTTCCCACCGATCGAGCTGACAATTCGGGTCGGTGAGCCGGTCAGGTAGGTGGTGGGGAACTCAGCCAACCGAGCTCAGCGGGTCGAGTTCGGCGGCGGTCACGTCGTCGTGGTCGGTGGAGACGCTGAGCGAGCGCCACTGTGCGTCGGTCTCGGCGCGGATGTGCCGGGCCCGGTCGGCGTAGTTGAACGCGTCGGTGCCGAGCAGTAGCCGGACCGGTGGCCGGTCGAGCTCGGCCACGGTGAGCACCACCCGGGCAACCTTCGCCGGGTCACCGGCCGCGTTCCCGGAGCCGCCGCGCAGCAGTTGCGCGACCGCTCCGACGGTCTGCCGGTAGGGCTCGCTGACCGGTGGGATCGCCATCGACGAACCGGCCCAGTCCGTACGCATCCCGCCCGGCTCCAGCACGGTGACGTTGATGCCGAGCGGGGCGACCTCCTGCGCCAACGCCTCGGAGAATCCGCCGACCGCCCACTTCGCGGCCTGGTACGCGGACAGCCCCGGGGTGGCCATCCGCCCGCCGAGCGAGGAGACCTGGATGATGTGCCCGCAGCCCTGCGCCCGCAGTACGGGCAGCGCCGCCTTGGTCACGTTGACCACGCCGAACAGGTTCGTGTCGACCTGTGCGCGGAAGTCCTCGGCGGTGATGTCCTCGGTCGAGGCGAGGTTGGCGTACCCGGCGTTGTTAACCACGACGTCGAGCCGGCCGAAGGTGTCGACGGCGAGCCGTACGGCGGCCTCGGCGGCCGGCGCGTCGGTGACGTCGAGGGCCACCGGGCGGATCCGGTCGCCGTAGCGGTCGACCAGGTCGACGAGTTGTTCGGGCTGGCGGGCGGTGGCGACCAGTTGGTGCCCGGCGCCGAGCACGGCCTCGGCGATGTGCCGACCCAGGCCGCGTGCGCTGCCCGTCACCAGGAAGACTTTTGGCATGTTCTGTTACCCCTTGTCGAGTTTTCGCGGGTCGGTGGTCGGCTCGCGAGGGCGATGCGACTGACTGGTTAGTTGAAGTGAAGCACGGGTCTGGCGGAGCGTCAACTAGACGGTTAGTGAGCTAGGCTGCGCCCATGGTGGGAGACGCACAGGCGACCAGGCAGCGCCTGCTACAGGCGGCGGCGAAGGAGTTCGCCGCGTACGGCATCGCCGGTGCACGGGTCGACCGGATCGCCGCCGAGGCCCGGTCGAACAAGGCGCAGATCTACCACTACTTCGGTAGCAAGGACGGGCTGTTCGACGCGGTCTTCACCGCCCTCGTCGTGGACACCGTCCGCGAGGTGCCGATCGACGCAACCGACCTGCCCGGCTACGCCGGTCGACTCTTCGACGGCTACGAGGCCAGTCCCGAGATCATCCGGCTGGCCACCTGGTACCGCCTGGAACGGGCCGGTTCGCAGGCACCCCTGGAGCCGATCCTGGCCAGCAACCGACACAAGATCGAAGAGATCGAGCGGGCCCAGCAGGCGGGCCGGCTCACCACCCGATACGCCGCCGTGGACCTGCTCGCCCTCGTGGTGCACCTGGCCGCACTCTGGACCGCCGCCACGCCCGAGTACGCCACCCTGCTCAGCACCCACTCGCGGGCCCACCGGCGCAAGATCGTCACCGACGCGGTGGCGACGCTGCTGACCCCGTAACCGGGCCGCCGGGTCCGCCGCCGATCAACCCCCACGGGTACGGACAAACGCCCGTACGGCATTCCGGTGACCGCCGTAGCCGGTAGTCGAGGACCGGAACCACGCCGGCTGCCCTGAGCAGAATCACGGTTCGGGGTACGGATCCGGCTGCGAGGCTGTGGCGATGACTCCGGGACTGGGCTTCCGCGGCGAAGTTGTCGACTTCTACCACCGCTACCGTCACGGCTACCCGCCCTCGGTGATCGACGCGCTGGTGGCGGCGTTCACGCTGACCCGCGCCGACACCGTCGTCGACCTCGGGTGCGGGACCGGCCAGTTGACCATCCCGATCGCCCACCGGGTACACGCCGTGGTCGGCGTCGACCCGGAGCCGGACATGCTGACCCGGGCCCGCACCGCCGCCGCCGAGCAGAGCGTCGCCAACGCGACCTGGGTGATCGGGACCGACGCCGAGCTGCCCGCGTTGGGCCGCCTGTTCGGCGCGGGCAGCCTGGGTGCGGTGACCATCGGTCAGGCGCTGCACTGGATGCGCCCCGACGAGCTGTTCCGCACCCTGTTCCCGCTGGTACGCGTCGGCGGCGGGGTGGCCGTGGTGACCAACGGATCGCCACTGTGGCTTCAGGACACCGACTGGTCGCGGGCCCTGCGCGGCTGGCTGGAGGGGTGGTTGGACAGGGATCTCGGCTACGCCTGCGGCACCGACACCGACAGCCAGCTCCGGTACCGGGCAGCGCTGAGCACCGCCGGCTTCGACGTACGCGAAACCCACCTGCGGTACGCCGCCGAACTGGACCTGGAACAGCTCGTCGGCGGCATCTACTCGGCACTACCGGTCGACCAGTTACCCCCGCCGGACCAGCGCCCCCGGTTCGCCGAACAGATCCGCCGCGCCCTGCACCCCGACCAACGTTTCGTGGAACACGTTGACGTCACCCTGCTGATCGGCATCAAGAATCAGCCGCCCGGCCGCCGGAGGTCCGCGACATCGGCGGTGTAGTAGTGCACCGCTTCATGTCGGCTGCCCACGAAGACGGGCGTCCCGATCCCGCGGAGCCGTCGGGGCGTGCCACGATGACGGGTATGACCACCGAAACCGGCGCCTTGCGGGAGCTGACCGTCGGCACCGGGGCGGGCCTCGACACCGCCGACATGGTGCTCAACATCGGGCCACAACACCCGTCGACGCACGGCGTACTCCGACTCAAGCTGGTGCTCGACGGTGAGCGGGTGGTGGCCTGCGAACCGATCGTCGGATACATGCACCGGGGCGCGGAGAAACTGTTCGAGGTCCGCGACTACCGGCAGATCCTCATGCTGGCCAACCGGCACGACTGGCTCTCCGCGTTCGCCAACGAACTGGGGGTGGCGCTGGCGGTCGAACGGCTGATGGGCATCGAGGTGCCGGAGCGGGCGATCTGGCTGCGTACCGCCATGGCCGAGCTGAACCGGGTGCTCAACCACCTGATGTTCCTCGGCTCGTACCCGCTGGAGATCGGGGCGATCACGCCGGTCTTCTACGCGTTCCGCGAGCGCGAAACGCTCCAGGCGGTGATGGAGGAAGCTTCCGGCGGCCGGATCCACTACATGTTCAACCGGGTCGGCGGGCTGAAGGAGGAGGTACCGGCCGGCTGGACCGGTCGGGCCCGAGCCGCCATCGGCGAGGTACGCCGCCGCATGCCCGACCTGGACAACCTGATCCGGCGCAACGAGATCTTCCTCGCCCGTACGGTCGGGGTGGGTGTGCTCTCCGCCGCCGACGCGGCAGCGTTCGGCGCCTCCGGCCCGGTTGCCCGCGCCTCCGGGCTGGACCTGGACCTGCGCCGGGACGAGCCCTACCTGGCCTACGGGTCGCTCGACGTGCCCGTCGTCACCCGGACCGCCGGAGACTGTCACGCCCGGTTCGAGGTCCTGCTCGACCAGGTGTACGTCTCACTCGACCTCGCCGAGCAGTGCCTGGACCGGGTGGACCGGATCAGCGGACCGGTCAATGTCCGGCTGCCCAAGGTGGTGAAGGCCCCGGAGGGGCACACCTACGCCTGGACCGAGAACCCGCTCGGCATCAACGGCTACTACCTCGTCTCCCGGGGCGAGAAGACCCCGTGGCGGATGAAGCTGCGCACCGCGTCGTACGCGAACGTGCAGGCCCTCGCCACCCTGCTGCCCGGCTGCCTGGTACCGGACCTGATCGCCGTACTCGGGTCTATGTTCTTCGTGGTCGGCGACATCGACAAGTAGTCTCGCCGGCCGGCTCAGCGCCAGCGGGCCCCACCCGCGCGCGGAACGTCGTCGTCGGGCGGATAGCCGTACGCCGGCTCCTCGGCCCGACGACGGCCCGGACCGGCCGGATCGCGCGCCGGTTCGTCCCGGCCCCCACGCCGTGCCGCCGACGGCTCCGGGCCACCGGCCGGCAGCGCCGGTGCGCCTGTGCGCTGGTCCCGGCCGCCGGCCGACCACGCTTCCACGTCGGAACCGGGCCAGTGTGCGTCGCCGGAGGGAGCCGGCCCCGCCCGGCGCGGGTCCCCGGAACGGTCCGCGCCGGGCCTGCCCGGACCGCCCGCTCGGCGGCCCTCGTCCGGCTGCGTGTCGGCCCCCCAGCGGGCACCGTCCCGCTCGGCGCCGCGTGCCGGCCGCTCGGCGGGTGCCCCGGATTCGGGCCACTCGTCGGCCCTGCGCCGGCCACCCGCTGCCCGGTCGTCGGCGGCCCGGTGCCCGGTCCGACCCGGCTCGTCCCGCCTCGCCCCGGCCCACCGGGGATCGTCCCGCGGCTCCTCCCACTGAGGCTCGTCACGCCGGGGATTCGCACGTCGCGGCTCGTCGTTCCGGTACTCGTCGCGGTAGGACTCGGCAGGGCGGGGCTCGTTCCGGTGTGACTCCTCACGGTGGGGCTCGGCGCGGTGGGACTCGGCACGATGGGGCTCGTCGCGGCGGGGCTCGGCACGATGGGGCTCGTCGCGGCGGGGCTCGGCACGATGGGGCTCGTCGCGGCGCATGGTTGCCCAGCGGTCCTCCACCCGCAGCTCGGTGCCGGAATCGTCGGCCCGTACAGCGGCCCGCCGTTCGCCCATCCGCAGTTCGCTGCCCCGCTCGTCACGGCGTACCGAGGCCCAACGGTCGCCCGCTCGGCCGGACCAGCGCGGGTCGTTCTCGTACCCGGCATCCTCCGGCTCGTCCGGTTCGTACCGGCCGGCGCGCCGTCCCCCACCGTCGCCGTGGTCCCGAGGCCACTGCTCCGACCAGGAATCCTCGTCCGGGTCGGCCGGCCGCCGACCCCGCGCCGGCTGGTCGACCCAGTCGTCCTGCCGGCCGTCGCCCCGCTCGCCGTAGACGTTGCTCGGCGGGTAACCGGCATCAGCCGAGCCATAACCGGCCCGCGAGGGGTACGCCGGACCGGACCCGTAGCCCGTACCGCCGCCGTAGACACCGCCGGCCCCGGCGTCGTCGCCGGGCGGGCCGACGATGGTGTGCCGGGTGGTGACCTTCACCGTCTCGGTGTGCCGGACCACGCCGCCCGCCAGGTGCGACCGATGCGGCGGGGCGACGCCACCGCCCGGTGCCGCCGCACCCCGACCGCCGCCCCGGTCGCCGCCGTAACCCGACTCGGGCTCGCCGGCCGAGAACTGACCGTTGTCGTACTGACGGTCGCCGTAGTGGTTGGGGCCGCCGTACTGGTTGGGGCCGCGTTGCGGGCCGCCGTAGGGGCCGGTGTGCTCGGCTCGCCGGTGGTCGGTCCGGCCGTGGTCGTCGCCCGGATCCGGCTCCGGCTCGCGACCGGCCGCAGCGGCGCCGGCGGCCCGGTCGGCGCCGGGATGCGCCGGGGCGCCGTACGCGCCGTCCCGCACCGGTTCACGACGGTCCGGCTCCACCGGGCGTCCGGCCGCCGCGGGGGCCGGGCCCACCGGGACGGTTGCGGGCGCCGGCACACCGGCCCGACCGGGTACGCCGTCCGCCCGCGCGTCGAGCTGCCGGCGCAGTGCCTCCACGTTCTGCTGCACCACCTGCAACTGCTCACCCACTGACTGATGGGTGGCGTGGGCGGCGCTGTTGATGTCCTTGCGCAGGGTGCCGCGAAGCTCCTCGATCTCGTCGTGGAGAGTCTCCTCCAGATCCAAACGTACGGTCTGCATATCGCCACGCAGAGTGATCGACAGTCCAATCAGGACAACGGCGACCACGGCCAGCACGGCGGCGATCCGCAACGGACCGTTGCTCTGCCCGAACAGCAGCATCAGCGCAGCCAGCGGGGCTAGTCCGACGCCGACCCAGAACAGCACGGTCAGCAGTTGGCGGCGCTGCGGCTGCTCGGTGTCGTCCCCTGCGGGCATGGAACTGGAGCCTACCCACAGTTGCCGAATCCGGGGAGGGCGCCACTCAACCGCCCCGCCTCCGCCCGTACGCGACGCGGGGGCCGCCGCCGCTGGCTGCGGCGCCGACCCCCACGAAACGGTTTGTTCGGTTGACTCAACCGACGGCGAGTTCACCGTCGGAGGAGAGCACCAGACCCACACTGATCGAACCGGTGGTCAGCGCGGACTTGGTCTGCGGGCCACCGGCGTCCAGCGAGCTGAACGAACCCGCCTTGAAGTTGTAGACCTCGACCAACCCGGCCTGGCACTTCGGCCGCTGCGGGCACTCCGGCGGCCCACCGAGGACGGTGGCCGAGCCGGAGCACTTGGCGGCCAGGTCCGACAGGGTCTTGAGCCCGTGCTGGTCGGCGAAACCCTGGGTCACCGCGAAGGCGTTCTGGTCCTGCGCGGTGGAGGCGGCGCCGAAGGTCAGGCCGACCTTCTCCCCGAGGCCCTTCAGGTTGGTGACCGTCTGGTTCAGGTCCGAGGAGGCAACGGGGGTGGTGCTGCCCTGGTTGACCTTGCCGTTGAGGAAGGTGGCCAGGGTGGCGGCGTACTCCGGCACCACCTGGATCTCGCCCTTCTCCAGCGCCGGCTCGTACAGCTCCCGGTTGCCGATCGTCTGGACCTTGACCTGGAATCCGGCCGAGGTCAGCACGATCGAGTAGAGCTCACCGAGGGTCTGGTTCTCGCTGAAGTTCGCCACGCCGACCGTGATCGGCCCACCGGCCCCCTTGGTGATGCCGCTGGTGAGGTTGTTCGCGGTGGCGAACTCCTCGGCCGCGACCTTGGGGGTCTTCCGGTCGACGTCAACGGCCTTGTTCAACTGGATCAGCTTCGGCGTGTCGACCGCTGCCGAGACCTTGTCCAGGGCTGCGACCAGCTCCGGCGTGGCCGCCTTCGCGTTGATCGCCGGAATGATGTTGTCGGTGTCCTGCAACTTCTTGTCGTCTTCGAGAACCACCAGCTTCTTGCCGGCCACCGGTGCGCAGCCCGCACCCGCCGCCGCGCTGGGTGGCGCCTCGGTTCCCGATGATCCCGATTCCCCGCAGCCGGCGAGGAACGTGGCCGCCGCGAGTGCGCCGACCGTTCCCACCACCAGCCGTGTACGTGCGCGCATGACGCCCGCCTTCCGTGTCCCGGCGCGACCCGATGGGCCGGCCGCGTGTCCGACGGACGATCTGACAAGGCGATCGCCCGCGACCTCCCACCCAACATCGTCGCGCACCGGGCGACAACTCGGGGGAGATGTCGTCACCGGATCGTCACACTGTTAGCCGGACCGGAAAACGGGTATGCCGGGCAACCGGATCGGGCTGATCGCCAGCTCAGGATGGCGGTCGGCAGGGCCGCAATCCCTGACGGGCACTTGGCGTACGACGCTCGGGGCGGGGTCGGCGGAGGCCGACGTACGGCGATCGAGGCGGCGGTGGCGCGGCCCGGCGGGGTCCGGTCGGCCGCTCGCCCGACGGTGGCCGGGATCACCCCGCCCGACGGGTGCGAGCAACGCCACTCATGGATCCCTCGACGCCGCGGATCGGCGGCCGGGGCCGGAGCCGCGAGGTCGACCCCCGGACCGGTCCCCGGACCGGGGTCGGCGCTCAGGAGCCGCCGACAGCGGCGGCGGCGCGGCGGTCCGCCCGCCGGCCGGCCCGACGCAGCGGACGCGGGGTGACCGCCCGTTCGACGGCGGCCAAAATCAGCTCGACCAGCACCGCGAGCAGCGCCACCAGCAGGCCGCCGGCCAGGATCTGGCCCCCGCCGACCGCGATGCCGAGCCCGAACCCGGCGCTGATGATCTGCCCGAGCCCACCACCGTTGACAAACGAGGCGAGCGCCGCCGTCGCGACCACCTGCACCGCCGCGGTACGGAACCCGGCGGCGAGGTACGGCACCGCCAGCGGCAGTTCCACCCGTCGCAGCACCTGCCCTCCGGACAGTCCCATCCCCCGGGCGGCGTCCCGCGCCTCCGGGTCGACCTCCCGCACCCCCGTGTACGCGTTCGCCAGCAGCGGTGGCACGGCGAAGACCGCCAGCGCCACGATCACCGGTCGCTGGCCGAAGCCCAGGGCGGTCAGCGGCAGGATGGTCAGCAGCGCGATGGTCGGGATGGCCAGCGTCACGTTCGAGATCAGCAGTACGAAGCCGCCACCCCGGCCGATGTGCCCGAGCCAGAGCCCGATCGGCCAGGCGACCAGGCAGCCGAGCGCGACCGCCGCCGCCGAGATGGTCAGATGCTCGCCCAGCCGGTCCAGGATGCCACCCGGATTGGTCCAGTTCAGCGGGTCGTTGAGCCAGGTCACGGCCTGTTCGAGCGCGTTCATCGGGCCCTCCCCCGGACGATCCACGGTGTCAGCAGCCTGCCGATGGCGGCAAGCATCAGGTCGAGCACCAGGGCCAGGGCCACGCAGAGCACGGTGCCGGTGAAGATCTCGGCCTTGAAGAAGTTGTTCCGGAAGCCGCCGAGGATGAGCTGACCAAGCCCGCCGTGGCCGACCAGCACCCCGACCGTGACCAGCGCCACGGTGGAGACGGTCGCCAACCGTAGCCCGGTGAGGATGCCGGGCAGGGCCAGCGGCAGGTCGATCCGGAGCAGGCGGCCGAACCGGCCGTAACCCATGCCCTCGGCGGCGTCGCGTACCTCGGCCGGCACCTGGTTGAGCCCGGCGAGCGCGTTTCTGATGATCAGCAACAGGGCGTAGAGCACCAGACCGACCAGAACCGTCGTGGTACCGATGCCGAGCACCGGTGCGAGGAAGGCGAACAGCGCGAGTGAGGGGACCGTGTAGAGAATCCCGGACAGTGCGAGAATCGGGCCGGCAAGAGCACGGAACCAGTACGCCGCGACCGCGAGCGGTATCGCTATCAGTGCGGCGAGTAACACCGCCTGCGCGGTCAGACTCGCGTGTTCTCGCAGTGCGGCAAGAATGGTGTCAGAGTTGTCCCGCACGTACTGCCAGGAGAACCACGGATTGCCCGGGGCTTCCCGGTAGGCCAGGTGGAAGGACATAGGTGAACGCTACCCCGGAGGACGATTCCGTGGCGTCGCACCGGAGCCCGCCGGACGGCGGCGCCCGCGTCGGCCCCGCACCGACCCATGGCACGCCGAGCGGTGGCACGCCGAGCGGTGGCACGCCGAGCGCGGCGTCGATCCGGCTGGACGGGGTGCGCAAGGAGTACCCGAACGGGACCGTCGCGGTGAACGCGCTCGACCTGTCGGTGCCGGCCGGCGAGCTGGTGGTGCTGATCGGGCCGTCCGGCTGCGGCAAGTCCACCGTCCTGCGCATGATCAACCGGCTGATCGAGCCGTCCGGCGGGCGGATCCTGCTCAACGACGAGGACGTCACCCGGGTCGACCCGGTCGAACTCCGTCGCCGGATCGGGTACGTGATCCAGAACGTCGGACTCTTTCCACACCAGACGGTGCAGGCCAACGTCGGCACCGTACCTCGGCTGCTCGGCTGGTCCAGGGCCCGGATCCGCAGCCGGTCCGACGAACTGCTCGACCTGGTCGGCCTCGACCCGACCAAGTTCGGCCGGCGCTACCCGCACGAGCTCTCCGGTGGACAGCGGCAACGGGTCGGGGTGGCCCGCGCCCTGGCCGCCGACCCGGTGGTGCTGCTGATGGATGAGCCGTTCTCGGCGGTGGACCCGATCGCCCGGGCCCGGCTCCAGGAGGAGTTTCTCCGGCTCCAGGCGGAGGTGCATAAGACCATCGTGCTGGTCACCCACGACCTGGACGAGGCGGTCCGGCTCGGCGACCGGATCGCCGTACTCTCCCAGGGCGGACGGCTGGAGCAGTACGACCAGCCGGCGACCCTGCTCGGCGAGCCGGCCTCGCCGTTCGTCCGGGAGTTCGTCGGCGCCGACCGGGGCATCCGCCGGCTCGCCGTCACGCCGATCACCCGCGACCTGCTCAGACCGCCGCCGGACGGCCCGCCCGACACCTCGCTGCCCCGGGTGACGCTCGGCTCGTCGCTCTACGACGCCCTCGCCACCCTGCTCGTAACCAACGCCGACGAAACCTGGGTCACCGAGAACAACGAACCCATCGGCCTCCTGACCCGCCACCGCCTCCTGAGCATCGACTACCCCGCCGACCCGGTCACCTGACCACCCCCACCCTCGGGCGGGGCGCTCGTGTGGAGAAAGAGTGGCTGCTCCCGAAGGAATTTCGACTCTTTCGCTACACGAGCGCCCACCGGGGGTGGGGTGGGGTGCGGCGGGGGGGTCAGGGACGGCCGCGGCGGGTGCCCAGGGTGGTGAGGCCGATGATCCAGCCGACGAAGAGGCCGTAGCCGGCTCCCTCGCCGGCTGCGCGGAAGGCGCCGAGCAGGGTGGGGTCGGCCTGGATCAGCGTGGTGAGCAGCGCGGCGAAGGCGCCGGCGAAGACGTACGACGCCCACCCGGCGAAGAGCTGGCTGAGCGTGCCCCGCGCTCGGGCGAGTTGCGAACCGGGCAGCAGATAGAGGAAGAGCGCGGTGAGTACGACGACGAGGATAGCCCGGAGGTCGGCGGCGATGAGGTTCTGCACGGAGTCGTCGGAGTCGAACCGCCAGGCCGGCCAGGAGAGCAGCCGCAGGAACCAGCCGCCGGCCGTGTTCGGATCGGTGTTGTCCCCGGCCCAGTCGACGTACCAGGGGCTGCCGAAGACCAGGACCAGAATGAGCGCGGCCAGCGTGCCCGCACCCGTTGCGGATTTGTAGCGATTGGTGAGAGCCATGGCGCGTTAGTTCCCAACGCGCTCCGGCGGGCAAACCCGAGTCCCGCTCACCTGTTGATGCCCAGGCCGATAACAGGCACCAACGCCACTTAGCCGAGAATCACGCAGCAATAAACAGATGTCCGGAAGACCGGACATCGAATTGAACCCACCATTCGGTGGTGCGCGACGCTCCGGTCAGTGCTTGAGCAGGTAGTCGATGAAGGCGGCCCGCAGCAGTGGTTCGGTGTCGGGCTCCGCGTACCCGTGGCCGGTGAGCTGCCGCCAGAGCGCCACCGCCTCGTCCACCGTCGGGCCGACCGAGTTCGGCGAGCCGTCCAGGACGGTGGCCTCGTCCGCGTTCGGCAGGTGACGCAGCACCGACCAGAAGAAGGCGACGTCGAGTCGCTCCCGGGCCCGGGCGAACGCCCGCTCCCGCAACTCCTCAGTGGACAACGCATCGAGCTGCGCGAAGTCTGATCCGCTCCGGGCACCGGCTGACGATTCGGTCATAGCGCCGAGCCTAACCGGCACCCGTCCGGGCGGCACCCGGAGTACCCGGGTGACCCGCCGAGCGCCTCCGCGCGGGTCAGCGGTCGGAGCCCCAGCGGTCGTTGCCCCACGGGTCCGTACGCCCGGCCGGCGGCTGCTCGGGCAGCACGGAGGACCACTCCGGCCGCTCCGGCGGCTCCTCGCTCCAGTTCGGTGCCGGCGGTGGCGGGCCCGGCGCGACGGGCTCGGGCTGCCACTCCTCCTCCACGTCACCGGCCGACCGGGGCCGCCCGAACGTCTCCACCAGCCGGGTCACGACCAGCCCGACGGCCACCGCAACGGCGGCGGTGGCGGCGAGCGCGATGTCCCAGTTCGCCTGGTTCTCGTACGCGAGGAAGAGGGTCAGCGCGGTCACCGCGAACAGGGTGCCGAAAACCCCACCCCGGCGGCCGTACGCGCTGGTGCCGCCGACCAGCGCGGCGCCGATCGCCAGCCCGGACCACTCCAGCCCGGAGGTCGGCGCCACCCGCCCGGTCCCGTCGGCGGCCAACAGCACGCCGGCCAGGGTCGCCGCGACCATCGAGATGACGATCGACAGCGTGGTGATGGTGGCGGCCACCCCGCCGCGACGGCGGGCCGGGTCGCCAACCGGACGGAACCGGCCGACCGAGCGGCGGACCGCCTTGATCATGCCGAGCAGGCCGCCCAGCAGCGCCAACGCGGCGAAACCGCCGAACAGGTACAGGGCGTGCTGGGTCGGGTCGTAGTCCCCCTGCACGTCGACCGGGCCGGACCGCTGCTGGATGAAGACCAGCACCCCGAGCGCGACCCCCAGGCTGGCCCCCCACGCCGGTACGTGGAAACCCACCACCAGCAGCGCGAGCACCAGACCGGTCGCGACCGCGAACAGCACCGCCGGGAGCATCGCGGCGACGACCCCCCGGTCCCCGTTCTCGGCGAAGTGCAGGGCCGCCGCGACGGCGACCGGGCCGAGGGCGAGGTTCGGCGCCCCGGCGCGCAGGGTCAGGCCGGCGCCCAGGGTGAGGGCACCGATCGCCGCCCCGTCGACCAGCAACCGGTCCAGCGCCGCGCCGCGCAGCAGGTCCGGGTCCGCCCGGTAGAGCGCGTACGCGAGCAGGCCGCCGGCCAGCAGCAGCACGAACTCCCAGCCGAAGTGCACACCCAACCGGTCCCGGCCGGGCTCACCGTGTGCCGGGTCGTCGAAGACGTCGTCGAGTACGGCCGGCGACACGGTCTGCCGGGCCGAGGTCATCGGCTCCGGGGCGGCGGAGAACTCGGCGGTTGTCGACCCCCGCCGGTAGCCACCACCGGAGTAGCTGTCGGGCGGGTATTCGTCGGCCGGGTAACCGGCGGAGTAGCCGACCGGTTGGTAGCCGGACGTCGGGCGGGAAGCGGGATCGTCGGAGTAGTCCTGCTCGCCGTACCACGGGTCGTCGCGGTGCCCCGGTCCGACCGGCTCCGGCCCGGCCGGCTCGTGCCGCCGATAGATCGACTCGTCGTACGCCATGTCGCGCGCCTCCCGCGGTCGTCGTGCCGACCATCCCAGCCCCCGCGACGGTCGCCGGGGCCCGAACCGGTCACAGCGCCGGACCCGACCCGACGGAAAATCGAGTTTCCACCGGTCGCAGGCACGCTACTCGGATCCGGCACCGGCGTCACCCCCTGTACCGGCGACGATTCACGCCGGCCCGCTACGGCTCCCGGTCGGTGTCCTCCCGCTCGTCGTCGGGGCGCTTCGGCACCCGGCAGGCGCGTTCCAGCAGGAGCGCCGCCACGACCAGTCCCAACGACGCGACCAGCCCGGCGGTGGCCGCCGGGATGTCGTTGCCGGCGGCCCTGGTCGGCTCGACCACCAGCCAGGCGTCGACTCCGGCGTAGAACCCGGCGAAGATGGCCGCGGCCATCGAGGACGCCTTGGCCAGTACGACGAAACGCGCCACGGTGAGCGGGTCGACCGGATCCCGACCGGGCCGGCGGTCGATCCGCAGCCGGGTGTCGATCGCCGCGTAACCCTCCAGCACCGCGAGCGCCGCGATGGTCGCCGGCGGCAGCCACGGCAGCGGCGGGATGTCGTTGTAGAACAGGCTGATCAGCAGCCAGGCCAGGGCGGCCGCGGCCAGCGCGGCGACCACCAGGGTGGAAATCCGGGTCGGGCCCATCCGGGGACGCTCGTCCGTCGGCCCGCGCGGCGGGGACTGCCGCTCGGTCATGCCGTCTCCTCGCTCCGCTCGTCGTCATGACCGGCACGTCCGGGCCGACCGGTGACCTCGCTCCGCTCGGTCATGCCCGTCTCCCCCGCACCGCACCAGTTCGCCTGCTCGTCACATCGACTCTAACTGGAGATCCGGTCGGGGGCGCACGTCCAGCACGTCGGTCGCGACCGGTTCGGTATTCATCACGTCGGTCAACCAGCCGTGGCCGGGCAGCTTGCCGTACGGCTGGATGTCGATCCACGGGCGCAACACGAACGCCCGCAGATGCGCCCGTGGGTGCGGCAGGGTCAGTTCCGGATCGTCGCTGTACACCGGCTCGCCGTCCTCGGCCCAGACCCCGATCACGTCCACGTCCAGGCTGCGTGGTCCGTACGGCCGGGCCGGGTCGCGGGTCCGGCCGGCCGCGTCCTCGATCGCGCGGGTCCGGTCGAGCCAGTCCCGTGGCCGGGCCGCCGGGTCCGCCGCGAGCAGGGCGGCATTGAGGTACGCCGGCTGGTCCGGGTCGCCCCACGGCGGCGTCTCGTAGACCCCGGAAACCACCAGCAGTACGTCCTGGAGTGCGGCGACGGCCGAGCGCAGGTGCCCGAGCCGGTCGCCGAGGTTACTGCCGAGCGAGAGCACCACCTGGGTCACCGGTTACCTCCGCCTGGTCAGGGTGACGGCCACGTCCGCGAACTCGTGCGGGATGGGCGCCTGTGGTTTGTGCACGGTCACCGTGGCCGCACCGACCCGCGGGTCGGCCAGGCAGGCGGTGGCGAGCCGCTCGGCGAGCGTCTCGATCAGGTTGACCGGTTCGCCGCCGACGATGGCGACCAGGGCTCCGGCCAGTTCCCCGTAGTGCACGGTGTCGGTCACGTCGTCCGAGCGCGCCGCCGGGGCGAGGTCGAGTTCCAGCACCACGTCGACGACGAAGTCCTGCCCCTGGGCCCGTTCGAAGTCGAACACCCCGTGGTGGCCCCGGGCGCGCAGGCCGGTCAGCTCGATCCGGTCGGTCATCGCGTGGGCTCCGAACCGACCGGTGCGGGTACCGAGCCGACCAGCCGCGGTCGCCCGCTCGCCTGCCAGACGGCCAGCGCGTCGGCGGTGCCGCGTACGTCGTGCACCCGGACGCCCCAGGCGCCGGCGGCCACCGCGAGCACGCTGGTGGCGATGGTGGCCTCCGCGCGCTCGTCGGTCGGGCGCGGGCTGCCGTCCGGGCCGGCCAGCAGCGCACCGAGGTACGACTTGCGGCTGGCGGCGAAGAGCACCGGGTAGCCGAGTTCCAGCAGCTCGGGCAGCCGGGCGGTGAGCTGCCAGTTGTCGGCCGGCCGTTTGGCGAAGCCGAGTCCGGGGTCGATCACGATCCGGTCGGCGGCCACGCCGGCGGCCAGCGCGTCGGCGATCCGCTGATCCAACTCGGTCTTCACGTCGGTCACCACGTCGGTGTAGTTGGCCAGGTCCCGCATCTGCTTGGCGTGCCCGCGCCAGTGCATCAGCACCCAGGGGCAGCCCGCGTCGGCGACGACCTTCGCCATGTCCGGGTCGGCCAGGCCGCCGGAGACGTCGTTGACCACCGTCACGCCCGCGTCCAGCGCCGCCGCCGCCACGCGGGCCCGGTAGGTGTCGATGCTCATCGGTACGCCGTGCGCCGCCAGTTCGCGGATGACGGGCAGTACCCGGGCCGTCTCGGTCTCGGCGTCCACCCGGTCGGCACCGGGCCGGGTCGACTCGCCGCCGACGTCGACCAGCCGGGCGCCGTCCCGGTACATCCGCAACCCGTGCCGTACGGCGGCGTCGAGGTCGGCGTACCGCCCGCCGTCGGAGAACGAGTCGGGGGTGACATTGAGGACCCCCATCACCACCGGCCGCTCCGTACGCAGCAGCTCGTCCGCGCCGTTCGGGTCGGCGCCGCTCGGCGGGGCATGGTCGGGGGCGGCCGGAAGTGCCCGCGAGGGTGGGGCCGGTGGCCGGCCGGGAGCGCCGGCGGGGCCGTGAGCCAACTCAGTCACGGCTAGACGTTACCCACCGGCCCTCGGCGCACCGCGCTCCACCTGGGCAGTGGGTGGTCAACTAGACCGGACAGTCGGGCCGTAACGGTGACACTCCACTTGGCTTGTTCCAAGCAGGCACGGGCCGTACCCTTTGGAATTGCGCCACAGCCGGACGTCGAAGCTTGAGGAGATGGGCCGAAGCGGATCAAAACGCCCAGAAACCGTCACCGCTCGCGGTGATGATCGAGACGGAGGGTCAACCCGGAACCGCACCGCCGACCCCCCTGGTCGGCCGGGTTTGACAAGTGCAGTGCGGCGACTCGGGTCGCCACACCGGGGAGGATTCCGATGATCGCCATGGAGCTGATGGGGACGGCGTGGGCCAGCACCACGCACGTACTCCAGACGGTTTCCACCGTGCTCGCCGCCGAGCCGGCACCCACGGGCATCAACACCGACGGTGTGGTCAGCTTCTTTGCCAGCAAGATCGCGCCCATCCTGCTCGCCGTACTCGGGGTGATCTTCATCAGTCGGGCCAGCCGGGGTGAGATCTCGAAGGTCCTGACCAGTTCGGCGATCGCCATCGTCGGCCTGGCCTTCATCGCCGGTGCCGCCACGCTGTTCTTCGTCGGCGACTACCTGATCAAACTGATCTTCGAGTAGACCGCGGAGCATCCAGATGCGCCTGCGTACCGACGACGACATCTACCGAGCCCGTCTGGTCTATCTCGGGCCGCCCGGCTACACCCTGCCGGTACACCTGCCGTACGCCCAGTACGGGCTGTTCATGCTGCTGGTGCCGCTCTACATCTTCATCCACTGGCTGTTCACCCTGAAGGTCGAACTCTTTCCGGCCTGGGAAATCGCACTCGCGATCGTCACCACGTCCTTCATCTTCCGGCACGTCGACCCGGATCGGCCCGCCCGCATGGTCATCCGCACCGCGCTGACCGACTGGCGACGCACCCGTGAGCCGGCCACGGAGCAGCGCGATCCCCGGCTGATCGCGACCCGGATCCGGATCCGGGAGGACCTGGCATGAGTAGGCAGCGGACGAGCGTAGGGCTCGGGGTGGCGGCCGGACCGGCCGCGTGGAACGAATCGAGGCGGCGCGTGGAGAACTGGTCGAGGACTGTGGCGGGAGCTTTCCGGTCGGGCGAGGCAACGGCATGACCCGCCCCGCGACGCCGGGTTCCGCTCACCCGGCCGACGGTCCGGCCGCCCCCAGAGGTAACGGTACGCGACCGATCAGCTACGCCGAGCCCGATCTTGACGAGGACGAAACCGTCAACGACGCGCTCGTCGCCACCCCCGGAAACGGTGGTGTCGCGGCGTTCCAGGCACCCCAACCGACGCGCGGACGACCGGCCGCACCGGCCATTCCCAGCGCCGCTGCGCCGCCGGCCGACGGACCCGACATCGACTCGCCGTTCCTCGACCTGTTCGGTGGCGCACTGCCGGTCCCGCCGGCGCCCCGCCCGACCCCGCCGCCGGCTGTCCAGTCGTCGGCCGTCGCGCACGCCGGAGCGCCCCAACCACCGATCGCCGGAGCGCCACAGCCGCCGCACGCCGGAGCGCCACAGCCGCCGATCGCCCCGCACCAGGGACCGCCGCCCCGCCCGGCGGGTACCCGGCCCGCACCCGGCCGGCCCGTAGCCGACCAGCCCGAACCGCACCGGACGGCCCCGGAGGCATCCGGCCCGACCAACACCGGATGGGCGGCGCACCCCGCCGAACTGCCGGCCTGGGAACCCGACGAACTGCCCGAGCCCGCCCCGCGGACCCGTACGGCGGAGTCGGCCGTACCCGCGATCGACCCCGCCCGCCGACGGATCGCCGCCGGCCCGCCCACCCAGCGGGCCGCCACCTCGGCCGGCCCGGGTACGCGTCGACGCATCCCCGAGCAGCCGACCAACCCGGTGATCTCCCCCGAGGCGCCACGTCCGCAGACGCCCGACGATCCGTACCGCGACGACCAGTGGGACGCCCGACGGAGTGCCGAGGCACCGGCGGCCCGGACCGCCGCCCACCCGGCCGGCACCGGCACACCCGGACCGGATCGGCCCACCGACACCGGCTTCCGGCAGAGCCGCCCGAACCCCCGCCAGGCCCCGGAACCACGGCAGGCCGAGCAGGAACCACGGGACGGCGACCAGCGCCAGCGGCCGGGCGACGCCGGGTCGCGCCCCGGTCACGAGCGGACCGGTACGGGAGAACGGACCGGCCGGTCGCGGCGCCGCGAATCCGAACCGAAACCCACCCAGGTACGCCCGCCGAAGGTGAAGTTCACCGACCGCGACCCGTCGATCGAACTCGCCATCACCGAGATCGCCGGTCACCTGACCTTCACCCCGAACACGGTGACCGCCTGGTACTGGCTGCCCGAGGTGCGCTGGGCGTTCCGCCCCGACGCCGAACGGGAGGCACTGCTCGCCGCCATCTCCGAGCAGTACGCCGGCCTCGCCGGGTTCCGGCTGCACCTGCGCCGGACCACCCGCCCGTTCCCGGCCGACGAGTGGGCCCGCACGGTCGACGCGCACACCCCGAACCCGCTGGCCGCCGTACCCGGCGCGGCAAGCTGGTCGGACCACCTCGTCGCCGCCCAGCGGCACCTGCTCTCGGTGAACCACGCCGAGGGCCAGACCTACCTCGGGGTCACCTTCGCCCGCCGTTCCCTCGGCAACTCGCTCACCGAACGGATCCTGCGCACCTTCGGCCGTGGCGTGGCCGACGGGGAACGGCGCAAGCTCGGCCGCACCGTCGAACAGTTCGACGAGGTGCTCGGCGCGTTCGGCATGCGCGGCCGGCGGGTCACCGCAACCGAGCTGGAATGGCTGCTCTACCGCTCGGTCGCGCTCTGCATGGCCCCGCCCGGCACCCTGTCCCCGGTCACCAACGGGCAGTGGGAGCGCGGCGACCTGCTGGCCCTGACCGAGCAGGTCGAGCGCTACCGCAGCCCGTACGGCTCCACCGTCAAGCTGGTCAACCGGATGACCGGCGAGGAGCGACACGTCGCAGTGCTCGCCGTCGGCCGGATGGAGCCGCTGGAGATTCCCGAGCGGCACGAGCCGTGGCTGCACTTCCACGAACGGCTGCCGTGGCCGATGGAACTGTCCACCCGGATCGACATCCTTGGATCGGGCGACTCGTTCCGCAACCTCGAACACCGGCTGCGGATGATCCGGTCCCAGCAGCTCGACTACGCCGAGCACGGCATCGACGCCCCACCGGAGCTGGAACGGCTCGCCAAACGTGCCCTGATCATCGGCGACGAGATGACCACCGGCCTGCCGGTCGACTCCGCCCGCGCGCACGGCTGGCACCGGATAGCGGTCGGCGGCCGTACCCGCGAGGAATGCCTCGAACGGGCCCGCCGGCTCATCCAGCTCTACTCCCGGGAACTGCGCATCTCGCTCCAGCACCCGAAGAACCAGGACTGGCTGGCCCGCGAGTTCATCCCCGGCGAACCGATCGCCAACACCGGCTACATCCGACGGATGCCGGTGAACCTGCTGGCCGCCGCCCTACCCCAGGCCGCGTCCACGGTCGGCGACCGCCGGGGCGACCTGATCGGCCGTACGGCGGGAACCTGCCGCCGACCGGTCTTCCTCGACCTGCACTTCCCGATGGAGGTACGCGAACGCTCCGGACTTGCCGTCTTCGTCGCCGAACCCGGTGGCGGCAAGTCGACCCTGCTCGGCGCCCTGGGTTACCTGGCCGCCCGACGCGGAGTGCAGGTTACCCTGCTCGACCCGTCCGGCCCGCTGGCCCGACTGTGTGCAATGCCCGAACTGCGGCCGTACTCGCGGGTGCTGAACCTGACCGGCTCGGAACAGGGCACCCTCGCGCCGTACGCGCTGATCCCCACCCCGCTGCGGTCGGAGTTCCCGACCGGGGCCGGTGGTGACCGGGAGTTCGAGATCGCCCTGTCCAACTCCCGCGCCGAGCGGCGGATGCTGGTGCAGGACATCTGCATGATGCTGGTGCCGCCACAGGTCGCCCGCGAGGCGTCGACCGCCACCCTGCTGCGGCACGCCGTACGCCAGGTGCCGGCCGAGGAGACGTCCACCCTGGATGATGTCGTCGCCTGCCTGGCCACGCTCGACAACGACGAGGGCAAGGAGCTGGCGAACCTCCTGCTCGACACCGCCGAGATGCCGCTGGCGTTGCTCTTCTTCGGCCGCCCGCCGCCCGGTCTGCTTGGCGCCGACGCCGCGCTCACCGTGATCACCATGGCCGGGCTGCGGCTGCCCGACCTGAAGATCGAGCGCGAGTACTGGTCGGCGGAGGAGGCGCTCGCGCTGCCGATGCTGCACACCGCGCACCGGCTCGCGGTCCGCCGCTGCTACGGCGGCTCGATGTCGTCGCGGAAGATGGTCGGGCTGGACGAGGCCCACTTCATGGAGGGCTGGCGCTCCGGCCGGTCGTTCCTGGTCCGGCTCGCCCGGGACTCCCGCAAGTGGAACCTCTCCGCCCTGGTGGCGTCGCAGAATCCGCGCGACATCCTCGGGCTGGACGTACAGAACCTGGTGTCGACCGTGTTCGTGGGCCGGATCGCCGAGGACACCGAGATCGCCTCCGAGGCGCTGCGACTGCTCCGGGTGCCGGTCAACGACGGCTACGAGGCGACCCTCGCCTCGCTGTCCAGCGTGGACGCCGCCTCGGCCGCCCGGCTCGGCTTCCGTGAGTTCGTGATGCGGGACGTCGACGGACGGGTGCAGAAGATACGGGTCGACGTGTCGTACGTCGAGGGCCTGCTCGACCACCTGGACACCACTCCGGCGAGCGCGGCCTCGACCCCGGCCAACCTCCCCATCCCCCTCGCGGACCTGGAGGCTTGACATGGCGCGGGCCGGCGTACGCAGCATCGCGTTCCTCCTCGCCCTCGCCGTACTCGCGGTGGCGACCGTGTCCTGGCCCCTGTTCGGCGCGGCCCCGGCCACGGCCGCGCCGACCGCCGGGCTGCCTACCCGGGCGCCGACCGACCTCTGCACGACGGAGGAATGGCAGGCGGACTTCCGGGCCTGCGTGGACAAGCTCCAGGACGTCACCGGCGCGACCGCCGACTGCCTGGACCCGCCGACCCCGGGCACCCCCGACTCGGGCCTGGCCGGCTGGTTCGCCGCCCGCCCGGACTCCGTGAAGGAACCCGGCGTACGTGGGCTCTACAGCGACTACGGGTACGCGGGATACAGCTACGAGACGTACGACCAGGAGGGCGGCTGTGCCGCTGGCGTCGTCAATCCGGCGAGCCTCGCGCTCACCAAGGTGGCCAGCGGCGAACTGATGGCCGCGACGGCGATCATCGGTGCTTCGAACGCGCTGCGCGAGCGGGCCTGGGATCCGCGCACCATGTGGGACTGGGCGAACCCCCTGGTCGAACAGGCGACGAAGGCGGTCTACGAGAAGGTCTTCAGCGTCTTTGGCATCATCACTCTCTGTATTGTCGGGCTCTATCTGCTGTGGCGGTCCCGGCAGTCCGAGATGAGTCACGCGATGACCACGGCCGCCTGGGCACTGCTGGTGATGGTCGCGGTGACCGCCCTGGCCGCCTGGCCGGTGCAGTCCGCGAACGTGGCCGACAACGCTCTGATCACCACGTTGAGTGTGGTCCATGGCGCGGTCGGCCCGTCGACCAAGGACGTACCGCCCGACGAGTGCGCCGTACCCGACCCGACCTGGTGCGCCGACAACCGTCCCCCGGCGGTACGGGCGAGCGACATCTCGACCGAGACGATGCTCTACCGCAACTGGCTGCGCGGCCTGCTCGGCTCGGCCGATAGCGAGACCGCCAAGAAGTACGGCGAGGCACTGTACGACGCCAAGTCGCTGACCTGGGAGGAAACCGAGCGGCTGCGTGCCAACCCGACCACCCGGGACACCATCTTCGAGGCGAAAAAGAACCAGTGGAACAAGGTCGCCCAGCAGATCAAGGTCGAGGATCCAGAGGCGTACGAGTACCTACAGGGCACCCGGGACATGGAACGGATCGGCGCCGCCTTCATCGCCTTCCTCGCCGCCCTGCTCTTCGCCATGTTCGACCTCACCGCCTCGCTGCTGGTGCTGCTCGGCTTCCTCATCTTCCGGTGGGCGGTGATCGCCGCACCGGTGCTCGGCACGGTCGGCCTGATGCGACCGGCCAGCGCCGGCCTGCGCCGGTTGGCCAACGCGGTGGTCGCGGCGGTGTTCAACATCGCCATCTTCGGCACCGGGGCGGCCATCTACCTCTTTGCCGTCGACCTGATCATGAGCACCGCGACCCTGCCCGGCTGGCTACAGGTTGTCCTCGTCTTCCTGACCGGTGTGGTGGGTTGGCTGCTGCTGCGGCCGTACCGGCGGATCACGCAGCTCGGCGGCAAGACCAGCACCCGTACGGTCGAGGCGGAGCAGTCCTGGCACCGCAGGTTCCTGCGCGACCTGCGTGAGTCGTCCCGGTCGGACCAGTCCGATTCCGGTGGCGACCGGGCGCTGGGCAAACGCCGCGAGGTGGTCGCCGAACAGACCAACCTGCGCCCGGAGGCCAGGCTGGAGGATCCGTCGCACTCCGCGGACACCCGCTCCAACCCGCGTCCGGACGGCCGGGAGGGTACCGACGGATCAACCGGGCCGAGCGAGGACGCGCCGTCGCGGGAGTCGACCGGCGCGCCGCGTCCCCGGCGTAGCCGGGCGGGCGAGTGGACCGACCCGGACGTGCCGACGGAGAAGCCGACCTACGTGCTCTACCGTCCCGATTCCGCCGGGCGGCCGGAGACAACTCCGACCCCGACCACTCCGCGAATCCGGTCCGAAGCGAGGTGAGCCGTGCGGCGCGCGTTTGAAACCCTGGTCACCGGCATCCTGCGATCCCGGCTCGGGATCGCACTGGCCCTGGTGGTGGTGATCCTGGGCGTGATCGGGGCGGCCCGGCTCTTCTCCGGTGTGACCGGCGACGACGCCGGCCTGGCTGGCGCACCGGTCGCACCCATCTCCACCGTCGACCCGACCACCGGCAACGACGGCATCCTCACCACCGAGCCGCCGCCGACGCCCCGGACGAGTCCGGGGGCGGCCGCGCCGGAGGAGATCGCCCGGAAGTTCGCCACCGCCTGGCTCAAGCACGACGGCGTCCCGGCCACGCAGTGGTACAACGCGCTACGACCGTTGTCGACGAGCGGGCTGGCGGATCGACTCAGCGGGGTGGACCCGGCCGGTGTGCCGGCAGAACGGCTCACCGGCGAACTGACGGTCATCACACGCAACGAGGAGTTCGTCGAGGTGACCGTGCCGGTCGACGCCGGCACGTTGCGCCTCGAACTGGTCGCGCCGCAGGGGCGGTGGCTGGTTGACGCGGTGGACTGGGAGCGCGGATGACCACGGTCCGGGGTGAGGGATGAGCGACGAGCATGGTGACCAGGACCCGGATGTCCCCGCTCGGCAGAAACGGCTGCCGGCCCTGGCGGTCGCGCTGACCGCCGCGCTGGCCCTGCTGTGCTGCACCGGGGGGACCGGTGCGTTGCTGCTGTCGGAGTTCATCGGCAGTTCCGACGACCAGTTGGTGACCACCCTCGGCTGTGGTCAGGACAAGCCGATCGAGATCAAGGACGGTCTGCCGATCGTCGACCCGTACGACGCGGCGCAGATGCGCAACGCGGCGGTGATCATCAACGTCGGCGCGCAGATGCGGGTGCCCCCGCGCGGCTGGGTGATCGCGGTGGCCACCGCCATGCAGGAGTCACGGCTGAGCAACCTGCCCCACCTGGGCTCGGACAACGACCACGACTCGATCGGCCTGTTCCAGCAGCGGCCGAGCATGGGCTGGGGTACGCCCACCCAACTGCTGGATCCGGAGTACACATCGCGGAAGTTCTACGAAAAGCTGGTGGGCGTCAGCGGCTGGCAGAAGAAGCGGCTGACCGACGCGGCCCAGCGGGTGCAGCGCAGTGCCTTTCCGGACGCGTACGCCAAGCATGAGGCGATCGCGACCCAGATCGTGAATGCCCTGACCAGGGGTGGAGCCAAGGCCGCCGGACTGCCGGCGGACGGCACCGACCTACAGTGCGCTGCCGGCGCGGACATCGCCGCCTCCGGCTGGACGTTGCCGATTCCCGGCTCGGTCGGCTCGGGCTTCCGTACCGCCGAGCGGCCGGCTCACAACGGGGTGGACATCGGTGCGTCGAAGGGCACCGAGATCCGGTCCGCGGCCAGTGGTCGGGTACTGGTGTCCAAATGCGACCCGGACCGACGCGGGGTGCACAGCTGCGACGTTGACGGCTATCCGGGCAAGGGCGGCTGCGGCTGGTTCGTCGACATCCTGCACGCCAACCAGATCGTCACGCGTTACTGTCACATGGTCAGGAAGCCGCTGGTGAACGTGAACGACATGGTGGAGGCCGGCCAGGTGATCGGGATCGTCGGGTCGAGCGGCAACTCGTCCGGTCCGCACCTGCACTTTGAGGTGCACGTGAAGGCCGACCGGAGCAGTCGGGGCGCGATCAACCCGGTTCCGTTCATGCGGGATCGCGGCGCGTCGCTACAGGGCAAGGGATGAGGCTGGCCGGCATTGGCACGCCGTACGGAGCACGACAGTGACCGGTGACCCCCTTCCGGACCCGTTCGCCGGTCAGCCGGACTGGGCGCCCCGACCGCCCCGCCCGGTGCTACTCACCCCCTCCGGGGAACAGTTCGACCTGCGCGGCCGGCGGGTCCTGGTCGGGCTGCCCGGACTCGGTTGGCGGGCCGACCTGCGGTCCGACGAGCGGGTGGTGCAGGGCAGCCGGACGTACGTGCCGGTGATCCCCGAGCAGGAGTGGTACCGGGCCGAGGCCGAGCAAATCGAGGTTTTCGCGCCGCTGGTGCCGGCAGACCGGGTCTGGGTGGAGACGCTGGGCGAGGCCGCGGGGCCGGATCTCGGCGTACGCATGCCAGCCGGTGACGTGCTGTCCCGGCTGGTGTCGCTCGATCGGCCGGCGCACCGTCCCCCGCTGCCGGTGGTCGAGGCGGACTCGGTTGCCGGCCGCCGGGTCGTGCACGTGGCGGACACGGTCGAGCGGCGCGACCTGCGCGCGGTGACCGAGGTCTACACCAGCACCGACGGCGACATCTGCGTACGGGTGACGCCGGAGTTGGACTGGTACCGCTGGGGGTGGAGCGGGCAGCCGCCGACCACCCTGGAGATTCCGGTGCACCTGCTCTGGATCGAGTGACCGGAGGCCGTGGGGGCGGGAGTCACTTGACCTGTGTGGCTTCGCAGACCCGCCATTTGTCGTCCCGCTCGGTGACGAAGCGCCAGGACTGCCGTCCGCTCTGGGTCAGGTTGTTGATCCTGGTTGAGATGGTCAGGTCAACCAGGACTTCGGCGGTGTCGCCCCGCTCGGCGACGTCTAGTTTGCCCCAGCTCACCCGGAAGGTGTTCTGGAACCGCTGCTCGCGCGCGGCCAGGTCAGCGCGCAATGCCGCCAATTCCGCCATTTTGGACGTATCGCCACAAGCGAGCTCCTTGGCCCGTACGTCGTTGCGGTCGGCCATGTACGCCTGTAGGTAGTTGTTCACCGTGATGTCCGGCGCGCTCTGGTCGGGTGCGGTGTAGCGGTCGTAGGCGACGTACCCGATCACCGCACCGGCCGAGCCGAGCACCGCGAGCGTCCCGGCGATCACGGCCAGCACCAGTCGCCACCGCCGCCGCTTCCGTACGGGTGGAGTCACGACCGGATCAGGAGCGTCCTGACCCGGCCTGGTGCGCTGCGCCGGTACCCGCGACACCTGGGAACCGGCGGGGGGTTGCACTGATTCCACACCCCGAGGCTATCGGTTGCCGAGTCTCCACCCAATGGGTGAGAAGCACAGCTTGATAACTCAATGGCAGCAAAACATGACGATATGCAGTTGATGCGACAAGCTCCCCATCGGAGCGCCGCCGTACGTCCGCGAAGATCGGCTCCGGCTGGGATAACGTCTGCATCCAGAAGAGGTACCCGCCCCGGGTGACCCGCCACGAGTGAGAGGTGGAGGGGGTGACCCAACTGAAGACGCGGACCAACCAGGCTGCCGCGCTGCACCGGCAGGCAGCGGCCGCCGCCGTGGCCGCCGCGACCACCCTGGACGCGACCCAGCCTGCCCCCGCCGACCAGCGCGAACAGCACGAACTCGCCGAACGTCTGCGGGCCGCCGCAGCCGCCCTGGTGCCCGGCTGGCTGGGCGCGCCGCTGGCCGCGCAGGCGGCGGACACGCCGCTCGGCGGCCCCGAGCTGCCCGAGTTCGTCCGGATCGGCACGGCGCAGCCGCTCGACGACGCCCGGTTCCCCGCGGTGGTGCCGCTGCTCGGCACCGGCCACCTGACCATCGACGCCGACACCCGGGACCCTCGGGTCGCCGGCCTGGTCCGGGCGGTGCTGCTCCGGTTGCTCGCCGCCGCACCCGCCGGCTCGCTGCTCGTACGGGCGGTCGACGCGGCCACCGCCGGGCAGGTGTTCGCCCCGTTCGCGCCGCTGGCCGACGCGGGACTGATGCCACCTCCGGCAACCGACCGGACCGGGCTGCGTGCCGTCCTGGCCGAGGCCGAGCAGTGGGTACGACCGACCCGCCCGAGCAGCGCCCGACACCACCGCCACGAGCGCACCCTGCTGCTGGTGATCGCCTCGCTGCCCGAGCTGACCGAGGCGGCCGACCTGGTACGCATCTCAGCCCTGGCCCAGCACGGTCCGACCGCCGGGCTGCACCTGGTCATCGCCGGCTGGCCCCCGCCACCACTGACGGCGGAGACCACCCAGCCGCCCCTGCCGGACAGCACGATGATCGCGTTGCGCAACCCGTACGCCCTGGTCGGCGATCCGCCCGGTAGCTCGTTCGGCAATCCGGGCCCGCATCTGCCGTCCACCGGCCTCAACTCCCCGGTCTTCCTGGACGAGGATCCGCCGGCCCAACTGTTCCACCGGGTCTGCCGGGAGCTGACCGAACGGGTCAACGCCAACTCGCGCCCCCGGCTGGCGGAGTTGCTGCCGGACGGGGCGGACACACTGTGGGAGTCCGACCCGACCGAGGGGCTGGTGACCACGGTGGGCCGGGACGGTGAGATTCCGGTGACGGTACGGTTCAACGACCTCACCCCGCACTGGCTGGTCAGCGGCCGCCCCGGCGCCGGGAAGTCGGCGTTCATGGTCAACGTCCTCTACGGCCTGTGCGCCCGGTACTCCCCGGGCGACCTCGGGCTGTACCTGGTCGACTTCGCCGACGGTGGGTCGTTCGAGGAACTCCTGCCGGCCGGTTCCGACTCGTCGTGGCTGCCGCACCTCCGAGTGGTCGGGACAAGGTCTGATCGGGCGTACGGGCTGGGTGTGCTCGGTGAACTCGACGCGGAGGTGAGCCGGCGCGCCGCCCTGGCCGAGGCGGCCGGGGTCACCCGCTTCGCCGACCTGCGCGCCCGGCACCCGATGCCCCGGATCCTCTGCCTCCTGGACAGCTTCCGCCTCCTGCTCGACACCGACACCGACACCGGCAGCAGCGCCGACGGCACCGGCGCCGGTCCGGCCGTACGGGATCCGGATCCGCTCGCCGTCGAGGCGCTGAGCCTGCTGGACTCGCTGGCCCGGCGCAGCCGCCCGTACGGCGTCCATCTGGTCCTGGTCAACCGGGCAGTCCCCGACGCCGGGTACGGCCAGCGTGACTCCGTCTACGGCCAGTTCCCGGTCCGGATCGCGCTGCCCGGAGGCGGTGAGGTGCTGGAGCCGACCAACGACGCGGCGGCCGGCCTGCCGCTGGGCAGTGCGGTGGTCAACACCGCCGGTGGCCTGGGCGGGCCGCGCGGCGCGACCAGGGGGCACGAGCGGGTGGTCCAGTTTCCCGATCCGCAGGCCGACCCGCTCGCGCTCGATACGTTGCGCCACCGGCTCTGGCAGGCCCGCCCGGCGCACGCCGTACCGCCGGTGGTGTTCGCCGGTCACGCCAAACAGCCGTCGGACGACGAGCAGCCGTCGGACCACGAGCATGGTGACCCGAGCGGGGTGGTCCGGTGAGCGCCTGGGACGACTACCTGGCCGCTGCCCAGCGCCTCGACGCGGTCCGCCGGGGCGCGGCGACGGCCGCCGGGGAGCAGGCGGAGGCGGTCCAGGACGCCCGCGAGGAACTGACGGCGGTACGGGCCCGGCTGGTTCCGCAACAGGCCCGGTTGCGGGCGTTGGGCGTACCGGAGCCCGAACTGGTGCCGGCGGCGGCCGAGGTGGCCGCGGCGGGCCGGGCGATGGCGGCCGGTCCGGCGGCGGTGCTGGCCGGGCTGCGTCAGGCCCGGGGTACGGCGGACGTCGCCGACGTCATGGTCGCCGCGACCCGGCTGCCGCCGTCGACGGGCGGGCAGAGCCACCGCCGGCGGACCTGGGTGCACGGGCTGGTGGTCTACGGCCCGTTCGCGGTGGCGGTCGTGGTGTTGCTGAGCTGTCTGGGGGTTGGGGCGTTCGCCCTGTTCGGCGCCGGGTAGGTCGCCCGGTCAGGAATGCATGATCAGTGCCATCGCCTCGGCGCGCGACTTCGAGTCGTCCTGGAGCAGACCCCGGACCGCCGAGGTGATGGTCTTGGCACCGGACTTCTGGATGCCGCGCATCGCCATGCACATGTGTTCGCATTCGAGCACCACGACCACACCGCGCGGTTGCAGCCGCTCGGTGAGCAGGTCGGCGATCTGCGTGGTCAACCGTTCCTGCACCTGCGGGCGCCGGGCGAAGACCTCGACCAGCCGGGCCAGCTTGGACAGCCCGGTGATCCGGCCGCTGGAACCGGGGATGTAGCCGATGTGGGCGAGGCCGCGGAACGGCAGCAGGTGGTGCTCGCAGAGGCTCATCACGTCGATGTCGCGGACCAGCACCAGCTCGCTGTGGTTGGCCTCGAACGTGGTGCGGAGCACCTGGGCCGGGTCGACCCGCAGCCCGGCGAAGAGTTCGGCGTACGCCCGTGCGACCCGGGCGGGGGTCTTCACCAGTCCGTCCCGGTCCGGGTCCTCGCCGACGGCGATGAGAATCTCGCGTACGGCTTTTTCGATCCGGGCCAGGTCGACCGCCTGCTCCACCGGGGTTCCGGTCAGCTTGCCGTCGACCAGCCGGGCGGCGAGGTAATCGAGGGTGTCGTCGCCATCGGGCTCGGTGGACGAGGCATCGTTCACCTCGTCCACCGGGCCGGCGATGTCAGTGCTCAGTGTGGGCCGTCCGAGTTCGGCGGGGGCGTCGTTCCGCCGCCACCGCCCACGGTCGCCTCGGCGCCGTCCGCCTCGGCCTGTGCCTTGAGCTTGTCCTTCTCGGCCGGGGTCAGCACCGGCGGCTCGGTCGAGGGCTGCCGCTTGCCGAACCCGTTGTACGGGGCCAACGGCGGGCGCTTGACCACGCGGGCGCAGATCCGGGCCATGTCGGCGGTGGAGAGGGTTTCCTTCTCCATCAGCTCAAGCACGAGGTTGTCCAGGACATCCCGGTACTCGACCAGGATCTCCCAGGCCTCGTCGTGCGCAAGCTCGACCAGGGCCCGCATCTCGCCGTCGATCTCGGCGGCGACCGAATCGGAGTAGTCCCGCTCGTGGCCCATGTTGCGGCCGAGGAACGGTTCGTCACCGGTGGTGCCGTACTTGATCGCTCCGAGCTTGGAGCTCATGCCGTACTGCGTGATCATCGCGCGGGCCAGTGCGGTGGCCTTCTCGATGTCGTTGCCGGCACCCGTGGTCGGCTCGTGGAACACCAGTTCCTCGGCCGCCCGACCGCCGAGCGCGTACGCCAGCGTGTCGACCATCTCGGCCCGGGTCTGGGTGTACTTGTCCTCGGTCGGCAGTACCAGGGTGTGGCCGAGCGAGCGTCCCCGGGACAGGATCGTCACCTTGTGCACCGGCGCCGAGTGCGGCAGCGCCCAGGCGACCAGCGCGTGCCCACCCTCGTGGTACGCGGTGATCTTCTTTTCCTGGTCGCTCATCACCCGGGTCCGCCGTTGCGGGCCGGCGATGACCCGGTCGATCGACTCTTCGAGCTGGTCATTGCTGATCGCGCGCAGGTTGCCCCGGGCGGTCAGCAGGGCCGACTCGTTGATGACGTTGGCCAGGTCGGCACCGGTGAAGCCGGGGGTACGCCGGGCGACCGCGTCGAGGTCGACGTCGGGCGAGAACGGCTTGCCCTTGGCGTGCACCCGCAGGATGGCCTTGCGGCCCTCCATGTCCGGGGTGTCGACCGCGATCTGCCGGTCGAACCGGCCGGGCCGCAGCAGTGCCGGGTCGAGGATGTCCGGCCGGTTGGTCGCGGCGATCAGGATCACGCCGCCCTTGGTGTCGAAGCCGTCCATCTCGACCAGGAGCTGGTTGAGGGTCTGCTCACGTTCGTCGTGGCCACCGCCCATGCCGGCGCCACGGTGCCGGCCGACGGCGTCGATCTCGTCCACGAAGACGATCGCCGGTGCGTTCGACTTGGCCTGTTCGAACAGGTCACGCACGCGGCTCGCGCCGACGCCGACGAACATCTCGACGAAGTCGGAACCGGAGATCGAGTAGAACGGCACTCCCGCCTCACCGGCGACCGCCCGGGCGAGCAGCGTCTTACCGGTACCGGGCGGGCCGAAGAGGAGTACGCCCTTGGGGATCTTGGCGCCGAGCGCCTGGTATTTCGCCGGGTTCTGCAAGAAGTCCTTGATCTCGTGCAGTTCCTCGACAGCTTCTTCGGAGCCGGCGACATCGGCGAAGGTGGTCTTCGGCGTGTCCTTGGTGATCACCTTCGCCTTGGACTTGCCGAAGTTGAGCACCCGGGAACCGCCGCCCTGCATCTGCGACATGAACAGCAGCAGCAGGATGACCAGTACGGCGATGGGCAGCAGGTTGACCAGCAGCGTGAGGAAGACGTTGTCGCTGGAGACCTTGACGTCGGCCGGACCGGTGATCCGGTTCGCCGCCTTGGCCGCGAGCACGTCGTTCCACACCTCGTCGCCGACCTCGGCCGGGAACTGGGCCTGGATCCGGTCGGTTTCGGTGTCGCCGAACTTGGCCTTGTTGGCCAGGTCGAGCTGGAGCGTCTGCTCCTTGTCCTGGAAGACCGCCTTCTTGATACTGGCCGTGTGGAGCTGATCAAGGGCGACTGAGGTGTCGACCTTGTGGTAGCTCGGGCCGCCGGTGAAGAACGAGCTGAGCGCGATCGCACCGATGATCACCAGGATGATCCAGACCACCGGGCGGCGGAAGAAACGCGTACGTTCCATACTGTTGTCGAGCGCCGCGGCGCCCGGACCCTCCTGATCGACGTCCTGACCGTCTGGCTTGGCTTGTCGCCGCGGGTAGCGGCGGCCGGGGCCGCCTTGCGGGCCGGCCTCGACCTCGACGCGAATATCTCGCCGAGGTGATTCGACGGTACACCGTGACCGCGAGGAGTGAGCTTGCGAGCCCCGCAGTCGCGATCCGGTGCCGCTCCGTGAGCGCTGGAGGAAACCCTCCGGGGACGCCCGCGGTTCGCCCGTCGTGCCAGCGTGACGGCGGATTCGCGCCCGGTTCCCGACCTGTACGGTCAAACAGGGCGGAAAGACCCGGCGCGGAAATACGTCCGCGCCACCACCGCATACCGTAGCTGGTGATCCTGAGAGCGCGCTGTACGTCTGCTCGATATTTCCTAACGCCAATGCCACCGACGTTCCGCTCCGGCGGCCCGCCAGCGGGCGAACCGGGCCCGATCAGGCGGGTGCGGGCCGGCTCAGGCGCGGGCGTAGACCTCCGGCTTGAGCACCCCGACGAAGGGCAGCTCCCGGTAGCGCTCGCCGAAGTCGAGCCCGTACCCGACGACGAACTCGCTCGGGATGTCGAAGCCGACGTACTTGACCGGGACGGTGACCTTGATCGCGTCCGGCTTGCGGAAGAGGGCGACCACCTCGACGCTCGCCGCCGACCGGGACTCCAGGTAGCGCAGCAGCCAGGAGAGGGTCAGACCGGAGTCGACGATGTCCTCGACCACCATGACGTGCCGGCCGGCGATGTCCCGGTCCAGGTCCTTGAGGATGCGCACCACGCCCGAGGAACTGGTGCCCTGCCCGTACGAGGAGACGGCCATGAACTCCAGCTCGGCCGAGGGGCCGTGCTTGCCGAGGGCCCGCGCGAAGTCGGCCATGAACATGACCGCACCCTTCAGTACGCAGACCAGCAGCAGCCCGTCGGTGACCGAGGCGTAGTCGGCCGCGATCTGCTTGGCCAGTTCCTCGGTCTTCTCGCGGATCTGCTCCTCGGTGATGATCACGTGGTCGATGTCGGCGTCGTACCAGGAGCCGTCAGCCATGCACCTAGCCTGCCGTACGCCGGTGACGGCTTGTCGCCGGGGCGGTCAGTTCGTGACGTGACCACCCCGGCGGGGTGCCGGAACATCAGACAGACCGGTCAGCAGGGGCCGGAACGGGGATCGGGGCGGCTGTCGAACGACGCCCGACCGGTGCACTCGCGGCTGTCGGCGGTCAGCCCGAACACCGATGTGAGAGCGAGGAACAGCAGGAAGAGCAGGATGAAGAGTTCCATGGCGGCGTGGACCTTCCGAGAGTCTCTGCGGTTTCGCCGCCGGTGCGCACCGGACGTCTCATTCAGTTTCCGCCGAACGCGAACACCCGGACAGTGGCAGGATTGCCACACAGGCTCGATTTCCTGCCACCAGCCGGGTTACCCTCGCCACATGCTGAGCAAAGTCGCGGTGATCGCCCTCGACCCGGTGGCCGCGTTCGAACTGGGCGTGCTCTGCGAGGTGTTCGGCACCGACCGGACCGCGGACGGCTTCCCCGGCTACCGCTTCGATGTCTGCTCCGTCGACGGCAAGCCGGTGCGCAGCCGCTCCGGCTTCGACGTGGTGCCACACGCCGACCTCACCCCGACCGAGGACGCCGACCTGGTCGCCGTGCCGGCGTACGGGGACAGCGCGCCGTTTCCGGAACCCGTACTCGACGCGCTGCGGCGAGCCCACGCACGCGGGGCGTACGTGCTCAGCGTCTGCTCCGGCGCGTTCGTGCTCGGCGCCGCCGGGCTGCTCGACGGGCGCGAGTGCACCACCCACTGGAAGTACGGCGACCAGCTCGCGCGGCGCCACCCGCTGGCCCGGGTCCGCTGCGACGAGCTCTACGTCCAGGACGGCAACCTGCTCACCGGCGCCGGCACCGCCGCCGGCATCGACGCCTGCCTGCACCTGGTACGCCAGGAGCACGGCTCCGCCATCGCCACCAAGCTCGCCCGACGGATGGTGGTTCCCCCGCACCGCGACGGCGGCCAGTCCCAGTACATCGAGGCACCGATCCCGCGTACGCCGGACGCACCCACCCTCGAACCGGTGCTCGGCTGGCTGGTGAGCCACCTCGACCAGAACCTGACCATCGACGAGCTGGCCGCCCGGTCGCACATGGCCCCGCGTACGTTCGCCCGGCGGTTCCGGGCCGAGACCGGAACCACCCCGCACGACTGGCTCACCAACCAGCGGATCCTGCTCGCCCGGCGGCTGCTGGAGGAGACCGAACTCGGCGTCGAGGCGGTGGCGACCCGGGCCGGCTTCGGTGACCCGGCGACCCTGCGCCACCACTTCACCCGCCGGGTCGGCACCACCCCGCACGCCTACCGCACCATATTCCGGGAACGGGTGTAGGAGCGTTCCCGGAAACGGGTGCCGGAGCCGAACCGGTCGGTCAGTAGACGACGGCGCAACCGTCGGCGCGCGCGTCGGAGCCGGCCACGTAGCCGCCCTCCGGCAGCCGCCAGATCGCCTGCCCGTAGCCGAACGGCGGCGAGTCGTCGTCGTCCGCGACGCTCAGCGAGTGCCCCCGCTGGCGCAGCTCACCGATTGCCATCGGCCCCGACCGCAGGTTCAGCAGATCCGCCTCGACCAGCACCGACCGATCGGCGTGCCAGTACCAGCGGGGCGCGTTCAACGCCGCCTGCGGATCCAGGCCGTCGTCGACCGTGTGCGACACCAGTTGCAGATGTCCCTGCGGCTGCATGTGCCCACCCATCACCCCGAACGGGCCGACCGGCGCACCACCACGGGTCAGGAAACCCGGAATGATGGTGTGGTACGGCCGCTTGTTCGGCGCCACCACGTTCGGATGCGCCGGGTCGAGGCTGAACCCGGTCCCCCGGTTCTGCAACCCGAAGCCGAACCCCGGCAGCACCACGTGCGAGCCGAAGGCCAGGTAGTTCGACTGGATCAGGCTCACCATCATCCCGCCCGAGTCGGCGGTGCAGAGGTAGACCGTCCCGCCCCGACCCGGACTGCCCGGCTCCGGCGTACCGGCCCGGTCGCCGACCAGGGCGCGGCGGGTGGCCGCGTACTCGGGGCTGAGCAGTTGCTCGATCGGCACGGCGACCTTCTCCGGGTCGGCCACGTACGCGTGCGCGTCGGCGAAGCCGAGCTTCATCGCCTCGATCTGCCAGTGCAGCCGGTCGGCCAGCGACATCCCGGCCAGGTCCACCCCGTCCAGGATGTTGAGCGCCAGCAGCGCCGCCACCCCCTGCCCGTTCGGCGGCAGCTCCCAGACCTCGTGGCCCCGATAGTCGGCCCGGACCGGCGCGACCCAGGTCGACGAGTGCCCGGCCAGGTCGTCGGCGGTGAGCAGGCCACCGGTGCGGGCCGCGTACTGGGCCAACGCCTGCGCGATCTCACCCCGGTAGAACGCCTCCGCGTTGGTCGCGGCGATCCGGCGCAGGGTCCGCGCCGCGTCCGGGTTGCGCCACCGCTCACCCGGCCGGGGCGCCCGGCCGCCGTCGACGGTGAAGACCCGGGACCACTCCTCGAACTCCGGGCCGGTCAACCCGGACTGCACCGCCACCGACCGGGCCCAGCCGGCGGCCACGTTCGGCGAAACCGGGTAGCCCTGCTCGGCGTAGCCGATGGCGTCGGCGAACAGATCGGCGAAGGGCAGCACCCCGAACCGGTGGTGCAGGTCCCGCCAGCCCGCCGGGGCGCCCGGCACCGTCACCGGCAACCAGCCCCGCGCCGGCATGCTCGGACCGGACCCCTGGGCCCCACCGAGCGCCGCCACCGGTTCCGCTCCCCGACCATCGGTCGCGGCGAGCACCGCGTCGCGGGTCAGGGCCGCCGGTGACCGCCCGGAGGCGTTCAGGCCGTGCAGCCGCTCCCCGTCCCAGACGATGGCGAACAGGTCGCCGCCGATGTCGTTGGAGCCGGGCTGGACCACGGTCAGGGTGATCGCGGCGGCCAACGCCGCGTCGACCGCCGTGCCGCCCTTGCGCAGTACGGCCAGCCCGGCGGCGGCGGCAAGGGGTTGGCTGGTGGCGACCGCACCGTGCGGCGCGAAGAGGGGTTGACGGGGATGTGCCATGCCCCCTGTCTACCCTCTGCCCAGAGTGTCACCGCGCCGGGCCACCGTTATTGCTCCCGGCAGGTGCACCGGCCCCTGCCCGTGCCAGTCGGTGAGCAGGGCGTCGAGGGCGGCCACGTGCCGGGCGGAGAGCGCGGCCGGCGGTACGCCCAGTTCCAGCGCCCACCGGTGCAGCACCCGCGTACGGACCGCCACCGGCAGCCCGACCAGCGCCGACACCACCAGTCGTCCCCCACCCTCCGGGGACGGATCCGCCCGCGCGGCGGCCAGGGCGCTGCCGGCGAGCCCGTCCAGTACGGCGGTGTCCTCGGCGACCAGCCGCGCGGTTCGGGCCAGGTTCGCCACCACACCGGGACCGAGCGTGGCGACCAGGGCGGGCAGCAGGTCGGCCCGGACCCGCGCGCGGGCGTAGCCGGGATCGGTGTTGTGCGGGTCCTCCCACGGGCTCAGCCCGAGCGCCGCGCACGCCTTGCGGGTCTGCTCCCGGTCCACGTCGAGCAGCGGCCGGAGCAGCGGCACACCGTCCACCTCCCGGCGGACCGGCATCCCGGACAGGCCGTGCGGTCCGGCGCCCCGGGCGAGCGCGAGCAGCACCGTCTCGGCCTGGTCGTCCCTGGTGTGCCCGAGCAGCACCGCCGCCGCGTCGTACCGCCGGGCGACCTCGACCAACGCCTGGTAGCGGGCCTGCCGGGCGGCCGCCTCGGGCCCACCCGGACGGCCGGCGACCCGCACCGTGGCGACCTCGACCGGGGCGAGTCCCTGCTCGGTCGCCCACCGGGCCACCGTCAGGGCGCGTTCCGCCGAGCCCGCCTGCAATCCGTGGTCGACCGTGACCAGCCCGGCGGTCAGCCCCAGCCGGGGGACGACAAAAGCGGCGGCGGCGGCCAGTGCGAGCGAGTCGGCGCCACCGGAGCAGGCGACCAGGACCGGACCGGACGGCCGGCGTACGCCGGTCAGGGCCGCACGGACCGCGGCCCGGACGGCCGCGACCGGCGGGGCGAGCGCGGCCATCGCGGCCGGGTCAGCCGGCGGCCGGCGACCGGCCGGCCGAGCCGTGCACCCGCGCCACCCAGGCGTCCGGGTCGGCGAGCTCCTCCAGCCGGGGCAGGGTCAGCGGCGAGCTGAAGACCCGGTTGAAGCCGTCCATCCCGACCCGGTCCACCACGCCGTGGACGAACTTGCGTCCCTCGGCGTACTGGCGCATCTTGACGTCGACGCCGAGCAGTTTGCGGATCGCCTTCTCCAGCGGGTTGCCCGACTCGCGGCGACGGTTGAACTTGGATCGGATCCGCTCGACGCTCGGGATCACCTCCGGGCCGACGCCGTCCATCACGAACTCCGCGTGCCCTTCGAGCAGGGTCATCAGCGCGGTGAGCCGGTCCAGCACCGCCCGCTGGCCGGGCGTCTGCACGATGTCGAGCACGCTCGCCCGGCTGTCCGGGTTGCGGACCGAGTCGGCCAGCGTCGCCACCCCCCGGCGCAGCCGGTCGGTGAAGTGCTCGCCACCGGCCTGGGAGGCGTCGACGAACGCCTGCACCTCGCCGAGAAAGTGGCCGCGCATCCACGGCACCGCGGTGAACTGGGTCCGGTGGGTCACCTCGTGCAGGCAGACCCAGAGCCGGAAGTCGCGCGGTTCGGCCTCCAGCTTCCGTTCCACCTCGACGATGTTCGGCGCGACCAGGAGCAGCTGTCCGGGATCGGCGGAGAAGACCTCGTATTGGCCGAGCACCCTGCCGGAGAGATAGGCGAGCACGGTGCCGGCCTGCACGCCGGTGAGGCGGGAGCCGATCGCGTCGCTGATCGCGCCGGGCTGCTTGTCGCCGGAGAGCCGGGTGACCAGCGGGGTGATCACCTCACGCAGGCCGGCGATGTTCGTCGCGGCCCAGTCCCTGCGGTCGACCACCCGCACCGGCGGGTGCGCGACCTGGGACCGCAGCCCGGTGTACGCGACCACGTGCCCCGCCGCCTCGTCGGTCAGCTGCCGCAGGTCGGCAACGACCTCGGTGGCCTCGTCGTACGAGACCTTCGGTCCCGACTTACCCAGCGCGCCCGCAGTGGCGGCGGCCAGATCCCAGTCCACGAACTGCGCCATGGCACCCACCGTACCCGCGCCCGCACACCCTCACCCTTGTCGTACGCGGATGGACCGGTCCCCTGCCCGGTCTCAGCTGCCGCAACCGCAGGTGGCGAGGGCGGCGGCGATCCGGTCCAGCGGCGGCTGTGCCTGCTCCAGCCCCACCGGCACCTGGTCGGCGAGTACGGCGAACGCGAGCAGCCGACCCTGTGTCGTGGTCACCACGCCGGCGATGGCGTGCACCCCGGTGAGGGTGCCGGTCTTCGCCCGGACCACCCCGACCGCCGCGCTCGCGGTCTGGTTGCCGAACCGCTCGCTGAGGGTGCCGGACCAGCCGGCCACCGGCAGTCCGGCGAAGATGCCGGCCAGTTCGGGTCGGGTCCCGTCGGCCGCCAACGCGAGTACGTCGGTGAGCAGTTCGGGGCTGATCCGGTTGTTCCGGGACAGGCCGCTGCCGTCGCTGAGGGTGCTCTGGTCGGCGGCGAGTTTCAGCTCGGCCACCACGGCGTCCATCGCGGCGGCGGCACCGTCGAACGAGGCCGGCTGGTTACGGGCCAACGCCACCTGCCGGGCGAGCGCCTCGGCGACCACGTTGTCGCTGTCGGCCAGCATGAACTCGACCAGCCGGCCCATCGGCGGCGACTCGACCCGGCCCAGTTCGGTGCCGGGATTTGTCGCGGTGGCGGTGTCCGGGCTGGCCGTGGCATCGGCCGGCGGGGCGCTCGTACCGGCCGGACTCGTACCGGCGGGGGCGCTGCCCCGGGTCACCGCGCTGACCACGGCCGCCGGTAGTCCGAGCGCCCTGGCGAAGGCCCGCCCGGCGGCCACGTCCGGGTTCTCGTACCGGGTGGCGCCCTTGACGGTGTCCTTGGGGTCGATCCGGGCGCCGTCGGTCATCAGCGCGGTGATCGGCGACGCGAAGCCGCCGGTCGGGATGTCGGGGTCCCAGCCGGGGCCGTACAACGGCTTCGGGAACAGGGACGAGTCGACGGTGACCCTGGTCGGGGCGACCCCGCCCAGGGCCTGTTTCACCTGGGCGGCGAGCTGGTCGAGCCGGCCCGCGCCGGGGTAGCTGCCGGTGGCGTTGATCGCGAGCGTCGGATCACCGCCGCCGACCAGCACGACCTCGCCCGGTGCCGCCCCGGCGACCACCCGGGTGGGTATCCGGTACGCCGGGCCACGGGTGGCCAGCACGGTCGCCGCGGTGATCAGCTTGGTGGTCGAGGCGGGCACGGTCGGGGTCTGCGGATCCCGACCGTAGAGCAGTTCACGGGTGGCCACGTCGACCACGGCGACGTGCACCGAGGGGCCCAGCACGTCCACGCCGACCAGCGGGTCGAGCACCGCCCGCAGGCCGTCCGGGGTGGGGGTGACCGCTCCGGTCCCGAAGACGGCGAGCACCTCGCCGGGTGCCGGCTCGGGCGGGTCGGTGCTGGCGGTCGGTGTGGGTTCGGCCTGTCCCAGCCAGCCGGCGACCGGGCCCGGTTTGACCAGGACCACCCCGGCGGCGGCCAGTGCCAGCACGAGCACGGCGGCGAGCCCGACCAGCAGCCCGGCGCGGCGCCGGGCCGGCCGGGCCGGTGGTGGCGGCGGGGCCGAAGCCGGTGGCTCGGCCGCCGGGGGTGCCGGCGGTACGGACGCCCGCCCCGACCCGCCGTCGTCCGGGGACCGCATCGCCGGGACCGTCGCCCGTCCCGATCCGCCGCCGTCCGGCATGGGCACGGACCGGACCGTCGCCCGCCCCGATCCGCCGCTGTCCGGCGTGGGCGTGGGCGTGGGCGTCGGCGTCGGCGTCGGCGTCGGCGTCGGCGTCGGCCGGATGGTCGGGTACTGGGCCGACGAGTAGGTGGTGCCGGTCGACCCGGCGGTGGGCGGCACGACCGCCCGGCCGGCCGGTGGGCCGGAGACGTACGCCTGCGGGGCCTCGGCGCCGGGCGGGACCGGTCGCGCCGAGCCCGACGCCATCGGCGGACCCGGACGGTACGGACCCGCCGGTGCCGGCCCACCGTGGTTCGGAGCCGGTGGCGGTACGCTCGCCCGGCCGCTCGGTGCCCGAAGGTCGGCCGGCGGGTGTTGGGGCGCGGGCTGCTCGGGCCGGGAGGGCCCGGCCGGCGGTGGCTCGTTCACCCACCCCGAGTGTGAATCTTCACTCTCCACCGGCCCCTCCTCCCAATCAGTAAATGGCTCTAGGTGACACTACTTCCGTCCGAACACTATGCGGCGCCCGGATCAAGCGAGTGGGACAACACTCCTGCCGGTACACGCCGCCTAGATTCCGTTAGCCAGCGCCGGCGAACGAGGGAGCGTGGAAGATGGATTTCGACGTCACGGTTGAGATCCCGAAGGGTCACCGCAACAAATACGAGGTCGACCACGCGACCGGCCGCATCCGGCTGGACCGTACCCTCTTCACCTCGACCCAGTACCCGGCGGACTACGGCTTCATTGAGGGCACCCTCGGTGAGGACGGCGACCCGCTGGACGCGCTGGTACTGGTCCCCGAGCCGACCTTCCCGGGTTGCCTGATCCGCTGCCGGACCATCGGCATGTTCCGGATGACGGACGAGAAGGGCGGCGACGACAAGGTCCTCTGCGTTCCCTACGAGGACCCGCGCCAGGAGCACCTGCGCGACATCCACCACCTCGGCGAGTTCGACCGGCTGGAGATCCAGCACTTCTTCGAGGTCTACAAGGACCTTGAGCCGGGCAAGTCGGTCGAGGGCGCCACCTGGGTCGGGCGTACCGAGGCCGAGGCGGAGATCCGGGCGTCGTACCGGCGCCAGCAGGAGGCCGTGGAGCGCGGCGAGGGCCTGCCGCACTGATCGCGTACTGAACTGATCGCGTACCGAACCCGCCGGCCGGAGTCCGGCCGGCGGGGGGAGCGGGCGGCGCCGGGTCAGCCGAGCAGGCCGCGTACCTGGCTGTAGAGGCCGAGGACCGCACAGGCGACCGGCACCACCGAGACCACCATCAGGGTGTCGACCAGGTCGGCCGCCCGACCGAGGTACGGCGAGGGCGCGCGGGTCGCGTACGTCGCGCCCGCCCCGACCGTCACCAGTGCGAGCACCAGCCCGGCCCCGGTCAGCACCAACAGACCGTCCGCGCCGGACCGGCTGACCAGCGCCAGCCCGAGCACCACGAAACCGAGGATGCCAGCGACCACCAGCGGCAGCCGCTGACGGAACGTGACGAACAGCCGGGAGCGCAGCAGCAGCGCCGCCGCGGCGACCGCCACCAGGAGCCGGCCGGCGAAGCCCCCCGCCAGCACCAGCAGCCCGGACGCCACCATGGCGAGCACGGCGTGACCGATCAGCATCCCGGTGAGCAGTTCCTCGGTACGGGCCACCGCGGCGAAGACCCGATGGCGTTCCGGCCGCTCGCGGGCCCCGTCGAGCGGGCCACCGGCGGCGGTGAAGCCCTCCGAGCCGTCGGTGCCGGCCGGCAGGGTGATCGGCGGCATCGGCAGCTTGCCGAACCGGATCGCCAGCAGCGGCAGCACCCCGATCCCGCAGACCAGCACCGAGAGCAGGATCGCGGCCGCGCCCCCGGCACTGAGCACGAACCCGGCCAGCGCGGTCAGCGCACCGAGCAGCCCGACCGTCGCACCGGCCGCGAAGACCCGCAGCCCGGCCGCCACCCCGACCGCCCCGAGTACGGCGACCAGCAGCACCGCCACCGACCCGGCCAACGCCTCCGGCGCGCCGAGCCAGCGCACCGGGGCCAGCACCCGCGCCGGATCCCCCGAGGCGATCAGCAGGGCGCCACCGAGGAACGCGTACGGCAGGGCGTAGCCGCCCAGCGCGGCACCGGCCGGCGCGTCCCCGTACGCGCGGGAGGCCACCACCCCGGCGAGCGCGAGCAGGATGGCGATGCCGAGCGCACCGATCGGCGCCAGCCGCGCCCCCGGCCCACCGGCCAGTACGGCGAACAGCCCGACGGTGAGCAGGGCACCCGCCCCGGCGAGGCTGGCCGCCCGGGTGGCCGCCCCGGACCAGGCGGCACCCCGGCGCCGGGCCCCGTCGGCGATCGCCTCGACCACGTCGTCGTACTCCAGTTCGGGCCACTGGGCCCGAGCGGGTACGAGGTGCAGCACGTCGCCGTCGCGTACGCCCTGGGGTAGCAGGGCCTGGCCGGCGAGCAGCGCGACGCCGTCGGTACGCCGCAGCACCCACCCGCCGTGGCGCTCCCCGTCGTCGGCGAGACCATCACCGGCGTGTCGCAGCACCTCGGGCAGGAGTTCGGCGAGCGGGAGATGTTCGGGCAGGGCGACGTCGACCCGGCGTAGCGGCGCGCTGATGGTGACCCGGGCGAGGCCGCTACTCATCGACTTTCCTCCATCACCGGACGGTCACGGCTGCGCAGACGACCGCACTTTACCTACCATGAGCCGGGCTTGGTCGACCGAGCGTCAGGGGGAGAGTCGGATGAGCGGACTCGGCGAGGCGGGGGCATGAGCACGGTTGTGATCAAGCGGCCACCCCGGCGACCGGCACCGGACATCCCGACCGGCGAGCTGCCGGTCGACCCGCCACCGGAGATCCCGGCCGCCACCGGCGGCCGGATGCAGCAGCTCATGATGGTGCTGCCGATGCTCGGCGGCTCGGTCGCGATGGCGATGATGTTCGGTCGCGGCGGCGGCGCCTACTCCTACGTGGTCGGTGCGATGTTCGGCGTGTCGTCGCTGGCCATGCTCGCCTCCTCGTGGGGCAGCGCCTCCGGCACCCCGAAGAAGGCCGAGATGATGGCGGCCCGCCGGGAGTACCTGCGGCACCTGGCGACGCTGCGCCGACGGGTCCGGGACACCGCCGGCCGGCAGCGCGCCGGCCTGTTCTACCGGCACCCCGACCCGGCCCGGCTCTGGTCCACCGTGGGCAGCCACCGGGTCTGGGAGCGCCGGCCCGCCGACCCCGACTTCGGCGTGGTCCGGGTCGCGGTGGGCCCGCAGACCCTGGCGACCCCGCTGATCCCGCCGGTCACCCGGCCACTGGAGGACCTGGAGCCGATGACCGCCGGTGCGCTGCGCCGGTTCCTGGACGCGTACGCGGTGGTGCCGGACCTGCCGGTGGCGCTCTCCCTGCGCGCCTTCGCCCGGGTCTTCGTACGCGGCGAGGCGACCCGAACCGAACTCGGCCGACCCGAACTGGGCTGGACCGACTCGGGCCGGAGCGACCCCGGCACCGGGGCGGAGGGGCCGCAGGCCCTGGCCCGAGCGATGCTGACCCAGCTCGCCGTCTTCCACGCCCCGGACGAGCTGCTGATCGCGGTCTGCGCCGGTCCCGAACGCCGGGCGCTCTGGGAGTGGCTGAAGTGGCTGCCGCACGCGTTGCACCCGGACCGCTCCGACGCGCTCGGCCCGGTACGCCTGGTCGCCAGCTCCGCCGTCGAACTCGAAAGCCTGCTGGAGGACGTGCTCGGCAACCGGTCCCGGTTCAGTCCCGCGGGACCCGCGACCGACGGGCCGCACGTGGTGGTCGTACTCGACGGGGGTGACCTGACCGGGGCCGCCGCACTGGTCAGCGACGGTGGCATCGACGCGGTGACGATCGTCGACCTGGACGGCCCGCCGCCCCGGCTGCTGGACCGGTCGATGCTGGTGCTGGAGGTGCGCGGCGGCCGGCTGAACACGTACACGATGGACGGGCAGGCGGAGGTCGGCACACCGGACCGGCTGACAGTGGTCGAGGCCGAGGCGGTCGCCCGGCGACTCGCCCCGCTGCGGCTGGCGGCCGCCGGCAAGGGCGGCGCCGACACGCCGTTGAACGCCGAGATGGGGCTGGCCGAACTGCTCGGCATCGGCGACCCGGACAACTACACCACCGAGCAGGGCTGGGCGCCCCGGCCCGCCCGGGACCGGCTGCGGGTGCCGATCGGGGTGGCCGGCGACGGCGGCGCGATCGAACTGGACCTGAAGGAGTCGGCCCAGGACGGCATGGGCCCGCACGGGCTGCTGATCGGCGCGACCGGCTCGGGCAAGTCGGAACTGCTGCGTACGCTCGTGCTCGGGCTGGCCGCGACGCACTCGTCCGAGGCGCTGAACTTCGTCCTGGTCGACTTCAAGGGCGGCGCGACCTTCTCCTCCCTGGACCGGCTGCCGCACACCGCCGCCGTGATCACCAACCTGGCCGACGAGCTGCCGCTGGTCGACCGGATGGTGGACGCGATCAACGGCGAGCTGATCCGCCGGCAGGAACTGCTCCGCCGGGCCGGAAACTTCGCCAGCCTGCGCGACTACGAGAAGGCCCGGGGCGGGGGTGCCGCGCTCGCCCCGCTGCCATCGCTGCTGATCATCTGTGACGAGTTCTCCGAACTGCTCTCCGCCAAGCCCGACTTCATCGACCTCTTCGTCCAGATCGGGCGACTGGGCCGGTCGCTCGGCGTACACCTGCTGCTGGCGTCGCAGCGGCTGGAGGAGGGGCGGCTGCGCGGGCTGGACACGCACCTGTCGTACCGGATCGGACTGCGTACGTTCTCCGCGCTGGAGTCGCGCGCGGTGCTCGGCGTGCCGGACGCGTACGAGCTGCCCCGCTCACCCGGGCACGGTTACCTGAAGTTCGGCACCGAACCACTGGTCAGGTTCAAGGCCGCGTACGTCTCCGGCGCGTTCCGCCGGGCCGGGCTCGGCGGTGCCGGCGGCGGCCAGTCCGGGGCGCCACGCCTGCTGAACTACTCGACCCACTTCGTGCCGGTGCCGGAGCCGGTGACCACCGCCGCCCCGGTGCCGGAGGAGGTGCCGGCCGGGCAGAGCCTGCTCGACGTGATGGTCTCCCGGCTGGTCGGCCAGGGCCCGCCGGCACACCAGGTGTGGCTGCCGCCGCTGGCCCAGGCACCGACACTGGACGAGCTGCTCGGCCCGGTCACCACCGACCCGGCCCGTGGGCTGACCTTCGGCAACCCGGAGCTGCACGGCGGGCTCCAGGTGCCGGTGGCGCTGATCGACAAGCCGTTCGAGCAGCGCCGGGACCTGCTCTGGCTGGCGCTGGACTCGGCCGCCGGGCACGTCGCGGTCGTCGGTGGGCCGCAGAGCGGCAAGTCGACCCTGCTGCGCACGCTGATCTGCGGGCTGGCGCTTACCCACACCCCGGCCGAGGTGCAGATCTACTGCCTCGACTTCGGCGGTGGGGCGCTGGCCGCGCTGCGCGACCTGCCGCACGTCGGCGGGGTGGCCGGCCGGCTCGACACCGCCGCCGTCCGGCGCACCATCGGCGAGATCACCACCCTGCTCGCCGAGCGGGAGCGCCGGTTCGCCGACCTCGGGGTGGACTCGATGGTGGCGTACCGCAAGCGCCGGGCGGCCGGTGGCACCGGACCGGGCAGCGACCCGTTCGGCGACGTGTTCCTGGTCGTCGACGGTTGGCCGACGCTGCGCGGCGAGTACGACGACCTGGAGCCGATGATCACCGATCTGGCCACCCGTGGCCTGTCGTACGGCGTACACGTGGTCGGTGCCGCGCCGCGCTGGATGGACTTCCGGCCGGCGATCCGGGACCTGTTCGGCTCCCGCCTCGAACTGCGCCTCGGTGACCCGACGGACTCGATAGTGTCCCGGCGTACGGCGGCGAACGTGCCGGAGAAGACACCGGGGCGCGGGATCACCGCCGAGAGCCTGCACCTCCTGACCGCGCTGCCGGGACTGTCCAGCCTCGGTGGCGACACCCCGTCACTGGTCAAGGCGGTCGCCAGTGGCTGGACCGGTGCACCGGCTCCCCGCGTACGGCTACTGCCGCCGGTGTTGCCGTACGCCGAATTGGACCTGGCCGGGACGACCGGCCTGCGGCTGCCGATCGGCATCTCCGAGGCGGACCTGCGGCCGGTCTCGATCGATTTCGCGAGCGAGCCGCACTTCCTGCTCTTCGGCGACGCCGAGTGCGGCAAGTCGTCGTTCCTGCGGGCGCTGGCCACGTCGATCACCGGCCGGTTCACCCCGGAGCAGGCCCGGGTGATCCTGGTCGACTACCGGCGCAGCCTGCTCGGCACGATCCAGACCGAACACCTGATCGGGTACGGCACCGCTGCCGCCGCGACGGTCGAGCTGATCGAGTCGGCGGCCGGTTACATGTCTCGCCGCCTGCCCGGCCCGGACGTCACCCCGCAGCAGTTGAAGGACCGGTCGTGGTGGACCGGCCCGGAGCTGTTCGTGCTGGTCGACGACTACGACCTGGTCGCCACCGGCCCGGCGAACCCGCTGCGTCCGCTGGAGGAGTTCCTGCCGCAGGCCCGCGACATCGGCCTGCACCTGGTGCTGACCCGCCGGTCCGGCGGCGCCTCCCGGTCCCTCTACGAGCCGATCATCCAGCGGTTGCGCGAGCTTTCCTCACCCGGCCTGGTGATGTCCGGCGACCGGGACGAGGGCGCGTTGGTCGGCGCGGTACGGCCGGCGCCGATGCCGCCGGGACGGGGTCGGCTGGTGACCCGCAAGGAGGGAACACGCCTGATCCAACTCGCCCATCTGCCCTCGTCCTGATCGATTCGTCGCGAACGCCCCGCCACCACAGTGAAAAGGGGTAACCTCCGTGCATCACGTGTCCGCCGGGGTGAAATGGCCAAGCTGTGACAGGGCTGGTGTATCGAGACCATCGTGCCGGGCCACGGTCTGCCGTGGCGGCGCTGCTCGCCGTGCTCGGGATCGGGGTCACCCTGGCCGGGCCGGCCGTGGCGGCGGCCGCGCCGCAGTCACCGACGGCGGTTCTGCGAGGCCAGCCGGCGGCCCTGCCGGTACGGGCCGACTCGGTCCGGGACGAGCAGTGGCAGCTTGACGAGTTCAACACGAAGGCCCTGTGGAAGGTGTCGACCGGCCGGGACGTCACCGTCGCGGTGATCGACTCCGGGGTGGACGGCACCCACCCGGACCTCGCCGGCCAGGTGCTGCCCGGTCTCGACCTGGTCCAGCCGGGCGGCGACGGGCACACCGACCCGGTCGGCCACGGCACGACGGTGGCGGCGCTGATCGCCGGGCGCAACGACGACAGCCGCGGGGTCGCCGGGCTCGCCCCGAACGCGAGGATCCTGCCGGTCCGGGTGCTCGACGCGGAGAACCGCTACGACGACGCGATGATCGTGGCGAAGGGTCTGCGCTGGGCGGTCGACAACGGCGCCCGGGTGGTCAACCTGTCGCTCGGCGGGGCCGGGAACAGTCCGGCGCTGGCCGCCGCGCTGGACTACGCGTTCGTCCGGGACGTCGTCGTGATCGCCTGCACCGGAAACCGGGGCGTGTCGGCGTCGACCGACGTGTGGTACCCGGCGCGGGAGCCGGGCGTGGTCGCGGTGTCCGGCATGGAACGCGACACCGACGGGCTCTGGTCGGGCGCGATCAGCGGGCCGCAGACCGTACTGACGGCTCCGGCGACCGGGCTGCTCGGCGCCGGTCGGGACGGCGGCTACTGGCGGGTCCAGGGGACCAGTTTCGCCGCCCCGCTGGTGACCGCCTCGGCGGCACTCGTCCGGGCCAGGTGGCCGCAGATGTCCGCCGCCGACGTGGTGAACCGGCTGGTGCAGACCGCCCGCGACCTCGGTCCCACCGGGCGGGACGACCGGTTCGGCTTCGGCCTGGTCAATCCGCTCGCCGCCCTGTCGAACGAGGTGGCCGCGGTGCCGAGCAACCCGCTCGACGACAACCTGTCGCCCGGTGAGGCCGGTTTCGGTCCGGCGCCGAACGTCAACGCCGCCAGCGGGTCGGGCAGCCAGCAGACGGATCAGCTCAGGGTCGCCCCGCCGGGCGAGCGGATGCGCTGGGCGGCACACCCGGCCGGTGGCCTGGAGGGTCCCGCCGGGCAGAGCGGGGTGGTCTGGACCAGCACCGTCGTCCTGCTGGTCGTACTCACCGGCAGCGTGCTGCTGGTGAACCGGCACCGACACCGACACCGGGCCCATCAACCGTCAGGGGAATCCTGACACTGCTCCGGCCGGTGCGGGGGCTACTGTTCGCCCGTGGTGGAGATCGACACGGAGCGACTGGTCCTGCGCGACTGGCGGAGGTCCGACCTGGAACCGTGGGCGGCGATGAACGCCGACCCCGAGGTCAGGGAGCATCTCGGGCCGGTGCTGGACGCCCACCAGGCCGCCGCCTCGGTCGAGAGCTTCCAGCACGACCTGGACCGCAACGGCTTCGGCTTCTGGGCGGTGGAAATCCGGGCGACCGGGCAGTTCATCGGCTTCACCGGCCTGGATCCGGTGGACCAGGGGATGTCGTTCACCGGTGTCGAGGCCGGCTGGCGGCTGGCCCGTCCGGCGTGGGGCCACGGGTACGCGACCGAGGCGGCCCGCGCCGCCCTGGCGTACGGCTTCGACACCGTCGGCCTGCCGGAGATCCTGGCCATCACCGCGAAGACGAACCACCGCTCCCGAGCGGTGATGCGCCGGCTCGGCATGACCACCGACCCGGCGGACGACTTCGACGACCCGGAGTCCGACCCCGGCCCGTTGCGCCGCCAGGTTCTCTACCGCATCCGCCGCGAGCCACGAGGCTGATCCGGCGGCCGGTGCGACTGGTCCGGTGAGCCGGTGCGGCACCGATGCGGCCGGAGCCGGTCAGGTGCAGGCGCCGGTGTCGGTGGCCCTGGTCCGCTCGGTGCCGGCGGTCGCCACCGACTTGGCCTCGTTCGCGGTCACCGCGAAGCCGGTGTTCGGGTCGTCCGCCGCCGCCGCGAAGATCACGCCGAGCACCTGGCCGTTCGGTGCGACCAGGGGGCCGCCGGAGTTGCCGCTGCGGACCAGCGCCCGGATCGTGTAGATCTCGCGGGTCACGTCCCCGGAGTCGTAGATGTTCGGTCCGGTGATCTTGCTGACGTCCCGAACCCGCGCCGACTGCGCGTTGTACGGCCCGTCCAGCGGGAAGCCGAGCACTATCGCGTCGGCCTCGGTCGGCGCCTGCCGGGCGGCGAACGGCATCACCGGCGCCGACAGCCCCGGCACGAAGATCACCGCCAGGTCCCGTTCCGGGTCGTAGACGACCACCCGCCCGTTGTGCCGGTCGCCGTCCAACTCGATCGAAACCGACCGGGTCCCGGCGACCACGTGCGCGTTTGTCATCACCCGGTCCTCGGCGTAGACGAACCCGGACCCCTCTATCCGGCGGGAGCAGGACGGCGCCGAGCCGAGCACCTTCACCACCGACCGCTGTCCGTTCACCACCACCTGCGAGCCGGCCAGGGCCGGATCGGGCGGCGAAACCTCGCGGGCGCGGGTGGGAGCGAGGCCGCCGAACGGATCCGGGAAGCCGTTGGTGTCGACGGTCTCCCGCAACTGGTTCGACAGCGCCTGCGCCTGCGCCGGCAACACCCGGTCCACCGCGTTGATCAGCGCACTGTGCCGTACGGCGCTGGCCAGCCAGGGCAGCGACGACGAGCCGAGCGGCACCGCCACCAGCCAGGCCGCCAGCAGCAGCGCGAACAGCGAAACGAACGCGCCACCGACGTCGTCGGCCTTGCGGCCCACCGGGCTGCTGATCGCGTGCCGCAGATGCGAGCCGACCCAGCCGGACAGGGTCTGCCCGAGCACCGCCAGGCCGAAGATCGCGATCAGGGCGACCAGGATGCGCATCGCACCGCCGGAGAACTGCTGCGCGAGCAGTGGGCCGAGTTGCAGCCCGATCAGCAGTCCGGTGAAGAACCCGGTGAGCGAGAGCGCCCCGATGACAAAGCCCTGCCGGTAGCCGGTGATCGCGAACACCAGCATGAGCAGGATGAGGACCACATCCACCACCGACACGACCCCAGCGTACGGGGGCGTGGCTCCGGAGATGACAGGCCGCTCGCACAGACTCGGATTGAAAACCGGGAATCAGCGCCCGGGAACGACCTTTCCGCCGCCCGGACCGGGCTCGGCCAACTCACCGTCGTTGCCCGCGTACGGGGCCGGGGTGGCGCCGACCGGCGGAAGTTCGACCACCCGGTCCTGCGACCACGGGCGGTCCCAGCCACCCATGCCGAGCAGGGCGGCGATCACCCCGGCGGTGAAGCCCCAGACGAGCATGCCCCGGACCTGGAAGGCGGGACCGACCCAGCCGCTGGGATGGCGGACCCGTACCCGGTTGGCCGGGTCGACGAGTTCGGCGATCGGCAGCCGGGCGACGTGGGCGACCTCGCCCGGCGCCCGCGCGTGCACCGGATGCGGCCGGTGCCACCAGCCGAGGATCGGGGTGACCACGAAGTCGCTCACCGGGATCCAGAGCGGTGGGAGTTGCGCCAGCACGGTCACGGTGGTCGGGTCGAGGCCGACCTCCTCCTCCGCTTCACGCAGGGCGGTCGCCGCCGCGTCGGCGTCACCCGGGTCGGCGGCGCCACCGGGGAAGGCGGCCTGGCCGGCGTGGTTGCGCATGGTCGCGGCCCGCTGGAGCACCAGCACGTCGGGCCCGTACGCCGGATCCTCGCCGAGCAGCACCAGCACGGCGCTGGGCCGACCGCCGCTGGTGGGCGTACGGAGTCGGGTGAAATCCTCGGTACGCGCCGTGCGTACCCGGCTGAGCAGCGGCTCGCACCACGGCGGCAGTTGTCCGCTCATGCCGGCACCACCACCCCGAGGTGCTGCTCGACCAGGGCGGCGAGCGTGGCGTCGTCGAGCGCGCCGGAGATGTCCAGGTGCCGGATCCGCCCCTGCGCGTCCACGAACACGGTCGCCGGCAGGCCGGGGGCGGCGATCCGGGTGCGCAGTTTCTCGGCGGGGTCGAACAGGGTCGGGAAGGTGAGGTCGAGTTCGCCGGCCAGGTCCCGCGCGTCGTCCCGGTCGTCGCGGGTGTCGACCCCGATGACGTGCAGTTGCCCGCCGGCCCGCTGGGCGAGCCGTTGGAAGGCGGGCAACTCCTTGCGGCACGGCCGGCACCAGGCCGCCCACAGGTTGATCACGGCGGGTCCGCGTACGTCGGACAGCGACACCTCGGCGCCGCCGGTGAAGCAGGGCAGCGTGACCTCGGGCAGCGGCTCGGTCGATCCGTCCGGCCTGCTCCCGCCGGGGTCGGTGGGCGGCGCGGTCGGTGGTGTGCTCAGCGCGGCACAGTCGGCGAACGGTGCCGGCGGCTCGGGCTCGGGTGCCGGATCGGACCGGCCGCAGGCGGCGGCGGTGAGCAGCAGCAGGGGCAGGAGCAGCCCGGCGAGCGGACGCCTCACGGTGCCTCCGCGGCCACCGCGGTCGCCGGCACCAGCGCGGGGTCGATTCCGGCCTGGATCGCGAGTTCGCGGGCACGGGGTCCCTTGAGCAGCTTGGCGGCGGCCTCCGGCTCGGTCGGGCCGAGGCCGTACGAGGGGCAGAGCGGGGCCAGTGTGCAGGCGCCGCAGGCGGGCTTGCGGGCGTGGCAGACCCGCCGGCCGTGGAAGATCACCCGGTGCGAGAGCATGGTCCACTCGCGCTTCTCGTAGAGCGCGCCGATCGCGTGTTCGATCTTCACCGGATCGGTCTCGGTGGTCAGCCGCCACCGGTGCATCAGCCGCTGGAAGTGGGTGTCGACGGTGATGCCGGGCACGTCGAAGGCGTTGCCGAGGATCACGTTGGCCGTCTTGCGCCCGATCCCGGGCAGGGTCACCAGGTCGGTGAGCTTGCCGGGCACCCGGCCGTCGTACCGCTCGACCAGCGCCCGCCCGAGGTTGATCAGCGAGCTGGTCTTGTTCCGGAAAAAGCCGGTCTGCCGGATCAGGTCCTCGACCTCGGCCCGGTCGGCGCCGGCGTAGTCCTCGGCGGTGCGGTAGCGGGCGAAGAGCTTCGGTGTGACCTCGTTGACCTTCTTGTCGGTGGCCTGGGCCGAGAGGATGGTGGCCACGGCGAGTTGCAGCGGGCCGTCGTGGTCCAGCTCGCAGTGCGCGTCCGGGTGGGTCTCGGTCAACAGCCGGCCGATCCGGCGAGCCCTTCGCTTGCGGCCGAGGTCGGTCTCGGCGGCGGGGGCAGGAGTACGGCTCACGTCGGTCAGCCTACGTCGGCCCACCGACCATTCGGCCGGTCCCGCCGGTCAGGCCGGCGCGCTGATCTTCCCGGCCGCGTCGAGTTTCGCCGCGGAGTTGTCGAAGTCGGCGGCGGACAGGTCCTGGACCGCCTTGAGCCCGCGCTTCTGGGTGTCCACGGTCGGCTTACCGGCGCTGTTCATGTACGTCGAGACGAACTCGCCGCCGCTGAAGGTGCCGTCGGCGGCCAGTGACACCTTGAGCACCCCGCCCCAGCCGAGCCGGCCGCTGTTGTTCAGCGCCCCGGCACCACCGGCGAAGTTGCCCAGGCTGTACGCGATCAGCCGGCCCTGGTAGAACTCCATCCCGCGCAGCACGTGCGGCCCGTGCCCGACGATCAGGTCGGCACCCGCGTCGACCATCGCGTGGGAGAACTTGACCGGGTCGCCCCGGTTCTCGCCGAGGAACATCTCGGTGCCCGGCTTGACGTGGATCTTGTCGGTGCCCTCGCCACCCATGTGCACCTGTACGACAACCAGCTCGGCCTGGGTCGCGGCCTTCTTGATCACCTCTGCCGCGGCGGGGATGTCGACCAGGCTGTTGCTCCACGCGTACGACGAGAAGCCGACGACCGCGACCTTGACGCCCTTGACGTCCATCACGGTGATCTGGTCCGGCGCGCCGGTGTTGGCCAGCCCCTGCGCCTCCAGGTGCCGCTGGGTGTTGCGGTAACCGGCGGCGCCGTAGTCGTAGCCGTGGTTGTTGGCCTGGTTCAGCAGCCCGAAGCCGGCTTCCTTGAGGTGCGCCGCGTACGACGGGGGGACCCGGAACTGGTGGCACTGGGTGGAGTTGGCCCCGCACTTGGAGGTGCCGGTGTCGTCCGTTATCGGCTCTTCCAGGTTTCCCATCACCAGGTCGGCGGCGAGTGCCTCCCTGACCGAGTCGAAGAAACCCTTGCCGCCGTTGGCCGGCAGACGCGCCGGGGCGTTGCCCATCACGATGTCGCCGGTCGCGGAGAGCGAGACGACCTGTGCCGCCGTCGGCTCGGGGCTGGGCGTCCCCGCGCCGGCACTGCCGGCACTGCCGACCGGTTCGGCCTGCCACCGGGACGGGTCGGGGTCGTCGAGCAGGCGGGTGGCGGCCAGCCCGGCCAGCCCGACACCGAGCAGGAGGGCCACGACCGCGCCGACCACGAGGACGAGTCGGCCGGGACCGCGGTGCCTGCGGTTCGGGCGGGGGGTGGGTTGGCTGCTCTCGTACATCGCCCGCGACGCTACATAACCTGTTCACCTGGCGAGGTCGGCCGTTCGGCTCGGGAAAACCGGGCACCGGGCCCATTCAGGCTGTTTGATGGCTCGGTCAGCGGCCCGGACCTGCACTATCGGGGTGCTTCGGTGAGGTCGGGTGGACGCGGGCCGCTGGCGCGCGGATGATAGCCGCTGTCATGGTCGGACGGGTTTCCGTGCCGGATCAAGTTTCCAGGGGTGCACCCCCGGATCCCGTTGACGTGCGCTTAGACTTGGCGGCGCGCGACGGATCATCGGCCGGCGGACCCGGCCGACGGAGGTGCGCGCAGTCGGAGGTGCGCGATGGACGAGGTACTGGCCCGCAGCGGGATCTTCCAGGGCGTAGACCCGGAAGCGGCCGAGGCGCTCGCCAAGGAGATGGAGACGATCGACGTCCGCAAGGGCGAAATCGTCTTTAACGAGGGCGAACCCGGTGACAGCCTCTATATCCTACTCACCGGCAAGATCAAGGTTGGTCGACGCGCCGCGGACGGCCGCCAGAATCTGATCGCCGTGATGGGTCCGTCGGACATGGTCGGCGAGCTGTCGCTCTTCGACCCGGGGCCGCGTACGGCCACCGCGACCGCGGTCACCGACACGAAGTTGGTCCGGCTGCGCAAGCAGGCGCTGCGGCCCTGGCTGAACAACCGGCCGGAGATCGCCGAGCAGTTGCTGCGTGTGCTCGCCCGCAGGCTGCGCCGGACGAACGACTCACTGGCCGACCTGATCTTCACGGACGTACCGGGCCGGGTGGCGAAGAACCTGCTCCAGATGGCGGGCCGGTTCGGCACCCGTGACGGCGGCGTCCTGCGGGTCACCCACGACCTGACCCAGGAGGAGATCGCCCAGCTCGTCGGCGCCTCCCGGGAGACGGTGAACAAGGCGCTGGCCGACTTCGCCTCGCGTGGCTGGCTGCGGCTCGACGGCAAGAGCATCATCATCCTCGACCCGGAGCGCCTGGCCCGACGCGCCCGCGTCTGAGACAACAAGCGCAAAAGCGGGGGTCGCCGATCGGCGCCCCCCGCTCTCCGCTGTCCACCCGTGCTCATAACCCGCTTTCTGCTGCCCGTCCCTGCTCGTAACCCGCTTTCTGCTGCCCGTCCCTGCTCGTAACCCGCTTTCTGCCGCCCGCTGAAGCATCTCGACCCGGGACCGTACGGCGCGCGAGGCTGGACCGATGCCACAGACCATCGCCGTCCTCTCCGACATCCACGGCGTACTGCCTGCGCTGGACGCGGTGCTGGCCGAGCCGGACGTCCGCTCCGCCGACCGGATAGTGCTGACCGGCGACATCGCCGCCGGCCCGCAACCCGTCGAAACCCTGGACCGCCTGACCGCGCTCGGCGACCGGGTGATCTGGGTACGCGGCAACGCCGACCGGGAGCTGATCGAACTGCGCGCGGGCAAGGCGCCCTCGATCCCGGACCCGATCGCCCCGTGGGCCGCCACCCAACTGCGCGACGACCACGTGGACCTGCTCACCTCGATCCCGGAGACGGTGACGCTGGCGGTGGACGGGCTCGGCCCGGTGCTGTTCTGCCACGCCACCCCGCGCGACGACGAGGAGGTCGTGCTGGTCGACTCGCGGCTGGACCGGTGGACCGAGGTGTTCGCCGGCCTGCCGGACGAGGTCGAGACGATCGTCTGCGGCCACACCCACATGCCGTACGTCCGACTCGCGCACCGCCGGCTGGTGGTGAACCCCGGTAGCGTCGGCATGCCGTACGGGCGGGCCGGCGCGCACTGGGCGCTACTCGGGCCGGGGGTGCAACTGCGGCGAACCGCGTACGACATCGAGGCCGCCTGCGTACGGGTGGCCGCCGAGTCGGACTACCCCGACGCCGCCACCTGGGCCGACTACTACCTGCACTCCCGCGCCAGCGACGCCGAAGCCCTCACCGTCTTCAGCCCCCGCGACGGCCGCTGACCCACCCCCACTCTCGCCCTCACCCCCACCCCCACCCCCCACCCCCACCCCCGCACCCCCGCACCCCCACTCTCTCGATCGATCTTGCAGTTGTGGCGCCCGAAACGAGTGACTTGCTCGGATTTGTGCACCGCCATAAGTGCAAGATCGCGGGCCTTGGGGGCGGGGCGGGGGCGGGGCGGGGGCGGGGGTGGGGGCGGGGCGGGGGTGGGGAAAAAGTCAGGCTTGACTGTTTGTTTTGTTGGCGGCACGCTGTTCGGGTGTCCGCTGTCACCCGTGTGCCGCAGCAGGAGCGCAGCCGCGCGACCCAGGCCCGGCTGCTCGAAGCCACTGTGGACTGTCTGGCCGAACGCGGCTGGTCCGGCACCACCTCGACCGTCGTCGCCACCCGGGCCGGTGTTTCCCGGGGCGCCCAGTTGCACCACTACCCCACCAAGGCCGCCCTGGTGATGGCCGCCGTAGAGCACCTGGCCGAACGGCGGGCGGTGGAGATCAGGGCCGAGGCAGCCGCGCTGCCGTCCGGGCCGGACCGGCTCGACCGGGTGATCGACATGCTCGCGGTGGCGTTCACCGGACCACTGTTCGTCGCCGGCCTCGAACTCTGGCTGGCCGCGCGTACGGACCCGGAGCTGCGGGACGCGCTGGTGCCGCTGGAGGCGCGGGTGGGCCGGGAGATGCACCGGCTCACCGTCGAGTTGCTCGGCGCCGACGAACGGACCCCCGGCGTACGCGAGTCGGTGCAGGCCACCCTCGACCTGCTGCGCGGACTCGGAGTGGCGAACCTGCTCTCCGACGACTCGGCCCGCCGCGCCCCACTGCTGGCCTTCTGGAAACGCCAACTCGCCACCATCGTCACCCCGTCGACCACCGGCACCCCGCCGACCGCCGGCAATCCGTCGACCACCGGCACCCCGCCGACCACCGGCAATCCGTCGACCATCATCGACCCGTCGAGCGTCGTCACGCCGTCGCGTACCGAGGGCACCCCGCGTCAACCAACGGAGGCACCGTGGTCGACCTGAGTCAGCTGCTGACCGACCTGACCGACGAATCGAGCGAGCTGGACGCGCTGGTCGCCGAGCGGCCGGCGGTCGACTGGGCCGAACCGACCCCGGCACCGGGCTGGACCATCGCCCACCAGATCGCGCACCTGGCCTGGACCGACCACGTGGCACTGCTGGCCGCCACCGACGTACCGGCGTTCTACGCCTCGCTCGAAGACGCCGCGGCCGATCCGGGCGGTTTCGCCGACCGGGGCGCGAACGAGATCCTCGACCAGGTGATGGCCGGTGCACCGGACGGACCAACCGATCCGCGTGCCGCGCCGGCCGCCCTGCTCGACCGGTGGCGTACCGGCCGGGCCGCGCTGGCCGCCGCGCTCGCCGCCGTGCCGGCCGGCGACAGACTGCCGTGGTACGGCACGAGCCTGTCCCCCGCCACCATGGCAACGGCCAGGCTGATGGAAACCTGGGCGCACGGTCAGGACGTGGCGGACACGCTCGGTGTCACCCGTACCCCGAGCGGTCGGCTGCGGCACGTGGCGCACCTGGGCTTCCGTACCCTCGGGCACAGCTTCGCCACCCACGGCCGGGCCGCGCCCGACGTGCCGGTCCGGGTCGAACTTCGCGCCCCCGACGGCACCGAGTGGACGTTCGGGACGGCCGACGCGGTCGACCTGGTCGCCGGGCCGGCGCTGGACTTCTGCCTGCTGGTCACCCAGCGCCGGCACCGCACCGACCTGTCCCTGGTGGCAACGGGCGGGGTCGCGGACGAGTGGCTGGACATCGCCCAGGCGTTCGCCGGCCCGCCCGGACCGGGCCGGGAGCCGCGCGCCGGTCGGGACCGCGCGGCCCGCCGCACCGCCGCCGGAAACCACCCATGAGTACGCCCACCGCGCCGGCCGTCCTGCGGATAGGCAACGCCTCCGGCTTCTACGGCGACCGGTTCGACGCCTGGCGGGAGATGCTCGACGGCGGGCAGCTCGACGTGCTCACCGGCGACTACCTGGCCGAACTCACCATGCTGATCCTCGGCCGGGACCGGCTCAGGGACCCCGACCTCGGCTACGCCCGGACGTTCCCGCGCCAGCTCGAATCCTGTCTGGGCAGCGCGGTCGAGCGCGGGGTCACCCTGGTCACCAACGCCGGTGGGCTGAACCCGGCCGGACTGGCCAACGCCATCCGGGCCCAAGCCGTTCGGCTCGGTGTGCCGGTCCGGGTCGGGTACGTCACCGGCGACGCCGTCGACCGGCCGGACGCGTTGACGGCGAACGCGTACCTGGGTGCGTTCGGGATCGCGCGCTGCCTGGCGGGGGGCGCGAACATCGTGGTGACCGGCCGGGTCACCGACGCGTCGCTGGTCGTCGGCCCGGCGATCCACCGGTTCGGCTGGACCCACGCCGATCTCGACCGCCTCGCCGGGGCGACGGTCGCCGGGCACCTGCTCGAATGCGGGGCGCAGGTGACCGGTGGCAACTTCAGCTTCTTCACCGAGCTGCCCGACGGTGGCCGCCGACCCGGTTTCCCGATCGCCGAGCTTTCCGCCGACGGTTCCTCGGTCATCACCAAGCACCCCGGCACCGGCGGCGGTGTGACCCGGGAAACCGTTACCGCGCAACTGCTCTACGAGATCGGCGGCCCGGACTACCTCGGCCCGGACGTGGTGACCCGCCTCGACACGGTCAGTCTCACCGACGACGGCCAGGACCGGGTACGGGTCACCGGCGTCAAGGGCCTGCCGCCACCGCCCACCGTCAAGGTCGGCGCCAACTCCCTCGGCGGTTACCGCAACACCGCCACGTTTGTCCTCTGTGGACTTGATATCGAGGCGAAGGCGGAACTCGTACGGGACCAGCTCACCGAGGCGGTCGGCGCGACCGGCCTGGAGTTCACGCTCGCCCGTACGGACCAGGTGGACGCGGTCGACACCGAGTCGGCGAGCGCGTTGCTGCACGTACACCTGCGCGACGCTGACCCGAAGCGGGCCGGGCGGATGTTCTCGGCCGCCGCGATCGAACTGGCGCTCGCCTCGTACCCCGGTTGCACACTGACCGGGGTGCCCGGCGACGCCAGCCCGTACGGCGTCTTCACCGCCACCGACCTGCCGCAGGACGCGGTCGAGCAGCTGGCGGTGCTGCCCTCCGGCGAGCGGGTCCCGGTCCCGCCCCCACCGCTGACCGCCACCCCGCCGACCCGTCCCGTGCCGCCCCCGGTCCGGCGACCGGAGCCGGGTCCGACCCGTCGGGCACCACTGGGGACGGTGGTCGGGGCGCGTTCCGGCGACAAGGGCGGCGACGCGAACCTCGGCGTGTGGGTACGGTCCGCGAAGGGCTATGGCTGGTTACGCGACTGGTTGACCGTCGACCGGCTGCGGGAGCTGCTGCCGGAGACGGCAAACCTCGACGTCGAGCGGTACGAGCTGCCGAACCTGGCCGCGGTCAACTTCGTGATCCGGGGCCTGCTCGGTGCCGGGGTGGCCGCGTCGACCCGGTTCGACCCGCAGGCGAAGGCGCTCGGCGAGCTGCTCCGGTCCCGGATCGTCGACCTGCCGGCCGAGCTGTCACCCGACCTCCCGGCGCCCGCCGGCCGCACGACAGCGGGTACGTCATGACACCGTCGGCGTGTCCCGCTCGCACACACGTCCAGCCGCTCGGGGTCCGTATCGCCACCGGCGAGCCGCTCGTTGCAGAGGTGGCGATGGACCAGTCCATCGCCATCGTCATGACGGCCGCCGACCAGCGCGAAACGGCAGCCGGGCGGCACTACGGCGGTACCGGCGGCGGCATCACGGAGATCATGGACGGGATCATCGCGAAGGGCATGGGAAGCTGACGTGGCCGTTCTGAAGACCGCGGTGCAGCCGCGACAGTCGGCGTACCGGGAGAACCGGGCGGCGATGCTGGAGCGTCTCGCCGAACTGGACGCCGCCGTGGCGACCGCCCGAGCGGGCGGTGGCGAGAAGTACGTGACCCGGCACCACGCGCGGGGCAAGCTGCTGCCGCGCGAACGGATCGAGTTGCTGGTCGACCGGGACTCGCCGGTGCTGGAACTCTCCCCGGTGGCGGCGTGGGGCACCGACTATCCGGTCGGGGCGAGCGTGGTGACCGCGATCGGGGTGATCGAGGGCGTCGAGTGTGTGATCGTCGCCAACGACCCGACCGTACGTGGCGGCGCGGTGAACCCGTACACGCTGCGCAAGACCGTACGGGCCGGGGAGATCGCGCTGGCGAACCGGTTGCCGCTGGTGAACCTGGTCGAGTCGGGCGGGGCGGACCTGCCCAGCCAGGCGGAGATCTTCATTCCCGGTGGGCAGGTGTTCCGGGACCTGACCCGGCTGTCGGCCGCCGGCATCCCGACCGTGTCGGTAGTCTTCGGCAACGCGACCGCCGGCGGCGCGTACGTGCCGGGCATGTCCGACTACACGATCATGGTGCGGGGCCGGGCGAAGGTGTTCCTCGCCGGCCCGCCCCTGGTGAAGATGGCCACCGGCGAGGTGACCGACGACGAATCGCTGGGCGGGGCGGCGATGCACGCCACCACCTCCGGCCTGGCCGACTGGCTCGCCGAGGACGAACGCGACGGGATCCGGCTGGCCCGGCAGTGCGTACGCCGGTTCAACTGGCGCAAGCAGGGCCCGGCACCCCGGACGGCGGTCGCTCCCCCACCCAAGTACGACCCGGAGGACCTGCTCGCCATCGCGAGCGCCGATCCCCGTACCCCGTTCGACCCGCGCGAGGTGCTGGGCCGGATCCTCGACGGCTCCGAGTTCGACGAGTTCAAGCCCGGTTACGGCGGCGCCCTGGTCACCGGCTGGGGCGAGCTGCACGGCTACCCGGTCGGGGTGCTGGCCAACGCGCGCGGGGTGCTGTTCTCCGAGGAGGCGCAGAAGGCGACGCAGTTCATCCAGCTCGCCAACAACGCCGACACCCCACTGGTCTTCCTCCAGAACACCACCGGTTACATGGTCGGCGCCGAGTACGAGCAGGGCGGCATCATCAAACACGGCGCCCTGATGATCAACACGGTGTCGAACTCGACCGTGCCGCACCTGACCGTGAACCTCGGCGCGTCGTACGGGGCGGGCAACTACGGCATGTGCGGCCGGGCGTACGACCCGCGTTTCCTGTTCACCTGGCCGAACGCGAAATCGGCGGTGATGGGGCCGACCCAGCTGGCCGGGGTGCTGTCGATCGTGGCGAGGCAGGCGGCCGAGGCAAAGGGCCAGCCGTACGACGAGGACCGGGACCGGGCCATGCGCTCGATGGTCGAGGCGCAGGTCGAGTCGCAGTCCGCCGCGCTGTTCCTCTCCGGGCGGCTGCTCGACGACGGGGTGATCGACCCGCGCGACACCCGTACGGTCCTCGGGCTCTGCCTTTCCGCTGTCCACAACGGCCCGGTCGGCTCATCGCTCCACAGTGCACGAGGCGCCGGCTTCGGCGTCTTCCGGATGTGAGGGAATCCCCATGATTCGCAGGCTGCTGGTGGCGAACCGGGGCGAGATCGCCCGCCGGATCTTCGCCACCTGCCGGTCGGTCGGCGTCGAAACGGTCGCGGTCTACTCCGACGCCGACGCCGACGCGCCGTACGTCGCCGAGGCGGACTTTGCCGTACGGCTGCCCGGCCAGACCCCGGCGGACACCTACCTGCGGGCGGACCTGCTGGTCGCGGCGGCCCGCCGGTCGGGCGCGGACGCCGTCCACCCCGGTTACGGCTTCCTGGCCGAGAACGCCAACTTCGCCACCGCCGTCTGCGACGCCGGCCTGACCTGGGTCGGCCCGCCGGCCAAGGCGATAGCGGTGATGGGTTCGAAGATCGAGGCGAAGGCGCTGCTGGTCGACGCCGGGGTACCGATGCTGCCCACCGAAACCGAACCGGGCCGGGTGACCGACTTTCCGGTGCTGGTCAAGGCGTCGGCCGGTGGTGGTGGGCGCGGCATGCGGGTGGTCCGGGACGCGGCGGCGCTGACCGAGGCGGTCGCGTCGGCCCGCCGCGAGGCGGCCAGCGCGTTCGGTGACGGCACCGTCTTCATCGAGCGGTACGTGGAGCAGGCCCGGCACGTCGAGGTGCAGGTCTTCGCCGACAGCCACGGCACCGTGCTGCCGCTCGGCGAACGGGAGTGCTCGATCCAGCGCCGGCACCAGAAAATCATCGAGGAGACCCCGTCGACGGCCGTCGGGCCGGAGCTGCGTACAAGCCTGTTCGAGGCGGCGGTGGCGGCCGCCCGCGCGGTCGGTTACCTCGGTGCCGGCACCGTCGAGTTCCTGCTCGCCCCGACCGGCGAGTTCTTCTTCCTGGAGATGAACACCCGGCTCCAGGTCGAACACCCGGTCACCGAGGCGGTCACCGGCCTGGACCTGGTCCGCTGGCAACTCCTGGTCGCCGAGGGCGGCGTCCTGCCGGTGCCGGGCCCGCCGACCGGTCACTCGATCGAGGTACGACTCTGCGCCGAGGACCCGGCGAACGTCTGGTTGCCGGCCACCGGCACCCTGCACCGGTTCGCGGTGCCGGAGGTGGTGACCGAGTTCGAACCGGTGCCGACCGGTGGCGCCGGCCGCGCCGGGTTGCGCCTCGACTCGGGCGTACGCGACGGGTCGGTGGTCGGGGTGCACTACGACTCGATGCTCGCCAAGCTCGTGGCCTGGGCGCCGACCCGCTCCGAGGCCGCCCGCCTGCTGGCGTCCGCCCTGTCCCGGGCCGAACTGCACGGCGTACGCACCAACCGTGACCTGCTCGTACGCGTCCTGCGGCACCCGGAGTTCCGCAGCGGGGCGATCGACACCGGTTTCCTGGACCGGCACCCGGAACTGTTCGCGCCGCTGCTCTCCTCGGTCGACGCGGTCCGGATCTCCTGCCTCGCGGCGGCGCTCGCCGGTGCCGCCGACCGGCGACGTACCGCCCCGGTGCTCGCCGGCCTGCCGTCGGGTTGGCGCAATGTCCCGGCCGGCGCCCAGACCAGCGTGTACGACGGACCGTCCGGCCCGGTCGAGGTCGGCTACCGGCTGGACCGGACCGGGGCGCTCGCCACCTGGTGGGTCCGCCCGGTCGACCCGGACGAACTCGATCTCGCCGGTCTGTACCCGTCCGCTCCCGCCCCGGCGGAGAAACCGCCTGCGGTGACGATCCTGACCGCCGACCCGGACCGGGTGGTGCTCGACGTCGCCGGGGTACGGACGACGTTCGCCGTACACCGGGTCGGGTCCGAGTCCTTCGTGGACGGCCCGGACGGTTCGGTGACGCTGTCGGAGCTGCCACGTTTCCCCGAGCCGGCGCCCGACCTGGCCGAAGGTTCCCTGGTCGCGCCGCTGCCCGGCGCGGTCAGCCGGGTCCTGGTCGTGCCCGGCCAGCGGGTCGCGGCCGGCGACCTGCTGCTCACCCTCGAAGCGATGAAGCTCGAACACCCCGTGCACGCCCCCGCCGCCGGCATCGTCGCCGAGTTGCCGGTGACCGCCGGCAGCCAGGTCGAGACCGGCGCCGTGCTCGCCGTGCTCACCGACGCGTGAACATGCTCACCGACGCGTAGCAGGAAGGAAGGCCACCCCTCATGGACTTCGACCTCACCTCGGAACAGGTTGCGCTCCGGGACGCGGTGCGTGCGTTGGGCCGCCGCTATGGGCACGAGTACTACGTGCGGAAGGCGAAGGCCGGCGAGCACACCACCGAGCTGTGGCAGGAAGCGGGCCGGCTCGGCTACCTCGGCGTCAACATCCCCGAACAGTACGGCGGCGGTGGCGGCGGCATCACCGAGCTGGCGATCGTCTGCGAGGAGTTGGCCGCGACCGGCTCCCCGCTGCTGATGATCGTGGTGTCGCCCGCGATCGTGGCCACGGTCATCGCCCGGCACGGCACCGAGGAGCAGCGCAAACGCTTCCTGCCCGGAATGGCCGACGGCACCTGCAAGATCGCGTTTGCGATCACCGAGCCGGAGGCGGGTTCCAACTCGCACAGGCTCGGCACGGTCGCCCGCCGCGACGGCGACGACTGGCTGTTGTCCGGGCGCAAGTGCTTCATCTCCGGGGTGGACGACGCGGCGTACGTGCTGGTGGTGGGGCGTACCGAGGACGCGGCGACCGGCAAGCTCAAGCCGGCGCTGTTCCTGGTCCCGACCGACGCGCCGGGGTTCACGAAGTCGAAGCTCGACATGGAGATCCTGTCGCCGGAGAGCCAGTGGATGCTCTACCTGGACGACGTCCGGCTGCCCGCCGACGCGCTGGTCGGTGGCGGGGTCGACGTCGGCCTACAGGCGCTCTTCGCCGGGCTGAACCCGGAACGCATCCTGGTCGCCGCCCTCGCCGCCGGCTCCGGCCGGTACGCGATCGAGCGCGCCTCGTCGTACGCGGCGAACCGGAAGGTCTGGGGCGGCCGGACCATCGGCTCGCACCAGGGTCTGTCGCACCCGCTCGCCCATGCGGCCGTGCAGGTCGAACTGGCCCGGCTGATGATCGCCAAGGCGGCTGCCCTCTATGACGCCGGCCGCGACCTGGACGCCGGAGTCGCCGCGAACATGGCCAAGTACGCCTCGGCCGAGGCCGCCGCACTCGCCGTCGACACCGCCATCCAGGTCCACGGCGGCAACGGCATGACCACCGAGTACGGCGTGGCGACGCTGCTCGGAACCGTACGCGCGACCCGGATCGCCCCGGTCAGCCGCGAGATGATCCTGAACTTCGTGGCGCAGCACGTGCTGGGGCAGGAGAAGTCGTACTGACGGGTTTCTCCGTCGGGATGCGTCTCATTCGGCCGCCTGATCGGTGTCGGCGTCCGGCGCGGGTTGGTCCGGCACGACAACGAGACTGATGACGTGCCGTACGCGGCCGTCCGCCCTGTCGTGGCCGACCCGGGCGAGCACAGCGCTCTCGATCTCCTCGATGAGCGCGGTCCACTCTTCCCTGGTCAGCCACACCGCCGCCTGTCGGTAGACCACGCCGTCGGAGTGGGGATCGGCATCCTCGTGGGCGAGGTAGCGGTCGAAGTCCGTCATCAACGATGCCGAGAACATGGTGAACGCGCGTAGGTGGTCCTCGCGCGTCATCGCCGCCCGTGCGGCGGGGTCGACCACCGCCTCCCCCTTGCGTACCCGGTAGCTGCGCTCCACCGTGCCGCGTACCCGTTTCTCCTCCACCACCTCCAGCACGCCCGCGTCGGCCAGCACGGCAATCTGCCGGTACATCGTCGCCGGCGGGATGTCGGGCAGGCGTTCACGCAGCTGGGCGGTGGTCAACGGATCGGCGTCGAACAGCGCTTGCAGGATGCGCATCCGGACGGGATGCAGGAGAAGGTCCGCGGTTGCCATGACGCCATGTTTCCACATACGATAATGTTCCCACATCTGATAATGTTCCCACGAGCGAGAATGATGGGAGGTGGAACATGCGGGATGTCGGCATGACAGCCATCGCGGACGACGGGCTGCCCCTGGTCGGCACGCTGACCCTGCCCACCGGTCCCGGCCCGCACCCGGCCGTCCTGCTGCTGCACGGATCCGGGCCACTGGACCGCGACGCCAACACCGGCGGCCGGCTCCGCATGGAGCTCGGACCGCCGCTGGCCGCCGCGCTCGCGAAGGACGGGATCGCCACCCTGCGGTACGACCGTCGCGGCGTCGGCGCCACCTCCGGCGACTGGCACGCGACCGGATTCGTCGACAACCGGAACGACGCCGCCGCAGCACTACGCGCCCTCGCCGAACGACCCGACATCCGGGCCGACGCCATCGGCCTGATCGGACACAGCGAGGGTGCCGTCCACGCCATGTCCCTCGGCGCACTGCCGCAGGTCAGAGCGGTGGTGCTGCTGGCCGGGTTCGCCCGCCCGGGCGAGGACGCCCTGCGCTGGCAGGCCAGGATGATCGCCCGCGACCTGCCGGCGCCCGTACGGCCCCTCCTGCCGGTTCTGCGGGTGCTGGCCAACCGGCAGCTCGCTCGGATCAAGACGACCAGCACGGACGTGGCGCGGGTCGCCGGGAAGCGGATGAACGCCCGGTGGATGCGGGAGATGCTCGTCCACGACCCGCGCCCGGACCTGGCGAACCTCAAGGTCCCCGTCCTGGCGATCACCGGTGGCAAGGACATCCAGGTCGACCCCGCTGACCTGGACGAGATCCGGCGGCTGGTGCCCGGTGAGGTCGAAATCCACCGGATCCCCGACCTCACCCACCCGTTGCGCCGTGACCCCGGTCGCCCGTCCGCGCGGTCATACCCCCGGTTGATGCGCCAGCCGGTCGACGCCGACCTGCTCGCACGGGTGACCGGCTGGCTCGCCCACCGACTCCGGGAAGAGCCCCCGGTCGAACGCCCCTAGCTTCCGCTCGTCTCCCGCGTGATCCCCCCACGCGGAACCCCTGAAAGGGAAAAGGCGTGACTATCGCAACCCCCGTACGTCAGCAGAGCGGCCTCGCCATCTTCTGGGCGGTCACGTTCACCTGGACCTTCGCGTTCTGGCTCGCCGCGATCGCCCTCGGTGGATCGCCGACGAGTTCCCCCACCGCCATCCCCTACCTGCTCGGTGGCTTCGGCCCGGTCGTCGCCGCGATCGTGATCCGAGTACGCCGCAACCGCCGTGGCGAACCCGTACCCGCCCACACGGTGAGAACCCGACTGACCCCGCGACTGTTCTGGGTGCTGCCCATGCTGGCGCTGGCATCGGGATCCGTGCTGGCCGCGGCGCTGCTCTCGGAGCTGCTGGGTGGTCCCGCGCTGAGCCTGACGGAGGGGAAGGACCTGATCGCGACCGTCGGTGGACCCGTACCGTTTCTCATCAGCATGTTGGTCGCCGGCCCGTTGGCCGAGGAGCCCGGTTGGCGTGGCACCGCATATCCGCGTCTGCTCGCGTCGATGAGCCGGCTGCGAGCCGGCCTGCTGCTGGGTGCCGCCTGGACCGTGTGGCATCTGCCGCTGTTCTTCATCTCCGAAACCGTCCAGGCCGAATTCGGCCTGTTCAGCTGGAGTGGGCTGCTGTTCTCGCTCAGCGTCTTCCCGATGGCGCTGCTGACCGGTTACGCCTACGAGCGTGCCGGGGTCGCGGCCTCGATCGCGGTCCACTTCGGCGCCAACGCCACGATCGCGCTGCTGACCGTCAAGTCACCCATCACGCAGGCGTTCATCCTGGGTGTGCAGATCATCGCCGCGATCGTGCTGCTCGCCGCGCAGCGGGGTCGCCGCTCGAACCCGCCGGTCGACGCGACCGCCCACCCCCACCGGGTCGCCGCCGACTCGTCGTACCGGACCAGCCCGACCGGAGTTTGATCGATTCGGGCGGCGATCCCGCGCCCTCCCCGTGGCAGACCTGCCGGTGCGGCGGGTCTGCCACGTCGCCGTAGGTGACACTGCCGGTGCAGCCGCGCCGAGGTCCTGGCCCTGAAGCTATGAACCACTCAGCGCGATTCGCGGCGGACGGTGGCACCCGTCGCGGTAGCTTCCGCTGGTGACGACGCTTTCTGACGACTACACCGCCACACTGCCACGCAAGCGCATGGGCTCGGCCGTGCTACTACGTGATGGGGTTGACCGGATTCTGCTGGTCGAGCCGACGTACAAGGACTACTGGGAGCTTCCCGGAGGGGTCGTGGATGGTGACGAGTCGCCGTACAACGCCGCGATCCGGGAACTGACCGAGGAGTTGAGTCTGTCGGTTACACCGGGCCGACTGCTGGTGGTGGACTGGGTTCCACCACGGTTGGGCCGTACCGATGGCGTGATGTTCGTCTACGACGGCGGTCTGCTCGACCCGGCACGAGCAGCGGAAATCAGGCTTCCCGCCGACGAACTCCGTAGTTGGGCCTGGTCGACGCCGGAGGAGGCGGAGCGGCGCCTGTCACCCCTGCTCGCCCGCCGAGCAACCGCTGCGTTGCTCGCATTGAGCCAGGGAAGAACCCAGTACCTGGAAGACGGCAACCACGTCATCTGACGCTCGGGTTGACGTGAAAGCCCGGATGGAACGACCGCTCAATGAGCTCGATTCCTCCCGCCCGATACAGGGTGTCGTGGATGCCGTCCGCGTACAGCAGCGCGGTCAAATCGCCCCTGGCCTTCGCGATCGGGCTGATTCGTTGAAACCCGCGAGCGCCGAGCAGCGGCGCCAGGTCGGCTGTCGCCTGGTAGGCGATGTCGACGCCCATGGCCTTGCCGGTCCGGGAGACAAGGTCCGCCGACGGATGCCCGGCCGAGGCCAGACGGTTGGCGCTGATTGCCGCAAGCAACGCAGCGTTGATCTCCGCGTAGGTCCGACCAAGCATGATCAACGCGTTGTCGCGCACCCTCCGCAGCGTGCCGCTCCGGCAAGCAGCCGCGAGCGAGTCGGTGACGAATGTGTGCACGCCGGCGGCAGTACCCAAGGCAGTAGCGGTAACCAGAGGGCGGAACCGGCCAAAGTGACGCCGAAACACGTCCAAGCCAGAGCCAGCCGGCCCCAAAAGATCATTCGCCGGATCGACCGGGACATCGTGTAGCCGAAGCATGCCCCACGACCAGCCATCCAACCCAAGGGGCTCGATGAGCTCCCGCTCCAGGCCAGGTTCCGAGGCATCGACGACCGCAGCGGTGATCGACCCCTCCGGGGCCCGAAAGAACACCACGAACCCCGACGCCTCAGCCAGGCGAGACACCCAGCACTTCTCCCCGCGCAAACGCCACCGACCATCCTGCCGCACGGCGGAGGTGGTGATCTCCCGAATACGGGAACCACCGTGTCGCTCGGTCGCGGCGATGCCCACCAGGTCTCCCTGTTGGAGGCGCCCTCGCCAAACCGAGGCCGTCCGCTCGCCCGCCTCGTTCAGAATCATCGCGCCATGGCCCGGCCCGGTTGCGTCGCGCAGGTCCAGGTCGTGAAAGCCCACGCAGAACTGGGCGAGAATCTGCCAAACGGATGCATCGGCACCGGGCGGCGGGTGGTGGCCCTGCTCGGCGAGGGTCCGACGCACCTGCATCAACCATTTCGACCTGCTCGGGTGGGGCCGCGTCGGTGCATCGCGAACAAGCTCGGTCACGTCGGTCGACAACCCGCAAAGTCGATCCCAGGCAGTCTCCCCGAGTTCGGGAACGCTGGGTCGCAGCGGCTCCAGCCATGTGATGGCCGGGGTCATCATCGAGTCACCCAGCCATGCTGGCGAGCGGGTACGCCGTACACGATCGCGTCCGCCGCGACGTCGCGGGTCACCACCGAACCGGCTCCTACCAACGCCCGCGCGCCGACAGCGATGCCACCGAGTACGACCGCACCCGAACCCACCTTGCAGCCGTACTCGAAGCGGGGTGGTGTCAGTGGTTGTTCGTTCTCCGGGTCCCGCCAGATCAACTGCTTGTCGTTGATCGTGCGTATGCCCGCGCCGAGAAACACCGAGTCGGCAACCACCGTCTCGGCGGTGAGGTGCGAGCCCGGCGAACACCGGACACCACTACCGATCCTGGTGCCACGCTCCACGGTCAGGTTCGCGGCCAGTTGGGTGTGCGTGCCGACCGTGACACCGCTACGCAGCAGGGTGTGGTGCCCGACGGAGCTGTTCTCGCCAATCCGGACCCCGGCATAGATCACCACGCCCGCGCGTAGAACGGTGCCCGCGCCCACGGTAGTGATGTCACCCGCACCAGGGTGGACCTGCCGCACCGCGTACCCGAATTCCGGCTCACCCACGATCACGCGATGCCCGACATAGCTTCCCTCGCCGAGATGCGCACCGCCGTGAATCACCGCGAACGCACCGACCGTGACCCGAGCACCCAGGGTGATGCCTCGCGGCGCACCAATCCGGTCAGTCGGCAGGAACACCGCTGTGGAATCAATCCGAGATCCCCTGCCCACTCTGAGTAAGCCTGCCCCGATCAGGCTCAGAGCAGTGGCTGGAGCATCCAGTGGGGTATTGGCGTGCTTCATCACGGTCTCCCTCCGCGTTTCGAGGCTGCTCCGCCGAACGCGGAGGCCCTTCAGCACGCTCCAGTCCACGCTGGTGATGTCCCAGTCCGCAGATGTCGACGCAGGGCTTGCAAGCCGCTTGCATGACCCGCAAGTGGCTTGCACCCTCGAATTACCCATCGTGATGCGGAGGCGGTCATGTCTACCGATCCCGCTTGGACGGTGATACCCAGCATCGTCACCGCCGCCACGGCCGGTGAGGTCGGTGCGTTGCTGCGCACTGCCCGCACCGCAGCTGGGCTGACCCTCGAAGATGCCGGTCGTCTCGCCGGCTATTCAGCGTCGACCATGTCACGGTGGGAGAACGGCCGAAGGCGCAACTGGACCATCGCCGAGTTACGTCGGCTTGCCGAGGTATACGGAATCCCACCACATCTGCTCGGGCTGGCCGCGTCATCCACCGTCGGGGACCCCGACGTGGCTAGGGTGACGGGAGACTCCAACAGCGATGGTGGTGACTCGATGCGTCGACGTAATCTGCTCGCCGGAACTCTCGGACTCACCACGACCGCCGCCCTGATGCCGACAGCAGCGACGGCCGGACAGTCGTTGAGCGTGGACGATGTCATTTTTGGCCGCGTGAGCGCCACATCACTACCGGAACAGCAGCTCGCGGCGCAGATCGCGGCTGCCGGTGCCCAGTTCCGCGCGTGCCGCTACACGCAGCTCGCCCGGCGCGTGCCCATGCTGCTCGCCCAGGCCACCGCTACCCGTGACCACGCTGCCGTGGACCAGGTGGAATCGGCCTCCGCACTGCTGGCACAGGCGTACTCGGTCGCCACCCAACTGCTGATCAAGCTGCACGACGACGGCATGGCCTGCGCAACCGCAGATCGTGCCGTACAGGCCGCTCGCGCCAGCGGAGATCCCCTGATCATCGCGGAGGCGACGCGGCTCGCTGCCACAGTGCTACGCCGGGGCCGTCATAGGGATGGCGCACAACGACTTGTCCTGAACGCCGCGCGGCAACTCGATGCCGACACCGGCCTTGCGGATCCGCAGCAGACCGCGATGTACGGGCAACTACTCGCCGTGGCGTCGTACACCGCCGCGCTACTGGATGATCGCGATACCGCCTGGACCCTGCTCGACGAAGCCGGGGACGCGATCACGCGAGGACGGAACATCGAGGTCGAAAGGTTCAATTCCCTCGAACTGGCCGTCTACAAAATCAGCGTGTCCCGGGTCCTCGGTGACTACGGCGCCGCCGTCGACTACGCCCGCATGGTCGACCCTGCCCGGATCACCTCGCCTGAGCGACGGGCCCGCTACTGGCAGGACACCGCCCTCGCCCTGTACGGCCGAGGGCGCTCATCAAGCACCTTCCAGGCCCTGGTCGCCGCCGAGCGCGACGTGCCCCAGGAGGTTCGCTACCGATCCTGGTCACAGGACCTGACCCGCGCCCTACTGTCCGCCGACACCCGTGGCGCCCTACCGGGTATCCGCGACTTCGCCCAGCGCATCGGCGCGACGTAACCTTCGACAACAACCACCAGGACCCTCGATCTGGCCGAGCACGAAATACGGCCAGGTTCTGCACCGCAACTGGCTGGTCGACCCGAGTGGCCGCCCGCCTGCTCGTACGCGCCAGCCGGGCGGCCGCGCCCCCGCTGGCCGAGCTGGTCCGCCTGGTCCACGGGCTGCACCTCACCCTGGCGGTCACCGTCGAGGCCGCCCAGCAGCAGCCGACCCCCGCGCTCCGCCAGTACGCCGAGACGTGGCAGGTCGACGTGCTCCGCCCCGACCAGGTGCACGGCTTCGCGCCTGGGCGCCCGTGTGGCCTCGGCGGTCGCCGCGTGTTGGCGTACCTCGAACTGTCGATCACGGCGGTCGTGCCGACCAACCCCGACCAACCCGGACCAGCCGATCCCGGCGCCGCAGTCTCCGCCGTCGGCGACCCGGCCCGGCGACGACCCGACGGAGGCGGTCCGAGCGCTCGGGCGTCGTCATCCCGGGCAGCCGGTCGCGGCGCTGCTCACCCCACCGGCTGTCACGTCCACCTGCGACAACCCGAGCGTGAAGGCTGAGCCCGATCCCCGCCCCGCGGTCAGCAGCCCGTTGGGCGGCTCACCGTCCCGGAGGTGCTGACCCGGGTGCCGGTTTTCATGTCGCCGTTCACCCACACTTCCAGCCGCCATCCTGCCGTGGCCGACGTCAGCAGGTGACCCGGAACGGAAGACCTCGGTACGCTCCCGTAGAAGCTGGCCGAGCCGTCGCCGTCGATCGGGTAACCGTGGACGGTGCCGTTCCGGTGGTCGACGTACCCGTGCGGGTCGGAACCGACCGACGAGTTGTGCAGCGTCCCGGAGATGTTGTACGCCCAGCTCCCGCCGCCCCGGCAGTACGCGTTCACCGAGGCGGTCAGGTACGGCTTCGCCTTCGGCTTGGGCTGCGACACCGAATCCTTGTCTCCGGCCGGAGCCTTCGGCGTCGGTAGTCCCGTCGCGGAGGGTGCGGCGCTCAGGCTGACCGGCGGGCTGGTGGAGGTGACCGAGGCGGCAGCCGACCCGTTCGGGGCCGGTTCCGCCGTCCCGTCCGTCATCCCGTCCTGCACCGACACGTCGATGCCTTCCGCCGCCAGCCCGTCCAGCGCGTTCGGTGGATCCTCGACGCCGGGGGTGCGGTTCTCACCTGAGGTGGGACGGAGGTAACGCACCACCGCTCCGGTGCTGATCAGGATGAGGACCAGCACCAACGCCCCGGAGAGCACCCTCGACGCCCAGCCGGTCCGGTACATGATCGGCGGGATCAGCCAGCGCATCCCCGCCGGCCGTGGCACGTCGACCGCCGGATCCCGCCGATGTACGCCCGTCCACCGGTACCGCTCCTGGATTGCCGTCGCGGCAGCCAACGGGCGGTGCGTGGACTGCGTCGTCGGCCACCCGTCCCCGAGACCGTCCGGCTCCTCGGGGATCGCCGCCGATCCGTCCACCGCGGCCGCCGATCCGCCGACCGGCCCGTCGCCCGCCGCCACCGGTTCCCCGGCCGTATCCACCACCACAGCCGGGCCAGCCCCCACAGCGGAACCCGCCTCCGCAGCCCAGTTCGCCTGCACGGCCGTCTCTGTCGCGGTCACCGGCGCGGCGTGTTTCCCACGCCCGGTGTGCTTCTCATGCCCGGTGTGCTTCGCAGCCCCGGATTGCTCCACGGGCCCGGCATGCGTCGCGAACCGGGCAGGCTCGGCATGCTTGGCGAGCGCGGCATGGTCCGCCGGCTCGGCAAGCTCCGCACGCACGGCGTACTCCACGGGCCCGGCTTGCTCTGCCGGCTCGGCATACGCCACGAGCTCGGTGTGCTTCGGCGGCTCGACGTACTTTGCCGGCTCGACGTGCTTCGCTGGTTCGGCGGGCTCCGGGTCTTCTGCGGGCTCGGTCCGGGCGGCGATGCTCTTGCGGACCGCGACCCACTGCTCGACCGCCGTGTCCGAGCCGCCACAGGCGCGGACGAACGCGCGCAGCAGTTCCTCGCGCGGCAGCGTGCCCCGGCCGAGCACCGCGGCGAGAGTGCTGTGCGGCAGCACGTCCCCGACCGCCTGGGCCCGGCCCTGCAACTGGCGATAGGTGAAGCCCGACCATTGTCGTAACACCCGCATCGCCCTGACGAACGCCGCCGGGGACGCCAGCGTATCCGGCGGGCCCGGTACGGCGTTTCCGCCGTCGCCGGCCTTCTCGGGCGTACCACTGTTGTGCGTCGACACGATTACCTCACCCCGTGATGGTCCGCTCTCCTGCCGATTCCGGTCGACCGGAATGGTGGCGCCGTCGGTGGTTCAGCGTGCTTCGAAGACGAACACCTGGTGCCTGCCGCCGTCGCACCTGGTCTGAATCAGTTGCGCACCCACGTCCCGACTGCCCCGGTAGACACCGATGCAGAAACCGCTCCCGGCCACGGAACGTACGCGGTGACCGATCGCCGGTGTGGTGACCGGTTCGAGGGTGAACTGCTGGTCTTTCCGACTCGCGCCGCAGTTGGCGCCCGCGAGCAGAAATCCGTCGCCGGCCGCTTCACCGTCCACCGTGGCGCAACCGATGCCGTACGTCGGATGGTCGAGTTTGATCCGGTAGGTGCTTCCGCTGACCCGTTCGAGAATCGTCGGCGGCCCGGCCTGCTCGCAGCTCTGCTGACCGAGCACGGTCCGCTGCGAAGGCTTGTACAGCTCCGGACCCTCGCCGATACAGAGCGAGGTGTGCGCCGGACGGATCGCGTACACCCCGGCGAAGGTGGTGCTCCGGTTGTTGGTGGCGGCGGGTTTCGCGGTGGTGGGCTTCGAGACGGCCGGTTTGGCCGGCGGCTGGGCCGATGCACTGCCCGGAGCCGGGGTCGGCGTCGGTCCCTGAGCCGGTGCCGAGGGTGTGCCGTCGATCGCGCCGTCGTCGAGGGCGTCGCCGGTCTCGGTCCCTTCCTCCTCACCGTCGGGAGCCTCGGCCTGGCTCGACGGGAGCACGCCCGGATCGCCGTCGCGCACCTCGCGGATGATCCGTACGGTCACCGCCGAGGCGACGAGGACGAGGATGACAACGAGTCCGGCGGAGAGCACGCGGGTGGCCCAACCGGTCCGGTACATGATCGGCGGCACCAGCCAGCGCAGCCCGGCCGGACGCGGCACCTCGACGGCGGGGTCGTAGCGGTGCGTGCCGACCCACTCGTCCCGCTTGCGCCGCGCGACCGTCGAGGCGAGTGCTCCCGAGGCGAAGGACGACACAACCGGTTCGACGCCGACCCTGTCCCGTACCGGGCTGTCCTGCTGGTCACGGTCCTGTACCGCCTCGTCCCGGTCGGCGCCGTCCCGATCCGTCCCGACCGCCACCGGGTCCACAGACGCATCCACCGGCTCGTCCGCCGGCCCGGTCACCGCCGAAGCCGGGACCGCCGGAGCCGGGTCATCCGCCGCCGGCTCCTCCACCGGTACGTCCTCGGCCTCACCCTCCTCGGTAACCGCTACCGCGGCGTCGGACGGTTCATCCGTACCCGTGTCTGGATCTGAATCCGGCGCGGGCCCGGCGGCGGCCGGAGCCGGCGCGGCGGTCGACCCGGTCGGGATGGGCAGCCCGGCGGCGATCCGCTTGCGTACGCCGAGCCAGCCGCCCGCGGTCTTCTCGTCCTGGCCGCAGGCTCGCACGAAACCGGTCACCAGTTCCTCGCGGGGCAGGGTGTTGCGGCTGAGCGCGGCGGCGACCGTGCTGTGCGGAAGCAACTCGTCGAGGGCTTCCGCGCGGCGCTGGAGTTGCCGGTAGGTCAGGCCCGACCACTCCTTCAACGCCCGCATCGCCGCGACGAACTCGCCCGGGGAGGTGGCACTGTACGGGTCCGGGGCCCGGCCCACCTCGTTCGCCGGGTTCACCTCCCGACTGTCGCTCCCCCGCATTACCGCCTCTTCTTTCCCGTACCCGCCGGTCGGCTGCCTTTGCACAGGTTAGGGTGGTCGATCCATTGTGGCTAGCGGCCGGGTCCGAAGGCATTGCAGGATCATGCAAAAGCGCGATCCGGCATGGACAAACGGGTACGGGGACCACCTCTCCGGTGGCCCCCGCATTCGTTGCTTTCCGCGCGTTCCGGTGGATCAGGACGGCATGCGGTAGTACCTCATCGCCCCCTTCCGGTGACTGCCGGTGTCCACGCTGTTCTTGCCACCATTGCCGTCGATCGTGTGAATCGTGGTGCCCGACACCTTCACCACTATCTCGATGTGCTGCCCGCTCGTCGCGACCGCCACGTCACCCGCCTTCGGGGTGGTGATCCGGGTGAGAGCGTTCGCCCAGCTGCTCACCGCGAACGACTTCGGCGTATTCGGAACACCGGACTTCGCCCAGACCCAACGGGTGAACGCCGCGCACCACTGGCCGTTGACGTCGTCGTCGCAGTTGAGGTTGCTCTTGAAGTCGCGGAAGTACTTCTGGCAGTTGTCCGCCTTCCGCGTCTTGACGCCGCGTTCCTTCACCCCGACCTGGCTCTTGGCGATGCAGACGACCATCGCCCGGCGGGACAGCGAATCGTCGTTCTGGCAGGCTTTCGCCTTCTGGTCGGCAGTTGGCTTGGGGGCGGCGTACGCGGCCACCGCACCCCCGACGAGCAGGGCTGCCACGGCCACGAAGGCGACCATCAGCGGCGCGAACTTCGTCTTCCAGGCACTGTTCATCCGAGCACTCCATGTCATTGATGGATTCGATTCGGCGACCCGTCGGCGCCTGTCTCAATTCGAATCCCCGTCCCGTCGCCGGTCAACGGATCCACCCGTACGGAGCTGTTCCGACCATGCCGGAACGGTTGTCCCGGACTGCTCCCGGCCGTACGCGAACATGACCGTCCGTATCGGACTGACCCGTACGCGACAAGCCTGTCAATGCCCGCTCCGGCCGTGAAACATATGCACCGCCACTGGCGAACGACCTATTTTCCAACTCGCAGGAGCAGTGAATGAAACGCAACTGGGCATTGTTGTTGACCGCGTTCGGCGCCATCGCGCTCACCCTGGTCGGCATTGTCGGGGTCAGCCACGCGGCCCCCGCGACACCCGGCCGCAGTGACAGCCGGACCGAGCCGGTGTATTTCGTCCACGGTTACGACAAGGATGCCGACACCAACTGCCAGTCGTACTGGGGCGCGGCGATGACCGAGATGCGTCGGTGGGGTTGGAGCGGTCCGCAGCACACCGTCGGCTATTACACGAACGACACCAGCTGCAACGTCACCCTGGCCCGCTCGGGCACCAACACCCACATCAAGGATCTCGGCAAGAAGCTGGCGAACGAGATCTACAACCGGTATTCGAAGCGCGGCAAGTCGGTGGACGTGCTCGCCCACTCGATGGGCGGTCTGATCATCCGCGCGGCGCTGACCGGTACGGCCAACCGCGAGGCCGGCTTCCCGCCCTACCTGTACGTCGAGGACGTGGTGACCCTCTCCACCCCGCACAAGGGCGCGGCCGGCTTCACCCGGGCCTGCAACAGCATCCAGTACGGTCGCGTCGGCGGACTCGGCCACCAACGTCAGTGGCCCCGGTCACCGGGTGATCTATCTTGACGGCGCCGACATCAGCCACGGCAACATCACCGACACCGTGCGCGGCTCGTACAAGCAGAGGTACTGGAACGCCGCCGACGGACGCTGGACCGAGGTGGCCAAGGGCGCGGCGCCGATCAGGTCGGCCAGCAACGCCCTCTTCTCCTGGAAGAAGTGGTGACCACCGCGAGGAGGTGGTGACCACCGTTCGATAGGCGCCGGGATCCCGTGGACGCGCGGGGTCCCGGCGTCGTCATGTCCGGGGTCCGCCGGCCGGTTCGGACCGGTCCCGCTCCCGGTTGTCGTCCCGGATGGGGTTCAGCGGCCGAGGGTGGGGCCGGTCAGGCCGTTGGTGCCCTTGCCGGCCAGGCACCGGAACGTACGCTCACCCGGCGCGAGCTCGTCGCCGTTGGGCGGTAGCACCTGGAACTGCCAGCCGCCGGTGCTGCGCAGCAGGGTGGCGACCCGGAAGGTGTTGTCGTTGCAGACCTGCTGCACGGTCGGATCGCGCCAGATCGCCTGGTGGTCGGAGGCGTCCACCTCGGCCGGCAGGTCGCCCGCCGCGTACGCCTCCCAGGTGTGCCGGCCGGCGCACGTCACCCGGCTGGCGTCGGCCTCGGTGCCGTCGATCCGCATCGGGCCGAAGCACTCCAGTTCGCCGGTGCAGCGGCCACCGCCGGGCAGCGGCACCCCACAACCGGGCAGCGCGCCGCCGGGCGCCGTCTTTGCGCCGGAGGCGGTCGGTGGCGCGGGCGGGTTGGTCGTACGGGCGTCGCTGCTGCGCGCCATCGTCGGGTTGTACCGGGCCACGTACCAGGAGCCGGTGGCCGCCGCGACCATCAGCACGAGTACGCCGAACCCGCCGAAGAACCAGCGCAGCCGGCGGCGGCGCGGGTTGGTCCGTACGGTCGGGTGGTCGTCGTCGTAGCGGGCGGCGGACGGCGGACGGGGTGCCGGCACGCCGTCCCGGGCGGCCGGGCGGACGGTCGGGCCGTGGCCGGCGGAGGTCGTGGCGCCGGACGCCGTGCCGCTGTCGTGCGGGTGCGGGTACGGTCCGGTCGGGCCGGTGTAGGAACTGCCGTAGGACGGTGATCCGGTCGCGGGCGAACCGTAGGCGGGTGACCCGGTCACCGGGTAGCCGTAGCCGGGCTGGCCCGGTACCGGTGTGCCGGAGGCGTTCGGCGCGCCGGAGACCGGGTTCGCGGGGAACGGGGACGCCGGGAAGGGTGCGCCGGAGATCGGCGCACCGGAAATCGGGATGCCGGAGACCGGGGCGCCGGAGATGGGCGCTACCGGTCCGAGCGGCAGCGCGGCGAGCAGGTCCCGGAACTGTTCGGCGGACGGCCGGGCCTGCGGGTCGTTGGCCATGCCGAAGCGGAGCACCTCGATCAGCTCGGGCGGGATGCCGGGCAGGTCGGGGATCGGTTCGTTGAACAGTTCCATCAGGGTGATCAGGCTCGGGTTGCTGTCGGTCCGCCAGCGCGGCGGTTTGCCGTGCATGACCGCGTAGAGGGTGGCGGCGAGCGCGTAGACGTCGACCGCCGGGGAGGGCGGGCTGTGCCGGAACATCTCCGGCGGCGCGTACGCCGGGGTGAGCACCTCCAGGGTGACCGACGAGTCCCGGACCTCGGCCAGTACGGCGAGCCCGAAGTCGGCGAGCACCGCCGGGTTGAAGTGCGAGTGCAGGATGTTCGCCGGTTTGACGTCGCGGTGCAGGACTCCCATGGCGTGCGAGTGGGCCAGCGCGTCGGCGATCTTGACGCCGAGGTCGCGGGCCTCGGCTGGGCCGAGTGGCGAGGTACGCATCCGTTCGGCGTACGAGCCGTCGCAGAGTTCCATGATCAGGTACGGGTGCTGGTCGACGGTGACCCCGGCGTCGAAGAGGTCCACGACGTGCGGGTGCGACGACATCCGGCCGGCGGCCCGCGCCTCGCGGAGGAAGCGGCGCTGGTCACGTTCGCTACCGAGGGTGCGGTTCTCCACCTTGACCGCCACCTGGCGTCCGACCGACCCCTGGGTGGCGCGGTAGACGGTGGCGTAACCACCCCGGGCAAAAACGTGCAAATCCGTCAGACCAGGCACTATGGGCTTCGGTAGCGCGCCTGGCGGGGTGTCGGTCACAGTACGAAAATACCGAAGAGGGCGGACGCGTCAGCGGCCCGCATCGGTCGGCGACCGGACAGCAGCGGTCGCCGGGGAGATCGAAGCCAATTCCGGGCGTCGAGAATCAAGCCACAGCCCGACCCCGGTGGCCACCGCACCCAGCCCCTCCCAGGCAGCTACACCGAAAAATTTCCCGGGCGCGGACCCGGACACCACGAGGGTGGTGAAGACGCTGAACGTGACCAACCGGAAAATCACCGTGAAGCGGAAGAACGCTCGCCATTCAGTGTGCGCCGCGACCAGGTAGTAGACGCCCATGTTCACCGCCGCCATCGACGACGCCGCGATGTACGTACGGGTGTAGTCGCCACTCGCCCGGTCGGCCGCCTCGATCACCTCGAAGCCCAGCAACCGCAGCAACGCCTCCGGCCGGATCAGCCCGACCAGCCCCAGCACCAGGGCGAGTACGCCGAAGACGGCGATCGTCCAGCCCGCAGCCGAACGCGGCAGCTTCATCCGTCTCCTCCAGACACCCGGCACGCGCAGACGGCCCGGCAGCCCAACGGGCGGGGTGTGCACCCCGACGCCGTCCGCTGTGGACCGTGGAAGATCTACGCTAGCGGCTGCACGGAAGCCCCGGAGTCGGCCAGACCGGCAGAGTCGGCCAACCCGGCGACATCGGCCAACGCGGCGGCCTTCGCCAACGCCGTACCGTCCAGCGGGCCGTCACCGTCGGTGGCCGCAGCGGCGATCGGGGCGGGCAGGTGCGGTGCCAGTTCAGCCCACAACGCGTCCACCCCGGCCCGCTCACTCGTCTGCTGCGTCGAGTACGCCAACCGCACCGCCCGCGCGGCGGCGACGGCGGCCTCGGCGTACTCGCCCGTCGCGGCCAGGGTCTCGGCCAACGTCCGACTCGCCAGCACCAGACTGCGTACGTCCTCGGCCGGTGCCGCGATCGCCCGGCGGGCCCAGTCCAACGCCTGCACCGGCTGGCCCTCGGCGAGCAGCGCCGAGGCGTACCGGGCCAGGGTCTGCTGGCGGGAGAAGAGCAGCGACGGGGTGCCAGCCGTGGTCGCCAGCGGCGCCAACAGCCCCACGGCGGTGCTCGGGTCACCGGCGGTCAGGCGGGCGGTGGCCAGCAGCACCCGCGGACCGACCTGCGCCGGCGCCAACGGATTGTGCGGCTCGATCGCCGCCAGCACCGCCCGCGCGTCCCGCTCGGCCGTCTCCACGTCGCCCCGCTCCAGCGCCACGAATCCGCGCAGCGTGCCGGCCAGGCCGGTCAGCAGCGGGTGCGCGGTCCGCTCGCCGTACGCCAGGGCGTCGCGCAGCAGGTCGGCGGCGTGCTCCGGCTCGCCCAGCCCGCGCGCCACCACCCCGCGTACGACCAGGGCGAAACCCCGGCCCCAGTCGTCGGAGACGGCGGCGAAGTCCCGGTACGCCCGGCGCGCCGCCCGGTCGGACTCGGTCAGCTCGCCCAGCTCGGCGGCGGCGAACGCCTCCACCGCGCGCAGTGTGCCGACCGCCCACGCCTCACCGACCCGCTCGCCGAACGGCAGGAACACCCGGGCCAGCCGGCGGGCCTCGGCCAGCCGGCCGGCGAGCAGCCGGGCGAACGCGGTGGTGCCGCGCAGCCACGCCTGACCGACCGGATCGTGGGTTTCGGCGAAGAGTCGCGCCGCCCGGCCGAGCACCGCGTCGGTGCCGGCGAAGTCGCCCCGGGTGGTGGTCACCCAGGCCAGGTTCTGCAACGACCACGCCTGCCCGCGCCGGTCGTCGGCGGCCAGGTTGACCTGGTACGCCCCGGCGAACCGGCTGCTCGCCTGGCTCAGCCGGCCGTTGAAGAAGTCGCTCATGCCGAGCCGACGCATCGCCGAGGCACGGGGTGCGGGCAGGTCGGCGGCGGTGGCCACCTGCAACGCGTCCTGCCAGGTGTCGACCGCCCGCCGATGGTCACCGATGGCCTGGTACGCCTGCCCGGCGACGAGCAACGCACCGGCCCGCCGGACCGGGTCGTCAGCGGCGTTGGCGCCGATCTTCTCGGCGAAGGTGAGCGCGTCGGCGGGCCGCCCGATCTGCAACAGGGCACGGGCGTGCACCAACTGGTCCGAGCCCGGCACCTCCTCGCCGGCGAGCGCGATGGCGCGTTCGGCGTACTCGACCGCGAGGGCCGGTTCCCCGGCCGCGATCGCCTTGCGGGCGGACCGGTTCAGCGCGCTCACGCCCAGCGGGGCAACCGTACGGGCCACCGAGTCGGTCCGCAGGCCGACCGCGTCGGCAAGCGCCACGGCCCGTTCGACGTGCTCGGCGACGAACGCGTCCCGGAGTTCGTCGGGCAGCCCGGACCGGTCCCGGACCGCTCCGAGCACACCGTCGACTGTGACCACCGCACCGTCGACCGGCCCGAGCCCGTCGACCGTACGCAGCAGCCCGTCCGCCGGTCGCGGCAGTTCGGCCGGGGCGGCCCAGCGGGCCAGCGCGGCGTGCCGCTCGGCCAGGTCGGCCTTGCCGATCCCGGCGTACGCGGCCTCGCGCATCAGCGGGGTGGCGAAGGTGTAGCCGTCGCGGGTGCGGTGCAGCATCCGGCGTTGCAGCAGTTCCTCGACGGCCCGGTCCAGTTCGGCGGTGTCGACCGAGGCGGCGCCGCCGTCGCGCCCGGCCCGCCGCTCGCGCAGCGCCTGTAGCGCGCCGGCCGGCACGGTGTCCCCGATGACGGCGGCGTCCCGCAGCACCGATCGGGCGTCGGCCGGGAGCGCGTCGATCCGGGCGGCGAGCACCGCGGCCAGGTCGCGGGAGAGCAGCCGGCTGCCCAGCGACCCCGGCACCAGTCGCCAGTTGATCGCCGGTCCGATGCCGGTGGGGCCCGGGATCGCCGCCTCGGCCGCCTGTTCCCGCGCGCCGAGCTCGGTGAGCGCGCCGCGCTCGATCAGCAGGGTGACGAGTTCAGCGAGGTAGAACGGGTTGCCCTGGGCGGTGGCGAGCAGCCGGTCGGTGTCGGCCTGCGGCAGCCGGCCGCCGCCGAGGTAGGTGGTGAGCAGGCGGGCCGCGTCGGCACCGCGCAGCGGCGGCAGGGCGTTGACCTCGGCGTCGGCGACCCCGGTCAGGGCCCCTGCCGTACGGACCAGTTCGGGACGGCCGAGCAGCAGCGCCAATACCGGCCCGGTCAGCCGGGACAGGGTCTGGCCGAGGGCGTCGACGGTTTCCGGGGTGGCGTCGTGCAGGTCGTCGACGATGACCACCATCGGGGTCTCGACGGCGAGCGCGCTGAGCAGGTCGGCGACGGCGGCCGGCACCGCACCCGCGTCCGGGACCGGTCCGCTCGGCGCCCACTCGGCGGCACCGGCCGGTACGCCGGCGGCCGGCGTCAGGTCGGCGTAACCGAGCAGGGCGAGCAGCAGGTCGGCGGCGATCGGTGGCTGGTCGGGGCGGAACCGGGCCAGGCGCTGGCCGAGCCGGCGCAGCCGCTCCTCGACCACCGGCCGGGTGAGTGCCGGGTTCCCGCCGCTGGGCAGGCCGACGGCCGCGCGTACGAGGTCGGCCAGCGGCGCCAGCCGGCGCCGTTCGCCGAAGGCGGCACAGCGTACGGAAAGCACCCGCGCGCCGGTGTGCGCGGCGAACCGCCCGGCGGCGACGTCGTAGCCGGCGGCGAGCCGTTCGACCTCGGCCGCGAACCGGGACTTGCCGACGCCGGCCTCGGCCGTCATCAGCAGCACCCGCGACTCGCCCCGGTCGATCACCTCGGCGAGCCGGCCGGCGACCCGACCGATCTCGGTTTCCCGGCCGACGAAGGGCGCCTCGTCACCGAGCCCGGACCGGGTGCCGGGCGCGTCCAGCAACCCGAGCAGTTCGTACGCCTCGACCGGTTGCCGTTTGCCCTTGAGTCGCAGCGGGCGCAACTGCCGCCAGGAGGAGACGTGTCGGGTGGCGGCGGCGGTGCTGGCCCCGGCGTAGACCGCGCCGATCGCGGCGGCGTCGGCGAGCCGGGCGGCGGTGTTCACGGTGTCGCCGATGACGGTGTACTCGATCGCGGCCTGGATCCCGGCGACCACGTCGCCGCTGTTGAGGCCGACCCGCAGGCCGAGCGGGGCTCCGCCGCCGCGTTCGTCGTCGAGCACCCGGCGGACGGCCCGCTGCATCGACAGGGCGGCCCGGACCGCTCGTTCGGCGTCGTCCTCGTGGGCGACCGGGGCGCCGAAGACGGCCATGATTCCGTCGCCGGTGAGCTTGTCGACGTGTCCGCCGAAGGTCTTGACCGCGCCGGCCAGCGAGGCGAGCACCCGGTCGGTGACCGCGCCGACCCGTTCCGGGTCGAGATCCTCCGACCAGGAGGTGAAGTCGGACAGGTCGCCGAAAAGGACGGTAACCACCCGTCGTTCGGCCGCCGGAAGGGTCGCGGCGGCCGGCAGCGCGGCACCACAGTTGTGGCAGAACCGCGCGCCGGGCACGGCGACGGTTCCACACACCGGGCAGGTCACGGGAGGTCCAACCCACCGGCCCCCGGCCCGGATTCCCGAATTTCGGGACCGGATCCGTTTTCTCGGGCGAGGGCGGAGTCGTCTTCCCGGGCGAGGGCGGGGTCACCTTCCCGCGCGAGGGCGGGGTCACCTTCCCGGGCGAGGTAGTCGAGTTGGGCGCGGACCGACCATTCGGCGGCCCACCACAGCGACCGGTCGACGTCGGCGTAGACGGCGGCGACCACGTCGGGGGCGGTGCTCGCACCGTTGGCGACGGCCTGCCGTACCTGGTCCAGCCGGGCCCGCCGGTGGGCCAGGTAGAACCGGGCCGCGACGGCGCAGTCGGCGAGCGCCGGTCCGTGTCCGGGCAGGGCGGGCAACCCGTCGTACGCGCTGAGCAGTTCCAGGCTGTCCAGGTAGTGCCCGAGGTCGCCGTCGGGTTGGGCGACGACGGTGGTGCCCCGGCCGAGGATGGTGTCCCCGGTGAACACCGCCGCCGGCGCCTCGCCGTCGACCAGCGTCGTGGGTTCGACCAGGTAACAGACCGAGTCTGCGGTGTGTCCCGGAGTGTCCAGTGCCGCGAACTCCAACCCGTACGCGTCGAAGCTCTCGGTCGCTTCGAGCGGTTCCGTGCCGACGCAGTGCGCCGCGTCCGCCGCGAGTACGCGGGTCCCGCCCAGCAGGTCGGAGAGCCGGCGGGCGCCCTCGACGTGGTCCGGATGCCCGTGGGTGACCAGGATGAGGCCAATCGGCCCGTTCGCGGCGATCGTGGCGAGGTGTCCCTCGTCCAGCGGGCCCGGATCGATCACGACCCCGACCCGTTGGCCGGCGGCGCGCAGCAGCCAGGTGTTGGTGCCGTCCAGGGTCATCGGACCGGGGTTGGGTGCGCGCAGCAGCGTCACCCAGCTCGGTAGCTGGTCGGCCAGCGCGGCAGCCGGCGCGATCACGTGGCCCGTCATGGCTGGAATGGTACGACCAGCCCGTGACACACCCGTGTCGAGTTTCCTTCAGCTATTGCTCTACCCGCGCGATCTTGCGCCTGCGGCGGCGGACGTACCCGCACACAGGCGACAATTCACCACGCCTCAGGCGCAAGATCGCGAGTGGTCGACCGGGTCAGGCGACCTCGACGATGACCTCTACCTCGACCGGGGAGTCCAGCGGCAGCTCGGCCACGCCGACGGCGCTGCGTACGTGCCGACCGGCCTCACCGAAGACGGCACCGAACAGATCCGAGGCCCCGTTGAGTACGCCCGGCTGACCGGTGAAACCCTCCGCCGAGGCGACGAACCCGGTCACCTTGACGATCTTGACGACGTTCTCCAGCCCGACCAGCGAGTCGACGGCCGCCAGCGCGTTGATCGCGCACCGCTCGGCCAGGTCCTTCGCCTGCTCGGCGGAGACACCGTTACCCACCTTGCCGGTGGCGAGCAGCTTCCCGTCCACCATCGGCAACTGCCCGGAGACGTAGACGTGGTGGCCGGACTGCACCGCCGGGACGTACGACCCGAGCGGTTGCACCACCTCGGGCAGGCTCAGCCCCAGCTCGGCGAGCTTGGCGTGTGGCCCGTTGCTCACGACTTCGGTCGCTTGAGGTACGCGACGAGCTGCTCCGGGTTCGGACCCGGCACCACGCCCACCAGCTCCCAGCCGTCCTCGCCCCAGTTGTCGAGAATCTGCTTGGTCGCGTGCGTGAGCAGCGGCACCGTGACGTACTCCCACTTCTGCATCGCTGGCTGGCTCCCTGTTCTTGGCTGCTTCGCCGGACGGCGTACGGATGTGCCGGACAGCCTACGGGCAGCGTCCGGCCGGTCCCGGTCCCGCCACCCCCTCCGGCTGGCCCAACTGACACCGGGCGGCCGGGGCAACGCCGGACGGCGGCATCCGTCCGATCGGCGGCGCCATCCCCTGTGGTTCGCGGCGCCATCCCCTGTGGTGCTGGTGTACGACGGCTACCCTCAGCCGCGGGCGGGCACGTATGCTCTCTCGCCAAGCCTGATCACTGCGCCAGCTCCGCGCGGCCCTGCCGGTGAGCGGTGGGCGGCCGTGGGGATCGGCGTACCGAGGCCCTACGGGGGAGACGATGAGCCAACCGCCCAACGGCGGCTCCGCGCAACCGCCGGGCGGTCAGCCGCCCCACGCCGACGAGCCCACGCAGCCGACCCCGGTGACTCCGGAACCCGGACCAGCGGCGACCGACGGCAACCCGGCGGCCGAACCGGACGCCACCACGTCGGACCAGACACAGCCCGCCACGCCGCAGGCAACCGAGCAGGCGCCGCCGGTGCAGGCGGAGCAGACAGGCTCGGCGGCGGCACGGTCCGAGTGGGGACCACCCACGGACGCCGCCGTACCGCCGACACCGTCGGGAGAACCGGTCGCCGACCAGGCCCCACCGACCCAGGCCATCCCGGAACAGACCCAGCCGGTCCCCGGGCAACCCCAGCCGATCCCGGGACAGACCCCGCCGACCCAGCCGATCCCGGCCCAGCCCTGGTCGGGACAGCCCGCACCCGGTGCACCCCAGCCGGGACAGCCGGTGTCCGGGACGCCGTACCCGGGACAGCCGGTGTCGGGGCAGCCCTATCCCGGTCAGCCCGTGTCGGGGCAGCCCTACCCCGGTCAGCCCGTGTCCGGGCAGCCGTACGCCGGGACGCCGTACCCCGGGCAGCCGTTTCCGGGTCCGGCGCAATTCGGGCAGCCGGGGTATCCCCCGCCGCCGGGCTACCCACTGCCCGCCCAGCTGCCGAGGAAGAAGCGTGGGCTGCTGATCGCCTCGATCGTGCTGGCGGTGGCGGTGGTGCTCTGCGGTGGCGGTGGACTCGCCGCGTTCCTGGTGCTGCGCAGCGCGGAGACCGGTCAGGGCGCACCCAGCGCGACCGCCGCGGTGGACGGTTTCCTCAAGGCCGTCTACACCGAGAAGGACGCCGACAAGGCGGCCTCGCTGGTCTGCTCGCAGGCGAACGACAGGGCCGCGGTCGTCGGCAAGGTCGACGAAGTGAAAAAGCTCTCGCAGACCTACAAGACGCCCCGGTTCAAGTGGAACCCCCCGAAAGTGGACGAACAAGCCGATGACCGGGCGATCGTCTCGGTCCAGCTCACGATGACCACCGCGGACGAGAAGACCGCGGAGCAGCAGCTCAAGTTCACCGTGATACAGAAAACCGGTTGGCGCGTCTGCGAGGTGGGCTAGCTCGTGGCGTAGAGGCTACGGCTGGTTACGCTCGTATACGTGCGAGCAGGCGATGGGTCGGTCGGTCAGCCCGAGACGGGCTGGCCGGCCCGTCTGCACGTGGTAACCGGCAAGGGCGGGACCGGGAAGACCACCGTCGCCGCCGCCCTGGCCCTCGCGCTCGCCGCCGAGGGGCGGCGCACCCTGCTGGTGGAGGTCGAGGGCCGGCAGGGCATCGGACAACTCTTCGGCACCGGGCCGCTGCCGTACGAGGAGCGGCGCATCGTCACGCTTCCCGGCGGCGGTGAGGTACGCGCGCTCGCCGTCGACCCCGAAGAGGCGCTGCTCGAATACCTGGACATGTTCTACAAGCTCGGTGCCGCCGGTCGCGCGCTGCGCAAGCTCGGTGCGATCGACTTCGCCACCACCATCGCCCCGGGTCTGCGGGACGTGCTGCTCACCGGCAAGGTCAAGGAGGCGACCACCCGGACCGCCGACAAGCGCCGGGTGTACGACTCCGTGGTGCTCGATGCCCCGCCCACCGGCCGGATCGGTCGTTTCCTGAACGTCACCGCCGAGGCGGCCCGGCTGGCCAAGGTCGGCCCGATCAAGACCCAGAGCGAGGGTGTGGCGGCGCTGCTGCGCTCCCCGATCACGGCCGTGCACGTGGTCACGCTGCTGGAGGAGATGCCGGTCCAGGAGACGATCGACGCGATCGGCGAGCTGACCAAGCTGCGTATCCCGGTCGGCCGGGTGATCGTCAACAGCAGCCGGCCGCCGCTGCTGGCGGCCAAGGTGAGCCAGGCGGAGCTGCGCCGGGGGCTCGCCGCGGCCGGGCTGCCCGCCGACCGGGCCACCGTCGCCGGCCTGCACACCGAGGCCCGCGACCAGCTCACCCGGCGGGAGCTGGAGGAGTCGCTCCGGTCGGATCTGGTCGAGCTGGGGCTGCCGTTGGTCGAGTTGCCCCTGTTACCCGATGGGGTTGACCGAACGGCTCTCGATCGGCTCGCAACGGTGCTGGCCAGCGCCGATTGACTCACACCTGAGCGCTGCCCTGGGCAGTGGGCGGTCCAATCCCGATACGCTCGGAACGTGCCTGCCGATCAACCAGCGCCGCCGCTGGACGTCGATCAGATCCTCGCCGATTCCGGCGTACGGATCGTGGTCTGCTGTGGCTCGGGCGGCGTGGGAAAGACGACCACCGCGGCGGCGCTCGCGCTGCGCGCGGCCGAGGTGCACGGACGGCGTACGGTCGTGCTCACCATCGATCCGGCCCGCCGGCTGGCGCAGTCGCTCGGCCTGACCGAGCTGGACAACACGCCCCGGCAGGTCAAGGGGATCGACGTGGAGGCCAGCGGCGGCGAGCTGCACGCCATGATGCTCGACATGAAGCGGACCTTCGACGACGTGGTGCTCGCGCACAGTGACCCCGTGAAGGCCGCAGAGATCTTCGCCAACCCGTTCTACCAGGCGATGAGTTCGACCTTTGCCGGTACGCAGGAGTACATGGCGATGGAGAAGCTGGGTCAGTTGCACGCTCGGGGCGAGTGGGACCTGATAGTGGTCGACACTCCGCCGTCCCGGTCGGCGCTGGACTTCCTGGACGCGCCGGCCCGGCTGTCCCGCTTCCTCGACGGGCGGATGCTGCGGCTGTTGCTGGCGCCGGCCCGGTCCGGTGGGCGGAGCATGTTCAGCCTGGTCACGGCGTCGTTCGGGATGTTCTCGCGGGCGGTGCAGAAGGTTCTGGGCGCCCAGTTGCTGACTGACCTGTCCGGCTTCGTCGCGGCGCTGGACTCGATGTTCGGCGGTTTCCGGCAGCGGGCGGAGCAGACGTACCGGATCCTGCAAGCCAGGGAGACGGCGTTCCTGCTGGTGGCGGCACCGGAGCCGGACGCGGTACGGGAGGCGGCGTACTTCGCCGGGCGGCTCGGCGAGGAGCGGATGCCGCTGGCCGGGCTGGTGATGAACCGGGTGCACCGCACGGTGGTGGACGAGCCGACGGCGCAGGAGAGTCTGGCCGCCGCCGATCGGCTGGCCGAGTTGGGCGGTCACGAGACGACGGTGGAGACGCTGCGGGTGCACGCCGCGCTGGCCCAGCAGGCGGCCCGGGAGCAGCGGGTGGCGGCGGCCTTCACGGACGCGTACCCGCAGGTGCCGACGGTGGCGGTCACGGCGCAGCCCGCCGACGTGCACGACGTCGACGGGCTGCGAACGATAGGCGCCGCGATCAGCCGGTCGTGACCAGAGACTTGTCCTTGTTCTTCAGCGCGGCCTCGAACATCTTGCGCCAACTGGCCACCTGCGGGTGTCGACGCAACAGGGCCCGCCGCTCCCGCTCGGTCATGCCACCCCAGACGCCGAACTCGATTCGGTTGTCGAGCGCGTCGGCCAGACACTCGTAGCGCACCGGGCAACTTCGGCAGATCCGCTTCGCTACGTTCTGTTCTGCGCCCTGTACGAACAGCGCGTCAGGGTCACCGTTCTGACATGCCGCCAAAGTGGGCCAGTCTGTGATCATGCCCATCTGTTCACGTCCCCCCTTGCTTTCCCGCTACCGACTCGTGCCGATCAGCCGGCCACTAACCCCCCGGCCATCCGTCGCGCCTGCCCCCAGGCGGCACGGACGACGTGCGATTTCCCTCGCCGGACCATCATGCTCTGTAGTCGACTGATTACGCAACGTTGTCGGCCAAATTCATTAATCCGGACACTCCGGGCTTCTTGCCCGGTCGTCTGTGCTGTCTACCCGGCTGCGATGTACGAAAACGCTGCGGAGATCCGTCGGATAGAGGAGACTCGGCAGCACGGTGCCCGCAACCGCATGCCTGGGTCCGTGCGTTTAGCACAACGAGAGCAGCGCCCGCAGGAAATGGGGAAAGTACGCGGAGCGCGACCTCGATGCTGACTCACGTACCCTGACGAGGTGACCCGGATGCGGAAACGCGACCACAATGTCTTTGCCAACGGCGCATCGCTACTGATCTGTGGCCTGCTGGCCGGGGTGGTGGTCGCTGCGGCCGCCTTCCCCGCGGTGGCGATGTCCGGCCTGGCCGCCAAGGCCGGCGCCGAGACCTTCGACAAGCTGCCGACCGAGCTGACGGTCAAGATGGCGCCGCAGATCAGCTACCTCTACGCGTCGGACGGCAAGACGGTGCTCGCCACCATGTACGACGAGAACCGGCGCGACGTTCCGCTCAAGGACATCGCCCCGATGATGCAGAAAGCCATCATCGCCGCCGAGGACCACGACTTCTACGAGCACAACGGCGTTGACATGAGGGGAATCGCCCGCGCCTTCGTCGCCAACAACAGCGCCAACCAGACCACCCAGGGCGCCTCCACCCTCACCATGCAGTACGTCCGGCAGGCGATCGCGTACTCGGCGACACACCCGCAGGACGTGGTGGCGGCCACCGAGGACACCACCGCGCGCAAGCTGCGCGAGATGCGCTACGCCCTCCAGATCGACAGCGAACTCTCCAAAGAGGAGATCCTGGAGCGCTACCTGAACATCGCGCCCTTCGGCAGCGGTGCGTACGGCGTCTTCGCGGCCAGCCAGGTCTATTTCAACAAGCACCCGAGGGACCTGACGATCGAGGAAGCGGCGATGCTCGCCGGCCTGGTCAAGGCACCCTCGGAGTACAACCCGACCACCGCCAGCGGCTACCCGCAGGCGGTCACCCGGCGTGATTACGTCATCGAGAACATGGTCGACATCGGCGCGATCACCCGGCAGGAGGCTGACACCGCAAAGGCGGTCAAGCTGGTCATCACCGGCAAGCGCGCACCAAACGGATGTGTGGCTACCAGCAAGAACCACTGGGGCTTCTTCTGCGACTTCTTCTACCGCTGGTGGATGGACCAGGAGACCTTCGGCGCCACCACGTACGACCGGGAGCGGCGGCTGAAGTCCGGCGGCTACAGCATCGTCACCACGCTCGACATTCAGGCGCAGGAGGCGGCGAAGAAGTCGGTCGAGAAGTACCTCCCGACCTCGCGCAAGGAAGCGTTGATGCTCGCCGGCATCGAGCCCGGCACCGGCCGCGTACGCACCCTGGCGGTCAACCGTAACTTCAAGCTCGACGACCCGGACAAGCCGGCGAACGGGCCCTCCACCAACCCGAAGGCCCGCAAGGGCGCCCGGGGCACCTACCCCAACACCACGAACCCGCTACTCAGCGGCGGTGGCGACATCACCGGCTACCAGGCCGGCTCGACGTTCAAGATGTTCACGATGGTGGCGGCGCTGGAGAAGGGCCTGCCGCTGGCGACGACCATCAACGCGCCGGAGGAGTACGTCTCCAAGTACCCGGTCGGCTTCAACAGCGACGCCGCGTGCAAGGGCACCAACAAGTACTGCCCACGCAACGCCAGCAAGAGCATGGCCGGTCCGCACAACATGTGGAGCGCCTTCGGTGCCTCGGTGAACACCTACTTCGTCCCACTGGAGGAGCAGGCCGGCGCGCTCAACACGATCAACGTGGCGAAGCGGCTCGGCATCCAGTTCCGGTCGAGCAAGGACGCCGACATGGCCACCGCGGAGGGCGGCGGCGACCTCTGGGGCGCGTTCACCCTCGGTGTCTCCGCGACCACGCCGCTGGACCTGGCCAACTCGTACGCGACCCTGGCGGCCGACGGCAAGTACTGCGAACCGATCCCGGTGCAGGAGATCCGCGACCTGAGCGGTAAGACGCTCGACATCGCGAACCCCCGCTGCGAGCAGCGGTTCAAGACCGAGGTCGCCCGCGCCGCCATCGACGCCGCCCGCTGCCCGGTCGGGGACAACTCGTCGACCACCCAGTGCAAGGGCCGCACCGCCGCCGGCGTACGCGGCATCGTGGGCAAGCCGGTCGCCGGCAAGAGCGGCACCACCGACTCGGACCGGACCGCCAGCCTGGTCGTCACGACCAAGCAGCTCGCCGTGGCCGGCATCCTGGCCGACCCGGACTGGCCCGAGACCACCGAGAAGATGGACCACGACAAGGTCAACCCGGCCGTGTACGAGACGCTGCGGGACGCGATGAAGGGCAAGCCGGCCCAGCAGTTCGTCGCGCCCAGTGGCAAGCTGGTCCAGGGCGACCAGCGGTCCATCCCGAACGTCGAGTGCCAGTCGATCGAGTCGGCCCGGTCCCGGATCAAGGGCGCCGGCTTCGAGGTGGACGTGGCCCGGTCGCAGATCAACTCGAAGTGCCCGGCCGGCACCGCCGCCGGCACCAGCCCCGACGGACGCACCATCAAGGGCGGCGTCGTGGTGATCCAGGTCAGCAACGGCAAGGGCGGCGGCAGCCCCACGCCGGGCGGAAACGGCCCCGTCCGGCCCGGTACCGGCCCGGACGGCCCCAACGTGGTCCGACCCCCGGGCGACTGACCAACGGGTACGCAGAACAGTGATGGGCGGGCACCGGAGGGTGCCCGCCCATCGTCGTCATGTCCACCGGTGCCGCCACCCGGACCCATCGATCGGGACCGGAGCCGGCGAGCCGGTCAGGAACCGGCGAGCCGGTCAGGAACCGAGCTGTCGCCGTACCTCGGCCGCGACCCGACCACCCTCGGCCCGGCCGGCCACCGCAGCCTGGCTCGCCTTCATCGCCGGGCCCAACTGGGCCTTGCCGTCGAAGCCGCCGACGGCGAGCGCGCCCCGGACCAGCTCGGTCAACTCCTCGTCACCGAGCTGCTTCGGCAGGTAGCGGTCCAGCAACTCGCCCTCGGCCCGCTCCTTGGCCGCCTGCTCGGTACGGCCCGCGTCAGCGAACGCGGTTGCCGCCTCCCGGCGCTTCTTCGCCTCCTTGGTCAGCACCGACAACACCTCGTCGTCGGAAAGCTCCCGCTTCACCTTGCCGGCGACCTCCGCGTTGCCGATGGCGGCGAGCGCCAACCGCAGGGTCGACGTGCTCAGCTCGTCCCGCGCCTTGAGAGCGGTACGCAGGTCAGCGGTCAGGAGGTCCTTCAGCGTGCTCATGACTCGTCAAACTACCCTGGTCGCCATGCAGAAGCGCACCGTATTCCGACTGGCAGCCGGCACCGTCGCGGCCGGAGCGGCCACTCTCGCGTACGCCTCACTCGTCGAGCGAAACCTGTTCACCCTCCGCCGGTTCGACGTACCGGTGCTCGACACCGACGCGGAGCCGCTGCGCATCCTGCACCTCTCCGACCTGCACATGACCCCCGACCAGCGGCGCAAACAGCGCTGGGTCGCCTCGCTCGCCGCCACCGACCCGGACCTGGTGGTGGTGACCGGCGACAACCTGGCCCACCCCGAGGGCGTACCGGGGGTGCTGCGGGCGTTGCAGCCGCTGCTGGACGTACCGGGCGCGTTCGTCTTCGGGTCCAACGACTACCGGGGCCCGGTCTGGAAGAACCCGCTGAGCTACGTCCTGCCGGAACGGGACTACGTGCAGGGCGTCGACCTGCCGACCGAGGATCTGCGCGACGTACTGGTCGGGGCCGGCTGGGCCGACCTGAACAACTCCCGTACGACCATCAGGGCCGGCGGCCGTACGGTCGAACTGGTCGGGGTGGACGACCCGCACGTCGAGCGGGACGACTACGCGTCGGTGTCCGGGCCGGTGTCCGAGCAGGCCGACCTCACCATCGGGCTGACCCACTCGCCCGAACCACCCCTGCTGGACGAGATGGCGGCCGACGGCTTCCAGCTGCTGCTCGCCGGGCACACCCACGGTGGCCAGGTCTGCGTGCCGTTCTACGGCGCGCTGACGACCAACTGCGACCTGCCGCTGTCGATGGCCAAGGGCCTGCACCGGTGGCCCGGCTCGGACGCGTGGCTGCACGTCTCGGCCGGGGTCGGCACCCACCCCACCGCCCCGGTCCGGTTCGCCTGCCGGCCCGAGGCGTCGCTGCTGACCCTGATTCCGCGCTGACCGGCCGGACCGGACCGGGGCGTCCGGGTGGCCCGACAGGCTCCGGTCCAGGTGGGCGCCCCGCCGGGATACCGAATTTGACCACCGGGGCTGGTGGGCTACTATTTGTCGGCAGCTCGGGGTGTAGCGCAGCTTGGTAGCGCGCTTCGTTCGGGACGAAGAGGTCGTCGGTTCGAATCCGGCCACCCCGACGAGTTGAGGGCCAGGTCAGAGCAATCTGACCTGGCCCTTCGTCGTTCGTGGCGCATATTCTCACCGATCAGGCCGAGGACCTGCCATGACGAGTGGCAGGTCCTCGGCCCACCGGGTTCGGGGGTCGTCGTTTACTTCGGCGGGCCCAGCGGTTGCCAGTGCACCCCGTCCTCCGACCGGTAGATGGTGTTGTAGTCCCGGTACAGGAAGAGGTCCTTGTCCACGGCGATCGGTGCTATTCCGATCGGCGGCAGGCCGACCGGTGCGAACGGCTGGTAGACCCGGCCGTCGGTGCTCTCGAACAGCCTGATCGGAGCGGTCGGCTCCGCGCGGTCGATCACCACGTGCCGACCTCCCGCGACGACGAGGCTCCGCGGTGTCCGGGGCACGTCCCACGATCGCGCGTCGGGATTGGTCCGCTTCCAACTCTGCCCACCATCGGTGGTGCGGTAGATCCGGACCGGTCCCGCCCCGGCAGCGAACATGGCGAAGGCGGTCTGACCGTCCGCTGTCCGTACCTCCGGCCTGCTGATACCCAGACGAACCGGAGCCTGGTCCCCGACCTGCTTCTCCGCCTCGAAAATCGACGTGACCCAGCTCGCACCGCCGTCCCGACTGACCGCGACGGCCGGCCTGCGGGTGGTCGGATCCAGGCCCTCCAGCCACACCCCGGCACTGAGCGGAACGGCGATCTTCTCGTACTGGGTCAGGGGGGGCTGGTTCGCCAGCGGGGCGATCCGGCCCATCTCCGGATCGACGGCGTAGAGACGACCGCGTTGGGTGGGCTGGGTGTTCGTCGTCATCAGATCCATGACGACACCGCCCGAGGGCGGCGCCGACTCCACCGGTTCGTCATCGACAACGAGGTCTCGCCAGGTGGCTCCGGCATCAGCGCTGATCCGCAGGGTCGCTTCCTGGGCGTGCGTCGTACACTCCGGCGCCGGCCGCAGGCACGGCTCCTGGCTCGGCTTCCGTTCCCAGATGCCGGCCATGATCGCGCTCGGTCCGACGACCCGAATCAGGTCGGATTTGTCGAGCCGGAGGCTCACCGCGAGCCGGGTCTGCCACGTACGTCCACCGTCCTGCGAGCCCATCAGCCAACCCTGGCAGTCGTCACAGTCCTCGACCACCGCGTAGAGGTGGTCCGGGTCCCCGGCCAGGAGTTCGCGTACCACCGGAGGCGAACTGGACGCCGGCCTCGACGGCAGCACGGCCGGCGCCGGAGGGGACGTGGGGGCGACGGGGCCGGACGGGCTCGGGGTGGCCGCCGGAAGATCGCTCGCGGCGGGTCGGGTCACGGTCAGTCCGGCGGCGCCGAGCACCGCCACGACCGCCAGCCCGGCTCCCGCCACCACCAACTGCCTTCGGGTACGCAGCCGCCGCGCACGACGCTGTACGAGGTCGAAGCCGGGCTGCTGGGTGATCCGGCCCACGTCGACGAGCAGGCTGTGGAAGTCGGCACTGGGCACGCCCTCGCGGCCACCCGGTTCAGACAGGTTGTGGTCCAGGTCGACCGGCTCGTTCTCACGCATGGCTGATCTCCTTCCGGATGGTGGGTCGTTCTTCGGCGGGGGCGGCCGGAGGCTCGTCGGCCAGTTCGCGGGCCAGCAGGGCCCGCCCGCGGGAGAGCCGGGCCTTGACCGTGCCGACCGGCACGCCGAGCATCGCCGCGACCTCGGTCACCGGCAGGTCCGCCAGGTGGTAGAGCACCAGTGCCTCACGGGTCGGCCGGCCGAGCTTGCGCAATGCCGCGACCAGGGCGACCCGATCGGGGCTGAGCCCGGGGACCTCGTCGGACTGGTCCACCCGTCCCGAGCGGATGAGCCGGTCAAGGGCCCACCTGCGCCGGTAACGGCTGCGGGCGACGTTGAACGCGACCGTACGCAGCCACGCCTCCGGGTCGGTGATCTGGAGAAACTGCTGTGGTCGGATCAGCGCTCGGGCGTACGCCTCCTGCACGACGTCCTGCGCCTCGGGCAGGTCACCGGTCAGTCCGTAGACCTGCCCCACTAATCGCTGGTAGTACGCCTGGTATGCCTGATGCACCGCATCGACGCCATTCATCCCTGCTCCCTCCGGCATCGGTCATAGAGGGGACCAGCGACCGCAGCGCCAGGTTGCATCGGGTCCGCCACCACCCGTCAACGCGGTACGCGGACACACTCCGGGCCGGCGACAAGCCGCATGATCAACCTGTGACAGTGCCCACACGGACGGTGCCGCCGACCGGCCGCCAAGGGTGGTCAGCGCCTGGCGGCACGGCGACCTGGCCGGATTCATGATCCACTCAGGGAAGCCGCCAAGAACCCGTGGGTAATCTTGGTGACGCGCCGCCGGGCCTGCCACCTGGCGACCATCCCTCCCCTGCCCCTCCTGGAACGACAAAAGGTGCCCCCGGAACTCGAACGAGTCATCACCGCCGCAACGGCCCGCCTCCCCCTGGCGTCGACCGCTCTGGAGGCGTGCCAACTCACCGTTGCCGCCCTCGGGCGGCACGCGACGGCGCGGATCTCCGTACTCCTGCCGCTGCACGACCGGCTCCGACGGGTTGCCGCGACCGGCTCCTGGCAGATCTTCGCCACCGTCCCCCTGGACACCGGCGCCGCCGGCCGGGTCTTCACCTCCGGCCGGGCCCGGACGACCGAGGCGGCGCCCGACGGCAGGCCGTCGCCGACCTCCATCGCCGACGGCGCCCTGACGCAACCGGACGTCGTCGCCCAGACCTGCGTACCCGTGATCTCCCCGACCGGCGCCCCGATCGGGGTGCTGACGCTCGACTGGACCGAGAAGGTCGACCTGGCGGCCTGGCAGGCCACCGCCGAGCGGGTCGCGGCCCGGCTCGGCGCCCGGATCACCCAACTCGGTGGCCCGCCGGTGGAGAGCCGCGACGAGAAGCTGCTCCGGCACGCCGCCACCCTGACCGCCGCCTCGGACGAGTCGGACCTGGTCGCCGCCGCCACCAACGCCGCCCGGGACGTGTCCGGGCTCGACTCGGCGATCCTGCTGCTCTGCGCCCCCGGCGGGCTCCGGCCGGCCGATCCGGGCGGGGACGGCGGCGGGCGCGACGATGCGCAGTGCCGGCTCCGGGCCAGGCTGACCGGCGAGGACACACACGCGGCGCTGGCCCGGCTGATGGAGCGGGTGCACGACTGCGGTTCGACGTACACCCTCGCCCAGGCCGGCACGACGACCGGCGCCGACGAGTACGACCCGCCGCTGCCGGACGGGGTCGGCACGCTGATCGCCGTACCGTTGGGTCCGGCCGACACCGGCGGCCTGCTGCTGGTCGCCGACGAGCGGGTGCGGCGACCAGATCCGACCACGGTCAACCTGCTGGAGTTGCTCGCCGCGCAGGCGTGGATCTGCCTGGACCGGCTGCGTAGCCTGGCCGGGCTTCGTGAGCGGGCCGGCTCGGACCCGTTGACCGGGCTGCGCCACTACGGTTCGTTCGGGGAGCGGATCACCGCGACCACCCCGGGCCGCACGGCGCTGCTCGCCATCGACGTGGACGACTTCAAAATCGTCAACGACACGTACGGCCACCAGGCGGGTGACCAGGTCCTGGTGGAGCTGGCCCGGGCGCTGGAACTGGCACTGCGCCAGGGCGACGAGTTGTACCGTGTCGGCGGCGACGAGTTCATCGCGGTGATCGAGGTCGGGCGCCCCGAGGAGGCGGCCGGGATCGCCGAACGGCTGGTCGCCGCGGCCCGCCGGATCGGCCGCACGATCAGCGTCGGCGTGGCCCTGCAACACGACGCCGAGTCCCCCGAACTGACCCTGCGCCGCGCCGACGCCGCCCTCTACGACGCCAAACGCGAAGGCCGCGACGGCATCCGCCTCTCCGCCGCCTAACGCCCCACCCCCTTACCCCCGTTGCCCTTACCCCCTTCCCCTCGCCCCCTTGCCCCCGCGCGACCCATTCGCCCGTCGATCTAGGGCAAATACGTGTGAGTTGATCTCTAATCACCACCATTTGCCCTAGATCGACGGGGCTGGGGGTGGCGCGGGGGTACCCCCGGGGGGGGTACGGGGGTACGGGGGGCGGGGGGTTAGCGGGTGGGGGAGGAGTATTCGGCGGCTAGGAGTTCGGCGATCTGGGCGGTGTTGAGGGCGGCGCCCTTGCGGAGGTTGTCGCCGGTGATGAAGAGGTCCAGGGCTCGTGGGTCGTCCATCGAGCGGCGGATCCGGCCGACCCAGGACGGGTCGGTGCCGACGGCGTCGATCGGCATCGGGAACTCGCCCCGCTCCGGGTCGTCGACCACGATCACGCCGGGCGCGTTGCGCAACGCCTCGCGGGCGCCCTCAGCGTCCACCTCGGACCCGAAAACCGCATGTACGGCCACCGAGTGCCCGGTCACCACCGGAACCCGTACGCAGGTCGCGGAGACCTTCAGATCGGGCAGGCCGAGGATCTTGCGGGACTCGTTGCGCATCTTGAGTTCCTCGGACGACCAGCCGCCGTCGCGCAGTGTTCCGGCCCACGGCACCACGTTGAGCGCCAGCGGGGCCGGGAACGGGCCCAGCTCGTCCCCGACCGCCTGCCGTACGTTGCCGGACCGGGAGCCGAGCCCCCGGTCACCGGCGATCTTCGTGAGCTGGTCGTGCAGGGTGTCCACGCCGGCCTGACCGGCCCCGGAAACCGCCTGGTACGACGCCAGCACCAGCTCCCGCAGGCCGTACTCGCGGTGCAGGGGCGCGATCGCGACGATCATGCCCAGGGTGGTGCAGTTGGCGTTGGCGATGATCCCCTTGGGCCGGTTGCGTACCTGCTCCGGGTTGATCTCCGGCACCACCAGCGGCACGTCCCGGTCCATCCGGAAGGCCCCGGAGTTGTCGACGGTCACCACGCCCCGGGAGACCGCGATCGGCGCCCACTCGGCTGCGACCTCGTCCGGTACGTCGAACATGGCCACGTCGACGCCGTCGAACGCCTCCGGCGTCAGTGCCCGGACGGTCAACTGCTCGCCCCGACAGAGCCGCTGCTGCCCGACCGACCGCGCGGACGCGATCAGCCGGATCTCACCCCACACGTTCTTTCGCGACGAGAGCAGGTCACACATCACGGTGCCGACGGCACCGGTCGCCCCGACGATCGCAAGGGTGGGCAGCTGGCCCATGAGGGGTTACCTCCCGGTTCCGGCGTACACGACGGCTTCCTCTGTGCCACCGAGGTCGAACGCGTCGTGCACAGCGCGGACCGCGGCGTCGAGATCGGTGTCCCGGCACACCACCGAGACCCGGATCTCCGAGGTGGAAATCATCTCGATGTTCACCCCAGCCTCGCCGAGGGCAGCGAAGAAGCTGGCCGCGACACCCGGGTGGGAGCGCATGCCGGCACCGATCAGCGACACCTTACCGACGTGGTCGTCGTAGAGCAGCCCCTTGAACTTGACCGGCTCCTGGATCTTGCTGAGCGCGGCCATCGCCGTCGGGCCGTCGGTCTTCGGCAGGGTGAACGAGATGTCGGTGCGCCCGGTGCCCTCGGTGGAGACGTTCTGCACGATCATGTCGAGGTTTATCTCGGCACTCGCCACGGTCTCGAAGATCCGCGCCGCCGCGCCCGGCTCGTCCGGTACGCCGACAACAGTGATCTTCGCCTCGCTGCGGTCGTGGGCGACCCCGGTGATCAGCGCTTGCTCCACGGCGGGTTCCTCCATCGATCCGGTGACCATCGTGCCGGTGTTGGTCGAATATGACGAGCGGACATGGATCGGCAGTTGCGCTCGGCGCGCGTACTCGACGCTGCGCAAGTGCAGCACCTTCGCGCCGCAGGCGGCCAACTCCAACATCTCTTCGTACGTGATCTGCTTGATGTGACGTGCGTTGGGGACGATTCGCGGATCGGCGGTGAAGATGCCGTCGACGTCGGTGTAGATCTCGCAGACGTCGGCGTTGAGCGCGGCGGCCAGCGCCACCGCCGTGGTGTCCGAACCGCCCCGGCCCAGCGTGGTGATGTCCTTGGTGTCCTGGGACACGCCCTGGAAGCCGGCGACGATCGCGACCGCGCCCTCGTTCAGCGCCCCCTGCAACCTGCCCGGGGTGACGTCGATGATCCGGGCCTTGCCGTGCACCGAGGTGGTCAGCACGCCGGCCTGGGAACCGGTGTACGACCGTGCTTCGTACCCCAGGTTGTGGATCGCCATGGCGAGCAGTGCCATCGAGATCCGCTCGCCGGCGGTGAGCAGCATGTCCAGCTCGCGGCCGGGCGGCAGCGGGCTGACCTGGTGCGCCAGGTCGAGCAACTCGTCGGTGGTGTCCCCCATCGCGGAGACCACCACGACCACGTCATCTCCGGCCTTGCGAGCGGCGACGATCCGCTCGGCGACCCGCTTGATCCGTTCGGCGTCGCCGACGGAGGATCCGCCGTACTTCTGCACGACCAGTGCCACGACGGTCTACTCCTTCCACGGCCGGCTGACCCAGCCGACCACCACGCTGCCGACCGGCCGGTTTCCACCGGTCGGGGGCAGCCTGCTCCGATCAACCCGGAGCGTGCCGACGCCGCCGGCCACAAACCGACGGCGCCGTATGAACGACCCTCAGGGTACCGGCCCGGCAGGGACCGGGGGCAGCCACGATCCCACCATCCGGCCCACCCCGGGCGGTACGGCGGGCGGGTAGCGGTGATGCCCGCGACACGCCGAACGCCGCCGACCCGACTGACTGATCAGTACGCCCGGACGCACCCGACAATGGCACGATGCGCTCGGAAGCCGCCCCTCCCGACACCGATCCGGCCGCCCCTCGGCCCGACCGGCCCCAACCGTCGGCACCGGTCACCAATCCCGGGTCCGGGTCCGGGCGGTCTGGAACCCGTGCCGGACTCGGCGGCGGGTCGCGGGTGGTGGCGGGTGTGCTGCTGGTCGGCTGGGCGGGGCTGCTCGGCGGGTGCGGGGGCGGCGACGTACCGCCGGTCGACCCGCCGGCGGTCGACGGTTCGGTGCCGGTGAGCGAGTCGGCGTCCGCCCCGGCCGGGGTGACCGACGCGCGGGCGCAGCTCGCCGGGCTGGCCGCGGCGGCCGAGGACCGGCACCTCACCGCCCGCTACACGCTGTCCCAGTCCGGCCAGCCGAATCGGACGGTGACCCTGGTCAGTGCCGCCGACGGCAGCTGGCGGGTGGACATTCCGGGCGGGGCGCTCGGCGGCATCGCCGACGTCGCTATCGCGCAGACCCGCGACGGGATCTTCCAGTGTGGGCTGCCCTCGGACCGGCGCCCGGACCCGTCGACCTGCGTGCGGGTCGCCGCACCGGACCGGGCGCTGCCCGCCGGCATCGACCCGAGGGTGCAGCACGTCTTCACCGACTGGCGCAAGGTGCTCACCGATCGCCAGGCGTCGTTGGCGATCTCGACCAGCCAGCCGTTGCCGAACTCGCGGGGCGCGTGTTTCTCGGTCGACTCCACCGCGGCCTCGCTCAGCGCCCCACTGGACATCGGCATCTACTGCTTCGACACCGACGGCACGCTCACCGCGGCCCGGCTGGGCTTCGGCACCCTGCTGCTGACCGGCAACCCGACGGCGGCACCGCCGACGGTCACGCTGCCCGGCCCGGTGGTGTCCGGCCCGGCGCTGAAGACGGCCGCGCCGCCCACGCCGAGCGCGGACCCGACGCCCGGCAGCACCCCGACCAGATGATCTCCGTTCACGTACCGGGTGCGGTCGAACACAAGAGGTGACCCCGGCCGTCGCACAGATGGTGCGATACGGCACACTCGGGCGCATGGTGGAGCTATCCCCGCTGCTCGCGGCCAGGTGGAGCCCGCACGCCTTCGACCCGCACGCCACGGTCACCGACACCGAGGTGCTCTCGCTGCTGGAAGCGGCCCGCTGGGCGCCGTCCGCGGGCAACAGCCAACCGTGGCGGTTCATCGTGGGCCAGCGCGACGACGAGACGTTCAAGCGGATCCTGACCAACGTCGGAGCGGCCAACCAGCGTTGGGCGGGCAACGCGGCACTGCTGCTGCTCGGCGCGCACACCGCGACCATCCCGGCCGGCTGCCCGACCACCCAGGCCGCGTACGACCTCGGTCAGGCAGTGGCCCATCTCACCATCCAGGCGACCGCACTGCACCTGCACGCGCACCAGCTCAGCGGCATCGACCTGGCCGGGCTCCGGATCGACCTGGAACTGCCGGTCGGCGTACGGCCGCACGTGGTGGTGGCGGTCGGTCGGCTCGGTGACCCGCTCTCCCTCCCGGACGACCTGCGCCGCTGGGAAACGGGTCTGCGCCAGCGTCGCCCCCTCGCCGACCTGCTACTCGGCTGACCCGAGCAGCAGGTCGAGGCCGCCGATCCGCCGGGAAGCGGGTGTCGATCCGCCGGGAAGCGGGTGTCCGGCCTGCCCGGGTGCGATTCGCATCCCAGACTGCGGACCGAACTTCCCGATCCGAGGATGCTCACGTAGGGTGACCGATGTCATGTGGCAGGCGCTTCTCCTCCTTCGCTGCCGCGACGAGGCCCATCTGGCCGGCACCTCGTCGCGGAGTTGACGCGCGCCGTCCGCCCCGCCGGTTGACCATCGTCGACCAGCCGGTTCCCGCCCGACACCTCGTCCTTTCCGGCGCGAGCAGCGCCTTCAACGTCCGCTTCACGACGTCCGACGCCGCATGACCACGGGAGTCTTCGACCATGCCCAACCCAGCAGACACCGACACCGACCCGATCGCCCGGCAGCGCCCCAGCCGGATGCCGTACCAGCGTTACCAGGCGTACCAGCAGCAGTTTGCCGTGGACCTGCCGGACCGACGGTGGCCGACCCGGCGGGTCGAGGCCGCCCCCCGGTGGTGCGCGGTCGACCTGCGCGACGGCAACCAGGCGCTGATCGACCCGATGTCACCGGAGCGCAAGCGGCGGATGTTCCAGCTGCTGGTGCAGATGGGCTACAAGGAGATCGAGGTCGGCTTCCCGTCGGCCAGCCAGACCGACTTCGACTTCGTCCGGCAGCTCATCGAGCAGGACCTGATCCCGGACGACGTCACCATCCAGGTGCTGACCCAGTGCCGGGAGCACCTGATCGAGCGGACCTTCGAGTCGCTGCGCGGCGCCAAGCGGGCGATCGTGCACTTCTACAACTCGACCTCGACGCTGCAACGCCGGGTCGTGTTCGGGCTGGACCGGGCCGGCATCACCGACATCGCCACCCAGGGCGCCCGGCTGTGCCAGAAGTACGCCGAGATCCACACCCCGGACACCGACATCTACTACGAGTACTCGCCGGAGTCGTACACCGGCACCGAACTCGACTACGCGCTGGAGGTCTGCGCCGCGGTGATCGAGGTCATCGACCCGACGCCGGACCGGCCGCTGATCATCAACCTGCCGGCGACGGTCGAGATGGCCACGCCGAACGTCTACGCCGACTCGATCGAGTGGATGGACCGGCACCTGCCCCGGCGGGACAGCGTGATCCTCTCCCTGCACCCGCACAACGACCGGGGCACCGGCGTCGCCGCCGCCGAACTGGGCCTGCTGGCCGGGGCGGACCGGATCGAGGGCTGCCTGTTCGGCAACGGCGAACGCACCGGCAACGTCGACCTGATCACCCTGGGGCTGAACCTGTTCTCCCAGGGCATCGACCCGCAGATCGACTTCTCCTCGATCGACGAGATCAAGCGGGCGGTCGAGTACTGCAACCAGCTGCCCGTGCACGAGCGGCACCCGTACGCGGGTGACCTGGTCTACACCGCCTTCTCCGGCTCGCACCAGGACGCGATCAAGAAGGGCCTGGACGCACTCGTTGCCGACGCGCGGGCGGCCGGGGTGCCGATCGACGAGTTCACCTGGGGGGTGCCGTACCTGCCGATCGACCCGAAGGACCTGGGTCGCACCTACGAGGCGGTCATCCGGGTCAACTCGCAGTCCGGCAAGGGCGGCGTCGCGTACGTCATGAAGGCGGAGCACAACCTGGACCTGCCGCGCCGGCTCCAGATCGAGTTCTCCGGCGTGGTGCAGCAGGTCACCGACCACTCCGGCGGCGAGGTCGAGCCGGCCCGGATGTGGACGATCTTCGCCAACGAGTACCTGGTCGACCACCGGCCCGAACCGGCGCTGTCGCTGGTGTCGTACCGGACCGGCACGGTGGACGGCAAGGTCGAGGTCGAGGCCGAGGTCCGCTTCGGCACCGAGCACCGGTCGCTGTCCGCGGTCGGCAACGGCCCGATCGACGCGTACGTCAACGCGCTGCAAAGCCTCGGCGTACGGGTCAGGGTGCTGGACTACCACGAGCACGCGCTCTCCTCCGGTGGCGACGCCCAGGCGGCGGCGTACGTCGAGGCAGAGGTCGACGGTCGTACGGTCTGGGGGGTCGGGCTGGACGCGAACATCGTCACCGCGTCGATCACCGCCCTGACCAGCGCGGTGAACCGGGTACACGGCTGACCGCAGGGGCGTACGACGGTGGTGGGGCCGACCGGCGGGTAGCCGGCCGGCCCGACTCCGCCGCGGGCGGTCAGTCGGACCTCGGGGTTGGTTTCTCGGGCGGCGGGCGGTGGACGAACAGCAGGGCCAGCACCGCGCCCGCGATCATCAGCCCGGCGCACCAGAGCATCGCCGCCCGGAACGCGCCCGCGAGTTCGGTCGGCATCCGGTAGGCGGCCCCGGAGAGGCCGACCAGCAGCGGCAGCGCCGCCACCGCGAGCACGCTGCCAACCCGGGACGCGGCGTTGTTGAAACCGCTGGCCACCCCGGCGAACCGGTCCTCGGCGGCGGCCAGCACCGAGGTGGTCAGCGGTGCGACGACGAAGGTCAGCCCGAGCCCGAAGAGGAAGACACCCGGCACCACGTCGGTCCAGAAGGACGCGTGTTTGTCGATCCCGCGCAGCAGCAGCACGCCCGGGGCGGCGATCAGTGGCCCGACGGTCAGCGGCAGCCGGGGGCCGATCCGGGCCACCAGCGCACCGGCCCAGGGTGAGCCGACCAGCAGCAGCGCGGTCATCGGCAGGTTCGCCAACCCGGTCTTCAGCGCCGAGTACCCGGCCACGTTCTGCAACTGTACGGAGAGGAAGAAGCTGAACCCGCCGAGGCTGGCGTACACGACCACGGTGTAGAGGTTCAGCACCGAGAACAGGCGACGGCGGAACAGTGCCGGTGGCAGCATCGCTGCGCTGCCCTTGCGCCGTTCGAGCAGTACGAACGCCACCGCCGCGACCACCCCGACCACCGCCCCGACCACGACCAGCACCGGGCCGCCGCTGCTGCCCTGCTGGGCGGCCTCGATCAGGGCGAAGGTGATCCCGGCGAGTCCGAGCGCGCCGAGCAGGGCCCCGGTGATGTCGAAGCGCGGTGCGGTGCTGCCGGCCGCCCCGATCACCGCCCCGCCGGTGCCGGCCGCCGCCTGGCTCGCGGAGCCCGCGGCCCGGCTCTCCGGGGCCCAGCGCAGCGCGGCGAGCACCACGACAACCGCGAGCGGCACGTTGATCAGGAAGATCCAGCGCCAGGAGAGGGCGTCGATCAGCCAGCCGCCGAGCAGCGGGCCGAGCGCGGTCGACACGCCGGAGAAGCCGGACCAGGCGCCGATCGCCCTACCCCGGTCGTCGGGGTGGAAGCTGGCCTGGATCAGCGACAGCGAGCCGGGTGTCAGCAGCGCACCGCCCATGCCCTGGAGGAACCGGGCGGCGATCAGCCACTCGATGTTCTGCGCGATGCCGGAGAGGACCGAGGCGGCGGTGAAGCAGACCACGCCGATCAGGAAGACGCGGCGCCGGCCGTACCGGTCGCCGAGTGCGCCGCCGAGCAGGACGAACGCGGCCAGGGTGAGCATGTAGCCGTCGATCGTCCATTGCAGACCGGAGACGCTGGCGTCGAGGGACCGGCCGAGATGGGGCAGTGCCACGTTGACCACGGTGCCGTCGAGGAAGACCATGCCGGAGGCGAGGACCGCGGCGAACAGCAGCCCTCGGCCGGCCGGGCTGGCGAGCCGGATCGGCATTGACGGTTGAGGCACGTTGTCCAACATGCCTCGCGTGATACGGCGAATGTCACGAAACGCCGAAACCAGTGCCGACACTGTGCGGATACCGGGGGCAGCCCGCAAGCTTGGCGGGTGTCGTATTCGCGTACCAGATCAACAGCTCGACGGGTCACCTCGGCCGCGCTCGCCGCGGTGCTCGCCCTCGGCGGCGCCGGCTGCGCACCGGCCGGACCGGCGGCGCCGGGGTCCGACCCGACCGGCGAGGCCGGTACGGGCGGTGCGGTAAGCCAACTCGGCCAGCTGACGGTGGCGCAGGCCGGCCCGATGAAGGGGTACAGCCGGGAGAGCTTCCCGCACTGGCGCGACGCCGGCAAGAACTGCGACGTCCGGGACACCGTGTTGCAGCGCGACGGCGAGGACATCAAGCTCTCCGGCTGCAACGTGGTTGGCGGCCGCTGGTCGAGCGTCTACGACAAGAAGATTCTGACCGACCCGGCTGACGTCGACATCGACCACATGGTCCCGTTGGCGAACGCCTGGCGCTCCGGCGCGGACGAGTGGAGCGATGCCGAACGCGGCGACTTCGCCAACGACCTCACCCGGCCGCAGCTCCTCGCCGTGTCGGCGGGCAGCAACCGGGCCAAGGGCGACCGGGGCCCGGAGGAGTGGCAGCCGCCGAACCGCGACTACTGGTGCACGTACGCCCAGAGCTGGGTCGCGGTGAAGTACCACTGGAAGCTCACCGTCACCGCCGCCGAGAAGACCGAACTCGACGAGATGCTCGGCACCTGCTGAGACACGGGAAAGGGGCCCCTCCGGAGAGCGAGGGGCCCCTTTCCCGTGTTCACGGCTAGACGGTGGGGATCAGGTCACCGGTCTCGCCGGGGGTGGCCAGATCGGTCGGGCGGATCAGTTCCGGCTCGACGTCGTGCATGCCGATCCGACCGGCCGCGATGTCCTCGGCGAAGTGGCAGGCCACCCGGTGTCCGGTCGACAACTCCCGCAGCGCCGGCCGCTCGTCCCGGCAGCGGGTCGGCTGCGCCCACGGGCAGCGGGTGTGGAACCGGCAGCCGGACGGCGGGTTGCTCGGCGAGGGCAGGTCACCGGCGAGCAGGATCCGCTCCCGGCGGTCCTCGACCACCGGGTCCGGCACCGGCACCGCCGACATCAGCGCCTTGGTGTACGGGTGCATCGGCTCCCGGTAGAGGTCGTCGCTGGACGCCTCCTCGACCAGTCCGCCGAGGTACATCACGCCCACCGTGTCGGCGATGTGCCGGACCACCGCCAGGTCGTGCGCGATGATCAGGTACGTCAGTCCCCGCTCGGCCTGCAAATCCTCCAGCAGGTTGATCACCTGGGCCTGGATCGACACGTCGAGCGCGGAGACCGGCTCGTCGGCGACGATCAGGTCCGGTCCGAGGACCAGTGCGCGGGCGATGCCGATCCGTTGGCGCTGGCCACCGGAGAACTCGTGCGGGAACTTGCGCAGGGCCGAGGCCGGCAGGCCGACCGCGTCCAGGGTTTCCCGGAGCCGGCGTACGGTGTCCGCCTTGTCGTCGGCCAGCCCGTGCGCCTTGAGCCCCTCCACCAGCAGCGACTGCACCGACTGGCGCGGGTCGAGGCTGGACAGCGGGTCCTGGAAGATCATCTGCATTCGGCGGCGGGCCCGGCGCATCGCCTCGCCCTTGAGCGCGCGTACGTCGGTGCCGTCGAAGATGACCTGCCCGTCGGTCGGCTCGACCAGCCGGAGCAGGCCCCGGCCGAGGGTCGACTTGCCGCAGCCCGACTCACCGACCAGCCCGTACGTCTCACCGGCCTGGATCGACAGGGACACACCGTCGACCGCGTAGACGTAGCCGACGGTCCGGTCGACCAGCAGCCCGCTCTTGATCGGGAAGTGCACCTTCAGGTCGCGCAGCTCGATCAGCGGCGCCTGGGTCTTCGACTCCTGCGCCTGCGGCGCCTCGGTCACGGACTCGGTCATGCCGCCACCTCCTCCAGAACCGGGTTGTTGCAGCGCAACCGGCCACCGACCGCGGTCGGCTCCAGCGCCGGTGAGCCGTCCAGGCAGGCATCCACCACCCGGTCGCAGCGGGGTGCGAACGCGCACCCCTCGGTCCACGGGATGTTGTCGGAGACCGAACCCCGGATCGCGTGCAGTCGCTCGCCGCGCAGCGAGTCCAGGCGCGGCACCGAACTGAGCAACCCGTGGGTGTACGGGTGCCGCGGGTGGGCGAACAGTTCGTGCCGCTCGGCGGTCTCGACCACCTTGCCGCCGTACAGGACGTTGACGGTGTCGCAGAGGCCGGCGACCACCCCGAGGTCGTGCGTGATCATGATCAGCGCGGTGCCGGAGGAGTCGACCAGGTCCTTGAGCAGGGTCAGGATCTGCGCCTGGATGGTCACGTCGAGCGCCGTGGTGGGCTCGTCGGCGATCAGCAGGCGTGGCTTGCAGGCGAGCGCGATGGCGATCAGGGCCCGCTGGCGCATGCCACCGGAGATCTGGTGCGGGTACTCGCTCAACCGGCGGTCCGGGTCCGGGATGCCGACCGAGTCGAGCAGGTCGCGGGCCTCGCGCAGCGCCTGCTTGCGGTCCCGGCCCTGGTGGCGTTCCAGCACCTCGGCGACCTGCAAGCCGATCGGCAGCACCGGGTTCAGCGACGACAGCGGGTCCTGGAAGATCATGCCGATCTCCCGGCCGCGCCGGTCCCGCATGTCGTTCGCGCGCAGCTTGAGCAGGTCGGTGCCCTCGAACAGCACCTCGCCGCCGACCTTGTTACCGCGCTTCGGCAACAACCCCATGATCGCCAGGCTGGTGACGCTCTTGCCGCAGCCGGACTCGCCGACCAGGCCGACGGTCTGTCCCGGCTCCACCGAGAAGCTGACCTTGTCCACCGCGGTGAAGGGACGCTCACCCCGGCGGTTGAAGACCACACTCAGATCGCGTACGTCGAGCAGGCTCATACCGGTTCTCCCTCTGACCCGTGGTGCCCGGGCGAAGCGACCGGGTGTACGTGCGAAAGCATCACGATCACCGCCGGTTCTTCGGGTCGATCGCCTCGCGCATCGCCTCACCGAGCAGGGTGAAGCCGAGCGCGACCACGATGATCGCGAGGGCGGGATAGTAGGCCAGTTCCGGCCGGATCTCGAAGTAGCGCTGGCCGTCGACGCCGAGCATCAGGCCCCACTCGGCCCGGTTGATGTCCGGGTCGCCGAGACCGAGGAAGGACAGCGCCGCCGCCTCCAGGATCGCCACCGCGAAGGTGAGCGTGGCCTGGGCGATGACCGGGGTCAGCGAGTTCGGCAGCATGTGCCGCAGCACGATCGAGCGTTCCTTGACCCCGAGTGCGCGGGCGGCGAGCACGTGGTCGCTCTCCCGTTGCGCGAGCATCGCGCCCCGCAGCAGCCGGGCGAAGATCGGCACGCTGACGATCGAGACCGCGAAGATCACCGTCCACTGGCTGGACCGGCTGGCCAGTGCGACCAGGGTGATCGCCAGCAGCAGGCCGGGCAGGGCCAGCATGACGTCGGTCAGACGCATCAGGACGACGTCGACCCAGCCGCCGAACGCGCCCGCGATCGCGCCGATGACCACGCCGAAAGCGAGCCCGATCAGGGTCGCCAGGACGCCGACCAGGAGCGTCTGCCGGGCGCCGTAGACGAGTCGGGAGGCGAAGTCGCGCCCGAGCGGGTCCGAGCCCAGCGGGAATCCGTCCTTCGCCCCGGAGATGGTGTCGGCGGTCAGGCCGTCGAGCAACTCGTCGAAGCGCTGGTTCGGGTCGTGCGGGGCGATCAGCGGGGCGAAGATCGCCACCAGGACGAACAGACCGACGATCACCGCCCCGGTCACCGCGACCGGGTTGCGGGACAGCCGCCGTACGATGTCGCGGAACATGCTCACGCCGCCGGGTTCGGCGCTCGCCCGCGCCAACTCGTCCAGCCGGGCCTTCTTCCGCTCGGCCAGGGCGGTGACACCGCGCCCGCTCATCCCGCCGGTACCGGCGTCCTGCTTGTTCGGTCCGCTCACGTTCTCGGTTGGTTCGCTCACGTTGCCGCCTTGCTCACTCATCGCACACGCACCCTGGGGTCGATGACCGCGTAGGAGAGGTCGACCAGCAGGTTGACCACGATGAAGACCAGGGCGGCGACCAGGATCAGCGCCTGCAACACCGGATAGTCCCGGCTGCCGGTGATCGAGTCGGTGATCAGGGTGCCGAGCCCGCCCCAGTTGTAGACCTTCTCGGTCAGTACGGCACCGGCCAGCAGCGCGCCGGTCTGCAACCCGATGGTGGTCACCACCGGCAGCAGGGCGTTGCGCAGCACGTGCCGGCCCCGGACGGTCTGGTGGCGCAGCCCCTTGGCCTCGGCGGTACGGATGAAGTCCTCGTTCAGCACGTCCAGCACGCTGGCCCGGGTGATCCGTACGATCACCGCCAGTGGGATGGTGGCCAGGGTGACCGCCGGCAGGATCAGGTGCCAGAGCGCGTCGGCGCTGGCGTCGAACTCGCGGGTGAGCAGCCCGTCGAGTACGAAGAAGCCGGTGACGTTGGTGTTGTCCAGTCCGGTGCTGATCCGCCCGGAGGGCGGGAACCAGTGGATGTTCTGGGTGAAGACGTCCTTGAGCAGGTAGCCCAGGAAGAAGATCGGGATCGAGATGCCGAGCAGCGTCCCGCCGACGGTCAGGTTGTCCAGCGTCCGGCCACGGTGGCGGGCGGCCAGGTAACCGAGCGGGATGCCGAGCCCGACCGCGATGATCATCGCGGCGAGGGCCAGCTCGACCGTTGCGGGAAAGGACCGCCCGAGCACCTCGACGACGGAGTCGCCGGTACGGATCGAGTTGCCGAAGTCACCGGTGAGCATTCGCTGCATGAACTTGCCGTACTGAACCAGGATCGGCTGGTCGTAACCGAGCGCCTTGGTCAGGAGTTCCCGCCGCTCGGGGGTGGCCCGTTCGCCGAGTAGTGCGTCGACAGGGCCACCGGGCAGGTTCCGGAGCCAGATGAAGATCAGCGCGGTCAGCGCGATCAGGGTCACCACCAGCTGTAGCAGGCGGCGAACTATGACTCGCAACATCTTTCACACACCATGTTCTCGATACCCGCAGGCGCGGCCCGAGCCGGACGATTCGCCCGGCCCGGGCCGCAGCTGTACGCGGGATGACCGCTGGGTCAGCTGGCCGAAACCGTCACCGTGTTGAACTCTTCGGCCGTCAGCGGGCTGGCAACCAGACCCTTGACGTCCTTGGTGACGACGATCGCCGGCGGGGCGTGCCAGATCGGGATGGCCGGCAGCCACTTGCTGGCGATGTCCCGGTTGACCTGCTCCCACGCGGCCTTCTTGCCGGCCTCGTCGACGGTCGCGTCGGCGGCGGTGATGGCGGCGAACATGTCGGTCAGCTTCTCGTCACCGAACTCGGCCTTGGCCCGGCCGAAGAAGGTGCCGACGAAGTTGCCCGGGTCGTTGTAGTCGCCGGTCCAGCCGAGGATGTGCAGGTCGTGCTTGCCGAACTGCTGCACGTCGTCCTTGAAGCCACCGTTCCACGGGCGAGGAACACCGTTGACCTTGATGCCGACGCCCTGGAGGTCGTTGGCGAGAACGGTGAAGATCTCCTGCGGGTTCGGCATGTACGGCCGGGAGACGTCCGGCGGGTAGTAGAAGTTGAGCGTCAGACCCTCGGCGCCAGCGTCCTTGAGGAGCTGCTTGGCCTTCTCCGGGTTGAACTCGTACTTCTGCGCGTCCGGCGCGTAGCCGAGCACGGTGTCCGGCATGAACTGGCTGGCCACACTGGAGCCACCGGGCGCCTTGGTCTGGACCAGCTGCTCACGGTTGAGCGCGTAGGCGATCGCCTGACGTACCCGCAGGTCCGCGAGCTTCGGGTTGTTCTTCTGGTTGATGCCCAGGTAGAGGATGTTGAAGGCCGGGCGGTTGAGAACCTGGAAGCCCTCGGTCTCCAGCGCCTTGCGGTCGGCCGGGGCCGGGAAGTCGATGCCCTGGACGGTGCCCGCGCGCAGCTCCTGCTTACGGGTGGTCTCGTCCTTGATGACCTTGATGATCACCTTGTCGACCTTGGCCTTGTCGCCCCAGTAGTCCGCGTAGCGGTTCAGGGTGATCTCGTTCTTGGCCTTGTCCCAGCCACCGAAGGTGAACGGGCCGGTGCCGACCGGGTTGGTGTTCGCGAAGGCGCTGTACTCGAACGAGTCGCCGCTCTGCGTCACCTTGTCGGCGTCGTACTTCTTCAGCGCCTCCGGGCTGGCGATGGAGAGCGAGGTGAGCGCGAACGCGCCGGGGAAGGCCCCCTTGTACACGTTCAGCGAGACGACCGCGGTGCCGTCGTCCTTGGCCTCGCACTTCTCATAGATCGACTTACCGGCCGACTCCGCCTCGTTGGTCGCGAAACCACCGAAGACGTCCTGGTAGTAGAGCATCTGGCTCTGCGCCGCGGCGCCCTTCATGTTGTACCAGCGGTCGAAGTTGTAGCAGACCGCGGCAGCGTTGAAGGGGGTGCCGTCGTGGAACTTGACGTCCTTGCGAAGCTTGAACGTCCAGACCTTGCCCGCCGCGTCGTGCTCCCAGCTCTCGGCCAGGCCGCCGACCACGTCCGCGGTGCCCGGCTTGTGGGTCACCAGCGTCTCGAACATCTGCCGGACCGGCCGGAACGACTCACCGTCATCGTTGAAGATCGGGTCGAAGTTCTTGGGGTCACCGGCACCGGCGAACACGAAGGTACCGCCCGATGCGGTGCCCTCTCCGCCCTCTTCCCGGTCACTTGCCGCACATCCCGCCGCGCCGGCGGCCATCACGGCAACGGCCGCGACGGCGATCGCCGACCTGAGCCCTCTCGCCTGCATCTCTCACCTCTGTCATGCGCATGACCAACGCCGGGGTTTTGGCACGGTCCGTGAGCGGCAGGCTAATGGCCTCAGGACCTCGAACGGAACGCCTGCTTTGGAATCTCTACCAAGCCGACACCTAGAAGAGGATCTATAACGGCAGACGGCGCACTTCAACCGCCTGTGTCACATCGAGGTCCAGACCGGACGCGCCCTCGTCATCGGCAACTTCGAGCCGGAAGTCGGCCGGCGGGCCGGATCGGGGCTGAGCCAGCGGTCAACTCCGATCGGGACGACGGTTGGCACGACGGCCGGCACGACCGCTGGGACGACACCGCCGACCGGCGAGCAGTCGGCCGGTCGGCGGGCAGGTCGGGCGGGCGGGTTCCGCGGGCGGGTTCCGCGGGCGGTCAGACCGTACGGCGTCCGGCGAAGGCGCGGCCGAGGGTGATCTCGTCGGCGTACTCCAGGTCGCCGCCGACCGGCAGACCACTGGCCAGCCGGGTCACCGAGATGCCCATCGGCTTCACGAGCAGGGCGAGGTAGGTGGCGGTGGCCTCGCCCTCGGTGTTCGGGTCGGTCGCCAGGATCAGTTCCCGCGCCACACCGTCGGCGAGGCGGGCCATCAGCTCGCGGATGCGCAGGTTGTCCGGGCCGATCCCCTCCAGCGGATTGATCGCCCCGCCGAGTACGTGGTAGCGGCCCCGGAACTCCCCGGTCCGCTCGATCGCCACCACGTCCTTGGGCTCCTCGACCACGCAGAGCACCTCGGCACTGCGTCGCGGGTCGCGGCAGATCCGGCACTGTTCGGACTCGGCCACGTTGAAACAGCTGGTGCAGAAGCGCACCAACTCCTTGACCTTCCGGAGGGCCGTGGCCAACCGGGTGACGTCGGCCGGGTCGGCCGACAGCACGTGGAACGCGATCCGCTGGGCGCTCTTCGGGCCCACGCCCGGCAGTCGCCCCAACTCGTCGATCAGATCCTGGATCGCACCCTCGTACATCTGGGGTGGCTCAGAAACCGGGCAGGCCGAGGCCGCCCATGCCGCCGGTGACCGGGCCCATCTTCTCCTCGGTCAGCTTCCGTACCGCCTCGCTGGCGTTGTGTACGGCGGCCAGCACCAGGTCCTCCAGCGTCTCGATGTCCTCCGGGTCGACCGCCTTCGGGTCGATCTTGATGGCGGTGATCTCGCCGGCACCGGTGATCGTGACGGTGACCAGGCCGCCGCCGGCGGTGCCGGTCAGCTCCGCCTCGGCCAGCTCCGCCTGCGCCACCGCGAGCTGCTGCTGCATCTTCTGCGCCTGCTTCAACATCTGCTGCATATTGGGCTGTCCACCCGGACGCACGGCGACTCCTCGGAAGAGCGGAAATGGTCCACCCCAGCCTAGGCCATGTCCCGCCGACCGCTTGTCGACGGGACATGGCCCGGTAACGCCCAATGCCGGCGACCGTGCCGTTCACGGCCATCGGGACATTCTCAGTTCTTGACCACGACCGTCTTGACGATCTTGTCGGCGAGGGTCTGCCGCTTGCTGTCCCACAGCGGGAAGAGGTAGCCGATCCAGCAGATGATGCTGTCGACGATGTGGGCGAGATCGCGCAGGAACGCCTTGCCGCCACCGATCGGCTGCCCGGAGACCTCGTCGACCAGGCGGATGCCGACCGCCTTCTTGCCCCAGCTCTGGCCGGTCTTGCCCGCCTGGTACCAGCGGTTGTAACCGGAGAGCGCGACGGCGAGCAGGACGAAGACCCAGTACAGCGGGCCGGGGCCGGTGGCCAGACCGGTGTCCGGGTCGGTTCCCGGACCGTCGAGCACGACGGCGAGGATGGCGAAGGGAGCGGCGACCAGGGCATCGACGACGTACGCGCCGACCCGCGTGATCCAATTGGCGAACATCAGGGGTGTACTCCTTGGGGGAAGCTCAGCCGACGCCGAGCCGAATCAACTGGAAAACCCAGCTCGCCAGGGCGAGTAGGGCCACCCCCCGACCCATCCGTCGGCGGGCCCGAGCGGACCAGGCGACCGGCGTGGGAAGCACGCCGAGCGCGCGGAGCCCGAGCACCGGACCCACGGCCACCGCCAGTGCGGCAAGGCCGAAGATCACCGGATTCGCCCGGAACGCGCCGACGACGTCGCCGTGTACCAGTGCGACCGCGGCCGTGGTGAGGCCGCAGCCGGGACAGGGCATTCCGGTCAGCCAACGCAACGGGCACGGCGCGGCCAACCCGGTGCTGCCGGTCAGCCACGGCCAGACCGCCGCCACCGGGGCTACCGACAGGCCGAACAGGCCGAGTCGCTCCGGTACCGAAAGTTCTCGCCGCACTGGTCCTGACCATTCGAGAGGGGGCGGCTGATCTTAAGAGATTCGCCCCGACTCCGCTAACCCCATTTTTCTAAATGCTCCATAATGGACGAACGGCCATTCACCGCAGTCGTACTATTTCCGGACAGCAGATCGGCCGATTTCCCGACCCGCGACTACTTCGTGTTGTCGATGTCGCCGATCCGTTCGGCACCGAGCTGTTCCCGCAGCAACTCCATCGCCTGCTGCTCGCTGGTCTGCCGGGCGGTCCGCTCGTCGACCACCTCGTCGAGCGGCTCGTCACCGGGATCGAAACCCTCGTAACCACCGCCGGCAGGCCGAGCCGGACCGTCATAGTCGGGGTCATAGGGCGGATCACCGGCCCAGTCGCGGTCCGCCGTACGCACCGCCGGCTGGGGCTTGGGGCCACGACCCGCCGCCGCCGCACGCGCGGCCGCGAGACCGGCGCTCGGCTGTGCGGCACCGACCGGACCATTGCGTACGGCACCGTTGGCCGGCGCCGCCGGAGCAGCGTCCACCCGAGCCCCCGGTACGGAATCCGACCGGCCCCCTGATGCGGAGTCCGACCGGCCACCCGACGAGGAATCCGACCGGCCACCCGGCGCGGAATCCGACCGGCCACCCGGCGCGGAATCCGACCGGGCACCCGGCGAAGGCGCCGGCACCGGACCGGTGCCACCGGGGCGGGCCGGCTCCGGCCAGTCGCTTCCTCCGGCGGCCGGTGCGGGAACGGCTGCCGCCCCACCCGGACGGGCCGCCTCGGGCCAGTCGGTGTCACCCGCGCCGCTCACCACGGCGGCCGCGCCGGCCCGCGCCGGACCACCACCGGTACGCGCGCCCGGCACGTTCTCCCGGACCGGCGCACCGGCACCGGCGGCGCCGGGCGTCGTGTCCCACGGCGGCGGGTCGGCCGGACCGTTGTCTGCGGGTGCCCCGGCACTTCCCGCCGCCTCGTCCCGTGGCCGCGCACCCGCCGGCACCGCCTCCCGAGGCGCCGCCACCTCCCTGGGTGCCGCCACCTCCCGAGCCGGTACGTCACGCGGCGCGGCCTCCCGGGCCGGAGCCGCCGGGATGGTCGGGGTGGCTGGGATGGCCGGGGTCGCTGGGGTGGCTGAAACGGCCGGGGTGGCTGAAACGGCCGGCGTGGCTGGAGCGGCCGGGGCCGGGCGCGGTCCGGCGGCGGCACCCGCCGACCGCTGGTCACCGGCCACCTCGCAACGGATCTGCCAGCGCTGTCCGAACTCCTGGTAGATCGCCTCGGTGACCACCTCGACGTTGCTCACGAGCATCTGGGCGAGCACCGGGGACTTGACCGTCAGCACCAGGGTGTTGCCGTCGAGGTCCCGGACCACGGCGTCGCGTACCAGGGCGGCGATCCGCTTGTGGGTGCGATTGATCATGCCGACGACGTCGGCCCACTGCCGGCGGACGGCAGCGGCGTCCAGCGTGCCGGGGGTGGCGGAGCCGGGAACCACCGGATCGGGGGTGGCCGGATCGGGCATCACCGCGGAGGGCGGCACCGCCCGCCGGGGCGTGACCGACGCGGGCTGTTCTGATCCCGTCGACGCCGGCTCGGACCCGGTCGACGCGTACGCGGTGGGTTCCGGTGTCCGGCCGACCGGGGCGGACGGTACGGCAGGCGCCGGTCGTACCGGGGCGGGATCGGTGACCGACGCGGGACCGGCGGCGGCCGACGGACCGGGATCGCCGACGTGCGTCAGCCGACGTTCCATCCGCTCCAACCGCTGCAACAGCCCGCCGGTCGAATCCTCGGCACCGGGCAGCAGCATCCGGGCACAGACCAGCTCCAGCAGCAGCCGAGGCGCGGTGGTGCCGCGCATCTCGACCAGGCCGTTGTGCACGATGTCGGCGCACCGGGACAGCGTCGCCGGGCCGAGCTTCTGCGCCTGGGCGGTCATCCGCTCGATCTGGTCGGACGGGCCGTCGATCAGACCCTTTGCCGCCGCGTCCGGCACCTGTTGCAGGACAATCAGGTCCCGGAGCCGTTCCAGCAGGTCGGTGGCGAACCGGCGCGGGTCGTGCCCCGCCTCGGCCACCCGGTCGACCGTCCCGTACGCGGCGGCGCCGTCACCGGCGGCCAGCGCGTCGCACATCTCGTCGATCAACGCGGCGTCGGTGACCCCGAGCAGGGCGACCGCGCGGGCGTAGCTGACGCCCTCCGGGCCGGCCCCGGCGATAAGCTGGTCCAGGACCGAGAGCGAGTCCCGGGCGCTGCCGCCACCGGCCCGGACCACCAGCGGGAAGACCGCCGGCTCGACCTTGACCCCCTCGGCCTCGGTCAACTGCTCCAGGTAGGGCCGCAGCACACCCGGCGGGATCAGCCGGAACGGATAATGGTGGGTACGCGACTTGATCGTGCCGAGGACCTTCTCCGGCTCGGTCGTCGCGAAGATGAACTTGACGAACTCCGGCGGTTCCTCGACCAACTTCAGCAGGGCGTTGAAGCCGGCCGGCGAGACCATGTGCGCCTCGTCGATGACGTAGATCTTGAACCGACTGTTGGCCGGCGCGAAGAAGGCCCGCTCCCGCAGGTCACGGGCGTCGTCCACACCACCGTGACTGGCCGCGTCGATCTCGATCACGTCGAGCGACCCGGCACCGTCCCCGGCGAGGGACCGGCACGAGTCACAGACGCCACAGGGCTCCGGAGTCGGCCCCTGCTCGCAGTTGAGCGAGCGGGCCAGGATCCGGGCGCTGGAGGTCTTGCCACAGCCACGGGGCCCGGAAAAGAGGTACGCGTGGTTCAACCTGCCCGTACGCAGTGCCTGCGACAGTGGCTCGGTGACGTGTTCCTGCCCGATCACCTCGGCGAAGGTGCGCGGCCGGTACTTGCGGTAGAGCGCGAGTGCCACTCGTCCCGCCTCCTCTCGACCGAGCCATTCTCCGCTGCACCACCCGGTACGGCCACTTCGCCCCGCCACCGACGGACAGGTTGGGCGATTGTTGGCGCTCCGGGGTGTTCACGAGGCCCGCTGATGCTGGGGTCCGGCGCGTCACCGGATGTGGCTGAGGCCGCCCTACCAGGGCCGGAGCGACGGGACCGGGACGTAAAGGCCCCCCGTGCACCCGCCAGAGCCCGCTTATCCTTGCTGCCTTCCGGCCCTGGGGAGGTTCACAGGATGACGCCACACGGGGGGTACCGCAGAGTGTACCCGGCCGGGTGGTCGATCTTCAGGGAAGGTACTGGGTTAGAAGATCCCGGCGGAACCTGTAGTCTGTCCGACGGAGGATTCGCCTAGAGGCCTAGGGCGCACGCTTGGAAAGCGTGTTGGGTTTACACCCTCACGAGTTCGAATCTCGTATCCTCCGCTCTTCTGAGCAGCACGAACGCAAGGGCCGGCCCCACCGGGGTCCGGCCCTTTGTCGTCGGGCCCCTTGTCGTACGCAAGAGAGCCGGCCGTCGAGACACGGGCTGACGGATGGCGGCTCTCGGGGGCGGGGAGCAGACTGCCCGACATGGTGATCTACGACAGCATCGGCACGACGTACAACACCACGAGGCGACCAGACCCCAGAGTCGGCGCCCGGATCAACGCAGCCCTCGGCGGCGCCCGTACGGTGATCAACGTCGGTGCCGGCGCGGGCTCGTACGAGCCGCCGCAGACCGTGCTCGCGGTTGAACCCAGCGCCGTAATGATCGAGCAGCGGCCGGCCGTAGCCGCCCCGGTCCTTCAGGCGTTCGCCGAGGCCATCCCGGTCGGGGACAACGCCGCCGACGCGGTGATGGCCCTACTGACCGTGCATCACTGGACCAACCTCGAAGCCGGGATCGCCGAACTGCGGCGGATCGCCCGACGACGGGTTGTCATCCTGACCTGGGACCAGCAGGTCACTCGACGATTCTGGCTGCTCAGCGACTATCTTCCCGAGGCGGCGGCGTTCGACGACGCCCGAGCGGTGCCGGTGGAACGGCTCGCCGCGCTGCTCGGTGACGCCAGGGTGGAGGTGGTGCCCGTGCCGCACGACTGCTCCGACGGGTTCGGGGCGGCCTACTGGCGCCGGCCGGAGGCGTACCTCGATCCAGCCGTACGAGCTGGCATGTCGATGTTGGCCCAGACCGGCGAGGAGGTGATCCGGCCTGGTCTGGAACGGCTGGCCGCCGACCTGGACTCGGGACGGTGGCACAAGCGTCACGCTGACCTGCTGGAACTGCCGGAGTTCGACGCCGGCTACCGACTGCTCGTCGCCGAGCTGTAGTCACGCGCCGTTGACTGGCGAGTTGGCCGGACATCGATCGGAGTTGGACTATCGACGGATCGGGGCGGATGGCGGCAGAATCCGTTGGTGGGTTGGCAGATTTTCATCGCGGAGATGACCGGACACCTGGCCTGGCCGACCGCCGTGGTGGTCGTACTCCTGATCTTCCGCCGGCCGCTGCGGGCCCGGATCAGCCAGCTTCGGTCGGTGTCGGCCGGCAGTTTCGGGGCCGAGTTCGGCGAGGCCGACCGCCAGGTCGGCGAGGCGGTGGCGGTCGAGGCCGCCCGTTCCAGCGAGGCTGCCCGCTCCACCAAGGCCCGGACCGGAGCGCGGCCGGGACCGGCCGACCCGTGGGCCACCTTCGACCCGCCACCGGAGGCCCTTCCCGAACCGACGGGCTCACCGATCGGCGAACCGACCGGTCCGCCGATCGGCGGACCACCGCCCCGGCCCCGGACGGCGCCGGGTCGCGGCGCGGGCGGCAACAGGTCCGCCGCCGGCTCCTCCGCGCAGCTCGACCGCGGCTTCCGGGACATCGCGCTGCGGGCCGAGCAGAACCCGGCGTACGCGGTGGACGCCGCCTGGTCAGCGCTGGAGGACGCGATGTCCGGGGCGTTGAACGACGTACGGACCGGCGGGTTCGTGGACCGGGCCGGAGCGGCGGTACGCCGTCAGGGTGTCGCGCTCGCTCAGACGCTGCTCGACCACGGGGCGATCTCGCCGGTGACGTACCAGGCGATCACCAGTTTGGGGCGGCTACGGGACCAGGTCACGCACGGCAGCATGTCGCCGCAGCCCGGAGCGGCGGTCGGCTACGTACGCTCCGTCAACGACATCGCGCGGGCCGTGCGGACCGGGGTCACGACGGTCCAACAGGACCAGCACTGGGGCGTAACCTGATCCGTCGTACACATGTTCTATCCACAGGATGTGGATAGAGGCAGCAACCTTCTGCCGTCCGCTCCGTTGTGCTCCCGGAGGGGATATATGAAAGCCCGCAAAACGGTACTGATCACCTGTTTGTTGGTGGCGCTCATCGCGTCCACCAGCGGCAGCGCCCCAACCGCGCCCGACAACCCGGCCGCGGAGACATTCGGGCCCGACGTGGTCCACCTGTCCGGGGTACGCAACATCTCCTTCGGCGACACCGAAGGAGAACTGACCGCCCGGGGCGTACTCCAGATCGAGGCCGAACCTGCCGACTGCGCCGCGCAGATCGCCGGCCTCGACACGGTCGGCCCGGTCTTCGACCGGGAACGGCTCGTGCTGATGTGGGTGAGCCCGCCGATGCACACCCCGGAGGGCGTGACCGTCGGCACCTCGGTCAACACCGTGCACGCCCGGTATCCGGCGGCCACGGCTCTGATCGCTCCACAGGGGACGTACCGGTTCGACGGGCTGCTCGCCAGGGAGGGCGATCGCGCCTTCCTGTTCCTGCACGACGGCCGGGTCGTACGCAAGACCATCGCCGGCTACGCCGCCTACGCCCAGAAACTCTTCGACGAGGGCTTCGGCCTCTGCTGAAGCAGACCGCCTGGTCAAGGGCCGCCACGATCGGCTGTTGGCTCGGGGATCCCAGAACGGCGAAACGCCCGGTTCGTCCTTGCGGACATGCCGGGCGTTCTGCCTGCTTGCTGGCGGTGGCGGCGGGATTTGAACCCGCGGAGGGGTTACCCCCTCACACGCTTTCGAGGCGTGCTCCTTAGGCCACTCGGACACGCCACCGCCGAGAAGGGTACCGGACGCCCGGCAGACCCGTCACGGCGGTATGGCTCAGCCGGACCTGGCAGGATCATCAGCCATGAGTACGCACATCGGCGCGAAGCCGGGCGAGATCGCCGAGCGGGTCCTGATGCCGGGCGACCCCCTGCGGGCCAAGTGGATCGCGGAGACCTACCTGGAGGATGCCAGGTGCTACTCCTCGGTCCGAGGCATGTACGGGTACACCGGCACCTGGTCCGGGGTCGAGGTATCCGTCCAGGGTTCCGGGATGGGCATGCCGTCCGCCTCGATCTACGCCCACGAACTGATCAACGACTACGGCGTACGGACGCTGATCCGGGTCGGCTCCTGCGGGGCGCTCAGCGAGGACCTGCAACTGCGTGACGTACTGGCGGCGAGCGGGTCCTCGACCGACTCGAACATGAACCGCGTACGTTTCGACGGGTTGATCGACTACGCCCCGGTGGCCGACTTCGGGCTGCTGCGTACGGCGGTCGAGGTCGCCGAGCGGCGCGGCATCAGCATGCGGGTCGGACCGGTGCTGGCGGCGGACGCCTTCTACACCGACCGCCCGGACCTCTACGACACCCTCGCCCTGTACGGCGTCCTCGCTGTGGAGATGGAGTCGGCGGCCCTCTACACGATCGCCGCCCGCTTCAAGGCCCGCGCCCTGACCGTCCTCACCGTCAGCGACCACATCAAGACCGGCGAGAAAACCACCTCCCAGGAACGCGAACAAACCTTCGGCCAGATGATCGAGATCGCCCTAGACACCGCCATCGCCTAGCCCCTCCCCCTCCCTCCCTCTCTCCCTCCCTCCCTCTCCCTCCCGCGCCCGCCCCTCTCCCCGTCGATCTAGGGCAAATACGTGCTAGTGGATCTCCAATCACCACCATTTGCCCTAGATCGCGGGTGGGTGGGGCGCGGGTGCGTGGCGTGGCGTGGGTGGGGTGGGGCGCGGTGGGGTGGGGCGCGGTGGGGTGGGGCGCGGTGGGGTGGGGCGCGGTGGGGTGGGGCGCGGTGGGGTGGGGCGCGGTGCGGTGGGGCGCGGTGCGGGTGGGGAGTGGGGGTCGGGGGTGGGCCGGGGTGGTGGATGCCGGGGGCGGTCGGGTGTAGGGGTGGGTGGGGGCATAGCAGGTTTGGTGGGGTGGTGGGGGTTATCCACATGGGGTGGAGTTATCCACAGGTGAGGGGTTGGCGGGTCGCGGTTGGGCGGGGAGCGGAGCAGGCTGCCGGGCCATGGATCTCTATGCCGAGGCGATGCGTCTGCCCTTGGAACTGCTCCGTCGCTCCAGGCCGCACCCCGTTACGTACCGTGAACTACGGTATCGGGGGCTGAGTAGGGAAGCTGTCCGGTGGCGTGTGTCCCGGCAGCGGCTGCTCCGCTCGCATCACGGGATCTACCTCGGGTTCCCGGATCTACCCGACCTGCTCGACCGAGCGCGGGCCGCCCTGCGCGCGGCACCACCGCTCGCCGTGCTCGGCGCACACACCGCCGCCCAGCTGTACGGATTCGGCGTCGCGCGGACCAACACGATCCACCTCCTCCTGCCGGCCGGAACGCCGTTTCCGCAGCGCCCCGGCATCACCGCCCACCAGGTGTCCCTGCCGATCGGTCCGCCGGTCGAGCTGTTCGGCCTCCCCTGTGCGCCGCCCATGCGTTGCGCGGTCGACCTTGCCCGATTGCTGCCGCGACGAGACGCCCTACCGGTGCTGGACGCCGCGCTCTTCGCCGGCGTCTGCGAGCCGGATCAGCTGTCGCTGGAGGTGCTCCGGCACCGCGGCCTGCGGGGCGTACGCCAGGCTCGGGAACTCATCTCGCTGGCGGACCCGCGTCCGGAGTGCCGCCAGGAAAGCCAACTCCGCCTGATTCTGCACGACGGCAAACTCGACGGCTTCGTCCCGCAGTTTCCCGTACTTGACGACTTTGGGCGCGTACGGCATCGGGTTGATCTCGGCGACCCCGACCGCCTGATAGCGGTCGAGTACGACGGCTCCAGCCACCTCGACCCGCACCGGCTCCGCGCCGACCGCACCCGCCACAACTGGCTCTCCCAACGCGGCTGGTCCGTCCGCTACTTCACCTCCACCGACCTCTACCAGTACCCCCAAAAAATCCTCACCACCATCACCGCCGCCCGCCGCCCCTCCCCCGCCACCCCCTCTCCCCGTTGATCTAGGGCAAATGGTGGTGGATAGAGATCAACTAGCACGTATTTGCCCTAGATCGACGGGGAGAGGGGCCGGGCACGCGCGGGCATGCGGGGGGCACGCCCGCGGGGAGGAGGGGAAGGGGTGGGGTGGGTCACTGGGGTGGGGGAACTATGCGACCGATCGGTCGTATAGTTGTAGGCTCGCGATCATGACGGTCGACGGTCGGGCGGTACGGGGTGAACGCACCCGGACCATGGTGCTCGACACCGCCGTGGCCCTGGCCACCGAGGCCGGGCTCGACGGGCTCTCCCTCGGGCAGCTCGCCGAACGGCTCGGTGTCAGCAAGTCCGGCCTGTTCGCGCACTGGCGCTCCAAGGAGGAGCTGCAACTCGCGACCGTCGAACGGGCTCGCGAACTCATGCTCGACGAGGTGATCCGGCCGGCGCTGCGGGCACCCCGGGGCGTACGCCGGCTCTGGGCGCTGCACGAGCACCGGCTCGCCTACTACGGCAAGGGAACACTGCCCGGCGCCTGCTTCTTCGCCAACGCCGAGTTCGAGTACAACGTGCATCCCGGCCCGGTCCGTGACCGGCTGGCCGAATCACTCGCCGAGTGGCTGTTACTTGTCCGGCGGCTGGCCACCGAGGCCGTGGCCGCCGGCGAACTGGCCGCGCACACCGACGTCGGACTGCTCGCGTACGAGTTCGAGGCGCTCGGCCTCGCCGCCGCCATGCAGTCCCGGTTGATGCCCACCGAACCCAGTTACCGGTACGCCCGGCAGGCGGTGCTCGACCGGCTGCGCGCCCTCTGCCCCGAACCGGATCTGCTACCCGAAGGATGATCGACATGACCAGTGCCAACGGCACGATCACCCCGCCCGACGTCCCGTTCGGTCATGCCGAGCCGGTCTGGGTGCACTTCGACGACCTCGACATGATGGGCATCGTCCACAACGCGAAGTACGCCGTGCTGCTGGAGCGGGCGCTGACGCCGTACTGGTCCGAGCGCGGGTTCTCGTTCGAGAACGGGCGGATGAGCGCCCCGGACATCTTCCACGCCGTACGCGAGCTCTCGATCAGCTACCGCGCCCCGATCCGCGGCACCGGCCCGATCCTGGTCCACTTCTGGTTCGAGAAGTTCGGCACCACCAGCGCCGAGTACGGCTTCCGCCTGCTCTCCACCGACGGCGGCACCGTGTACGCGCAGGGGCGGCGGGCGATCGTCCGGCTCGACCCGGCGACGCTGCGCCCGACTCCGTGGACCGACGGGGCCAAGGCGGTCGGCCAGGCCCTGCTCCGCCCGGAGTCCAGCACCGCGTGACCGGGTCGCCATCACCGGATATCCACACCTGATATCCACAGACGATCCGACGTTATCCACAAGGTGTGCACAACGTCGGCAGCAACGATCCACAGTTATCCACAGCCTTGCGCACAGGGGTGGTGAACCGTGGCACGGGTCAGCGGAAGAAGGCGCGCAACAACGCTGCGGACTCGGCCGCCAGCACGCCGCCGTACACCTCGGGGCGGTGGTTGAGTCGGCGGTCGCGTACGACGTCCCAGAGCGAGCCGACCGCGCCGGTCTTCGGTTCCCACGCCCCGAAGACCAGGGTGGAGATCCGGGCCAGCACCAGCGCGCCCGCGCACATGGTGCACGGTTCGAGGGTCACCACCAGGGTGCAGCCGTCCAGCCGCCAGGCGCCGCGCGACTCGGCCGCCCGGCGCAGCGCCAGGATCTCGGCGTGCGCGGTCGGATCACCGGTACGCTCGCGCTCGTTGCGGCCGATGGCCAGTTCGACCCCGTCCGGGTCATAGAGCACCGCGCCGACCGGCACGTCGTCGAACGGGTCACCGGCGTCGGATGGGTCACCGGCCGCGCCCGGCAGACCGTCGGCGGCGGCGGCCACCGCCAGGGCCCGCCGCATCCACGCCTCGTGCCGCTGCCGCCGGCCCGAAGCTTCGGCCGGGCCAGATCCCGCCAGGCCAGATCCCGCCGGGCCAGATCCCGCCGGCTCGGATCGCGGCGGGTCAGCGGCGCCCTGCCCGTTCACGCCTCGCGCAGTTCCTCGATCACGTCGCCGCAGCCGATCACCTTGCCGAGTTCGACGGTGACGTCGGCCGGGAGCATCCGTTCCTGGGCGCACAGGGCGAGCAGGCGGTGGGCCGAGATACCCAGGTTGGCGAGCAGGTCGGCGTCGCCGATCGGGTCCGCGTCCGGGTCGGCGGCCGGCTGCTCGCTCTCCTCGTCGGTGGACGAGGCGAGCGCGGGCGTGGCCGGCTCGACCACGTCGTCCATCTCCAGTGCGGGTGACTTGATGTCGCCGAGCAGCAGGGCACCGAGTCGGGACTCCTCGGCGAAGGCCGAGTCGGAGCCGAAGACGCGCAGGTCATCGCCGTCGTCCAGGCGCAGGATGGCCAGGTAGGTGTCGTCGGATTCGACGAAGAGCAGCGAGGTTTCGGCGTCCGGCTCCACCTCGCGCAGCAGCTCCGCGACCTCGTCTATGTCCGCGGCACCACCGAGGTCGAGTTCGGCTGCGCTCCAGCCGGTCGAGCCCCGCACCACGGCCGCCGCGAAGTACGACACCGGTCCCCCCAACAACTCACGGCGTACCGCCGGCCACCACTGTCGACTGCCTGTCACGCGTGACGGTATCCGGTCGGGTCCGGGCTCGACCGCGCAACTCCCCGAAGGACGGGGACGTAATCGAGCGGATCCCGGTGGGTCAGCCGGCCAGGCGACGACGGGTGGCGATCAACTCGCGCAACCGGTCGACCCGTACCCGGCGCGGCTGCGTCCGCTCCCGCACCGACTTCGCCCCGGCCAACTCCGCGAGGAGCTGTATCCGCCGTCGGGTGCGCTCAGGGTCGAGCCGCTGCTCTGTCCAGGCCATAGTGGCGAGGGTGCCCAGTCGCGCGGCGTTCGTCAAGCCCGGTCGCGGTGTGCCACCGAGCGGGTACCCACCGCCCTAGATCGCGTACCCGGTGCGGTGGCTCGACAGCGCAGTGTCACCAAAGCGGCCAACCGGTGGTACTCCAGCGAACCGCGACCGCGAGCGCGGCGGTCGACCACCCGATTGCGGTGACCATCGCCACACCGACGGCAGCGCCCCGGTCGCCGAACCGGACCAGCAACAGGGCGGCCGTGAGGGCCACCACTCCGGCCAGCACCGTCCACCACACGTAGCCGCGCAGGTCGCTGCCGAGCAGCCCGAACAGGAGCAACCAGGCCGCCGCCGAGCCGGCACCGGCGGCGAGCGCGGAGCCGCGTACCGGGTGTGGCTCGCGGTAGATCGGCCGCGACGGCAGGCCGGACGGGAACAACCCCGACGGCGTACGCGGCGGTTGGCCGGCCTCGGGCCAGGTGCGTGACGTCGGTTGCTCGGCCATCACCCTCGCTCCTCCGCTCGGTTACGGCGTCGGCGGTCCGCGACGACAGACCATCGCCTCGCGCGCCGAGCCGGCCGGTCGCGGAGCAGGGCCACGCCGCCCGGCCATGGTGCAGAGCCACGCCGCTGGCTCGCAGCGTACCCGCGCTGGAGCCGACTCGCCCGGCCACTCGGCGGGACGACCGGCGTCCGCGCGATCGCGCCGGTTCTGCCAGGATGGCGGGATGGCACGGGACGAAACGGGTACGCGGCGCCGGAACGGGCGCCTTCCGGCGTACCCGATCGCCCTGCTGCTGACGGCGCTGGCCGCCGCCGGCTGCGCGCAGAGCCGCCCGGCGGTCTGGTCCTCGCCGACCAACCCGGCGAGCGCGACGCCGACCGGCTCGGCCGAGGCGGCGCCCTCGGTGACGCCGCCGCCCGCCACCCCGCCCGGTACGCCCCCGGCGAGCCTGACCCCGGCCCGGTACGTCTTCCCGGTGAACTCGGCCGCCGCCTCCTACCACCCGACCCACGGCGCGTACGCGGCCACGGACATCTTCGCCTCCTGCGGCACCCCGGTCCTGGCGGTCACCGACGGGGAGATCCTTGAGGTGACCCGGGTGGACGGGTATAAGAAGAACGGCCCGCAGGGTCCGCTCAACGGGGGCAAGGCGGTGTCGCTGCTCGGCGACGACGGGGTCCGCTACTACGGCTCGCACCTGTCCGAGCTGGCTACCGGATTGGACGCCGGGGTACGGGTCCGCGCCGGCCAGCAGGTCGGCCGGGTCGGCAAGACCGGTAACGCGAACAACGTGTGCCACCTGCACTTCGGCATCTCACCGCCGTGCGACCGGACCGAGGACTGGTGGACCCGCCGGGGTGTGGTCTGGCCGGCGCGTTACCTGGACGCGTGGCGCGACCGGACGAACCGGTCGCCGGTGGACGAGGTGACCGCCTGGCAGCGCAAGCACAGGTGCCCGCCGGCGCCCTGAGCACCGCCACCGGGAGCGGCGGCGGCAGTGGGCGAGCCTTGCCGGCTGGCGAGCGGGCCGGTGTGCGAGAGTCACCGGCGTGAACGTCGCGGTTATCGGCCTCGGACTCATCGGCGGCTCCGTGCTGCGCGCACTGGCCGCGACCGGCCACCGGGTGCTCGGTTACGACGCCGACCCGGCCACCCGGGCCACGGCCAGGACCGCCGCCGCCCAGGCCCCGGCGGGCGACCGCTGGCAGGTGACGCCGACCGTACGGGACACCGTCGCCCGCGCCGAACTGGTGGTCCTCGCGGTTCCGCTGCCCGCCGTCGGCGGGGTGCTGGACCAGTTGCGCGACGCCGGCTACGCCGGGCTGGTCACCGATGTCACCTCCGTCAAGGGCCCGGTCGCGACCCTGGTCGAGGAACGCCTGCACCGGCAGCCGCAACGGCTGGCCGGGTTCGTCGGCGGTCACCCGATGGCGGGCCGGGAGACCTCCGGTTTCGGCGCGGCCGATCCCGCGCTGTTCGCCGGCTGTGCCTGGGTGCTCTGCCTCGAACCGCGTGGCACCTCACTGGCCGACTGGTTGGAACTGGCCGCACTGCTGACCCCGCTGGGCGCGCGGGTGGTGCCGACCACCGCCGCCGAGCACGACCGCGCGGTGGCGGCGGCGAGTCACGTACCGCACCTGCTGGCGGCGGCGCTGGTTGCCGGGGTGGCGGACGAACCGCTGGCCGGCACGCTCGCCGCCGGCTCGTTCCGGGACGGGACCCGGGTCGCGGCGACCCGACCGGACCTGGTGGCGGCGATGTCCGGGGGGAACGCGGCGGCGGTCGGCGCGGCCCTGGACCGGGTGCTGGCGGCACTGACCGAGGCGCGGGCCGCGATCGACGCCGACGATCCGATCGCCGCCCTGCGGGACTGGCTGGCCCCGGCGTCGGCGGCCCGTGCCGCCTGGCCGCCCCGGCCGGGCACCGCGCGGGAGCTGCCGGCCCGCAGCGACGACCTGCTGGAACTGGGCCGGGCCGGCGGCTGGGTGGTCGCGGTCGCCCCGAACCGTCGTACGGTGACCGCGGTCAGACCCGTTTGCCCCGCGCCGGCCGGATAACCCGCCGGTCGGTGACGATCGCGGTGATCAGGTCGTACGGGGTGACGTCGAAGGCCGGGTTCACCGCACCGGCGCCCGCCGGGGCGGTCCGGTTGCCCCGGAACGCGAGCACCTCGTCCGGGCCCCGGTCCTCGATCTCGACGTCGGCGCCGGTCGCGGTGTGGTGGTCCACGGTGGACTCCGGGGCGACGACGACGAACGGGATGCCGGCCCGCTGGGCGCCGAGCGCGTGCGCGTAACTACCGATCTTGTTGACGGTGTCGCCGTTGGCGCAGATCCGGTCGGCGCCCAGGATCACGGCGTCAATCTCGCCCCGGGCCATCAGGAACGGTCCGGCGCCGTCGACGGCTACCCGGCACTCGATCCCGGCCCGGCCCAGTTCCCAGCTGGTCAACCGGGCGCCCTGCAACAGCGGTCGGGTTTCGCTCGCCACCACGGCGCCGAGCCCGCCGCGCCGGTGCAGTTCGATCACCACACCGAGCGCGGTGCCGCCGACGACGGCCGCCAGTGCACCGGTGTTGCAGTGGGTGAGCAGCCGGGGGCGGGGCGGGCAGAGTTCGGCGAGCAGGTCGGCGCCGCGTTCGGCCATCGCGGCGGAGGCGGCGATCTCCTCGTCGCGTACGGCCAGGGCGGTGGCCAGGACCGCGTCGGGGCCCTCCGGTAGCCGGTCCGCCGCCCGGCGGGCGCCCCGGGCCAGGTTCACCGCCGTCGGGCGGGCGTTTTCCACCAGCCGTACGGCCGCGGCCGTCGCCACCGGGTCACCGTCGTGCAGCCGGGCGGCCAGGGCCACCCCGAGTGCCCCGGCGACGCCGAGCGCGGGTGCTCCGCGTACGGCGAGGGTCTGGATCGCCGCCACCAGTTCCTCGACGCCGTGCAGTCGCCGTACGGTGAGCCGGTCCGGCAGGGCCGTCTGATCGATGATCTCGACGGCGCCGTCCACCCAGTCGATCGTCCTCATGAGCGGCAAGGCTACGACGCGTGGCCGGAGCCCGGCGCCCGGCCGGTGTGCCGGCTACGGTGAGCTGATGACCGCTCGGGATGCGCTCGCCGATCTGCGCCGGATCGCCTTCCTGCTGGAGCGGGCGAACGAGGCCACCTACCGGGTACGGGCGTTCCGCTCGGCGGCGACGACCCTGGCCGCGCTCCCCGCCGACGAGTTGGCCGCGCGGGCGAAAGTGGGCACGTTGACCGAGCTGAGCGGGGTCGGTGACGTCACCGCCCGGTGTGTGACCGAGTCGCTGGCCGGTGAGGAGCCGGTCTACCTGCGGCGGCTGACCGCGACCGAGGGCCTCGACCTGGACGAGGCGACGGCCGCGCTGCGGGACGCGTTGCGCGGCGACTGCCACACCCACTCCGACTGGTCCGACGGCGGTTCGCCGATCGAGGAGATGGCGCTGACCGCGGTCGATCTGGGGCACGAGTATCTGGTGCTGACCGACCACTCGCCCCGGTTGAAGGTGGCCCGGGGTCTGACGGCGGCCCGGTTGCGGAAACAGCTCGATCACGTGGCGGCGATCAACGCCGCACTGCCCGAGGGGTTCCGGTTGCTCACCGGGATCGAGGTGGACATCCTGGCCGACGGCTCGCTCGACCAGGACGATGAGCTGTTGGCCGAGTTGGACGTGGTGGTCGGTTCGGTGCACAGCGGGCTGTCGGACGAGAAGGCGAAAATGACCCGGCGGATGCTGGCCGCGATCGCCAACCCGCACCTGGACATCCTGGGACACTGCACCGGCCGGATGGTCGCGGGCCGGCCGCCGGGGGTGACCGGGCCGGGGGACCGGGGGCACCGGGCGCGTACCCGCCCGCCGAGCGACTTCGACGCCGACGCGGTCTTCGCCGCCTGCGCCGCGTACGGCAAGGCCGTGGAGATCAACTCTCGGCCGGAGCGGCAGGATCCGCCGAAGCGGCTGATCCGGGTGGCGGTCGAGGCGGGCTGCGAGTTCGCCATCGACACCGACGCGCACGCCCCGGGCCAGCTCGACTGGCAGCGTTTCGGCTGCGAGCGGGCGGCCCGCTGCGGGGTGCCGGTCGACCGGGTGGTCAACGCCCGAACCGCCGACGAGCTGCTGGCCTGGACCGCCGGCCACGCCGGCTGAGCCCTCCCGGCGATCGTCCCGAGGACCGGATCGGCTCAGCGGGAGACGGCTGGATCGGCCGCGCCGACCGGGCGGTCCGGGCGGTCCGGGCTCGGTTCGTCCCACTGCGGGCGGCGGCGCGGGCCACGGAAGATCAGGCGTTGCGACACGGCGACCCCGAGCAGCACGATCACCGCGCCCACCGGCTGATACCAGGCCAGGCGTTCGTGCAGCGCGAGCACCCCGACCAGCACCGCGAAGATCGGGATCAGGTAGGTCACGGTCGAGGCGGTGCTCGCCCCGGCCAGCCGGATCGTCCGCAGGTTGATCACGAAGGCGAGGCCGGTGCCGACCGCGCCCAGCGCGAGCACGCTGGCGATCACGTCGGGCGACAGGCCGGTCGGCGCCGGCGGAGCGCCGGCCACCAGCGGCGCGACGATCGCGAGCTGCACGGTCGCGACCAGCAACTGGCCCGCCGTGAGCGCCAGGCCCGACTCGGGTCGGTCCGCGATAAACCGCTTCTGGTACGGGATGGAGAGCCCGTAACAGACGGCGGCGCCGAAGCAGAAGAGTTGCCCGGTGAACTGTGCCCCGCCCAGTCCCTGCCAGGCGCCGAGCACCACCAGCACCCCGGCGAAGCCGAGGACCAGGCCGGTCGCCCGCCGCGCGGTCATCCGCTCGGTGCGGAACACCAGCACCGCGATCGGCAGTACGACCAGCGGGGTGGTGGCGTTCCAGATGCCCGCGAGGATCGAGGAGACCCGCTGCTCGCCGTACCCGAACAGGGTGAACGGCACGGCGACCCCGACGGTCGCGACCACCGTCAGGTGCAACCACAGGATCGGGTCGCGGGGCAGTCGGTCACGCAGCACGGCCAGCGCCACGAGCAGGGTCAGCGCGCCCGCGCCGGCTCGGCCGAGGGTGACGTAGAGCGGGTGCAGCTCGCGTACGCCGATCTTGATAAAGAGGAAGCTCGCCCCCCAGATCACGGCGACGGCGAGGAAACCCGGCAGCCAGGCGCGTACGTTGCTGTCAGGAGCGGCAGGGGTGTTCACCCCTGACACTCTGCCGCACCGGTCCGACAGAAGTCGCGCGGGTTCCAGACCTCGGGCCGGGCCAATCGGCGACCCGTGGCCTGCCCGGAGGGTTCGGGCGGTGAACGCGGACGGTGGCCGGGACAACCGTCACCGGCAGGCACAAATGGCTCGACCCGGCGGCCGGTCGGTCACGTAGGGTCGGGTCGTGGGACAAATCGATGACCTCGCCAACCGCTACGTGGCCGAGTGGGCGCCGCTGAACCCGACCGGTGCCACCTTCGTCGGCATCACCGGCTACGACGACCAACTCGGCGACCTGTCGCCGCAGGGCTACGCCGCGCAGGCCGAACTCAACCGGCGGACCCTTGCCGAACTCGACGTACTCGAACCGACCTCGGTGTCCGAGCACACCGCGAAGGAGGCGATGCAGGAACGCCTGGGCCTCGAACTCGCCCGGTACGACGCCGGCGAAACCGCCAGCGAGATCAACGTGATCGCGAGCGGTCTGCACGAGATCCGCCAGGTGTTCGACCTGATGCCGACCGAGGGCCCGGAGGCGGTCGCCAACGTCGCCGCCCGGCTCAACACGTTCGCCGCCGCGCTGGCCGACTACCGGACCACGCTGCTCACCGCCGCCGACGCCGGACACGTCAGCCCACGGGCACAGATGATCGAAGTCGCCAAGCAGTGCGACATCTGGACCGACCCGAAGCAGGACAACTTCTTCCACGGGCTGGTCGAGCGGCTCGGCGCCGACGGCACGCTCGCCACCGAACTGCAACGTGGCGCGGCGGCGGCAACGGCGGCGACCGCCGAATTCGGCCAGTTCCTGCGTACCGAGCTCGCACCCCGTGGGCGGGACAAGCAGGCCGCCGGACGGGAGCGGTACCAACTCGCCTCGCAGTACTTCCTCGGTGCCCGGATCGACCTCGACGAGACGTACGCCTGGGGTTTCGACGAACTGGCCCGGCTCGAAGCCGAGATGCGCGCGGTGGCGGCCCGGATCCTCTCCCCCGGCGCGACCGTCGACGAGGCCGTCGCCGCCCTCGACGCCGACCCGGCCCGCTGGATCGAGGGCAAGGAGGCGTTCCGCGACTGGATGCAGAACCTGGCCGACAAGGCCATCGCCGACCTGCACGGCACCCACTTCGACATCCCCGAGCAGGTACGCCGGATCGAGTGCCGCCTCGCCCCGACCAGCGACGGCGGGATCTACTACACCGGTCCCAGCGAGGACTTCTCCCGGCCGGGCCGGATGTGGTGGGCGGTGCCGCAGGGGATCGACCGGTTCTCCACCTGGCGCGAGGTGACCACGGTCTACCACGAGGGCGCACCCGGTCACCACCTCCAGATCGGCCAGACCCAGGTCCGCGCCGAGCTGCTCAACCGCTGGCAGCGGCTGCTCTCCTGGGCCTCCGGGCACGGCGAGGGTTGGGCGCTCTACTCCGAGCGGCTGATGGACGACCTGGGCTACCTCGACGACCCCGGCGACAAGCTCGGCATGCTCGACGGGCAGGCGTTCCGGGCCGCCCGCGTCATCGTCGACATCGGCATGCACCTCGAACTGGAGATCCCGAGGGACAACCCGTTCGGCTTCCACCCCGGGCAGCGGTGGACCCCCGAACTCGGCTGGGAGTTCATGCGCGCCCACTGCCGGGTGCCGGACGAGAACCTGCGCTTCGAACTCAACCGCTACCTCGGCTGGCCGGGACAGGCGCCGGCGTACAAGGTCGGCGAGCGGATCTGGCTCCAGGCCCGTGACGACGCCAAGGCCCGTAGGGGGCCCGACTTCGACCTGAAGCAGTTCCACCTCGACGCGCTCAACCTCGGCTCGCTCGGACTCGACCCGCTGAAGTCGGCACTGGCCCGGCTCTGACCGCCGCGCCGGGCTCCCGCCACGGGTCACCCGCCACCACCGCCGGTACGCCGACCGGGACCATCCCCGGTCGGCGTATCCGGTGGGGGCGCTGTCCGTACCCGGTGGGGGCGCTGTCCGTACCCGGTGGGGGCGCTGTCCGTACCCGGTGGGGGCGCTGTCCGTACCGTGTCGGGGCGTTGTCCGCGCCGTGGCCGGCAGACCGGGGCCGGCGGACTAAAGTATGGACGCGAGCCGCGGGCCGCAGCCGCCGAGGTTCGCGGGCGAAGGAGTTCTGGTGCACCTCACTGATCTACGTGGTCGACGCGTCGCCGTCTGGGGCACCGGTCGGGAGGGCGTCGCCGCGGTCAACACGATCGCCCCGGTCGGCCCGGCCGACCTGGTCACGGTGCAGGACCGGGAAACCTTCCTGGCCCGACCGTGGGAGGGCCGGCTCGCCGAACTCGCCCCGCTGCACACCGGCCCGGAAGCTCTCGACCTGCTGCTGCGCGCGGACGTCGTGGTCCGGTCCCCGGTGATCGGCGAAACCCACCCGTGGATGATCCGGCTGCGCGAACGGGGCGTGACGGTGACCGGCGGCACCGCCCTCTGGATGGCCGACCACGCGCCCACCACCATCGGGGTCACCGGCAGCAAGGGCAAGAGCACCACCACGGTCCTGATCAGCCACCTGCTGACCGCCGTCGGCCAGCCCAACGAGATCGGCGGCAATATCGGCACCGCCGTGCTCGAACTGCCCCCCGCCGACCGGTACGTGCTGGAGCTGTCCATGTACCAGTGCGCGGACCTGCTGGTCTCGCCGCAGGTGGTGGCCCTCACCGCGCTGGTTCCGGAGCACCTCGACTGGGCCGGCAGCGAATCCGAGTACTACCGGCACAAGCTCAACATCGTCGAGCACGGCCCCGGCCGGGTGGTGTTCAACGCCAACGACGAGCAACTCGTCGCACAGCTCGCCGCCCGTCCCGGACTGCCGCTGGTCGCCGCCGGTCGCCCGGACACCACCCACGTGGCGCCCGGACCGGACGGCACCCGCTGGGTGCACCTCGCCGACCGGCCGCTCTTCCCCCGCTCGGCGTTTCCACTGGTCGGACGGCACAACGAGTGGAACCTCTGCGTGGCGCTGTCCGTACTGGAGTCGGTCGGCGTGGACCTGGTGGCGGAGGCCGACCGGCTCGCCGAGGCGGCGGCCGCGTTTCCCGCGCTCGAACACCGGCTGACCCCGATCGAGGACCCGTCCGGCATCACCTTCGTCGACGACTCGCTCTCCACCATCCCGCAGTCGGCGATCCACGCCATCGAGGCGTTCTCCCACCGGCCGCTCACCGTGATCGTCGGCGGCGAGGACCGTGGGGTGGACTACGCACCACTGCGCGACTTCCTCGCCGCGCAGGCCGTCGAGGCGACCCTGATCGGCGTACCGGACAGTGGGCCACGCATTCTCGAAACGGTCAAGGACCTGCCCGGGATCACCACCATCGGTGCGGACGACCTGGTGGAGGCGGTCCGGCTCGGCCGCGTACACACGCCCGCCGGAGGGGTGGTGCTGCTGTCTCCGGCCGCACCGAGCTACGGCCGGTTCGACAACTACGCACACCGGTCACGGGTGTTCCGCCAGGCGATCTCCGACACCGCCGGCTGACCCGGCGACCCGGTCGGCTCCACTACCGGCTCGTACCGGTTGATTTTCGTCCTTTCGGCCGTCGGGCCCGCGTCCATGGTCCAGTAGCGTGAGAGATTCGCGGAGGCGAATCCACCGCAAGCCCATGCGGGCTGTCATCCGGTGCCGCGCTTGGCTACCGTAAACGTCCGGGTCGTGTCACCACGCGGGCTTGCACCGACCCCACCCCCGCCCATCCCCTGATCGAGGTTGCCCTGTGAGCCTGTACGGCGCGAAGAGACCACCCGCAGGCGAGACGCCGACCACCGAGATCGCGGCGGTGCCGCGGCAGGCCAGCGGGCCCGTGACCGGGTCGGCACCCGAGCCGCAGCAGCCGGACCTGATGACCTTCGGCACCCCCGACCACGGCGACGACCCGACCCCGTTCCCGGCCGAGCCGAAGTCCCGCCGTGGCCGACGGACGGCGCTCGTCGCCGGCGGCCTGGTCGCCGCCGTGCTGGCCGCGATCGGCGGCACCGCCGGGTACGCGTACAGCGGGGAGGTGCCGCGCGGCACCCAGGTGCTCGGCGTCGATCTGGGCGGCAAGTCCCGGGAGGCGGCGGCCGCGCTGCTGCGGACCGAGCTGGAACGGCGGGCGGACACCCTCACCGGACCGGTCACCGTGAAGGTCGGCGACCAGACGGCCGAGTTCAAGCCGATCGACGTCGGCCTGGCCGTGGACGTCACCGCCACCGTCGACGCGACGGTCGGCGCCGGTCCGGGGCCGGTCGACCTGCTCTTCAAGTCCCGCACCGTCGAGCCCGTGATCACCGTCGACGCCGGCCTGCTGGACGCCGAGCTGCGCAAGACGGTCGGGCGTACCGGCCGGCCGATGACCCAGCCGTCGATCGTCTTCCAGGGCACCACCCCGAAGCCGAACTACCCGGCTCCGGGCCAGGATCTGGACCCGGAGCAGTCGGCGCAGGCGCTGCGCGGCGGGTGGCTCAGCGGCCAGCCGGTGGTCGTACCGCTGGTCGAGGCGCAGCCGGCGACCACGAAGGAAGAGGTCGACAAGCTCGTCGCCGAACTGGCGAAGCCGGCCGTGGCCGCGCCGGTCACGGTGACCACCGAGAAGGGCTCGTTCAGCATCCCGCCGGCCGCGATCGCGAAGAGCCTGCTGCTCAACGCGGACAAGACCGGCAAGATCGCGCCGGTCGTGGACGAGAAAAAGCTCCAGGCGGCGCTGACCACCCAGCTGGCGAAGGTCGAGGTCAAGCCGAAGGAGGCCACCGTCGGTCTCCAGGGCGGCAAGCCGCAGGTGGTGGCGAGCAGCCCCGGGCACGCGGTGGACACCGCGGCGCTGAGCCGGGACCTGCTGGCGGTGCTGCCGCGCAGCGACGGACGCGAGGTCAAGGGCGTACTCAAGCCGGTCGAGCCGAAGACCAGCACCGACGCGATGGCCAAGTTGGGGATCAAGGAACAGGTTTCCACCTTCACCACCAAGTTCACCGGTGGGCTCTCCTCCCCGCGCAGTCACAACATCGTGACGATCGCCAAGGAGGTGGACGGCGCGGTGGTCAAGCCGGGCGAGACGTTCTCCCTCAACAAGCACACCGGTGAGCGCAGCTACGCGCAGGGCTACAAGGACGCGCCGGTGATCCTGGACGGCAAACTGGTGCCGGGGGTCGGCGGCGGGGCGTCGCAGTTCACCACCACCATCTTCAACGCCACGTACTACGCGGGCCTGGAGGACGTCGAGCACAAGCCGCACTCGTACTGGTTCGACCGGTACCCGGCGGTGATCGAGTCGACGATCTTCTACCCGGACCTGGACTTCAAGTTCCGCAACGACAGCCCGTACGGCGTTCTGATCGACACCTCGTGGACCAACAGCACGATCACCGTGTCGATCTGGGGCACCAAGGTGTACGACAGCGTCAAGACGGTGTACGGCCCGCGCCGCAACATCACCAAGCCGAAGCTGATCCACCTCGATCCCGGTCCGTCCTGCATCGCCACCAGCGGCATCGACGGCTTCACCCAGGACGCCTTCCGGGTCTTCGTCAAGGACGGCAAGGAGCAGAAGCGGGAGAAGTTCTCCTGGCGGTACGACGCCGAGCCCCGGTACGTCTGCGCCAAGAAGCCGAGCTGAACCCGGAACCCATCCCCGAAGGTATGACACAACCGGGATGACATCGAAGCATTGCGATACATCGCTCGGCTTCCATACGCTGCCGGCAACGTGATCTGCGCGCGCCCACAAGGCGCGCCAATCCTTTGCTTGGAGAGGGATCCCATGGTTCGCTGGCGCAAGCTCACCGGCCTGGCGGCCGCCGCGTTGACCGCGGTAACCGTCGGCAGTCTCGCACTGGTCGCACCCGCCGCCGCCTCGGACGGCGGCGTGACTCCGCTGGTCGTCGGCGGCACTCGGGCCGCCCAGGGCGAGTTCCCATTCATGGTCCGGCTCTCGATGGGCTGCGGCGGCGCCCTCTACAGCCCCCGGCTGGTCCTCACCGCCGCGCACTGCGTCGGCGCCACCGGCAACAACACCAGCATCACCGCGACCCTCGGCAACGTCGACCTCCAGGCGTCCAGCCGGATCACGGTCCGCTCCAACTACGTCTACCGGGCGCCGGGTTACAACGGCACCGGCAAGGACTGGGCACTGATCCGGCTGGCCACCCCGGTGACCACCCTGGCCACGCTGCCGATCGCCACCAGCACCGCGTACGACAGCGGCACGTTCACCATCGCCGGTTGGGGTGCCGCCCGCGAGGGTGGACCGCAGCAGCGGTACCTGCTGAAGGCGACCGTGCCGTTCGTCGCCGACAGCACCTGTGACTCCCAGTACGGCGGGGACGTCGTCGTCGCCGAGGAGATCTGCGCCGGCTTCGCCGCCGGTGGCACCGACACCTGCCAGGGTGACTCGGGCGGCCCGATGTTCCGTCGCGGCGCCAACAACGCCTGGGTCCAGGTGGGCATCGTGAGCTGGGGCAACGGCTGCGCCCGCCCCAACTACCCGGGCGTCTACACCCAGGTGAGCTACTTCAGCTCGGCAATCGCCTCGGCCGCCGCGAGCCTGGGCGGCTGACCGTACGCACAGCGGCGGCCGGTCCGGGACGACCTCCCGGTCCGGCCGCCGTTCTCGTGTACGCGACCGGCAACGACACGCTCCTGCCCGGTCGGGGCCACCCGCGCCACTGCGGCCCGAAAGCGCGCCACCCGAAGTCGCCCCGGCTCCCGAAAGCGTGGCACCGGCGGCCGCTCCGGCCGGGCGGGTTCACGGTGCGACGACGTTGCCTCCGCCGCGCCGGCCGCCCCGGCCGGAACGCCGCTGCTGGCTCTCCACCCGGTCCCGGCCGAACGCGTCGAGCCGCCCCCACCGGCCGGGTACGTCGAGCAGCTCGATCCGACCCATGCCCTCGGGTAGGGCGGGGTCGACCACCAGGTGGTCGTCGTGCGGTTCCAGGCCCAGCAGGACCCGGATCAGCATCAGCGGGGTCCCGGCAGACCAGGCGTGCGGGCTCCAGGTGGTCGGGTACTGCACCGGGTACTTGGTCAGTCCCCGGTCGTATCCGGCGAAGAGCTGGGGCAGCCGCCCGTCGAAGTACTGCGAGGCGTCGATGATCGCCTGGGTGATCCGGCCCGCCTCCGCGTCGAAGCCGTACCGTCGCAGGCCGAGGGCGATGAACGAGTTGTCGAACGGCCAGATCGCACCGGTGTGGTACCCGGTGGGGTTGTAGCGCTCCTCCCCTTCGGCGAGGGTGCGGATGCCCCAACCGGAGAAGAGTCGCGGACCCAGCAGGTGTTCGGCCACCCGGCCGGCCCGCGACGGGTCGACAATCCCGCTCCACAGCAGGTGGCCCATGTTCGACGACAGCGCGTCGACCTGGCCACCGTCCGCGTCCAGCGCCAGCGCGTAGTACTCACCGTCGGAGACCCAGAAGTCGCGGTTGAACCGGGCCTTCAGGTCGGCCGCCTCCGCCTCCAGGCGGTCGGCGTAGATCGGGTCGTGCCAGATCCGCCGGGCCAGCCGCGCCCCACGGATCTTCGCGTCGTACGCGTAGCCCTGTAGTTCGCAGGTGGCCAGCGGGAACGACGGCAGCCGCCCGTCCCGGTACGAGATCGAGTCGGGTGAGTCCTTCCAGCCCTGGTTCTCCAGCCCGCTGGCGGTGTTGCGCCGCTCGTACGAGACGTAACCGTTGCCCAGCAGGTCGCCGTACGTGTCGATCCAGTGCAGGGCGGCCCGTGCCTCGTGTTCGAGCCGGCGGACGAGTTCGATGTCGCCGGTCCAGCGCTCGTACTCGTCGAGCAGGATCACGAACAGCGGCGTCGAGTCGGCGGCCCCGTAGTACGGCGAGTGTGGCTCCTCCTCGAACGCCGACGACTCCCCGTACCGGAACTCGTGCAGGATCTTGCCGGGTTCCTTCTCCCGGAAGTCGTCGAACACGGTGGCCTGGGTTGCCGCGAAGGTGTTCAGCGTGCCGACCGCGAGCTGTGGGGTGAACGCCATGGCCTGGATGCAGGTGAGCATGCTGTCCCGGCCGTAGAAGGTCATGAACCAGGGCGTTCCGGCGGCGATCAGGTTCGCGCCGGTGGCCAGGGAGCCGAACTGGAGTGCGGCCAGGTCGATCAACCCCCTCCGGTACGCGGTCGCCAGGGCGGCGTCGTCGCAGCCGAGCTGCGGTGCGCCGGCGAGCCAGGATTCGAGGTCCCGTTGTGTCTCCGGGTTCACCGCGGGGCGGCGCGTTTCCAGGAGTTCCCGGATGTCCTGGCCGCGATGGCCGCCGGGCAGGTACGCGGACACGTACAGCGAGGTGGTCCACTGCCCGTGCGGCTCCAGTCTGAGCCGGAAGGTCATGCCGCGCTCGTCGATGTCGGCCGGGGCGCTCGACGTCACCACCGCTTCCCGTACATAGTCGCCCCGGACGTAGCGGAGCCGCAGGCCGTCGCTCTCGACCACCACGGAGGTGGTGCGTTTTGTGTCCAGCGTCTGCTTGAGTTCGAACACGTCGACGAAGTCGGCCGCCATGTCCAGCCGTACGGTGAACTCGACCGTCTCGCCCCGGTGGTTGAGTACGGTCAACTCCTCCCGCAACCCGCCGATGAGCTGGCGGTGGCGGATCACCGAGACCTTGGCGTCGAGGTAGTGCGTCGGTTCGCCGGGGACGAGGAAGTACCGGGATTCGTAGTACTGGAGGTCGTCGACGGAAAGGGCGTGCAGACGTTCGCCGTTGACGGTCAGTTTCCATTCGGAGAGGAAGCGGAGGTCGAACGAGAACATCCCGGTCGGTACGAGCGGCGACGGCTCGATGTCACCGCGTCCGTCGCTGACGACGAAGGCGTTGCCGGCCAGGATGGTGACGAACTGCTTCACTGCTGCGGCCCCCTATCGCGTCGAACGCGGGTCGAAGGGCGCCCCACCCGGCCAGGATGAACCTCCCCGGCAGGCAGCCTCCCCACTGCCACCCCGCCCACGTCACCCGCACGGGGTGAGCTTGCGCCAGACCGGTCGCATCAGTCCCGTACGTCGCACGGGCCGCCCCGGAGACAGGGGCCGGGAAACAAGTTAGGGCCACCCCGAAGGGTGGCCCTAACTAGAAAGTTGTCCGGCGGCGTCCTACTCTCCCACACCCTCACGAGTGCAGTACCATCGGCGCTGGAGGGCTTAGCTTCCGGGTTCGGAATGTAACCGGGCGTTTCCCCACCGCTATAACCGCCGTAACACTATCGACTTAACAAACAACTCAACCCAAACCACATTTGGGGTGTTGTTCGTTTGTCGGGAATCACACAGTGGACGCGTAGCACCTTAGTAATCAAGTCCTCGGCCTATTAGTACCGGTCAACTCAACCCGTTACCGAGCTTACATCTCCGGCCTATCAACCCAGTAGTCTAGCTGGGGGCCTTACCCCATTTGCATGGGTGGGATACCTCATCTCGAAGCGAGCTTCCCGCTTAGATGCTTTCAGCGGTTATCCCTTCCGAACGTAGCCAACCAGCCGTGCCCCTGGCGGGACAACTGGCACACCAGAGGTTCGTCCGTCCCGGTCCTCTCGTACTAGGGACAGCCCTTCTCAAGTATCCTACGCGCACGGCGGATAGGGACCGAACTGTCTCACGACGTTCTAAACCCAGCTCGCGTACCGCTTTAATGGGCGAACAGCCCAACCCTTGGGACCTGCTACAGCCCCAGGATGCGACGAGCCGACATCGAGGTGCCAAACCATCCCGTCGATATGGACTCTTGGGGAAGATCAGCCTGTTATCCCCGGGGTACCTTTTATCCGTTGAGCGACACCGCTTCCACTCGCAAGTGCCGGATCACTAGTCCCGACTTTCGTCCCTGCTCGACCTGTCAGTCTCACAGTCAAGCTCCCTTGTGTACTTGCACTCAACACCTGATTGCCAACCAGGCTGAGGGAACCTTTGGGCGCCTCCGTTACATTTTAGGAGGCAACCGCCCCAGTTAAACTACCCACCAGACACTGTCCCTGAACCGGATCACGGTCCGAAGTTAGATACCCAAATCAACCAGAGTGGTATTTCAAGATTGCCTCCACCCATACTGGCGTATGGACTTCACCGGCTCCCACCTATCCTACACAAGCTAATTCGGATACCAATGTCAAGCTATAGTAAAGGTCCCGGGGTCTTTCCGTCCTGCCGCGCGTAACGAGCATCTTTACTCGTAATGCAATTTCGCCGGGCCTGTGGTTGAGACAGTGGGGAAGTCGTTACGCCATTCGTGCAGGTCGGAACTTACCCGACAAGGAATTTCGCTACCTTAGGATGGTTATAGTTACCACCGCCGTTTACTGGCGCTTAAGTTCTCAGCTTCGCCCCGAAGAGCTAACCGGTCCCCTTAACGTTCCAGCACCGGGCAGGCGTCAGTCCATATACATCGAATTACTTCTTCGCATGGACCTGTGTTTTTAGTAAACAGTCGCTTCCCCCTGCTCTCTGCGGCCATACAACGCTCCACCCGCAAGGGGCTTCACGTCTCCGGCCCCCCTTCTCCCTAAGTTACGGGGGCAATTTGCCGAGTTCCTTAACCACAGTTCGCCCGATCGCCTCGGTATTCTCTACCTGACCACCTGTGTCGGTTTGGGGTACGGGCCGCTAAGAACTCGCTAGAGGCTTTTCTCGGCAGCATAGGATCACTGACTTCACCTGAATCGGCTCGGCATCACGTCTCAGCCTATATGCGTCGCGGATTTGCCTACGACACGGCCTACACGCTTACCCCGGCACAACCACCGGCCGGGCTCAGCTACCTTCCTGCGTCACCCCATCGCTTGACTACTACCCACCAGGTTCCCAGAATCAACCACCAAAACCCGAAGGCCCCAGCAGAATCAAATGGTTAGCACAATGAGGTTCACCACGGACGCTCTTTCGCGGGTACGGGAATATCAACCCGTTGTCCATCGACTACGCCTCTCGGCCTCGCCTTAGGTCCCGACTCACCCAGGGCGGATTAGCCTGGCCCTGGAACCCTTGGTCATCCGGCGGAAGGGTTTCTCACCCTTCTTTCGCTACTCATGCCTGCATTCTCACTCGTGCCGCGTCCACAACTGGATCACTCCGCTGCTTCACCCGCGGCACGACGCTCCCCTACCCATCCACACACCTGCACGCGCCCTCGAAAGAACACGCGAAGTAAAATATGAATGCCACAGCTTCGGCGGTGTACTTGAGCCCCGCTACATTGTCGGCGCGGAACCACTTGACCAGTGAGCTATTACGCACTCTTTAAAGGGTGGCTGCTTCTAAGCCAACCTCCTGGTTGTCTATGCGATCCCACATCCTTTTCCACTTAGCACACGCTTAGGGGCCTTAGCTGGTGATCTGGGCTGTTTCCCTCTCGACTACGAAGCTTATCCCCCGCAGTCTCACTGCCGCGCTCTCACTTACCGGCATTCGGAGTTTGGCTGATTTCGGTAAGCTTGTAGGCCCCCTAGATCATCCAGTGCTCTACCTCCGGCAAGAAACACGCGACGCTGCACCTAAATGCATTTCGGGGAGAACCAGCTATCACGGAGTTTGATTGGCCTTTCACCCCTAACCACAGGTCATCCCCCAACTTTTCAACGTTGGTGGGTTCGGCCCTCCACGCGGTCTTACCCACGCTTCAGCCTGCCCATGGCTAGATCACTCCGCTTCGGGTCTAGGACACGCGACTGAACGCCCTATTCAGACTCGCTTTCGCTACGGCTACCCCACACGGGTTAACCTCGCCACATGCCACTAACTCGCAGGCTCATTCTTCAAAAGGCACGCCGTCACCCCTAAAGGCTCCGACGGATTGTAGGCGAACGGTTTCAGGTACTATTTCACTCCCCTCCCGGGGTACTTTTCACCATTCCCTCACGGTACTAGTCCGCTATCGGTCACCAGGAAGTATTTAGGCTTACCAGGTGGTCCTGGCAGATTCACGGCAGATTACAGGGGTCCGCCGCTACTCGGGAACATCCACAGAAGACCAGCCACTTTCACCTACCGGACTCTCACCGTCTACGGTTGGCTTTCCCACACCATTCGGCTAGCAACTGGTTTTATAACTTCTCGACCCAATGTCAGTTGAATCAGCAGAGTCCCACAACCCCAACCACGCAACCCCTGACAGGTATCACACGCAGCCGGTTTAGCCTCAATCCGCTTTCGCTCGCCACTACTCACGGAATCACATTTTGTTTTCTCTTCCTACGGGTACTGAGATGTTTCACTTCCCCGCGTTCCCTCCATACACCCTATGTGTTCAGGTGCAGGTGACAGCACATGACTGCTGCCGGGTTCCCCCATTCGGACACCCTGGGATCACAGCTAGGTTGACAGCTCCCCCAGGCCTATCGCGGCCTCCCACGTCCTTCATCGGCTCCTGGTGCCAAGGCATCCACCGTTCGCCCTTGACAACTTGACCACAAAGATGCTCGCGTCCACTGTGCAATTCTCAACAAACGACCAACCCACAACCCACAACCACCACACCAAACCCCACCACCCAAAAAACCAGGCTCCGGAGATCCGTTTGCAGCGACAGGCCATGCCTGGCAACCCGAAACAACAAACACACAGTGTTTGTTCCTTCAGGACCCAACAGGGTGCTCATCATCCACCACCAGCCGCACCACCAACCACACTCCCACCACGATCCAAAGACCGCAGCTGTACTAGCGATTGAGTAGCCGTTGCCAGCCGTGAACTCACCAGTGTCTCCGCCATCTGAGCACCCCACCACCACACTCGGGCGATGCGGGCTCCTGACCCACCTTCGTGGGCAGGTGCTCCTTAGAAAGGAGGTGATCCAGCCGCACCTTCCGGTACGGCTACCTTGTTACGACTTCGTCCCAATCGCCAGCCCCACCTTCGACGGCTCCCTCCACAAGGGTTGGGCCACCGGCTTCGGGTGTTGCCGACTTTCGTGACGTGACGGGCGGTGTGTACAAGGCCCGGGAACGTATTCACCGCAGCGTTGCTGATCTGCGATTACTAGCGACTCCGACTTCACGGGGTCGAGTTGCAGACCCCGATCCGAACTGAGACCGGCTTTTTGGGATTCGCTCCACCTCACGGTATCGCAGCCCATTGTACCGGCCATTGTAGCATGCGTGAAGCCCTGGACATAAGGGGCATGATGACTTGACGTCATCCCCACCTTCCTCCGAGTTGACCCCGGCAGTCTTCGATGAGTCCCCGCCATAACGCGCTGGCAACATCGAACGAGGGTTGCGCTCGTTGCGGGACTTAACCCAACATCTCACGACACGAGCTGACGACAGCCATGCACCACCTGTGAACGGCCCCGAAGGACCCGACATCTCTGCCGGATTTCCGCCCATGTCAAACCCAGGTAAGGTTCTTCGCGTTGCATCGAATTAATCCGCATGCTCCGCCGCTTGTGCGGGCCCCCGTCAATTCCTTTGAGTTTTAGCCTTGCGGCCGTACTCCCCAGGCGGGGCGCTTAATGCGTTAGCTGCGGCACAGAGAACCGGAGAGGCCCCCCACACCTAGCGCCCAACGTTTACAGCGTGGACTACCAGGGTATCTAATCCTGTTCGCTCCCCACGCTTTCGCTCCTCAGCGTCAGTATCGGCCCAGAGACCCGCCTTCGCCACCGGTGTTCCTCCTGATATCTGCGCATTTCACCGCTACACCAGGAATTCCAGTCTCCCCTACCGAACTCTAGCCTGCCCGTATCGGCTGCAAGCCCGCGGTTGAGCCGCGGGATTTCACAGTCGACGCGACAAGCCGCCTACGAGCTCTTTACGCCCAATAAATCCGGACAACGCTCGCACCCTACGTCTTACCGCGGCTGCTGGCACGTAGTTGGCCGGTGCTTCTTCTGCAGGTACCGTCACTCTCGCTTCGTCCCTGCTGAAAGAGGTTTACAACCCGAAGGCCGTCATCCCTCACGCGGCGTCGCTGCATCAGGCTTCCGCCCATTGTGCAATATTCCCCACTGCTGCCTCCCGTAGGAGTCTGGGCCGTGTCTCAGTCCCAGTGTGGCCGGTCGCCCTCTCAGGCCGGCTACCCGTCGTCGCCTTGGTAGGCCATTACCCCACCAACAAGCTGATAGGCCGCGAGTCCATCCCAGGCCGAAAAACTTTCCACCACCAGTCATGCGACCAGCAGTCATATTCGGTATTAGCCCCCGTTTCCGAGGGTTATCCCAAAGCCTAGGGCAGGTTACTCACGTGTTACTCACCCGTTCGCCGCTCGAGTACCCCGAAGGGCCTTTCCGCTCGACTTGCATGTGTTAAGCACGCCGCCAGCGTTCGTCCTGAGCCAGGATCAAACTCTCCAACAAAAATCCTTGGAAAAAATGTCCCGACAACAAAAAAGTTGCCAAAGGAATCCAACCAAACCAACCTGTCCCCAAAAGAACAAGCAAGCCGGCCGGGGTAAAATCATAATTGGCACTGGCTTATCAAGCACCCTGTTGAGTTCTCAAAGAACAAACACACACCGAAC